>NZ_JAVLVT010000004.1:0-324952 GCF_031628175.1 Lipingzhangella rawalii | reverse complement strand
TCCCCAGCCAATTCTTCCGCAGCGCTCCGGCCCGCGGAATTCCGCGGGCTCGGCCAGTGGCAGGGTTGTGGTGAAAATGGCCAGTGAGGACATCGGTCGCCCGACGACCTCCCAGGGGGACCAGGACCAAGCACACCGCGCCGCCTACAAACGGGACCGAGAGGACCTACTGCGAAAGTACCGCCGACGGCTGGCCGAGGCGCACCCAGGGCGGTTTCAAAGTCGGGATGAGTGAGGACAGCGCTGGTCACAGGGCCGTAGCGATCCAGGAGAAGCCCGTACCCACAACAACGGAGCCCGTTAGAAGTACAGGGACTCCTACATCTCTGACTTCCGAGGGACTCCGTTGCGCCTTCAGTCTGTCACGTTCGTCTCCGTCTCAACCGCACTTTCGACTCCGCTGCCTCTGCCCTCCGGGGACTGCGACCCTCGCGATCGGCGGGGACGCCGTCACCCGCTCGGCTGTATCCTGCTCACCGCCCTGTGCGCGGTGGTGGCCGGCGCCCGCTGCCTGGAGGCGATCGGCCCGTGGGCGGCCAATGCGCCCCAGCCCACCCTGGCCCGGCTCGGAGCCCGTACCATCAGCCCGGCCCTGGGCCTGCGTCAGGCTCCCAGCCCGGCCACCATCCGCCGTGTTCTCACGGCACTGGACCCGGCCGTGCTGGTCGGCCTGGCCGCTGCCGAGGACGCCGCCGTGCTGATCGTGGACGGCAAGAGCCTGCGCGCTGCGGCCACGGCCAACAGCGGCCCCGCCCACCTGCTGGCCGCGATGACCGACCAGGGGCGCATCGCCGCCCACGTACGGGTGGGTGACACGACCAGCGAGATCGCCGCCGTGGCCGAGTTGTTGGCCAACATCGACATCACCGGGTGCGTCATTAGCGCGGACGCGCTGCACGCCCAGAAGGCCACCGCCGAGTACCTGGCCAAGCGCGGAGCCGATTACCTGCTCACCCTCAAGGCCAACCAGCCCACCCTGTTCGCCCAGGCCAAAGCACTACCGTGGGCCCAGGCCCCAGTGTTGGAGCGCTGCCGTGAGCGCGCGCACGGGCGCGAGGAGGTACGCACCGCCACGGTCCTCACCGCCCCGGCAATCGCCTTCCCCAATGCTGCTCAGGTGGTGCGGATCCACCGGTGGGTGCGCACCATCGCCACTGGCCGGGTGCGACGCAGCTATGCCTACCTGGTCACAAGCCTGCCGGCCAACCGCGCCACCGCCCAGCGGTTAGCGCATCTGGTGCGCGGCCACTGGCGCATCGAGGCCCGCCATCACATCCGCGACGTGAGCTTCGGCGAGGACGCCTCGCGGGTACGCACAGGCGCCGCACCGCAGAACATGGCCCTGCTACGCGCTATAGCGATCGGCCTGCTGGCCGGGCTGGGATTCCCCAGCATTCCCACGGCCTACCGGTGGGTGGGCTATGACTGCTTCACCCGCCCGCTCGATCTCCTCGGGCTCGCATGACCAGCGGTTACGCCAACCGAACCCGACAATGAAATCGCCCTGCATGAAGATCACGATCTACGGCTGGAGTACTGGACTTCTCGTATGAACATGGAGAGCCTGGTCAGGACATGACCGTTCAGACACAGCAGTGGAGTTGGCCTCACCTAAATCCAGGTGACAGAATCTCCTCGATATAGGGCGCAGCTCTCGTAGCGAGCACCATAAGCGGTGAGAGCATCTCCCCGAGTAGAGTGAGTTCTGAGTGTAGTAAGCAGAAATGAAAGGTGTTATTTTTGGCATCAAGTTCCATCACTCTAGTGGTCATCTACAGCGATCGAATTGACGAATGTATTTCCTTCTATTCTCGACTGGGGCTCCACTTCGAAAAAGAACAACACGGGCAGGGTCCGCAGCATTACGCCGCTGTTCTTGGCGATGAAACCGTGGTGGAGATCTACCCTGCAAACGGTCATCCCACCGAAAGGATTCGTCTCGGCATGGCCTTATCTGGAGGTCATGCGGACCCGAAATTGGCCCCCGGGCGTCACGTAATCACGGACCCAGAAGGGCGCAAAGTCGACATCCATGTTTCCTGACCAGCCAAGGGATTCTATGTCTATTGAATATCGCCAGAAAATCGACGAGCATCTCAGGAAAGAATTCGGATCGTCAGTGAAGTGGAATATTCGGTCCTTCGATTCGGGATCTATCGCGATAACGATCCAAGCTCCCTCCTTTGTCGCCGTTCTGGACGGGGCCCCCGAAGGCGAGTGGGGTGTGTCCGTCGATCCCGATGAATCCGAGGCATTTACTGGTCATCACGACGTTGTCGAGAGCTTTTCCGAGGCTATCGATATAATTCACGCAACACTTAATCAGCGATAGCAAAGAAAGATAAATGTGGCTGAACAATCCTCTGGGCTCGGTGTCCGAGAACGTCTATTGCTGGTCTATGAACGCTTGAGTCAGTTGTCGCCGCCAATCTCTGCCCAAGAAGCACTTGATCAGCTGAACACCACTCTCGATCAAGTCGAAGACGAATACAGCGGAGTCTCCAAAAGTCCGAATCCAGGACTGAAATTCGACGGGTGCATGCATCCTAACGGGGCGATTATATTGAATGCACTTACGATGGGAGAATATTTGCAGCCACAAAGGAAATACTATTCAGACTACCCGCCTACGCCCCCGAACTCAATCCGGTCGAGATGCTGTGGTCAGCCATCAAGACGCGCGAGCTGGCCAACTTCGCTGGGGAGCACCTCAGCGAGGTCGCCGATGCCGCTGAGGCCGGCATCACCCGCATCCGCACCAACGACGAGCACCTGCCCTGGTCCTTCCTCGCCCACACCGGACTCGAACTCCACCCTCAAACACCACAGAACTTATGAAAAGATCAGTAGGGGGAGTGCAGCGCGGCGATCTGTTCGGCTGCCCAGGGGCTGAGAATCCATGGGGTCGCCCGCGCTACCGGTGCGATGCGTTCCCAGGGGACCCAGACGTACTGCGCCACCTCGCTCGGGTTGGGGGTGGGCTGCTCGTACGCGGTTGCCAGGAACACCGGGCAGAACTCGTTTTCGACAATGCCTTCGGGTGACTCGGCGCGGTAGCGGAAGTCCGGCAGCGCGGTGCGGATGTCGTGTACCTGGAGCCCGAGTTCCTCGACGGCACGACGCTGTACCGCCGCGTCCATGGACTCCTCGGGTGCCGGATGCCCGCAGAAGCTGTTGGTCCACACTCCGGGCCAGGTGCGTTTGCTCAGGGCGCGTCGGGTCATGAGGACATTGCCGGCACGGTCCTCCACGTAACAGGAGAAGGCGAGGTGCAGAGGGGTCTGGGTGGTGTGCACGGTGTCCTTGTCGGTGGAGCCGATGCGGTTGAGCTCGTCGTCCAGGAGCACCACCAGCTCGCTTGTGTGCGACATGCACATCCTCCTTCGGGGACCCGGCTGGCCGGGTCGACGTCGCTACCGGGTGGAATCACCCCTCGTGATCAAGTCTGACACCGGTTGTGGCGGGTAGGAGGCCAAACGGCGAATCGGCAGGAAGGCGGCGGCCTTTCACCACCCTCACTGGTATCTTGATATCAAGCTAATTGGGAGTGGAGTGGCTGCGATGCATTGGGATCCCGACGGGTACCGCGAGTTCACCGACCAGCGCAGCCGTCCGTTCGTCGATCTGCTCAGCCGGATCACCCCGCAGCAGCCGCGGTACGTGGTCGACCTGGGATGCGGCAGTGGAGAACTCACGGCGCTCCTGGCCCGTACGTGGCCCGAGGCGCAGGTGCACGGCATCGACAGCTCCGCGGCGATGATCGAGGACGCACGGACCCGAGCGGCCGCACGCCCCGCGGAAGCGGGCCTCACCTTCGAAGTCCGGGATCTGACCGCCTGGACCCCCGGCCCCCACACGGACGTGGTGCTCAGCAACGCCGCGCTCCAGTGGGTCCCCCAGCACCGGGATCTGCTGACGGCCTGGGCGCGAGCTCTGGGGCCGGGCGCCTGGCTGGCCTGGCAGGTGCCCGCGAACTTCGACGAGCCCGCGCATGCGCTGATGCGGGAGATCGCCGCGCGGCCGCACTGGCGCCGTCACCTGGACGGAGCGCTACGCCACCGGGGCGCCGTCGCCGAACCCGGCGCCTATGCGGATCTGCTCCTAGACGCGGGACTGGAGGCGGACGTGTGGGAGACCACCTACCTGCATCTCCTCAGCGGCCCCGACCCCGTGCTCCGGTGGATGCGCGGCACCGGGCTCCGCCCCGTGCACGCGAGACTGCCCGCTACGGAGATCGCCGCCTTCGAGGCGGAGTACGCGCAGGAACTGCGTGCGGCCTATCCGCCCGGCCCGCACGGGACCCGGTTTCCGTTTCGTCGCATCCTGTGTGTGGGGCACGTCCCTCACTCCAGCCAGCCGGGGCGCACCAGACCGGACTCGTAGGCCTGCACCACGAGCTGCGCCCGGTCGTGCGCACCCAGTTTGGTCAGCACCCGACTCACGTGCGTCTTCGCGGTGGCCGGGCTGACCACCAGGCGGGTGGCGATCTCCTCGTTGGACAGGCCGGAGGCGACGAGGGTCAGCACTTCCCGTTCCCGTCCGGTCAGCGCGTTCAGTTCCGCGCTGACCCGCGGCTGTTTGAGTCGGGACGCGAACTCGGCGATCAGCCTGCGGGTGACCGTGGGGGACAGGAGCGCATCCCCGCGTGCGGCCACCCGAACCCCGTGAATCAGCTCCGCCGGTTCCGTGTCCTTGACCAGGAAACCGCTGGCTCCGGCGCGCAGCGCGCCGTACACGTAGTCATCCAGGTCAAAGGTGGTGAGGATCACCACGCGGACATCGCTGAGCCGCTGATCCGCGACGATGCGCCGCGTGGCCTCCAGCCCGTCCACCTCCGGCATCCGGATGTCCATGAGTACCACGTCCGGGCGCTCGCTCGCGGTGAGCCGCAGTGCCTCGGCGCCGTCGGCGGCCTCGGCCACCACGGTGAGGTCGTCCTCCGCGTCCAGGATGGAACGGAACCCCGCCCGGACCAGCGTCTGGTCGTCGGCGAGCAGGATCCGGGTGGCGTTCTCGCCCATCGCCGTCCTCCCGAGTGTGTGGGCTCCGCTTGGATACTATCGAGCGCAGCGACGCATCCACAGCGGGCCGCTACCCGGAGTGGCAGGGCAGGCGGGCATGCACGGCGAATCCCCCCTCGGGGCGTGGGCCGGCCGTCAGCTCGCCGCCCAGTACCCGGGCACGTTCGGCCATACCGGCCAGGCCGTGTCCGCCGTCGCGTCGGGCCGTGCCGTCGCTTCCCCCCGATCCGTTGTCCAGCACGGACAGGCGCACCTCGTTCCCGCCGTGCTCGACCGTGACCCAGGCTCGTGCCGACCCCGCGTGCCGCAGGCTGTTGGTCAGGGCTTCCTGCACGATTCGATAGGCGGCGAGGTCCACGGCCGCGGGAAGGTCGCCCGCGGTTCCCTCCTGGTGGATCTCGGTGGACAGCCCCGCCTGGGTGAACTCCGTGGCCAGGGTTTCCAGGCGTCGTAGTGAGGGGGTGGGAGCCAGCTCGGCCAGCGCGGAGTCGGTGTCGCCGGCGGGGGCGTCCACCTGCCGCAGCACGCCCAGAGTCGACCGAAGCTCCCGCAGGGTTTCCCGACTGGCCTGTTTGATCTCGTTGAGGGCATCGAACGCCTGCTCCGGATCCCGCCGGTGTGCGGCGGCACCCGCCTGCACGTTGATCAGGGAGATGCGGTGGGCGAGCACATCATGGAGCTCCCGGGCGATACGCAGCCGCTCCTCGACGGCACGCAGTTGGGCCTCTTCCTCCCGGGTGCGTTCGGCGTCCAGGGCCCGTTGCTGGACCTCCCGGAGGTACGCGCGCCGGTTACGCATCGCCTCACCGGCGGCGAGGACGAGCAGCGGCCAGGCCAGGGCGTAGAAGGTGCGTTCCGACAGTGAGCCGCCCGCCAGCACGGTGAGTAGCTCACCGAGACTGAGCAGGCTGAGGGTCGCACCGGTGCCGAGGATGGCGGCACACCGGTGCCCGTCGCTGGCCAGCCGGAACACCCCGATCCCGAAGGTCAGCACCGGCGCCCAGGTGTCGACGGTGCCCAGGATGTAGTACAGGGGCGTACTGACCCCGATGAGCAGTCCGGCGGACCGGGGGGCGAGCCGCAGCAGTGCCAGCCCCGCGGCACCGCCCCCGAGCAGCAGAAAGCCCATGACGCTGGGAGCTTCGCCGCGCAGCGCCCCGTAGACGAATTCCAGTCCCGCCGCGACCGCGGCGACGACCACGGCCAGGGTGATGTCCCCCCGCAGGCCCTCGGCACGCCGGTGCACGAATCCGGGCACGCTTCGCCCCTTCCCCCTCGGTTCCGGTGCCGGGCCAGTGCCGACTGTGCCCCCTGCCCCCGGTGTGGGAGCGGGGGACGGGGACGTACCCGCCTCAGGCATCCCGGCTGAGCCGGACCAGGACCATCGGTGTGACGATCGCCCCGAGCAGGGCGCCGGCCCAGGCGACGAACCGCAGTGCGCCGAAGATCGGGGAGGTGTCTGTCACCAGCGATACCACCTGGCCGATGACGAACGCCGCCGCGATACCCAGGATGTAGCCTCCGACAAGACCCAGCAGTACTCCGCCTACGATGCGCATGATCTCCTCCCGCAGCAGTGCCGGCCATCCTCCACTCCGGCCGGGCACGATCACCGTAGGCCGCGGGGCGGCTCGCGCGCGTGGGGCGAGGGGAGCATCTCGGGCTACGACCGGCGGTGCAGACACAGGCGGGCGACTACCGCACACGATGCAGTTCGGTGCTCCGGCGGGGACGTTGGGAAGCAGGGTCAGGACCAGTCGCGCCGATCGCAGACGGGATCGGCGTTGGCGGCGATCTCGGATACCAGCTCCACCGTCGCCTCGAAGCGCAGCGCGGTACGGATGCGGGCGCGTACGTCCTCGGTGAGGGCGTCGGTGTCGACGCCGTCTCCCGCGGTCACCAGACAGCGCAGCGCGTCCCGGTGGTTGGCTCGCTCGACGACGAACTGGAACCCGGCCAGTCCGGGGACGTCGGCGAGCGCCGTGTGTGCCTGGCGCGGGTGGAGGAACATGCCGCGGACCTTGACGGCGTCGCCGACCCGGCCCAGCACGCCGGCGAGTCGGGGAGTTCCGTCCGGGCCCTCCATCCAGGCGGACAGGTCGCCGGTGCCGAACCGCACCAGGGGATAGTCCGCCCGCAGCAGGGTGACCACAACCTGCCCCACCGTCGCGTCGGTGACGGGCCGTCCGCTGGAGAGGTCGCACACCTGCACCAGGACTCCACCGGGAAGGCACAGTCCCGAGCCCGGTGCGGTCTCGTAGCCCAACAGGCCGGCCTCCGCGGTTCCGTAGGCCATGCGTACCTCGCCCACCCAGGCGGAGAGTTCTGCCCGTAGCGAGTCGGGGAGGGGCTCGGCGGTGACCAGGGCGCGGCGGATTCCCCAGCACTGTGGATCGTGGCCCGCCTCGGTGAAGCGTGTGCACAGTGCCTTGAGGTAGCTCGGCAGCCCGGTGTAGGCGGTGATGTCCAACTCCGCGACCAGACCGGCCTGAAGGTCGAGGTTACCGGTGCCGGCGGGCACGACGGTCGCTCCGACCGTCGTGGCTCCCTCCTCGAACATGGCCCCGGCCGGGGAAAGGTGGTAGCCGAAGCAGTTCAGAACGGTGTCCGTGCTGCGCACCCCCAGAGAGCGCAGGGCCTCGCTCCAGCGCCACGGATCCGTTCCCGGCAGCTGGGGTTCGTACATCGGTCCGGGCGACTGGAACACCCTGCGGGGACGCACATCATGTGCGAGATAGCCACCGAACGGGGGGTCGCTGCGTTGCCGGGCGATCATGTCGTCCTTGGTGACGATCGGGAGCGCGTCGAGGTCGTGCACCCCCACCACCGCGCGTGGCTCGATCCCGGCCTCCGCGAGCCGGGTGGCGAAGGCCGGAACGCGGGCCGCTGCCTCCCACACCACTGTGGACACCGCGGAGTCGAGCCCGGTGGTGTAACGGTGCAGTGACTCCTGAAGTACCTGGCTCACGGTTCCTCCCGCTCGGTAGTGAACAGTGCCGGGGTGGGGCCGGCCGGTGACCGCCCCCACCGGACTCGCCCCGCCGCGTGCGGGCGAGGCGAGGCACGCGCTCCGGTTCCGGCGCGTGTGTCCAGTGCCGGTGTGTCGGTCACAGCCAGCGTTTCCGGCGCTTATAGTGCTTGACGTCCCGGTAGCTGCGCCGCTCCCCCTCCTTACCGACCCCCAGGTAGAACTCCTTGACGTCGGGGTTCTCCCGCAGTTCGGTGGCCGGACCGTCCAGCACCACCCGGCCGCGTTCCATGACGTAGCCGTAGTCGGCGATGTCCAGGGCCTGTCGGGCGTTCTGCTCGACCACGAGGATGGTGGTGCCCAGCTCCTGGTTGAGGCGTCGGATGTGTCCGAAGATCTCCTCGACCAGGCGTGGGGCGAGTCCCAGGGAGGGCTCGTCCAGCATGAGCAGGCGCGGGTGCGACATCAGGGCCCGACCGATCGCCAGCATCTGCTGTTCCCCACCGGACAGGAATCCCGACACCCGCGAACGCAGCTCGGACAGGCGCGGAAAGTAGCCGTACACCAGGTCGAGGTCCGCGGGCCGGGCGCGGCCACGCGAGTACGCTCCGGCCACGAGGTTCTCCTGCACGGTCAGGTGCTCGAACACGTGCCGCCCCTCCATGCACAGCGACATGCCCCGACGTACGCGCCGCGCGGCGTCGACGTGGGTGACGTCCTGCTCGTCCAGCAGCACCTGGCCGTCGGTGACCTCGCCGTGTTCGGTGGGCAGCAGCCCCGACACGGCCTTGAGCGTGGTGGACTTTCCGGCGCCGTTGGAGCCGAGCAGCGCCACGACCGAGCCTGGCGCCACCTCCAGGGACAGCCCGCGCAGCACCAGGATGACCTCGTCGTAGATCACCTCGACGTTGTTGAGGCGCAGGGCTCCGGGAGACGGCCCCTGACCCTCTCCCGGAGCCGCCCCCGCCGCCACGGTGGGTTCGGTCATCGGCCCTACTCCCCCGACTGTCCCGGCTCGACGTCCGCGGCCACCTCGTCGAGGTGTCCGGAGCTGACCTCGTAGATGCCGGTGCTGGTGGAGCCGCGGTGCGAGTCCGCGGAGAAGCTGACCGTGCCGGTCCCGATCACCCCGCCGGTGTCGACTTCGAGATCCTCCAGGGCTTCCCGCAGCGTGGGGCCGGTGACCTCCTCGTCGTTCGCGACGAGTTCGCGCATCCCCTCGGCCATCACGTGCATCGTGTACCAGCCCTGGGTGAAGTGCAGCCCTTCCTCCTCCAGCGAGCCGCCCTGGTCCTCCAGGTAGGCGGCGGGTTCGGCGTGGCCGGGGCGCTGCGCCTCGGGCGGGGCGAACGGCTGCACGAACAGGTGCCCCTCGGCGGCGTCCTCGCCCGCGGTGGTCACGAACAACTCGTCGGCACACCAGTTCAGACACACGATCCGCATGTCCATGTCCTGCTCGGCGAGGTCCTGGGCAACCTGGGCGGCCGGGCTGGACACGTTCTGGATCACGATGTGGGAGGCCCCCTGATCCTCGGCCTGGGTCAGCATGCCCACGAAGTTCGCGGTGTCGTCGGGCATGGCGTAGGACTCGTATCCGAGGTCGTAGTCCTGTTCGTCGATCCAGTCGGCTCCGTCCCCGACCGGAGCCGTGCCGAACGGGGAGTCGTGGTGGAACACCGCAACCTCCTCCGCGTCGTCCTCGGCGACGATGTGGTCGAGGGCCACCCGCATCTGGTCCGAGTAGGTGGGCGCGACCACGAAGTTGTACGGCGACTCCTCGGGGTCGGTGAGTTCCTCCGAGTAGGACGCCGACATGAAGGGGATCTCGTCGGCGGAGACGTTTCCACGCAGCGCCTCGGTGTCCCCGGTTCCCCAGCCCTGCACTGCGACGACGCCGTCCGCGGTGTAGCGGCGGTACAGGTCTTCGGCTTCGGGGACCTCGTAGGCGTAGTCCTCGGACTGGGCGTCGATCTCGTGCCCCTCGATTCCACCTTCGGCGTTCAGCCAGTCGATGTAGGCGAGCATTCCGTCGTTGTAGATGCTGCCGACGTCGGCGGTGGAACCGGTGCGGTCGGCGATGATCCCAATCGGGATGGTGCCGTCGTCGGTGTCCTCGCCTCCGGTGATCGCGCTGCCGCTGCACGCGGTCGCACCCATCACCACGCTGGTGGTCAGGGCCAGGGTTCGCAGTGGGACTCGCATGGGGCCTCCCTTGTCGTGGTTGGTTAGTAGCGGAACGGCCAGTACCGGACGTACTCCTTGACGCGCTGCCAGATGCGGTCCAACCCTCGTGGCTCGAAGATCAAGAACAACACAATGACCAGGCCGAACGCGCCGAGCTCCAGGGCGGGAAACTGTGCGTCGAGTCCGGGCACGAGGTCGTGCAGCAGCCGGCTGAGCTCCAGCAGCAGTGGCGACAACAGAATGATGAACGCGGCGCCGTACACAGACCCGGCGACGCTGCCGAGACCACCCACGATGATCATCGCGAGGAAGAGGATGGACTCCTCGAGGGTGAACCGTTCCCAGGACACCGTCGAGTTGTAGTGCGCGGTGAGTGCCCCGGCCAGCCCCACGAATCCCGAGGAGACCGCGAAGGCCATCACCTTGGTGTAGGTGACGTTGACCCCCATGGCCGCCGCGGCGATGTCGTGGTCGCGCACCGCCATGAACGAGCGCCCGAGGTTGGTGCGGAAGAGGTTGCGTGCGGCCAGAACGGCCCCGGTGGCGATGACCAGCAGAGTCGCGTACCACATGACCTCGCTCATCGCGCCGACGAACTCCACCCCGAAGAGTTCGAAGGGGCGCACGTCCAGATAGCCCTGCCCCTCGGTGAGCCACTCCCAACGCCGGACCACGAACAGGATGATCGTCTGCGCGGCGAGCGTGGCGATGGCGAGGTACAGCCCCTTCAGCCGGAGTGCGGGCAGTCCGAAGAAGGCACCGACCACCGCCGTGAGCAGGATGGCCGCGGCGATGGAGACGAGGGCGGGCATGCCGGCACGTTCGTAGAGCAGCGCCGAGGTGAAGGCACCCACGGCGAGGAACCCGCCCTGGCCCAGGGAAATCTGTCCCGTGAAGCCCACCAGGATGTTCAGGCCCACGGCCCCAACGACCGCGATGAGAATGGTGTTGACGACGCTGAGCCAGTACACGTCCACGAGGAACGGCAGTGCGGCCAGCGCGGCAACAACGAGCACGAGCCGGGCCTTCTCGGCGCGGGTGTGCCGCAGCGCCAGGTCCGAACGGTAGCTGCGGTGGTGCACACCGGTTGCGGTTGCGGGCATCGCTTCAGACCCTCTCTATTCGTGTCTCGCCGAACAGGCCGTACGGGCGGACCAGGAGGATCAGCACCAACACGATGTAGGGGATGACGTCGGCGAGCCCCGGGTCCAGATAGCCGAAGGTGTACATCTTGATCAGGCCGATCGTGAGACCACCGACGATGGTTCCGGGCACCGAATCGAGACCACCCAGGATCACCACCGGGAACACCAGGAGGCCGAACGTGGCGATGTGTGGGTCCACGGCGGTGATGTCGGCCAGCAGAACGCCGGCGATGAGAGCACTGACGGCGGCGAGCGCCCAGGCCATGGCGAAGACGCGACGCACCGAGATTCCCATGGTCAGTGCGGCCTGCTGGTCGTCGGCGACGGCCCGCATCGCCACTCCGTGCCGGCTGTAGCGGAAGAACAGGGTGAAGGCGGTCAGTACGACCGCGGCGACCACGACCACCAACAGTCGCTGCACGGGCAGGGTCGCACCCAGGATCTCGATCGAGCCGCGGGGCAGGACGGGGGGCATGGCGCGGGCCTCGGTGCCGAAGATGAGCTGCATGATCGCGGTAAGGATCGCCGACAGCCCGATCGTCACCATGATCACGCTGATCGGGCTGCGCCCGATCAGTGGACGGAGCACGAAGCGCTCCACCGCCACCCCCAGGATCACCGCGATCGCGACGCCGTTGAGCACGGAGACGGTCACCGGAAGCCCGAAGATCACGAAGGAGGAGTAGAAGGTGTAGGCCCCGACGAGCAGGAACTCTCCCTGCGCGAAGTTGATGACCGCGGTGGCCTTGTAGATCAGGACGAACCCGAGCGCGGCCAGAGCCAACACCGCGCCGTCGGCGAGCCCGTAGGCGGTCAGAGTCACGAAGGTGGTCATACTCAGCGCCGTCCCGTCCAGATCGGCCGGCGCTTATACCCCGCCGGCAGCTCGTAGGAGGACATGTCGAAGACCTGGAGGTCGATCTCCCGTTTCACGTTGGTGCCGTCCTGGTAGGTGACGGTGCTGGTGACGCGGGCCGTGTCCGCGCCCGCCTCCAGCGCCTCGATCACACCGGAGTAGCGTTCCGCGATCACGGAGCGCCGGACTTTACGGGTGCGGGTGACCTCGTCGTCGTCGGGGTCGAACTGTTTGTGCAGCAGAACGAACCGCCGGATCTGGATGCTCGCGCTCAGGTCGGTGTTCGCGCGGTACACCTCCTCGGCGATCAGGTGGTACACCTCGCTGCGCTGCGCGAGGTCGGTGTAGGTGGTGTAGGAGAGGTGTTCGTGCTCGGCCCAGGAGCCCACCGTGGTGGGGTCGATGGTGATGATTGCGGTGATTCCGGACCGGTCGGGGGAGCCGACAGTCACCGCCTCCTCCACGAAGGGGGAGAACTTGATCTTGTTTTCGATGAAGGCGCTGGAGAACCGGGTGCCGTCGCTGGCCTGGAGAACGTCCGAGGCCCGGTCGATGACCACGAGGTGCCCACTGTCGTCGAGGTAGCCGGCGTCGCCGGTGTGTAGCCAGCCCTGCGGATCGACCGCGGCGCGGGTGGCCTCGTCGTTGCGGTGGTATCCGTGGAACACCGATGCCGAGCGCAGCAGGATCTCGCCGGAATCGTCGATGGCGACGTCGGTTCCGGGGATGGGAACCCCCACAGTGCTGAACCGGACGTCGTCGTCGCGGTGCACCACCGCGATGCCGCAGATTTCGGTCTGTCCGTAGATCTGTTTGAGGTTGACGCCGATGGCGTGGAAGAACCGGAACACGTCCGGGCCCAGTGGGGCACCACCGGTGTAGCAGCGTCGGATCCGCGCGAGGCCGAGCTGGTCGCGTACCGGACGCAGCGCCACCCAGTCCGCGAGCCGGTGGGTCAGGCGCCCGAGCGGCCCCGGGCGCCGACCGCTCACGCGGAGTTCGGCGGTGCGTTCGCCCACGCGATATCCCCAGGCGAAGACGGCCCGCTTGAGCCAGCCCGCCTCGTCGATACGCACCTGCACCTCCGAGAGCATCGACTCCCAGATGCGGGGTGGACTGAACATCACGTCGGGGCCGATCTCGCGGAGGTCGGCCCGTTGCGTTGCTGCCGCCTCCGGAAACGACAGGGGCAGGCCGGTGGACAAGCCGCAGGCCACCGCGAGCATCTGTTCGCCGATCCAGGCCAGGGGGAGGAAGGAGACGTAGCGGTGCCGGTCGGTGATGGGGTCGACCGCGGTGAGGTTGGCGGCCATCGCCAGCAGGTTGCGGTGGGACAGCGTGCCGAGCTTGGGGCGGGAGGTGGTGCCCGAGGTGGTGCAGATCACCGCGATGTCGCCGGGGTCACCGGCTGCGATCTGCTGGTCCAGCCAGCCGGGATGATCCCGTTCCCACTCCCGGCCGTCCTGCTCCACCGTGGTGAACTCCCGCAGCCACGGCTCGGTGTAGCGCTCCAGGCCGTGTGGGTCGTAGTAGACGGCCCACCGGAGCTGGGGTAGCTGCTGCTCCAGCTCGATGAGCTTGTCCACCTGCTCCTGGTCCTCGGCGATGGCAACCCGAACCTCGGCAAGACCGAGGATGTGCACGACCTCGTCGCCGATGCTTGTCGGATAGACCCCGACCACGGCCGCACCGATCGACTGGGCGGCGATCTCCGCGATGAGCCATTCGGGGCGGTTGTCGCCGACGACCGCGACCACGTCCCCGGCCGTGACCCCCAGTGCGGCCAGGCCGTGCGCGAAGTCGCGGACCCGTTGGTGGTACTCCTGCCAGGTCAGCGGCTGCCAGATCCCGTAGCGCTTTTCCTGGAGCGCGAGGCGGTGGGGGGTGGTGGCCGCCCGTGTGGCCAGAAGCCGGGGAAACGTGGTCTCGGGTGGGGTCTCGACGTCGGGGTGTGCGTGCGTCGCGGTATTCGTGGCGCCATCGGGGGCGACGGAGGTGGTGGGGCCCGTGCGGGCGTGTTCGCTCACTGTTCCACCGCCTCACTCGCCGCGCTGCCGAGGTAGGCGGCGATGACGTCCGGGTTGCGCTTCACCTCGGCTGGGGGGCCGTCCGCGATGACGCGTCCGAAGTCCAGGACGGTGACCTGGTCGGAGATGTCCATCACCACGTTCATGTCGTGCTCGATCAGCACGACGGTGACCCCGGCCAGTTCGTGTACGTCGAGAATGAACCGGGCCATGTCCTCCTTCTCCTCGGCGTTCATCCCGGCCATGGGCTCGTCGAGCAGCAGGAGTCCCGGCTGCATACACAGGGCGCGGCCGAGCTCGGTGCGCTTCTGGATGCCGTAGGCGAGGGCGCCGACCGGGGTGTTGCGCACCTCCTGGATGTCGAGAAGGTCGATGACCTCCTCCACCAGCTCCCGGTGTGCGATCTCTGCACGTCGGGCCGGGCCGAACCACAGCAGCGCGGGGAGCAGCGCTGTGGACATGTGGATGTGTCGACCCAGCATCAGGTTCTCCAGCACGGTCAGGTGGGAGAACAGCTCGATGTTCTGGAAGGAACGCGCGACCCCGAGCCGGGCGATCCGGTGTGGGGGGCGGCCCGCCAGCTCGTGTGGACCGCGGTCGGTGTGCAGGGTGATGGAACCCTGCTGGGGCCGGTACAGGCCGCTCACGCAGTTGAGCAGACTGCTCTTTCCCGCCCCGTTCGGGCCGATCACCGAGTGGATGTGGCCCTGGACGACGTCCAGGGAGACCGCATCGAGGGCCTGGACTCCACCGAATCCCAGGGAGAGTCGGGAGCACTCCACTACGGTCTCGCCCGGAGTGAGCCGGCTGCCGTTGAGGTCATGCCGGTAGGCACGGGGGATCACCTGCCATCTCCTCCCTGTTGTGCCGGACGTCGCGGCTGACTGTGAGTGGAGCCACAGTATGATTCCACTATCTGCAAATCAATAGGTTTGATCTGAAAATCCACTTGCTCTGATAATCTGTCGTGACGCGATATACGGAACTGGATTGCTCTGGAGGGAGGCGGTGGGTGGCAGAGTCAGCAGCGTCAGCTCCTTCTCCCCGCCCGGAGGCCCGTGGAACCCTGGGAACCGTGCGCAATGCCGTGGCCCTGTTGGACCTGTTGAGTGACGGGCCGGCCTACCAGCACCTCAACGACCTCTCGGAACGTTCCGGGCTGTCGGTTGCCACGGCACACCGCCTGCTGCGTTCGCTGGTGCTGGCCGACCTGGTCGAACAGGACCCCCGCACCTCCCGCTACGGCCTCGGCCCCGGGGTGACCCGGCTCTCGGAGCGTTATCTCGGGCGGCTGCCGGTCCTGGGGGCCCTCGCCCCCTACCTGGTGCGCCTGCGCGACGCCACCGGCCACACGATCCAGGTCGCGCTTCTGGTCCGGGGAAGCGTGGTCTACGTCGATCGGGTCGACGGGGCGGACGGCGGGCTCTACCGCGAAGCCCACCGGGTACGTCCGGCCCTGTCCACCGCCGCCGGCCGCATCCTGGCCGCGGGCGCCGAGGACGTCGCCTGGGGGCAGGCCCTGGAGACCGCCGAGCCCGAACTGCGGGAACAGGGAGAGAAAGAGCGGGACACCTGGCGTCAGGCCCCCTACCTCTGCCTGGCCGCAACCGAGGCGGGCATGGCGGGTTCGGTGCTGTCCCAGCCCGAGCCCCTGGAGGTCGCGGTCGGGGTTCCGGACAGTTCGGGACGCCCCGTCGCCGCGCTGGCGGTGACCCCGGACGAGCTGCCCCAGGACCGGATTGAGCCGTTGGCCCGCCAGCTGGTCCAGGCCGCAACAGCCGCGGGAAGGACACTGAGCCATGGCTGAGGACTGGGCACACCGCTGGACTCGGGCCGCTGAGGAACTCGTCTGGGACACGCCCTGGTCGCGGTTGTACACCCCCGAGGAGCCCTACGGCCGGTGGTTCACCGGCGGCCGACTCAACATCGCCACCAACTGCGTGGACCGTCACGCCGAACGCGAGGGGGACCGCCCCGCCCTGCTGTGGGAAGGCGAGCCGGGCGACCGACGGGCGTTCACCTATGCCGAGCTTCGCGGTGCGGTACGCACCGCGGCCGCGATGCTGCGCGGCCTCGGCGTGGGCGCCGGAGACCGGGTGGCCCTGCATCTGGGCTGGCTGCCAGAGACCGTGGTCGCGATGTTGGCCTGTGGACGCCTCGGTGCCGTGCACACCATCCTGCCGACCCCACTACCCGCCGAGGCATTGGCCGAACGGCTCGACGACTTCCAGCCCAAACTCCTGCTGACCCAGGACGGAGCGTGGCGGCACGGAACGATCCTGCCGCTGAAGGCGCGCGCTGACGAGGCCCTGTCCGCGGTGGGTGGGGTGGAGCAGACGATCGTGATCCGGCGAACCGGGGTCGACGTCTCCTGGTACGCCGGGGACCGCTGGTGGCACGAGGCCACCGGTGTCGAAACCTGCACAGAACCCGAGCGGCCCGAAGCCCGCGCCGCAGAGCATCCACTCCTGGCCACCCCGATGGCGAACCGCCGTGGTCGCCCCGTTTCCGCCGTTCACGGCACGGCCAACGTCCTCGTCACCGCGTCGACGATCCACCGCTACGGAATGTCCCCCGGGGGCGTCTTCTGGTGCGCCGGAGACATCACCTGGCTCGGCGCCCAGGTGCACGGCGTGTACGGGCCGCTAAGTCGTGGAGATACCGCGGTGATGTTCGAGGGAACCCTGGACGTGCCGAATCGGGACCGCACCTGGGACATCGTGGAACGCTACGGGGTGCAGACCATGGTCACGTCGCCGTCGGTGGTGCGGCGGCTGCGCGGTTGGGCGCGCCGGGCCCCGGACCAGTGCCGCGTCTCCACACTACGGCGCATCGTGACGCTGGGGGAACCGATCGAACCGGACCTGACCCGGTGGCTACGCGACCAGATCGGTACGGGCGGTCTGGACATCGCCGACGGCTGGGGCCAGGTGGAGCTGAACGGGGTGGTGCGGCTGGACCGCCCGGTCGACGCCACCCGCATCCCCGAGCCGGGACTCGCGATCGTGGACGAGAACGGCGCCACGGTCGCCTCCGGGGAGCGGGGTGAGCTGGTACTGACCAACCCCTGGGCGGGGATGCTGCGCGGCTTGGAGGGGGTGGGGGCCGAGGACGCGGCCCGGCACTGGCGCCGCTACCCCGGCAGTTACGCCACCGGGGACGTGGCCAGCTACCGGGACACGGGCGATCCGCACCGGCCCGAGCTGATCTTCCACGGCCGCCTGGACCAGGTCATAAGCGTGTCCGGACAGCTGGTCTCGCTGACCGAGGTGCGGGAGGCCCTCCTGGCGCACCCCTTCGTGGCCGACGCCGAGGTGTGCGAGCGCAGTGACCCGCGATTGGGCCGGTCCCTGGCGGCGGCCGTAGTGCTCGCCACGGGGGTCTCCACTGACAACACCACGACCCTGGCCCGGGACCTCTTGGACGCGGTGCGGGAGGTCCTGGGTGGGCTGGCCCGCCCCCGCGCGCTGTGCTTCGTGGACCGGTTCGGCCCGGAACTGTCCGCGGAGGCACGCCGCCGCGCCCTCGCGGTGTTGCTGGCCGGAGCCGGTGAGGAGCCATGCACGCTCACCTGGGATCAACTGCTGGCGGCCGCCCGGGAGGATCCCGTTCCGGGCCGATAGCGCATCGGGTGATCGGACGGCACCTCCACGACGCAGATCGGCAGACCGTCCGGATCGGCGGTCCACATCTCGTCCAGTCCCCACGGCTCCCTGCGCGGCTCCCGAGTTATCGGCGCGCCGCGTTGCACCAGCTCACGGTGGGCCTGGTCCAGGTCGGGAACCTGGATCCACAGCTGGGTCGCACCGGGTTCCGGGCCCCGGTCCGAACTGCGGGACAGTTCCAGAAAGCCACCGCCGAGGAAGTAGACGGTGCCCCGGCCGGGGCCGGTGCCGAACTCCCGGAACACCGACAGGCCCAGGATCTCGCCGTAGAAGTGGCGGCTGCGTTCCGGATCGCGCGGGTGGAGCAGAATCCGACTGCTGAGCACGTGCACCATGGCCCCACCCTAGAGCCGCAGTGACCCACCGACATGGTGCGCGGGCGGCGTGCCCGAGCAACGCCCCACCCCACGGGCGCCTACCGCTGGCGGAAGCCCGGAGGTGACGCTTGCACAGTTATTACCGAACCTTGAGCGCGACTTTCCCGGCTTCCGAGCACCCCTAGCAACAAGAGGGATGGTCGGTGAACCGGGCCGCGCCGCGTGCACGTGCCGTCCCGACGACTGTGCCGTCCCAACTGCAATGAGGGAGGGTCCATGAACGAGACACGGATCCACGGGTGGGCGGCCGGAGCGGCGGTCCTCCTGCTCGTGGTCGGGCTGTTCCACCTGGTGCAGGGCTGGGTTGCGTTGATGCAACCCGAGCACTTCATGGTGGCGGGCGGAGAGCTGGTCGTTCTCAACTTCACCGCCTGGGGGACCATTCTGGTGGTCTGGGGTGCACTGATGGCACTGGCCGGCCTCGCGGTGTTCACCGCACAGATGTGGGCGCGCACGATCGGGGTGGCCCTCGCGGCCATCAGTATCCTCGTGCAGCTCACGTTCCTGTTCGCGTTCCCGCTGTGGTCGCTGGCCGTGGTCGCCATCAACCTCATGATTGTCTACGGTCTCACCGCCGGATTCGCGCAGATGTCCGGGCAGCAGGGGCCGGCCGCGGCGAGCGCCTACGCGTCCGGCCGCTCTGATGCGCGGGAGGCCCGGGAGGGCAAACACGCGATGCCCCGCCAGGAGGACCGGCGGGACCAGGAGTCCTACGCGATGTCCGGGGGTGCCGCCGCCTCGGGCGCGGGTGGCGAGGCGATGACGTCGACGCGGGACACCGCCACGTCGGCGACGGGCCAGGATGCCGATGAGGGTACGGACTCCATGGGAGGCCGTCCCACCTGAGTCGAGCTGGGGCGGTTCCCCTCCCTGCGCGGATTCGAGCGGAACCGTCCCCAGCGCTGGTCCTACCGTCCGGTCGCGGAGTGGTCGAGCTGCTCCACACCACCCCGCGCGGTTGTGCTGTCCGGGAAAAACCGGCGCGCCCACAGCGACACGTACACCAGGCCCACCAGGACCGGGACCTCGATCAGGGGGCCGACCACCCCGGCGAGGGCCTGTCCGGAGGTCACACCGAACACGCCGATGGCCACCGCGATCGCCAGCTCGAAGTTGTTTCCGGCGGCGGTGAAGGCCAGGGTGGTGGAGCGTTCGTAGCTGAGCCGGATGGCCCAGCCCAGCAGCATGGACAGTCCCCACATCAGCGCGAAGTACAGCAGGAGCGGTACCGCCATCCGGGCCACGTCCAGCGGGTTCGCCGCGATCGCCTCGCCCTGGAGCGCGAACAGCAGCACGATCGTGAACAGCAGCCCGTACAGGGCGAACGGGCCGATGCGGGGAAGGAACCGCTGTTCGTACCACTGCCGACCGCGTAGGCGTTCACCGACAGTGCGGGTGAGGTAGCCCGCCAACAGTGGGATTCCGAGGAAGATCAGCACGTTCTTGGCGATCATCCAGGCGGAGACATCCATGCCCGCCTGCTCCAGCCCCAGCCAACCGGGCAGGACCGCCAGGTAGAACCAGCCCAGCACGCCGAACAGCAGGACCTGGAATACCGAGTTGATGGCGACGAGCACCGCCGCGGCATCCCGGTCGCCCCGCGCCAGGTCGTTCCAGATGATCACCATGGCGATGCAGCGGGCGAGGCCCACGATGATCAGACCGGTCCGGTATTCGGGCAGGTCGGCCAGAAAGATCCAGGCCAGGGTGAACATGAGCAGTGGGCCGACGAGCCAGTTGAGCAGAATCGAGGGGACGAGCAGCCGGTAGTCCCGGGTGACGGTGTCCAGCCGGTCGTAACGCACCTTCGCCAGGACCGGATACATCATCAGGATGAGTCCCAGGGCGATCGGCAGGGACACGCCGTCCACTTGGATGGCCTCCAGTGCGGAGTGCAGCCCCGGTACCTGGTGGCCCAGCAGCAGTCCCGCAGCCATCGCCAGGCCGATCCACAGGGGCAGGTAGCGGTCGAGTGTCGAGAGTCGGCGGGTGGGTGCGTCAGTCCCGGCAGGGACATCCGCCTGCGGTTCGGTCATGGACAGGCCTCCCGAGGCCCGGGACGCGGGGTGCCCACGTCCCGGCCTTCGTATCAGTTCAGGTTTATATAAATCGCGGCTGATATGTTAGGCCGTAGGTCGTCGACAGACAACGTCGCACCCCGCCCGCCCCAAGGAGGTTTTCCGTGTCCGTGTCCCCCACCGCGAGTGTTCTGTTCGTCTGTGTGCACAATGCTGGCCGGTCCCAGATGGCGGCAGCGTTCCTCCGGCACCTGTCCGGTGGTGCGGTGGAGGTCCGGTCCGCGGGGTCGGCTCCGGCCCGGGACGTGAACCCGGTGGCCGTGGCCGCGATGACCGAGGAGGGGATCGATATCTCATCCGCCCAGCCCACAGTGTTGACCCCGGATACGGTGCAGGCCAGTGACGTGGTGGTGACCATGGGCTGTGGGGACGCCTGCCCGGTTTTTCCCGGGAAGCGCTACCTGGACTGGGAACTGGACGACCCGGCCGGTCAGGACCTCGCCGCGGTGCGCCCCATTCGGGACGAGATCCGGCGACGGGTCACCGAGCTGCTCCAGGAGCTGGGCGTCGGCCCGACCCAGGCTCCACGGTGACCGCCTGGCGGGTGCACGGGACAGGGTGGTTGACCGCGCGGTGCCGACATGGTGATATCAGAACATGTTGATGTCTCGCTCGCTGGAGACGGCGGCGGTCACACTCTTCGGTGATCCGCTGCGGGCCCACATCGTCCGTCTGCTGGCCACCGAGCAGATGTGCACCTGCCACCTGATCGAGGAGACCGGGGCTCGCCAGCCCACGGTCAGCCACCATCTGCGGATCCTCCGCGAGGCGGGGTTCGTCACCGCCGAGTCCCACGGCCGGTTCACCTACTATCGGCTGCGTCCCGAGGCCCTACGCGCGTACCTCGACGACGCCGCCGCACTGGCGGAGGCGGCCGAGGCCGCCCAGCAGCACCGACGGCCCTGCTGAGGCCCGTCCGGGGCTGCCCGCGGGCCGCCGCTCATTCGCCCGGGCGGCCGGGGTTCGGCGTGTCCGTGGGGGGCACCGTGGTGCCGGAGTCGGCCCCGGTCGCGTCGGGATCGGTCTGGGGTGCGGTCCGGAGTTGTGCCCGCAACTCGGCGAGCTCGGTGTGCAGCTGTGCGTTCTGGGCCTGGATCTGTTGGATCTCGTTGAGGATGCGCTGGCGGGAGGCGTCGGCCTGGTGCTCGTAGCCGGTGTCCAGGTGCACGTTCTCGAAGGCGTCCACCGCCACCGCGATGAACCAGTTCAACACGATGAACGTGGACAGCAGGATGAAGGCCACGAAGAAGATCCAGGCCAGCGGGTGTTCCTCCATGATGGGCCGGGCGATCACGTCGGCCCAGCTGTCCCCGGTCATTACCTGGAACAGGGAGAACAGGGAGGAGCCGAGGTCGCCGAAGTGCACCGGGTCGGTCTCCTGGAACAGCAGGGTGGAGATGACTCCGGAGACATACATCAGGAGCACCAGCAGGACACCGATCGATGCCATTCCGGGAAACGCCTTGAGTACGCCGGCGACCACCCGCCGCAGGGAGGGGATCGCTGACAACAGCCACAGCACCCGCAGCACACGGAGTACCCGCATCACGGTGAACGGGCCCAGGGTGGGGACGAGTGCCAGCAGCACAATGGCGAGGTCGAATACGCTCCACGGGTTGCGGAAGAAGGAGAGCCGCTTCACGTACACCCGCAGGGTCATCTCCACGATGAACAGCATGAGGAACATGCGGCTGATTCCGCGCAGGAGGTCCCCGTGCGCCTCGCGCAGCTCCGGAACCGTTTCCAGGCCCAGGATGATGCCGTTGATGAGGATCAGTGCGATGACCGTGTTCTGGAACCAGGTGGTCTCGACCACGCCTGCAACGCGTTCGCGCAGGGGCACGGCTCAACTCCCTCGTACTCTCGACCTGGTTGGGGGACCTGTCGAGCTTACTCGTGCCGATCCGGACAGGCCGAGCCGTATGGGTTCAATTCCTGGCTCTTCGGGTGGCGTGGGCCGGGGTCGTGCCGGAGGCGCCGGCGCTTATGCAGGGTCCTATCGGTCCTGTTGCGTCAGCGTGTCGGGGGGCGTTCCGGGGGAATCGTCCGGCTGGGCGGTCGTTTCGGTGCCACCCTGGGCGGAGCGCAGCTCGGCCACCTCACTACGCAGGGAGCGCAGTTCGGCCAGGATCGCATCCTGGTTGGACTGCGAGGTGGACACGAAGTCCTCGTCCGCCACCTGGGTGGGAGGCAGGGCGTCCACCGCCACCGCGATGAACAGGTTCAGCGCGATGAACGTGGACGCCAGGATGAACAGCACGAAGAACGGCCAGGCGATCATGTGATCCTCGGACAGCTCCCGGGCGATCGCCCCCCAGCTGTCACCCGTCATGATCTGGAACAGTGTGGCCATCGAGGTGGGCAGGTCGGCGAAGTGCCTGGGGTCGGTCTCCTGGAACAGCTTGGTGGCCATCACCGCGGCCACGTACATCAACAGCCCCAGCAGGGCGCCGATCGAGGCCATCCCCGGTAGCGCCCGCAACAGCCCGGCCACCACCCGCCGCAGCGGCGGCACCATCGTCAACAGGCGCAGGACCCGCAGGATGCGCAGGACCCGCAGGACCGCGAACGGGCCGGAGGCGGGAATCAGCGCGATTGCGACGATGACGAAGTCGAACACGCTCCACGGGTCGGTGAAGAATCGGCCGCGGTAGGCGTAGATCCGCAGGGCCAGTTCCACCACGAACACCGACAACATCGCGCCGTCGGCGGTCAGCAGGAGCTCCCCGTAGCGGTCCATGATCTCCGGGGAGGTCTCCATGCCCAGCACCACACCGTTCACCACGATCAACGTGATGATGGTGTTCTGAAAGAAGGGGGCTTCGACCACCCCCTGCACCCGTTCCCGCAAAGTCACCGGTAGCTCGCTCCGCTGCATGTCCTGGTGGCATGGCCCGCAGGCGAGGCTACCGGTGCTTTTGTCCTACCTCGTGTCGCTCCTCAGTCGCGCACCTGCTGGCTGGCGGGCTCCCAGCACTCGATCTCCCCGCGCAGCTGGGGAAGCCGGTCCCGGGTGAACACCGGGTCGATCCCCTGGCGTCGCTGGTCCTGGTAGTCCCGCAGCAGCAGTGCCACCATCCAGGCCAGCGGGGCGATCCCGAGCAGGTTCACCAGCGCCATAACCCCCATCGTGGTGTCGGCGAGGCTCCACACGATCTGCACGTCCACCACGGACCCCAGGAACAGGGCGCACAGGAACACCAGCTGGAAACCGAACAGCACACTGGACCGCGGTGTGATGAACAGCATGTTCGCCTGCCCGTAGAAGTAGTTGCCCAGCACCGAGCTGAACGCCACCAGGAGCAGGATCACCGTCAACAGGTGCAGTGCCCAGGGGCCCAGCGCGGTCTGAAGCGCCTCCTGGGTCATCACCGGGCCGCGCTCCTCGCCGTAGGTCGGGTTGGACAGCAGGATCACGAACGCTGTCACCGAGCACACCACCAGCGTGTCGAAGTACACGCCGAGCGTCTGCACCAGTCCCTGCTTGACGGGGTGGCTCACCGAGGCGCTGGCTCCGGCGTTGGGGGCCGAGCCCAGACCGGCCTCGTTGGAGAACATGCCGCGGCGTACACCCTGCACGATGACCGTGCCGAGGGTCGCGCCGGCAACCTCACGCAGCCCGAACGCGCTCTCCACGATCAGCCCGAATACTGCCGGGACCTCGTCGATGTACAGGGCCATCACCACGAGGCCGAGCACGATGTAGATCAGCGCCATGAGCGGAACCAGGGCCTGGGTGACGTGGGCGATACGGCGCACCCCACCGAAGATCACCACTGCGGCCAGGGTGACCAGCACCACGCCGACGGTGGGGGCGAGCCACAGCGGAGCCTCCGCACCGGTTGCCTGTTCCATCGAGGAGCTCAACGCCCCGGTGATGGTGTTGGTCTGCACCGCACTGAACACGAACGCGAAGGTGAGCACGATCGTGACGGCGAAGATGATTCCGGCCCAGCGGGCCCGCAGCCCACGTTCCAGATAGTAGGCGGGGCCGCCGCGGTAGCCGGTGGAGTCCCGGACCTTGTACAGCTGGCCCAGCGTGGACTCCACGAAGCTCGCCGCACCCACGAGCAGCCCCATCAGCCACATCCACAGCACCGCTCCGGGGCCACCGATGGCAATCGCCCCGGCCACACCCACGATGTTGCCGGTGCCGATCCGGGCGGCCGCGGACACCGAGAACGCCTGGAAGGACGAAATGGCCTTCTTCCCGTCCGGTGCCGTTTCTGGCTGGCTGAACAGGGTGCGGAACATCTCCGGGACCAGCCGCAACTGGACCACACCCAGCCGGATGGTGAAGTACACGCTGAGCAGCGTGATCAGGGGAATCAGCAGGTACATCCAGTAGTGGTCGGTCCAGGTGACCAACCAGTCGTTGAACGGCTGGAGTGCGTGGTTGACGCCCTCCCAGAGCTCGCCGATCTCCTCCATGCTCGGGAAACTCCTCAACTAGGTCGGCGTGGAGCGGCCCCGGGTCTGCGGTGGCCGTCCGTGCGGGGTGGTGACCCCAGGTCGTCGGGGCACCACACGGACCCTAGCGGCAATGGTGGTGCTGCTCAGCCAGCCGTGTTGTCCGGGCCCTGGTCCCCGACCAGGTCGGCGTACTCCCGGTGGCGTTGGATCCAGCCCTTGACAAAGGGACAGACCGGGATCACCCGAAGGCCCCGTGCCCGTACGTCATCCAGGGCGCCGCGCACCAACTGACCGCCGATACCGCGTCCCTCGTAGGCGGGGGCGACCTCCGTGTGGGTGAACACGATCTGGTCTCGGGCATGGATGTAGTCCGCGAAGCCCGCGACGGTTCCCTCCGCGGCGTCGTCCGGATAGTCGATGGCCTCGTAGCGGTCGCGGTGGGTGGCGTTTCGCACCGTCAGGCTCATGTTCGCCCTCGCAGTTCGGTCCAGTAGGGGTCGGTGGCGCCGTGTGGGCAGGCCAGGGTGTCGCGGTCCCAACCCAGCAGGTCCGCGCCCGCCCGGTAGGCCGCCTCGTAGAAGTCCAGGACGTGGGAACGCGGGTCGGGCTCCTTGCGGGCGCGTTCGTAACGCAGCAGGGCAAGGTGCCCGTGGCCGCTGGCGATCCACTCCGCACCGGTGGGCAGGGGTTGCTCGGTGAGGCCGAGTGGCTCGGGGGCGGTGTAGGCGTAGAACGCGGGCTCCGCGACGGTGCCGCCCTCGTCACCGAACCAGAAACCGAAGCTGATGACCTGTCGGGAGTAGGCCTCACGAATCACCGAACCGGCCTCCCGCGGTTGGGTGACCACGGCGTCACTGAACCGGGTCATCGCGATGTCGAAGGTGTGCCAGAAGTGGTGCACCGGGCTGGACTTGCCCCAGTAGCCCGCGGCGAACTCCTCCAGGAGGAGATTCACCTGGCTGAGAACCTGCCAGTAGCGCTGGGCCCAACCGGCGTCATAGGCGGCGTGTTCGGTGTCCGCGGCGAACGGTCGGTCGGCGTCGGGCAGGTCGAACGGGTAGGGATGCGGGACCGGTACCCCCACGCCCAGATGGTCCAGTGCCGCGGTCAGCTCCCGGTGGAAGCTGGCCACGCTGTGCCCCGGGAGTGGCACGGTCACCTGTCCGGACGCCAGGGTGCTCACCACCAGCTGGTGGTGCAGCAGGTCCACGTCGATCGTGAACACGGGGTTTCCGTCGTTGAGGCCCATCGGCCGGGTGGTGAGACCGGTCCCGGTGAGGTGGAACGGGACGTTCCACCAGTGGTTGCGGCGCGGACTCGCCGCGAGCCGGATCTTGCCCACGATCTGGAGCCAGCGGTGCAGGGTCTGTTTGGTGGGACTCCACTCCTGGAGTGGAATCGGTGGGAACAGTTCCATGCCGGGGGTGTTCCCACTCCCGGCCGTAGGCGCGTCACCCGAAGGGCCGGACCGCGTCAGGATTTCGCCAACCCGGCGGGGTGGAGGGGTTCTCGCGGGCGTCGCCGACTGGTACCCGTGGCGGCATGTTTGGTGATTCCGGTCGGGAGAAACGAGTGAGTAAGGCGCGCGAGGAGGCCACGGAGGCCGTGGAGGGGGGAGCCGCGGTGTTTACTCCCCGCTTCACCGCGAGCCCCACCGAGTGGGGGGATCTGATCGAGGCGACCGAGTCCGTGGGCTGGGAGTTGATCGACTGGGCCGTCTCGATGGAGGTGGCCTACCCGGTGTTTCGCCGGCGGTGACCCCTGCGGTGGTGATCCGGACGCTGCCCGTGGCGGGGATCACCGTTTGGTGATCCCCGCCGGAGGTAACGTCCCTGAACAGGCCCGCAGCAGCCAGGGCTCCGGCCAGTATCGCCACGGAGAGTCGCGGTGCGGAGTGGGCGACAGTGCGCGACAGTAGTCAGGGCCGGGTACGGCGAGAGGGTGCGATGACGGGGGGAACCGCGTGCTGGACGCGCTGACGCAGCTGTTGCCGTATGTGCTGGGGCTGGTGGCGGCACCCACCGGGATCATTGCGACGATCGTGCTGCTCATGGCTTCGGGCGGCCGTGTCAAGGCCGGCGCCTTCACGGTGGCCTGGGCCGTGGCGGTGCTCGTGGTGGGCCTGCTGGTGGCGCTGCTCAGCGCCGCGGCCAGCACCGGGGACACCGGTCCGGCCGCGGGCACGCAGGTGGACTGGGTGGCCTGGGTGCAGACCCTGCTCGGGCTGCTGCTGATTGTGCTGGCTCTGCGCATCCTGCGTCGGGGACTCCAGCGTCCTGCGGATACCGAGCCCGAACCGCCCCGGTGGCTGGCCGCGATGGACGGGATGACGGTCCCGGGGGCGATGCGGCTGGCGCTGGTGCTGGCGCTGCTCAACCCGAAGAATCTCGCGATGATCGTGGGTGGCGGAGCGGTCATCGGCTCATTCGGGCTCGGGCTCACCGCGGCCGCGGGGGCCACGGCCGTGTTCGCGGTCCTGGGCAGTATCGGGGTGCTCGCACCGATCGTGGCCGTTGCCCTGCGTGGCGGGGCCGGAGATGAGGCGCTGCGCCGTGCCCGGGCCTGGCTGGACATCCACGGCGACTCGGTGACCATGACGGTGCTGTTTGTCTTCGGCGGGGTGTTCCTCGCCCAAGGGCTGGGGGATCTCACGGGGTGAAGCACGGGTGTGCCCGCTGCCCCGTACCCCGAGCCGCCCGGCTTCCCACCCGCGTGCCTGCTCCTCAGCACCCTCATCGGCCTTTTACACCCCCCATCAGCCTTTCGTGGCCCCTGTGCGCTGGGGGTTGGCCCCGAGACAGCAGAGCCGCCCGAATTCCGCCCAGGGGCCAGGTTCGGGGGCGTGCCCCCGCGCGGACCACGGCCCGGGTGTTACGGGCTTCGTGGGGGAGTTGGGGTCGCGTTCGGGAGTGACGCTGCGGCCGTGTCGGCCGGCTGGACGATTCGCCGCCGCGTGTTCCCCGAGGGCTGCTTCTTCATCAACGCCAACGCCGAGTACGACGCCCGCCCCGGGTCGGTCCGCGACGCCCTCGCCACCTTCGCCCGCACGTGGTGACCCGCATGGCCGGGGCCGCAGCCGAGGCCGTCGTTATCGGAGAGCTCGCCCCGGCCACGGATCCGGAGCAGCTCGCCTTCGAGGTCGAGGCCCTGACCCGCATCGCGGACGCGTACTCCCTGCTCCTGGAGGAACCCGCGGCTTACGAGACCGCGCCCGCACCGTGACCTGGCCCGGCTGCCCGCCGTGCCGCGCTCGCTTCGCGGGTCCTACCAGCCCGGGGGTAAGCGGCAGGCGGCGGGGAGGCTATGACGGAACGTGTCCGGGGGAGCGCGCATGGTCCAGGTAGGCGTCGCGGCGTTGGCTGGAAAACGCAGGGAGAGGACGAGCTGGGTCGTCGGCAGCGGATTCGATGAGGTCAGAAGTCCCCGGCAACGGTTTGGAGGTGCGTCGTGGTGAGTAGCGGGTAGTTCGCTCCGGCGAGTGCTCCACTGGTGGCGCCCGTGCCCCCGCCTACGGGAACGTGGGGCGGGCAGTCGATGTGGGAGGTGTTGACCTTGAGTACGCCACCGTTGTCGACGAGGGACACCACGTGTTCGAGGACGTCCGGGTCGCGTGCCCAAACCGAGTTGCGTAGCCCGTAGGTGTTGCTGTTGACCAGATCGACCATCGCGTCCAGCAAGGCGGTGTCCTCGCCGTCGCTCCCGTCGGGAACGACCACCGGGAGCAAGGGGAAAAAGGTCTCCTCCTGAACGACGCTCAGGAGCCGAGCCGCGCGTAGTCCGTCAACACGAACGACGGTGGGCTCCGCAAACAATCCGGTATGGGCTGGGGTGCCGTCGGCGGTGACAATCCGGCCGCCGCAGCAGATTTGTGCGCCGTGCTCCTGACATTCGGACACGGCTCGCCGGAATCCGCCGCGGTTGAACAACGGGCTCAGCGTTGTGTGGGGATCCTCGGGCAGGCCTGGCCGATGTTTGGCGGCCAGCGTGCAGAGCCGCTCGATCAGCTCCTCCGCGATCGCGGGGTGGACGACCGCCCAGTTGGGGGCCAGGCACATCTGACCGGAGCCATGGAAACACTCCGCGAGGGCGGCCGCTGCTCCCGACACGTCGGCGTCGTGCCACACGAGCACCCCGTCGTTACCGGACAGTTCCAGGACGGCCTTCTTCTCGTGCGTCACACACTCACGTTCCAGGCTCCTGCCGCGCTGGCTGATCCCGAAGTAGCAGATGTCCGCGACCTCCGGGCTCTCCAGCCACTCGCGCACGCAGTTCCGGTGCTCGGCGCATACGACGTTCAGTACCCCTGCGGGTACCTGGTCCGCTTCCAACACCGGGATGAGTACCTCATGGAGCAGATAGGCCAGGGCGACGGGCATACTCCGGGGGACCCGGACCACCACCGTGTTTCCGGCGAACAATGCCATGGCGCCGAGCAGCCCGCACAGTGCCGGCCCATTCCGTGGTGGATCGACGCACACCAAACCGTCCGGCCGGCGACGTACCACGACCTGCTGCGGCCCGCTCTGCGGCATCTGCTGTAGCTGCGTGGCGTACCACTGCAGTGCCGCAGGGGCCAGCGCGTTCAGCATGGCGCCGAGCTGCCACTCGGCCATTGGCCGTGGGCAGCCCTCCGCCATGAGCAACCGAATAAGTGTGTCTTGATGGACGGCCAGGCGCATACGGACCGCTGCCGCGAGCTGCAACCGTGTGGACACAGACGTGGCGCGCCATGGCCGACGCGCGACCGCGGCCGCTGCCAGGGCAGCCTTGCGCACCTGCGTATCGCTGCCACACATTGAACCTAGGACGTGTGGGTGATCGTCCCATTCGTCGCCCGCTGCGGTGGTGAAGTGGTGTGCCAAGCTGCGTGAGGCATCGGTACTCAGGACAGCGCGAATGTGCAAACCGTAACAGCGCTCAGTGGTCCAGACACGTTCGGCGTTGACGTAGCACGGATAGTGGAAGCCCTGGCTGGGTGGTAGCGCGGTACTCACAGTAGGCCGTCTGCGAGGTCGAGCTGGCTTGCTGCCGCGGCGTCGTGCGCGAACACCGAGTCCTCGGCGAGGAGCGCGACCCCGAAGGTCTGATTCACGGCCTCCACGAACGGCTGCCGGGCGTACAGTGGCAGCTCCGCGACCGTGATTTCGGGAGGAACAAGGTCGACCTCAGCCTCAGTGATGTCAAAGGCGAAGACCTCGACGCGTTCGCAAGAACCGGAACCGGTGCGGATCTCGGCCGTGGCCGTTCCGCTGCTGAGATCGGCGGTGAAGTCGAAGACTTCGATGGCGGTGTCTGATGTTTGGAGCCGGAATCCGCCCTCGAAGGTGACCGATCCGGATTGCAGGTCCAGCGAGATGTCTCCCTCGCCGACCGGGTAGTGCACCCCCGGGCGTGGGGTGTCCGTAGTGAGCTCGGCCGGCTCGACCGCGGTGAGTTCCACGTCGTGATTGAGCAAGGTGCAGTTGGTCTGCTCGCTGAGCACCTTGCGGTTCCAGCCGATCTCCACCTGCGCTCGCGAGGTGTTCGCTCGCGCGGCGGTCGAAGTCAGTCCGACCGCCGCAGCTGCGGGGAGCACTAGGGAGCCAGCGAGGATGCACCGTCGGGTCACCGACATAACCGCCTCCGGTAACAAAGAGTAGTGTAAATGTACTCTGTGTATCCCCTGGGTGGTGAAGAGGAAACCGGATGGGCTGATGTGGTCAGATCACTGCTTGGTCCTGCCGCGGATTTCGCGTCGGCGTGACCGTGACACAGGCGGCAGGGTTCTACGGTCCCGGCATGAGTACACCCGAGCCCCAAATCCAGCGACCCCGCGGTGTCGGCTGGCTGGCCTACCTACTGCTGGTGAGCATGTTCTCCAACACCTACGCCGCGGCCACACTCCCGCTGGCGGTGGCCACGGCCCGACTGCCCCGTAACTAGCTCACCGCGCTCATGCCCAGCTCCCCCGCGCTGATGGCTGTGCGCGTGGTGACCGCGCTGGTCGCGGCGACCATCACCCCGGCGGCGTTCGCGATGGTCGGGCGCGCGGCCGCCCTCCGCACGGGTGGGGCAGGCCAGGGGCGGGGTCGCCGCCGGGCTCACCGTCTCCCTGTTTCTCGGGGGCCGCTCGGCGCCCTGCTCGACGCGACCCTCTCGGCTGGCGGAGCACCTTCCTCGCCGTTGCCCTGGGCAGCGTCCTGGTGGTTCTGGCTAGCCTGGTCCTACTTCCGCGCATTCCCGGCGCCTCCGAGGTGCCAGAGCCGCCCGAATTCCGCCCAGAGGGGGCAGACCGGGTGCTACCCCCACCCCCGCTCGGTCGCGCGGGTGCGCCGGTCGGGGGTGTGCACCCGGCTGCGGTAGACGATGTACGGCCGGAACAGGTAGCCCACCGGGGCGCTGAAGGCGTGCACCAGTCGGGTGAACGGCACCAGCGCGAACAGGGCCAGGCCCACCAGCACATGGATCTTGAACCCGAGGGATGCGGCCGCCATCGCGGAGACGTCCGGGGTCAGGTAAAAGATGCTGCGGAACCACGGCGAGACGGTCTCGCGGTAGTCCACAGTCTCCCGGCCGGTGAACTCGGCGCCCGCAGCCAGCAGGGTGGTGGCCAGCCCGGTCACCAACGCGAGCACCAGCACCAGGTACATGAGTTTGTCGTTGCGGGTGGTCACGCTGAACACCGGACCGTTGACACGCCGCCGGTAGATCAGCAGCGCCACCCCGCCCAGGGTCGCCACCCCGGCGATCGTGCCCAGAACCAGGGCCATGGCGTGATAGGCGGTGGAGGTGATGCCCAGCGCCGCCGTCCACTCCTTGGGGATGAGCAGCCCGACCACGTGTCCGACGATCACCAGCAGCAGCCCGTAGTGGAACACGGGACTCGCGATGCGCAGCAGCCGCGACTCGTACAGCTGGGAGGAACGGGTGGTCCAGCCGAACCGATCGTAGTGATACCGCCACACGGTCCCACCGATCAGCAGCGCCAGCACCACATAGGGCAGCGCGCCCCACAGCATCCAGTCCAGCACGGTCACCTCTGCTCACCTCCCGCGCTGTCGTCGGGAACACCCACTGTGGGCATTCCCAGTGCGACCGGTCCGCCGTAGGGCTCCAGCCCCACATCCTCGACCGGCGGTCCCTCCTCGGCGATGCGCCGCGCGTCCTCCCGCTGCCGCTGGCTCGCCGATGGAAGAGTGGCCAGCACCACGGCCAGCACCCCCGCGTAGGGAGTGCCGTACTGCTGGAGTTCGGTGTGCAACAGCTCTAGCCCGGGCCGGAACTCCACCAAGAGTTCCTGGCCTCGGCGTGCGTCCCCGCGGGCGCTGAACTCCAGCAGCACCCCGAGATGGTCGGGCAGCTCCCCGGAGGCCACTCGCCACCCGGCGGCCGTGTAGCACTCCTGGATCCGGGCCAGGGCATGTCCCCGGCGGCGGGTGTCCCCGTCGGTGTAGTAGGTGAGATGCAGCGCGCGGCGGCGACGCAGGTCGAAGGTGTCCACGTAGTGCGCCTGGGCCTCCAGAACCTCGGCGCGACGCAGGTAGTCCACGGTGCCGGCCAGGCCCGCGCGCACGGTTCCGGCCGGAAGTGCGTGCACCGCCGCCGCGACCGTGTCCAGCCGCGCGTACAGCCGTTCGTCCGGGTAGCACAGCAGCTGTGCGGCGGCCTGCCACGTGACCGCGGTGTTGGTGTCCGTGCCCTGCTCGTTGGGCGTGGGAGCGTCGGGACCGCGTTTCGGGGTCCACAGGTTCCGGATCGGGTTCACCGCTGCTCCCCCGGTCCGTCGTTGCCGTCCGGCCGTGGCGGAAACAGCCCGTCCGGGCGGCCGTTCCCATCCCAGTTGAGCAGGTTCACCCGGCCGCTCAGTTCGTGTTCGTCGCTGGTCTGGCGCTGCTGGAGCGCGTGGAAGGTTTCCACACTCGCCGGCGGGGGCTGCCCGGAGGCTTCCCCGAGTGGCGCGCCCCCGGCCCCGCCCATACCGGGCCCGCCCGTAACGTCCAGACTGCACCCGATCTCCTCGATGACCGCTCGCTCGGCGTCGTCCACACCGTAGGCCGTGGGGATCACGTAGCGTTCGTCGTACTTGGCGAGAGCGAGAAGTCGATAAATCTCCTCGATGTCGCTGCCGGTCATCCCCACCGCGGTCGCGATCGACTCGTCGGGCTCCGCACCCAGGTTGATGCGCCGCATATAGGATCGCATCGCCGCGAGTCGACGCAGCGTGGCGTCCACGGGCGCGGTGTCCCCGGCGGTGAACAGCTCGGCCAGGTACTCGATCGGGATCCGCAGCGATTCGATCGCCCCGAACAGGTTGTGCGCGTCCTCCCCGTCGTGCCCGGTGGAGGTGAGCGTGTCCACGACCGGCGACAGGGGCGGGATGTACCACACCATCGGCAGGGTGCGGTACTCCGGGTGTAGCGGCAGCGCCAGCCGGTGCCGCTTGGTCAGGGTGTAGATCGGGGAGCGCCGTGCCGCGTCGATCCAGCGCTCCGGGATGCCGTCCCGGTGCGCGGCCCGCTGCACCTCCGGGTCCTCCGGGTCGAGAAACACGTCCAGCTGTGCGGGGTAGAGCTCCGTCTCGTCGGCGACGGACGCGGCCGCCCCGACGCGTTCGGCGTCATACAGAATCACCCCGAGGTAGCGCAGCCGGCCCACGCAGGTCTCCGAACAGATCGTGGGCATGCCGATCTCGATGCGTGGATAGCACAGCGTGCACTTCTCGGCCTTACCGGTCTTGTGGTTGAAGTAAATCTTCTTGTACGGGCAGCTGGTGACACACATTCGCCAGCCGCGGCACTTGTCCTGGTCCACCAGCACGATCCCGTCCTCGGATCGCTTGTACAGCGCCCCGCTGGGGCAGCTGGCCACACAGGACGGGTTCAGGCAGTGCTCGCAGATCCGCGGCAAATAGAACATGAAGGTCTGCTCGAATTCGAGCTTCACCTGGTCCCCGAGCCGCTGCACGATCGGGTCCTGGCTCGCGAGCTCCGGGCCGCCGGCCAGGTTGTCGTCCCAGTTGGCGCTGCCCGTGATCGCGGTGGGTTGCCCGGTGAGCACCGAGTACGGCCGTGCTGTGGGCATGTCGTCGCCCAGCGGTGCCGAGGTCAGGTGGTCGTAGTCGTAGGTCCAGGGCTCGTAGTAGTCCTGGATCGACGGCATGGTGGGGTTCGCGAAGATGGAGGCGAGTCGGCGCAGCCGCCCCCCGGACCGGGGTTTGAGGCGGCCACGGGCGGTGCGCACCCAGCCGCCCTGCCAACGGTCCTGGTCCTGGTACCGACGCGGATAGCCCTGACCGGGGCGGGTCTCCACGTTGTTGAACCACGCGTATTCGACTCCGGGACGGTTGGTCCAGGCCTGCTTGCAGGTCACCGAGCAGGTGTGGCAGCCGATGCACTTGTCCAGGTTCATCACCATGGCCACCTGGGCCATGACGCGACCGACGGGCTGCTGGGCCATTAGTAGTTCACCTCGCTGCTGCGTTTGCGGACCACGGTGATCTCGTCGCGCTGGTTGCCGGTGGGGCCGATGTAGTTGAACGCGTAGCTGAACTGGGCATAGCCCCCGATCAGGTGGGTGGGTTTGATCAGAAGGCGCGTGAGCGCGTTGTGGATCCCGCCGCGCTTTCCGGTGGTCTCGGTCTTCGGGGTATCCACCACCCGGTCCTGGGCGTGGTACACGTACACCGTCCCGGTGGGCATGCGGTGGGAGACGACCAGCCGGGCCGCCAGGACCCCGTTGCGGTTGACCGCCTCCACCCAGTCGTTGTCGCGTGCGCCGATGGCCGTCGCGTCGTCCGGGCTCATCCATAGGGTGGGGCCGCCCCGGGACAGGGACAGCATCAGCAGATTGTCCTGGTACTCGGAGTGGATGGACCATTTGGAGTGCGGGGTGAGGTAGCGCACCGTCACCGAACGCTGCCCGTCCGGCCCCAACTGTGGCTCCCCGAACAGACGGTGAATGTCCAAGGGCGGTCGGTAGATCGGCAACGCTTCCCCGAACTCGTGCATCCAGTCGTGGTCCAGGTAGACGTGCTGCCGCCCGGTGAGCGTGTGCCAGGGCTTGGCGTGCTCCAGGTTGATCGTGAACGGTGCGTAGCGGCGGTCTGGAGCCTCGATCCCCGACCATTCCGGACTCGGCCCGACCGTGGTGGGCCGGGACTGCGGGTCACTGAACACCACGCGCCGCTCGTGCGCCCCCTCGCCCAGCACGGAGATGTCGGTGCCGGTACGTTCGGCGAGACGCTGGAAGCCCTGCGCGGCCAGCCGCCCGTTGCTGGTTCCGGACAGCGCCAGGATCAGTTCGCACACCTTCACGTCGGTGTCCAGCGCGGGGCGCCCGTCAGCCACCCCACCACGCACGGTGCCGTTCCGGCTGCGCAGCCAGTCCACCTCCGCGTCCGGGGTGAAGGACACACCTTTGACGGGCAGCCCGAGCTGCTCGGCGAGCGGCCCCAGAGCGCCCAGTTGCTCGGCCAGCGCGGGGTAGTCGCGTTCCACCGTCACCAGCGCCGGCATGGTGCGGCCCGGCTGAGGCACCTCCCCGTCGGCCTGCCAGTCCGGAGCGTGACCGCCGGGCTGGGCCAGCTCACTGGGGGTGTCGTGCCCGTGCGGCACCGCCACCAGGTCGGTGCGTCTCCCGAGATGCACCGCGGCAAGCTCACTGAACCGACGTGCGAGCTGCTGGAAGGCCGTGAAGTCGCTGCGGGCCTGCCATGGCGGGTCGATCGCCGGGGTGAACGCGTTCACGAAAGGATGCATGTCCGTAGTGGACAGGTCGTACTTCTCGTACCAGGTCGCCGCAGGCAACACCACATCCGACAGCAGGGTGGTGCTGGTCATCCGAAAATCCAGACTCAGCAGCAGGTCCAGCTTGCCCTCGGGTGCGGGTTCACGCCAGGTCACCTCGTCGGGACGATGCTCCGCGCCCGCCTCGCCCCCCTGCACGGCCGCCTCGGTGCCCAGCAGGTGCTTCGAGAAGTACTCGCTGCCCTTCGCCGAGGACCCCAACAGGTTGGAGCGCCACACCGTCAGCACCCGGGGCCAATTCGCCGGGTTGTCCGGGTCCTCGGCGGCGAAGCGCAGCCGGCCCGCCGCCAGTTCCGTGGCCACGTAGCTACCCGGGTCCTGCCCGGACTCCTGGGCTTGGCGTGCCAGCTCCAACGGGTTGCGGTCGAAGGTGGGATACGAGGGCATCCATCCCATCCGTGCCGAGGCCGCCACCAGATCCGCGGTATGGCGCCCGTCCAGCTCCCCCGAGCCCACCGCGGAGGTGAGCGCGTTCGCGCGGTAGGTGTCGTAGCGCCACTGGTCGGTGTGCAGGTACCAGTAGGCGGTCCCGGCCATGAACCGTGGCGGTCGGCTCCAGTCCATCGCCGAGGCGTAGGTGGCCCAGCCGGCCTGGGTCCGGCACTTCTCCTGACCGACGTAGTGCGCCCATCCGCCGCCGTTGACCCCCTGGCAGCCGGTGAGCAGCAGCAGTGTGAGAAAACCGCGGTACATTGCGTCACCGTGGAACCACTGGTTGGTGCCCGCGCCCAGCACGATCATGCACCGACCGCCGCTGCGCTCGGCGGTCGCCGCGAACTCCCGGGCGATGCGTACCGCCCGCTCGGCCGGAACCGAGGTCAGCCGTTCCTGCCACGCCGGGGTGTAGGGTTCGTTGGCGTCGTCGTAGCCCTCGGGCCAGGTGCCGGGCAGGTCTGGCCGCTGCACCCCGTACTGGGCGAGCAGTAGATCCAGCACCGTGGTCACCAGCTGCCCCTGCACCCGTCGCGCAGGTACGCCCCGGTGCAGGACGCCGGCCCGCCCGTCCGCCTCGTCGAACCGGGGAAGTGCTACGGACACGAACTCGGTGCCCGCTGCGGCGGGGGTTCCGGCCGCCCCGTCGCCCGGGTCGGGATACAGACTCAGCTGGGGAACACAGTCACCCAGGTGCAGGTTCCAGCGGCCCTTCCCGGACTCGCCCCAGCGGTGCCCCAGGGTTCCGTTCGGGGCGACGACGGCGCCGGTGGTCGCGTTCAGCACCACGGGTTTCCACTGCGCGTTCTCCGCACCCGCCGCGGCCTGCTCCTGGGGATCCAGATCGGCCGCAGTGAGGAACTTTCCCGGAACGTATCGTCCGTCCCGTTCCCGCAGGGTGACCAGGAACGGCAGGTCGGTGTAGCGCCGCGTGTAGTCGGTGAACGCCGCTGTGGGCTGCTCCACAAAGCGTTCCCGCAGGACCACGTGTCCCATGGCCATGGCCAACGCCCCGTCCGTGCCCGGGTGCGGGGCGAGCCACTCGTCGGCGAACTTGGTGGCGTCGTTGTAATCCGGGGCGACCACCACCACCTTCTGCCCCCGGTAGCGGGCCTCGGCCATCCAGTGCGCGTCCGGGGTGCGGGTCACGGGCACGTTGGAGCCCCACAGCATCAGGTAGGCCGCGTCCCACCAGTCACCCGACTCGGGAACGTCGGTCTGGTCACCGAACATGTGCGGTGAGGCTACGGGAAGGTCGGCGTACCAGTCGTAGAACGACAGCATGGAGCCGCCCAGCAGATTGACGAACCGGGCGCCCGCACCGTGCGACACCTGCGACATCGCCGGGATCGGGGAGAACCCGGCGATGCGGTCCGGCCCGTGGTCGCGGATTGTGTGCACGTGCGCGGCCGCCGCGATCTCCAGCGCCTCCTCCCAGGTGGTGCGCACCAGCCCGCCCTTGCCGCGGGCGCGCTGGTAGCGGCGCCGGCGCTCCGGATCAGTGGTGATCTCCGCCCACGCCGCCACCGGGTCACCGAGTCGCGCCCGCGCCTCCCGGTACATCTCGGCCAGCACCCCGCGGATATAGGGGTAGCGCACCCGGGTCGGGGAGTAGGTGTACCAGGAGAACGCCGCCCCCCGGGGACATCCGCGCGGTTCGTACTCGGGACGGTCCGGGCCCACCGAGGGGTAGTCGGTTGCCTGCGTCTCCCAGGTAATGATCCCGTCTTTGACGTACACATTCCAGGAACACGAGCCGGTGCAGTTCACGCCATGGGTGGAGCGCACGACTCGGTCATGATTCCACCGGTTTCGGTAAAAAACGTCTCCCTCGCGCCCGCCCGCACGGAAAACGGCGCGATGGTCGGCGGTGACGTCCGCATTCGTCAGGTGAATTCCTGTGCGAAGCAGCAGGTCAGCCGGATCAAATTCCGTTTCAGGTTTTTGCTGGCCATTGTGCACGGGTTACTCCCCGTTTCCCGAATCGAGGGAAGTGAGACTGTGAGTGCTCGGTCGCTCCAGCTCACCATCCGATATCCCATCGAAGGAATACCCCGAAGTCCCAACAATTTATGCCGAAGGTCCCGATCGGATTCCGGAGCGAACGGCTACCGTCCCGGGGAGTCGACATCGAAAGGACATCCGGATGAGCAGCAGCGCTCCCGAGGGTGACGCCACCGCCGAGGCGGCCATCCGGCGTGGCGCCGGGCGTAATCTCGCCCTGGCCACGGCCGCGTTCGCGCTGACGTTCTGGGCGTGGAACCTCATCGCCCCCCTGTCCCAGACCTACAGTGACCGGCTGGACCTGAGCCCCACCCAGACCTCGCTGCTGGTGGCTGTTCCGGTGCTGGTGGGTTCACTCGGCCGGATCCCGGTGGGCGCACTGACCGACCGCTACGGCGGTCGGGTCATGTTCACCGTGATCTGCCTGGTGAGCATCGTGCCGACACTGCTGGTGGGCCTGTCCGGAGATTCCTATGCCCTGCTGGTGCTGTGGGGCTTCTTCCTCGGTGTTGCCGGCACCTCCTTCGCCGTCGGGATTCCGTTTGTGAACGCCTGGCACGCGCCCAGTCGGCGCGGTATGGCCACCGGTGTGTTCGGTGCGGGCATGGGGGGCACGGCGCTGTCGGCGTTCCTGACCCCACGGCTGGTGGAGCAGTTCGGGCTGCTGGGCACGCATTTGGTGATGGCAGCCGTGCTCGCGGCCATGGGGGTGGTGATGTGGCTGGCCAGCCGGGACGCTCCCGCCTGGCGGCCCAGCAGGGAGCCGGCGCTGCCGCGGATGCGTTCGGCTCTCCGGCTTCCGGTGACCTGGCAGATGGTCGCACTGTACGCCCTGGTGTTCGGGGGGTTCGTGGCCTTCTCGACCTATCTGCCCACGCTGTTGCACACCGCCTACGAATTCGCACAGACCGAGGCGGGGCTGCGTACCGCCGGGTTCGCGGTGGCCGCCGTGGTGGCCCGTCCGCTCGGCGGCATCCTGTCCGACCGGATCGGCCCGGTGTGGGTGTGTCTGGTCTCGTTCGTGGGCACGTGCGTGCTGGCTCTGGTGCTGGCTTTCCAGCCGCCGGCGGAGTTGCCCGCGGGGGTGAGCTTCGTGCTGATGGCCCTGTTTCTGGGCTTGGGCACCGGCGGGGTGTTCGCACTGGTCGCGAAGCTTGTGGAGCCTTCCCGGGTGGGCACGGTCACCGGTCTGGTCGGCGCGGCCGGCGGCCTGGGGGGCTACTTCCCACCCCTGGTGATGGGGGTGATCTACCAGGCCACCGGCGCCTATACCTGGGGGTTTGTGCTGTTGGCCGCCACGGCGCTGCTGGTCGCGCTCTACACCGCCCGCGCGTTCCGCCACGTGGAGGCGCCACCCCGGCCCCGGTGACCGTACCCGCCTTCCTGCTCCCCCATCGGCCGGGTGTTGCATTGAGCGGCCGTCCCTGCCCCCGATGGCCTGGAGGGAGCCCCCGAGCCGCGATAGCGTCCCTTTCCCATCCCTCCGGCATGGGAAAGGGCCCGAGCTGGGGAGGGGAGACGCTCGGGCCCAGGGGGAGGAGACGTGGGGTCAGGTCAGAGTGCAGTCCAGGTCGCTGGGCTCGGAGCCGTCCCCGGCGCCGTCGGCGACAAAGCCGAACGTGGTGGACGCTCCGGGGGCGAGCTCTCCGTTGTGGCCGGCGTTGTGCACGGTGACCTGGGCGCCGGACTGCTCGTAGTCGCCGTTCCACAGCTGGCTGATGGTCTGGTCATCCGGGAAGGTCCAGGTGGCGGTCCATGCGGAGGTGGGGCTGTCCCCGGTGTTGGTGATCTCCACCTCGCCCTGGAATCCATGGCCCCAGCTGCCGGTCACGGAGTAGCTGCACTCCGTGGCTCCCGGGTCGTCGCCGTTACCGGGGTCGTCGCCGTTGCCGGGGTCGCCCGCGCCACCGAGGGCCTCGCGCAGGGCGAAGAACGCGGGCTTGCGCTCGTAGTCGTCGGTCTTGATCGTGGCCGCGCCCTCACCCTCGAAGGTGTTGGGGACCCAGGAGTACTGGTCGGTGATGCCCCAGATGGTGAAGGAGGTGCAGCCGGCCACGCCCAGGCAGGCGTCGAGGGCCTGCTCGTAGTAGTCGGCCTGCTGGGCTAGCTGGTCATCCGTGGGTTGGCCGTCGGCGGGCAGCTCCATCCGGACGTCGATCTCGGTGACGGCGGTGGCCAGCCCCAGGTCGTCGAAGCGTTGCAGGTTGTCCTGGAGGTCGCCGGGGAAGCCGTACTCGATGCTCAGATGGGTCTGGGCGCCGAAGCCGTGCACGGGGACACCGTCGGCGAGCAGGTCCTGGGCAAGGTCGTAGTAGGCGTCGCTCTTGGCGTTGATGCCCTCCACGTTGTAGTCGTTCAGGAACAGCTCGGCCGAGGGGTCGGCCTCGTGGGCCCAGTGGAAGGCGTCAGCGATGATGTCCGGACCGAGCTCGCGGATCCAGATGTTGTCCTCGGTGCGGAGCTGGCCATCCTCGTGGAAGATCTCGTTGGCGACGTCCCACTGGTCGATCTGTCCGGCGTAGCGGCCGACCACGGTGTCGATGTGGTCCTGGAGGATGGTGCGTAGTTCCTCGTCGGTGAAGTCGCCGTCCTCCAGCCAGTCCGGGTTCTGGCTGTGCCACAGGAGGGTGTGGCCCCGGAGGTCCTGACCGTTGTCCTCGGCGAAGTCCACGATGGCGTCGGCGTCGTCGAAGTCGTAGGTGTCCTGGCTGGGACGCAGGTGGTCCCACTTCATCTGGTTCTCGGCGGTGACCGAGTTGAACTGCTGGGCCAGGCTGGTGCGGTACTGCTGGTCGTGCGTGAACGGGTCCGGGTAGTCCTCGTCGGTGTGGTGCCCGCCGCCGGCGGCGACGTTTCCGATCACCATGCCGTCCGGGGCGAGTTCCCGGAGGCGTTCGTTGACGGCGTTGGAGTGCGGGGCGGCGCTCTGGCCCTCGGGTGGGTTGGCGGCTGCGGGGGCCGCGAGGGGCACGGTCACGGCCACGGCGGCCAGCGCCGCGGTGGCGAAGCGGAGTGCTTGCATCGGGGGACTCCAGTCTCTCTATGACCAACCAAAGTTTCCGAAATATTCCGGAAATCTTGAGGGACGAGGCTAGGGTGTGTCGCACCTCACGTCAAGACCTGGTAGGCGCTCTGCGGGAGAACGATGCCGTTAGCACCGCTATGAACTCGGCATTCCTGGCTTCTGAGGCCGGATGTCCCGGTCATCTTCTATCGAAAAATTTCGGAAAGATGATGATGGCTGCTGGGGTCATTGGATGACCTGAAGGTGCGGGTCCTAGCCCTAGGCAGCATCAGCGCGTCGTCCAAGCGTCGGGGTGTGGCCCCGGGCGTGCCTGATCAGTGTGCGCCTGCCGCACCCGAGGCCTCCCGGCCCGGCGCGTCCTCGGCGGGCGCGGAGCTGGCTGGCCGGCGGCGGGTGGTGAGGGCGGTCAGGACCGCGAGCACGCCCACCACGCCCGCCGCCATGAACGCCGCACGCAGCCCGGCATCATCGGGCGTGCCGGTATAGGTCACGCTGCCCAGCGCCGAGACACTGACGAACAGCGCGATCCCCAAGGCACCGGCAATCTGCTGGAGAGTGGTGAGGATCGCGCTGCCATGGGAGTAGAGCTGGTCGGGCAGGGCACTCAGCGAGTCCGTCATCAGCGGCGTCATCATGAATCCCAGTCCCGCCATGAGCACGAGGTGAATCGCGATGGCCGCGACCACCGACGAGTCGGACCCAAGGCTGGCGAACAGCCACATGGACGCCGCCAGGGCCACCGCACCGGGAATCACCAGGGGGCGAGCCCCGAACCGGTCATACAGTCGCCCTACCGGGCGTCCCATCAGTCCCAGCAGCAACCCACCGGGCAGCATCGCCAAACCGGCCACAAAGGCGTTGGTTCCCAGAACGATCTGCAAGAACAGCGGGAGGAGGACCGCCCCCGCCCCCAGCAGGCACATGAACAGCAACGCCATCAGGATCACACCCACGACGAAACGGCGCCGGGTAAACGGGCGGAGATCCAACAGTGCCCGATCATCCCGCTGGAGTCGCAGCTGGCGCCACACGAATACCGCGATCCCGGCGAGCCCAACCACCAGCGGCAACCACGGGGGAACCAGGTGCTCCCCGCCTTCGGACTCCCCGATCGTGGACAGGCCGTAGAGCAGCGCCCCGAAGCCGAGCGCCGAGAGCAGCACCGAGCCCACGTCCAGCGGCACTCGACGGGTCACGCGGTCCATGTGCAGCCACACCAGGCCGATCACCAGTGCCGCCAGGGCCAGCGGCAGTACGGTGACGAACATCCAGCGCCAACCCAGCACTGCCAGCAGCCCGCCACCGATCGTGGGGCCGATCGCGGGCGCCACGGCGATGACGATCGTGATCGTCCCCATCGTGGTCCCGCGCCGCTCGGCGGGAACCAGCCGCATCACCGAGGTCATCAGCAGCGGAATCATCACGGCCGTGCCACCCGCCTGGATCACCCGTCCCGCCAGCAGCACCGCGAAACCGGGTGCCAGGGCGCAGACCGTCGTGCCGAGCAGGAACAAGGTCAACGCCGCCAGGAAGAGCTGACGGGGAGTGTAGCGCTCCAGCAGGAACCCGGTGATCGGGATGACCACCGCCATTGTCAGCAGGAAACCACTGGTCAGCCACTGCACTGTCGTGGTGGTGACGTCCAGTTCGACACTGAGGTCGCGCAGGGCGACGCCCAGGATGGTCTCGTTCAGGATCATGACGAACGCCGACACCACCAGCACTCCGATCAGGAGACCGGATTTTGGTTGGGTGACTGGCTCGTCCGATGTCAGGGATCCAGACGCGCTCTCGGGCACGGGCAGTACCTCACACAGGGGACGGTTGGGGAGTCGGGCACAACAACAGTGGCCGTGCGGCCGTGGTCAACGTATCGGTATAAGCGGCGTGACTCATCCGAAATTTCCGGTCCTGGTGTGTCCGCACCGGGCGGCGCGGGGCCGTACCGGAATCCTCTGGTCGGCATGCCCTGCCGTGCTCCGTCCCACCTGGCCCGTGGTGATGCCCGGCGGTCTCGCGACTGCGCTGTAATGCTCGCCTGCGCACAGGCGGGGCGACTCCCACCGGCGGCCCGGATCCTGCCCATCCACCCGTAGCTTCTGCATGATGCTCCGGGCGGTCTGGGCCGTGCGAGGTGGCCGGCCCTACCGCGACACCAGCCATACAGCCGGCCGCGTTTTCAAACGTTTCGGTGCGCCTGTCCGGACACAGTGGAAAGCGACCATCACCGGTGTTGACCGCATGGACGCAACGGCGGAGGATGCGGTGACATGCCAAAACTCGGGAGCGGGGTCACTCGGGTAGAGTTTTGGCGGCCGGAGAGCGTCTGGAGTGCCGGTCACGAATATGGCGGTGGCCGTCCGGGCCGGAATCAGAAGGAGTTGACCAGGCTGCCATGATCCGAGTCATTCTAGCCGAGGATATGCACATGGTACGCGGCGCTCTGGTTTCCCTGCTCAACCTGGAGGAGGACATCGAGGTCGTTGCCGAACTCGTTTCCGGTGACGAGATCCTTCCCTCCGTACTCGAACACCGTCCCGACGTCGCCATCATCGATATCGATCTTCCGGGCAAAGACGGTCTGACCGCCGCTGCTGAGGTACACGATAAGGCGCCGAATACCCGCACTCTCATCCTGACCAGCCTGGGGAAACCAGGCACCCTGCGCAGAGCCTTCGCCGCGCAGGTCGGTGGTTTTCTGATGAAAGATGCTCCTCCCGGCGAGTTGGCTGAGGCGATTCGAGGTGTGCGTGCAGGCAGGCGCGTGGTTGACGGGGAACTTGCGCTTGCCGCGTTCGACAACGAGGAATGTCCGCTGACGGAACGAGAGCTCGATGTGCTGCGTCTGGCCGCGGACGGAGCCGATGTGACCGACATCGCCGCCCGTCTCTATCTCACCACAGGTACGGTACGGAACTACCTGACCGCGGTCACCACCAAACTGAATGCCCGAAACCGCGTGGATGCGGTCCGGATTGCTCAGGAGTCCGGATGGGTGTGAGTGCAGTCGTTCACCCCCCGGCACCGAATTCCCCGATGGCCGTCTCAGCGAGCCCGTCCAGACCGAGAGCCTGAGTCGTGATCTCGGTGTCCCCGCTGGTCAGTACCGATGCGGCCAACTCCAGCTCACGGGCGGCGTTGCGGAGTCGTTCCTGGAGTGCTCCGGTCATCAGCAGGGCTGTGGAATAGGGGCTGTCCTCGAACAGACGTGGCACGTCAGACATCCGGGCGGTAACCGTGAACAGAGCGGCGGGGCGGTGCCCGACCCCGGAAGCGAGCTTGGCGCAGTCCAGGATCTTCGCGATGTCAGATTCATGCGAATTGATCAGAATCAACTCGTTCCGATCCGCGGAGTACCGGTAGATGCCGCGTTCCACATCCAGACTGCGGTCCAGGGTGACGTAGAGGGTGACCCCTGCGCCCGACTCCGGGAAGGAGGAGGGCACCCCTGCTTCTCGTCCGGAACAGGCCAAGGCTCGGGAGAGCAGTTCGCTGAGCTCGGCCGCGGACAGCGGACGGAATCGTACCCGCCCCCGCCGTTCCCGGGACGTATCCAGACCTCCGGGGGGCGGCAGGGCGAGCTGACGGCCGTCCTGCGGCTGCGCCAGGTTGGACGGGGGGCCAAGCGCGGAGCCGTCCAGCAAGCGAGGTCGCCGGTGTGTATGGAAGAGGAGGTCGTGCGGGGACCATGGCTCGAGCCGGGGGTCGGTGTCCTCCGGCAGGAACTGCAACTGCGCCTGGGGATCGTATTCACCAACCACCGCGACTCCCGCTGCAACGAGGTAGGCCACCGTATCGACGACGAGTCGGGGTGGGAGGCTGGTGAGTGCGGCTGCCGTATCGGCCACGGTCGCCTCGCTGGTCAGCCCGTCCACAACCTGGAACACCTCGGGGCGGTGCAGTACGACCCGGTGCATCGCCAGCGGCGATTCCATCAACAAGCGTTCACCCGAAAGGCGGATGACGGTGAACTGGGACAGTCGGGCGGTCCGCTCCTGGAGCCGTTCGGGCAGAGCGAACCGTGCCCGGAAGGCCACCGGTTCCACGGAGAGAAACGGGCCCGTGGTGGAGCCGTCACTGAGTGAGTGGACGACACAGCATTCCAGTTCCCGGAGGACGGAGGAGACCTCCGCCCAGGCCCACTCCCGATGAAGCCCCTGGGCTGGGGAAACGGCATTGTCCGGAACGACCGGTCCCAAGGCCATGCGGGAGATCAGCTCCCGGACGTCGGCCCCCGGAGAGTCCAACCGAAAATCACCCCACCGGGAAGCCACGAGGAGGGAGCTCTCGGAAATGTGTTCGACGAGCGTGCCCTCCAGCAGGGAGAGCAGCCGTAGCGGCCGCAGGTCCCGCTGTCCGGAATCGCCGTTGTGCTGCCGCATCGCTATCGCCTTGGAGATCAGGTCACAGGAACATGGGGAAGGGGTTGAGTTCGTCGTAGGGGGTGGGCGCGGATCTGCGCCCGAGTTCGACCGGGACATCGAACAGCCTGCCGGGTGCGAATCTGGCCCACAAACCCCGCAGCCCCGGGACGACCACTTTGACCACCGGAAGCTCGATGTCCGGACGCGTCTGGTCGAGCACCAGCATCTCCAGGTCCTGTCGGGCGAAGAGGTCCCGCAGCGCGAGCACATCCGCCGTCACGTCGGTGCGTGGTGTGTAGGCGTAGTCGCCGGGCCCGAGCGGACGCTGCTCCGGGGCTGGACGCAGATAATCGGCGCCCACCGCTCCCGGACCTGCCCACCAGCGAGCCGCATCCGGATCCCCCCACCCGTGGACGCCGTCCACGATCACCGGCATGAGCTGGTTCATCTCCGCGACCGCGCGGCGCAGCGCAACCCGTGGGTCGAGATGGCACCCGAACCCGAACATCACGTCTTCGTTTCCCTCGGTGTTTCGGGTTACCGCGGCCATGGCGGGAACACCCAGATCCGAGGTGAGATCCAGTACCCAGAACTCCCGGCCAATTCCGGCATAGACCGTCCGCATGCGCTCCACCCAGGGATCCGCGAACGCGGCCAGATCTACTTCGGGTTGGCGGGTGCGGTTGTACCACCACAGGGCCACGGCGTCCCTCTCGATGAGTTCCAGGGAGCCCTGGAGGATCGCGTCCTCCAGGCTGGATCCGGCCGCGTTCCCGTTGGAGTCGGCCCGTAAGTCCACGCCCCCGGGGCCGCCCGGGGCTCCGAAGTACAGCATTCCCGTGGGCAACAGCCGGTGGCGTTGCTCGGTGAGCGACCACAGGGGTGACCAGTTCAGCTCCGTGTCCGGATCGAACGGGGCACAGAGGTACTGGAAGGCACCGTGCTCGATGTTCCATTGCTCCCGCTCGTTGTACTGGCGCTCGTCGATGAGTAGACAGGTGTCCGGATGTACCGCCTGCTCGGCAAGGGCGGTGTAGCTGCCGCGGATGCGCTCCTCATCGCCGTGGAAGGTGCCACTATGCCGTTCCACGGCTTCACACAGCGCACTCACGCGGGCGTGCAGTGGAGATGTTCCCTTCCCACTGTTTTCGGAACGCAGCGCGGCCCGGAGGCCGGAATAGCCAGTTCCGGTAGCCGCCATGTTGGGTCCGCTACGGAAACACTGGAACTCGGTGGGTCCTCGGAGGTCTTCCGTAAGTTCCTTGACAATCCCGGTTACCGGGCTGACCAGGTGCTCGTAGCGTTCCATCATCTCCTGGGGCGTGTGTGAGCGGTGGCCCGCACCGCCATCGGCGGCCTTGGGCCGGGAGTGGAGCTCCACCGGACGATGGGCTCGGGCACGCATGAACGCGGGATCGCCGCAAGAGGGACATTGGGGGCGGGCGGGAAATTCATGGTGATGGCTTTCCCGGGTACGGCTGTCCAGCGTCCATACGGCGCCCTGCTGCTCGTTGCGGTATCCGGCAATCCATTTGGCAGCTTCCAGCGCGATCATATTCATCGCGGTTCCCGTGAGTGGGGGAATGGTCACGGAGGGGCGTTCCACTGGTTCGGAGCGACCGAGAGCCTGCTGGGCGTGCAGGTCGCCTCTACGGTGGATCCGTAGCCGATGGGCCAGGCAGTGCCAGCACGGTGTCCCCGTGGCCTCGGGCTGGAAGATCGGCCCGAGCCACAGACGGGCGCCTGTGGGACGGGCAAGCAGCCATGGCCGTTCCGCGTCGCGGTGGGCCGCGTCGATCTCGGTGAGTCCCGCGGCGAGATAGTCCGTGCAGAGCACGACCGACAGCTCTGCGGATGTGGAGAGTGGGGGGTGGGTTCCGGGGTGGTGCTGAAGCGGCCGGCCGCTGTTCAGACCGGCGGCAGTCAGGGAGTCGCCCATGGCGGTGGCATCTACCTGGCCTACGGCGATCGGTTGGACCTCGGCGGTGGCGGTCGCCGAGATCGCGGTCTCGGGCGAAATCCCGGCAGCTTCCCAGTAGGCCGCGGCGGGGACCGACGCCGACACCGACACAGCGGGGTGGGGGCCGAGGAGGCCGGCCTCGGTGAGGCCGGCGACCACGGCGGTGACCGCATCGGGGGATAGCCCAGCGGGTGCGCAACGTTGCAGGGAGTCGAGGTTGCGCGTCCCGTTCAGGAAGGGGGCCAGGGCCTCGACATGGGAGCCGCGCAGTGCGGTAACTCCGTCTTCGGAGAACACGTACACGGCTTCACCTGGGACGGTCTCGATGCGTAGGCCGGGTTTGAAGCCGAGCGCAAGCTCGGAATCATGCCGAAGGCTGGTCGGCTCCATTCAGGCCACCGCCCCGACCAGTCCCTGGTTTCGGTGGCCCACGGAGTCTGTGTGTGCCGAGTCGACCGGTGTTGGTTCTGGGGGTGCGGCGCCGCAGATGGTGGTGGGGGCAACCATCGCCTCTGCCGGTGCGGACCAACTGTCGAGGACGTCGATGTGCAGGTCGATGGAGTGGCTGGGAACCTCGTTCGGGGGGATCATGTTGGCTCCTTTTTCGCTCTACTTTCCGAGTAAGCTGGAAGCCATTATTTGCAGAAAGGAGTGAACTTTGTAGTGTGCCCTTCATGGATCCATATGTGAACCTGTCACATTGGTTGCGTGATCGATCCATGTGTCGAGGTGGAACGGAAGGATCACATCAGATAGCCGGGACGATCGACGAGCAGAGTCTTGGTGCTCCGTCGCAATGTCCTGGTTTTCCTGGATTTTCGTTGAACGACTGCTCGTGCCCATGCGCCGAGGAGTTCCCGTGGAGCCTGGTGTCTGGAGTGCGTCCCCGGGCGTGGTGCGGAGATCATCCCGGGCTCTACCAGCGCATCAATGAACGATCTGGGGGTCGAACAGGTTCCCGATCACCACTTCGCAGGAACGTCCCACGATCCGCACGGTGTGCTTCCACATCCTCCAAACCTGGCCTGTGTGCCGCGGGGGCATCAGGGACGTCCCACTCGGCGCGCCGTTTTCCGCTCATGGTGCAATCTCCTCTCCCCACCTGCATTCGTCACGTGTCGAGGTAGAAGATTTCTAGGTTCCGGATGAATTCGAGCGTCCGGAGCTGGTCGGGGTGCGCGACCTGACACATCGATGCTCCTGGCCTCGTGTCGTACCGCGCCCGCTGCGATGCTCACTTTCGACATTCATTACAGCCATGCGGGGCGGGAGGGGAACATCTCCGTTCCTCGAAATCCGAAGGAGGACGGGTGTATTCCGTGGAGCGCAGGCCCGAAGGGGCCCGGTCGTCTACGCCTCTGCCCACCCAGATGGGAGGACACCGCACTATGGGAACGGACCGAAGGACGATCCGCCTCGGACTCCTCGGCTGTGCGGATGTGGCCGTCCGCCGTGTGCTACCGGCGGTTACGCGTCTGCCGGGGATGGAGCTGGCCGTCTCGGCCAGCCGAACTCTCGACAAGGCCGAGAAGGTAGCAGCGGATTTCGGTGGAGAGGCCGTCGAGGGTTACGAGAGGCTCCTGGAGAACCCCCACGTCGATGCGGTCTACATTCCCCTGCCGTCCGGGATGCATGCCCACTGGACGGAGCGGGCCCTCGCTGCGGGGAAGCACGTGCTGGCCGAGAAGCCGTTGACCACCGGAGCGGGTGACACGGAGTCGCTCCACGCACTGGCGGTCGAACGCGGCCTGGTACTGCGGGAGAACTTCATGTTCCTCGGGCACAGGCTGCACGATCGTGTTGCAGCCCTGCTGGAGTCACAGAGCCTGGGCAGGATCCACTCTTTCCACGCGGCCTTCACAATCCCCGCACGACCGGCCCGGGATATTCGCCACTGTCCGGAGTTGGGGGGTGGCGCGCTTCTCGACACCGCCGGCTATCCGGTGCGTGCAGCGATCCGGTTTTTCGGTACTGACATGGAGGTCTCCGGTGCCGTGCTGCGTCACGATCCCGCCCTGGGCGTTGACCTGTCCGGATCCGCTCTCCTGCGCACGTCCGACGGGGTCGCCATCCACTGCACCTTCGGGCTCGACCACCACTACACCTCCACCTACCAGTTCCTCGGTTCGGCGGGTCGCCTCAGTGTTGACCATGTCTTCACAACACCGGCGGACCACCGTCCCATTATTCGGATTGACGATGCGGCGGGCCGGAGTGAAGAGCACGTTCCGGCCGATGACCAGTTCGTCAACAGTCTTTCCTTCTTTGCCGACGACATCAGGAGATCGAACCCGGGAACAGATTCGGCCACTCGGGTACAGGCGAAAGTCATTGACCGGATACGCGAGCTGTCTCGGTAACGGTCCGGACCGCAGATCCGACCACACGTGAGGAGAGGAGGAAGGACGGTTCCGTGTTCCACCTGACCCGGCGGGGCCGCCCATCAACCTATGGGAATCACTAAGGAAAAACTACTCGACTTCGTACGGGAATACCATGCGGAGGACTCATCCCAGCCGTTCGTTTCGCACCAGGACAACGTCATGGCTTCCGGGGCGGTCCTGACCGCGGAAGATCGGGTGGCACTGGTCGAAGCGGCTCTGGAAATGCGCATCGCGGCCGGAACCGACTCCCGGAACTTCGAACGCAAGTTCGCCAAATACTATCGGCTGCGAAAAGCACATCTCACGAACTCCGGTTCCTCGGCAAACCTGCTGGCGCTGAGCGCGCTGACCTCGCCGCGACTGGAGGATCTGCGTCTGCGCCCGGGGGACGAAGTGATCACGGTGGCCGCGGGTTTTCCCACCACGGTGAATCCGATTATTCAGAACGGTATGGTCCCCGTGTTCGTGGACGTGGAGTTGGGTACCTACAACACCACTCCGGACCGGGTGGCCGCAGCGATCGGCCCCCGAACCCGGGCGATCATGATCGCGCACACCCTCGGTAACCCATATCAGGTTCGGGAGATCGCTGAGATCGCCGAGCACAACGGTCTCTATCTGATCGAGGACAACTGCGACGCGGTCGGATCGACCTATGAGGGGAAGTTGACTGGGACGTTCGGTGATCTCGCCACCGTCAGTTTCTACCCTGCCCACCATATCGCCATGGGCGAGGGAGGGTGCGTCCTCACCGACAACCTCATCCTCGCCCGGATCGTGGAATCCATGCGCGACTGGGGCCGGGACTGCTGGTGTGAGCCGGGGGAGGACAACCGCTGTCTCAAGCGCTTTCGACAACAGATGGGAACCCTACCCGAGGGATACGACCACAAGTACATCTTCTCGCACGTCGGATACAACCTGAAGGCCACCGACATGCAGGCCGCATTGGGCCTGTCTCAGTTGGACAAGATCGAGGACTTCATTGCTGCCCGGCGGCGCAACTGGACCCGGCTCCGGGAGGCGCTGGACACCACACCGGGGTTGGTGCTGCCGGAACCCACTCCGGGAAGCGAGCCGAGTTGGTTCGGCTTCGTCATTACCGTCACGCCCGACGCTCCCTTCTCCCGAAGCGCTCTGGTGGAGTTCCTGGAGGCGCACGGGGTACGGACCCGGCGGCTCTTTGCGGGAAACCTGACCCGCCACCCTGCCTATCTGGAACACCCACATCGGATCGTGGGGAGCCTGAAAAACAGTGACATCATCACCGAACACACCTTCTGGGTCGGAGTCTATCCCGGGCTGTCCGACGAGCTGATCGACCAGATCGCTGCGGTTATCCGCGAGTTCGTTGAAAAGTACGGGTAATCCGCCCGATGAGCCGGCGGATCTTCCGTTGGTCGGTTTCCAGTGAATGTGTTCACCTGAAAATATGAGGGGTTAGGATATGGCTGGATCAGAGAATCAGGAGTCCGGAGAAGGGAAGCGGTGCAGGATCTGCGGTGATGTCGTTGAAGAATTCATCGACTTCGGTCGCCAGCCGGTATCCGATTCCTTCGTCATGCCGTATGAGGCTGGACAGGAGTTCTTCTTTCGGCTTTCTGCCGGAATCTGCGTCGCATGCTCGATGGTGCAACTGACCGAGGAGGTCCCCCGGGAACAGATGTTCCACGAGGACTATCCCTACCGTTCTTCGGGATCGACCCGTATGCGTAGCCACTTCCACAGTGTGGCTCAGCGGCTCCTGGAGACTGAACTTACCGGACGGGACCCACTGATCGTGGAGATCGGAAGCAATGACGGGATCATGCTCCGAACCGTGCGGGACGCGGGTGTGCGGCATCTGGGGGTGGACCCCTCGGTGCGGGCCGCCGAGCTCGCGGCATCCGAGGGGATCCGTGTACAGACCGACTTCTTCGAGGAACAGTCGGCCCGGAAGATCGCCGCGTCCGAAGGGCCAGCGAACGTGATCTTCTCCGCCAACACGTTTAGTCACATCGCCTACATCGACTCGATATTTCGAGGAGTAGACACCCTGCTAGCCTCGGACGGTGTCTTCGTGTTCGAGGACCGCTACCTGGGCGACATCATAAGTCGAAACGCGTTTGACCAGATCTACGATGAACATTTCTACCTATTCTCAGTGAGCTCGGTTCAGTCGATCGCGCAAACTTTCGGATTCGTGTTGATCGACGCCGAACACCTGGATATTCACGGCGGATCGATGCGCTACACCGTCGCCCGCCCCGGAGTCCGAATACCCTCGGATTCGGTTGCCCAATTCCTCCGTCAGGAGCAGAAGATGGGGCTTGCTGATCCCGGAACTTACCGACGTTTCGCCGAGGAGACGCGAAATTCCTGTTCCGAGCTGATAAGCCTACTGCGAGATCTGCGGGCAGAAGGAAAGACTGTGGTGGGCTACGGTGCCACTGCGAAAAGTTCCACACTTCTCAATTATTGTAATATCGGCTCGGATCTGGTTTCTTGTATATTCGACAGTACTCCGGAAAAGCAGGGAAGGCTCAGTCCGGGAACGCACATACCGGTTCGCTCCTCGGATGAATTTTCCGCTCCGTATCCTGACTATGCCCTGCTCTTCGCGTGGAACCATTCCGACGAGATTCTTGCCAAGGAGCAGGAGTTCCGGGAGGCCGGAGGTAGGTGGATCCTCTATGTTCCCACGGTGCACCTGATCTGACTGTCGGCACGGGCGGTCTGGGTGTGCGGGCCCAGGGGCGCCCCTGTCCTGGTGTCCACCTCATCTCGTGGTCCGAGGGTCAGGATCTCATGCTCGTCATATGACGGATGCATGCCTGAATCAGGGAGCCGTGCACTATCCCGGGATGCCGGGCGGAACAGAGAATGGTGCACGATTTCGTTCCTGGCGAGCTGAGAAAGATTCACTCTGGACACATCCCTCCGTGTAATGAGCATCCGAAATACAAGGAGAAAACTATGCGCGTCCTGATCACTCTGCCTCCGGACACGTCACATCTGAACCCCGTCCTGCCGCTGGCCTGGGCGTTGCGAGGTGCCGGTCACGAGGTTCGTGTAGCCTCGCATTCTGCGTTGACTGACGAGATTGTGGCCGCTGGACTCAGCGCCGTCTCCCTACGTGGAGCCGAGGCCCTGCCCCCCATCGAGTCCGTGGCCGACTTCATCGCCGGTGACGAGGAGCGTGAAGAACTCACGAACGCGCTGGCGCTCGACCCCGCCGATCGTGCCCCCTGGGACTTCTTCAGCTACTACCTCATCGCGGCGCTGCGCATCTTCCACCCGCCCGACTTCGATCCCGACCATGCTCATCCCATGGCCGACGACCTCATGGAGTTTGTGCAGCACTGGCGTCCCGACGTGGTGGTCTGGGATCCTATCTGGCTCTCCGGTGGCATCGCTGCCCGGGCCTGCGGGGCCGCCAGCGTTCGGCTCATGTGGGGGCCGGACTACTGCGGCTGGACCTATGAGCGCTTCGATGAGCGTAGGGCGGTGCTGCCCCCGGGGGTGACCAACCCGATGGAGGCGTGTGCCCGCCCCCTGGCCGAGCGTTACGGCCTGGAGATGGACGAGACGATGCTGTTGGGCCATGTCACCATCGATCCGATCCCGGCTGAGGTGCGGCTTTCCACCCGGCAACGCACCGTTGCGATGCGCCAGCTACCCAGCACGGGCGGGGGCGGGGTGGTGCCCCCGTGGCTGCGTACGGAACCCGACCGGCCGCGTATCGCCTTCAGCCTCGGAGCTGCCCAGCGCAAGTACGAACAGGACGACGCGAGCATGATCGCCACCATGCTCGATGCGTTCGCGGGGATGGACGTCGAGGTGGTCGCCACGCTCAACGCGGATCAACTTGCTGGACAACAGGTCCCGAAGAACGTCCATACCGTCGACTACATTCCGCTCGATCACCTGCTCCCCACCTGCTCGATGATCATTCACCACGGTGGGGGCGGTACCTACACCGTTGGCGCGGCGCTACAGGTGCCGCAGGTGGTGCTGGCTGTGGATCCCGAGTCCGGACCGTACGCCAGGCGGATCACCGGGGTGGGTGCGGGATTGTACGTCGATCCTGCGGTGCTGTCCGTGGCCGAGATCCGTTCCCGCTTGCAGCAGGTCCTGACCGAGTCGTCGTTCCGGGAGGGTGCCGCGGCCCTCCATGCGGATTGGCAGGCCGAACCCAGCCCGAACGAGGTGGTACGGACTCTGGAGCAACTCGCCGCGAATATCCCCGAACCCAGCGGTGCCGGGCTGCTGGAAGGGGCGACGCGATGAGGATGCTGTTCATTACCGGTGGAAGCATGGGGACCGTATTTCCGCAGGCCCCACTCGCCCGCGCCGCCCGCGCAGCCGGACATGAGGTCCTCATGGCCGGTCCGGACACCGTGACTCGGGTCATCGCTGATGTCGGACTGCCCCCGGTATCCATCTCGCCACAGACGAAACAGAGTCTGTCCACCGATCTTCCGGACGACCCTCGCGAACAGATGCGCTACGTCGGTCGGTGGTATGCGCAGATGACCATGGAGACCCTCGAACCGTTGCGGCAGGTTGCCGAGGACTGGCGCCCCGATCTCGTGGTGGGCGGCGGGATGTTCTACCCGGCAGCCCTGCTGGGTCACCGCCTCGGTGTTCCTACCGTGCGCCAGCCCTGGGGTGTTCTGGACTCCAGTGAGTACGACGTCGGTGCGGGGGAGGAACTGCGACCGCTGCTACGTCAGTTCGAGCTGGAGTCCGTTCCGGTTCCGGACCTCTCGCTGGATGTGACCCCGCCCAGCCTGCGTCGCGGGAATACCCCTCGCGGAAGACCGGTGCGCTGGATTCCCGGGAACCTCTACCGGCCGCTCGAACCCTGGATGTACACCCGCGGTGACCGCCCACGGGTACTGCTCACCTCGGGAAGCCGCGTGACCAGTTCCGGATCGCTGCACACCATAGAGGTCGAGCGCCTGCGCGAGCTCGCCACCCACGTCACTGCCCTGGGGGTGGAGGCGGTGGTTGCGGTTCCCGACGACGCCGCCTCCGCGTTGTGCCCAGGCACCGGTGACGAGTGGCGCGCAGGATGGGTCCCCCTGGACATTGTCGCGCCCACCTGCGACCTGATCGTGCACCACGGTGGCGTCGGCTCCAATATGACGGCCATGAGCGCCGGGGTGCCGCAGCTGATTCTGCGCGAGATTCCCTCGCTGGGCGAGATGCAGGCACAGGTCGAGTTCGGTTCCGTGATCGACCTGCCCAAGGAGAGACACACGACCCCGGTCATCGCCGAAGCCTGCCAGCAGATTCTCGCCGACTCGTCCTATGCCGATCGGGCCAGGACCCTCGCGGCGGAGATCGCCGCGTTGCCTGCACCAGCCCAGGTGGTGGAGGAGCTGGAGAAGCTACCGGTTGGCTGACGGCGAACCTCCTGCGGGGTCGTTCCCCCGGGCCGTGGACGGGGCACGGCACGCGCGAATCATCACAGGAAGAGAAGAGGGAAGATGACATCCGTGCAATCTCAACCCCAGCCGGGGGCGACCTGGCGGGAATGGTTGGGACTCGCTGCGCTCATGCTGCCGGTTTTCATGATCGCCACAGACATGACCGTGCTGTTCCTGGCAATGCCGTCCATCGCAGCGGACTTGCAGCCCAGCGGAACCCAGTCACTGTGGATCCTGCACATCGGTGAGTTCCTGGCGGCGGGATGCGTGATCACCATGGGGCGGCTCACCGACCGGATCGGTCGCCGTCGTCTGCTGATGATCGGCGTGTCCGTCTACGGTGTGGCATCCGTCGCGGCAGCGCTGTCCACCTCTCCGGAGATGTTGATCGCCGCGCGTGCCCTGCTCGGGGTCGCCGCGGCGACGGTCATGCCTTCGGCGATCGGCCTGTTGCGCACCATGTTCGCGGACGCCAAACAGTTCTCCTTCGCCTTCGCGGTGCTGATCTCCGCCTTCTCCGGCGGGATGGCACTTGGGCCGCCCATGGGTGGGATCCTGCTGGAGTACTTCTGGTGGGGGGCCGTGTTCCTGGCCAACGTGCCCGCTGCCGTGCTGCTGATGCTGACGGCGATGTTCCTGCTGCCGGTCTACCGGGATCCCTCTGCCCAACGGTTGGATCTGCTCAGCATCCTGCTGTCGGTGTCGGCGCTGATGGCACTGATTTTCGGCCTTCAGGAGATCGCCGACGAAGGGCTTCGGCCGCTCTACGTGGCAGCGGTTCTGCTCGGGGTGGGACTGGGTGCCGTTTTCGTGTATCGACAGCGACGGCTGAGCGATCCCCTGTTGGACTTGCGTCTGTTCGCGAATCCGGCGGTGTCCGTTTCGATGGTGTCGGTGCTCCTCGTGCTGCTGGCCTTCGGCGGGACCGACATGCTCTTTGCCCAGCACCTCCAGGTGGGTCTGGGGCTCTCCCCCGCACAGTCGGGGGCGGTGCTGGTCGCCCCCGCCGTGGCCGCGATCACGGGAACCATGCTGGCCCCGGTGGCAGTGCGTTTCATGCGTCCGGCCTACGCCATCTCGTGTGGGCTTTCTGTCTCCGTGGTGGGTGCCCTGGGGATGGTTCTTCTCCTGCCCACGGAGCAGGTGCCGCTGCTCATGGCCGCACTGGTGCTGATCGGCTTGGGGATGGCACCAGCGACAACGTTGGGCGGGCAGCTGCTGGTGACCAGCGCCCCGATGGGGCGCACCGGATCGGCGACGGCTGTGCAGGATGTCAGCGGCGGGCTCGGCAACGCCATGGGCCTGGCTTTCCTCGGCAGTCTCGCGATGGTGATCTACCGCCGAGTTTTGGAGGGGTCTGCGCCGGGCGGGCTCTCGGATGCGGACCTGGCGGCGGCTCAGGAAAGCACCGGAGGCGCAATGTCCGTTGCCGAACGCCTCCCGGGTGAGCGGGGAGCCGAACTCATGGATGCGGCCGGATCCGCCTTCGCGGTGGGCACCCAGGTCGCCTATGGGGTGGCGGCGGTCATCGCGGTGACGGTGGTGCTGTTGGTACTCGGACGGCTCCGGCACGTGCGCCTTGAGTCGAGCCCGGACAACGAGCCGGAGGGAGGCCAGGAAGCCGGTCCCGAACCGCAGCCCTCGGGGGCGGGTAGCCGATGAACGGCCATGCCCATTGCCCATGAATGGCGGAACCACGCCGTAGCGAAAAGGAGCGAACCGATGGTGCAACGACGAGCGGAAGCGGTACTGCAACCGCCGCAGACTTTGGACGCCGCCCCGGCCGACGCCCAGTATGTGGAGGGGAGACGGTGGCGATGATCAACGTATTTCAACCAAGTCTCGGGGTCGACGAGGCCGAGGCAGTGGCCAGTGTCTTCACCAGCAACTGGCTGGGGCACGGACAACGAACTCAGGAGTTCGAGTCCGCTTTCGGGGAGCACCTGGGAGTGGGGGCCGAGCATCTGATGTTCATCTCCAGTGCCACCGCCGGACTGTTCCTGGCAGCGCGGTTGCTCGATCTGGGGCCTGGAGACGATGTCGTCATGCCCACGATCAGCTTCGTTTCCGCGGCCAACGCGGTGGCCGACTCGGGGGCCCGGCCGGTGTTCTGTGATGTGGATCCCCACAGCCTCAACCCCCGGGTTGCAGACGTCGAACAGGCGCTCACACCACGGACCAGGGCCGTGTTCCTGCTGCACTATGGCGGCCATCCGGGCGAGGTGGCCGCCATAGCGCAGTTGTGCCGGGATCGGGGGGTGTCGTTGGTGGAGGACGCCGCCTGTGCGGTGGCTTCCCGGTCGGGAGGGCAGGCCTGCGGCACATTCGGCGACATCGCGATGTGGAGCTTCGATTCGATGAAGACCCTGGTCACCGGGGACGGGGGAATGCTCTACGTGCGAGATGCCGCAATGGCGGAGCGGGCACGTTACGTCGCCTACCACGGGCTGCGCCGCGGAAGCGGATTCTCCAGCGCGCGGGTTTCTGGTCGGTGGTGGGAGCTGGACGTTACCGAGTTCGGTTGGCGAGTGCTCGGCAACGACGTCACGGCCGCCATCGGATGTGTGCAGCTGGCCAAGCTACCGAGCAACATTGCCCGGCGTCGGGAGGTGGCACAGGCGTACGACCGGCTGCTCGACGGCATGGCGGGAGTGCGGCTGCCCCCACCGCTGCCGGAGCGGGACGAGAACTCCCACTACTTCTACTGGGTGCAGCTCGACCCTGCCATCCGCGACCAGGTGGCCGCGGACCTGTTGGACAACGACATTTACACCACCTTCCGTTACCCACCCCTGCACAAGGTGCCCGCCTACCAGTCCGGAGGCGAGTTTCCCGACGCCGAGTGGGCGGCCGAAAGCACTCTCTTGCTGCCCATGCACCAGGCATTGACGGACTCCGACGTGCAGCAGGTCTGCACGACGCTCAGCACGTCGGTGACCGGGCGCCAGGCAGGCGATGAGGCTCGAATCTGACCGAACAGTGGGGTCCCTTCCCTGGGGTGCACACGACTCGGAGCTCCCCAAAAATGTGAATGTGATCCCGTGAACGAACGAAAGGAAACCATCATGGTGGAGACTGCCCCCGAACTACCGCCAACGTCCTATAGCCGTGTGCATGCAGAAATATACGACGCGATTCATACGTCCCGGGGACGGGACTGGGCCTACGAAGCTGACGAGATTGCCCGCACCGTTCGCACTATCACTCCGGATGCCGATTCACTCCTTGATGTGGCCTGCGGGACCGGGGCGCACATGGAACGGCTTTCGCAGCACTTCTCCGAAGTGGAAGGGCTGGAGATTTCTCCTGGAATGCGTCGTCTGGCCCAGGAGCGGATTCCGGGGATGCGGGTCCACTCCGGTGACATGAGAAGTTTCGACCTGGGGCGCCGGTACAGTGCTGTCATCTGCATGTGCTACTCGCTGGGATACATGGCCTCGCTGCATGAGCTTGAGTCGGCGGCGGTGTCAATAGGGCGGCATCTGGTTCCCGGTGGTGTTGCCATCCTGGAGCCATGGTGGTTTCCCGAACGCTTTTTGGACGGATACGTCACCGGAGCGACCGTCGAGGAAACCGGTCGTGTCATCAGTCGAACGTCACATTCGGTTCGCGATGGGGAGCACAGTCGAATGACTGTTCGATACACTGTGGCTGACGGGGCTGGGATATCAGAATTTACCGAGTACGAGGTCCACTCGCTGTTTCCTCGTCAGGTCTATGCGGATGCCTTTGCCAAGGCCGGGGTGCACCTGAGTTACAGGGAAGGGGGACCGAACGGGCGGGGCCTGTTCGTCGGAACTCTGGATTGAGATGATTCCGGGAGAATCGGGCCGGCCGGTTCGCGCCTGATCCGCTCTGCGGAGTGGGCGGGAGGACAGGTTCGATTCCCGCATCCGGGCGGGCGGCGAGCATCAGAGTAGGCACGGGAGCCGAGAGTGACGACGAGGGCCGGCCGTTGTCCCGGATTGTGCCGCCCCCGACGTTCCCGAACCGGAGTGCAGATCCCGATCATCCTGCTGGCCGGCGAGTGCGGGACACACCATTCCGACGCCGGCTGGCCGGGCCCCGGCCCGTGGCTATCCCACCGTTCCTGTCCTCCGGTTGGATTGTGTCGACACCGCATCTGCCGCGTCCGAACACCGTGCGGGAGCGGGGCCAAGCCACCGCTGCTGGGCGCGACGGCCCGTGCGCCGGGCCTCGACGTGGACACGGAATAGTAGCCCTGGGTCTACGTATCCGGGACCGCAGGGATCTCCCGGGCGTTCACACTGGCTGCGCGGGGCCGGTCCCAGCGTGCAGAACGACGCCCGCTGCCGCACGCATCGCGGGTTCCCCCGAGCCATAGCGTCTGGGAGGACGGTCCATACTGGCCGATCTGGAGGCACGCTGGCCTGGATCCGATCGTGGTCGTGGCGGGACAGCGGGCGGCCTGCAAACCGACACGGCGACAACGCCACGCCCGCGCTGGCGGGCTGAAGATCAGTGACGGCCAGCAGAGCTGGCTGTGTCGGGGGCGGGTGTCGAACATCGCATCACTGTGGTGTTGTCGGCCCCCAGTGCAGGGCCCGCTCCAGCTCCATCGACCTGTCGTAGTCCGGGAGGGTCCCCGCCGCACGGGCTTCGGCCAGTGTGGGTGCTGCTCGGTCGCGTTGGGAGAGCACGGGCATGATGTCTTCGGGGATTGGCAGTGCAAGGTCAGGGTCGGACGGGGAGATGGCTAGCTCGTTCTCCGCCACGTACTCGGTGGAGAGGATGTAGGACATGACGGTGTCCTCCTCCAGGGCCACGAACAGGTGACCGAGCCCGATCGGGAAGTACACGGCACGCGCTTCGTACTGGTCCAGGACGAGGCTTTCCCAGCGTCCGAATGTGGGGGAGTCAACCCGTAGGTCGACCACGAAGTCCAGGGCTCGGCCCTGCGGGCAGTACACGTACTTCGCGCCTCCAGGCGGGGTAGCGGTGTAGTGCACACCGCGGACCACACCCCGACGGGAGACGCTGTAGCTGGTCTGCGCGACGGCAAACAATCGATGGCCGGTGGCCTCAGTAAACACGCTCTCTTGGAACGGGGAGACGAACATGCCTCGCGTATCGGAAAAGACACGCGAGGTGAAAGCGTACGCCCCGTTAATTCCGAGTTGGTGTGCCTCCATGCCAGGGTTCACCCTTCTCCTGTGTGGATGTCCACGAACAGTCCGGCCTCGGCGGTGTTGACTTGGGCCGCCGCGGAACGACCAATGGCAGGCCCCTGTCCGTGCCGGACTCGTTGCCGGGTGGGGAGGCGGCCGGTGTCGCAGTGGTGCTTGGCGTGTCGGCGTACGGGGACTGCGACGGTTCGGGACTGGGGCCAGAGCGCCGCATTCCGTACCTGACGGCCCGGGGCGAGGAACCAAGTCTGGGCGTATCCACACGTGTGGCGTCGCGCCAGATCGGGTGGTGGCGTACTCGAGGGTCGGATCATCGTGGTCTCCTCCGGTCGGGGCAGCCCGCACCGGTTGGTGCGGGTGCACGGGCGTTGAGGGATGTGTCCGAGCATGTCCGCCACTGGAGCGGGGGGCAACGCCGGAATCGATGGCTTGTCAGGTCGTCTCGGGTGGTCGGTAGCCAACGCTGGCTCCCCGCGGGGCGTTCCTGCTGCGAACGCCCCGACCGGGGAGGGCGGTCACCTGTGCGGCGACCCGACCCAATTGGCGCTCGTCGCCGTGCCGCGGAGCAGGGGCCGGGTGCTTACCGCAGGGTCTCTGGTACGGGAGCGGCGGTGGTCCGGGCGGGCAGGAGTTCCAACAGCATGAAGCGCGCCGTGGTCTGCCCGTCATAGGTGGTGGTCCTGCTCTGAATTTCGCGCAGGTGTAGCCCGGATTCGGCCGCGAGCTCCTGGAGGCGCTCCACGTCGCCATTGGTGTTGAAACCGAGGAACAGGCGCCCGCGTTCGGTCAGATAGCGTGGCCCTTCCTGTAGGTAGCGTCGGTGCGATTCGTAGTCCCGGTCGAAGATGGACCATTCGATGTCCCGGGTGTAGGTGAAGGAGGCGGGGGCGGGGATCGCGCTGGAGTTCCAGAAGATGATGTCGAACCGCTCCTGGGGATCCAGGGCGTCGAACATGTCGCTCTGCCGGGCGTCGACACGGTCGGGGACACCGTGGCGAGCGGCGTTGACCTGGGTGTTTTCCACCGCGGCCGCGCTGACGTCCAGGGCGGTCGTGCGGTGACCATGCGCCAGTGCCGCGTAGACGGCTGTCACTCCCGCGCCGCAGCCCATCTCCAGGAACGAGTCCCCACTGTGGAGGGGGAGCCAGGAGGTGTAGGACTCGGTGGAGCGGGAGTGGAACGGAGCGAAGACCCCGGGAAGCAGTTCCCAGCGCAGCCCGAGTAGCTCGAACTCCTGTGGGCCAGCTGACTCCGTCTCTGCGGCATGGCACTGCGTTTCGCTCAGACCAAGCTCGTAACTGCCGGTGTCTGCCACGGTAGGCTCCTTGCTGTCGCAATCGATTCGAGGTTCTGCTGATCCGGTGTTGCCACCGCGGCGGGACCAGCGTTGCGGAACGGAGGGCTCAGCTCGGCTTCGCGTGCGAAGCCGGAGGCGGCTTCCTCGGCGGTGGCTGCGGCCACGTCCATGACGTACTGTCCGTAGGTGGACTTGGCCTGCTGTTCCCCTAGTCGGTAGCAGCTTTCCGCATCGATGAAGCCCATCCGCAGTGCGACCTCTTCGATGCAGGCAATGCTGACCCCCTGGCGCTGTTCGAGGATCTGCACGAACTCGCTGGCTTGCACCAGGGAATCGTGCGTTCCGGTGTCCAACCAGGCGAAGCCACGGCCGAAGTCCACGAGTCGAGCCTGTTGGCGTTCCAGGTACACGCGGTTCACGTCGGTGATCTCAAGCTCACCACGAGCCGAAGGCCGCAGCCCCTTGGCGATATCCACGACCTCGTTGTCGTAGAAGTAGAGCCCGGTCACGGCGCGATTGGAACGGGGGTTGCGTGGCTTCTCCTCCAGGGAGATCAGCCGGCCGGAGGCGTCGGCCTCACCAACGCCGTAGCGTTCGGGATCGGAGACGGGGTAGCCGAACAGAGTGCAGCCCTGGAGGGTGCGCGCGTGTTGGGTCAGCAGCGAGGACAGGCCCGGACCATGAAAGATGTTGTCCCCCAGAACCAGGGCCACCGAGTCCGCGCCGACGTGATCAGCGCCGATCCGGAAGGCGTCGGCAAGGCCGCGTGGCTCCTCCTGGGTGGCATAGTCGATCTTCAGCCCGATCTGGGATCCGTCTCCGAGGAGGCGCCGAAATCCTGGCAGGTCGTCTGGGGTGGAGATGAGGAGGATGTCCGTGATTCCGCTGAGCATGAGCACGGACAGCGGGTAGTAGATCATCGGTTTGTTGTAGACCGGCAGTAGCTGCTTGGAGACTCCCTTGGTAATCGGGTTGAGTCTCGTTCCGCTTCCACCGGCAAGAATTATTCCTTTCATGGAGTCACCTCCGAAATGTCGCCGGGGCATATTCTGTGTATGGTGCTCTTGTCCTGTAGTGCAGTAGGAGTTTCCGGTGTCCCGGTCGTGCGCGTGGTGACATCGGGCGGGTCTTCGGCCTCTGCGAGTTCGGACTTGACGGACCTGCGCTCCGCACGTGGACGAGGATAGATTCCGGCCTCATGTTCTGGAGCTGTTGGGTGATCAAGCGGAACTGGCTGGAAGTTTTGCATGGAGTTCGGTCGTCGTCAACAGGTGAATCTGAGTTATAGCGGACCTGACACAAAAGATCTCTGTATGTTTTCTGTGTTCGGATGTCGGGTGACAATGGATTTACGTTCTCGGTCGGGGATGCTCGTTGGGTTGGAGCGTTCTCTTCGGGGAAGTCCGATGTTGTCCGAGTTCCATGAGTGCCCCGGGAGAGTTGCCGCTTCCTCTCGGAGAAAGGTTTCGGATTCGGAAACTCGCGGGCGACTGGCCGGAAGAGAGTTTTCGGTTCGGGGGTCGATGGTGCCTGGGCCGCGAGGACGCGTATTCACTCTGGATTCCCGAAGTGCGGGAGTAGAGGAGGTTACACAATGAGGATCTTGGTCACCGGAGGAGCGGGTTTCATCGGATCGCACTATGTGCGGTCTCTCCTCGCCGATGAGTATGTGGGGGTGGAAGGGGCGTACGTCACGGTCCTGGACCGGCTCACCTATGCCGGAAATCGGGCCAACCTGCCGGCAGAAGACACCCGGTTGCAGTTCATCCAGGGTGATGTCTGCGATTCGGGGCTGCTGGCCGAGTTACTCCCCGGCCACGACGCCGTGGTGCATTTCGCTGCGGAGAGTCACGTGGACCGCTCCATCACCGGGGCGGCTGAATTCGTCCGAACCAACGTGCTGGGAACCCAGAACCTGATGGAGGAGGCCCTGCGCAGTGGGGTGGGACGTGTCGTCCACGTCTCCACCGACGAGGTCTATGGCTCGGTGGCGACCGGCGCGTGGGACGAGAACGAGCCCCTGGTGCCCAACTCGCCCTACGCCGCGTCCAAAGCCTCCGCCGATCTCCTCGCACGGGCCTACGCGCGCACGCACGGCCTCGACGTCGTGGTCACCCGCTGTTCCAACAACTATGGCCCCTACCAGCACCCCGAGAAGTTGATTCCCCGCTTCACCACCGATCTGCTCCAGGGGCAGAAGGTGACCCTGTACGGAGACGGCGGCAATGTTCGGGAATGGCTGCACGTCGCCGATCACTGCCGTGCGGTACACCTCGCCCTCACCAAGGGCGTGGCTGGGGAGGTGTACAACGTCGGCGGCGGAAACGAGTTGACCAACATCGAGATCACCGAGCGTCTCCTCGAGCTGTGCGGTGCGGACCGTTCCGCAATCGAGTGGGTAGCCGACCGTCCCGGACACGACCGGCGCTACGCGATCGATGAGAGCAAGATTCGGGCCGAGCTGGGCTACGAGCCGCTCGTCTCCTTCACGGACGGGCTAGCCCAGACCGTCACCTGGTACCGGGACAACCCCGACTGGTGGCGCCCCCTACGTCAGTCGGACCGGTCGTGTGACTGACCGGTAACGGTGGAAAGGAGTGGAGGCTCGATGAGCGTAGGGCACGCACCCGTATCCGGGCACATTCCGGCTACTCGGGAGGTCGTCCCGCGGTGGGAGCGAGAGGGGGCCACGGTAGCGCGACTACAGCGCTCCGTCGACGCGGTGCCCGACCCCGGTGCGGAGGCTGGCGACAGCATCCACACGTGGCTCGCGGAGCGAAGAGAGGCGGGTGGGTTCCGGGTGGAACGGGTACCGTTCCACCAGCTGGAGGGCTGGGGGTTCCATCCGGAGAGCGGGGACCTGGTCCACCGAAGTGGACGATTCTTCAGCGTGCAGGGGCTGCACGTCACCACGGACACGACAGTACCGCCGGAGTGGTCCCAGCCGATCATCAACCAGCCCGAAGTCGGCATCCTGGGGATCCTGGCCAAGGAGTTCGACGGGGTTCTGCACTTCCTCATGCAGGCGAAGATGGAGCCGGGAAACCCCAATCTGGTTCAGTTGTCCCCCACTGTCCAGGCAACGCGAAGCAACTTCACCGGAACGCACGGCGGCCGGGCGGTGCGCTATCTGGACTACTTCGTCGATCCGGGACGCTCCCGGGTCCTGGCCGACGTGTTGCAGTCGGAGCATGGCTCGTGGTTCTACCGCAAGAGCAACCGCAACATGATCGTTGAGGTCGACGCGGACGTCGACGTCCCCGTGTACGAGGATTTCCGCTGGGTCAGCCCGGGGCAACTCGGTGGGCTTCTGCGGCGGGACAATACCGTCAATATGGATGCCCGTACCGTCCTGGCCTGTGCCCCGGCAACCGACCCTGATCCGCGGGCCCTCCACTCTGACGTTGACCTGCTGTCCTGGTTTACCGGGGAACGTTCCCGGCATCAGGTCCACAGCGAGTTGGTCCCCCTCGCGTCCATCCCGGGATGGGTCCGGGAGGAAAATCGGATCCACCATGAGCATGACCGTTATTTCGATGTTGTCGCGGTATCCGTTCTGGCCGGGGCTCGCGAGATCGGCTCCTGGTCCCAGCCGCTGATCCAACCGCGGGGAACGGGTGTCACTGCCTTCCTTACCCGAAAGTTCGACGGGGTGGCCCACCTTCTGGTCCATGCCCGGGTCGAGGGCGGATTCCTCGCCACCGTGGAGCTCGGACCCACCGTGCAGTACACGCCGGACAATTATGCCCACCTGCCCGCGGAGGCTCGGCCTCCCTTCTTGGACCTGGTGCTGTCCGCCGATCCGGCACGCCTCCGCTACCAGGCCGTGCATTCCGAGGAGGGTGGTCGGTTCCTCAACGCCGAGAGTCGCTACCTGGTGATGGATGTGGACGGCACGCAGGTTCCCACCGAGCCGCCGCCGGGATACCGCTGGGTTACACCGGGTCAGCTCAATGCGCTGCTTCGGCACGGCCACTATGTGAATGTTCAGGCGCGGAGCCTCCTGGCGCTGATCAATATGGGGGCCGTGCGGCTGTGACGCGTTATTCCCGGGAGGGGCCGGCGCGGCGTCGACCGGTTGTGGCCGGCCCCGCGGCACGGCATGTGTCGTCCCCGATACCCGGGATCTGTGCCGGCGATGGGCCGCGGCGCTCCGGTTGGTCGATGGCCAGCGTCCCCGTTCCGAAGCTGGGCTGTTGCCCGGGGGATGGTCTGGATGAGTGCTGGGGCCCGGGCCGGCGGCGGTGACATGCCGGCGATGGTGCGGGCACTCTGATGGCACGAGTGGGCCGGTTCGGTCCCGATGCCACCGGTCCGGGAAGCGCCACCGGGCCGGAGATCGAGATTCGTCTGCCCACGCTTCGCCGGGATACGTGGATCGCTCTGTGCGGGGGTACACGACGTCGACAGCAGGCGTCCCACTCGGGATGGTTAGGCTCTGGACGCCACTGGTCTGATTCCCGTGGATGCGGGCGGCAATCGGACCGGCGCGGCCGCTCGACGGTCCGACGTGGATGAGGAGCGGGATCTCGGGGCGGATCGTGAACGTTGCAATGGGGCCTACGGACCGGGCCGATTGCGGGATCAGCGCGGCCAGCAATCCCAGGGACGGGCTGGACATGTCGACGGCGGCAGGAGACGAGCAGGTAAGCCTCCGGTGGTTGCCGGACTTCCCGGTCGAATACCCCTGTACCGGAGGCTTCCTGCGTCCCCGCGGCCTGTCAGAACAGCCCCGCAGTCGGAACTGCACCACCAGCGGGAGAATGGTTCAGCACATCCTTCATCGTGCGGGCGAGGATGGCCGGACCGTTGCAAGTGAGTACCGATTCGGGATGAAACTGAAGAGATGTGAATCTCGGGCCACGTAGCGCGTGCACCTCGCAGGTCTCGGTATCCCGGCTGACCTCGACAGGTCCGGCCTCCGGCCGGAATCCCTCAACTTTGTCCTCGGCGCAGCTGGCGGCGAAGGTGTTGTAGAAGCCGACCCGCTCCGAATGCCCGAACAAGTCGATCTGGTGTTGGACGCCTTGGTTGGGGAGATCTCTGCGGATGAGCTGGAGCGCCAGTTCCCGGCTGAGGATCTGGTGGCTGAGACAGACAGCGAGGAACGGGCGGTCCTCGGCTACCAGGGTCCGTACCGCGGACCGCAGCTTGGCGATCTTGGGGTGGGTGCCGTCCCGGGGGTCACCCGGTCCGGGCCCGAGTAGCACCAGATCACGCCCGGTCAGCAAGCAGGGCTCGTCGAACCGGCGGACCTCCACGGACGGTCCCAGTGATCGGATCTGGTGGGCGAGCATGGCGGTGAAGGTGTCCTCGGCATCGATAACCAGAACGTCCAGACCCTGCAACTCGGGGTCGGCCGGTCCATGTGCGGAGTCCAGCCAGAACCCGGAGATTCGGGAGTTGCGTTCAGTCAGCGCTTCCTGGACCTGGCCGTGCTCGGCAAGACCACGAGGTTGATCGGCCTCCAGCGCGTTGATCAGTCCCGCGGCCTTGGCGTGGGTTTCCGCCACCTCACACTCGGGCTGGGAATGGCGTACCAGAGTGGCTCCGACGCTGATGCGGGTGTGACCCACGGGGTCGATGTCGGCGGTACGGATCAGGATCGCCGAGTCCAGGGTGGGCGTTCCGGAGGGATCCCGACCGATCAGTGTGAGGGCTCCGCTGTAGTGACCCCGCCCCTCGGGCTCATGCCGGGCGATGACCCGGGCGGCGTTTTCCAGGGGGCTTCCGGTCACGGTCGGGGCGAACATGGTCTCCCGCAGGATTTCGCGTGGATCCCGGGAGGTGTCGCCCTCGATGATGTACTCCGTGTGTGCGAGACGGGCCATCTCCTTTAGGCGTGGTCCCACCACGCGCGGCGCCGAATCGCATACCCGGGCCATCATCTTGAGCTCCTCGTCGACGACCATGTAGAGCTCGTCGGCCTCCTTGCCGTCCTGGAGGAAGTCCATGACCTCGTCGAGGTCGGGACCGGAGGGCGGGTAGCGGTAGGTTCCGCTGATGGGGTTCATCACCGCGACCCCATCCCGCAGGCTGACGTGCCGTTCCGGGGTTGCCCCGACGAAGGTGCGTTCGGGGGTGTGCACCACGAATGTCCAATAGGTTCCGGACTCCTGTTCCAGCAGCCGCCGGAACAGAGTGAGGGCGCTCTGCGGTCCGTAGCCATCAATCTGGGCACGGAACGAACGCTTCAACACGAAGTTGGCACCCTCACCCTGGCCGATCTCGGTGCTGATGATCCGGCTCGCGGTGTCGGCATAGGTGGCGTCATCAATGTCGAAACACCCCTGCGAGATCACGATCCCGGTGTCGGGGACCCGGTCCAGCAGGTCCGAACACGGAACCTCCTGCTGTTCCCTGACCTTCAGGGCATACAGCGGAGCTCCGTCGTCCACGTGGGCAAATCCACGCTCTCCGATCTGGCGGTAGGGGACGACCGCAAGGAGGTCGTGCCGTTCCGCTCCTTCGGGGGTATCGGTTTCCGGAAGCGGTAGGTCGGCCAGGCGTTCCGGGGTGCAGACCTCGCCGGAAACGACCTCCACAGCGGTACTGCCCGGCTTGGAGTCCGGCCGATACAGCAGGGCGAAGGAGGGGCTCTCTCCGGACAGCACCCGGTCCAGCAGGTCCGCGGGCCGCAGCGCATGCGTGGGGGTGGTCATACCGTCACCCCCTCGAAAGCGAACGTCGCGGCTTTCCTCCCCCTTTCGAGGGTGGATACCAGATCCTCGGTCAGGGCCACCATCCCGCAGCGCTGCGCCGTATAGTCGAGTGCCAGGCGGTGGTAGCCCGGTGTGAAGTCGGCAATCGCATCAGCGGCGAGAAAAACCTGAATATCGTTGGTGAAGGCTTCCACGGCGGTCATCAGCACCCCCACATGTGCATAGACGCCACAAATGATCATCTGGTCGCGGCCACTGGCGCGCATTCGTTCCAGCAAGTCGGAACGGTGAAAGGCGCTGTAACGCCACTTGGTGAGGATCCAGTCCTGGACGTCCATCCCCAGTTCGTCGATGATTTCTCGGTCTCGAGGATCCACCGTCATGCCCGGGCCCCAGAAGTCCTTCAGTAACCCGCGGTCCTCCGCGGTCATTCCTCCGGGCTGAGCCGTGTACGCGATGGGAACATCGAGCGAGACGCACTGTTCGCGCAGCTGGGCGCAGTGACCCACCAGCGCGTTGCGCAGTTCCGCTGCTTCGCCGAACGGTCGGAGGAAGAAGCGCTGCATGTCGTGGACGAGCAGAACCGCGCGGCCGGGGTCGGGTTGCCAGCCCGCGGTATTGGTGGGAAGGTCGGCCGCTTTCGGCATCGGGTAGGGGGTGATGGGGGGAATACCTGCCATGATGTGTCCTCTGTCGATCCTGATCGGGTGTCCTCTGCTGGCCGTGCGGTGGTATCCAGCGAGAGCCGGACTGCTCCCGGGCCGGTGTCGTTCAGACGCCGAGAGTGGCGCCACCGTCGACGGTGAGGGTGTGCATGGTGATGTGTGCGGCCTCGCTGGAGAGCAGGAAGAGCGCGGCGTCGGCCACATCCTCGGGGCTGCCGAGCCGCCGCAGCGGGATACCGACGCGGTAGGCGTCGGGGTCACCATCGAGGGTGGCCTGCGCCCCCGTGGCCTCGTCCCACATCGAGCGCAGCATCGGGGTGTCGGTGGACCCGGGGGCCACGATGTTGCAGCGAATGCCGTGCGCGGCGAGCTCCAACCCCATGCACTTGGTGAACATCACGGCGGCCGCTTTCGACGCCGAGTAGGCGGCCATGTCCGCACGTGCCGTTCCCGCAGCATTGGAGGCGACGGTGACGATGGATCCCTGGGCGCGGGGCACCATCCGCTGTGCGACTGCCCGGGACATGGTGAAGACCCCGGCCGCGTTGACCGCCATGCTTTCTTCCCACTGCTCGTCAGTGAGCTGCACGGCAGGTGCGAGTCGAAGAACCCCGGCCGCGTTCACCAGGTAGTCCAGCGGTCCCAACTGGTCCTCCGCGCTGGCTACCGCGGTCTGGGCTTCGTTGGCGGATCGAACGTCGGCCTCGATTGGGACAACACGGATCCCCTCGACTGCGAGTTTTGCCGTGGTTCGCTGGAGCGCGGCAGCATCGCGGTCCACGGCGGCCACCGAGGCTCCGCGTTCCCCCAGGGCTCGAGCCACAGCCGCTCCGATTCCACTTGCGGCCCCGGTGACCAGTGCGGTCTTGTCTTCCATGGTGACATCCTCCTTGGACGGTGATCGGCGACGGCGGCTGATAGCAGCCCCGTCAAGCCGTCCACGCGGAGGCCACGGCGGTGGCCTGGTCGGGATTGAGCCTGGGGTCGCAGAAACTCGTGTACTTTCCGGGAACCTCGGAAACGTGGAAGCGGTTCGGTACGCATTCCGTGACCTGGTCCGGTGTGGTCTCCAGATGCAGACCGCCCGCCGCGCCTCCCATTGCCTGAACCGCGGCCTGGAACTCCTGGACCTCGCGGATGATCGTTTCGACATAGCGGGTCTTGAGGCCGGACGGGGTGGACACGGTGTTGCCGTGCATGGGGTCGCTGAGCCACACAACCGGATGGCCTGCGGTGCGGACGCGATCCACCAGCAGGGGAAGGCGATCCTGTGTGGTTCCGGCGCCCATGCGGGCGATCAGAGTGAGCCGTCCCGGTACCCGGTCGGGGTCGAGTCGTTCGCACAGGGTGAGCAGTTCATCCGTGTCGATGGCCGGACCAATCTTGCAGGCCACGGGGTTGGCAATGTCGGCCAGGAGGGCGACATGCGCTCCAGCGGGGTCGCGGGTACGTTCTCCGAGCCAGGGCCAGTGGGTGGAGGCGAGGAATATTCTCCCGTCGGGAGCGTGCCGGAGCATCGGGGTCTCGTAGTCCAGCAGCAGCGCCTCATGGCTAGTCCAGATGGGTGCGCCGTCCCGCGGTCCGGTGGTCTCGTCGCACCATCCCAGATGGCGCATCACCTCTCGTGCCGCGGTGTAACCCGTGAGGATGCGCGCGGGGTCAGGGATGCGCAGCTCCGGGTCGGGCTCGGGACTGTTGACCATGTGACCGCGGTAGGAAGGAAGTTCGCGCCCCTCGACCAGTTCCACGGGACTGGACCGTGGCTTGGCGTACTGACCCGCGATCCGGGCTGCTCGGATTACGGGTTTGCGGGTGGTCATACGGACGCGTCCAGCGAGCATCTCCAGCAGTCCGGATTTCCGTGCCACATCCTCGGAGCCGCATTCGGCCGGATCCTCCGAGCAGTCGCCCGCCATCACGATCCGCGCCTCTCCGGTAGCAACTTGGGCGAGGAGGGCGTGTAACCGGTCGGTTCCGTTGGCCTGCACTAGCCCCGGCCGTCCGGCCAGTTCCCGGTGCACGGTGGGCAGGTACGGATGATCTCGCCATCCGGGTTGCTGTGGGATCGGTCTGGAAGGGGTTTCCAGTGTGTCGGTGTCCACGGGCTCCTCCACGTATCTTCAACCGCGAGAACAGAAAGCGGCGGTCTTCGTCTGCGGGCCCGTCCGGCACCGCGGACGGATGTTCATCGTGGACGTGTGTGTGGACACAGAGCTACGGGGTGTGGAGGACTTCGTCAGGTGCGGAGGTCGGGGGCGCCGGGGTGGCAGGGGGCTTCTCGATATTCTCGGAGAGTTCGGCAATGGCGTGTGCGGCGGATACGAGTGCGACGTGTCGATACCAGCCGTTGCAGGACCGCCCGGAGAAGTCACGGAGTCCCACCCGGTCCCCGATCTCGGACGCGGATCGGTCAACGCGCTCGGCGAGTCCGCTGTAGCGCGATATGCCCGTCACGGCCTGTTCTGGAGACAGGGTGGTCAGCCGGATTCGGTCCGGCCAGTGTCGTCCTTGGGATCCGGACCCCACGAGGACGAACCCCGAACCGCGGCCCGGGCCGGTCCGGAACGATTCTCCGGGTGGACTCACCCGCACCGGGGCCGCCAATTCCACGGTGCGGGAGGAGCGGCTTGGGAGCCTCCGGCCGGTCACCGGTCGCCGAAGGGCCTGTGCGGCTCGCATGATCTGCCTCGCCGGAAGCACCCTGTTCTGGTGCCCGACGAGGGACGTGTCCGCCACCGCCAGTTCCGTCTCGCCACCGATGCGTGCCAAGGAGGGGAGCCCCGCAGCACGTAGGCGGCGCAGCGCGGGTACCGGATCCCAGCCGTCGAGTTCGAGGAGGAGGGGAGCGGGAGGTAGGCCCCACGCCTCCAGCACCTCCAGCAGCGCGTCAGCGGCGCAGTCGGCTGGGGTCGGTCCGGTGGCTCTGTGTGGGCCGGTTTGCGGATCCACGGGCAGGTGCAGGCGCCAGCTCACCGGAAAACACCCACGTGCGGCGACCAGCCACACGCCCACAGCTAGTTGGGCGTTAACGACCCTGCCGTCGGTGCCGCAGAACTGTCCGACTCCCGCCGAGTACTGTCCGGTCTTGGGAATGAGTACGGGCCGTGCCACCCACGCCTGGGGTGGATGCTCCCGTACCAGATAGCCCGCGAGGGCCCGTTGGACAGCACGGGGCTCCCATGTGGAACTACAGATGAAGTGGTGCAGGCTCTGTCCGGTTCCGGTTCCGCCGATGAGGGCCGCCATGTTCCGGATCGACTTTCGTCCGGGAGTGGCAAGTAGTCCCCGGAGGTAGTTCATTCCTTTCCGTCGTTGATCGCTTCGCGGGAGCGATGCGAACAGGTCTCTGGTGACTTCCTGAAACACCTTCTCATTTCCTAGGGATCCAGGAGGTGACGGTGCGGAGTTCGGGAGGCGCACCGAGGATCGCGTCTTCGGCATTGCTCGACGCGGGAAGGGAGATCGGCTCTTCTTGTGCTTGGTGTCTATACTCATGGGGGAGCTCCGTTTCGATATCGCTCCGCAGTACATAATTGAATGGGGCTGGATCCGTTTTTCCAAGATCTCGATGAGAACAATAGGGGGTTTCGGTGGCCCTGATAAATGGCAATATGGGGACAATTCATTGCGAAGTGGGAGGTAGTCATCCTTCGGATGGGCTGTGTGTGGCAGGGACACGCCCAGTGGTTCCGCCCGTGGTGGTATGAAAACGCTGCGTGGTCAAGCTGGGGTGCGAGTAGCCTCAGCTCCCGGTTCGGAACCCCGGGTGGTCGTTTCGGCGCAATCCGGGCTGCGTTGTGGACCGCTGGCTAGCGTCGTTCGCGGAAGCGACTACTGGATGGCGGAGGTGGTGGCGCTGGCGGAGCCAATCTCTTCGTGCCCCTGGCCCTGGCGCACACGCGAAAACCATCCCGCCACGTGGACACGGGACGGGCAGTCGAGTTTGCGCATGACCTTGCGGAGGTGGTTGATGGCGGTCCACTCGGCCACGTTCAGCCGACGGGCGATCTCCCGATTGGTCAGCCCCTCCGCGACCAGCTCTGCCACTTGGAACTCGCGTTCGGTCAGTGGGTTGGGGGGAGCGTGTTCGCGTGGTGTGGCCACGGCCTGGATCGGGGCCAGCGCCTCCGTCACCGCCGCTTCCAGGTCCAGGGCTCGACCGACGGCCCACGACTTCTCGTACTCCTGCTCCCCGAGCCGGGATCGTGCCTGCGCCGAGGCGTCCTCGACGGCGGCAGCGAGCGGTGCCGGCGCCCTGCACCCCGTGTCGATCCGCATCGCCGCGGCTGCGCTCATTACCCGGACCGCGCGGCGCCAGTGCTCGTCCCCCTGTCCCGGGCACCGGGTCCACAGTACGGCGAGGCGTTCGATGGCAACGGCGCTGGCGGCTCGGTCACCGAGTTCGCGTAGGCGGCTGAGGGCACTGCGGTGATGGCTTTGAGCCGTCTCCGCCATGCCCTCCGCGAAGCGGGCATCCGCGAGTACACATTCTGCCAGCGCGGCGTTGCGGGTGTCGCGGAGCCGTTCGGCACTGTGCAGTGCCCTTTTGGCTGCGTCCGCCGCGGAGTGATGGTCCCCGCGTACCAGGCGGCACTCGGCCAGCTCTCGCAGTGTGATCGAGTGCTCTCGTGCTGACTCGGAAACGTCCAGGGCGTTGAGGGCTGATTCGAGGAGGGTTTCCGCTTCTGGGGTGTCGCCCCGGTGGAAGGCGAGGGCCCCCAGCCGTCTGGTGCCGGAGGCCTCCCCCGATGATCCGTCCCCGAGGGTGAGATTCTCCCGGCGTGCGCGGAGCAGCCGCTCTTCGGCCTGCTGATGCTCACCCATCCACATCAACAACTCTCCGAGCGCGGTCTCGCCCTCAACCCCGATCGAACGCGGCAGGTTTCCGACATCGAGAACCTCCGTCAGCAGGTCCACGGCCTTGCGCAGCCCGCCGTATCCCCGCCAGTACAGGCCGAATGCTGAGGCCATACGCACGGCCCCCGTGTGGTCGCCGCTGTCGAGGAGGAAGAACATCGCTGCCTCCACGTCCGAGAACCATCTGCGGAACGGGAATGCGCGGGAGTCCGAATGTGACCCGGATCCGGAGTTGCGCACCTCTTCGGCGCGGGTGAGGAAGTAGTCGGCGTGCGCGTGGAGGATCTGGGTGAGGAGTCCGCTCTGTCTCAGCCACTCCACGATGTACTGTCTCGTGAGCCCGGGAAGGACGAAGATGATCCCACTGTCCGTATCCCGCTCGGTCTGTAGCAGGCTCGTGTCCACGAGTCGTTCCAGCCGGCGCTGCGTCTCGTGTGTGGACATCCCCGTCACTGACTGTGCGGTCGGAGCGTCAACACCGCTGCGGAAGACCGCGATATGGCTGAGTAGTTCCTGTTCTTCGTGTCGCAGTCGAGTGAGCGACCAGGCGATTGCGGCCCGCATGCTGGTGTGCCGGGACAGGGTTTCGCCGCCGTTCCCGGAGAGGATGTCCAGGTCCCCCGCCAGCCCGTCGAGGACGTCCTGAGGAGAGCTGAGTTTCATCCGTGCTGCGGCCAGCTCGATTGCCAACGGTATTCCGTCGGTCCGTGCACACAATCGCGCCACCGCCTCCCTGTTGTCCGCGGTGAGGCCGAACCCGGGGCACACTGCCTGTGCGCGCCGGACAAAGAGCCGAACTGAGGGAAACTCGTGTAGCCGTGCAGTATCGGCCCCGTCCGCACGCTCGGGCACGGGCAGGGGTGCCAAGCGTACGACGTCCTCCCCGTAGATCCCCAGTGGCTCCGGCGCAGCCAGGAGAACGGTGAGCTCGGGGCGGTCCGCGAGGAGCCCGGTCAGTACGGAGGGCAGGACGTCCAGTGCGTCCCCACAACCGTCCAGGACCAAAAGAGATCTGTGCTGGGCACGTTCGGGTGTGGTCGCCGGGGGAAGCGCCCGTTCGAGCTCCGCCCGCAGTTCCGTATCGGTCCGCGGTCCATTCAGCTCGACGGAGCGGCAGTATCCGGTGAGTATGTCGGATACGTCTGGGAAGATCGCCGCCGCGACCCGGCTCTTGCCCACCCCCACCGGTCCGATGACGGTAAGCATGCGCACCGAGGGGTCGAGGATCATCTCCCGGATATGACGAACGTCCTCCTCGCGTCCGATCATGGACGTGGAGAAATGGCTCCACGGGGTCTTGTTATTTTCTGGGTCGGGGGATTCCTTGTCTATTTCTTCTTGAGCATCCAGCTTCATTGGTGTTCCTTTAGGTTGGTAATCGATTGTTGGCGTCCGAATGATTTCGGTCAAAGGAAGGGAGTGTTCGAGGTCTTTCGGGTGGTGAGTGTGGAATCCGAATAGCCTTCCTCTGTTTTGTTTAACAGTAGTAGGGGGCAAGTGTTGGGGCAATGTGACGAGATCATGAACTGGGAATGTGTCCATGAGGCTCTTCGTGTAGGGGATTTCATTCCGTCGTCTGGCACGTCACTGTGTGCGACCTGGGAATCCTGCCGCCTCGAGGGACGGTCCCAGCACGAAGGGGGGAGGTGACAAACCATTGCCATGTCCCTGCTGTCTGCCCGGAGCGGCAATCACAATCTGTTGCTATGCGATCTGCCTACATAGAAGAGCTTGGACCCAGCGACATCATCCGCCACGGCGAACTCCCCGAACCACGACCCGGCCCCACCGACGTCCTGGTCGACGTGGAGATCGCCGCCGTCAACCACGTCGACACCTTCGTGCGTTCCGGTGCCTGGCGCACCCCCGTCCCGTTCCCGTTTGTGGTGGGACGCGACCTGGTGGGAACCGTGGCCGCGACAGGGCCCGGCGTCCCTGATTTCGCCGACGGGGACCGGGTCTGGTGCCTGAGCATGGGCCATGCGGGACGCCAGGGTGTGGCGGCCGAACGCGCGGTCGTTCCCGCTGACCGCCTCTACCATCTGCCGGAGGGTGTGGACGCCGTCGACGCGGCGGCAATGGCTCACCCGGGAGCTACTGCGTATCTGGCGCTGTTCACCCACGGGCGAATGCGCCCGGGAGAGACAGTCGTCGTGATCGGAGCCGCCGGCAATGTGGGAAGTGCCGCGGTAACGCTCGCCGTCAACGCCGGGGCGCGCGTTATCGCCGTGGCAGCGGCCCGCGACACCGAGTACTGCCGGAGCCTCGGGGCGGACGTGGTCATCGACTACCGGACGCCCGACGTTCACCGCCGGATCCGGGACACTGTCCCCGCAGGCGCCGACCTCTATATCGACGCGGCCGGCCGTAACGACCTGGAGGACTCGTTGGAGGTGTTGACCTCCCGCGGCCGTCTCGTCCTTCTGGCCGGGATGAACACCCGAGCGGTCCTCCCGGTGGGGGCGCTCTACCTCGCCGATCGCTCCATCGTCGGGTTTGCGATCTCCAAGGCCACCATCACTGAGCTGGCGGAGGCGGCCGGGCATGTGGGACGTCTCGTTGCAGCCGGAAAACTGCGTCCGCGCCAGCGCGAGCTTCTACCGCTGAGTGCGGCGGCCACCGCACACCGCGACCTGGAGTCCGGAAACGGGGCCGGCCGGCGGTTCCTTCTCCAGGTGCGTCCCGATTGAGCGGTCGAAACCGCCGGGACTTGACCAACCCTTCCCCGAATCGTGGCGGCCATGTTCGCGCCGCTGCCAGGATCACCGCCATGACTACTTCCATCATTGACGAATCGCCCCTGTTCGAGCTCGAAGCCCGAACCCCGGTGGCGGCCTCCCCCACTGATGTCTACGCCGTCGTCAGCGACCTTCCCCGAAGCTCCGAGTGGAGCCCCGAGTGCCGCGGCGGAGTGTGGATTTCCGGAGAGCCGGCTGCCGTGGGCTCGGTGTTCCGCGGGGAGAACCTCCGCTCCGAGGACGTCGTCGGCTGGGCGCCGCTCGTTCGCGGTGTCTGGCACACCGAGGCCCGCGTCACCGTCGCCGATCCGGGACGCAGCTTCCGCTGGATGATGCTGTCGCATGCCGGCGAGGACCAGGAGAGCATCTGGGGCTTTGACATCGAACCCGCTGACCAGGGGTCCATCCTCGTCCACCACTTCCGGATGGGCCGGGCCACCGCAGGGATCCACAAGATCGTGGCGGAGCTGGACGAGACCGACCGCAAACGTTTTATCGCCGACTGGACCGCCAAGCTCGAACAGGATCTCGACGCCACCCTGGCTCGGATCAAGGGTGTGATCGAAGGAGGTTGACGCCTCCGCGGACCGCCGAAGCAGCAGACAAGCAGAGAGATGGTCAATGTTCCTACAGCGAATAGCTAACAAGGGCATCCGGCTGGGCACACTCTTCGATCGGGCCGCAGCCCGCCATCCGGCGAGCCCAGTGATCCTCGACCATGACCTGGACCTTGCTCCGGACCGGGGGCGTCGCCTGAGCCTGACCGAACTCGCCGACGTGGTGGCGGATATCGCCTCCCGGCTGTGGGCACTCCGGATCCGGCCCGGCGACCACGTCGTGGTCCACAAGTCCGACAGCTTCGATATCTCCCTCCTGGCCTGTGCAACGGCACGGATCGGCGCAATCCCGGTGCTGCTGTCGCCCAAACTGGACGGCGCTACCGTTGCCGCACTGCTGCGCCGGGTGAACCAGCCCTACCTGGTTACCGACCAAGCCAAGCTGGAACAGGAGCTGCCGGCCGAGGTGTTCGACCTCAGCGAACGTGTGGTGCTTGCTTCCGGGACGTATCCGGAGGCGACCTCGCTGGCCGCACTCGTCGACGTCCCCCGGGTTCGACCCGTGACCATGCCTCCGGAGCACCCCACCCTGATCACCCACACCTCCGGAACTACCGGCATCCCCAAGCTTGCGGTTCATACCGGGCATACGTTCCAGGCTCGCTATCGTCCCCAGGCGACCCTGGTTGGTGCGGCCGTGAAGCGCAGCGAGGCCGTTGCCATCCACGTCTCGTTCGTACATTCCCGCATGTACACGGCGATGCCGATCTCGATCATGCAGGGGCACCCCCTCATCATCCTGCGTGATGATGACCCGGACCGGGTTGCGGACATCTTCACCCAGGTTCCGCCGGGCTTCATCGAAGCTCACCCCAACACGTTCCTGCGATGGGAGGTGCTGGGCGAGGACCCGCGTGCCCCACTGGCCAACGTCCGGTACTTCAGCAGCACGTTCGACGCCATCCATCCCCGCACCGTGCAGCGCATGCTGGACGCGTCCCAACGCAGACTGCCGCTGTTCGCTCAGGCCTACGGGCAGAGTGAGGTCGGGCCGATCGCCGCGCGTACCTACACCCGCAGCCGCGGCACGGAGGCCGACGGACGGTGTGTGGGCCGCCCCATGCCCGGCATGACGGGTGTGCGGGTGGTGAGTCGGGACGGGAAACCGGTGACGAAGTCCTCCCCCGGCTACATCGAGGTCCGCAGCGACGGCAGAATCGTCACCTATCTGGGTGAGCACCACCGCTGGGAGCAGCAGGCTGACGGGGACTGGTGGCGGATGGGTGATCTCGGATATCTGACCAAGTGGGGATGCCTTCACTTGCTCGATCGGGAAGTGGACGAGATTCCCGGGGTCGAGAGCACCCTGGAGATCGAGGACAAGCTGTTCGCCCGCCTTCCGGAACTCGTCGAGGTCGTCCTTGTTCCCTCCGCCGATGGGGAGCCGGTGCCGGTGGTCTCTACCCGCGATGACAAGCCGCTGGACGAGGAGGCCTGGCGGCGCGCGGTGAGCGACCTACCGTCGCTCGGGGCTCCGGTCCAGTGGCGGTTGCAGGATCTGCCGCAGACAGCCACGACGAAGATCAAGCGGCTTGAGCTGGCGGAACGTCTCCACAACAGTGCCACAGCCGCTTGAGTGCCGCGGAGGCGGTGCGTTGTGAGCCCCTGCTCACCGCGACCGCCTCCCGGCCAGTCGAAAAATCCGTGGGTTCGCCGCGGCCTGAACTCGGGGCACCTCCGTGGCGGCGGCTGGTCACCACCCCCCTGCGTTCGGTCCGGTTCCGCACGGTCGCGGTGTGGTTTCCCCGACGACGAGAGGAGGAGCAATGCCCGGGCGTCCTGATGGACACTGGATCCACCACTGGGATCCGGAGGATCGCGTGTTCTGGGCCCGCTCCGGGCGCCGGATCGCGCGCCGTAACCTGTGGGCCTCAATCTTCGCCGAACACATCGGCTTTTCCGTGTGGAGCCTATGGGCCGTCCTCGTACTGTTCATGACCCCGGAGAACGGATTCCATTTCTCCACCGAGCAGAAGTTCCTGCTGGTGTCAACGGTCAGTTTCGTCGGTGCGGCCCTGCGCGTGCCCTACACCCTCGCGGTGCCGCGGTTCGGCGGGCGCACCTGGACCATCGCCTCGGTCGCGGTGCTCCTGATCCCCACGGTGATGGCCGCCTACCTGATCCAGGCTCCCGAAACCCCCTTCTGGTTGTTCCTGCTGCTGGGAGCAACGGCCGGCCTCGGGGGAGGCAATTTCGCCTCCTCCATGGCCAATATCAGCTTCTTCTTCCCCGAGCGGGAGAAGGGGTGGGCGCTCGGACTCAACGCCGGAGGTGGAAATATCGGGGTCGCCACCGTGCAGCTCGTCGGTCTCGCAGTGATCGCGCTGTTCACCCTGGATGGCGGGCCGCTCGTCCCCCTGGTGTACGTCCCGCTCCTGGTGTCGGCCATATGGGTGTCCTGGCGCTACATGGACAATCTGGGCACCGCCCGGACCGCGCCCACCGCCTACCTTGCCGCCACCCGAGACCGCCACTTCTGGATCATGTCCCTGCTGTACGTAGCGACATTCGGATCCTTTATCGGCTTCGGTTTCGCCTTCGGCCTGCTGTTGCAGAGCCAGTTCGACCGGACTCCGCTCGAAGCAGCCTCGATCACCTTCCTCGGGCCCGCACTCGGCTCACTCCTGCGCCCTGTGGGCGGCGGGCTGGCCGACCGCTTCGGCGGCGCCCGGATCACCGTGGGCACCTTCGGTGCCATGGCGGTAGCCGCCGCGGTGATCCTTGCGGCGATCGAAAACGTGTCCCTTCCCGTGTTCCTCGCGGCGTTCAGCGTGCTCTTCGTACTGACCGGAATCGGCAACGGTTCAACCTACAAGATGATCCCCGCGATCTACGCCGCCAAGGCCGAGAACCTGATGAACCAGGGGATTTCCCGAGAGGAGGCCGTGGCCCGGTGCAACCACCGCGCCGGTTCCGTGCTCGGCCTCATCGGGGCCGTGGGCGCCGTTGGCGGGGTGGGGATCAATCTCGTCTTCCGCGAATCCTTCGCTGCCTCTGGGACAGCCACCCCAGCGTTCGCTGTCTTCCTCGTGGGCTACCTGGTATGCGCGGTAGTGACCTGGGCCGTCTACGTGCGGGCACCCCGGCCACAGCCTTCCGCCCGCCCCGACGAGACACCGGCCCGCACCCCCGCGGAAACGGCGACGCCATGACCACCACCCACTGCCCCTACTGCGCACTCCAGTGCGCCATGCACGTCGACCCCACTCCCGACGGCAGGTGGGCGGTGCGGCCCGCCGAGTTCCCGACCAACAAGGGCGGGCTGTGCCGCAAGGGCTGGACCGCCGGCGAACTGCTTACCTCCCAGGAACGCCTCACGGCTCCGCTGGTTCGGCCCCGCCGCGGTGCACCCCTGGAACCCACCGACTGGGACACCGCCCTAGAAACGGTCGGCACACGCCTGGCCGACCTGCAAGCCCAGTACGGCCCGAATGCTGTCGCGGTCTTCGGTGGCGGTGGACTCACCAACGAGAAGTGCTACCTGCTGGGGAAATTCGCGCGACTTGCCCTCGGCACCTCCCGCATCGACTACAACGGCCGGTTCTGTATGTCCTCCGCGGCGGCGGCCGGGCTGCGCGCCTTCGGGCTGGACCGTGGCCTGCCCTTCCCGGTCACCGACCTGGCTGGGGCACAGACGGTGCTACTCGCCGGAGCTAATCCGGCCGAGACCATGCCGCCGCTGATGCAACACCTGAACCGGTCGCGGCTCATCGTCGTCGATCCGCGTCGTACTCCCACCGCCGAACGCGCCGTGGCCAGTGGAGGGCTTCACCTTGCGCCCCGGCCCGGAACCGACACCGCGCTGGCACTGGGGCTTTTGCACGCCGCACACGCCCAGCGCCTGGTGGACCGGACCTACATCGCCGCGCGCACCACCGGTTTCGAGCAGGCCTGGAGCCATGCCGCGGAGTGGTGGCCAGAGCAGGTCGAGCACGTCACCGGAGTTCCCGCGGACCTCGTCCGCGAAGCGGCCCAGGCGCTCGGCTCGGCTGCCGCCGAGGGCGGAGCCTATGTACTCACGGGTCGGGGTACCGAACAGCACGCCAGCGGCACCGACACCGCCACCGCGTGGATCAACCTAGCCCTGGCCCTGGGGCTACCCGGGCGGGAAGGCAGAGGGTACGGCTGCCTCACCGGTCAGGGCAACGGTCAGGGAGGACGCGAACACGGCCAGAAGGCCGACCAGCTGCCCGGTTACCGTCGCATCGACGACCCCGAATCCCGCCGGATCGTATCCGAGGTGTGGGGAACGGATCCGGATGCGCTGCCACCGGCCGGAGACAGTGCGTACGAGCTCCTTGCCTCGCTGGGGGAGGCCGACGGCCCACGCGCTCTGCTGCTGTTCGGTTCCAATCCGGCGGTCTCCGCCCCCCACGCCTCCCACGTACGAGAGCGGCTGTCGGCCACGGAGCTGCTGGTGGTTGCCGATTGCGTGCTCTCGGAGACCGCAGGGATGGCCGACGTCGTCTTCCCGGTGGCCCAGTGGGCGGAGGAAACAGGCACCATGACCAATCTGGAGGGTCGCGTGCTCCTCCGGAACCAGGTAGCCCCACCCCCGGATGGGGTGCGTACCGATCTGCATGTCCTCGCGGGTCTCGCCCACCACCTGGGCCAACCTACCGAACGGTTCCCCACAGATGCGGACGAGGTGTTGGCTGAGCTGAGGGCCGTAACCGCCGGGGCGCCGGCCGACTACTCGGGGGTGACTCGGGAGCGGCTGGAGGCTGGAGCGTCGTTGCACTGGCCCGCACCAGCGGAAGGAACCTCGCATCCGCGACTGTTCGTGGAGGAGTTCGCCCACCCCGACGGGCGAGCCCGGTTCGTTCCCGTGGCCCACCATCCGCCCTCCGAAACCCCGGATGCGCAGTTCCCCTTGGTCCTGACGACGGGACGTGCCATGGGCCACTACCAGTCCGGTGCCCAAACTCGACGTATCGAGGAACTGTCCCGCGCCGAACCGGACGCCTACGTGGAGGTGCATCCCGACACCGCGGCGACATACGGACTGCTCCAGGATGACTGGGCGCGTCTGGTCTCCCGCCGCGGAGCCATGCTCGCGCGGGTTCGGACACGTACCGCCATCCGCCGGGACACCGTGTTCGTTCCCTTCCACTTCGGCGGTGCCCAGACCGCGAACGACCTCACCAATCCGGCGCTGGACCCCACCAGCCGGATGCCGGAGTTCAAAACCGCAGCCGTGCGACTAGGGCCCGCCTCACCGCCGAACGGTGACAACCCGCGTCCGCGGCAACTGGACTCCGTGGCTGACCCCTCGATCTGTGAGCAGGGACGAAACCACTCGGGTGCTCGAGACGACAGGAGATGACCGCAATGTCAGACGATTGTCGACACGTCGAGTCGCAGGACGGCCACCCCGCCCCCGGCATCCTCCCCCGGCAGGGGGCGGGGCCAGAGCGAACACACGCTCGCCGGATCGTGGTGGTGGGCAACGGCATGACCGGGAACCGCTTCGCGCAGGAAGTGGTCCGACGTGATCCACGGGGGGAACGCGTGCGCGTCGTCTTGGTGGGGGCCGAGCCGGGGCCCGCCTACAATCGCGTGCTGCTCCCCGGACTCCTGGACGGCACCTACACGCCTGGGGACCTAGTCCTACCCGAGCCTGCCGGTGCGGTGGTGGTCCGGCGTGGCGAAACCGCCGTCTCCCTGAATCCGGATGCACGGTTCGTGACCCTCGACACTGGGGAACGGCTGGGCTACGACGAGTTGGTGCTGGCGACCGGAGCCCGAGCCGAGCTGCCCCCGCTGGCGGGGTTGCGCGCCCCCAGTGGTGGCCCTGGGGAGGGGGTGAGCACCCTGCGCGACATGGCTGACTGTCAGCGGTTGCGGACCTGGGTGCACCCCGGGGTCCCCATGGTGGTGCTCGGCGGGGGAGTCCTGGGCTTGGAGACCGCCCGGGCCCTGGCCACGGCGGGAGCGCGGGTTTCGGTCGTGGAGGCCGCCCCCTGGATCATGTGCCGGCAGATCGACTCCCCGGCCGCGGACATCCTCACCCGCCGGTACCTCGACTTGGGGGTGCGAGTGTATGCCGACAGCCCGGCCGCACGCTGGCTCCCCGGGACCGGGTTAGAGCTGGGCGACGGCCGGGTGCTGCCCGGCGACGCCGTGGTGGTCACCGCCGGAGTCCGGCCCGACACGGAACTGGCCCAGAACGCGGGGGTGGCCACCGACGGTGGCGTCCTCGTTGACGACCGGCTGGCCACCTCCAAGGCACGTGTGCACGCTATCGGTGACTGTTCCTGGCCTCCCGGTGGGGGAACCGGCCTGGTCCAGCCCGGATATCGCCAGGCCGAGGTACTGGCCGACCTACTCACCGGCGCTGATCCCGCCGCTCGCTACACCGGAACGCGTCCGGTGACCCGGCTGAAAGCCGCGGGTATCGAGCTCACCGCGATGGGGGAGAACGTCGCGGAGGAGGACACTGGCACCCAGGCCGAACCAACAACGCTGCACGCGGCGCATCCGGGGGACAATCGAGTCGAAACGGTCACTGTGAGTGACGCTGCGCGCGGACGGTATGCCAAGCTCACCGTGTGCGGTGATCGACTCACCGGGGCAGTGCTCCTGGGATTTCCCCGATCCGCACCCGAGGTTGCGCGTCTGTTCGAGGAGGAGGAATCTGTACCGACCGACCGCCTGGCACTCCTCCAGGACCCACCCACCGCCTCGGCTGCGCCCGCACCGGAGCCGTTCGACGCCGTGGTCTGCCGATGCAACGCCGTCACCCGCTCCGACATCGAACAGGCTTGGTTCGACGGGGCTCGAACACACGCCGCAATCGCGGAAACCACCCGCGCCACCACCGGATGTGGCGGCTGCACCCGTGACATCGAGACCCTGCTCCAGGGACTGGCCGGGCAGCATCGTGAACCGGTCTCCTGAGCCGCGAACGTCATCCTGTGCGGCGACCGTCCCGAGGCAGGCAGCACGGGGCGGCCCCCGGGGGCGACGTCGTGGGCTCACCTCTCGCGTGCCCCACCGGGCAGGAATCCCAGCCCAGTCGCCTCCGCCCCGCGCCAGGCCACAACACATGGCGAGACCAGCCGGCCCCTGGGGACAGCTCTCCCGGTGAGATTGTCCTCCGCAGCACCGGCGCTGGGTTCTACTGTCTTCGGGCCGCCGCCGTGCCAGCGGAACTTACCTGTCCCCACGAGCTACCGAGGTCGACGCGGCGGTGGAGGTGCTGGACCGCAGACTCGCGTCCGAGGCGAGTGGCAGCTCCGCGGACAGGCGAAACCATCCGTCGTCCGACACGTCGGTGGCGATCCACCCGCCCAGGGCCGCGGCCCGCTCGGAAAGGTTACCCAGACCGCTGGACGTGTGTTCTTCCGAGGACCCGACCGAGGAACCCTCGGCACCGTCATTCGCGATTGTGACGGTGCGGACGTTCCCGTTGCCGCGGATGGTGATCTCGCAGTTCTCGGCTTTGCTGTGTCGGAGGAGATTCGTGACCCCTTCCCTGAGGACGGTGGCGGCTACGGTGCCGACCTCGACGGGCAGGTCGGTGTCCTCGACCTCCATGTGCAGGTCAACTCCGGCACTTTCCAGAACCGAACGCACCGAACGGCATTCTTCCTCCAGCGATAGGTCGCGGTAGCCGTGGGTGACGGAGCGCACATCGGCCAAGGCCTGTCGACTGCTCTGGAGGAAATCCGCCAGTTCCTGGCGGGCCTGATCCGGCTTGGGGACGATCAGGCGGTCCGCGAGTTCCGCCTTGAGCGCCATTGCGGAAAGGCTGTAGCCGAGAAGGTCATGGAGGTCACGGGCGAGGCGCAATCGCTCGCGGGTCACCGCAGCGTCCACCAGTGCGGTGCGAGCAGCCGCCAGCTCGCCGACCATGTCCCGGAACCGGGAGAGGCCGTACACGATCAATCCGGTGAGTAGGGCCGTCACCGACATGTACACGGCGTCTCCTGGAGCCCCCTGAACTCCATCGTTGAGAAGTATGTGGGTGGCGCCCACACTGGCGATCACGGCACTGAAGCCGAACCAGGCAAGCTTTCCGGGGGCGAGGAGGAGAACACTGCCCGCGAGTAGTCCCGGAACTCCCAGCCAGGTCTCCTGGAAATAGGCCAGAGGCAGATAGATCAGACCTGCCTGCGCTGCCAGGGCCACATAGGCGGCTCGCCGGTGCTCGGGGCGCGATGCCCAGGCACACAGGAGCATTTGCAAGGAGAACAGCGCCACGATCAGGGCAACCGCTATGGCGAGATCGACGACGCCGAACGGAAGCATGAGCATGTGCATGATACGGGCGAGGCAGAAACCCCCGATGACCGCGACGGTCAATGCCGTGGCGATGCGGGGGGCTACGTGCGGGGACGCCGACGATGAGAAATCGGAATCATACGGTCCGGTGGTTGTCACCTGCCACCCCATTTTGGTCCCGAAACGCCCTTGTGGCCGACACCACCCTACCGTGTGGAACTCTGGCTGGTTCTGTCTTTCGTTTCGGGGGCGACCGGCCCGGATGGGACGGCCTTGGCGAACCGAACACGGACGGCCTTTGTGCGGATGGAGCTGGGGAAACTACATGATCACAAAGGTCGCCCGTGTCTGTGTTCGGGGGCACACCGGACCATCCTCCGTCGTGAGAACATGGAGACACTCACCACGCGCCGTCGATGCCGGTCGTTGTCGCACAGCCGGATATCAGGCCGTGTAGGGGCGGCGCGAACGTGCCGCGCGCAGGGCATCAGCCCACCAGGTGAGCTGATCGAGGAAACCTTTGGCGGCGGAGTTGACGCTCTCGGGGTCGGTGGGGTTGCCCTGGTCGTCGAAGCATTCCCAGAAGTTGATGAAGCTCACGGTGTTCCGAATGGTCGTTGCGTGGACCTCGTTGAACACCAGGCGCAACTGTTCCACGGCGTAGCTGCCGCCGCTCATCCCCCCATAGGCGACGAAGCCGACCGGTTTTGCGTTCCATTCCTGGAGATACCAGTCAATGGCGTTCTTGAGGGAGGCGGGGTATCCACGGTTGTAGACCGGGGTGACCACGATGAAGGCGTCCGCGGCGGCGAGGCGCGGAGCCAGGGCCTGAACCGACGCGGGGGCGGGGACGCTCTCGTCATCGCCGGGCATGGTTGTGGGTAGGTCCGCCTCGAGCAGGTCGATGGGGTCGACGTGGAGGTCTCCGCGGCTGCGGGCCTGTTCGGCGATCCAGTGGGCTGGGATGGGGCCGAACCGGTCGGTGCGGGTGCTGCCGGTGATGACGCCTACGCGCAGTCGGTCGTCCTCAGACATTGTCATCCTTTCACGATGGTTCGTGAACGTGCTCTTCGTGGTCCTTCGTCGAGCGGGAGATTTGGGGTTCGGGGGTGTCGGCACATCCTGCTTACGAAGTAGGATCCATTCTTCACGGGAAAGCGGTGAGCTTCCAGTGCGGCCGTCATGACTTCCCATGTGAATCTGTCATGTGAAATGTGCGCGTAGCTGGCCAGGATGGGCCGCCTCGAATGCGGATGTGTGGGGTCGGTCCTCGGAAGTCGCCGTTGGGGGAGTTGGCGGAAGGCGGGCTCAGGTGTTTTCGTGGTCGGTGTTATCGGGCGTCAGGGGCAGGTGCACGGTGAGCCGGAAGCGGCCGCCCGTCAGGGTTTCGGTGGTCACGTTGCCCCCGAGTTGGACAGCCCGGTCTTGGATATCCCGCAGTCCCCCGGCCGAGGGGAGGTCCATGCCGGTCTCGCGCATGTTGGCGCCGTCGTTAACGATCTCGCCCGTGACCTGGTCCTTGTCCTGTCGCACCGTGACTGTGCAGCTCGTGGCGTTGCTGTGCCGCAGTAGGTTGGTGATGCCCTCACGGAGCGTACGTCCCAGTACGGTGGCGACCGGGGTGGGTAGCTCGTCATGGTCCGTTCGCAGATGCAGTTCCACTCCGGCTGCCGCAAGCACGGAGCGCATCGACCGAAGCTCGGACTCCAGGGAGAATTCGCGATAGTTCCGCGCTACGGACCGAACGTCGGCGAGTGCCTGTCTGCTGCTGTGGACCAGCTCTTTGACCTCCTCCGGCGCACGCTCAGAACGCCGCGTGACCAAGCGATAGGCCAGCTCGGCCTTGAGGATCATCGCGGAGAGGCTGTGGCCCAACAGGTCGTTGAGATCGCGGGTGAACCGGAGGCGCTCCCGGGTGACCGCGGCGTCGGCGAGTTCCCCTTGCGCCGACTGGAGTCGCCGGACGATTTCTCTCAGGTAGGAGATGCCGTAGACGGTCAGGGCGAAGACGAGGGTGGCTACCGTCGTGTAGCCGACATCCAGCGGGTTCCCGCTCAGTAGTGCCTGGATGAAGGCCATGCTGGCGAGGACCCCGGTGAAGGAGATCCAGGCGAGTTTCCCGCTTAGGACGAGGAGGACACTTCCACCAAAGAAACTGGGCATGCCGACCCATGCCTGCTGGTAGTACAGCAGTGGTAGGTAGGCAAGACATCCCTGGGCGACCAGAGCGGCCTGGGCGTATCGCTGTCGTTCGGGGTGGCCAACCCAGCGACATTGCAGCATCTGGAGGACGAACAGCGCGAGCATGCAGCCGATGGCCATGGCCATGGCCAGTGGGCCAATCGGCAGCATGCGGACGTTGAGGAAACCGATCAGGCACAGGCATGCGAAAACGACGGTGGTGAGCCCCCAGGCCAGTCGTGGAGCCATGCTCGTGGTGTCGGACGGGGCCGGCTCCGTACGGCTCGCCTCCGCAGTGGCCATGCTTCCTCTCCACACCTCGTGGTCTGCGGTCCGGGGGTCCCGAAAACCGCGGAAGTGGTGCCGCAACGCAGACAGCAGGAGGGCCCACAATCGTGCGCCAATATATACACATTCAGGGCATATTGTCCGCACGTTGTGCTGGCCGCCCGATGATCGTCGAACTGTGATCCAGTAATCACAGAAAATGCTTGCGTATGATGCAGTGAGTTTGTATCATCAATTTTTCTGTATTCGGGGATGATCTTGAAGGGGCGCGATATGATCCCCATGCCGAAAAGCATCGCATCATAGGATGGCGGGTCCAGTGCCGCATAGCACCGGGTGCGCGGGCCGTCGGTGCCCCCCGGGGCGTGATCGCAGCGCGCTGCCTCGCGGATTGGTGGATACCCACAGCAGCGTCTCAACTCTCACCCGGAGCGGCTGGCCATCCTGCCGCCTCCCCGGCTACGCCGGAGGGTCCCCCGACCCAGCCAGGCTGGAGTCCGCCGCGATCCGATCGTAGAGGGGCTGGAGGGCGGCGGGCAGCCAGGCAGCGTCCTCGTCAACGTAGGTGAGCGGATCGATCGATCCGGGCTGGGTGGGAAACGGGGGTGGTTCGGTGTCCGTCCAGAAGGCCGCGACGCATTCCTCAACGGGCGCGATCCGCACACTCAGCCCACGGTCGTCCGCTCGCGCGTCCTCTGCGTCTTCGACATCCTCGGCGCTCCCGGTGTTCTCCGAGCCGGGCTCGGCCGCGGCGGGTGCCGCGGCCGCGTCGGGACTGTGCGCGCGGATCTGTTCCAGCAGCAGGTCGCGGCCCCTCCCGAGCCAGTGCAACAGCAGGAACGGGTCATCGTCGAGGTGGTGGGCGAAGGTGTAGAGCACGGCGGCGATGTGCTTGCACGGCTCCCCCTCGTCCGGGCAGGTGCAGACCGCGTCCAGGTCTTCGTACTCCCGCGGGAACAGCTCCACCCCGGCCGCGGTGAACACCTCTTCGACCTCCGGGGGCAGCTCCCCGGACAGCAGCGCGGCCCGGTAGGCGGCCCTGCCGGCCAGGTCCACACAGATCCGGTCCCACGCCGCCTCGTCCACGGTGCGCATACCGATACTGACCAGGTAGGGAACGAACCCGGAGCCGGCGACTTCGGCGTGCACGGTTCCGGGCTCCACCGTGACGTCGTGGATGGCCTCGCCGCGGGCGTAGCTGCGGCCGCGACTCAACCGGCCCGCATCGGCGGTGTCCTCCATCGGGTCGATGAAGCGGCGGGACCACCAGCTCTGGCCGATGGAGCCGCGGCTGGGCATCGGCGCGGGACTCACCCTTCCACCGCCTCGGGAGCCAGCCGGATGACCTCCCGCAGTTCGGCGCCGGAGAGCTCGCCGAGCCAGTCCTCCCCGGTGCCCACCACGGAGTCGGCCAGAGCGGCCTTGCGTTCCATCATCGCGTCGATGCGTTCCTCCAGGGTGCCGAGGCACACCATCGTTCGAACCTGCACGGTGCGCTGCTGCCCGATCCGAAACGCCCGGTCGGTGGCCTGGTTCTCCACGGCCGGGTTCCACCACCGGTCCACGTGGATGACCTGGTTGGCGGCGGTGAGGTTGAGCCCGGTGCCGCCGGCCCGCAGCGACAGCAGCAGCACCATGGGCGTGTCCTCCTCCTGGAAGGTGCGCACCATCTCCTCGCGGTCTGTGCGGGAGACACTGCCGTGCAGCCACAGCACCCGCACCCCGAGCCGGGCGGCGAGGTAGGGCGCCAGCCGATCCCCGAAGTCGGTGTACTGGGTGAAGCACAGCGCCTTGTCGCCCTCGGCCATCATCTCGGCCAGCAGGTCACACAGCGCCTCCAGTTTGCCGGACCGCCCGTCCAGCCGCGACCCGTCACCGAGCAGGTGTGCCGGATGGTTACACACCTGCTTGAGTTTGGTCATGGTGGCCAGGACCAGCCCGCGCCGTTGGATGCCCTCGGCCTGGTCCACCAGCGCGGTCATCTCGTCCACGGTGGCCTGGTACAGCGACGCCTGCTCCGCGGTGAGGGTGCACCAAGTCTTCATCTCCTGCTTCTCGGGCAGGTCCGACACGATCGCGGAGTCGGTCTTCAGCCGCCGCAGCACGAACGGGCGGGTGACGCGGGCGAGCCGGTGGCGCGCGTTCCGCGCCTGGGGGGTGTCGGCGCCTTCCTGCGCGGCGGTTTCGATGGGGGCGGCGAGGCCGCGCCGGAAAGCCTGCTGGGAGCCGAGTAGCCCGGGGTTCGTGAACTCCATCAGGGACCACAGTTCCCCCAGATGGTTCTCCACCGGGGTTCCGGTGAGTGCGATCCGGCTGGGGGCGGGGATCGCGCGGATAGCACGCGCCTGCCGTGTGCCCGGGTTCTTGATGGCCTGCGCCTCGTCACACACGACCCGCGCCCAGGTCAGCGCGGCCAGCTCGTCCCCGTCCTGCATCGCCAGCCCGTAGGAGGTGAGCACCAGGTCGACCTTGTCGACGGTGGCGGCGAGTTCCTCGTCGTGGGGACGGCTGGGGCCGTGGTGCACGTGGATCGCCAGATTGGGGGTGAAGCGCTGCGCCTCGCGGTGCCAGTTCCCGATCAGCGAGACCGGGCAGATCAGCAGGGTGGGGCCGGGCCGCTGGCCGGTCTCGCGTTCGGCGGCGAGCACGGCAAGTAGCTGCACCGTCTTGCCGAGCCCCATGTCGTCAGCGAGGATCGCCCCCAGCCCGAAGGAGTTCAGGAATGCCAGCCACGCCGCGCCGCGCGCCTGGTAGGGCCGTAGCTGTGCGGTGAACCCCGCGGGCTCGGCCAGCGGGGCGATGCGCTGGGCAGCGGAACCGTCCAGCAGCTCCCCCAGGCGGCCCTCGGCCTGCACGGAGGTGATGGGCACCGGTCCGTCGGGGGTGTCCACATCGGGGCTGATGACCATCTCCATGGCCGCACGCATGTCCACCGAACCGTCGCCCTGCTCGCGCAGGAACCGGGCGGCGGCCCGCAGGGTTTTCGGATCCAGCCGCACCCACTCGCCGCGCAGCCGCACCAGCGGCTGCTTCAGCTGGGCGAGCTGGGTCAGCTCGGCCTCGGTGAGTTCGGTGTCGCCGACGGCTGCCCGGAAGTCGAAGTTGACGATGTCCTCGCCGGTGGCGCCGGAGCCGGCGGCGGACGACGAGCTGGAGCTGGGCGAACTGCGGGCGTGCAGCTTCAGACCGACCTTCTGCTCCCCGGCCCACCGGGGCAGCAGCACCCCGTAGCCGGCGTTGGACAGCCGCATCGCGTAGCTGGACAGAAACTCGTGGGCGCCGTCCAGGTCGAGCACCACCTCGGTGGGGGCGGTGTCGTCCAGGGCGGCGGCCAGCGGAGGATAGATCCGGGCGGCACGCCCGAGGGTGCGCAGCACCGCCTCCTGGGCGCCGGCTGGCAGCCAGTCGGCGGCCGCCCCCTGCCACAGGTGCCCCACCGGCACCATGAGCGACGGCTCGGTCGTGGACTGCACCCACAGTTCCAGCCGCCAGTGCTGGGCGCCGCGCTCGGGCAGGGCACCCAGCTCCTCGACGTCGTCCAGCTCGGGCGGATCCAACAGCCGGAAGGTCAGCCGGATGTCGCTGGCTTCGGCGTGCGTCGTGGTGAACCAGGAGCGCAGCGGGCTCAGCAGCTGGTCGAGCTGGCGTGCGGAGACCGTCGTGGTGGGGACCGTCCCGTGTTCGTTGGTCAGCGCGTGCAGCCACTGGTCCCGCAGCTTCGGGGTGGTGCCGGTGGGCGGGGGCACCGCCCCGGCGAGGGCGGTCCGCACCCTGGCGTCGACGAACGCGCACAGGGCCGTGACCATCTCCCCCATCGCGATGGTGCCGGCCTCGCCGGGGGTGAGCTCCTCGGGATGGTGGGCGCGGGCCACCGGGGGAAGACTGCGCACCAGCGACCGCAGCCACGTGTGGGTGCCGCGGTCCAGCACGGGACGCCAGCGGGCCGCATCCGCCAGCTCCTCACTCACCAGCTGCGGCAGAACCCGACGGGTCGCCACCAGGGTGGCGGCAGCCTCCGCGAGGGCGGCGATGTGGCGCAGCGACGGGCCAAGCAGCAGGTCGCCGCTGCCGCGGCCGAGCCGCTCCAGCGTTGCGAGGGCCTGACCCGCCGTGAGGTAGCACACCGGAACACTCCACGGGCGCAGCGCAACCTGGCCGCTGCGGGGCGCGTCCGCGAACGGCGGCAACTGCGGCGGCGGCAGTGGATGCTTGGCCGTGCGGGACGGCAACCGGAGGATCCGGGTGTCGGCATCGCCCCCGAGCTCGGTCGCCAGAGTCTCGGGATCCACCGCGTAGGGGTGGGGACGATGCCGTTTGCGCGAGGCCGTCACTGCGGGGAGCTGGGAGTCCATCGCCCACACGCACAGCCCGTCGTGGTCCCAGAATCCCTCGTAGATGCGCATCCGGTCCAGTATGCCGCGCGTGCGCCAGCAGTGTGGACGATACCGCGAAGTCGAGGTGGGGCGGTCGGTGCCCCGTGGAAAACCGCCGGCCTTGCGCTGCCCCGGTGATTCTTCTCGGTCAGCACACATGCACACGTGTGGCGGACGTCCGGGGCCGACAGTACCCGCAGCAACCACTGCCACTAATCAGAAATCGAAACCCACGGCCTCCGCGACACCCGGTTGGTCCCACTCGCGGAGGTAGGCGCCCAGCAGCCGCATCAGGCTGCGCTGCACCTGGGGTGTGGTGGCGCCTGGCACGCACAGGACGTCCGGGAACTCGGTGAGCAGCCGCTGCCAGGACGGTCCACCGGCGAAGGTGTGCCGGAGCCGCCCCACCTGCCAGAGCATGGCCGCGGTGTGGTCGCGTTTCGCCTGCGGCGGTTTGCCGAGAGGTGGCGCTTGTACATGTCCGGCCACGGCCATGGCCTGGCGGCGCAGCACGCACGAGCTACACCAGCCGCAGTGTCCGCCCTCGCCGTGGGTGAAGGCGCTGTCGCAGGACACGGAGGTGTGCAGGGCTGGCCACGCGAATTCGGGGACGTTGCAGATCAGCTCTGCCTTGGTGGTGTCCGCGGCGGGGTTGGTGATGTGGAAGCGGCGGGGCGACAAGCTCGGGGCGCCGTGCCGCAGCACGCGGCTCGCGAGTTGACTCATCAGTTTCAGGGTGCGGGGGTGCACGGCCCGGGCTGCCTGCGCACCGACCTGGCCGCGGGACAGTGCCAGGTTCACCGCGCCGGTGCCGTTCTCGTAGACGTCCAGGTTGGTCCCGCCGTGGGCGAGTGCGGTGGTCACGCCCGCGCTGAGGAACAGGAAGCCGCGGGTGCGCGCGGTGCTGTCCGGGGCACGGGAGGGGTCGTCCTTGGCGCCAACCAGGTTCAGACGAAACGGAAACCAGTCCGGATGAGTGCTCCCGTACAGGCTGTTCAGTGCCTGTTTCTGTTGGTTTCGCATGCGGTCGTTGGTGACCACACTGGCCAGCCGCAGCGGGGCACGGCTGTGTTCTGCGTGTAGGCGGGCGAGTCCCGCGGTGGAGTCGAGTCCACCGGAGAACAGCAGTGTGTGTGGTTCATCCTCGGGCGGTGGCCGGATTGCGGTCTGCTGGTAGGAAGGTGCTCCCTGGGTAAACTCCAGACTCCAGTCGTCGTCGGTGAGCCAGGTGAGCAGCCGCTCCAACAGTGCGCGCTGTTCCTGCCAGAATTCGGGTTGGCGCACCGGGATGTGCAGCTGGAGGCGGCGGCTCCACTCCGAGCCGCCCCACCGCCAGTTGCGCGGGTCGGGGCGCGGGACCGCACGGTCCACGGCGAAGCAGGCGCCGGCGATCTCGAACAGGTCGGGCGTGGGATCACCCTCCCGGAGCAGACCCAGGGCCAGGTCGGGCGCCACACCCTGTACGTCGGCGCCCCAGTGCACCGTCCTCTGTGGGCCGTTGTTGGCGCGGTAGCGCACCGTGGCACGCGGTGGCGGCGCCATCAGGCCACCTCCCGTCGCGGTGCGGCCGAACTCGACGATGCCTCGGACAGGAGATCCGACACCAGCGCGCCGACGAGCGGACCGGCGAAGAACATGTCCAACCCGCCCAGCAGGTCACCGGCGAGACCCGGGGCATCCGTGTCGACCTGGGCGGCGATGCGGTCCAGGCCGTAGCGCCGACCCATCCCGTGCAGGAACTCCCGGGCGATCTCCTCGGCGAGTTCCTCCGGGGAGGCGTTGCCGACATGATCCGGGCCGTCGCGTGCCACGGCGACGCGCACCGCCTGCCGTAGCAGCGCCGGCGTGGCCGCCCGCGTTCCGCCCGGACACAGGTCAACTGCGTGCCCCCGGCGCTGCTGCTCGGCGAGTCGGTGCGCCTCGCCGGCGGCGCTCCGAAAGTCCGCGGCGGTGGGGGCTGGGGTGACGGTGTGCAGGGTCTCGCGCAACGCCTTGGCGATCGCCCGGTCGAGCCGCTTGGGGTTCTGTCCATCCGGGGGCGGTGACTCGCCGTCGCGCAGCGCCGGGGTTCGGCGGGTCAGGAAATCCAGTACAGGTTTCCACCCGCGGCCGTGGTCGCGGGACAGCCGGTCATCGTCGGGCATGGGCACCTCCCACAGTGCAACCGTGGCCCGATCGTCACATCGGTCCGTGATTGCCTGGATGGCACAGTTTCGTCACTGATCATGCGCATTGCTCCGACTTGCCGGGGTCGCTGGTTCGCGGGAGGGGCGGGCCGCGTTCCATGCCGTCGGGATTATCTTGTTCCACCACTGCCCGGTGGTCGGAGGGCGGCGCTAGTCTGGGCGGTTCGGGTCCGGTGGTCGAAGCGGAAGGCGGGTTGCGGCGATGCCGGAGGAGGAGCGCTGGCACGAGATCACTCCTTCGGAGTACGAGCATGAGCGGCGGGCGCTGGAGTACCTGCGCAGCCGCATGCCAGACGAGGAGCCCTACCGGGCCTGGTCCAACTTCACCTTCACGGCAGACACGGGCCACATCTACGAGGTCGATCTGCTGATCGCCACCCGGGTAGGGCTGTACCTCGTCGAGATCAAGAGCCTGACCGGCCGGCTCACCAGCAGTGGTGCGGACTGGGTGCAGACCAGGAAGAGCGGCACGATCCGACGGTTCGCCGATCCGGTACACCTGACCGATCTGAAGGCCAAGCGACTGAAAAGCCTGCTGGACCGGGCCGCGTCCAAGCACGGGCTCGGGGAACGGGTGCCGCGGGTCCATGCCGCGGTGTTCCTCTCCGACCCGAACCTGGCCGTGGACCTGGCCGAGCACCATCGGCACCACGTTTACGGCACCGACCGCACCAACCGCCGCAACACCCTGCCCGACGTGTGGCAGGGCCTGCTCGGCGGGACCCCGCACAAACAGTCGCAGGAGGTCAGCCCGCGGGTCTCCCGCGCGCTGCCGAAGCTACTCGAACGCGTCGGCATCCAGCGGAGCGCGACCCACCGCCAGGTTGGACCCTGGCAGCTGGAGACCCCCCCTATCGACGAGGGCCCAACCTGGCAGGACTATCTGGCCACACACGTCAACGCCCCGGCCGAGAAGCGCCGCGTGCGGCTGTACCTGATCGAGCGCGGGCGGGACGAAGAAACCAGGACCAGTATCCACCGGGCCGCGCAACGGGAGATGCAGACCCTGCACGGCATCGATCATTCCGGAATCGTGCGGGCGGATTCCCTGGAGGAGCACGACGCCGGGCCTGCCCTGGTGTTTCGACACCAGCCGGAAGCCATGCGGCTGGACCACTACCTGGCCACCTACGGCGACCAGCTGGACGTGCATGCCCGGCTGGACATGGTGCGCCAGCTCGCCGAGGCGCTGGCCCACGCCCACAGACACCGGCTGTATCACCGGGCACTGTCGGCCTCCAGCGTGCTGGTGACGCCACAGCAGGGCCCGGGCCGCGACACTGAGGCCACGTGGCTGCGGCCACGGCTCCAGGTCAAGGACTGGCAGATCGCCACGCGAGAGATCGAGACGGATGGAGGAGCCTCCACCCGGCAGATGCTGGAGCGGCTCGGTAGCGCAACCCGGCACGTGGAGCGGCACGTCGATCCCAGCACCCAGGTCTACCTGGCGCCCGAGATCAGTGCCGCCAACCCCGACCCGGTGGCACTGGACGTGTTCGGGCTGGGCACGTTGACCTACCTGGTCTTCGGTGGGCAGGCTCCGGCCGAACAGCGGTCTGAGCTGCTCGCCCGGCTGGAACAGGACAACGGGTTGCGGCCCTCCGCCGTCGCCGACGGGGTCAGCGCATGGATCGACGAGCTGACCCAGGCCGCCACCGCTCCCGTGCCGGCGCAGCGGCTGGACAACGCGGCGGACTTCCTGGACATGCTCGTAGAGGCCGAGCTGGAAGCCACGGCGCCCGCGCCCGAACCCGATCAGCCCGAATCCGACCCGCTGTATGCCGCTGCGCAGGATCTGGTTGCCGGCCAGTGGCGCATCACCAAGCGGCTGGGTACCGGATCCACCTGCCGGGCCTTCCTGGCCACGAACGAGGAAACCGGCGAGCTTGAGGTGCTCAAGGTCGCGCTGTCGGACGACAAGGCGGCCCGCCTGGAACACGAGGCCCGGGTTCTCCAGCGTCTGGACCGCGACTCCTCGGTGACCCGGCTGGTGCGGCCCGAACCCCTGGTCATCGGTGGACGGACCGTGCTCGTACTCGACTATGCCGGCGACTCCACCGTGGCGCGGAAACTTCGCGAACACGGCCGACTGAGTGTGGACGAGCTGGAATCCTACAGCCGATATCTGTTCCAAGCCGTGGACTTCCTGGAGGGAGAGGGCGTCACCCACCGCGACCTCAAACCCGACAACATCGCGATCCGTACCCGCCGTAACCGCACCCGCCAGCTGGTCCTGTTTGACTTCAGCCTCGCCGGAATCCCGGCCACGGAGCTGGAGGCCGGAACCCGCGGATACCTGGACCCGTTCCTCGGCAAGGCCGGGCGGGAGACCTACGACGACCATGCCGAGCGCTACGCCCTGGCGGTCACCCTGCACGAGATGGCCTCCGGGGAGCTGCCGGTGTGGGGCGATGGCCGCACCGACCCCCGCTTCACCGATGGCCCGCCCACGCTGGCCGCCGAAGCCTTCGACCCGGCGGTACGTGAAGGGCTGGTGGACTTTTTCCGCCGTGCCCTCCACCGGGACGCGAAGCGACGCTTCTCCTCGCTGAAGGAGATGGAAGCGTCCTGGCGCCGGGTGTTCGAGATCGCCGACGCCACCCCGCCCGTGTCCAGCGACCCGGGCGAAGAGGCCGGGCTTCCCGCGGAAGAGGACACGCCGAAGCAGGCCCGCGATGCGGCCGCCCGCGCCGCCACCCGCGACACCGCGCTGGACGCCTCCGGGCTCAGCACTCGTGCGGTGTCGGCCGCGACGCGACTGGACGCAGCTACGGTCGGGGACCTGCTCACTCTGCCCTCCAAGTCACTGTTCACCCTGCCCGGGCTCGGCGCGAAGACCCGCAAGGAACTCCAGTCCCGGATCCGGGAGTGGCGCGAGCGGCTCGGTACCCCGGACCCCACACCGCAGCAGTCCCAAAGCCTCCCCGAGGTCGGTGGTGACGAACACCGCCGGGCGGGCTTGGAGACGGTGGCCGCGGCCCTGGTACCCAAACGTCGGGGCAAGAAGAACGCCGCTGCGGTGGAGGCCACCCGGCTCCTGCTGGGGCTGCCCGACGACGAGGGCACGATCCCGCCGCCCTGGCCGGTGCAGGCGCGGGTCGCCGAAGCGCTGGACCCGCCGGCGAGCAGCGCCCAGATCAACCAGATCCTGAAGCGCCAACGCAGCCGCTGGCGCGCGGAGCCGCTGGTGCGCAGCGTGCTGGACGACCTGGTGGAACTGCTCACCGAGGCGGGGCGTGTGATGAGCGCCGACGAGCTGGCCGCGGCACTGATCACTCGCCGCGGAGCAGAGGCCACCGGACCACAGCGCCAGGCCCTGGCGATGGCCGCGGTACGGGCGGCCACCGAGGCCGATCCCGAAATCGACCAGACCGAGGCAGAGCAGGCCGCCAGTGACGGAACAGCGCCGCAGCCCACGGGGCAGCGGTTGGCGATTCGTCGCCGGCGGCGCGACGACCGGATCATGGTGGCCTTGGAGGCCCCTGAGGGCGATGCCCGGGACGTCCCGTCCGGTCCGGCGTTGCTTGACTACGCGGATCGGCTGGGTGAGGCCGCGGACCGGCTGGCCGCTGCCGAGATGCTGCCGACACCGGCGGCGGTCCTGCGGGAGCTACGCGCGGTGTCCCCGCCACCGGGGGAGGGCGCTCTGGACGACCGTCGGCTGGTGTTCCTCGCGGCGGCAGCCGCGGAGAATGCCGCGGCCTCACCACGGCTGGAGATCTATCCGCGGGACCTGGATCCGGTGCGGGCACTGCGCCTCACCCAGGCCGGGCTGGTACCCGCGGGTGCGGACCAGGAAGGACATCCCTACGGACTGACTCCCCAGCAGGTCGAGGAACGGGTGACGGCCCGGTTCCCGCTGGTGTCGCAGCTGCCCGAGCATCCAAAGCTGGCGGAGATGCTGCGCGCGGCCGGGTTCGACGACCTGGAGTGGCAGAACGGCCGCTATGTTCCCCGCTCCCGCGACACCGGCTCCTCGGTCGCCGCGGTCCACCGGTTCAGCACCGCAAGCGCGGTCCCGTCGCGGTGGAACGAGGACGACCCAGAGCAGGCCGAGGCGCTCCGGGCAAACGAACGCCTGCGCGCCGCCCGCGGAGATGACACGCACAGCGGAGGGTTCCGCGCGTTGACCGTCCGGCTGGACCACTATGCCCGCGGCCTGGACGAGCTGGTGTCCGCACTCGGAGTGGTGCCAGTGCATGTGGGCGCGGAGTTTCTGCAGGCCCTGCGTAGTCAGGTGGTGCCGGGCCGCAAACCCACCTGGGAGACCGTGGTGCGGGCGGACGCCCCGGGGCGAGACGAGCGCAGCGCGGCGAAGCTCGCCGAGTTCACTGCCCGCGCGTGGGAACTGGCCGCGGCACGGCTGCGGTTGGCGCGGGAGCAGGCCACCGGCCCGCTGCTGCTGCACGACGCCGCGGTGCTGACCCGCTACGACGACGGCGGGGTGCTGGCAGCGCTGGCAGAGGAGGCACGCCGCGGGGGTGCTCCACTGTGGGTGCTCTGTCCGATGACCGACCCCCAGGAGCAGCCGCGCCTGGACGGAACCCTGGTGCCGGCGCGCCTGCCGCACGAGTGGATCCCGATCCCGGACGCGTGGGCCTCCAACCGGTACCGCGGGGCGGCGTGACCGGAGACTGATTCGTCTGCGGTCCGGATGACCCCCGCGCCATGGACCGAACGCTCGACTGAGTTGCCTGTGTCGCGATCGCGCCCACCATCCACGGGTCCGCGACGACCGGCCCTGCCCCCTGGAGCAGGCCGAGCCCGGCGCGAAGATCGCGAACTGTCTCGCCGGCAGGCAGGTGGCGAAGACAGCTCCGCTCCCCGGGACGTGACCGTGTCACCCACCGGCCACACCAGAGTTGATCAGGGCTTCGTGGTGCCGCAGCGCCCGCGTGGGTGGGATCCTGGGCGGGTTCGCCGATGTGTAGCTGTGTCAGGGGAGTCGCTGTGATCGATCCGGGTGCGTTGCGTGAGGATCTGGTGCAGCAGGTCAGGGCGCTGGAGGCCGATCTGCACACTCAGGTCGCGGAGGACACGGAGCTGTACCGGCGGCTGCGCGGCGAGTATGACCGGTTGTTCGAGCGGAAGCGCACCGCCGAGACCTGGACCGTGTGGCTGGCGGGGCGGCTCACCCAGGTGGCGGTGGCCTGGGTCCTGGGGACGCTGTTCGTGCGCTACTGCGAGGACACCGGCCTGGTGGACCGCCCGTTCATCACGGGGCCGGACAGCGACCGGCGGATGCTGGCCGAGGCCGAGCAGGAGGACTTCTTCCACCACACCCCACACGAGACCGACCGCGGCTGGCTGCGCGCCGGCTTCGCCGAGCTGGCCAACACTCAGCCGGGCGCGCTGCTGTTCTCCACGGAGCACAATCCGCTGTACCAGGTGCCGATCTCGCATGACGCGGCCAAGGAGCTGATTGGGTTCTGGCGGCGTCGCGGGGAGCATGGCCAGTTGGTCCATGACTTCTCGGCCCAGACCGGGGACACCCGCTTCCTGGGTGACCTGTACCAGGACCTCTCCGAGACGGCGCGCAAGACCTACGCGCTGTTGCAGACGCCGGAGTTCGTCGAAGAGTTCATCCTGGACCGCACCCTGACGCCGGCCATCGACGAGTTCGGCTACGACCAGGTGCGGATGATCGACCCCACCTGCGGTTCCGGGCACTTCGTCCTCGGGACCTTCCATCGGCTGCTCGCCGAGTGGGAGCACAACTCCCCGATGCTGGATCCCCAGGAGCGGGTGCGCCGTGCCCTCCAGCAGGTGCACGGGGTGGACGTGAACCCCTTCGCGGTGGCCATCGCCCGGTTCCGGCTGTGGGTGGCGGCGCTGCACGCCGCGGGACTTACCACCCTGCACGAGGCGAAGAAGCACGAGCTCCCCATCAATCTGGCCGTGGGCGACTCGCTTCTCCAGGCCCAGCAGGACGTGATCCCCGGCACCGAGACCGAAGAGGAGCAGGCCGCGCTCGCCTACTCGACCGAGGACCTACCTGAGTTTGGCCGGATGCTCGAACACGGCCGGTACCACGTGGTGGTGGGGAACCCGCCGTATGTGACGGTGAAGGACGCGGAACTCTCTAAGCGGTACCGGGAGCAGTACTCCGCCTGCCACCGGCAGTACTCCCTGTCGGTGCCGTTCGCCCAGCGCTTTTTCCAACTGGCCCGGGAACCCGCGACCGATGGCCGCGGCGCGGGCCACGTTGGCCAGATCACCGCGAACTCCTTTATGAAGCGCGAGTTCGGCAAGAAGCTGATCCAGGAGTTCTTCGCCCTGCGGGCGGAACTGACCGAGGTCATCGACACCTCGGGGGCGTTCATTCCGGGCCACGGCACCCCGACGGTGATCCTCATCGGGAGAAACCGCAGCCACGCCCATCCCCGAACGGCGACCGTGCGAACGGTCATGGGAATCCGCGGCGAGCCGGAGGAGCCGGATGTTCCCAGCCAGGGCCACGTGTGGCAGGCGATCGTGAACCAGATAAACCAGCCTGGATCCGAAAGCGCGTGGGTGAGCGTTGCGGACGTGGAGCGGGGGGAGTTCGCACAGTTCCCATGGTCACTGGCGGGGGGTGGGGCGGATGAGGTGCTCCAGGTTGTCGCAGGAGGTTCGGATCGTACTCTCGAGGACCGAGAGGCCAGTATTGGCAGAACCACGGTATTGGGAGAGGACGATGCATGGATTCGTCCTGATGTTTCCACATTGAGACGTCGGGGGGAGTATGCGAACGCCAAGGTATTGGTTATTGGCGAAGCCGTGCGGGATTACGCTATTTCTGGCGCGCCCTATTCGCTAATTCCATATTCTGATGAATTGCAGAGTCAAGCGCTCCCTGATTCTCATTTGCTTCCTTCATTTTTCTTGTGGTTCGTGCGGCGACATCTGAGTAGTCGGATTATCTTTGGAAGGAGACTCCAGGATAAAGGTCATTCTTGGTTTGAGCACTTGGAGAACTACAGGGCGAAACTGGCCACTCCCTTGTCGATCGCCTTTGCCTTCGTGGCCACGCACAACCATTTCGTGCTGGACCGGGGCGGGAAGGTGTTCAACCGTTCCGCCCCGGTGATCAAGCTTCCGGAGGGGACGACGGAGGACGATCACCTTGAGCTGCTGGGAGTGCTGAACAGCTCCACGACGTGCTTCTGGCTCAAGCAGGTGAGTCAGGGAAAAGGGGGAAGCGGACTGGGTAGAGGGCATCAAGACGAGGAGTGGGAGGAACGGTACGAGTTCACCGGTACCAAGCTCCAGGAGTTCCCTCTCCCCGCCAGCTTCCCTCTTGCCCGTGCTCGCCGGCTGGATTCCCTGGCTCAGGACCTCGCTGCTGTCTCTCCTGTCGCGGTTGCCGAGCGCGCTACCCCGACCCGCGATGCCCTCGCTCAGGCCCGCACTGAGTGGCATTCGCTGCGCGCCCGGATGATCGCGGAGCAGGAGGAGCTGGACTGGGAGGTGTACCGGCTTTACGGCCTCCTCGACGAGGAGCTGACTGCCCCGGAGGACGCGGTTCCGGAACTGGCGCTGGGGGAGCGGGCCTTCGAGATTGTGCTGGCGCGGCGGATCGCCGCGGGCGAGGCGGACACCGAGTGGTTCAACCGGCACGGCTCCACCCCGATCACCGAGCTGCCCGCGCACTGGCCCGCCGCGTACCGCGCCGTGGTGGAGCGGCGGATCGAGCTGATCGAGTCCAACCGGCATATCGGTCTGATCGAGCGTCCGGAGTGCAAGCGCCGCTGGTCCACCGAGGGTTTCGACGCCATGCAGGCCGAGGCACTGCGCACCTGGCTGCTGGATCGGATGGAAGCGCGGGAGTTGTGGTTCACCGAGGTGGACGGGGTGGAGCAGCCACAGCTGCGCACCACGGTGCAGCTTGCCGATGCGCTGCGGGACGATCCCGAGGTGCTGGCCGTGGCCGAGTTGTACGCTCCCGGCCGCGAGCTGGAGCACGTCGTGGCTGGGCTGGTCGCCGACGAGCATGTGCCCTACCTGTCCGCGCTGCGGTACAAGGACTCCGGCCTGGCCAAACGTGCGGAATGGGAACACGTCTGGGATCGGCAGCGCCAGGAAGACGCAGCGGAGGACGAGGCCGAGGCGAAGGCTATCCGGGACGCCACCCCGGTCCCGCCGAAGTACGCCTCGGGCGACTTCCGGCAGAACAGCTACTGGCGCAACCGCGGCAAACTGGACGTGCCCAAGGAGCGGTTCATTTCCTACCCGTACGCCGGGCGGGACGGAGCTTCGTCCACCAAGGATGGGGCCTTGCTGCTCGGCTGGGCCGGGTTCGATCACCGCGAGCAGGCGCATGCACTCGCGGTGCTGCTCGGTGAGCGGGAACAGCAGGACGGCTGGGGCGCCGAACAGCTGGCCCCGCTGCTGGCGGGGCTGCGCGAGCTGTTGCCCTGGCTGGGCCAGTGGCACAGCGAGTTCCATCCGGACTACGGCGATAGCCCGGCGGAGTTCTTCCGTGGCTTTCTCAGCAGCAACACCGAGCGCCTCGGCCTCACCGATGATGCCCTGACCGGCTGGCGCCCGCCGCGCCGTGGCCGCGCGAAGAAGTAGGGAGAGCACACCAGCTGGCCCGAGTTCAGAGTGCGGGCTGCCTGCCACCGCGCCGTGCTGCCCGCCGTGCACCCACCCGGTGCCACCCCCATCGGCCGTTCACGTCCCCCATTGGCTTTTCCTGGCGCTCATGGTGTGGGGGCCGGCCCCGAGAGGCTATAGCCGCCTTCCGGCCACCCATGAGTCCGGGATGGTGGGCCGGGGCCTGCCCCTCCCGCAGGTCCCGGCCCGGGTGTGGTGGGGGTCAGCTGGTTGCGAGTTCGGCGGTGATGGTGCGGCCGTTGCTGTTGCCGGTGGTCCACCAGCGGGTGGCGTACAGGGCCACCATGGCCAGGCCGCGGCCGGATTCGGTGAGGGGGTCGGGGAGGTCGTCTGGGGTGGTGATGTGGGGGTGGTGGGGGCCGCCGGCGTCCTCGACCGAGATCACGAGGCGGTCCTGCGTCAAATCAACGCGTACGGTGTAGCTGCCGAACGGTCCGGCGCTGCGGGTGTGGGTGGCGGCGTTGGTGGCCAGCTCGCTGAGGACGAGCGCGGCATCGTCGCCCACCGACCGGGTTACGCCCTGCTTGGCCAGGGTGCGCCCCAGCCAGGCGCGAGCCTGGGGCACGCTGTCCCGGGTGCCGGCGAAGCATCGGGCCACGGTGGCGGGGTAGTCCACGGTGCTCATTCCCACCGCACCCCCATCCCTGCCAGCAGCGGAACCGCAGGCGCGGGAGCGCTTGGCACGGGTGCCCGGTCAGGCAAGGCCCGTAGCCCGTCCAGCACCCGCGCCAGCAGCGCCGCCGTTGGCCGCGCGACCAGCCCGGGAGGGAACGTTGCCCACACGGCCGCGGACACAGGCCCCGGCGGCGGGGACGGCTGGTGCACCGGAAGGTAGGGCCGCACCCGAGCAGCGCGGCGGCGACGGCTAGGCTGAACCATCGTCATCGACTCCAATCCAGTCGGTGGCCATGCCCTGGGCCGTAGGAGCGGCTCCAGGGCTTTTGCGTTCATCCTGCCGTGGTGAAACCACGAGATTCTACGTTTGGAAACTTCCGCACGAGTGTGAGCAGTGCTGTGGAAATCTGAAAGAATCAGTTGCTCAGTTGGTTCATGCGTGGTTGGTTTTTCCCATGAGCGACAATCGAGCTAAACGCCGTTTCGGGAGCGAGCTTGCCCGGATGCGCAAGCGTCAGGGCGTGACCCAGGAGTCGCTTGCGCGGATCCTCGGAGTAAGCGGGTCTCACGTGTCCAACCTGGAGCGTGGACACCGGGAACCCACTTTGGCGTTCCTCCCGAGTCTGGACACCGCGCTTGCGACAGGCGACTTATTCCAGCGACTTTGGGATGAACTAACCGGAAACGGACGCCCAGCCTGGCTCGCTGAGATCGCCACTGCCATCAAGCGTGCGGATGCGGTCTACGAGTTCTCCACGATGGCGTTTCCTAGCTATCTACAGAAGGAGGCGTATGCCTACGCGCTGGTCCGGTACGCTGCTCCGTGGCTGACTCCGGATGAAGTGAACACAAGGGTCGCTGAGCGCGTTGAACGCGCAGACCACATGGAACGGGCGCTTCGACCTAAATTGTGGCTAGTCATCGACGAACCACTCCTTAAGCGGCGCTACGGTGGCGTCGGTGCAGTACGCGAGCAATTGGCCCATATCGCTCGGTTAGCTGAGGAGGAGCGTATAACTCTGCAGGTCATCCCCACCGAAACTGAGAAGCATCCCGGTAACTCTGGGCCCTTTCGGGTGCTGGTCACGCGCAACAGTCCGGACGTGATGTACGCGGAGAGTGCCCGGGCAGGGCACACCATCACCGACCCCACGGAGGTTGCCAACCACCGCATGCTGTTCGCTGACCTTCAAGGGGTGGCAACGAGCCCCAGTGCTGCCCTACAGACGCTCTACGAAGAGATACAAAGGATAGACAATGCGTGACATCTGGTACAAGTCATCCCACAGCGGTGGGAACAACGACTGTGTGGAGTGCCGCACCACTGAGGGTCGAGTTGAGGTACGGGATTCGCGGTACCCAGATCTCGGCCACTTCTCCTTCCCTCCATCAGAGTGGCGCGCCCTGCTTGGTTCGGTGCGGCGCGGGGAAGTATGACCGTAACGGCGGGTGTGTCCCGCCGTGCGGGCATCCCCCGATCCGGGCCCTGGAGGCCACCCATGAACTGGCGCAAGTCCAGCTACAGCGGAAATGTTAACCAGAACTGTGTGGAGATCGTAGAAGCGGCGTGCGGGGTGAACATTCGCGATTCCCAGCATCCCTACCAGGGCCACCTCTCCTTCCCGGTGACCGAGTGGCGTGCCCTGGTCACTGAGGTGAAGACCGGCCGGTGGTAGGACCTCCATCATCGGGCTGAACGCCTTCCACATCCCCTGGTGTGTAGGGCCTGGCTCGTCTCGGTGTGCTGTGCGACACTGGCGGCGACCGGCCGCAGGGCCCGCTGTAAGCCGGATGTGGCGTCACACCGGAGGTTCCACCATGTCCCGCCCGTGGGAAGCCGACACGTCCGCGGAGTTTCGACGGCGCCTGGGTAAGTCGGCGCTGGAACTGGGCGACACCAAAGGCGATCCGACCTGTCCGGATATCTGGGAGATGAGGAACGGGGATATCGCCGTTGTGGGACGGGATGTGACAGAGGCGTACCAGGGACGCTTGCCCAGCGACGTGAGTATCAGCCACGACGAACGGCTGGTGATCATTCCGCGGGATATGCTGCTCTCTGCCAAGCCGGACATTCCGAATGCTTAACTGCGTATCCACGTCCTCGGGGAAGCTCCTGGCGTGGGCAGACTACCTGGCGGACTTTCGTCGGGAGTTCGAGCGGGGCGGGGACGTGTTCGCGAAGTTCGAGCGTCGCCAGACCTTTCGTGAGCCCGGGGACGCCAGTTGGGAAGCCTTTGCTGCCGGGGACTGGCAGACGGCTCTGGAGCGCAACGAAGAGGACCGCCCCGAGGCCGAGGCGATGGTCGCGAGATATACGCACTATGGCTACCAGCCCCAGCGCATCCGGGTCGTCGAGTTCCCCATCAGTCCGTACCTGCAGTGGGAGATGCAGTTCTTCCGACTGCTGGCCGAAGCGGGGCAGGACCTGCGGGTCGTGCGGGCCGAACAGGTGGCCGATCTCGAACAGGTGGCCCCGCTGCCTGAGGTGGTGTTGCTTGGGGATCGGGTGTTGTATGAGGTCAACTACGACGCCACCGGCACCGTCACGGGCGGGCGCCGGATAGAGGATCCCGAGGTGATTGCGGGCTGTCGCACCCAGTTGGCCGAGCTGTTCGAGCAGGGGGAGCCGCTGCCCACGTTCTTCGAGAAGCATGTTGCCCCACTGCCTCCGCCGGCGGTATGAGGAGGCGTCTGGCACACGACCACGGCTGGAGTTACTTTCCGGTTCTCGTGGTACTGCTGACTGTGCTTGTTGTTGCAGTGGTGGGTGTTTCACCGTTCGGGCTGTCGTGGTTTACCGAGCTGCCGCAGGACTGGCAAGAACTGAGTTTGGTGGGCCAGACCTACGGTGCGGCCTCGGCGGTGCTTGCCGGGCTTGCCTTGCTGGGCATTGTCGCAACGCTCGTCCTTCAGGTTCGCGAGATGCGCAACACGCGCGAAGTTGCCCTGCGGCAGTCCAACAGTGAGCTGCTACGCATGGCCATGGATCACCCGGAGTACCTGGAGTGCTGGGGAACGAACTTTCCCGCCGATGCGGGCCGAGCGGATCGGCAACGCATGTACACCAACCTGATCGTCTCCCAGTGGGAGATGGCCTACGAGTCCGGCGCAATGGGTGATGCGATGCTGCGCGCCGTGGCCCGCAAAGTGCTGGCTGGACCGATCGGCTGGGAGTACTGGCGCGACGTGCGCGACATCCGGCTGGACACCGCGGAAACCCGTCGCGCCAAACGGTTTCATCGCCTCCTGGACAAGGAGTTCCACCAGCTCCCTGATCCCCGGGAGCACCCAGCCCAGCGCCGGGACGCGCCAGTCGCACCGAAACGAACTGGACGCTGGATACTGACCGGGGGTGCCCTTGGGGCCGGGTTGGCCGTTGCCGTCGTGGGTTGGCGATTCCGCCGGAAACTATTGGGGATTTAGCTGCCCACAGCAACCGTCGGCACAGTGCGGGTTTCACTTGTCTCACGGACGAGCTGTCTACTCTACAGCGGGGCCGGGCATCCCATAGGCTCGGAAGTCCCGCTGCCCCGACACCCCCGACGGTCATTGCGCAGGAGCCCATGTCCCGTACCCAGCGCCCGCTGCTTCGTGATGTCATCCAGATCCCGGAGCGGCTCACCGACAGTGACTTCGTGCTGGAGCTGGCCGGTGGCGTCACCGATATCCAGACGACGCTGGACAGCTACGTCATCACCAACGAACTACTGGACAACTTCGACTCCGCGCTCGGCCTGATCAAAGCCTCCCTCACCGGGCAACGTTCCAAGGCCGCCTACCTGCATGGTTCCTTCGGCTCCGGGAAGTCGCACTTCATGGCCGTGCTGCACGCGCTGTTGCGGGGTGAGCGCGCCGCACGGGAACGCGATGAGTTCGCCCCGCTGCTCGCCAAGCACGACTGGCTGCACGAGCGCAGCTTCCTGCTGGTGCCCTACCAGATGCTGGACGCCAAGTCCCTGGAACAGCGCATCTTCGGCCACTACATCGAGTACGTGCGACGCCGCCACCCCGACACCATCATGCCCGCCGTGCACCGCACCGACGCGCTGCTGCAGCAGGCCCGGCATCTGCGCGAGCAGATCGGCGACGCACAGTTCCTGGACCGGCTCCCCGGCGGTGCGGACGATGAGTGGGGTGAGGCGTCCTGGACCACCGAGGCCGTGGACGCCGCCATGGCCGCCGACTACGACGCCCCCGAGCGACGGGAACTCGTCACCGCGTTGCTGGACTCCTGGTTCCCGGGCTTCTACAGCAACGCCCTGGAAGACGCCGAAGCGTTCGTCTCCCTGGACGCCGGGCTCAAGCAGATCAGCCGGCACGCCAGTGAGCTGGGCTACGACGGCCTGGTGCTGTTCCTCGACGAGCTCGTGCTGTGGCTGATCAACAACGCCGCGGACACCAAGTTCGTCAACCGCGAGGTCAACAAGATCACCAACCTGGTGGAGTCCGCCGACCCCGACCGCCCCGCCCCCGTCGTCAGCTTCATCGCCCGCCAGCGTGACCTGCGCGAGGTGCTCGGCGAGCAGGTATCGGGTTCCACCGAACTCAGCATGCTCGATGCGCTCGACCTCGCCAGCGGACGCCTGGACACCATCACCCTGGAAGATCGCAACCTGCCCGAGGTCGCCCGGCAGCGGGTGCTGCGCCGCACCGAACCCACCGCCGACGCCGAGTCGGCCATCGAGGGCGCCTTCGAGCAGACCACGAAGCTGCGCCGGCAGGTCATGGACACCCTGCTGGGTTCCACCGGCAGCACCGGGGCCGACCTTGAGTCCTTCCGCAAGACCTACCCGTTCAGCCCGGCGTTCCTGGACACACTCGTGGACCTGTCCGAGGCTCTACAGCGGTCGCGCACCGCGCTGAAGCTCATGAGCCGGCTGCTGGTGCAGCGCCGGGAGGAACTCCGGCTCGGCGAGCTGATCCCGCTCGGCGACCTGTACGACGTGCTGGCCGAAGGCGGCGACGAACCGTTCAGCCAGACCCTCAAGGCCGAGTTCACCGCCGCGCAGCGCCTCTACGACACCAGGCTGCGGCCGTTCCTCCTCGCCGAGCACGGCCTCACCGAGGCCGAGGTCGCCGCTGTCCGTCGCGGTGATGCCAGCGACGCTGCGACACGCGCCGTACGCACCTTCACCGGGGACGACCGGCTCATCAAGACCCTGCTGCTCAGCGCGCTCGCACCGCGCGTGCCCGCGTTGCAGCACCTCACCGCCGGACGACTGGCCGCACTCAACCACGGCAGCGTCACCTCCCCGATCCCCGGGGACGAGGTCCGCCAGGTCGCCGCCAAAGTGGAGACCTGGGCGGGACGCTTCACCGAGATCACCTACACCAAGGCCGACGACCCCCGCGTCGGGCTGGAGCTCGTCGGGGTGGACGTGGACTCGGTGCTGGACAACGCCCGCGCCCGCGCCGACAGCCCCGGTGCCCGCAAGAACCTGGTGCGCCGACTCCTGTACGGCGAACTGGGAATCACCGGAACCGACACCGTCGACGGTGACCGCTTCACCCTTGCGTGGCGGGGCAGCAGCCGCTCCATCGAGGTTGTCTTCGACAACATCCGCGACGAGCAGGACGTGCCCTCCGACCGGCTGCGCCCTTCCCAGGAGGGGACCTGGCGCCTGGTGCTGGACTATCCCTTCGACGAGGGCACCCACACCCCCGGCGACGACCGCAACCGGCTGGACCGCCTCACCAGCGGCGGTTTCGCCGACCGCGCCGTGTGCTGGATCCCCACCCACCTCACCCAGGAACGGCGCACCGACCTCGGTACCCTGGCCGTGATCGAGTTCGTGCTGGACGGGCAGCGGTTCGAGGAGTACGCCGCCCACCTCAACCCCACCGAGCGCCACCGCGCCAAGGAAACCCTCACCCGGCAGGGCAACACCCTGCGCGAGAAGATCACCCAAACCCTCAAACAGGCATACGGCCTGGTCAGCAAGCAGCCCGGCGACGTCGTCACCGGCTACGACGACCACCTGTACTCACTCGGTGGCGGCCTCACCAACCCGAGCCTGCCCATGGGCGCCCCCTTCGGGGAGGCGATGCGGCGCCTCACCGAACAGATGCTCACCGCCCAGTACCCCGCCCATCCCGACTTCGACCCCGACCGCGAGGGCAGCCGCGCCGTCGTCAGACCCGCGGACACCACCACCATCCTCGACTACGTACGCCGCGCCGCCGAACACCCGGACCGGCGCACCGAGGTCGACAAGAAGCACCGGCCGCTGATGAAACGCGTCGCCAACCCGTTGCGGCTCGGGGAGATGCATGAGGTCAACTTCGTGCTCGGCAGCCACTGGACCCAGCATGTCCAGCAGCGTGCCGCCCGCCAGGGCACAGACGAGGACCTGAAGGTTGCGGAGCTGCGGAGGTGGATCGACGAGCCCGAGCCGCACGGCCTGGAAGAGCACCTCGCCAACCTGGTGGTTGCGACGGTTGCCGTGGACACCGACCGCGCGTTCGTGTACCGCGGCCGGATCGAGGACGACGTTCCCGAACCGCGCCGCATCAGCGGGGACATGCTGCTGCGCACCCAGATATTGCCCGATCAGGACACCTGGGACACCGCCCGTCGACGCGCGCAGGACATCCTCGGGCACAATCCGGTCGAGGTGCTGCGGGCCGGACCGGTGCGGCTGTTCGCCCGCAACCTTAGTGAAGACTCCCGCACCTACCGCCAGGCTGCCCACCGACTGGTACAGCTGCTGGAGCGGTACGCTCCCGTGCTGCGGCTGGACCCCACAGCACCCCAGGGCCGGCTGCACACCGCACGCGTGGCCGCGGAACTCCTGGAGGCCATGTCCTCCAGCCACAACCATCTGGACGTGGTGCGTTCCCTGGCCGAAGCCGACCTCGGCACCGCGGATTCCCAGCGGGTCGGCCGCAGCATCAAGAGCGCCGAGAAGGTCGCCGCCGCCCTCGCCGGCGCGCGGTGGGACACCTTCGAGGTCATATCCGGCCTCGGCGCGCCCCACGACTCAGCCGCGGAACAGATCCTGTCCCGGCTCGCCGAGGCCGCCTCGGCTGAGGAGCTCACCGAGCCGCTCGCTCCCGCGTTGGACCGAGCCGCACAGCAGGCCCACGATCTGGTGCGTCGTGCCACGGCCGAACGCGCCTCTGCTGCCCCGGCATCTTCGGCCACCCCCGAGGCTGCGGAGACCACAGCGGCCACACCGCCGACCTCCGCGGCACCTCCACCCGAACGTGGCGGTGCGGAATCAAGGCGGGTGCGCGCCGAACAGCTGCCCGAACTAGCCCAGCGTCTGGCTGACGAGAACCCCGGAGCCACGCTGGACGTCACCTGGTGGGTGGTGGAGGACTGATGACCAGCCCCACCCAGGCTCGGGTGCCGGCCGTGACCACTGCTGCCCTGCACCAGGAGGTGACCCGGCTCCTGGAGCGCTACCGGGAACATCCCGAACGCGTCCTCCTGCTCCGCGCCCACGCCTCGGAAGGGGCCCTCGGGCAGCACACGCTCGCTGGGCAGCCCGTCCACCTTGCGGAGATCGTCTCCGCCCTGCACGCCGTAGACCACGTCACCGCCCAACTCACCGAGGGCTGGGACGGCGTTCTCGTTCTCCTCACCACCGCCTCCGAGAACGAGCTGGGCGACGGCCTGCTCTCCCGCGCGGCCGGTCATCGCATACACCCGGTCGAACCCTGGCGGCTGATCCGCGAAAGCTTCGGGGTGCACCGCGTCGACCCGCGGCTCACCGCACTGGGCTGGGTGGCCGACGCCCTCCTGGACGCGATGCCCCCCGAAGGGTGGCCACGTCAGTCCGGCCCCATCCTTAGCCGGGACGCCGCACTGCGCGCCCTGGCCACGCGCCGCCTGGGTCTGGCGAAGCTGCACATCTCTGCTCGGGACCTGGATGCCTCCTCCCTGCTGCGGTGGAGTCTCGACCACGAGCTGGTACACGGTTTCACCAGCCTCAGCACGAGCGAACGCGCAGGGCTCGAAGAGTGGCTCGGGGAGGTGGCCGGCCCCGTGGCCATCGTCCTGTCCGCCCTCCTGGACTCGGGCGGCGCCGTGGACACCGTTGCGCTGGGTGTGCTGTGCGCCTCCCTGTGGTCCATGCAGGAGCCCGGCGCCGAACGCGCGCAGGGCGCCGTACTGCACCACATCTCCCCGGAGTCCGCGCGGCGCGAGCGGCTCACCGATACCTGCATGCGCGAGTTCGCCCAGGCCGCCGAACAGCTCGTGCGCACCATGCTGGCCAGCACGAACGACGACGAGGCCCGTCGGGCCCGCCAGCTCCTGGACCGCGCCGAACAGCTCGCCGGACACTTCGGAGCCCAGCCGGCGGCCCGCTCCAGTGCACTGCTGCGCTCCGGGCTGGACGCGCGGATCCAGGAGCTGGGCACGGCCCTCGACACGGCGGTGGATGACCCCACAGACTGCGCCCGTCTCACCGCGGCAGTCGACGCGCTGCGCAGTCACGCCCACATCACGACACAGCCGGAGCTGCTGCGCCGCGCGGAGATGGCCCAACGGCTGGTGCAGTGGCTCGCGGTCGACACGGATCCCACCAGTCAGGTGCGCGGCGTCGGCAGCGGCATTGCCTCCCACATCGCCTACTGGGGCTGGGTGGACCGCGCTGTCGAGGCGATCTGGGCAGGGGAGGAGCGCCTCCCCGAACTGCAGCAGCCCTACCAGCGCCTCTACGAGCAGGTACGAACCCGCCGCCGCGCCGTGGACGCCGCCTTCGCCCAGCAGCTCGGCGCTGCCGGTACTGGCTCTGACGAGCTGCTCACCGTGGAGAACGTGCTGCCGCGCATCGTGGCTCCCGCCGTCACCGGTCATCCCCAGCGCTCCCGGAATGTGCTGGTCATTCTCGTGGACGGCATGAGTGCCGCCGTCGCCGCGGCGCTGGGCGAAGAAGTGCGCCAGGACGGCTGGGAGGAGTTCGATCCCTGTGCCGGTACGGCCGCCGGAGAGTCTCCGCGGCGTCGCGCCGTCGCCGCGGCGCTGCCCACCATCACCCGTGTCTCCCGCACGAGCCTGTTCGCCGCCCAGCTCACCAGCGGGACCCAGTCCACCGAGGCAACCGCCTTCGCCCAACACGGCTTCTGGAAGTCCAAGAAAGCCGCGCTGTTCCACAAGAACGCCGTGGTCGGGCGGCCCGGACAGGCCCTCGGCGCGGATCTGGAAGAAACCCTGAGATCCGAAACCCCAGTCGTGGGCGTGGTGCTCAACACCGTGGACGACAGCCTGGACAAGGGCCGCGCCACTACCCCCTGGCGGGTGGACGACGTCGCCCAGCTACGCCAGCTGCTCAACTACGCGCGCTCCCAGGAACGCGCCGTGATCCTCACCAGCGACCATGGCCACATTCCCGAGCACGGCGGGCAGCTGTACCGCGTGGACGGGGCCGAAGGTGCGCGTTATCGCACCGCGTCCTCCCCGCCCGGCGAAGGCGAGGTGGAACTGGCCGGCAGCCGGGTGGTCCACGAGGACGGCCGCGTGGTCGCGCTGTGGGACCCTGACCTGCGTTACACCGCGGCCAAGGCCGGATACCACGGCGGCGCGGCGCTGGCCGAAGTCGCGGTGCCGCTCCTGGCGCTTGTGCCCTTCGGGGTTGACGCCCCAGCCGGCTGGCGTGCCCTGGACGACCAGAGCCCCAGCTGGTGGTCCCTGCAGGCCAGGCGATCCGCACGGCCCACGCCGCAGCCGGAGCCCAAACCACGGCGTCTCTACCGCAGCGAGCCGCACCCACAGCAGGCCGCGCTCGAACTGGACGAGCTGTCCTCCCCGAAACCCCCCGCGTCGCTCGCCGAACAGCTACTCGACACCGACCTGTTCGCCGAGCGGCTGCGCGGCACCCCTCGCCGGGTATCCGTGGACAAGGTCCGCGCCGCCGTCACCGCGCTCGTCGACGCGGGTGGGGTGCTGTCCCTCCCGCGGCTCGCCGAACACGTCGGCGACCGCCAGGTGCGCGCCGCGGGCTTCGCAGCGCTGCTCGCCCAGGTGCTCAACGTCGACAACTACCCTGTGCTGGAGGTCATTGACGGCGGGCGCAACGTGCGCCTCGACGTGGAACTGCTGCGGACCCAGTTCGGACTGAAGGGGTGACATGGGCACAGCGGTGAGTGCCGCCCGCAGGCGGGAGGTGATCGACGCGCTGCGTGCCGGGGCGGTTCCCCAGGCAGGACTGGACCTGCTGGCAACCGGCCTGGACAGGTTCGCTGACTCCGTCGACACCGAACTGGGCACCGCCTCCGCGGGAGGCGCGGTATTCAAGGCCGTGCGTGGTGACTACGGTGCCGGAAAGACCTTCTTCACCCGCTGGCTCGCCGAACGCGCCAAAGCACGCGGCATGGCTGCCGCCGAGGTCCAGATCTCGGAGACCGAGACGCCACTGCACAAGCTGGAGACGGTCTATCGACGCCTCACCGAGCGGCTTACCACTCCTGGCTTTCCGCCCAGTGCCCTGCGCTCGGTGGTGGACGGTTGGTTCTACGTTCTGGAAGAGGATGCCCTGGCCAGCGGCATTGATGAGAACGACCTGGAGAAAGAGGTCGGGGAGCTGCTGACCCGGCGATTGGCGGAGGTGAGCCGGAGCGCCCCGGGCTTCGCCACCGCACTGCGTGGATATCGCGCGGCGTTGGCAAGCGCCGACCCAGCCACCGCGGAGAGCATTCTCGCCTGGTTGGGCGGCCAGCCGCACGTCGCAGCCGCGGCTCGACGCGCTGCCGGGGTCCGCGGCGAGCTGGACCACTTTGGGGCCTTCGGGTTCCTCCAGGGGCTGCTCACCGTGCTGCGCGACTCCGGACATCCCGGGCTGGTGCTCGTTCTCGACGAGGTCGAGACCTTGCAGCGGGTTCGCTCCGACGCCCGGGACAAGGCCCTCAACGCGCTACGCCAGCTCATCGACGAGGTGCATGCAGGACGCTTCCCCGGGCTGTATCTGGTCATCACCGGAACGCCGGCCTTCTACGACGGTCCACAGGGTGTGCAGCGACTCTCTCCGCTGGCCCAGCGACTGGCCACGGACTTCACCACCGACCCGCGGTTCGACAACCCGCGTGCAATACAGCTGCGGCTGCCCGCCTTCACCACTGAGCGGCTCACCGAGCTGGGTACCACGGTCCGGGACGTCTACGTCGACGACGAGTCCGCACACCGCGTCGCCGCCGTCGTGGACGACGCCTACATCGCCGAGCTGGCCGAGGCCGTTGCCGGGGAACTGGGCGGCAAGGTGGGTGTGGCGCCGCGGCTGTACCTGCGCAAGCTGGTGGACGTCCTCGACCGGGTGTACGAGTTTCCGGACTTCGACCCACGCCGCCACTACACGCTGACGGTGCGCAGCACGGAACTCACCGACACCGAACGCAACGCCGCCGCCGGCAGCGCCGACGATGTCGCCCTCGACCTGTGACACCGCAGTGAGCGTGGACGCCCCGCAGGAGCTGCACCCCAGCCTGGTGCATCACATCGTCAACACCCTGGAGTGGCCGTCCCTGCGCCCCCTGCAGCGTGACGCCGTGGCGCCGCTACTGGCGGGCGAGGACGCGGTCCTACTGGCCCCCACCGCCGGCGGCAAGACCGAGGCCGCGGTGTTTCCACTGCTGACCGCGATGGAGCGTGACCGGTGGGAGGGCCTGAGTGTCCTGTACCTGTGCCCGCTCAAGGCGCTGTTGAACAACGTGCTGCCGCGGCTCCAGACCTACACCTCCTGGCTGGGTCGCAGCGCGGCCGTGTGGCACGGGGACGTCACCGAGAGTGCCCGCCGCAGGGTGCGCACCACCCCTCCGGACGTGTTGCTGACCACTCCGGAGTCCCTGGAGGGCATGCTCGTCAGCACCAACACCGACCACCACCGGCTCTTCGCCGGGCTACGAGCCGTCGTGGTCGACGAGGTGCACTCATTCGCCGCGGACGACCGCGGCTGGCACCTGCTGGCCGTCCTGGAGCGCCTGCACCGCCTCGCCGGAGCCCCCCTCCAGCGCGTGGGGCTGTCTGCCACCGTCGGCAATCCCGCGGAGCTGCTGACCTGGCTCCAAGGGTCCGGGCGGGACGCCCGCCCAGGCCGGGTCGTCGCCCCTGACATCGCCCTACCGCGCCCCGTCCCGAACCATGACGAGCCCCCGCCCGGAGACATCGAGCTGGACTACGTGGGCTCAACCCAGAACGCCGCGACCGTCATCGCTGCGCTCCACCGGGGCGAGAAGCGCCTGGTCTTCTGCGACTCCCGCACCGTGGTGGAGGAACTGGGCGCGGCGCTGCGCGCCAAGGGGGTCACCACGTTTCTCTCCCACGCCTCGCTGCCGCTCGACGACCGCCGCCGTGCGGAGGCCGCGTTCGCTGAGGCGCGCGACTGCGTCATCGTCGCCACCAGCACCCTGGAACTGGGGATCGACGTGGGTGACCTGGACCGCGTCATCCAGATCGACGCCCCCGCCAGCGTGGCTTCGTTCCTCCAGCGCCTGGGACGTACCGGCCGACGTGGCGACACCGTGCGCAACTGCCTGTTCCTCACCCGCAGCCACGGGGCGCTGCTCAGTGCCGCGGGGCTGATGCACCTATGGGGACAGCACTTTGTGGAACCCGTACAGCCGCCGCCCGAGCCCCGCCACATCGCCGCCCAGCAGCTACTGGCGCTGAGCCTCCAGGAGAACACGGTCGGAAGGGCGCTGTGGCCCGAGGCGTGGAACGGGCTGGCGCCCTTCGACACCTCCGCCCAGCCGATTCTGCGCCATCTGGAGGATGAGGGCTTCCTCGAACGGGACGGCGAGATGCTGTTCCTCGGCCCGGCTGCCGAGCGGCGCTACGGGCGCCGCAACTTCATGGACCTGACCGCCGTATTCACCGCCCCACCCCAGTTCACCGCCCTGTGGGGACGCACGGAAGTGGGCCGCACGGACCCGCTGCTGCTCATTGAGCAGGTGCAGGGGCCACGAGTGCTGCTACTCGGGGGACGCAGCTGGGAGGTCACCTGGATCGACTGGAGCAGACGCCGCTGCCAGGTGCAGCCCACGGACCTACCGGGAAAGGCCCACTGGCACACCTACAGCCTCGGCGGAGCGTCGTTCGCACTCACCCGGGCCACCCGGGAGATCCTGCTCGGGGCCGAGCCGCCGGTCCGCCTGACCCAACGTGCCACCAGCCATCTGGCCAAGGCCCGGGAAGAGTATGCGACGACCGTGCACTCCGGTGCCAGCGTCATCGCCCGCACTGGCACGGACGTGGTGTGGTGGACCTGGGGTGGCTTCGCAGCCAATGCCACCCTCGCGGCCAGCCTGAGCGCACTCGCTGACGAACGGCAACGCTTCACCGACACCCACCTGCGGCTGCGGGCCGATCTCACTCCCGACATGTGGCGGGCGGGAACTGCCGACGCGGGGGAACGTCTGTGCCTGCCGCAGGTCGACGAACGGGCCGTGTCCGGCCTGAAGTTCAGTGACGCGCTTCCCGTTCGGTTGGCTGAGGCGACGCTGGCGCAACGGCTCGCCAATCTGGACGGTGCGCAGCTCCTACTTCGGGAACCACAGGTGTTCAACATCGAAGCCGGGTAGGTGGGCCTCAGAGCCGTCCGGGAACGAGGTCCGACAGGTACTCCTGGGTCTCTGGGTCGACCGCGTAGATGACGACGCCATGCATGCCACGTGTGAGCAGCACCTTGTAGGCGTTCCGGATGACCTCGTGGACCGTTTCCTGGGGGACCTTCTTCTTGATCTTCCCATCCTTGCTGGCTGTTCGGTCGATATGTAGTGTGCCGTTGCGGTACGTGAGATCCGGACCGATGATCACGCCGATCCAGTCGAACTCCAGCCCCTGGACGGTGTAGACGCAGCCGATCTGGTCGATGCCCCCGGGCTCGACCGCCCACCGAGTACTCGGCGGGATCCTGCCGATGAAGCCAGTGTGTTTGGAGTTCCAGGGCCTGGCCCAGGACCCGATGGTGACATCGTTCGGCAGGGGCGGGGTCTGTGTGGGCGTGGGCTTATTCCACTCCCAGCAGAAGCCGGCGCAGATCCGGGCGGTGTAGCCCTCGTGGTGCTTGTTCTGGATGAACATCTCCAGCTCATCCGGGGTGTCCGCGAGCAGAACCTGGTATCCATCGGCTCCGTCCCACTGCATAGGGGGATCGTTTCCGTCCAGCTGCAGGAATCGGCGTACCCACTCGTCATAGTGGTCGCTGCCACCACACCGGAACTGGGTGTCCAGATGGAGCTCGCGCATGGCGCGCCCGCGAGACTGTGCGTACTCCCGGATCATGTCGATGGTGCCGACCTCGTCCGGACGTACGACCTGGTGGTCGTCCAGCAGGAACACTGGTACCCGGGCGGTGTCCACGAGCTCCTGGATCTGGCTGCGTTGTGTCCATAGCTCCTTCCTGGTTCGGAAGTCATTGGAATGCGGCCGTAAACGATGTGCCTCATCGCACAGCAACGCGTCCAGCGAGTTGCGATCCCGGTCGCGATAGTCCCGGAAGTACGTGATCTGGTCCCCCAGTCCGGCCTTCTTCGCGCCGATCGCTCGTTCCAGAATGTCACGGAAGGCCTTGGCGCCGACCGAGTACTCGCTCGCATACCCTTGCCGGTCCAGCTCTCTCAGCAGCTCAAGTGCCACCGCGGTCTTGCCCGTACCCGGGCCACCCTTGATGATCACGACCTGCTTATCGTCAGAGCGATGTGCCTGCCGGACCATATGCAGCACCGTGTGATAGGCCAGATACTGCTCGTCCAGTAACACGAACTGGCTACGCCGGCGTAGCTGCTCGGCGCGGATTGACAGCAGCTTTCGTGCTGGCTGCACCCGCAGACTGCGCAAACGATCGGCACTTGCGCCCCCACCAGCCGGGGCGAGTCGCCCACGCAGGAATTTCTCCAATTCGCGGCGCTCCTGCCCGCTGAACAATGTCGCGAATGGTTCGTTCTGGTGTGCCCGCAGCGGCTGGATCGCCTGCTCGTTAGCGTTGTGCAGAAAGGCAACCCCGGCCAGTGTGCGCTCTGGGTCACGCAAACCTGGCAGGTTGTGCACCAGCGATTTGCAATACTGCCGGACCTGCAGTGCGGGATGGAGATGCCCCTCAGATCCGAGCCTGGGCACGCGAAAGTGCTGTTCGTCGCCGGGGCCGGGTGCGACCTCGCTCCATTGCTTCAGCTCCACCAGCACGTAGCTGTCGTCCCCTGTGGCCGGATGGCTCCCTGCCAGCACGACGTCGATGCGTTTTGAGCTCCCCGGCACGGGATACTCGATCAGAACCTCAACCTGCTCAAGTCCAGCGTCCATCAGGACCTCTGCCAGCTTGGGTAGGCTGTTCCGCCAGGAACGCACCTCTCCAGGACTGGGGGAGCGTCTCACCTCGTAGATGTAACGTTCCTTCAGCAGCTCAGCTAGCCGGTCCTCCAGAGGGGAGTACTCGGCCAGCCTTCCTGCCGACACCTGGTAGACAACCCCCACAGACGTCCCCACGGCACGAAGAAGTTCGTGCGGGTGGGGGCATGTCCGCGTGGATGCGGAAGCCCGTCGGGCCGCGATCCGGTCGGGAGCAACGCTAGCGGATGCCAGTAGTGCCAGGGAGCCCGGGCCTTCTGCCTCGCATCGAAGCTCTGGACGTCGTCCGGGTCCTCCAGCCCTACCGGTGCCCGCGTACCAGCCGCCTCAGGAACTCCTGGGTCTCCGGGTCCGTGGAGTACAGCATCGTGCCGTGCATGCCGCGGGTCAGCAGCACCTTGTAGATGTTGCGCACCAGGGCATCCGCCTGTTCCTCGGTCTCGGCCTTGCGCATGGCCGGATCGTGGTTCGCGCGCCGGTCCACCACGAGCCGCCCGTCGCGGTAGAGAAGATCGGGACCGAGGATCACTCCGGAGTAGTCGTACTCGAAGCCCTGGGCGGTGTAGACACAACCCACCTGGTCGAACCCGCCCTCTTCGGTCGCCCACAGGTGAGTCGGGGGAGCGTCACCGGCTTTGCGGTCGCTCTTGTTGTTCCACGGATGATGCCAGTCCCCGATCTGAACATCGGGTACCAACGACATGTCCGACTGGACATCGCTCCAGGGCCAGCAGAATCCGGCGGTCATCCGGGAGTTGAGCCCGTGCTCGTCGATGATGGTCCGGAGACGACCCTCCAGATCCCACGGCGAGTCCGCAACCTGTACCTGGAAGCCGGTCTCCTCGTCGCCCTCCCACGGAATCGGCCCGTCACCCTCGAGCCCCAGCAGGTGCCGTACCCACTCCTCGTACCGGCGACTGCCCCCGCACCGGAACTGCCCGTCCAGGGACACCTGCTGCACCTCGAACCCGCGCGTCTCGGCGGCGGCGCGGATCTCTGCCACGGTGCCGATCTCGCCGGGCCGCACCACCTGGTACTCGTCGAGGAGGAACACCGGAACCCGAGCGGCGGACAGTAGCTCGTCCACCTGCGGCCGGCCGGTGCGCTTCTCCCGCGGAGTGAATCGGCTCTCGGAGGTCTCCCGGATGCGGTGGGCCTCGTCGCAGACCAGGACGTCCAGGTCGTTGGGGGTGGCCTGGATGAAGTCGTTGAAGAAGCCAAACAGCTTCTGTACCCGTTTCGACCCGGCCCCCGCCACCTTGCGCATGGTCTTGGTGAAGGCCCGCGACCCGGTCGCGTGCAGCGCCCGCGCGCCGCGACGGTACAGCTCGCCCAGCACCGACAGGGCAATGACGCTCTTGCCGCTGCCCGGACCACCGGTGACGACCACAACAGTCTTCTGGTCGGAGCGCTGAGCCCGTTCGACCGCGTGCAGCACGAGCCGGTAGGCGACATGCTGTTCGTCCAGCAACACGAACTGGGCACGCTCCCGGATCGCGTCCCGGGCCACCTTGATCAGGTTCGGGCTTGGAGCGATCTGGCTGGCCGCCAGGCGGTCCGCCGCGGCCCGGCCGTTGCCGGGTGCGAGACGGCTCGTCAGGAAGTCGAGGAACGCGCCCCGCCGGGACCGGGTGAACAGCTGTCCGTAGTCGTCTCCGGGCAGGTCGTACAGCTCGTGCACGTCGCTGTCCTCGGCGTTGTGCAGGTAGGCCACACCCCGCAGCATGCGGCCAGGGTCGTCCAGGGCCAGGGTGAAGTCCGCGATGAACTCGCAGTAGTCCCGAACCTGGGTGACCGGATGTAGCCGCGGTGGCCCGGGCGCGTCCACCGTGACCAGCTCCGGATCCGCCTCGAAGGGCTTGGCGTGACTCCACGCCTTGAGCTCCACCACGACGTAGGAGTCCTCCCCGGTCTGGGGATGCTTCCCGGCGAGAACGACATCGGCCCGCTTGCTTCCCGGCTGGAGCAGGTACTCCACCAGCACCTCGACCTCGCCCAGACCCGCATCCTGCAAGTCCCGGGCCAGGACTGGGAGGCTTCCGCTCCAGGACTCGACCTCCGACGCGCTGGGCGCATGGCCGATGGCGTGGCGGTACTGCTTGGCCAGCATCTCACCCAGGCGCGGATCTCCCGGTGCGTAGTTGGCAAGACTCGCCGCGGAACAGCGGTGGAGTGGCACAGACGTCCCCACAAGACACGAAGAAGCTCGTGCGGGTGGGGGCCTGTCCGCTGTGTGCGGAAGCCCGTCGGGCCGCAAATCCCGTCAGGGGAGAGCCTATCCATATGCCCGGCAGGCCCAGAGCTACGGGAGTGCGCCTCTCCAAGCGGCTCCGGACCGCCGGATCACCGCTGGCCGCAGGACGCATGCCACGCCGCTACCGCACGCGACGCTGCCGAAAATCGGTGAGGAACACGGGCCGAGAAGCGCCGGCCGCGCTGCAATGGGCCGTCCCCCGCTGGCCGGATGCGGCCACGGGCACTTCTACCAACCGGAGTGTGCCGGATCGGATTCTTCGCGAAACTGGGCGTTTCCGAGCACGAGGGGCGACGGATGACCCTGGACTCGCTGGCGATCGAAGCGGGATCACTGCTGGTACAACACGCGCTGCAGCACTGGACCGACAACCGGCGGCAGGCGGTCAGCCGCGAGGCGCAGCTGGTGGAGCTCCTCCCGGGCACGATCGCTGACCGCCTGCTACGACGTCGGCTGAGCGGACAGTTCAACGGGATCGTCGACAACGTGGCCGAGCGCCTGGTCAACCTGTGCGCCCAGGAGTTCCGCGGGCTGTCCGACGCGGACAAGGCCGGGGCGCTGGCCGCGGTCGTGGACACCTTGGTCGCGGCCGACCTCAGCGACGCCGAGCTGTTTGCCGCCGATCTCGATGCCGAACAGCTCGCCACGCGACTCCACGCACGGATGCCGCAGCGTGGCGCGTCCCACGAGCTGGGCCAGGACGGGGCAGCGTTCTACACGGTGGTATTGGAGGAGTGCTGCGGATGCCTGGTGCGCCTCGTGCAGCAGCGCCCGGAGTTCTTGGTCCGGGCACAGCGGGAGACGCTGCAACGGGTGGGCGGCATGGCCGAAGAGATCTGCGCTCTGGGGCAGCAGGTGACCGCGGTGCTGGATCGCATGCCCGTGCGCACGCTGGACGCTCCGGAAGGCACGAGCGAGGACGCCGAGTTCACTCGCCGCTACGCCGAGCACCTCAGCCAGACGCTGGACTACGTCGAACTGTTCGGGGTCTCCGTACACGATTTCCGCCCACGCACCGCCCTCAGCGTCGCCTACATCAGCCTCCAGGTCTCCACACGGAGTGACCGCGAAGGGACGTGGCCGCGCCTCGTCGACAGGCACGGCATGGGGGCGACGGAGCCGGAGTCACGCCAGCACACCGCCCGCGTTCAGGCGGAGGCCGCACTGGCCCAGCACCGGCTCACCCTGGTTCGGGGCGAGGCCGGATCGGGCAAGAGCACCCTGTTGCGTTGGCTGGCGATCACCGCGGCCCGTGGGGGGTTCACTGGTGAGCTGCAGGGCTGGAACGGCCTCACTCCGTTCCTGGTAAAGCTGCGGAGCCACGCAGAGGGCGAGCTGCCCGCACCAGAGGCCCTCCCACAGACCGCCGCGCGGCCGCTCGCCGGGCATATGCCACGCGGCTGGGCGCATCGCCGGCTGCGTTCTGGCCAGGCGTTGCTCCTGGTGGACGGGGTGGATGAACTGCCACAGCGACGGCGCGAAGGAGTGCGCGGCTGGCTGCGCGAGCTCATTGCCGCTTTTCCGGAGCTGCACGTTGTGGTGACCAGCCGCCCAGCCGCGGCAGCGGAGCAATGGCTCTCCGGAGAGGGCTTCCGCCCCGTGTTCATGGAGCCGTTGAGCCCGCCGGAGACCGAGGAGCTGGTACACCACTGGCACCGTGCTATGCGCGATTCTCCGCATCTGCCCTGTGGCGCGGAGGAGCTGGACAGTCACGCCGCACGGCTGCTCGGTCGTCTATCGGCCGCGCCCCACCTGCGCCATCTGGCCTCCTCTCCGCTGCTTGCCGCGATGTTGTGCGCGTTGAACCTGGACCGGAACCGGCTGCCGCACAACCGGATGGATCTCTACGCCGAGACCCTGGACATGCTGCTGGAGCGGCGGGATACCCGCCGCGGAATCCCCAGCCACGCCGAGGAGGGGCCTGACCGGCGCGAGAAACTACGCCTGTTGCAGGACCTTGCGTTCCGACTGTCCAGCACTGGGCGGGCTGAGCTCTCCCGGGACGCGGCGCGGGCGCGGATCGCCCAACAGTTGCCGAGCATGCCACGGGTCAACGCTGAACCGGAGCAGGTGCTGGTGGGGCTGCTGGAGCGCAGCGGGGTCCTGCGTGCGCCGGCGATGGACCGGGTGGACTTCGTGCACCGCACGGTGCAGGAATACCTGACCGCCCAGCAGATCGTCTACGACGACGACCTGGAATACCTGGTCGACCAGGCACACAAGGACAAGTGGCGGGAGACGGTCATCATGGCGGCCGGGCACGCCAACGGCCCGCAGCTCCGCACCCTGGTGCGTGGACTCCGCAAGCGGATCGCGGCGGGTGGACGGCATACCCGGCAGTTGAAGGTCCTGCTGGCCTGCTGCATGGAGACACTGGACGAGGCCCCGTCCGAGGTCCGCGAGGCCATTGACACCTGCTTGGACCACCTGGTGCCGCCACGGGACCTGCGTGCGGCCCGCAGCCTGGCCACAGTGGGCGAGCCCGTCCTGGACCGGCTGCCCGAGACCTTGGACGGGCTCTCGGAGCCGCGTGCCCGTGCTGCGGTGCGCACAGCTTGGCTGGTGAACGGGCCTCGCGCGATCGAGGCGCTCTCACGGTACGCCACGGATCCGCGCCCAGAGGTGCAGCATGAGCTGCGCGCGGCATGGAGCTACTTTGATGCCGAGGAGTACGCCAGGCGGGTCCTGGCAGATGCTCCGCTGTTGAATGAGGGTTACCTACAGATCGAGAACCCGAGACTGCTTGGGACGTTACGCCACCTGAGACACCTTACTAAGCTGCAATGCACAGGAATGGACATTCCTGATCTCGGGTTTCTGGAGAATGTGGCAGCCCTAAAAATGGTTAGTCTATATAGTTTTCGATCTGGAGACTTGACCCCACTTTCTGTGCATTCAAATTCCCTTGCTTCGATCAATCTTTGTTCAACTTCTTCTTTGAAATCAATGGTTCCGCTGACTGAGTTATCGCGACTTGAAAAACTGATGGTCCAGGCTCCGTCGTTGGGAACTTTGAAATTTCTGCGGGATCTGCCGCACCTTACAGGCGTTTTCCTGTTCGGAGAGAGCCTTGCCGAGGTTGGAGATACTTCTCCTATTGTTGAGCACGATCGCCTGGTTTCTTTCGGTTTAGAATTTAGTTCTAATGTACGGAAGTTCGATCTGGATTTTCTTGGTAGTTTCCCGAATCTTCGTCTTGTCCACCTGCGTGGAGGTGTGTTGGATTCAGATATTCGGATTGTTGCTCTGCGGGCTCCGCATGTGGAGGCCCTGGTCCTTCCAGATGCGAATTTCCTGCGCAACATCGATGATATCGCTAATCTTTCATTGAATCACCTGGTTCTTGGAGGATGTCAAGAGGTCCGTGATTTCTCATGGCTGTCCAGTCTTTCTGGCCTTGAGTCACTCTATATTAGATCCAGTGGGATTGCAGATTTAACACCTATTCGAAACCTTCAAAATCTTGATGTCTTGGCTATAGAGAATTGTGAATATATTCAAGATCTTAGTCCCATTTCCGGCCTTCCGTATCTAAGAACACTTCACCTCTGCGGTGCTCGCCCTGGGCTGGACCTCGCGCCCTTGGCTGGACAGAAGAATCTCCAGATTTTCATTTATCGCGGGCAGGACGTGCGTAATCGCCGTGCTCTGGGTAGAGGAGTGCGTGTGATAGAGGTTGACTCGTGACCAACCGCCGAGTCATCCGTGCGAATCGCAGGGGGTAACGAGCATTTCCACGAGTCGGCCACCCTTGGACCGTGACCAATCGCTCCGTCGGCGCGTGCCACTCAAGTGAGGCTGAGGCCCGGGCTACTCCGGGCCAGTTCCGTGCCCGTCCGCCGCACCCGCCAGCATCGCGCTGATGCGCTGGCGCGCCTGCGTGGCGCGGGGGGTGTTGTCGTCGCCGATCAGGTGGAACGCTCTCGTCCAGCACTGGTGGGACTCATGGGGATCCTGGCCCTGGACAGCGGTGCCGAGGCTCTCCAGCGCCAGTGCCTCCAGCCAAGTCTCGCCGAGCTCCTGGTGGACCGCGGCGGCGCGGCGGTGGAAGCCGGCCGCATCCTGTTCCCGGTGGAGAAGCTGGTAGGTCTGGCCGGTGCCCTGCCAGGCGCGCGCCTCCCGGCTGCGGTCACCCAGCCTGCGGTGCAGGATGGCGGAGCGTTGGTAGGACTCCAGGGCGTCGGTGAGACGATCCAGCGCGCGCTGGGCGTCGCCCAGCGCCAGCAGCCAATAGCCTTCCGCAAGGTGATCCCGGAGCTCGACGGCGAGCTCCACTGCTTCCTCGGCGGCCCGCAGCGCCTGGTGTGGATCGCCCTGCTCGAGCTGGATGGCGCTGAGAATCCGCAGTGTGTTGCCGATGCTGGGCCCGTTGCCCGCGGCGCGGTGGGTCGCAAGGGCCGCGATGATGCCGTCGTGCGCTTCCTCCAGATGCCCCGCGAGGTAGTGCACCTCGGCGAGGTTCGCCCGGGCGACTGCCTGCCAGTGATCTTCCTCGAGGTCGCCGAAGGCGGCGATGGCCTGGCCGAGGTGCTCGGCTGCGCCATCCCGGTCCCCGGTACGCATCTGCACCAGGCCGAGGGCGTTCAGCGAGTCAGCTTCGCCGCGGCGATCACCGAGCCCGCGCCGCAGCGCCAGCGCCCCCTCGTGGTACTCCCGGGCCAGCTCCGTGCGGTGGGCCTGGACCGCATCGAAGCCCATGTTCTCCAGCAGGAGTGCCTGCGCCCACTCGTCACCCAACCGGCGCGCTGAGCGCAGCCCTACCTCCCCGATTGGGAGCCAGAATGCGACCGGAACGGAGGGAGCCTGCGCGTTCCACACCACGGCCGCCAGCTGCCAGGCATGCCGATCCAGACCGGCCTCCGCGGCGGCCCGCACCGCCGGGAGAAACGTGTCCTGTTCCTGGTGTGCCCAGTCCAGCGCCTCCTCCCGGCTGGTGAAATCCAGCGGTTCCACACCGTCATCGAGTGGCATCAGCTCCGGAACATGCTCCTCGTCCGGGCGGATCCAGCGCTGCGCGGCGTCGGCCGTGTGCAGGTACCAGCCAAGTACTCGCCGCAGGGCCGCGGTTCGTTCCTCGGGCAATTCTTCCTGCTGGACCTGGTCGACGGCATAGGCGCGCAGCAGGTCGTGGAGCTCGAAGCGTCGGGGAACGGCCTGCTCCAGCATGGAGGCACCCACGAGAACATCGAGCTGCCGCCGGGCCTGTCGTGTGCATACCCCGGCCAGGGCAGCGGCCGCTCCGAGCCCGAGATCCGGTCCTGGGTGCAGACCGAGCAGCCGGAACATGCGGGCCGCGTCTGCCGGCAGCGCACGGTAGGACCAGGCGAACACCGAATGGACCGCGCCGGCCTCCTCCTCGTCCTCCACACTCAGGGCGTCCCACAGTGCGGATTCGTCGCGCAGGTCGGCGATCAGCTCGTCCAGGTGCATGTGGGGGCGCATCGCGGCGCGTTCCGCGGCGATGCGCAGCGCCAGCGGTAACCGCGCGCACAGCTGCGCGAGTTCGGCCAGTTTCTCCTCGCCATCCTCACGCCGGTAGCCCGCGGTAACAGCCCGCACCAGGGCGGCGGCCTCGGGCTCGGCCAGCGTGCCGAGCGTGAGGCGGTGGGCACCGTCGCGCACAGACAGTCCGGAGAGGCTAGAGCGGCTCGTGACCACGGTGAGGCAGTGCGGGGTTCCCGGCAGCAGCGGGCGCACCTGGGCAACGGTGGCGGCGTTGTCCAGCAGCACCAGAATCCGCCGGTCAGCCAGTAGGGAGCGATACATCGCCGCGGCGGCGTCCAGGTCGGTCGGAATCGCGCCGGACGGTACGCCGAAGGCAGCGAGAAAGCGATGCAGCGCCTCCGCTGCGGGCACCGGTTCGCCCGGGTCGTAGCCGCGGAGGTTCACATGCAGCTGGCCGTCGGGAAACTGCTCCCGCACCCGATGTGCCCAGTGCAGTGCCAGCGAGGTCTTGCCCGCCCCGGCAGTACCGGCGATCACACACAACGACTGACGGTCGGCATCGTCCGCGACGACGAGCGCATCCAGCACGGCCAGCTCGTCCGTCCGGTTCACGAAGCCACGGGGGTCTCCCGGGAGCTGCCGCGGTGGCGCGGCGCCGTGCTCATCCCCAGCAGTGTGGAAATGGATTCCACCGCTGACGTTACCGGCCTGCACCACATCGCGGGCGTCCCCGGTGTGCTCGGAGTGCGACGACATGCCAGAGTCCCCCTGTCCGTTCGTGCCTGTCCGATCCCGCTGCTACCGGCTCTGGGACTGTGGGGGCGGGAGATGAGCCAGATACCGCTCGGCGTAGGCGCGCATGTCCTCACCTGTCGCGTATAGCTCGGCGATGAACCGCTCCCAGTTCCCCACGAGTTCCGGGTGTGTGAACCGGATTCCGCCGTCCAGCGCGCCCGCCTCGGTGTAGCAGACCTGGTACAGCGTCTCCCCGCCCAGAACCACGACCTCGGGTAGCTGCGTGTCACCCTCCAGATGCCGCACGGCCGCGTCGGGCACCACACGAATCCGCTCGCCGCACTCGGCCTGTATCCACAGGGAGTGCAGCTCCCACTGCACGTAGGGCGTGAGGGGCTCCGCCACGATCCGAACCCGGTGGAACCAGTGTGCTCGGGCCGCATCCTCCTGGGCCTCCTGCTCGAATTCCGGACGCTCCTGTTCGAGGAGACGCAGCGCCTCGTCCCAGCGACCCTCGCGGAACGCTTCCCAGCTGGGATCGCCTGGCTGTTTGAAGTGCTGCTGCCGCTCGAACTTCCAGGATGACCGGTTACGGATCCGGCCCTGGCGCTCAGCGAAGTCGCGCCGGTACTCACCGAGTTCAAGCCGGACCCCCTGTTCATCGGGGAGAACCAACATGGCGCGATCAGGCATCCGGAATATCCGGTTTGGCGTGGCTCAACATGTGTCCAGGAATGATCACCAGTCGCTCATCTGCGGCGATGGTGGCATCCGCTGGAAGATGTTCCGCATAGTTGGCGGTGAGGTCGCGACCAATGACCGCAATGTCCCCGTTGTCCAGCTGCCAGATGTCCGGACATCCGTCCTTTCGATCGGTATCTCCCAGCTCCCGCGCCGACTTGCCCAGTCGTCGCGTGAACCGCGCGGACGGATTGGCTTCCCAGGGGCGAGGCATGGCCACCTCCGCATATGTTTTGTGACTCAGGAAATTCTAGCAACCCTACTTATCTCCATCAGGTATGCGTGACCTGCGGAAAGGAGGAATATCCCCTGCCTGCTGAAGCGAGGTCAGCTTCAGTCTCCGTCTATGGCCCGAGATCTCCCAGGGACGCACGCACAACGACAGTCAGGTGGATCTGGTGTGGGCGCCGCCGACATCACTCAACCGCCACACTCATTTCCCCTACTGAGGACACGCGCTCACCGGCCGGTTGCCATCGGGGATGGCCCGCGACATGGCGTCTGTGCGTGCGCCCGGATATGGTCGACGCTGCGATACTCGGCCGCCCCCGGATCCCCTTCGCCGCTGGTGTCCTGGTGGCTTTCCCGGTGCGGCCTGTTGGCCGCGGCAGGGAAAGGGAGAGCATGGACGTTTCGGAGGTTGGTGGCTATCGGCTGGTCCGGGAGCTGGGGCGCGGCGGTTTCGGTGTGGTCTATTTGGGGGAGAGCCCGCACGGGCAGCGTGCGGCCGTGAAACTCCTGCACGTTGGTCCGAGTACGGACGAGCGATTCTCCGAGATGTTCGCCCGCGAGGTGGACGCCGCACGCAGGGTCAGCCCGTTCTGTGTGGCCCAGGTGCTGGATGCCGACCCCTACGCCGCGCAGCCGTGGATCGCCACGGAGTACATCGAGGGTCCCACCCTGGCCCAGGCCATCCGGGAGCATGGCCCCCGCGTGGGCGCTGATCTACACCGGCTTGCGGTATCCACAGCCACGGCCCTGACCGCGATTCACCGGGCCGGCGTGGTGCACCGGGACCTGAAACCGGGAAACATCCTGCTCGCGCCGGACGGGCCGCGGGTGATCGACTTTGGCATCGCGCGGGCGTTCGAGGACTCGGCGTCGTTCACGGCCAGCGCGATTGTGGGCACGCTGACGTATATGGCCCCCGAACAGTTGGAGGAGGGCGTGCGGCTGACCCCGGCGCTGGACATCTACTCCTGGGGCGCGGTGCTGGTGAAGGCGGCCACCGGATCCGATGTGTTCACCGCGGACAGCCAACGCGCGATGATGCGGAAGGTCATGCTGGAGGAGCCGGACTGTTCCGAGGTGGCCGAGCCGCTCCAGTCGCTGCTACGCCGATGCCTGGCCAAAGAGCCCGAGCAGCGGCCCACCGCACCGGAAATACTGAACACGCTCCTCGGCGGGGACGAGGTCGCCGACACCGAAACGGCGCTGCGTCAGGGCTCCGCGGCGGCCGCCCACGCCATATCGTCCGCATCCGAGCGGCCGGACGACTCTGTCCGGGGCGAGGGTGCGCCTCCCCGTGACGACTCGAGCCGTGGCGAGGAGCGCGGTGCCAGAAGCCAACCCGGTCCCACCGCGGCGGACGTCGCGCCGATCGCCTTCGCCGGGCAGAACCATGTGCGCTTGGCGGACCTGGCTGAGCACATGCAGCAGGACTGGGATGCGGCGCGGCGTGCGTTCGTCGACGAGCAGGAGCGTGGCTCCCTCGCGGCTTGGATCATCGAGGACGTCAAGGACACTCGGGTGGAACGCGGACTGCTCCGACGCCCACCGCAGGACCCAGACGTCACCGTGGCGGAGTTCGTCGCCCAGCTCCGCCCGGACCTACCGCCGGTGTACCGCGGACAGTCATTCCGACTGTCCGCGCTGCACGAGCTGGCCCGTGCCGAGAGCCTGCCGGAGTGGAGCTTTTCGCTGGCGACGCTGCGGGCGCTCGCGCGACATTACTGCGCCGAGCCAGATCACTCCTGTCCTCCGGAGACACCCTGCCGCCCGTATCAGCAACTGGTGGAGCACACGGCTATCGCGGCGGAGGCTGCGGCCGACCAGGCCGGCCCCCTGGCATCCTGGTTGGACACGGCCTGGCCGAGGGAGATGGATAGTCCACCCGCGCTTGTTGGCCCCGACGCCGTTGCGACCAGCTGGTTGGTGGCCGCATTGCTGGCCCCCGAGCAGTGGTCGGCCCGATTGGCCCAGCTTCATTCGGGCCTCGAGTTGCCGTGGCGAAAGGCGAGTCCCTCGCCTCCTCCGCTGCGGGAGCCCACTCCTGGGGATGTCGGTGCGGCGGTCGTCCTAGCCTACTTCTACCCGGAGGTCCAGACTTTGGGTACGGCAGAGCAGCGCTTACGGACACGTCGGTCCGAACTTGCCCGGTATCTGGAGATCTTTGAAAAGAGCCCGGGCGCCTCCTGTGCCCTGTGGGGAACGATCGGTGGCATTGGTGCTGTGGTGTCACTTGTGATCGCGCTCTCCGGGTTGTTCGACCTCAACTTTTCCCAGGTCGGATGGGGGCTGGCATTTGCGGTCGGTATCCCCGTCGTCGCGGGACTGACGAGTGCCGGCATGGAGGCCGCCAAGGAGGGGCGGCTTAAGTCGAGCCGTCCGCACTGGCTGCCGCGAGTCGAGGTGGAGGAGGACTCCATCCAGGCCAGGACCAAGGCCGACTACGATCAGGCCCGCGCGGCCGTTCATCAGGTGGCGAAGTCCCTGTACCAGCTCGATAGGGCACGGTCCTCGCTTTCCTCGATGCTGTCCTCGATGCACCGGCGACCGGTGAATTGAGGCCAGAACCGTCCTCGACGCCGGCCGCGTTGTTCCGCTGGCCACCGTGGGGCCGACGCCCGCACAGGTGGGCGTCCTGCGGGGTGGCCCTCGTCCCGCGAATGACGAGCCGCCCTGTACACGAGACGGTGGCCCAGTATGGCGATGTCAGGGCGGGGTCACACGGTGCGGCCGCTGTAGTATCCCACTGCGGGGACAGTCCCGCGGTGGTTACCGGTCCGGACTCATACCCCGAGGGTCGTGATACATGCGTTCGATACGGCTATGATGGGCTGTGATGACACCGTTTCGAGAGTCAGCGCGGGAGAGCAACGGCGGGCGTCAGCGATGAGTGCACTGCGGCAGATGGACGAGCGAACCGCCCTGGTGGCTCTGCTGCTACGCAGCCAGTCGGGATGGCGCGATGTCGTCGCCGAGGTACTGGAGGCGGGAAGCGCCCGGACCGTGCTCAGCGCCCACGACGGTGGGCAGCAGGCGCTGTTTTCGGTCGAGGAATCGCCCGGGGACGAGCTTGTTGAAGCCGAGAAGCTCATCACTGCCTGCGAGAAGGATGGGGTGGGGGTGCACGGTTTTCTGGACAGCTCCTACCCGGCCCAGCTGCGGCAGGTCCACGAGATGCCCCCCGTCGTGTTCACCCGTGGTCAGCGTGCCGCCGACCAGCGCGCTATCGCGGTGGTGGGATCCCGTCGCGCGAGTGACCACGGGCTGTCCACCGCGCGTCGCATCGCCGAATGCCTGGTGGGCCTGGGGGTCACTGTTGTCAGTGGCCTGGCCGAGGGAATCGACACGGCCGCGCACACCGCAGCGCTCGGCGCGGGCGGACGCACCGTCGCTGTGCTCGGCACCGGCATCAATCGGGTCTACCCGACCCGGAACCGCGAGCTGCAAGAGACCATCGCACAGCGCGGTCTGGTCCTCAGCCAGTTCCTGCCGGACGCCCCCCCGAGCAAGCACAGCTTCCCTATGCGCAATGCGGTGATGAGTGGCTACGCCGCCGCCACTGTGATCGTGCAGGCGGGCGAGCGCAGCGGCGCACGCACCCAGGCCCGGTTCGCCCTGCGCCACGGTCGCCCGGTGATCTTCCCCCAGGAGCTGCTGGTCAACCAGTGGGCACAGGAGTTCGCCCAACATCCAGGGGTCCATGTCGTTGCCGGACTCAGCGAACTGGCGACCACGGTGGAGCAGGTGATCCACGAGCCCGTGGCCCCTCAGGAAGGCCAACTCCAGACGGCAGACATTGCCTGGTGATCTCAGCTGGCCGGAAGTTCAGGGACACATCCGGCTGCTGGTCAACTTCGTTCATGCCCCCTTGCCCGCCCGATATCCAGGGACCTGCGCGACCTGTCATGGGGCTGCGCCCGACGCCCAGACAACACGATGTGCCGCCTGTAGCAGGACCATCCGGGCTGCGCCCGGCGCCCTGTCCGATGTCGTGGTGCCGATCTCCTACCGCCTCAAAGATGGCCAGCACGCCCACGACCTGGCGATGTACAAGAAGGCGGACACCCCCGGAACCGAGCCTGCGCGTCGGCGCCTGGCCGCGCTGTTCTGGGACTTCTGCCGGCGACACATCGCATGTGTGAAGAGCGCGGCCGAGATCGCCTCGTTCACGCACGTGTGTTTCGTACCCAGCACGCGGTCCCCGCACGGGGAGCATCCGCTCCAGCGGATGCTTGCGCCCGCGATCCCGTTGCCGCGGGTTCCCCTGCACGTCAATCCCGATGTCTCCCCCGAACGGAGATTCGATGCGTCGTGGTTCGAGGCCCACCCTGAGGACCTCGCTGGGGTCCCTGCCGCCGACGTACTCCTCATTGACGACACCTGGGTCACCGGTTCCCGGATGCAGTCCGCCGCGCACAGCCTGAAGCGGGCCGGGGCGCGCCGCGTCGCCTCGCTGGTCCTCGCGCGACAGCTCAGCCCAGGCTTCGCGCCCGCACGGCAACTGATCGCCGAGGTTCAGCAGACCAGGTTCGACCCGGACACCTGCGTCGTTCACCACCGGTCCCGCTGACCCCGCGCCACCGGGTGTGGATGGCCCCAGCGGGGACGGAAGATCCAGCCCATAGGTTCGGGGGTGCCACCCAGCGCCACCCAGTGCCACCATGCAGGCGGCCACCTCCGCGGCCCAGGTGGTCGTGGCGGTCGCTGCTCCCGGCCCCGGCGACGGTCTGCGGCATCTGGGGCCGCAGCACCACTCCTGCCCTTGGTTTCGCGAATGTCCGGGCATGTGTGGTTCCGGTTACGTATCGTCGGAAACTATGAGCCTCACCCCGGGCCCAGGGTTCCCCCCCAACCATGACCCGCCCGCCGCCACCAGTCCGAGCACCGAAACCGAGGATGCGGCGCTCCCCACGTCGGATCACGACCGGCTGGTCGCCTACCGCTATCTGGTGGAGCCAGCGCGGGCTGACTACATCGCGATCATGCGGGTGTTCACCGCAACCCTGCTGGCCGACATGAGCGCCCACGAGGTTGCCGAACGACTCGCGCACAACCGGGTGGATCTGCCTGTGGAGACCGTGGCCCAACGGCTGGAACAGCTCAAACAGTGGGGCGCGCTGCTGTCCAGCTCTCGCCCGGTCAAAGCCGCCAGTGTGGCCGAGTACCAGCGCAGCCGTGGCCGCTACCGCGGGATGCCGTGCAGCGTCGCGCGCTGTGGGCCGCCGCCGGAGTGTCCACGGACCGGGTGTCCAGCACGGTGCTCACCTACGGGCTACGCCCCGCGGGTGACCATTGGATGGCCCGCCAGCTGCGGGAGCGTGCCGAGCAGCATACCGAGACGCATCTGACCCTGCGAGATCTGCGGCACGTGTGCTGGGATCCGGTTCCGGGCGCGGTGGTGTACGTGTGTGAGAACCCGCGCGTTGTCGAGGCGGCGGCCGATGCGGGCATGGACGCTGGGCTGGTGTGTACCTCGGGCAACGCCACCACGGTTGTGCACACCCTGTTGACGGCGCTGGTCGAGGGGGGAACGCGGCTGTACGTACGCGGGGACTTCGACTGGGCGGGCGTCGCCATGGTGGAGCGGCTGCTCACGCGCTACCCGGCGCAGCCATGGCGGATGAGCGCCGCCGACTACGAACAGCAGGTGGAACGCGCCCGGGACCGCCGCACGCCCCTCCAACCCCTGGAGGGGCGCCCTCAGACTGCCAGCTGGGACCCGGAGCTGGCGCCGAGCATGAACAGCTTCGGCATGGCCGTACACGAGGAATCCGCCCTCGATCTCCTGGTGCAGGACCTACGCCAGCGGCCGTGACTGGAGATCGCAGCGCGGGCGGTGCCCTGGTCGTGACCGAGGACGACGAGTTCAGCGTCGAACGCATCGACGACCCCACAGACACGGAGCCGGTGGCGTCGTTTCCCTACCGCCCCACCACAGCCGTGCCGGCCGGAATCACGGCCGACGACGAGGTGCAGGTCCCGCACCCTCGCCGAGGTGGAGGGAACCAGCGTCGACTCCGAGGCCACGTTCGGGACGAGGGGAGGGGGCCCGCACGGTGGCCGCATCCGGCCAGTGCCCGGGTGCGGGCGCGCCGCCCCGGAAGCCGCGCGCGGGATCCACAGAAGGCGGCAGGGCACGCGGAGACACAGGCCACCGCCCCACCGTGTGGCCGGCGGGACAGCACGCGTGAGCCGCGGCGGCGGGGCCGGGCGGGCCCCGGTTTCGGCTGCCCGAAGCAGCCGATGTTGCGGTAGGTTTCGACAATCCTCTGGTGCGGGCCACCGTGCCCTGGCACGCTCAGGCAGGAGCGTCGACCCCGGCCGCGCGGGCAACAATTCTGGGGTGCCGGCGTGCGCTCGCCGCGTGCGACGCATCCCCCAGGAGGTTAGAAACATGACCGTGTCCCCCCAGCCCTCCGAAACCGATCGGACCATCGATGCGGTCGCTCGACGTGTGGTCCACCGGCACGCCCCTGCGGAACTTCCCCACTACGAGCACATCCGCGACGATTTCCACGCCCGGGGCGGGGTGCCACCGCCGGTCGGGGAGAACCCCTTGGGGTTCGGGTCCGTGGCCGTGGGCCTGGTCAGCGGCGTTGTTCTGGCCGTTCTGACGGATTTGGCCGCGGGCACCCTCGCCGACGTGGTGCGCCCGTGGTGGCAACGTGCCGGACGGTGGCTGCTGCGGCGGGTGGGTTTGGCTCGCCCGGTCACTCCGCCCCCGCAGGCGCCCGCGCCGACGGTGCCACCCGAGCGGGTGGCCGCGGTGACGCGGGCGATCACGGCGTATGCCGTGCAGTCGGGGATCCCCGCGGAGCAGGCGGGTGAACTCGCTGAGGCCGTGGTTTCGGAACTGATGTAGCTGCACATGGCCTCGCCCGTTGATCTGCCCCAGCCCGGCGGCGACACGGCGCGCCAGTTCGCCTTCCAGGTGCCCTCGGCGACGAGCGTGCGGTTCCTGGTTCTGATCACCGCCACGTTGGGGGCCACGCTTCCCCTCGCCCAGCTCCTGGTCGATGCCGCCAGACAGCTGAACCTGCTACCCGCACACGGCCGTGCGGGCTGCGTCGCCGAGGCACAGGCGCAGGTGGGTGTGCTGCCGGACCAGGAGCTGCTGGCCACGTATCTCGCCTGCGCCGAGGCCGCCACCCGCGGTGACGCTGTTCTCCTGCTGGGGGTCGTGCTCCTGCCGCCCCTACTGGGAGTCGCGTTCTACACAGCGCACCCCGTGTTGCTGCGGCGCCGGCTGCGCGCACTGTGCCCGAGCGTCCACGCGGCGCTGTACCGGCAGGTGGTCACGGCGCTGCGGGATGCCGAACTGCCGAATCCACAGCGGGTGCGAGTTCTGGTGACCCCGGGGACCACGGGCGGAGCTCGGGCCTTCGGCGCCTGGGGCCGGTACTGGATCGCGGTGGACCGCTCCCTCCTGGTGCCCGCCCACGACCCCGGACCTCCGTCCCCCACCGCGGACGCGGTGCTCCAGCACGAGGCCGCGCACCTCCGCAACCGCGACATCGACATCACCTACCTAACCATCGGTGTGTGGTGGGGGTTTGCAACCGTGGCGGGCCTCACCCTGGCTCTGCTGCCGTTCGCGGACGAGCCGGCGACGCGGTGGGTGGTGCCACTGCTGCTGGCACTGGCGGTGCTGGGCTACGCCCGGGCGCGGGTGCTGCGGATCCGTGAGTACTACGCCGACGCCCGCGCCGGTCAGCGGGCTGACGTGCGCGCGGCGCTGGTGGTGGTCCTGGAGCGCGCGTTGGCGGTGCGCCAGACCTCCGGAACCGTCCGGTGGTGGGACCGACTGCGGCGTAACCACCCGGTGGCGCGGCGCCGGGTGGCCGCGCTGCGTGACCCGAGGTTGCTGTTGCGTGGGGAGCCGGTGGCTCTGGTCATCGTCGGATGCGCGGTGAGTTTGGGGACTCCGGGGCTGTACATGCTCATCATCGGCTTCACCGTGGACGATCCCGGCTGGATCGCCTCGCATGTGACCGGGGTCGCGGCCGGGGTTCCGCTGGCCGTGGTGCTCACTTTGACCATGTGGCGGGCCACGCTGGGGTTCCTGCTGGGGACGGAGCGCCAGCCCACAGCCTGGCGGGCGGGGGTGAGTCTCACCGCCGGGGTGCTGGTGGGGCAACTGCTCCTGCCGGGACTCCCCGAGACCACGTGGGGTGCACAGCTGTTGGTGGGGCCCGGCGTGTTTCTGGGCCTGGTCCTCGCCCTGGCCCTGCTCGCGGGGTTTGTGCTTATCGCACGTTGGGTGTCCGGAAACGCAGCACTGTGGCTGTCGGTGTGTCGGGGGCGCTGGCCGTTGGGGATGGTCGCGGCGGGGGCTGCCAGTCTGCTGGGGCTCGTCATGACGTCCTGGTTCTCGGTGGTGCAGCTCGTCTCGCTGACGCCGCCACACTGGGAGTCCGTCCTCACCTGGAGCATCGCCACCCTGTTCACGTCCAGTCGGCCCTGGCTGGTGGTCTCCCTGGGGTTCGGCATCCTGGTGCCGGTGATGGCCTGGGTTGCGTGGCAGAGTGCGCGGCAGCCCGATGGTGTCTCCTGGGGTCGACGGGCCGGGCAGCTGCTCTGTCCGAGTTGGCTTCCGGCGTTGGCCGCGCTGCTCACCGCCGGTGTCCTGTCGATCCTTCTCGCCCTGTTGCTGCCGATGTTCCGCATCGCCGGCGGGCTTCTTCTGGGGGCTCCCGCCGCGGCCACCGGGGATGTGGGGCTGGTGCTGGTGCTGCTTCCGATTTTCGGTTTCGCGACACTGCTGGTGGGCATCGGGGGTGTCGTCCTGGGCTGGCAGCTGGGGGGACGCGGCGCCTCCCCGCGGGGGCTGTATGCGGCACTGGCCTACGGGCTCGTCGTCGCGGTGTTGACCACTCCGGCGATCCACCTGGGGGTCGCGGTCGGCGACTGTGGCCGCGCCGGTGGCGTGGACTCGGCCTGCTGGGCGGGACATGTCCCCGAGTCGCTGTACCTCGGTCTGGGGCCGTTCGCGGGGCTCGTCCTGTGCCTATTTTACCTGCCCACGGCGGGGGTGGCCGCGCTCGTGGGCTCGGGTGTACGGCGACTGGCCCGCCGTCCCCCCTGGATCGTGGCTCGACCACGGCGCCGGTGGCCCGGCGTGGTCGGGGTGGCAGCCATAGCCCTGCCCGTGACTATCTTCCTGGTCGACGAGGCCACCACAGCCACCACCGGCGTTCCTGTGCCCCGCGCGACGGAACAGCCTGGGGCCGCGGAGTCGGAGCCCGCACCCGAGGTCGAGTCGGGAGTCAGTAGCCGTGAGGCGTGCGCGGCGATGGACACGCACCTGGCCCAGTTGGCGAATCTGGATTCCCTGCCCCCGGTGATGGGTACCGCCGAGTCGCAGTGGCTCACGCTGCACACGCTGGAACAGTCCGAGGAGCCGGTGCTGCGTGCCTTCGCCTCAGTTCCCCTCGCCCGGGATCGCTGCGCCAGCCCGGTCGCCTGTGTCGATGAGGGAGCCCTCTTCGCCGCCGGCCAGTACTGCGCCGTGGTGCACCCCGGGACCGGGATCGTGCGGTGACCTCCAGGAGGGCTGTTTCGGGTAAGGAGGGCTGATGCGCGACGTCCCCCGGGATGACTCCGAAGGGCATGGCCGGCCCGTCCCGGTAGTGCACCGGGCGGTACGAACATCGCACGAAAGGACAACGTCCATGGTGGTTCTCGCCACCGGGGCGGCGTCGGCTATCGCGCTGTGGTGCACCACCGTGACCGTGTACGGCAACATCGTCGCGCCGGGACACCGGGAAAACCAGCGGGGAGGCGCTCGGCGGCGGCTGGGGCGGCGCCCGGTTCGTCCTCACCCACCACCCGCCGGACGACACTGGGCGTCACGTTCCTGCGGGGTGACATCACCGGCTGGCCGGCGTCCACGATGGCAGACCGGATCTAGGTTCTGGACCACGGCCACGTCATCGAACCCGGCACGCAGGAGGAACTTATGTCTCGGCCTGGGTGCGATAGAGGCGGTAATGGCGCTTCGGGGGCCACCCCCAGACCATGGGGGGCGCGAAAGGCCGATGGGGGATCTTGGGGATCCATGGTTGCTGCTACCGCGCGACGTTTGCCTCCGCTTGCACGACGTCGCGCGGTAGCGCGGGGCCCGCGCCGCGTGCGGGAGAATGGGAACGAGCCCGGGAGACGCCCGGTGTGGCGAGGGGCGGTGTCGGTGAGCGCGCGGATCCAGGAGCTGGACTGGCAGCGGACCGCGATGGGCGAGCTGAGCCTTCGGCGGCGCTGGGACCCGCAGTTTGGCGAGTACGCCTACGAGGTCCGGCTGGGCGAGGAGTTCCTCATGTCCAGCCTGTTTCCGGCGGCCGAGGTCGCGATGACGCACCTCGCGCTCGCGGAGCTGGACGGCACGGACCTCACGGTGGCCGTGGGCGGGCTCGGCCTGGGCTACACGGCCGCGGCGGTGCTGGAGTACGACACCGTGGACTCCCTGCTCGTCGTGGAGGCGCTCGCCCCGGTGGTGGACTGGCACCGGCGTGGGCTCATCCCCTCCGGGGCGGCACTGAACGCGGATGCACGCTGCCGGTTGGTGGAAGGCGACTTCTTCGGGATGGTTGCCGACACCACCGGTCTGGATCCCGAGCATCCCGGGCGCCGCTTCGATGCGATCTTGCTGGACATTGACCATTCGCCGCTCAATCTGCTGCACTCCAGCCACGCCGGGTTCTACACCCCTGAGGGGCTGCGTCGCCTGGCCGGGCACCTGACTCCCGGCGGCGTGTTCGCGCTGTGGTCCGACGACCCGCCGGAGGAGGAGTTCACCGCCGCGCTGCGGGAAGTGTTCCACCAGCCCCGCGCCGAGGTGGTGCCCTTCGTCGACCGCCGGGGTGGCAACGCCGCGAACACCATCTACCTCGCCCGCGCTCCGGGCGCGTGAGCTCGGACCGGCCAGCGGACCGCGGTGAACTCCGACCACGATCATTCGTGGCGGCAGACGGAGTCGTGAAATTCAACGGTTCTGTCCATTGGTATTGATGGCCGCTGGCCGTTCCGGTTAGTAATCTGGCCACGATCTGTTCGCCATGGGGGGTTCTCGGGATCGTGGGAGTGCGTGCGTTCGCCCATGCGGCCGGCGCGGGCAGCTACCATTCCTCCCGGGACGACCAGGGCCGCGAGTGCCCGCGGCCCCTGCCGCAGGGGCGGCACTGCGCCGCGCCCACGCCGGTGGGAACCCTCCGCGCGGAAACCCGCGCGCCGCCGAGAGACGAGGAGACCCGCCGTGCGTGTCGGGATCACCATCCTGCCCGAGTACCGGTGGCGTGACGCCGAACCGAAGTGGCGCGCCGCCGAAACCTACGGCTTCGACCACGCCTGGACCTTCGACCATCTGGGCTGGCGCAGCCTGGTGGACGGCCCCTGGTTCGGCGCTGTCCCCACCCTGACCATGGCCGCAGCGGTGACCTCCCGGATCGAGCTGGGCCCGCTGGTGTCCTCACCGAACTACCGGCATCCCGTGTCTTTCGCCCGCGAGTTGACCGCGTTGGACGACATCTCCGCGGGACGCTTCACCCTCGGCGTGGGCGCGGGCGGCACCGGCAGCGGCAGTGGTGACCTCAGCTACGACCTGCGGGTGTTCGGCCACACCGCGGCGCCGCGCCGCCGCGCCAGCCGGTTCGCCGAGTTCGTGGAGCTGCTGGACGCGCTGCTGACCACGGACGGGCTGGACTGGTCCGGAGAGCACTACACCGCCGTGGGAGCGCGCAACAATCCCGGCTGCGTCCAGCAGCCCCGGATCCCGTTTGTGGTTGCCGCCAATGGCCCGAAGGCCATGCGCGTGGCCGCCCGCTTCGGACAGGGCTGGATCACCACCGGGGAGCCCCAGGAGGACCTGGAGGGCTGGTGGGCCTCGGTGGCCACGGCCGCCGCCCGGTTCGACGAGGCCCTCGCCGCCGAGCAGCGGCCCCGGGGCGAGGTGCGGCGGTTTCTCCAGTCCGACGCCGCGCCGGTCTACTCCCTGTCCAGCGTCGCGCGCTACCGCGAGTTCCTGGACCGCGCCGCGGAACTGGGCTTCACCGACGTGGTCGCGCCCTGGCCCCGGGCGGAGGGTGTGTACGCGGGCAGCGAGGCCGTGCTGGAACAGGTCGCCACCGAGGTGCTGCCCGGTCTGTCCCGCTGAGGTTGGGCGTCCGGCGGGCGCCGACATCGGCCTCGTTGCCGCGCTGGGCGAGATAGTCACCTATGACAGCGGACGCAAGCTGTGCGCTGCCTGTGCTGTGGCCCGCTGGCGTGCCAGGCCGTTGGGAAAGTCCGTACCGACCCACGGGCATCGGGGGTAGCGGGCCACCAAGATTGGTCAGAGTGGCGGCCGTGATTCGAGCCTGTGCCATGTGGAGTGTCCTCATCTCAGATCCGAGCGTTTGCGTTTTGGGGGCTGCGGGCGGTGTTGATGCGGCGGCGGATAGTTTGTGGGCTGGTGGCGTATTCGGCGGCCAGAGTGTTGAGGCTGGTCTGTTCGTGGTGGTGGCGGCGGGCGAGTTCGGCGTCGGTGACGGGTAGCGGGACGCGGCGGGTGCCGGGTCTGCGGGCCGGGGGTGTGGGGTAGGCCGCGCCGTTGGCGTCGCGGTCTCGGCGGGCTTGGTCCAGCCGGTCGGAGATGACGTAGACGCCCACGCCGAGCTGGGTGGAGAGCTGGTGGAGGGTGGTCCCGGCCTCGAAGCGGTGCAGTAGCTCGGCCAGGGAGATCCCGAGGCTTTTGCGGGGTGGGCCGCCGGTGCGGGGCGGTGGGCGGTCGGGGTCGGCTTGGCGTGCGCGGCGGTTGCGGGTGCGCTCGCGCAGCAGGTACATGGCGTTCTGGTGGCGGGTGCCGTCGCGGTCGCAGCCCCAGCGTGCGGGCATGGTTTCGCCTTCGTGCCACAGTTTCCGGAAGAGGCGCCGGGCACGGGTGAGGCGACTGGTGAGGAGCTGGGCCTCGATGCCGAGTTCGGCGGCGGCCTTGGCGATGGTGCCGTGCTCGGCCACAGCGGCGAGGGCCTGGCGGGCCAGTGGGGTGAGCGTGCGCCAGATCTGCTGGAACGCGAGACGGTCCACGACGAGATCCTCGGGGGAGGCACTGGGTGCTGCCACCGTGGTCCAGTAGGCCTGGTGGGCCGCGGCGGGCTCGCCGGCGGTTTTGGAGTTCAATCCGTGGACTTGCCGGTCACGGCGCCACTCGTCCTTCATGGCCTGCCAGCCCGTCCGGATCAGTTCGGCGATTTCGGGGCGACGCTCGGCGGTGTAGAGGTGTTCCAGGATTGCCGCACGTGCCGCCTGGGCTCGGTCGGTCATGTCCATGCCCTCCACCCAGCGGCAGCTCCGAGCGGCGTAGGCGGCGAACCGGTTGACCTGGGTGTGGGTGTAGTCGTGGGCCACCAGGTCATCCAACTCCGGCCAGGGCAGCAGCGGGCCGTCCTCATGATGCGGGGCGGCCGAGGGGGCGGGGGATTCGTGGTGTGCGGCGGCGTGGCTAGGCTGATTCATAGGTCCTCACCTGCTTGCTCAGGTTGGGGGCTCAGGCCCCGGGGCGGTGCAGCCACACCACCCCGGGGCCGCTCATTGCGCGGAGTCCGGAGCGCGCCTGCATCCAGGTTTCACCACGAGCGGACCACAGTCCATGAGTACGACAAGTAAGGGTCTACCTGGCATTCCGTGTGTTGACTTGTGGTATCTGTGTAGTGGAGGCTGCTGATATGGGCGTAAGTGACGGGGAACGACGTCGCCGGATCGGGCGCGAGATACGACGGCGCCGCTCACGATCCGGATTGACGCAATACGACGTGGGTCGGAGCCTCAGCCGAGCTCAGACGACGATCAGTGCTTTCGAAAAGGGAGAGAGGACCCCGAACCGGAACGACCTGGACGCCCTTGACCGGCTGTTCAACACAGATGGAGCATTGCTGGCGCTGTGGGACAGCCTGGGCCAGGCCGACGGCTACGCCCCGTGGTTCCGGGACATCGCGGTCATCGAGGGCGAGGCGAGCGAGATCCGGACCTACCAGCCCTTGGCGATTCCCGGACTGTTCCAGGCGCCAGAATACGTTCGAGCGGTCACAGAGATGGGGAGCCCGTGGCTGCCTGCCGAGAAGATCACTGAAGCGGTCGATGCGCGCGTCCAGCGCCAGGAGATCCTGAGTGCCGAATCAGGGCCGGTCGTCCGGGCGGTGGTCGAGGAACACGTACTGCGTCGTCCCATCGGCGGCCGAGTGGTCCTGAAAGCCCAGCTTGACCAGCTCCTGACGGTTGCCGCGCAGATCCGGGTGACGCTCCAGGTCATTCCGATGACCTCTGAGCAGCACCACGGCATCGACGGTGCATTCTCCTTGTACACCGTGCCGGGCAAGGGGCATCTCGCCTACACCGAGACCCGGGTGACCAGCGACCCCAGAAGCGACCAGGACACTATAGATAGTTACATGGGAGTTTTTGGGGACTTGTGCGCCGATGCGCTGCCTCCGGCAGCGTCGCGTGCGTTCATCGAGCAGATACGGAGCGAGTTCGAATGCTGAACCAAGACTGGACTAAGTCGAGCTACAGCCAGAGGGGGGAGAGCAACTGCGTCGAGTGCCGTACTGATACCGGCCGGGTCTTCTTGCGCGACTCGCAGCACCCGGCCCACGGCAACCTCACCCTGTCGCTCCCGGAGTGGCAGGCGTTCCTGCGTGCCGTGCGGGAAGGAGAGGTGTAGGCAGCGCTCGATTCTTGGCCGCCCGGCTCGGCTTGGGCGGCCAATTGGCGAGGAGGACGTCCATGCACGACCAGACCGACTGGACTAAGTCCAGCTACAGCGATGCCCACGGCGGCAACTGTGTCGAGTGCCGTACCGACACCGCCCGGGTCCTCCTGCGCGACTCGCAGCACCCCGCCCACGGCCACCTCGCCCTGTCGCTACCGGAGTGGCAGGCGTTTCTGCGTGCTGTGTGGGAAGGAGAGGTGTAGGCAGCGCTCGATTCTTGGCCGCCTGGCTCGGCTTGGGCGGCCAATAGGCGAGGAGGACGTGCATGAACGACCAGACCGACTGGATTAAGTCCAGCTACAGCCAGCGCGGTATGGACAACTGCGTCGAGTGCCGCACTGATACCGGCCGGGTTCTCCTGCGCGACTCCCAGCACCCCGCCCACGGCCACCTCACCCTGAGTACGGCCGAGTGGCGGGCCTTCCTGCACGCCGTGCGGGACGGAGAGGTGTAGCTAAGCGGGCACCATCGACCTGTGGCTCGCCGGCTTTGTTGGCCCGCGCATGCCCCCACGAGCCCCAGAACACCGGGTTCCCCACCACTGACCACTCAGCGGACACCCCGCGCCTGTCGGGGCCTCGGGGAACCCCCTGTGCCGCCGGGCAACCCCGAAATGCGGCTCACCACCCTGAACACCTGGCCCAGGTGCTGCGCCGGGCGATCGGCCAGGGGCACCGGAATGCTGCGCGATGACGGCCTCCAAGGCGAACAGGCATGCCCTGTTCGGCACGCCTGCGGCGTGAATCCCGGCGATGAAGGGTTCCGCTCCAGCGGCGCCGTGCTGCACCCGACGCAAACCGAAGCAAAGTCCTACCGGCTGGCGCTGCGTTCTCCCTACTGTGCGTGAGTGCCGTTCCGCAGACCTGCGGTGTGGCGCACTCATTAGCAGCAAGGGAGGTCACATGCCGAAGGCACCCACCGTCAAGATCATCAGCACCACACTTCCCGAAGCCTTCCACCCCGGCTGGAATAAGCTGCCCGGCTTTACCGCAACAGGGCGGAGCATCACCATCCACCCCGCCACGTTTTTCTACAAGTACGACAACCCTGCCCCCGAGTGGCTGATCTGCGACTGGGTCGGCGTCCGCGACCGGCTGTTGCCCGCACGAGAGACCGGCGAGACCACGGTCGAGCAGATGGCCTTGGACTATGTACGAGCCCACGCACGCACCACACACGATGCGGCCGAAGTACTGCGCATCGCGTGGGAGGTTTACTCCTTCTTATTCCGCGAGTCGCACCTGGCCGATCCTGCTCTCCAGCGCATGGGGGTGGAGCCCCGCCACCTTCGGGTGCTACGGGAGATGGCATGCGTGATGGCGCTCAACCGCGTGGAGACCAACGGGGCCATCAGCAACGTGAACCCGAGCTGGCTGTTTGGGATCGCCGCGAAGGTGGTCTATGACCTGTCCGAGGAAGAGGCCACGAGCGTGGACGAGCTGTACCACGGCACATGGTTCAACGAGCCGCGGCGCATCGAACAGGTGCTGGCCCACGCGGCTCTGGGTGGGCGGCTGGTCCACGGGTGCCAGTCCAGCATCTACGTCAACATGGCCGGAGGGGCGATCCTTCCCTTCGGTGCGGACGTCGCGCGGTTCCAGGCCGATCTCGCGCGGTTCAAGGACGACTGGGTGGAGAAGATCGAAGCCTGTGCGAACAAATAGCTCTGACGGGCGGGTGACGCGCGTTGCCCGCCCCACCACCGAAGACCTCGCCGAGCTCGCCGCACGAGCCCGCGTTTCCATCGTTTCCCGCGCGGATATCCGGGTCTGGCCGCAGTCCGGGGTGGAGCGCGTCCACTTCGCCGACGGTCGCACCGCCGTACTGAAATACACGATTCCCGACTTCGCCGAGGATGACGCCCTCGGCCACGCCGCATACCACGGGCTGCCCGTTCCCGCCCTCCTGGCGAAAGGGATGCTGCCGGGCGGCGAAGTCGCTGTTCTCATGGAGGATCTGGGAGCACAGATCCAGGAGCCGACCCTCCGGGAGGCGGCCCGGCTCGCCGTGATGATCCATCGGGTGCCAGGACCACCGGAACGGCCGGTGCTGGACCGGGAAGCCCTGTCCGTGCTCCCGGAGTCGGCGCTGGAATGCCTCAGGCGGCTTCGGCAGATGGGACGGTGGCGCGGCGAGGAGGCCCGTGGCCTGCGCGGAGACCTGGAGCGCATCGCACAGGTCGCGAGGCACCGCGCACGGGGCGCCGAGATTCCGCCGTTCGGTCTGGCCCATTCGGAGTTCCATCCCACCTCGATCCACATCGGTCGCAGGGGATCGAGGGTCCTGGACTGGGCGCGCTGCTACACCGGGAGTGGACTGCTGGACCTGGCCTCCTGGCAGGGAACGCAGCAGCCCTTCGAGCTTGCCCGCGTCGAGGATCTCCTCACCGCCTACCTCGCGGCCGGAGGTCCCCCGTCCGCCGCGGCGGACCGTGGAGGGCTCCCGGCTCACGTGTGGGCGAGCGCCTGGCACAAGGTGTGGATCACCGAATGGTTCGTGGCCGCCCAAGAGCGATTCCTCCCCCTCACCGACCCTGGCCAGGATGTCGCGACCATCCAGTCCATCCGGGTACATCTCGCGGAGGCGGGCTCATGGCTGATGAACTGATTCAGGTGCACGAGAGTCTCCGGGTGAGCGCTCCGGACGGCGCGGTCGTGGAGATCGACGCCGCGATGCTGCCGCTGGTGCGCCGCCTGTGGCACATGGGGCTGCGGACCTCGGGGTGCTGCATAGACCTTGGAGAGTCGATCCTCGGGAACGCCCATCTCGGCGAGGATCCCCGTCACGACCGTCGTCGCCACGGCGCATTCTTCGCGGGACAGTCCTGGCTGAGGATGCCGCATGACGATGCGGCTCGGCTCGTGGCCCTGTTGGGCGATGACCCCGACTTCGGTTGGCGACTGCGGCGCTGGACGCATCCCGAGGCGTGGATGGTCGTCGGTTACCTGTTCCCCGAGACAGAGAAGGGCGCAGCGTGGGCTGACACGGTGCAGGTGCATTTCCCAAAGATCCAGATGCCTGATCTGTTGGTGGCCTTGGAGGACATATGCCCGTGAGCCGCGAGAAAATCCGCGCAAAACGCTTGAGGCGTGGAGCAGGCGGCCGCATGCTCGAAGTGCCCGTAATCGGTGATACGGAGGGATGGGCATGACGCTGCGTTACCTTGGCAAAGATCCGGAGAGCCCGGAAGGGCGTTCGCCGACTCTCTACTACGACGACGAGCGCGACACCTACGTCTTTCAGTCTTGGCGCGTGACCGACGCGGAGCGGTTGGCTGTGTTGGACCTTCCCGAGCACGAGACCGTGATCGAGTTTCCACGGCGCATGATGCGGTTCTTCCCTGAGATCAACAGTGATGCCACAGAGGTCGACGGACCGCGGACCCCCTGATATCGCGACGACCACCGAAGGTGAAGGAATGACCGCAGCACAGAGCCTGGAAGAACTGATCCGTGGGTGTGGACACTCGGCGCTGCACCTAGAGATGCGCGACGGCTATATGCGCAGCGATCCCGGATTCGCGGCGTGGCGGCAGGGATTCCGGCACGACCCCGCCGATCGCGGTTCCTGGTGGAGTGCGTGGGCGCAACTGGTCGCGGATCAAGTCGGGCACGGGGTGCGAATGCGGCGGGCGCGCATCGTCTCTGAGCCGCTCAGTGACTACATGCGCTACGAGTACGACGTGACCTTTACCAACGTCAATGCAGGGGAGGAGGTCCGCTGGCTCCCACGGCGCCAGGCATCCGACCTGGCGCTGCCGGGCAACGACTTCTGGCTGCTCGATGAGTCCACCGTCGTCTTCCTCCACTTCACGGGCGAAGGAGAAGTCCCGGAGCACGACGACATCGAGGTCATCGAGACGCGGGACACGGTGGAACTCTGCCGGGCCGCATTCGAGGCAGTGTGGCAGCGGGCGGTTCCACACGAGAAGTACCACCCTGCCTGATCGCCCGGCGTCACGGCAGACTAGACCTCGTGTCTTCCCCCTGGTCGAGTGCCCAGCAGGCGCTCCAGTCTCTCGGTGTCCGCCTGCGGGAAATCCGGACCGATGCCGGACTCAGCGGGCTCGTCCTGGCAGAGCGCGCAGGCTGGCACTCCTCCAAGGTCAGCAAGATCGAACACGCCAGGCAACGACCCACGCCCGAGGACGTTCGCCGCTGGTGTGAAGTCTGCGATGCCGTGGAAGAGGTCGCCGACCTCGTGCAGACGCTGCGGTCGGTCGAGGAGATGTTCGTCTCGTGGAGGCGGCTCGAGTGCAGCGGGTTCGATGCGATCAACCGTTCCGTGCAGCCTCTGTGGGAACGTACTCGCCGATTCCGGATCTACCAGTCCCAGCTCGTGCCTGGACCCTTGCAGACCAGCTCGTATATTGCGACCGTGCTGTTCGGGGTCAGGAACCTGCGTACGGTCCCGGATGACGTGGCCGCGACCGTACAAACGCGCCTGGACAGGCAACGTGTCGTCCGGGAAGGCGACCACCGGTTCGCGGTGGTGTTGGAAGAGAGCGTCTTGCGTCACCCCGTCGGCGGGACGGAGGCCATGGCGGGGCAGCTCGGACACCTGCTGGAGGCGGCCTCGCTGCCCTCCGTAGCGCTGGGCGTGATACCGCTGGGCGCCGACCGCTCGGCCATGCTGCCGGTCGAAGGCTTCTGGATGTTCGACGACGTCCAGCTGGACGTCGAACTTGTCTCCGGGTTTCTGCGCATCACCCAGCCCGGCGAGATCGCGATGTACGGCCGGACGTTCTCGCTGCTCGCCGAGCAGGCCGTCTACGGGGCGCAGGCGCGAGCACTCATCAACGCGGCGATCGAGGCACTGACCTGACACAACGCTGGACGGCGTGTTCCACCGTTATACACCCCAGGACCAGAGCGAGGTGCGGTACACCGAGACCATGGTGTCCAGCCTGGCGCTGGAGGATCCCCTTCAGGCCAAGGCCCTGTCCCCTTCAGCCTCGGCCGAGATGATCCAACGGGTGCGAGGAGAGCTTCCATGAACAACCAGCTCATCTGGCGCAAGTCCAGCTACAGTGATGGTCACGGCGGCAACTGCGTCGAGTGCCGCACGGATATCGCCCGGGTCCTCCTGCGCGACTCTCAGCACCCCGCCCACGGCCACCTCACCCTGAGCGCCGTCGAGTGGCGGGCCTTCCTCCACGCCGTGCGGGACGGAGAGCTGTAGCTCAGCGGGCATCATCGGCCTGTGGCTGGCGGGCCTTGTTGGCCCGGGCACGCCCCGATACGGATGGGCGCTGGCGCTGCCCGCACCACCCCCCCTGTATCTAGCCGACAATAGGCATGCCCTGTTCGGCTCCTGGAACATGGCAGACCTTCGCAACCACGTCACCGGTATCAACCCGCGGGAGGCAGCCCGGCTGCTGATCTACCGACCGCGATACAGTACAGACACGCTGTTTCGAGGCGTGCACCGGCTCACCGAACGCGCCGTCGCGCACTTCGGGGAGCATCTGTGGATCAGTTACCCCGAACCCGCCATACACAGCACACCTCGGGAGTTGGCGTCGGACGCCGACGTACTGGGCGCCTTCGTCGGGACCATGGACGCCGCGATGGACCGGCGCCCTTGGGCTGACGAAACCACTCTGCTGCATCTGACTGGAGGGTTCGACTCGGGTACCGTGGCCACCCGCGCCGCCGAACGTCACCCCGGCCGATTCTCCACGGCAACACTGCTGATCGGGGGCCGGGCCGCGAGCAGCAGATCAGGCGCCGCGCCGAGATGCGATCCCGGGTGCGGTTTGCCGAAGTCGACATCGTCATCGACGCCATGCAACACGCGCCACTGGGGCCCGGGTGCCGCTGGGTCGGTGGAGACATGATCGCTCCGACCGAAGACCCATTGCACCATCCGTTCACGCAGATGGCGCGCGCGGTCTCGGAAGCTGGCGTCCGCGCCGTCGTGACCGGGCTCGGCGGTGACGAGATGGTGGCACTCACCCAGGACGAAGAACCGCATAGGGGGTTGGGTGAGACCACTGATACCCAGATCCTCCCCTGGGTCGGGCCGAGAGCGTCAAGCGTGCTGGAGTTCGCCGATGACGGGATCGCGCCCCCAGCGTTGGTCAACTCCATGACCTTACTCTCGCTGGAGACCACCGCACCCGTCCTGCTGCGAGAAGGATTGTGGCCGATCCACCCGTTCGCTGATCCGGACATGGTACGACTCGGGGAGCAACTCCCGTTCGTGTGGCGCGAGTTGAAGCAGCTGCAACGCCAGCGCCTGGACGCCCTCGGCATGAGTGAGGACGTCGTGTACCCGGTTGAGCGGGAATCCTTCGCCGAGGTCGTCGAACACACGCTTACGACCCACGCACCGAAGCTGTTCGATCGTATGCTCGTCGAGGGATCGCCGCTGTTCGACGCAGGGCTGGTCGACCCGGACGGGTTGCGTGGCGCGGTCGAGCGACTCACCACCGCCCGCTATAGCGCGGAGTGCGACGCGAAGCTGCTGGAAGTGCTGAGTTTGCACCTGAGCGCGGTTGCGTTCCTATCGTGAGAGGACAACCTGTGTTCACGATGCGTCCATCAACTGCGGATGACGCCGACAGCGTTGCCAGGATGATCGCGGCGCGGTGTACCTGGATGGAACAGCGCGGTATAGAGTCCTGGCGCGACAGCGTCGACGACCTCGCAGCACAGGCCGGAAACGGCTACATGTGGGTGCTCGACCACAGCGGTCACATCGTGGGATGCACCACCGTGACCACGCACGCACCACCCAAGGACTGGACCGCCGCAGAAGCCCAACAGCCAAGCCTCTACCTGTTCACAACCGTCACCGACCCCACCTATCGCGCGTGGAAGCCAGGAACCCTGATCGCCTGGTGGGCAACAAACGAGGCCGCACGCCAGGGACGTACGTGGGTACGGCGCGGCTGTTTCGCTGACCGGCTGGTCACCTACTACCAGACCCAGGGCTTCGCTGTGGTCAAGGAACAGCAACGCCGAGCTGGACACCTCTACCTCCTCGCGCGCCGCGCAGAACGCCTCGATCTCGACATCCTCCACTGAGGGAATCGCCTCCACTAGGCCGGCCAACAAGAGCACCCCGTACCGCTGGTGCGGCGGGGCGGGGTGCTTGGTGTGCGGGCAGGGGTCGCGGCCGTCACCTCCGGCTATCCGGTGTGCGCCGGAGGCGGGCGGGGCTCAACGGTTTGCTTCGGCGCGGTGGAGTTGGGAGGCGGTGTAGCCGGTGACGATTTCGCCCCAGCCAGGCTTGGCCTCGGAGTCAACCGACGCCCGCACCTCCAGTAGCGCCGATGCTGCCTCGTCGCCACCGACTTGGCAGCGGCATCCACGCACATCGAACACCTCGCAGCAGAGAGCGTCGCGTGAACCTCTTCACCGGAATCACTGACTCCAGACGAGGGCGGGAGCTGGAACCGCTACGCCCCCAGCGACCACACACAGTGAGCGACCAGGTCGGAGCGGCGGAGAATACAGATCACTTGATCACCGACTCCTGCCAGTTCCGCCCCCGGGTTCGTAGACGGTGTCGGTGCAGCGGGCGATGCCACGGTCGCTGCGTTGGGGCCTGTGCTGGTGTCGTTGCGGGTACGCCCCATGGCGTCGTGACCGGACGCACACGGATATCCGAACATTTCCTGGCTGGCATGCCCGGACACAGTATGGACAACGATCGGGTCAGTCACCACCGCCGTGGTGCAGGTGGTGGCTAGAGTGCCGCCATGTCTTCGGCAGATGATGTGGTGTACCTGTGGCACGAGGGTGTGTACCCGCCTATGGAGATGCACGTGTCCCAGGTGTATGGATACGTCTTCGACGACCAGGGGCGCGTGACGGTGCTGTGCGACGATTCGATGTGGAACCTGCCGGGTGGCAGACCTGAATCGACCGATGAGAACCAGGTTGCGACGCTGGTGCGCGAGGTTCACGAGGAGGTGCAGATAGAGATCGCTGATCCTGTGTATCTGGGGTTTCAGGAGGTGCGGCGCCGCGGAGCGAACCCGTACGCGCAGCTGCGGATGGCCGCGCGGGCCATCCGGTTCCTGGATCGCAAGCCTGACCCGGATAAGGGGCGGGTCCACGTTCGTCGACGCTGCTCGGTGTCGGAGGCGTTGGCCCTGCTGGACTGGGGGCCGGTGGTGGAGGAGCAGGCCAAGGCTGCGGTTTGCGTCGCGCAGTCCCGTTGGTACCTGCCCATGGACGAGATGGTCTCTGGCTACACGGACTGATGGTCGCTGTTTCCTGGCGCGGGAGTCCCTGAGGCGATTCGGGAACGCGCGGTGAGGACGCTGGGGTCGTAGTCGCACTCTCGCGCGGTGCGCAGGCCGGCCGCACGCATCGCGTTTACCTAGTGGGCTGTGAGGGTGAGGCCGTGTGCGATGGCGGAGGCCAGAGCACCGGGGTGACTGGGTGGGGTCGTGAGTCCGTTGATTCTGTCGGTGGCAGTTTCGCCGAGCCCGCCGGCGGTGGTGGTGATGCCGTCACGTAGCACCAGGTCACGGGGTGCACTGCCCCACGGTCGCACGTTGGTCAGGGGCAGTTCCGATTCGGGGCCTGGGGCGTCAGTCATGGACCCATTGTCGGGGCAGCGTGTCGGGGGGGCGGTGCGGATGGGGGCCGCGCGTGTGCTGTATCCCGGACCCTCCGGGGAACCCTCGACATCGGACCGTGGGCAGCTGTCATACTTGGTGACATGTTTCCGTCCAGCCGCGGTCCCGGGCGCGCACTCGGCGCGGGTGACTCTGCCACCACCGGGGCGCCCCATATGCGATGTTTATACCGTTTGCCGGAATTTCGGGAAGTTGCATATTCACTGCTACTGGCCGGTAATTTTTGCAGGTGAATGAGTCTGCTCCCCGCGCACGCGGGGATGGCCCCGACTACCGCAGCCGCCACAGCGACGAACCGGACTGCTCCCCGCGCACGCGGGGATGGCCCCTCTATGGGTTGATGATTGTGTCGTGTGTAGTGCTGCTCCCCGCGCACGCGGGGATGGCCCCGCTGACCCCCTGCTGTACGGCGGCGAGGGTGTCTGCTCCCCGCGCACGCGGGGATGGCCCCACCTGCCCAGGCCACCTTCTGGTCAGATGTGGCTGCTCCCCGCGCACGCGGGGATGGCCCCGCGCCCTCGGCAGCTCGCCCAGCAGTCCCTGGCTGCTCCCCGCGCACTCGGGGATGGCCCCCACCACCCCCTGGATGACCCCGCGCCCGACCCCTGCTCCCCGCGCACGCGGGGATGGCCCCCACCCCCGCGTGATGAACACGAACCCCCCATTGCTGCTCCCCGCGCACGCGGGGATGGCCCCCGGGTCTCTACTTTGAGGGTGGCAACCCGGACCTGCTCCCCGCGCACGCGGGGATGGCCCCAGGGCTCACTCGGGTCCTGGGTGTCATCCGGGCTGCTCCCCGCGCACGCGGGGATGGCCCTATTCAGCCCCAGCATGAACCCGTCGATGAATGCTGCTCCCCGCGCACGCGGGGATGGCCCCGGGGTGCGCGGGGAGCCGTAGTGCGCTGCGACCTCCCCGATCGGCTACCCACCCGGAACCTCACACACCGTCCGGTAGCGGTATTCCGCCACGCTCTGCTGATCCACGCCCGCCCCCACCCCCCGACACGAGACCCTCCAGGAAGAATCATGCCGTGCAGCAGTCAGGGAGCGTCCGCGGAGCGGGAGACCAGCTCCACCAGTGCACTCATGCGCTGCCGAGGCAGGTCCACCAGGCGCGCCTCCAGCAGCTCGGGCGCGGGGTTCAGCGCCCGGATTCTCGCCCGGGCCTCGTTCTTGGTGAGCCGCCCCAACCCCAGATCCTCGGCGAGTGCGATCAGCGCTTCACGCCACACGGTGGCCACCGTGCCGTGCGGGCGCTCCAGGACCCGCCGCAGCAGGCGCTGGTGCGGGGAGAGCCGGTCGGGATCCGTCCGCCGGGCCCGCAGCAGCGCGTACCCGGAGCCGGCGGCCCGCGGCGAGTCCACTGTGTACAGCGGGGCGAGCAGCGCCGCCACGTCCGGGTGGAGGGAACCACCGGCAAGATCGGGGTGGTCGGCCGGCACCAGCGCAACCAGCCGTTCCACCCGCAGCGCCAGCAGCACCCGCAGTAGCCAGCCCCCGGGGTCGCCGGCCAGGTTGCCGAGCGCCACATCCGCCCGCGCCCCGCGCGGAACCCCGGAGGTCAGCACCGTGTCCAGCCGCACGTGCCGCACCCCCGGCGCAGCGGTGTCCGCGAGGCCCGAGCCGACCACCAGTGTGCTCGCTTCGGCCGCAACGTCCGCGGCCTCCCACACGGCGGTCACGGTTTCCGGGGGTACCGGGTCGCGCTCCCCCTCCAGCGACTGCCGGCCGTGCGTGTAGATGTGGGTTTCGGGCGGGGCTGCGCGGTCTAGTGCCTTCCACGTCTGTGGAGTGGGCTGGCACACGTACAGGTCGCTGGCACTGCCGGTGGCCTGGGCCCCGTGGTAGCGGTTGAACCCGGGCAGGATCGCGGCGAACGCCAGATGCAGCTGCTGCATCGCCCGCTGCCCCTGAAGCCCCAGGCTGGGCTGGTGTTCACCGAACCCGTAGGCCACGACCAGGCGCCCGTGGGTACGGTCCCGCAGCCCCGCCAAGCCGCGGATGCAGAACAGGCGCAGGCCCTCCGGTGTGTACGGCGGATCGGTCACGGCCAGGTCAGCCCAGCCCGTGGCCGCCGGCGGGAGTCCGTGCCGTAGGTCGGCGGCGAGGCACCGGACGCGTGCCCCCCGGGCGTGCGCCTGCTCGGCCACGAACGTCAACAACCGCTCGTCCACATCCACCACCGTGGCCTCGACTTCGGGGCACACCAGCATCAGCGCCAGGGAGGTCAGGTCATGGTCGCCCACCAGCAGGATCCGTCGTCCGGTCAGCTCGTAGCTGGCCGCCAGCCACAGGGCACGCCGCAACACCGTGTGGGCGGTGGCCGGAACATGGTCCAGCGCCGCCACGGGCGGGGGAGCGGCCGACACCAGCGCGTCCATCTGCTCCAGCAGCTGTGGATCCAGCGCGGCGTCCGGGGTGGCCAGCTGTGCGGCGTCCAGCTCGGTGGCGGGAGTGCCGGCCAGGTCCCGGTACTCGGGGGCGACGTCGGGGCGTAGCGCCAGCCCCGACTCCTCCCGCACGAGGTCGGTGCCCAGCACGGCCAGGAATGTCTCCACAGTGCGCCGTGACAGGCCCGAGCTGCGCACCAGTTGGGCCAACGGCAGTGGCTCCGAGGCCTCCGCGAGGTGCCGCACCAGCCGCCGCAGCGGGACCCGCAGCGGACCGGAGGACGCCAGGTGGGTGCGCACCGCGGCCCGTGGATCGGTCCGCGCCGCCTGCTCCTCCGCGCCCATGCCCGCACTCTCCCATTAGACGACGCCGCACCGACCAGCGGAGTTTACTGCATGGCCTCTGTCGGTCACGCAGTAAACCCGGGCTCAGTATTCGGAGTCGAACGGTTACGAACAGTGCTCGCGCCGCCGGCGCGAGCCACCGACCGTTTCACCGAGGTGAACCCATGACGTCCACACCAATGCACACCGGAACCGCAGCAACCACGGGTCGGCGCGTCACCGCAGGGGCGGCGCTCGCGGCCGCCACCGCTGTGGGCCTGTCCACCCTGGCCGCGGGCGCGGCCCACGCCGAGGCCGCAGCACCCCCCACAGCCGGCGAGATCGTCTTTGACGCCCAGCTCGACGGGGACACCGCGCCCAACCTCTACGCCGTCTCCCCGGGAGACGACGCGCCGACCGCCTGGACCGAGGGCGACCATCGGGACGCCCAGCCGGCCTGGCACCCGGACGGTGGACAGATCCTGTTCCAGTCCGACCGTGGCTCCCCGAGCAGCCTGTTCCGTGTCGACGCCGCCGGCAGCGTTACGGAGGTCACCGACCCCGGGACCGGGAAGCGCTACCCGACCTGGTCCCCGGACGGGCGCCAGATCGCCTACGAGGACTACGCGCACCAGAATCCGCCGGCGGAGCACGGGATCTACGTCAGCGATGCCGACGGTGGCGCCGCCACCCAGATCACCGAGCAGGGGTACTACCCGGACTGGGCGCCGGAGAACGACTGGATCGTCTACACGCGGGACGAGGGCCTGCACAACGTGTGGAGTATGCGCCTGGTGCGCCCGGATGGCAGTGAGCACGCCGAACTGTTCTTCACCCAGGACTGGGAGATCACCGGTCCGGAGTGGAACCCACACGGTGACCAGATTGCCTACCGCACGCAGAACATGCACGGCGACACCGTGCGCCTGTGGATCCGGGACCCCGACAGCGGCGAGGCACACGAGGTCCTGCGGGAGCACGGTGGCGTGTGGAACCCAACCTGGTCGCCGGACGGCACCCACCTGGCGGTTGCCGCGCAGCTCGCCGACGGCAACGGGATCTACACGCTCGATGTCAGTGACCCGGCGGATCCCGGAGAGCCGGAGCTGCTGCTGGAGCTGCCCGGGTACGAAACCCCGGACCTGGACTGGACCGCCTGAGCACACAGCAGCGGACCATGGCCGCCGCGCCGGTAACCACAGGGAAACACCAGGGCGCCCTCGCGCGGGTGCCCTGGCCACCGCCGGGTCTGGGCCCGAGCGGACCCATCCGGGAGACAGTGTCCGACCGTGGTCACCCGCAGCGACCATCCCCCGGCGGTGGTCGGAGGCAGCCAGGAGCAGGCCCTCCGACGGGAACCAACTGCAACGAGAACTGCAACTGGAACTGCAACCAGAATTGCAACCAAACATGAACCAGGGCGCCCCCGAATCACGGGAACGCCCTGGTCAGCGGAGAGCCGCCTAGGGGAGTCGAACCCCTGACCTACGCATTACGAGGACCCATCTCGGTATCTTCCGACGAGGGGTTACCCCGTTTGAACAGCGGAAACGGACTCTCTGGAACTCTGGCGAACCCCTGGGAACTGCAACTAGAACTGCAACTATGGAACCCGTCGTCCCCCGGGGGACGACGGGTTCCATCCCCCGGGGGACGACGGTTGATCAACGAAGTCGTTGCTACGCACAGTGATTAACGCGGGTGTCCCAGCGGGGTCTGTCCCAGCCTGGGACATGCCTGGGACAGACCCCCGGTGTCCCAGCTTCTGTCCCAGGGGTGTCCCAGTGTCTGTCCCAGGTTGTGACCTGCGTGTCCCAGGCTGGGACAGCGTGGCTGGCATCCCCTGCGATGGGTGCTTCATTGCCCTGGGACAGCGGGCTGGGGCAGGGAGCGTCACTGTCTGGCGGTGACCAGACGCTCCGTGGTGTTGGTTCAGGGTTGCAGGGGGCCACCGGAACTCTGGGGAGCGAGCCATGGGGCCGCTCAGTGTTGCTCCGACTGGCGCCGGGTGTCTGTGACGCCGGCCGTGGCAGCGGAACCGGTCACTGGACTCCGATTCCACGAAACAGAACTCGTGAGATCGACACAGACGGCCTAATTTTGTCGCCCGCGAGTGAATCCTTTTGGAGGAGGCATATGCCCATATACGTCTTTGAGGTGAACGTGAACGAGTCGTAGCTGGTCACAGCGTCAATGCTGGAGAGGTGTGTACGGGCTGAATCCCGCATGCCTGCATCGATGCTCCACGCTCCACACTCGGTGCGACCCCTCGTTCAGCTTGGTGTCCAAACCCTGTCCAACCCTCAGTCCAGACCGGTGTCCAAACCGGTGTCCAACCTGGGTTGGACACCCGGTGACCTCTACCACCACGCCGGGGCGTCCAACCCGCGTCCACTCGCTGATGGCTCCGCACTCCGGGATCGCGGAGGTCGGGCGAAGCCTCGATTCTCGATACCGTCTCGCCTCAGCGAGACCCCGACCCCCTGGACAGATCGGTCCCGAGCTGCCCCACTCCTCACGCAGAACTCACAGAACTCACACAACCTCGTTTATGCAGGTCAGTGTCGGGGGTGGCGTAGCCCTATGTGGGGGCCGCGGAGCGCCGCCAGCGCATCTACGAGTACGGCGGGGTCCTGCGCAAGCCGTAACGCTGATGCGCGGGGCCATATCCGTTTCGCTGCCGTCGACGGACGGGGTAGCAGCGAAGGGTGAACGGTGCGGCGTCTGTGCTGCCGCGCGCGGTGCTGATAGTCCGATTCGCGACACCTGTGCGGCACCGTGTGTGGATGTGGTGATCGGGAGTGTCCTCGAGCCTGGGGCTCGCCCAGTCCCAGGTTCCCGTCCGCATGTTGGCGGGGCGGTGTGTCCGTTCCCGCTTCGGTGATCATGCGCGCACTTTTCTGCTGTCGGAAGACTGTCGATTATGCTACCGACCAGTCGGTATGCAGAGATGGGGTGCGCAGTCTAGACTTCTGGCGTCCTCGATGTGGCATGCGCCACAGATTCCGCGTGGCCAGCTAGGAGGCCCCATGGCAGTCGATCCCACAGGCGCCGATGTCGACCGGGTGTTGGACGAGGTGCCGGACGGCCCCATCGTCATGCTCAACCTATTGCGTTTCGCTCCGGAGGGGCGGTCGTCGTATGCGGAGTACAGCAGGCACGCCAAACGCTTCGTGGAACGATACGGCGGTGAGGTGCTCTACGCGGGGGAAGGCGGTTCCCCCTTGGTCGCAGAGGAGGGTCAGGCCTGGGATGCGGTGCTGCTGGTGCGCTACCCCAATCGTGAGGCGTTTCGCCGCATGATCGCCGACCCCGAGTACCAGGAGATCACCGAGCTGCGCACCCAGGCCCTGAGCGAGGCCGTGCTCCAGCCGACCGTTCCCTGGAGCTTCGCCCGCTGAACGCCGGTGGTGCCGCGACCTCCCTCCGCGGCGCCACCGGGCCGCCTTCGGTGCGTGGCTGGACCATCGCCGCTCCGGAACGGTTTCGGCAAGCCGGCCGGTGCTCCAGCACCGCCGCGGGAACACGCCGGTCAGAGCACCACGCAGGCATGGTCCGGACGATCGTTACTTCATGGCGGCGAGCTGGATCAGATTGCCACAGGTGTCGTCGAGGACGGCGGTGACCACCGGGCCCAGATCGGTCGCCTCCTGGGTGAATTCGACACCCAGATTCTTGAGACGCTCGACCTCGGCGTGGACGTCGTCGACGGCGAACTGGGTGAACGGAATGCCGTCGGCGACCAGTGCCTGTTTGAACGGAGGCGCGGCCGGATGCCCGTCCGGTTCCAGCAGGAGCTCCACGCCGTCCGGATCGGCGGGGGAGACCACGGTGAGCCAGCGGGCCCCGCCGGCGGGGACGTCGTTCTTCTTCCGAAATCCGAGCTTCTCCGTGTAGAAGGTGAGTGCCTTCTCCTGGTCGTCGACGAGCACGCTGGTGAGGTTGATCCGGATCACGGGTTCGGTTCCTCTCGATCGATGGGCCACCGCTCGACGATGGAGCGCAGCGGGCTCGTGTCGACATGGTGGAGCTTGTACCGGCCCTGGCGTCGGGTGTGGACCAGCCCGGCATCCTCGAGCATCGCAAGGTGCTGCGAGATGGCCTGGCGCGAGGTTTCCAGGCCGTGCTTCATGGCCAGTCGGCCGCAGATCTCGAACAGCGTCTGACCGTCCCGCTCGGTCAGCTCATCCAGGATGGTGCGCCGTGTCGCATCACCGAGTGCCTTGAACAGGTCTGCGTCCACAGCACGATGATATGCAAGTATCCACTTGCATATCAATGGTCAGGAGCCGACAGAGGTCATCATGAAGCGGGATGCCCCGCGCCCCGATTCACCAGGGCGAGACTGCGGTGGCTCTGGCAGCTTGGGATCGTCCCCGACCATGGGGTCGGAAAGGCCGATGCGGGGAGCTCGCCTCGCCGGTGAACCGCACACCGCATCGGCCCGGCGCAGGGTGCCGAGCGTGCCCGGTGACGGTTCAGTGTGAGTCATCTCGTATTTGCCGGCGACCCGAAACATGCGGCCCCGTCGCGCTGTTGGTGAGCAGTCGTGAGGTCGCGGTGTCCCGGACGGGGGCCGTGCAGCCCGCACGAGGGGAGGGAAACTGTGCCACTCGCGCTGTTGGCGCTGGCCGCAGGTGCATTCGGGGTGGGAACCACCGAGTTCGTCGCGATGGGCATCCTGCCGGATGTCGCCGCCGGCTTCGGCGTCTCCATCCCCGCCGCCGGCTACATCATCTCCAGTTACGCCGTCGGTGTGGTCGTGGGCGCCCCCCTGTTGACCGCACTCGGCGCCCGGCTGGACCGCAAGATCCTCCTGCTCGCACTGCTCGCCCTGTTCACCCTCGGAAACCTGGCCACCGCGCTGGCCCCCACCTTCGAGTTCCTCATCGCCGCCCGGGTGATCACCGCACTGCCCCATGGCACCTTCTTCGGAGTGGGTGCTGTGGTGGCCGCAGCGCTCGTTGCCCCCCACCGGCGGGCGCAGGCCGTCTCCTTGGTCATGGCCGGACTGACGGTCGCCAACATTGTCGGGGTTCCAGCGGGAACCTGGGCTGCCCAGGCGTTGGGCTGGCGCACCACCTTCGTGTTCATCGCGCTCATGGGGTTGGTTTCCCTGGCCGTGGTGGCGCTGCTGGTGCCACGCCAGCCCGCACAGCCCGGCGCCTCCGCCGTGCAGGAGCTGGGGGCACTCCGGCGTGGCCAGGTATGGCTGGCCCTGCTGGTGGGGGCGGTTGGTTTCGGCGGCATGTTTGCCAGCTACAGCTACATATCCCCGATGCTGACCGAGATCACCGGACTGGCCGAGGCCGTGGTTCCGGTGGTGCTGGCCATCTACGGGGTCGGAATGACCGTGGGCATGCTGGTGGGTGGTTGGGCCGCCGACCGGGCGCTGCTGCCCACGATCTACGGTGCGCTGACCATGATCGCCGTGGTGCTGCTCGCTCTGGCGGCCCTGCTGACCTATCCGTGGTTTGCCGTGGCATTGGTGTTCCTAACCGGGGTGGCCGGAAGCTCGCTGGTACCCGCACTCCAGATGCGACTGATGAACACCGCCCACGATGCCCCCTCCCTGGCCGCCGCCCTGAACCACTCCGCACTGAACTTCGCCAACGCCCTGGGGGCCTGGCTCGGCGGGGTGGTGATCGCCGCCGGATTCGGGCTGACCGCGCCCAGCCTCCTGGGCGCAGGGCTGGCCGTACTGGGGCTGATCGTGGCCCTGTACTCCGGCCTGGTGGAGCGGCGCGGTGTGCGTCCTGCGCAGACCGCACCTCCCGCGACCTCCCCCGCGCACCTTCCGGCCTGAGCCGTGCGGATCTCTTCGACGGAGAGGTCCGCTGCGATCGCGTGGCCGTGTACCGCCGTTACCGACCATCGTCCGCAAACAGCCCCGGGGTCACGGGGTGCAGAGCCGCCTTCGCGCTGGTCACCGCCGCGCGTAGCTGCGTCAACCGGTCCCAGGTGCAGGCCGTCTCGAAGGTCTCAACCATCATGGAACGGGCAGCCAGCACATCGCACTGGTAGGGCATCCGTCGAAACGTCGAGCGCCAGGTGTCCGCGGCGCTGTGCTCACCCTCGTCGGATGCGCCTCCGGTATAGCGCGGCCCGGTGGGGAGCTGTCCGCCGTGATCGTGACACAGTTCCACGGCGCATCCCATCCACGGCCGCACGGGGCGGTCGGCCGAATCGAAACCGAGCGGCAACACACCGCCCGCGGTCTGTACCCCGGCGTTGATCACGGCTTCCGCTGGGTCCAGCCGCCGGCAGTAGTTCGAGAGATGCAGGCCGTTCTCGGCCAGTGCACGGGTCGCCGCGACCGACGCTGGCTGGACGAGCCGTACCCATCGACCGGTGGAGGGGAAGAGGTACCGCACCGGTGGTGTCAGGGTCGGAGTAGTTCGGAATGCGTGTGGGTGAGCCGGTGACCGTGGGGACCAACGGCCCTACGCTCCCGGACCTTCGGGGGATGGGTGCCGGCTCGCAGAACCAGCACAGTGGTTCCCACAGACCGCCCGGGGGAGGGGAGCATCATGGACAATGCAGCAGGAACACGGGGACGGGGGCGCTATACCGGCGACTTGAGCCGGCGGGTGGCCCACCGTCGGGCCGAGCTCCGACTGTCCGTGGACGACGTCGCACAGCGCGCCGGTATGGCCCCGGAATACGTGAGCTATCTGGAGCACAACCCCCCGAACCTGAGCCAACAGGCGCTGGCCCGGCTCGCCTTGGCGTTGAATACGACCGTTGGGGAATTGCTGGGTACGGAAACGGACCGGCCCCCAGGTCACGCCAGCACCTACCTGAAGGCCCCCGCCGTCGAACTACTGAGTCCGGAGACTTGTATGGACCTGATGCGACCCGGCGGAGTGGGGCGTGTCGCCTTCATGGTGGCGGAGGGCGACTCCCCGGAGGTGCTGCCGGTGAACTACGCCGTGGTGGACAACGAGATTGTGTTCCGTACTGCCGTGGATGGTTTCATCGCCGCGGCGCTGCCCGCCCGGGTCAGTTTCCAGGCCGACCGGTTGCACGGTGTGTTCAGCCAGGGGTGGAGTGTATTGATCAAGGGGGATGCGCGAGTCGTGGGAGATCCGGCCGAGCGGGACGACCTGGCGTCGGTGAACATTCGTCCCTGGGTGGGGGCGGCACCTGGGGCGCACGTGGTCGTGACACCGACCCAGTTGACCGGGCGCCGCATCGTCTCCGGTGAGCCGCAATAGCCGGCAGAGTCGCGGATTGGTGGGTACGGCACATGGTCCTCCGGGGCCAGCGCTGGGCCGGTACGACGCCGAACCTCAGTTCGCGGGCGGGCCCCGGTCGGCGAGGAGCGCGTCCAGTTGGGTAACCGTATCCGCGGCGGCGAAGGCAAACGGGTCCAGCACCAGGTCCGCGTCGGTCCGGCGCAGCTGCTCGGCGTCGCGCACCGTGTGTGCAGTCAGCGCGACGGCGCCCTGATAGTCGTGGTGCCGGAGGGCATGAAGCAGGGTGTTGTTGGTTTCCAGGAACGGAACTGTGCTGATCACGCAGTGTGCCTGGGACAGCGGCAGTGTTTCCAGGAAGTTCTCGTCCTCGGCGCTACCGAACACAGCGGTGACGTTCTCCCGGTCGTTCTCCGCGACACTGTGCGGGTCGAAGTCCACGGCCAGGATTCGATAGCCCGCGGAGCCAAGCCGGTCAACCAGGTGTCCACCGAACCGACCCAGACCGTAGACGATGACATCGACGGGCTGTTCGGGATCTGCCGAGTCCGACTTCAGTGGGCCGGACCGCTCCACGCGGGCGAGCCAGGGCCGGATCCAGGTATAGATCTGGTGGGAGTACAGGATCAGGTAGGTGGAGGTGCCGATGGTGATGAGGCCCACCACAGTGATCAGGCTGACCGTCGCGTTGGTGATATGCCCCAGGCTGAGTCCGAGAGCGGCGAGGATGAGCGAGAACTCCGAGATCTGGGCCACGGTAAGTCCCGCCAGGAAGCCGACGCGCACCGGGTAGCGCATCAGAGCCATGATCACGATGACGATCAGTGGATTCCCGACGAGTACGAACACCGAGAAGATCAGGGCCTCGGTGATCTGCTGGGCGGCGTCGGTGAACTCCAGTTGCGCGCCCAGCTGGAGGAAGAAGAACAGCAGTAGGAAGTCGCGCAGGCTGACCAGGCGTGCCCCGAGAGCGTCCCGGTAGCTGGTGGTGGCCAGTGAGATACCCGCAAGGAAAGCCCCGACCTCGGAACTGAAGCCCATCCAGTCGCTGAACGCGGCCACCGCAACGGCGTAGGCCACCCCGAACAGCACCAACAGCTCTTGGGAACGGGCGATGTGGCGGATGAGCCACGGTAATGCGTAACGCATCAGCAGGCCGATACCGGCGAGCAGCGCCACGCCTTTAGCCAACACCGTCGCGATGTCACGGGGCAGGGCACCCTCGGTGGGCTGTCCGAAAGCCGTCAGGCCGATCATGACGAGCACCACGACGATGTCCTGAACGATGAGGAATCCCACCGCGATACGTCCGTGGAGCTGTTCCAGCTCCCGCTTATCGGACAACAGCTTCACGATAATGATCGTGGACGAGAACGTGAGCGCGACCGCAACGTAGATCGCGGTGACGGTGTCCATCCCCAGGGCGATGGCGATCAGGTACCCGATCGCCGAGGTGAACAGGACCTGGCCCAGGCCCGTGGCCAACGCGACCGGCCCCGTGCTGCGAATCAGATGGACATCCAGCCGAAGGCCCACCAGAAATAGCAGGATCGCGATACCGAATTCGGCGAGGAGCTCGATAACGCCGCCGGCCTCAACCCAGCCGGCTCCCACGGGCCCGGCCACGATGCCCACGCCGATAAACGCGACGATCAGTGGCTGACGGAGCCAGGTCGCCACCATTCCCACGCCCGCCGCGATGGCGAGCACGGTGGCGATGGCCGGCAGTTCGTGTGCGTCCATACTTCCCCGCGCTTCGGGTGCTGGCCGAGATCTTCACGGTAACCGGGATGACCACTCCGGGGCAGGATGCCTCGCCGCCGGTCGTCGCGCGGCATGGTCGCACTGCCACCGTGCCGACAGTGGTGGAGCAGCGCTGCGGCCGCCGCGGCCGTGGTGTTCGTCACCAGTTTCGGGAAGCGAGGTTCGGTTCGGCAGGGGAGCGTGCCAGGGTCCCGTCCGGGGCACAGGGATGCCGTGCTTTGGCCCGCTGACCACGCGTAGCCCCGTGGCCACCGGCCCGGAGCACGTGGGGTGGGGGTGTGCCCGCCCCGGTGGAACCGTGGCCAGACGCTCCCGGGAGCATAAAAAACCTGATGCGGCCACATCAGATATTGATAAGGAAAGTGTGAAGAGTTTGTGTGGTGACACGGCTTCGGGTGGTGATTGCGTTGACAGCGTTCGTTGGCGTGCTACGCTGGCAAGCAGTTGCAGTTGTGGTTCCCAAAGACTTCAGGTGCTCTCACTGAAGAGCGCTTTGTGTATTTCGGTTCTTCCGGACGGGGTAATCATTACGGCAGCTCCGGAGTTCGCGCAGTGTGTTCTCCGGGTACCGTCCTGAAGGAGATAGTGTTTTGGCTGCTGGCACCGTGAAATGGTTCAACTCGGACAAGGGATTCGGCTTCATCGAGCAGGAGGACGGCGGAGCTGACGTCTTCGCTCACTTCTCGAACATCAATGCTACCGGGTTCCGTGAGCTGTTCGAAGGCCAGAAGGTGCACTTTGATGTGACGCAGGGCCAGAAGGGCCTGCAAGCTGAGAACATCGTCACTGTCTGACACTGACGATTCTGACAAGCTGTGGCCCGCACCTGTGGGTGCGGGCCACAGCTTGTTCGCTGTTTAGGGTATTTCCGTAGAACTCGGCACGTGACTCGTGCGCGGTATTCGCACCGCTGTCCGGAATGATCTGGATCTGGCGTCGAAGAAGAGTGTCGGGGCGCTTGCCCCGCGGCCGGGATGTCTTTGGTAGTCGGAACGTACCCACCCGCGCTTTTGTGCTGACTCCCCCTGTTTGGTGAATTTTTTGGGTGGGTCGTGTCCGTAAGTTTCAAAGAAAGGCCGTTCGTGAATCGAGCCGCTAGTAATCGTAATCGTTCCAGCTCTGCTCGTTCCGCGGGCCCCGGATCCAGGTCTCGTTCGCGGACCCCGGGGGCGACCTCCGGCGCCCGGTCCGACCGTGGCCGGACCTCCGCGCGACCGAGCACCGAATTCGCGCTTCCGGTAACCGAGACCCCGCCACTACCGGCTGTCGAGAGTTTCGCCGACATGGAGCTCCCGGCCGCGCTGCGGAAGCAACTGGTCAGCCTCGGAATGGAAACGCCGTTCCCGATCCAGGCCGCGACGCTTCCCAACGCGCTGGCGGGACGGGATGTCCTGGGCCGGGGCCGCACCGGATCCGGAAAGACCCTCGCGTTCGGGCTGGCCATGCTCAGCCGTCTCGTGGGCCGAACTGCGGCCGCACGGGAGCCGCTGTCCATCGTCCTGGTCCCCACCCGGGAGCTGGCGCAGCAGGTCACCGAGGCTCTCACGCCCTACGCCCGGGCGGTACAGCTGCGGATGGCCACCGTAGTTGGCGGCATGTCGATCGGCCGCCAGGCCAGCGCGGTACGTCGGGGCGCCGAAGTCGTCGTCGCAACGCCCGGACGTCTCACCGACCTCCTGGAGCGGGGCGACTGCCACCTGGACCAGGTGGAGATCGCGGTCCTGGACGAGGCCGACCAGATGACCGACATGGGTTTCATGCCGCAGGTCACCCATCTGCTCGACCAGACCCAGCCCGACGGGCAGCGTATGCTGTTCTCGGCCACTCTGGACCGCAACGTCGACCGCCTGGTGCGACGCTACCTCCGTGACCCGGTGGTCCATTCCGTGGACCCCTCGGCCGGTTCGGTCACGGCGATGGAGCATCATCTCGTGCACGTGCGTGCGGACGACAAGCGCACCACAACCACGGAGATCGCGGCCCGCGACGGCCGAGTGATCATGTTCCTGGACACCAAGCACGCGGTCGACAACCTGACCCGGCACCTCTTGCAGAGCGGAGTTCGGGCGGCGGCCCTGCACGGTGGAAAGACCCAGCCGCAGCGCACACGCACATTGGACCAGTTCAAGAGTGGACACGTGAACACCCTGGTGGCCACCAACGTCGCGGCGCGTGGCATCGACATCGCCAATCTGGATCTCGTGGTCAACGTCGACCCACCCCAGGATCACAAGGACTACCTACACCGGGGCGGACGCACCGCACGGGCCGGGGCCTCCGGGCGGGTGGTCACCCTGGTCCAGCCCAATCAGAGCCGGCAGATGGGCCGCCTCCTGGACACCGCCGGGGTTACCCCAGAGGTGAGTCACGTCGGAGCCGACCGGACCGAGCTGAACCGGATCACCGGTGCGCAGGAGCCATCGGGTACGCCGGTCACCATCGCCTCCGTCAGCGAGCAGCGTTCCACCCGCAGCGGCAACGGCAACTCCCGCCCACGGCGCGGCCGGTCGGGACGTTCGCGGCGCAACCCGATGGGAAGCACCGCATAGCACCCGCAGTGCACCAGCGTGGGCGGGTTGGGGCTCTCCCGCACGGTCCACGCTTTCGCCGGGGTGCCGGATCACAGTCGGCAGCCCGGCGGGGCGGCCCCTCCGAGACAGACCCAAGGCTCACCTTCGTGAGACCGTGCCTCGGCGCAGGTCGGATGCGTGGAGCGCGGGCAGGCCACTGACCGGTTCGCCAGATCGATGGCCGCGCCTCGCGGTTCGGGGGAGGCGATCGCAGGTGGCGGGGTGTCCGGCATTGCCCAGGGGTGAGCCGGGGGGTGTAGCCGGCTACTCGGCGTCGCGCTCCCCGCGGAGTTCCTCATTGATGCGCTGGGCTTCGTCCAGCTGGTCTTCGAGGACAATGATGCGGCAGGCAGCTTCCAGAGGGGTCCCGGAGTCGACGAGTTCCCGCACCCGCGCGGCGATGCGGAGTTGATAGCGGGAGTAGCGGCGGTGTCCACCCGCTGACCGCAGGGGAACGATCAGCTCCGCCTTGTCCAGACTCCGAAGAAAATTCGGGGTCGTGCCGAGCATTTCTGCCGCACGACCCATGCTGTAGGCCGGATAGTCCTCGTCCTCGAACTTGCTGTCAATGCTCTGTGGTTCTGAGTCCACTACACCTTCCACGGATCGAGGACCCCGGCGGGGCCGCCGAGGTCCTGGAATTGGGCTGACTTCGTATCTGTCTACCGGTGTGTCACCGGTCCACTGCGTCTACAAGCACCCCTGACGAGGTGTGGATGCATGGTTCAGCGAATGCGTAACCGAAGACCACCTCCTTCGTAGTGGCAGCGTGCTGCCCGTGGGGCTCCGCGCACTTCCGTGGCCGACGGGCACTCCGATGAGGTCTGGCCCAACTCCTTTCACTCGCGCCACTGTCTGCCTCGTGGCCACCGCTGTTCCGAACCTCGACCCGAGGGTCGGCTCCTGGGTAGCCACGCTCTGCACGTGACCGGTTCACCACCAGCCCCGCGCAGCGTTTGCTGGCCCGGACGACACGGCCCGCCGCACTGTGCATGTGGGCCGCTGAGCTGCGCTCTCATCCGGCTACGTTTTGAATGCTAGTGGGTTCAGGGCCCAATGTCTATGCTCGCCAGCAAAGAATTTCTCTCAGAGGCATGAGAGAAGTGAACAGGGGTGTAGGCGTGGCGGCGACGTCGCGGGGTGCGGCGGCGTCCGTGTTGCACGCATCCCGCACGCACGGACATCGTCCGTCGTGGGCCGGGGTCGGACGGCTGTCGTCTCGGCGGCATCGATTCGGGCTGACCGGCATGTCGATGTCTTCCCGGGTGCCCCACTGGACGATCCGGCGGCAGGTGAGCATCGCGTACAGGTAGACGGAACGCAGCGCGAGCAGCACCGCAGGGCAGCGAGTCTCCGATGGCCAGGTCATCGAGGTGGCAGCACCCGTGCGCCATGTGGGCAGGCGTCGGTGTCGGTGGTGCTCCGGGGTGGGAGGGTAAAACCTGCCCAGAGATGGAACGGAGGGACCGGATCCTCCGTTCGGCCGCAGGTTGCATCAGAGGGGCTACGGGATAACCACCCCCGCCGCGAGAATGCCCATGCCCGGCCACACCGCACGCGGTTCCGGGAGCGGGCCGAATCGCGGTATGGCCCGCTCACCGGGCGTTCCGGGATTGCTTGTGTTGGTCCCGAGTGCCTCGGGCGTCCCTGTTCGTATTTCTGGCGAGAATTTGGGATATACGCGCTACAGTGGGCGCCTGCCCAGCCTGTGCATCCCGGCGACACCGTGCTGGCGCCTGAGTGAATGGTGGTGGTGACCGTTTCCAGCGAGAATCCATTTCCGAAAGTGGAGGTTGTCCCGTCCGGTAGATCATCGTCCTCCGATGCGGGACTGAAGGAGCTTTTCACTCGAGGTGACCTGTGGATCGGCACAGGCGGAGCGTTCACGGTCGCCTTCGCGGTCGAGGCGGTGCAGTCGTTCGTCACGGGCGATCCGTTGTGGGGGTGGTGGTCCCTGGCCCTGCTCGCCGCTGGGATCGGTGTGGGGCTGTGGGGTTGGTGGCTGCGGGGGCGTTTCCGGAGCAGCCAGCCCGTGGGGGTCGTGATGCAGGTTGCAAATCCATGGCGAGACAGCGGCGAGGGCGACCAGCGGGAATCCAACGCGAGAGAATTCGGGCGCAAAAAATGTGTGTTGGTCGCGGTGACAAAAATCGTGTTCCCGGAGGATCGGCGCACAGCACTATTGCTGGTCGATCAGCTGGTCAGCCATACACGCGCCCTGAAACAGGTTATGGAGAACCTGAGTCCGGGAGCCAGTCGAGTCGAGCTGATGCCGATCATGCCGCTGCACGCCGGGTTCCGGGCCGGAGCACGGCTGGGATATACCCATAGTCGCGAGGTGATGGTGCACTCCGTTAAAGCGAGCGATCACCAGAACCCCGTCTTCCCCGCGGTCCCCCTGCGTGTGCCGCAGCACGGGGCTGCCGCGCCTTCGGATCTGCCGTTGGAGGCGGACAAGCAGCCGCGCACGATCGACGGCGCCGATCCGCGGCGGGTGGCCCTCGCCTTGGATCTCCAGAACCGGGGTGAAGAGTTCGTTGAGCCAGTCATGGAGGCCTGCCGGCAGTACGATTTCGGATCGTTGGTGCTGGTCCGAACGACGACGGGGTGGTTACCCGAGAACCAGGAGACCTTCTCCGGCATCGTGGACACGATCTGCGATGCCTGGCGGCAGGCCAGCCTGCCGGAGGGAGCCCACACCGAACAGCGCGCGATCTTCCTGAGCGGGCCTGTCGCGATCGCGGTGGCGCTCGGGGCACGCCTGGCCACAGCGAATCACAACAGCTGGACCGCCTTCACCTTCGACTCGGATAACGGATCCTACGAGCCTTTTCCCAGCACTCCTCGCGTCCGGAAATAACGACCCCCCAGCGGACGGCCCAGCCTTGATGGACTAGAGCCCGTGGCCTCCCCTCGGCCCCAATGTCCTGTGGGAGCCGGCAACGCGCTCAGCCGCACCGCACGACCACCCCTCCCGGGAGCTGCGCACGTGAGTACCCCCACCGACAACCCGGACACCACCCCCCACGACCCGCAGGTCGGCCCTGGCCCGCCGTCGTCGGGCGTGGTCGACCGCATCGGTCCCATCTTCATCTCCTACCGGCATTCCGACGGCAGGAGTGTGGCCGAAGAGATCACCTGGCTGCTGCGCAGTGCCGGGCTCCTGGCGTGGCTGGACACGGTCAACCTGCCGCCGGGACCGTTCACGACACATCTGGAGCAGGCCCTGACCAACGGCTTGTCCGGTGCCGTACTCATCGTTACCGCCGACATCGAGCACAGTACGACGGTCCGGGAGCAGGAGCTTCCGCGACTTCGGCAGCTGGCCGGTAACCCCAACTTCGGCTTCGCCGTCGCCAACGCTGTGGCCCCGGACGGGGAAGCGATGGACCTCGCCGCGCCGGACCGCCTGCTGGGCCTGGAGCAGGGCGTGTTGCGGAACTACATGCAGTACAACGCGTGGTCCGGCGACCAACAGCTGACGATGGTGGACCAACTCCTCAAGCACCGCATCCGGCAGCTGGAGCCCCCAGTGCCGGAGTCCGAAGGCTCCAATGAACGGCTGTTCACCATCGCCGTGCAGACCCGGGAAGAACAGGTGCTGGCGGAAGCCTATAGGCAGGATCTGCACATCCACCTTCAGCCACCGGAATCGCAACGGAAAGTCCCGCCACGGGCCGCACTGGAGCGCCTCCAGCGGACCCTGCCACGCACGAGTGCTGCCGTGGCGCGGACGGGTGCGACCACTGTGCGCCTGAGCGGCGGCATACACCTGTCGGTGTCCCTTGCCATCGGGGCGGCGCTACCGGAAACGCTGATCGGGCGGATGGAGCTCGTAGGGCCGCGCCAACACATCTGGAGTTCCGAGGCGGCAGTGGATGACCCGCATGACCACGACATTGTGTGTGCGGAGGTTCCGGAAACGGTCGACAGCAGGGCAGGCTCCCGGGCGCGGATGGCCGTCTTCGTGACCATGGCGCCGAACCCGGACCAGTCCCCGTTCCCGCCCCTGCTCCGCGAGGCCGATCCGCCTTTCACCCACGCGGTACGGATCTCGTTGGACCCCCTGGAACAATTCGATCCACGCGAGGCGGGCCGCCTGAGCTGGACGGTGGCGAATCGACTGAAGGCGATCGCTACCCAGCACGGGGACGAGAACGGGCCGGCGGAGGTTCACCTCGCCTATCACGGGCCGACCGCGTTGGCCGCGCTGATCGGCCGGTACCTGAACACGCTGCGCACCGTTGTCTACGAGTATCGGCCCGCAGAGTATGTGCCGATGATGACCCTCGACCCTGGGGTCACGGACGGCCCCATCGTCCAGGTGCACCCGGCGGGCTGACGCACGGGAGAAACGTCGGTCACCAGGTGTCCACCCCGGCGCCCCGCCGGGAGTTCACCCAGCCCGCCCGTGGTGGCCCGCCCGGGCCCAGCAATGCGGCGGTGATCGCTCCGCGGGTTTGTTCCGGGTCGATGACCTCGTCAATCTCCAGGTGCGCCGCGGTGTTCACCGCGCTGCCCTGCTCGTAGGCGTGGGCGACCATGGTGTCGAACGCCTGACGGCGTTCCTCCGGGTCCTCGATCCGTGCCAGCTCGTCCCGGAAGGCGAGGCGCACTGCCCCCTCCAGGCCCATGCCCCCGAATTCTCCGGTGGGCCAGGCGAGGGTGAGCACCGTGTTGTGGAAGCCGCCGCAGGCCATGGCCATGGCTCCCAGACCGTAGGCCTTGCGCAGCACAACCGTGACCATGGGAACGCTCAGGTGGCCGCCGCGCACGAACAACCGCGAGAAGTGGCGCACCGTGGCCGTCTCCTCCACCTCGGGGCCGACCATGAAGCCCGGTGTGTCACACAGGGACACCACCGGCAGGGCGAAGGTGTCGCACAGCTGGAGGAACCGTGCCATCTTGTCCGCGCCGTCGGCGTCGATCGCCCCACCCAGGACCGCCGGATCGTTGGCGATCACCCCGACCGGGTTGCCTTCGATACGTGCCAGGGCCGTGCGTACACATCGGCCGAACCCCGCCCGCAGTTCCAGGACCGAGTCGGTGTCGAACAGAACCTCCAGGACGGTGTCGATGGCGTAGCTGCGTTTACGGTTCTCCGGGACCACGTGCCGCAACCGTCGCTGGTCCGGTGTCTCGTATTCGGTCAGCGGACCCTGGAAGTAGGCCAGGTACGTCTTCGCGGTCGCCACCGCTTCGGCCTCGTCGGTGACCGCCACATCGACCACTCCGTTGCGGGTCTGGGTGTCGATCGGGCCGATGTGGTCGGCGGTGAACGTGCCGAGCCCGCCGGCCTCGATCATCGCCGGCCCCGCCATCCCGATGGTGGCGTCCTGGGTGGCGATCACGACGTCGCAGGTTCCCAGGAGTGCGGCGTTTCCGGCGAAGCAGCGTCCGGCCGCGATCCCGACGGTCGGCACCACTCCACTCAGCGCGCCCATCCGGGTGAAGGTGGCGTAGTTCAGTCCGCCCACCAGGGGGGCGTCGGTATCGCCCGGGCGTCCACCCCCACCTTCGGCGAACAGCACCACCGGATGGCGGCGGTCCCGGGCCACGCCCAGGATTCGATCGGTCTTGGCATGGCTGTAGTAGCCCTGGGTGCCCGCCAGGACGGTGTAGTCGTAGGCGAGGATCGCGCAGGTGGCCCGCTCCGGAGGGAACTGTGCCCCGTTGACGCGCCCCAGGCCGGTGACGATGCCGTCCGCCGGGGTGCGTTCCTCCAGGTCGGCGGGCTCGCGGCGCGTACGCTGCGCCGCTACCGCAAGCCCGCCATACTCGACCATCAATCCGCCGTCGGTCAGGTCGGCGATGTTCTCCCGCGCGGTACGCATCCCACGGGTGTGGCGTTTGGCCACGGCCTCGGGGCGGGAGTCGTCGTGGATCTTGGCCTTACGTTCGCGCAGGTTCGCCAGGTCTGTGCGAACGTGGTCGGGGTCGACGTCGTCGGCTGTGGCGTCGTCGATGTCCTCGTTGTTGCTGTGTCCATCGAGTACGACCACAGGGGTTCCCTGGTCCACCACGGCGCCCTGGTGGACCAGGATCTCCGCGACCCGGCCCGCGCAGGTAGCCGGGAGTGGGTGCTGCATCTTCATGGCCTCCACGAGAGCCAGGACCGTGCCCGTGGCGACCGTCTGCCCGGGGGAAACTTCGATGGAGGCGACCGCGCCGGCGGTGGGGGCGCGCTGAAACTGCCGTTCGCCGTCCTGGTCTTGCGGGGCGCTCGTGGCGCTGCTGGGCTCGGTGCGGTGCGGCCCGGGGGATGCGGGCGAACTTGGTTCTGCCGAGCCATTGGGGTGTTCGAGGCCGCGCCGTTGGATGGTCCCGGCGTGTTCCCACAGCTGTGTGCTGTTCCGGTCCACCCAGGAGGTGTCGCAGGCACCGAGTTCGACGCTGTCGAGGACCACGGACTGGAAGGCCAGATTGGTGTCGACACCGTCGATGTGGGTTTCGGCCAGGGCCTGGCGTGCGAGCCGATGTGCGTTGGTGTGGCCGTGGCGGTCATGCACGACGATTTTTGCCAGCAGGGAGTCGAAGCGCGGGTTGAGTCGCATGCCGGTGTGTGCGGCGGCGTCGACGCGGATGCCCGCGCCTGTGGCCGGTTCGAAGCGGGTCAGCGTTCCGGAGGCTGGGTGGATGGTGCCGGTTGCGTCGGCGCTTTCGGCGTTGACTCGGATCTGGATCGCGCATCCGGCCGGTTCACCGATCTGCTGCTGGGACAGCCCCACCTCGGCCAGGCCCGCACCCGCGGCGAGCTGGAGTTGGGCGCTGACCAGGTCCAGTCCCAGGATCTGCTCCGTCACGGTGTGCTCGACCTGGAGCCGGGGGTTGACCTCCAGGAAGTGGAAACTGCCGTCGGGCAGGGCCAGGAATTCCACGGTTGCCACGCCGCACAGCCGCACGCCTGAGGCGAGGCGGACCGCCGCCGTCAGCATCCGGGTGCGGGCCGGTGCGGGTAGGACGGTGCTTGGCGCCACCTCGATGAGTTTTTGGCTGCGGCGCTGCACGCTACAGTCCCGGTCCCAGAGGTGGCTTGCCGCGCCCGTGCCGTCCCCCACAACCTGCACCTCGACATGTCGGGCACGGGGCAGCACCTGTTCCACATACAGTTCATCGGTGCCGAACGCGGCCTCGGCCTCTGCTCGGGCTTCGTCGACGGCGTGGGCGAGGCGCTCGGGGGTGGTCACTACCCGGACGCCCCGGCCCCCACCACCGGTCAGGGCCTTGATCGCCACAGCTGGGGGAGGACAGCCGGGGTGCGTCTGCGCGTCGACGAACGCACGTATCTGTTCCAGCGTGGTGGGGCCCTCGGTTCCGGGAAGAACGGGGATCCCGTACTCGCGCGCCAGCGCCCGGGCCTGCGCCTTGTTCCCGAATCGACGTAGGGTCTCGCTGTCGGGACCGATGAAGGTGAGGCCAGCCTCCCGGCAGGACTCGGCCAGTTCGGGGCTTTCGGACAGGAAACCGTAGCCGGGGTGGACGGCGTGCGCGCCGGTGTCGTGTGCGGCCCGCACGATGGCGGTGGGATCCAGGTATGCGGAGGGGCCGGTCCCCGAAAGGGGGACGAGCTGATCGCAGCGGCGGGTGTGTGGGGCGTGGACATCGTCCTGGGAGTGAACCCCGACCGTGGTCATACCGAGGGTCTGTGCCGCACGGAACACCCGGAGCGCGATCTCGCCCCGGTTGGCGACCAGGACCGTGCGAGGGGTGTCCGACATGGCGGTCCTCCGTTCCATCGGGCAGCCGCGGCCGCCACGGATTTCGGGGATCGTATCGCCGGATCCCGCGGGCTGGGACGGCCGGGGTCCGGCCGGAAGCACCGACGTGTGTGGGGTTTCGCGACGTGGTGGTGTGCCGTTGGACGTGGGACGAACCACGCGCATTGATTCATCCATTATTTTGACTTACTCAAGAAAATGAGTCAGTCTGGAGACATGCCAACGTCCTCGGACTACGAGCGCATGCTTCGCGAGGCCGAGCTGCGGGTGACCAGCCCACGGATCGCGGTGCTGTCCGCCGTGCACGACCATCCGCACGCCGACACGGAGTCCATCTTCGGGGTCGTGCGGGAGAGTCTCGGCGCGGTGTCCCACCAGGCCGTCTACGACGTGCTGAAGGCACTCACCAATGCGGGGCTGGTGCGGCGCATCCAACCGCAGGGATCCGTCGCCCGCTACGAGACGCGAGTCGGAGACAACCATCATCACGTCGTGTGTCGATCGTGCGAAGCCATCGCCGACATCGACTGCGCCGTGGGGCATGCCCCGTGTCTGACCGCGTCCGATGATCACGGCTTCACGATCGACGAGGCCGAGGTCGTCTACTGGGGCCTGTGCCCCGACTGTTCCACCGCACAACGTAACTGATTCGCACGTTCTCCCTGTTCGAAAAGGATGTCCATGTCTGACAGTCACGAGGCCGCCACGGCGGAGAACTCGGGCGGCTGCCCCGTCGTCCACGGCGAGCAGCTCCCACACCCCACCCAGGGCGAGGCCAACCGTTACTGGTGGCCGCACCGTCTCAACCTCAAGATTCTGGCCAAGAACCCCTCCGAGTCCGATCCGATGGGCGAGGACTTCAACTACGCCGAGGAGTTCCAGAAGCTCGACCTCGCCGCCGTCAAGCAGGACATCGCCGAGGTGCTGACCACCTCCCAGGACTGGTGGCCGGCCGACTTCGGACACTACGGTCCGCTGATCATCCGGATGGCCTGGCACAGTGCCGGCACCTACCGCGTCAGCGACGGCCGCGGTGGCGGCAGCGCCGGCCAGCAGCGCTTCGCCCCCCTCAACAGCTGGCCCGACAACGTCAACCTCGACAAGGCCCGCCGACTGCTGTGGCCCGTCAAGCAGAAGTACGGCCGCAAGCTGTCCTGGGCCGACCTGATGATCCTCGCCGGAAACGTGGCCCTGGAGACGATGGGCTTCAAGACCTTCGGCTTCGCCGGCGGCCGCGAGGACGTCTGGGAGCCCGAGGACGACGTGTACTGGGGCTCGGAAACCACCTGGCTCGGCAGTGATAAGCGCATCCTCAACGAGGACCGGGAGATGGAGAGCTCCCTGGGCGCGACCCACATGGGCCTCATCTACGTGAACCCCGAGGGCCCGGAGGGGCGGCCGGACCCCGCTGCCGCCGCCCACGACATCCGCATGACCTTCGGTCGGATGGCGATGAACGACGAGGAGACCGTCGCGCTGATCGCCGGTGGGCACACCTTCGGCAAGACCCACGGCGCGGCGCCCGACTCCTACCTGAAGGCCGACCCGGAGGCCGCCCCGCTGGAGGAGCAGGGGCTGGGCTGGACCAACACCTACGGCACCGGTAAGGGCGCCGACACCATCACCAGCGGGCTGGAGGTCACCTGGACCTCTACCCCGACTCGGTGGAGCAACGGCTTCTTCGAGAACCTCTTCGGCTACGAGTGGGAGCTGTACCAGGGACCCGGCGGCGGCTGGCAGTGGAAGCCGAAGGACGGTGCAGGTGAGGGCACCGTGCCTGACGCGCACGACCCGTCGAAGAAGCACGCTCCGACGATGCTCACCACCGACCTGTCGCTCAAGGTCGACCCGATCTACGAGCCGATCGCACGCCGGTTCAAGGACAACCCGGAGGAGTTCGCCGACGCCTTCGCCCGTGCGTGGTTCAAGCTGACCCACCGCGACATGGGCCCGACCGTGCGCTACCTCGGCCCGGAGGTTCCTTCCGAGGAGCTGCTGTGGCAGGACCCGATCCCCGCCCCGGAGCACGACATCGTCGGCGCCGCGGAGATCGCGGACCTGAAGTCGCGGATCCGCGAGTCCGGACTGACCGTCGCACAGCTGGTCTCCACCGCGTGGGCAGCCGCCTCCACCTTCCGCGGCAGTGACAAGCGCGGTGGTGCCAACGGTGGCCGGATCCGCCTGGAGCCACAGGCCAGCTGGGAGGTCAACGAACCCGAGAAGCTCGCCGTCGTGCTGCGCACCCTGGAGGGGATCCAGGAGTCCTTCAACGCAGCCCAGACCGGCAACGTCCGGGTGTCCTTCGCCGACCTCGTGGTACTGGCCGGCTGCGTGGGAGTCGAGGAGGCCGCCAAGGCCGCCGGACACGACATCGAGGTTCCGTTCACTCCCGGCCGTGGCGACACCACGCAGGAGCTGACCGACGTCGAGTCCTTCTCGCACCTGGAGCCGGTCGCGGACGGCTTCCGGAACTACCGCGGCAAGAACAGCCACCTTCCGGCCGAGTACCATCTCATCGACCGGGCGAACCTGCTCACGCTAACCGCCCCGGAGATGACGGTCCTCATCGGCGGGCTGCGCGTCCTGGGGGCGAATTTCCAGGACTCGGCGATGGGCGTGTTGACCAACCGTCCGGGCACGCTCACCAACGACTTCTTCGTGAACCTGCTCGACCTGGACAGCACGTGGAAGCCAGCCGACAACACCTCCGAGACCTTCGAATGCCGCAGTGAGGCAACCGGTGAGCTGCTGTGGACCGGCAGCCGCGCCGACCTGGTCTTCGGCTCCAACTCCGAGCTGCGCGCGGTCGCGGAGGTCTACGCGGCCGACGACGCCAAGGAGAAGTTCGTGCGGGACTTCGTCGCCGCGTGGGACAAGGTGATGAACCTGGACCGGTTCGACCTCACCTGAGCCACGCCACCCGGCGTCCGGGAAGCAACCTGCGGGGCCGGCCCGACCATCCCGGTCGGGGTCGGCCCCGGCATGGGCGTCGCGGGGGCTGGCCGCCCGGATACGGGTGCTGTGTGCGACGCCCCGGGGCGGTTGCCTGCCCGGCCCGCCGGATCGAGCCTAACCGCGCAGCCGGTGGCGCAGCTGCTCCATATCTGCGAGGAACCACATCTGGCCGCCCGCGTTGCACTCGGCAACGAAGTCTCGCAACGCCGAGATGTGCCCCCTATATCGGGAGATGTCGCCCAGAACGACGAGCTCAACGCGGTAGTTGACGAACTTCTGCACAATGTCCCCCGCCACCCGGGTGCTCAGCTGGAATAACGCCTCATCGAACCGTTCGGCGGGAATCACCACCCATTCGGTGCCCAGATAACCGGCGTTGCCAATGAGATCCAGCACGGTGCCCTCGTCGCCCACCGGTGGCCCCTCGCCCGAGCGCATCAGGCTACCCTGGCGTGCGCCCACGCCGCCAGCGCGGACAGTACTGTTGTGAAGTGGCACGTATCCACGAACCTTCTCCCCTCGGTTGTACGGGGCCGAGGCCCTTCCCCGGCATACGGGAAAGCGCGATACGAGAAGGTTTGGAGTTGTACCGGGCACACCCACGCCGATCGGCATGCCGCCGTCCTCAGGTGGCGCGCGTGGCCGACACCGCTAGGCAAACCCGGGCATGCTCGACAACCGGGATTCAGCGGTCGTCGGCTAGGCCTGTCGCCGGTAGTGGCGACCAGGTCGGACAGGTGGCAGGTGAGCTCGCGGTTGGTCGGGGCCGCGGGTGGGTAGACGCGCCGGGACCGGCGGCTCGGCCGGTGGAGCACCTGGCGGATAACGCTGCGCATGATCCGACCTCCCCCTCAACAGCCTTCCCCGACCCCTCTCGGACGCGGCAGGGTGTGAGAGAACGGTGCGCAGCTCGTGACCGGTGCTCCCGAGAGGATGGACGACGTGGCCCTGGTGAACCTGACCCCCCACCCGGTGACCGTGTACGCCGACGACGGTCACGTGGTGCTGCGCTGCCCGCCCGCGGAGCTACCGGTGCGCCTGCCCGTGCGCCGTGACGACGAGGGGGAGGTGGCGGGCGTGCCCGTGGTGGTGGAGCACCGTGGCCGCGTCGAGCTGCCCGCCCCGGCACCCGGGGTGAGCTTCATCGTGTCCTACGCCGTCGCCGTAGCACATCCGGAGCGCGGCGATCTGCTGGTACCCACCGACCTGGTGCGGTCGGAGGAGGGCACGGTGGTGGGGTGCCGGGCATTCAGCCGGATCGCGGCAGACGGCGGCACGATTTCCTGAAACCCCCTACATCGGGCGGCTTCGACACGATAGAAATGAACCCTCCAGCGGTCTTCGCACCGTCGAAAGGCATCCATGTCCGAGGTCTCCACCCCCACCGTCCCCGAGACCCTACTGGCGCTGGTCGGTACCAGTCCGCTGCCGCCGCTGCACGCCGCACTGGAGTTCCGGCCGCGGAAGCTGGTGCTTGCGCACAGCTCCGACACCCGGTGGCGGGCCGTACGCATCAGGGCTGCCGCCCGGGAGCACGGCGGCATCTCGGACGTGGAGCTGCGCGACCTGGGCGCGCAGGTCTCCGACTTCCAAGCCGTCGGTGCTGGCATTCGGCGCTTTCAGCAGGAGACGCGGGGCCAGCCTGGCGGCTGTGCTTCACCGGCGGCACCAAGGTGATGGCCATTGAGGCCGCACTGGCGCACTGCGAGGAGTTCCCCGACCGTCACGACTGGCGCAGCTACCTGGACGTCTCCACCGACACGCTGTGGTACACCGACGGGGACCGCCGGGACGCGGTCGGCGGTGGGCTGGAGCTGGCGGCGACCGCCGCACTGCACGGCGTGACGATCACCCACGAGGAAGGCCGCACGCCCGCCAACCCGGCGGAGGGCAGGTGCCAACAGTGGCTGGCCGGGCTGGTCGCCGGGCAGGGGTGGGAGTTCCACCGCAATGTGAAGGTGAAAGACCCGTTCCCCGACCCTGACACTGGACAGCTGCGGTTCACCGGCGAGTTCGACGCCGTGCTACGACGCGGGCACCGGGTGGTGTGTGTGGAGCACAAGACGTCGAATGGCCCCCAGGTCAGGCCGGTGGCCAAGAGCCTGCTGCAGGACGCCGGGTGGACGCTGGCGTTGGCCCAGCGCGTGTTCGGTGCCGCGACCGGAGTGTTGTTGGTCCACGACGGGGATCCGGACCCGACGCTGGTCACACAGCTGCGTGAGATCAATCCGTACCTGAACGGCGGCAGGGTCTTCGGCTGCGCCGCGGAGGAACTGCACGCGCACTTCCCCGATGCCGCGACACTGAGCGCCACCTTCTTCGGCGGCGAAGCGAAGGGGATCCCCGACGGTTCCGCCTTCCCTCAGCCCAGCCCGCCGGCCGAACAGCACCCGCGGACCGGCGCACCGGTACTCATGGCCCTCGGCGGTAGCCGCCTCGGGGTGCTGGCCTCCACCGCCGCCCATCAGCCCGACCCCATGCGGCTGCTGTACAGCAGGGAGAGCGAACAGGAGCTGCGGGGCATCAAGGATGCGGTTCGGTGCGCACTGTTCGCGTTGGAACACCCGAGTACCGCCATGGACCGCACCGTGATCCGGGATGGCCGGCTGCGTCGCCAGTACGAACGTGGCTACGAGGCGCGCGTCAAGTGCGCGCCGCGGGCGGTGTCCACCGGGCATGTGGCCGATGCGGTGGAGGTGGGCGCACGGGCGTTGGACGAGCTTCCGCCGGACAGCCCGCCCCCGGTGGTCGACATCACCACGGGAACCAAGGCGATGAACCTGGGCTTGGCCCTGGCCGGGCGGGCCCGCGGTGGCTGCGTCACCTACATCTCCGCCCACACCCGCACCATCCACTGCCGGGAACACGGCGAGGTCGGCCGGGTTCCGGAGGTCCATATGGACTGGGGTCGGGTCATCCGGGCCCAGCGTGGCTACCGACGGGCGACCCTGGAACAGGTCCAGGCCGCGAACGCGCACGCGGCCACGTGGTTGGACCTGGAGCTGCTCGCCACCGCCGCCGAGGCCGCGCAGCGGCAGCTGCGGCGGTGGGGGCGCGACGGCGATCTCTGGGTGGACACCGCCATGCTGCCCGACGCCCCGGAGGACCTGCGCCGGCTGAGCATCGCCCAGCGGCCCAGCGTGGTGCTCACCGCGGCGGACCGGGCACTGGGACTCACCGCCCCCAAGCAGCGCACCAACACCAGCACGGCGCGCAAGAGGTGGGCTCACGCCACGTTCGCTGCCACGAAGGTCGTGCAGCAGATGTGCGGCCCGGCCGGACGCACCCTGGCCCTGCTGCGCCCCGACGCCGGCGCCCCCACCCGCGCCGATGAGCTGCGCCGGTGGATGGCCTGGTACGGCGGCTCCGAACCGGAGGAGATCGCCGCCGACGAGGCGCCGGAGGAGCTGACCGCCCACGAGGAGATGTACCGACCGGAGCTGTGTACCGCGAATCCCGGCAGTCCCGAGCTGTCCGACGAGGTCGGTAGCGCGCTGGCGACGCTGTTCCCGCGGTGATCCGGGCGATCCATCTCGGGTGTATCTGCGTGTCCGAGAGGACGGGGCGGCGTGTCCGAGAGAACTCGGTAAGAACCGACGGCGAGCGAGAAGGAGTGTGCGTGCCATGCCCGAACCCCCCGGGCCCACCGACGCCGAGCGCGGCGTGCTAGTGGGCCTGGACCTGCGCGGCATCCAGGACTTCGTCTACGAGGGCCGCCGCCTGCTGGACGCGATCGGCCGGTCGGCGCTGGTGGGTGACCTGGTGCGGACCGTGCCCGTGCGAGGTGAGCCCGATATCGCCGACCTGCTGCGGGGCATCGATTGCACGACGATCCGCGACACTGGCGGCGCACTGTGGGTGGCGTTCCACGGCGAGCAGGCTGCCCGGGACGCCCGCGGGTTCACCGCGGAGTACACCCGCAGGCTGCGTGAGACCTCGGTCCGCATCCAACCGGTCGTCAAGCACCTTCGGTACGGCGCAGACGACACCGAGGCGAAGACCCTCGCCGACGCGGTGCGGGACATTGGTCGACTGCTGGCCGCAGAGAGCCGGGACCACAGCCACACCCCCGTGCTGGGCTACGGGGTCACCGCGATCTGCGAGGTGACCGGCCGACCCGCCGAGACCGTGGACCCCGACCGCGGCCGGGAAACTCCGGACCGGCCCGACGAGGCCGCCCCCGAGCGGGTCGCCCGAGACGTGCGGCACGCCCGGGCACGCGGCCGAACCTGGCACCAGCAGAAGAACGAGGATTGGCTGGCGGAACTGCCGCCGTTCCGTGGCATACCCCTGGACCTGCCCATGGACGTGGAGCAACTCGGCCGAGAAATGGGCGAAGTGAGCCGCCAGGCCGTGATCCACCTCGACTTCAACGACCTCGGCAAGACCCTGCACGCCCACGCCGATGCCCAGCATGGCACAACCGACTTCACCACGCGCATGCGTGAACTCTCCGGCCAGGTCCGCACGCTGACCGAAGGCCTGGCGCGGGCGATGACCCGCGCGGTGACCAACGCCCTGCAAGAGGAGAGCGATGCCGAGCCGTGGCCGGTGCTGCGCGGTACCTTGCCGAACCAACTGCTGCGCGTGGCGACACACAGGGACCGCTCCGGCATGGACTTCGTCAAGGTGCCACTGCGCCCCATCGTGGCCGGGGGCGATGACCTCACGATCATCTGCGACGGCCGGCTCGCCTGGAGCCTCACCCGCTTCGCGCTGGACTGGCTGGACCGGGTGGAGGTTGCCGAAGGCGATCCGCGGCACCCCTTCACCGAGTTGGGGCCAAACCCGGACTGGGACATCGAGCGGGAGGTGGGCGACCAAGGTGCCGTCACCGGCGTGCCCACCATGAAGGTCGGTATCGCGGTACAGCCGGTCGGCGCGCCGCTGATCGCCGGTTACCAGATCAGCGAAGCACTCGCCAAACGGGCCAAGGATCACCGCAGGGACATGCGCACAACCGGCGATGACGACGACCACGCGGTGGTCTGGTCCCTGGACTTCGACACTCCCGAGCGGGTGATGGACCGGCTCCAGCACCGCGCCACGGGCACCGGCGATCCGCTCACCGCCCAGCCGATGCTCGGCTCGGAGTTCCGGGACTTCCTCACCACCTACTTCGCCGTGGCGGGCGACCGTCCCCACTCGCTGCGCGGCCCCACCTGGCGGGAGAACCGCTCTTGGCTGATCGGCGACCTCATGAAGCTGTTGGAACAGGGCCACGACCTAGCCGCCGAGCTGCAGCGCCGCAAGAGCCTGGAACTGCCCCACCAGCTGCCCGAACATGCCGACCGCAGGGACGACACAGACGCGCGAGCGCGGCTGTACGAGGCCCTGCAACTGATCGATCTGCACCTGGACGTGAACCTGGAGGAGGTGCCGTGAGTCGCCAGCCGACCCACCTGCGTCTGCAGCTGGCCTCCCCGGCCCAGTTCACCGGGGCAAGCGCCGGCGGAACCGATGCCGACACCGACGTCGTCACCGACGAGCACGGCCTGCCCTACTACCCCCGACACCGGCTGGCCGCGCGGCTACGCGAGGGCGCGGTGACCGCGATCCGTGCCCACGGGGACCGCAACCTGCTGCGCACCGCCGAGGAACTGCTGGGAACCACCCGCGGCGGGCACGAGGCCACCCGCGCACTGCGTATCGGCCACGCCCACCCCGCCCTCGCCGTGCGCGCCGCGGTGGCCGCAGCCCAGCAGCGCCGCGAGGAGGAGCATCCGAGCGACAGCAAGGGGGAACTGCGCCAAAGGGAAGCCGCCCGCACCCACCTCGCCACCGCGGTTACCGCCGCCTACGCCGAGGAGGAGAGCGGCACCCAGGTGGACGAGCTCGGCACCCCGATCAGCGGGCGGCTGCGCACCCACCGCGCGCTGCGCCCCGGCCTGGTGCTGTGGGCCGAGCTGAGCTGGGGGGTGGAGTACCGGGAGGAGTACGGCCGCCTGCTCGCCCTCGCCGCGCTGGGCACCACCGCCGCCGGCATGCGCATCACCCGCGGCCGGGGCCGGATCGACGTGCGCGTCGCCGCCCCGGAGGAGGCCGAGGGCACCGGCGCCGACGCAGCGCACCACTACACCCTGCGCCTGGCCGGGATCGCGGCCACGACGGAAGGAGCGTGGTCATGACCGCGACCGGCTACCTGGCACTGCGGATGCTGCTCACCGAGACTGCGGTGCTGCGCAACCGCTTCACCCCGCTACATGTGGCGAGCGAGCAGGTGATCCCCGGGCGGGTGCAGCGCGGCATGCTCGCCGCCGCACTGCACCGTGCCGACCAGGCGCACCTGATCCACGACTGGGTGGCGAAGGGCGAGGCGATCCGCTTCGGCCCGGCGCTGCCCTTCGTGGAGTCCTCGCCCGGTCACGGCAGCATCGCCGTGCCCACCCCGGCCGCCCTGCACTACCGCACCGTTGCGGACATCCCGAACCAGGAGGTCTATGAGCTGGTGGACATGCTGAGCCTGCGGCGCGGGCATGCGGGAGGCATCACCCCGGAGAACACTGACCCCGGAAAGCGGCTGCGCGGTTACATCCTGCCCCGCGACCTTCGGGCACCGGTGTCGGTGACCACGCACACCGAGCGGTACCTGGGCACCGGACGCGGCGGCGAACCCCTACAGGGCGTGCCGTTCCTGACCACCATGCTGGACGCCGGACAGGTCTTCGAGGCCCGCTGGCGGCTGTGCGCCGAGACCGAGCAGGCGCTCCAGGACCGCGCTGGGAAGGTGCTGGCAGTACTGGAGCGGTCGGCCGGGTCGCTGGTTCTGGGCACCGGCTCCACCCGGGCACACGGCGGACGGCCCCAGATCATGCCGGTCGCGGATGGCCCGCTGGTGCGGGACCGCATCGAGGCCGCCGAAAACTGGCCGGCCGGGGAGGCGCGGGACCTAGTGCTGCTGTCCCCGGCGTTGGTGGCGGACCACAATGGCGAGCCGCGCCCCGGCTGCCTTGCAGGGGCCGTGGCGACGCTGTGCAAACAGGTGCTGGGCGACGCGGGCGCGGTCAAGCAGGTGGGCGAGGTGGTGGAGTCCGAACCGGTGGAGGTCTACCACCGGATGTACCGCAGCGCCATGGCCTGCCGCTGGGCCGCCGCCGCGGGATCGGTGGTGCGGTTGGAAGCCCGGCGGCACATCCCCGCCGCACAGGTGCGCGAGCTGGAGAGCCAGCCCGTGGGACAGCGGCGGGTGGACGGTCACGGATGCTTCGTGCTGCTCAAGTCGGCCTCACGGGTACACGGCACGGATCTGTGGCAGCAGAAGTCGACCCGCCCCGCGGCTCGGCTGCGGCTCCCCGACGGCACCGAGCCCCCCGGTGACGTGTCGGACCCGGGCGATGAGGTGGCCGCGTTGCGACACCGAATGCTGTCGCACGCCGTGGCCGAGCCGCTGCGCGCCCGCGCCCGAGAACTCGCCGCCCACGCCACGCAGCTGCCCTCGCCGAGCCTGCTGGGCCGCCTGCGGGAGGTGGTGGCGCAGGCGGCGCCCGGCGGGGACGGTCAGCAGCCGCACTGGGGGGTGCTGCGGAGGCTGGCGGCTGTGGCTGCCGGGGAGCAGGCCGCGGCGGCCCCCCACAAAGCGTTTACCGACAAGGCCAAGGGGGAGACCGGCAAGGCGACGATCACGGCCGACAACAGCGTCCAGCACCGTCTGACCGAATGGCTCGGCCAGGCCGCCGACCCCGAGGAGCAGGAACGCTGGTGGCGGGATTTCGTATCGCAGCGGGCCATCGTCGACGCTGTCGCCGCCGTGGACCTGGACCGCCCGGCAGACAACATGCGCATCAGCCCCACCGCACAACAGTGGCTCGCCGACCACCGCCTTTGGATGATCCGCCTGCTGCTGGGCACCTGGCTCGCCGAGGCCGCGCGGCGTCGCCGGTTGCAGGACGACCGGAAGGAGCAGCCGCAATGACCGCCGAGATTGACAACGCGATCCGGCGGGAGTTCGTCGCCGGCCCGATCCGCCAGCCCGACACGGTGTGGGAGGTCGGGCTGCGGCTCACGCTGCGCTCCGACACCCATATCGGCGCCGCCTCCCCGGCCACGCCCCACGCCGCGGCGGGTGACGTGGACCAACTAGTGGACCGCGACCCGCAGACCGGCGCGCCGCGGCTGCGTGCCACCACCCTGACCGGGCTGTTGCGCCACCACCTGGCAGACAAACTGGGGCGGGAGAACGGCGAGGACCCGCAGGGGGTGAACCGGCTGTTCGGCCGGATCGAGCGGCGCGAGACCCCGGGGCGCGCCGAGGACCGGCCCGTGATGAGTGTGCTGGACGTGGACGATGCTGGGGGCACGCTGCCACCTGCCGGGGACGCGGACGGCGCCCGAACCTCGGAGGGGCCCGCCGTGCGCACCGCAAACCGGGTCGACCCGCGCAGTGGTGCGGTGGAGGCCGGCAAGCTGTGGCAGATGGAGGTGCTGCCCGCGGGCACATCCTTCGTGGTCACTCTCCGACTCCAGTTGTGTGGTGACCACGACGAGGTCGAACTCCTTGCGTTGCTTACCCGCGCGGTTGAGGGCCTGGTGGAGGAGGGGCCGGGTGTCAGGCTGGGTGCCCGCGCCGCGCGCGGGCTAGGGGCGGTGCGCGCCGAGGCGTTCTCCGCGCGCCGCCACGACCTGCGCACCCCACAGGGCTGGGCCGACTACTACGCCCGCACCTGGCACGAGCGGTGGGAGGAGGCGAAGGGCTCGCTCGCCGGGTACAGCGACGGCCTCCAGGGGGCCATCACGGCTGCGCTCGCCGAAGAGGGGCGTGCGGGCTACGAGGCCAGGCTCGCCGAGCTTCCCGCCGACCAGCGCCGCCGCGCCGAGCTGCACCTTACCCTCGAGGTGGGGGAGCGGCCCACCGAGGCCTTCCTGGGCAACGGTTCTGGCGCGGGGGAGGACGGACCCCCGCGCCCCGGCGTGATCCTGCTGGGCGACCTGCCCCGCGGTGCGGCCCGGGACACCGATGCGGACCGTGCCCACCGGATGCGCCCCGTCGTCGCCGAGGACGGCGCGGTTCGGGACGCGCCGATGTTCGGCGACACCGCGCTGTTCGCACTGGTCAAGCGGATCGGTCGGCGCCTGGCGCAGGACCTGCGCGGAGACGACCTCCCCCGTCATCATCCGTGGTTGGCCGGCTGGTTCGGTAGCGAACCCGAAACCGAGACCCCGGACCGTGCCCCGGTGACCTCCCGGGTGACGCTGCGCCAGGCCCCGCGCATCGAGGGTGGGTCGGCGCTATCCACTACCCGCACCACCATCGACGCGCTGTTCGCCGACACCGTGGACGGCCGACTGTTCACCGACCGGGCGTGGGCGGGCGGCACGTCCACCTTCGTGTTGGACGTGCGCGAACCCGACGACGCGGTGTGCGCGCTGCTGGCGCTCATCGTGCGGGAGCTGCACACCGTGCCGTTCGACGCCATCGGCGGTGGCACCGGAGTGGGCCACGGCCGGGTAACGGCCACGGATGCTCAGCTGGTGCGGTTCGGACCGGACCGCGCGGAGCCGGACACGCTGGACCTGCTAGCCGTGCTGCGCGACCCGGGCCACGAGCGGCGCGCGGAGGTCGAGGGGTGGCTGGCGGAGCTGGAGCACGCGGTGCAGCGGGACAACGACACCACGGAGGCGGTGGCATGACAGACATGACCCGACCGCAGGGGGTGGAGGTGCACCCCCTTGACGGCGAGGACATCACCCGGGCACTGGACGAGGTGCTCGGCGAGCGGCGCCGCTGCACCGCGTTGCAGGAGTTGGACCCGGGGACGACCCAGTGGGTGCTCGCCGAGTTTGGCGACGGGAGGCTCACCGGTGTCTGTCGGAAAGGCGAGGAACGGTGGGAGTGGGAGTTCGTCGGCGGCCGCCCACCCAAAGGTGCCGGCGAGCCCACCGGGGTTGACGACGCCTGGCGGCTACTGGAGATGACCGTGTTCACCTGGAATGCTCAGGTTCGCGTCGGGGAGGGCGCCGAGTACGCGCACAGCGCCCGGGACACTGCAAAGCCAGCGAAGGAATACCTCCATCCCAGCGACCGCCACCTGCTTCTGCTGGGCTGGCGCAGGGACCAAGACGAGAAGTCCGCCGCGGAAGGGCGCCGCCGGGAGTACATCCTCCCGGCCGGCCCGAACCAGGGCCTGGTGCGCGCCAAGGAGTTGTCCGGCTCCGAGGCGGTGCACCCGCTGCGCTGGGACGAGTGGACGGACTTCAAGGCCGAGCGAACCCCGAACACCAAGCCGCCCCGCCACACAATCCACGGCAGCTGGCTGCGCGTCCGAGAGTACTGGGCGCAGGACCCCACAACCGGCGCCGTGCACGTGGCCTTCCACCGCCTGGCGGGCTACGGCAGCGGCCCCATCCCAGAACAGGAGGAGTCACGGTGACCGAGTTCCGCGCCACCGCCCCCTACGGACTTGTCCCGTTGCCCCAACAGCCGATGCCTGCCGCACGGCTGTGGCCCGAGGGGGCGAACCGAGCGAGCATGTTGCAGGCGCACCACACCACCGTGCGCGGCACCCGCTCCGGCTGGATCGACCTGGAGATCCGCACGCTGACCCCGCTGTACATCGGCGGCACCCAGCAGGAGGGTCACGTGAACCTGCCACTGCGGCTGGACGGGCACCCGGTGATCCCCGGCTCGTCGCTGCGCGGCATGCTGCGCCACTACCTCCGCATGCTGACCGGCGGAGAGGTGGGACCGGTGAACCGGCCGCAGTTGTTCTTCCGGGCTCCGGTGAAGCTCAATCCAGAGGACGCGGAGGATGACAAGGACGAACGCTGGCGTCACGTGCTCACCGCCATGAACCAGCGGTACAACGAGGCACGAGGACGCAAGCCTCGGCAGGTGGGAGAGCGGCGAGCCGGGTGGCTGTACAAACATGAGGACGAGGTGTGGCGACTCTGCCCGTTGTCGACGACCGCACCTCTGAAGGTGAAGTTTCGTCTCCTGAAGGAAGCCTGCAGGAAGTTCGGGTGGGGACGATTCGACGATCCACCGACCGACAATACCTACGTTCCCGCTGTGCACCACGAGGCGTTCCAGTATAAGACCGTGTGGGCTTCCATCGACGGTGACCAAGCCCGTGATCTGGGGCGAAGCCCTCATGAGGCCCGAGGAAATAGGAAGGAGCGCCCGGTACGGCGGTGTGTGCTGGTGCTGACCGGAGTTGCAGGCAGGGAGCGGAACAGCGCCTATCTCTTTCCCTATCCGAGCGGCAATGATTCGGAATACTCGGTCGATGCGAAGCTGATCAAGAGCTTCGAGTCTTCCAGCCAGATCACCTTTTGGCAGGAACGGAACTTCGATGAGAAACACGTGGTGTTCGCCGAGACCGACGCGCTTCCGGACGGCCTCCCCCGCGGTACCGACGCAAGGCGCCCGAAGCCGGGCGCCTTGGTGCGCGGTGCCGCGGAGCCGGTGTGGTTCGATCTGGACGATGACGGCGAGGTGGTGGCCTTCGGGCGCTCGGGAGGATTCCGGGTGGCCGTGGGCGGCGATGACCCGATCGGCATGGTCGTGCCGGATGCGCTCCTCACCCCGGACGATCCGGAACAGGCGCGGCGGCGGGAACCGGATGTGCCGCGCGCACTGTTCGGGGACATCGACCTGGTGGATGATTCGAGGGTCGCCGCGGCCCGTGGGCGGGTCAGTGTCGGTTCGGCGATCTGCCCCAACGCCGGGGCTCACGAGGACCCGGCGGTGCGCGTCGAGCTGTTGGGGCCGAAACGTTCCGCGTTCGCCAACTACCTGAAGCAGAACTCCTCGACGGCGACCGCGCTGGACCCGGATCTGGTCACCTGGAGCGAGGTGGAGCACGCCCAGCTCGGGGGGTACAAGATCTACCTGTACCGCTGGGATTCTGACATCCCGCAGCCGGGCCCGCCTTCCGGTGACATCGGCAAGACCGAGCGCGATGTGCGCCCCTGGCCGACCGGCCTGACGTTCCAGGGCCGCATCACCTTCCGCAACCTCACCGAGTCTGAGGTCGGGGCGCTCATGAACGCGCTGCTGCTACTCAACCCCGCCGACGGCGGTGACCCCGCGAACCCGAAGTATGCGCACAAGATCGGCCTGGGAAAGCCCTATGGCTGGGGCAGTGTTCATATCCGACCCCGGTTGTACTTCACCGACTCCAGCGAACGTGCGGCCTCCCTGGATCTGGACGCTGGACTCCGTGAGGCCGACCCGACCGAGGCGATCACACAGTTCCGGGACGCGCTGGTGGAGTGGGCCTCGGAAGGCTCGCCCCGACCGCCGCAGACGTGGACGGAGGTGAAACGGATCAAGTCGCTGCTGATGGCCTCACTTTGGAGCGCCCGGCTGGACCCGTGCCTGACCGAGACGATGGACAATGACCAGTTCGGCCTGTACCCGATGCTGCCGAGTATCGAGGAGCGCTTCCGGCTGGCCAGGGAGGGATGAGCATGACGCACCCGCCGGGGCGGTTCCCGCACACCCAACTTCGTGCGTGCGGTGCGTCGGCGCGGTCCTCTGCGCCTCTCAGTGCGTCGAGCGCCTGGGCTGGAACTGCACCCGCACCATGAGCGTCAGCCAGTTCTCCCGGTACCCGCGCTCCCACCGCTTGATGAACGCTTCCACCACTGCCGTCCCATCCGGTGAGGGCGACGGTGCCGAGATACCAACTGACGCACGAGTTATCGCTGGTACATCTCTGCAGCGGAGAAGCATGGGAGCACGGTGACGTGACCCCTGAGGGGCGTGGCGAATCTCGTGCGAGAAGGGAAGTCGATGGTGGGGCGTCAAGACGATGCGGATTGGGTCCAGAGATGGTCGGCGGCCGTGCGCAGCCGGGCCGGCGCCGTGAGGGCCGCGGTCACGTCCCGCTGGTGGGCACTGCCGCTGACCACCGGATCGCTTGCCCTGATGCTGGGCGCCGTGCTCGGGTTCCAACTACGCGGGTCTCCGACGGCCTCGGTGGAGTACCAGGTCCTCTCCGAGGAGGCCCGCACGCTCCAGCACCAGGTGGACAATCAGGCCGACACCATATCCGACCTGCGCGACGAGCGTGACGACCTCCGGGCAGCGGTTGATGATCTCGATGACCGTGAAGACGCGCTCGACAGCCGCGAAGAGGAGCTGGACGAGCGGGAGGACGAGGTGGCCGCACGGGAGGACGCGGTTACGGAGGCCGAAAACCAGGCCGCCGAGAACACCTTCTCCGGCAGCGGAACCTACACGGTGGGCGAGGACATCGAGCCCGGCACCTACCGCAGTGAGGGCTCGGACTGCTACTGGGCGCGTTTGTCCTCCACCACCGGTCACTATGATTCCATCATTGCGAACAGCTTCAGCTCTGGTCCGCAGGTGGTCACTATCGAGCCCGGCGACGCCGCATTCGAGACCTCCGGCTGCGGCGAATGGAGTAAGGATGGTTGAGCGGCACTCGACACCGTGGAGGACGTTATGTCGAACGACAGTGAGCAGGCGCCGGAGGATCGCCCCGATGAAACCTGGCGTGCACGCTTGGCGCACAGGATCGGCCGACGAGATCTCATCGCCGCCGGGGCGGGGTTCGTCCTGGGTGCTGTTGTCGTCCTTGCTGGTGTCGGCCTGGTGTCTGTGATCACCAGTGGAAGTGGATCCTTTGAGGCGGCACTGGAGGAGTGTGGTTTGGAGCAAGGCGACAGCGTCCGAGTTCTGGACGGCGGGGATGGACTGAACCTGCAGACCGCCCGGACGGTGAACATTGACGGATTTCGACTGGAGAACTCTGATGGCGTCCCCGTGGAGGACGCCGAATGTGTACTGAGGGCCTTGGATGTTCCCGATGTAGTGCTCTCCGAGATAGAGAGCACCCGCGCCTTGGACGGCCGAATGTCCGCCGAGCGGGACGATGTCTCGGCGACCTGGTCCTTCCATCCGGACGACGGCCTGGACCTCGCGTTGACCCGCGAGTGATTTCGCCGCACGCGCCGATGATCGGCGCGGACCGGCTTTGCGGCCGCCACCCGCGCCCGCTGCGATAGGTCCCAATCCCCCCGAAATTCACCCCGCCCAGGCATTCTGCGCGCGGCGCCAGAGAACTCGGCAAAGCCTCACAGGGCGGTCAGCAGCGGAGGATGTGGTCGAGTTGTCGCCGGTTCACGCCGCGTGCTCCGTTCGCCAGTGGGCGCGAAGGACGCCAGTGCGGTCTCGCGCTCTTCCGGTGCGAGGACCCCGGCGAACGGGCTGTTCCGCCGCAGTTCGACCGCCCAGGGTGCGCGCGAGGTCAGGGCGTCGAAGACCGTGTCGAGCCCGGAATTCAGAACCTCCTGCCACCTGGCGAGCCAGCTGGCGGCCATGCCGCTCGGGTGGGTGTCCTGCAGGCGTCTCAGGTTGGCGGCGGCCTTGGCCAGCACCTCCTCGGGTGCAAGGGCCATGTGCCCGGCGACCACGCGATGCAACCACAGCGAGCGCTCTTGGTCCCGGGCCAAGCCACCGCCTGCGAGCGCCGACGCGACCTGCCGCGGAATGGTCTCCGTGCCCGGCCGCAGGTCGGCCGCGGTCTCGAATTGGAGCAGCAGGCCCTGGGCGGGGACGCGGTAGCCCTCGGGCAGGAGCGGGTGGGTGTGGTCAAGGAGAGCGGGTTCGGAGCCCGCGCTGTGCTCAGCCTCCGGCCTCGACCCACTGCACCAGCGCCTGCTGGGCCGCCTCGTCGTTGACCACGCCGAAGTGCGACACGCCTTCCAGCAGTCGCACCTCGGCCGTGGGGTGGGGGGCGAAGACCTCCGGGTAGCGGTCGGCGTGGAACGTTTCGTCCTCGGTTCCGGCCAGGACCAGCGGGTCCGGGGGCAGGGCGGCGATGTCGGCGGCATAGTCGCCGCGGGGATGCATCGAGATCTGCAAGTCGTAGCTGTACTGGAGGGTCTCGGTGCCGTCGCGCCGCCGCTCGGGCATGTTGAACGAGATGACCGGACCGGCGTTGAACGCGGTCACCCCCACCGCGTTGAGCATCGACAGGCCGGCCATCCGCGGGGTGTTCACCGTCGCCCAGGTGCCTTCGCGGTAGGTCGGCGCAGTGTGGTGGATGTAGGGCGCCAGCAGTGCGTAGCCGTCGAACCGCCCGGAGCTGCTCTGACCGCCGGCGAAGCGCAGCGCGGTCCCACCCCCGCTGGAATGCCCGGCGAGCAGCAGCCGCGCGTGGTTCCTCTCCGCGTCCAGGAACTCCGCGAAGTCGGCGAGGTCCTCCTCCAGCTGCCCGATGTGGTCCACGTCCCCGCGGTCCTCGGTCTCTGGGCCGTGTCCCCTGAGGTCGGGGGTGTAGACCTCGGCGGCCCCTTGGTCGGCCAGGGCGTGGGCGAGCGGCGCGAGATAGCCGCTGTGATACGCCGAGCCGTGCAGCAGGACCACCGCCGTGTCGGCCTCCGTAGCGTCGGCCTGAGCGGGGTAGTGCCGATAACTCAGCTCGGTGCCGTCGCGCGCGGTGTAGCTCCGCGTCTCCGGGGGCGGGGCGCTGTCGGTGGCAAGTTCGGTGAAATCGAGGTTGTCCAGGTCGCCGCGCGGCTCCTGGGCGGGTACCAGGGTGGCGAGCACGAGGGCCGCGCCGCACAGCACGACGAGGGAGACGAGTAGCGCCACGATGAGGGGCTTTATCGCCTTCTTGGGAGAGAACCGCACACGGCCGGACGCTAGCAGACCGGTTCCGCCGAAGGACATGCTCCGTGGCCGGGGCGGGTGCGGCCTCCGAGCCGGTAGTGCGCCCGCGCTGCGTCTTGGCAAGACCGCTCAGCAGCCGCAGGCCGCCGAGCATCTCCGTGACCCGGTAGCCGAGCCGGGCTGGGGCGAACGCGGCGCGCCCGGGATACCGAACCTGCCCGGCCGGGGGCGGTCACGCGACCCTACGCATAGGATGCGGCGCGCAGCGCGGTGATCACCGCGGCGGTCTTGGTCTCCCCTACGAGCTGGCCGACTTCTGCGGCGAGTTCGTCGGCCTCGGTGTTCTTGATATTCAGGCTCACCGCCACCCTCCCTTCTACCCGATCTGTACTGAGAATTCGACTCAAGGAGGGGTGAGGCCTCCGCGAGCTGTGCCGCCTGGGCGGAGCCCAGGCAAAGTTCCGCCTCCCCGCCCTCGATCCAGGGATCCTCCCGCTGTTCCAGACAACGGCTGCCGAGTGGCGACAGTTGGGTAGGGCGCCAACGCGTTCCACAGCGCATCGCGGCGCCCTTCGGGGGTGTCGTTGGTGACCAGCACCACCCCGTCGCGTTCCGGGAACCACCGTCCCGCGGGCAGCGGGGCGCCGTTGTCTAGCGGAGGGGACCACTGATCACCCACAGGTGCCCGAACGGGTCCCGGACCCTGCCCTGGCGTTTGCCGTACGGACGGTTCTCGACCGGGATCACCAGTTCGGCCCCTCGGTGCACCATGCGTTCCGCCGTCGCGTCGGGATCGGACACGTTGGCCGTGATGAGCACGGGCGTTCCGCCCACCGAGCCGGGGGTGTTCCAGCCCCACTCCGGAACGCTCTGTGCCAGAGCGAGGATCGCCGACCCCAGGATGATCTCCGCATGGTGCACCACCCGGTGGTCGTCCGCGACGCGGAGATCCAGGGTCGCGTCGAGGGTCGTGGTGTAGAAGTCGATCGCCGCATCGGCGTCGGACACGAACAGCTTGGGATGAAGTTCGCTGGTCATAGTCTGATGATCACGGGGCCGGCTGGCGCCAGCCTTGAAGATTTCGGCTTTCCTCCGCCAGCCACCCGGATGGGGTGGTCCGCATGAGCTCGGTGAATTCACGGACGAGGTGACTCTGATCGCTGTAGCCACTATCGGCGGCCACCTGAGCCCAGGAATCGGCGCCTTCGCTGGCCCGACGGACCGCGGTGCCCAGACGCGCGACGCGCGCGGCGAACTTCGGCCCGATCCCGAGCTCGTGGCGCATCACGTGTCGCAGGTGGCGCGGGCTCAGATGCGCATGGCGTGCCAACTCCGTAACCGAGACCCGCCCGCCACTCGACGCGATGAACCGCAGCGACGCGAGGGCGTCGTGGGAGGCCGCGATCCGGTTCGCACGCTCCAGCTGTTCCAGGAGACGAACACGCATGAGCCACGCGCGTTGCTGGACCGGGTGTGTGGCCAGCTCTGCGCGCGCCCACCCCACCCACGGCAGCAGGACGTCAGCGTCGATTCCCCCGGCGTCCACCGCACTGGGGGGCACACCGGTGAGGCGGTGCAGGGTCAGCGGGGACAGTTCCACATACACCGTCGGCTGGTTCGACCGAAGGGTCAGGGTCGGGGTGGCGATCCCCGGTCGCATCAGCCCGGCAACGACCGCCGGCATGTGATGGACGTGCCCGTCGTACCGCACCTCGATGGGGGCGCCCAGACTGATGACGAGCCGCGCGTACAGCGCCGGTACGGCCCGGTGCAGCCGAGGTGGCCCGACGTGGTCGCTGGTGACAACCACACCGATACCGGCCGCGCGGCACGCCTCCCGCAGTTCCACCCCTCCATTCTTCCACCGCGGGGAGAAGCCTGGGGGAGGGCTGTACTGATACCCGGTTTCGGAGCGTGCGCTTCGGATCGCTGCTTGAGCGGGAGCGGTCCCCGGATTCCCCCAGGGAGCGCGAACTCGCCACCACCTGTCGATGGTTACGTCGCCGCGTTGGCATGGTGTACGTCCAATCCGCCGTGGCCGGGTATGACCCGCCCGGCGGTGGGTCACCATGCCCCTCGCCGGTTGGTGGAGTCACGAGAAGTCGAACCTGCGGTCCAGGAAGTGCACGATCATTCGATGGGTACCGGAGCCTCGCCGAAGGGTCCGGCATCCAGGGTGACCTCGCTCGTGTCCGGCGCAGGGGCGGGAAAGACCACGGCCAACCGATGAGACTCCCCGGGATCGAAGTCCCGGGGAGTCTCGGCGAAGAGCTCCTCCTGCCCGTCTGCAGTGCGCATCACCAGCGGATACCGCATCAGATCCGACTCCTGCTCGTGCAGCCGGAAGGCGTCCAGCTGCTCCCCAGAGCCGCCAGCGCCCGTACGGGAACTCTCGAGCTCGGGCTGGGCGACACCTTCCGTCGTGTTCGTCATCTCCACCTCGGCGAGCACATGCGCGCCGTCGCGGAGCAGCGGATAGACATCGAGCTGGAACCCCTCATGCTGTAGCGTCTCCACGGACTCCCCCAGATCGGCCCGGTAGGAGGCCGGATCTGCCACATGCCGCTCGGCCGCGGCGATCCCGGAGTCCTGCGCGGTGTCGGACGACGAGACGGCCGTAGCAGCGTAGGTGAGCTCGACACGGCGATTGCGTTCCCGCGCCTCTTCGTCGTCCTCACCCTCCTCCTCGACGAGGGGGTCTGAGCTACCCAGGCCTTCAACATGCACGTCGAGGTCCGCGGAGAGCAGCGACTCCAGCTCATCGGCCACCGCTTCGGCACGTTCCTCGGAGAGCGTGTCGTTGTAGTCGTCGTCGCCCACGCCGTCGGTGTGACCGGTCACCATGAGAGTCCCTGCCTCAGTAGAGTGCTGGTCGATCGACTCGGCGGTATCGGAAATCAGATCGGCAGCCTCATCGGTGAGGTCGGCGTCGTCGAAGTCGAAAAGGACGTCCGCACTGAGCGCGATGGTTTCTTCGTCCCCGTCGCGAGTGAGTGAGGCGCCCTCGCCCTCCACGAATCCTTCCGTGTCGAAGATCCGGTGTTCGGCATCGTGGTCGAGTTCAGGGGCCGGCCAAACCAGCGTCTCTCCCGGATCGGGATTGCGATCGGCGGCTTCATCACCTTCGATCCCGGGCTCCGGTTCCGGACGGCGCTCCTGCACCCGTTCGACCGGGATCCCGGACATCGCTCCCACCCCGATTCCGAAGAATGTCACGTACTCCACATCCTGGGGTAGCGGCGGGTAATAGAACCGCAAGACATTGGTGACGTCCGCAAAGAAGTCCACGTTGCTGGTGTTGACGTCCGCACTTCCGGCATCTTCGTTGCCGAGATACCCTCTGCCGGAAATCGGGTCGAATAGGAACGGTTGGGTGAGATCAACGTTCATATCGGAGCTGGAGCGGGTCTGTTCGGGGTTGGTCAGGGAGAGGTAGAGCGCGGTGGACTCGTAGGTGGCCTCCACCGCCTCGACCGCCACCTCGGCAGGAACGTTGTCAGCGGAGTGGAAAAGATTCACCTCCCGCACAAACTCCTCGGAGCTCCCGAACTGTACGTCGTCCGGCTCCGGGGGAGGACCCTCGATATCGTCATCACCGGAGAACAGGCCACAGCCCGCAGTGGCGATCACGAGCCCACCGGCCACAATCGGAGGCAGGGGCAGAGACAGGGGAGGCATATTCGATTACCGATCCTCATCTTCGCAGGTCATGGCCCTGCTTCGTTCGTCGGAGGCGGGGCTTGGACCAGGCGCACGGGCCTTTCGTTCTGCTCCCTACTCACTTCGGGGCAGAGCACCTTAGGTCTTCGACGGTCGTGCAGGCTGGATTAGTTCCAGGCGTATTTTCCCTGGATCCAATGCCCCAGGGAGTCGCCCCGGGAGATTCCGGTTCCGCTCCCACCGCAGAAGCGCCTCGAATCTGCGCACACCGACGCACCCTGCGCCCAATGAGCCCGTGACCGCGCGGTGGACATCTAGTCCGACCCGTAGAGACACACGTAGGGTAACGGCGTTGCTTACATTCAGTGGAAAAGCAGCAGCCAGAACGTAGTCGACGCTCAGCTGTCACAGGTGGACGTCCTCCTGCCTGACGGCAGTCAGTTCTGCCCGCACGTAGTCCGCATGCCCGCTGCCGCGGTGATGCTGGTACTCAACCTCGCAGCGCTGCTCAGGAACAGCACGCCGAATATCCAGATGCCGGATGACGTCGGTGTTCCAGTGCGGCATTGGCTCGATCTGCCGCCTCGGGTCACCGCGGAGCGGATACCGTCGAACACGACCATCCCTGAGTTGCCGCGATCCTCCAGGCCTCGGAGCAGTTCGCACCACTCGTCCTCAGTATCCTGTGACTACTGCGGCCATACGGGCTGCGCCGCGCGCGTGCGGGGCCCGCGACCGGTGCGTCATGCTCGATACGACGAAGGGGGACGGGCGGTGGTGTGGAATCGACCGTGAACTCGGCCTCGAAGGAATCGCCCACAGCCCCCAACACCACCTGGTGGCCCGCTGGGATGTGGGCGAAGCGTTGAGCCGCGCTACCGGTCACGACATGCTGGTTCGATGGGACATCGACCGCGAACACCCGACCCCCGTGGGCACGCACCGGGTGACGCCTCCGGGGGCCCACGGACCTTTCGGTGCCGCCACAGCCACCATGACGGCAGGGCTGGTGTGGCTACGACCCGCGCCGCGTCAGTTGGATCGTCGGATGTGGGTGCTGGTGAGCGACTGGGCCACCCCCGACAGGGCTGTCCCGCTGCCCGAGGACCTCTACGATCCGCGCAGAGTGAACCATGCGACGGTCTCTCCCGACGGCCGACTGCTCGCGCTAGCGGGTAGCGAAACGTTGCGGATCATCGACACGGCCGCACACACGCTGGTGCTGTCCGAGGAGACCCTCGACCACATCGGCGAAGCCGACGACGGTGTCCTGGGCGACTGGGCGGTCTGCCCCACCTTCGCACCCGGCCGACGGCGGCTCGCCGTCGGTAACACCATGCAGGGCTCCTGGTGGACCTTCACGGTGGATCTGCCGCCAACCGGTGGGATCCAACTTCTGTGGCACCGGGAAGGGTCCTTCACCGGCCCCGCGCACCTCGACACCGGCGCAGGCTACCCGGAGCTGGCGGGAATGGGCCCGACCCTGGTGACAGGCACCCACTACAGCCCCAGCGGCGGCTTGCTCGTGCTGCGGCTCCGCCCCGACGACAGGCCACACGCCCCCGGTTCCCTCGCCATCCTCGACGCCGAGGACGGGAGGCTGTTGCGCCACCAGCCCTTCGCTGCCCCGCTAGCGAGTCGAACCGCCCAGGCTCCCCTCGCATTCGGGATCGGTCGTGGCGAACTCGCCGTGGGATTCGACGATGGCGTGCACATCCTGGACCTCGCCGATGCCAACACGCACATCGGCCCGCTGGACAAGGGCCCCGTACACGGGCTGGTCGCGGATCCCCATCGGGGCGGCTACATCATCGCCTGCGACACCGGACTCGTCCGGCTACGCCCCTGACCACGGGAGCCAGAGCAAGTGCCGACAGCGACCGCGCTGTGTCCGACAGACAAACCGGCTCAACGAGGTTGCCGGCCAACAGCGACGCCGGGCGCCGCAACGCTTCCCGTGGGTCCAAGCCGGCGGGACAGGCAGGCCCCGCAGGACCGCCTTCGGACCGGGCTATGCGGCGCAGGTGAGCTACCGCGGTATATCCTGCAGGCCTGTGAAGGAGTGCATTGCCCCCAGCCCGTCGGTCTGGATCAGCGAGACGGCCGGGCACGCGTTGGACACCGAAAGCCCAGCCCACTCACAAGGCAGAGAGCGGCCACAGCGTTGCTGGAACGTCTCATCGTCGAAGGCGTAGACCAGGCAGGCCTCGGCCGAGATCCTCACCGGTTGGGCTCAGTCCCACCCGGACTCCTGCCCCGATCCGTACTGACCGGACGTGAGATGGCACCGGGGCCGAAATGCGCACGCCTGAGCGCATCCGGACTGGCTGCTGGTCGGCACCCAATGGCCGCTTCAACCTGGCGAACTCGTGGCACTGGGGCCACACTCGCCCCTCGGCCTCGATGCCAGCTCGAGACGGCGGCACAGCGCCAAAACCCCGGGTCCCTTTCCGAGGGGCTCCACCGGGTAATCGCGGCCATCTGGGCGGGAGCGGTGTGGATCCAGATGTTCAACGTGGTGGGGTGTGTGGAGCATCGTCTCAGCGATCAACTGCCCTCTGACCACAGTGGGGCCGCGGGCGGGGTCACTCGCTGCGCTCGCTCCAACCATGGCCAACGCGCGGGCCTGGGTGGCCGAGATCCCCACGCCGCGGATCGACGACCGTGCGGCGAACCACGAAGCACACGTGCAGCCACTGACCCCGCGGAGGTCCCGAGGTACTCCGCGTCAGCCCCGTGACCTTCATCTTCACTTGTGGCCCCAGGAGGATTCGAACCTCCGCACCCGGTTCCGGAGACCGGTGCTCTATCCCCTGAGCTATGGGGCCGCTGCGCGGGAACCACTCTAACAGGGGTTGAGGACTCCTTCGGACTTGTCCAACCGGCAGCGCGAGGTGGCGGCGGGGCGTTAGTCTCGCCGCGTGGCTGAAGCGCTGGGACGGGTACTCGTCGTGGACGACGACGCGGTGATCAGGCAGCTCATTGCCGTGAACCTTCAGATGGAGGGCTTTGACGTGCACACCGCCGCCGACGGGCAGGACTGCCTGGCCAAGGCGGAGGAGCTCGCACCGGACGTCATCACGCTGGATGTGATGATGCCCCGTATCGACGGCTGGATCGCCGCGCGCCAGCTGCGGGAGTCACCAGCCGCGCGACACTCGAAAGTGGTGCTCATCACGGCCCGGGCGCAGGAGGCTGACGTGCGTCGCGGCCAAGAGCTGGGGGTGGATGCGTTCCTCGCCAAGCCCTTCGAACCCTCTGAGCTGATTCGGGTTGTGCGGGAACTCGCCGACCCTGCCGTACCCCGTCCGGACGAGACGTGAGAGAGCCCTGGCCCGCGTGGGCCTCGACTGGTGCCACCCCCCGGGCTGTAGCCGGGCTACTTCGGGATACGGCCGCGCAGCGCCTCGGAATCGAACCCGCGGCTGTGCCGGACCCGCAGCCCCGCTGGGCCGATTCCGGGGACCCCGGGATCGACTGCGTCAGCGCGCTGCCGCAGCGTTTGGCTGCGAAGTACGGATCGTTCGGGACCCGGGGCGAGCAGCCACAGCAGCTCGCCCGTGTCCTTGCCGACGGCCTGAATGCGGTTCCGGGAATCGCCGAGGCGCGGGTCGTGCGTGGTTCCCTGCTCGCGCTGCGGATGTCCGCGCCGGTGCGGGGGTCCCTGGTATACGGGGTGGCCGAGGGGTGGAATTTTCTTGCGGAGTGGCCCCCGCCAGCCGAACCGGGGGCAGCATCCGCCGTGTCCACGCCCCGGGCCGGACGGGACGGCCCCCCTGTGGACGACCACGGGTGGCCTTGCTCGCCGCTGTACGAGGCCGACGATCTCGCCACGGCCACGCGGTGGGCGCGCGCGGACACCCGCGAGCGGATCGCCCACTTCCGTGCCACCGCACCCAAGACGCCACCGGGGCAGCGCCGTGTGGACACCTGGCGCGATCCCTGCCGCGACGCGTCGCCCCACAGCCAGAGCAGTGTCGAGCTCGGGGTTCGTGGCGAGGTCCCCCGCCTGCTGGCCACCGTGGGGGAGGCCAACGCCCGGTTCGCGCTGTGTCGGGGGTCCAGCGACCGTCCCCAGCCGGCGACCCAGACCGGACCGGGCCTGCCCGCAGTCCCCACCGCCGAGCATCCGGGCGTCTGGTCCCGCCACACCTTCGCCAACCCGGCTTTTTCCGTGCGCTACGCCCACGCCCACGCTTGGACGACCGTGCACCGCTGGGCCCGCGACGCAGGTCACGCGCCGCTGACCATCGACCAGTGGCAGGCTAGCCCCGCCGTGGCTGAGTTGGGGTCTGTGCAGGTGGCGCCACTGCTTGGCTGCCTGTTCGACGGGCCCGGAACTCTGGCTACGGCACACCGACGCGCGCGCCCACATACCCTTGTTCGGTATCTGGAGAGGCTCTGTGCCAACTACCATGAATGGCGGGACCCCTGTCCGGTGATTCCCGCGACCGATGACACCGACAGCCTGGCCATCGCCGCGCGGCTGACCGTCTGCGCCGCTGTGGCCGGGGTCCTTGCTACGGGGGTGTTCCTGCTCGGTGTGTCCGCACCTACCCGGTTGTGACGCGCCTCAGGCCTCGCGGCCTATCCGAGTGCCGCCACCTCCTGCTAGCCCGTGACAGCCACCGTCGACAGGACAGGCAGACCCATGAGTCGCTACGCGCACCCGGCTGGACCGCGTCATGCGGACGTCCTGCCCGAGGACCACCCGCCGCACCCGCCGGTCGATCTCGCCGAACTTGACCCCCGGGTATGGCCCAGCACCGTAACGCGTGTCGACGGTGCGATGACCATCGGGGCGATGGACGTGCGCGAGTTGGCAGCACAATTTGGTACCCCGCTGTTCGTGCTGGACGAGGACGATTTCCGGAAGCGGGCACGGGAGTTCCGCGCTGCCTTCGCCGACGCCGACGTGTACTACGCCGGCAAGGCACTGCTGACCAAGACTGTGGCCCGGTGGGTGGCCGAGGAGGGCCTCAAACTGGACGTGTGCAGTGCCGGGGAGTTGGCGGTGGCGCTCGCCGCGGACTTTCCCCCGGAGCGGCTGGGCATGCACGGCAACAACAAGTCCCCGGAGGAGCTGCGACGCGCCGTCGAAGCCGGGGTGGGGCGCATCATTGTCGACTCCCTGGAAGAGATCGAGCGCCTGGACCGTGTGGCTGCGGAGTACGACCGGGCCGTTGAGGTGCTGGTGCGCGTGACGACCGGAGTGGAAGCCCACACCCACGAGTTCGTGGCCACCGCGCATGACGACCAGAAGTTCGGGCTCGCCCTCAGCAGCGGTGCCGCGGCCGCCGCGGTGCGGCAGGTGTTGGGGAGTTCCCGACTGCGCCTGGTGGGGCTGCACTCCCACATCGGTTCCCAGATTTTCGACACCGCCGGGTTCGAGGTGGCCGCGCGTCGCCTGGCCGAGTTCCTCACCTGGATCCACCGTGAGCACGAGGTGGTGCTGCCCGAGCTGGACCTGGGCGGGGGACTGGGCATCGCCTACGTCACCGAGGACACGCCGCTGGAACCCAAGCGTATCGCCGCCAGCCTCACCGAGATCGTGGCCCGCGAGTGTGCGGCCCACGATCTGCCCATGCCCCGTCTTGCGGTGGAGCCGGGGCGGGCCATCTCCGGGCCCGCTGGAATCACCCTGTACACCGTGGGCACGGTCAAGGACGTGGAGGGATTGCGTAGCTACGTCAGTGTCGACGGCGGTATGAGCGACAACATTCGCACGGCCCTATACGGAGCCGACTACACCGCCACTCTGGCCTCCCGTGCCGGTGCGGCGGAGGGCGCCCTGTCCCGGCTGGTGGGCAAGCACTGCGAGAGCGGGGACGTGGTGGTTCGGGACCTGTACCTGCCCGCGGACGTGCAGCCTGGCGACCTGGTTGCGGTGGCCGCCACGGGCGCCTACTGCTACTCCATGGCCAGCAACTACAATCACCTGCCCCGTCCGGCGATGGTGGCCGTGCGGGGTGGGCAGGCGCGGCTGGTGCTCCGGCGGGAATCAGAAGACGACCTGTTGCGGCTAGACGTAGGCTGAGCGGTGGCCGACGTCGGCCAAAGACGGTCGACCGGACTGCTCCATTCAAGAGTCAGGAAGCTGGATACGAATGGCAATGAAGGTGGCGCTGCTGGGCTGCGGCGCGGTGGGATCGGAAGTCGTCCGTCTGGTGGACGAACAGCGTTCCGAGCTTGCCACGCGGGCCGGGACGGCGCTGGAGATCGCGGGGGTGGCGGTGCGCCGCCCGGAGCGGGCCCGGGGACTGCCGATCGACCCGGCTCTGTTCACCACCGACGCCATGGAGCTCGCCACGCGCCCCGATGTGGACATCGTGGTGGAGGTGATCGGCGGTATCGAGCCGGCCCGATCCCTCACCCTGGCCGCGATCAAGGCGGGCAAGTCCGTGGTGACCGCCAACAAGGCACTGTTGGCCGAGGACGGAGAGGCGATCCACTCGGCGGCCCGGGCTGCCGGAGTTGACGTCTACTACGAGGCAAGCGTGGCCGGGGCGATTCCACTGCTGCGTCCCTTGCGGGACTCGTTGGCCGGTGATCGCGTGCAGGCAGTGCTGGGTATCGTCAACGGAACCACGAACTACATCCTGGACCGGATGGACAGCCTCGGTGCGGGATTCGCCGAGTCGCTGGAGGAAGCTCAGTCGCTCGGTTACGCCGAGGCGGATCCGACCGCGGACGTGGAAGGGTTCGACGCCGCGGCCAAGGCCGCGATCCTGGCCCGGCTGGCGTTCCACACCGAAGTCTCTGCCGCCGACGTGCATCGGGAGGGCATCACCGAGGTCACGGCCGGGGACATCGCCAGCGCCCGGGACATGGGGTGTGTGGTGAAGCTGTTGGCGATCTGCCAACGGTCCGCGGACGGATCGGTGGGGGTACGCGTGCATCCGGCGATGTTGCCCCGCGAACATCCGCTGGCGAACGTCAACGGGGCCTACAACGCGGTGTTTGTCGAGGCCGAGTCGGCGGGGCGCCTCATGTTCTACGGTGCGGGGGCCGGGGGGACCCCCACCGCCAGTGCCGTGCTGGGGGACATCGTCGCAGTGTCCCGCAACCGGCTTGCCGAGGCCCAGGTGGTGGACAGCGGCGGCAACGGTGAGACACGGCGGGTGCATCCCATGGGTGAGACCGTCACGCGGTACCACGTGGCCTTGGATGTGGCCGACCGGCCCGGCGTGCTGGCGCGGGTGGCCGACGTGTTTGCCGGCAACGAGGTCTCCATCCAGAACGTGCGTCAGGTGGGACACGGCGAGGACGCGCAGCTGGTCATCGTTACCCACATGGCACCGGACGCGGCACTGGGGCGCACCGTGGAGCAGCTGCGGGCGCTCGACATGGTGCGTTCGGTGGCCAGCGTGATGCGAGTCGAGGCTTTCAACGACCAGTAGCATCTCCCGACGGCGGCCCGCACCTGGATCCGGTCGGTGCCGGGCTGGGCCACCCGGTGTGGCGGTGGTGCCCGCATACCGGGTGGCGCGGGGAGCGTGTCGATTGGGTCGGGGCCCGGTCGGTTCCGCAGGCGCGTTGCTTCGGGGCCGCCCGTTCCGGGGCGTCGCCACACCGCTACGGGAATATCGACGGCACACGTTCCGTGGGGACGGGTGGGCCGGCCACAGGCCCTAGACTTGAACGGCCACGTGTTCACGTGGTGTCTCCAGGAAGGACGCGGCCGGCTGCGCGGGTGATGTGCCGTGCGGTCGATGCGTCGTGCTCCCACACCCATCCAGACTGGCGTAGCAGAGAGGCCTGTCGTGACGAATACACGGGCGTGGGCAGGAGTTGTCCAGGAGTACCGGGACCACCTGCCCGTCACGGACACCACCCCGGTGGTCACCCTGCACGAGGGAAACACGCCGCTGCTCCCGGCGTACCACGTCTCCGAAGTGACCGGGTGCGAGGTCTACCTGAAGGTGGAGGGGCTCAATCCCACGGGGTCGTTCAAGGACCGTGGGATGACGGTCGCGATCTCCAAAGCGGTCGAAGAGGGAGCCCAGGCGGTGATCTGCGCCTCCACGGGTAACACCAGTGCCAGTGCCGCGGCCTATGCCGTACGGGGCGGCCTCACCTGCGCCGTCCTCGTGCCCCAGGGCAAGATCGCGATGGGGAAGTTGGCGCAGGCGCTGGTACACGGATCCCAGCTGCTCCAGGTGGACGGGAGTTTCGACGACTGCCTGGAGCTGGCGCAGAAGCTGTCGGTGGACTATCCGGTCGCGTTGATGAACTCGGTGAATCCGCACCGGATCCAGGGACAGAAGACCGCGGCGTTCGAGGTGGTGGACACCCTGGGCGACGCGCCCGACATCCACTGCCTACCGGTTGGCAATGCGGGCAACATCACCGCCTACTGGATGGGTTACCGGGAGTACAACGAGGCGGGGGTGTCCGGCCACACTCCCCGGATGATGGGGTTTCAGGCGTCGGGGGCGGCACCGATCGTGCGGCGGCAGCCCGTGGCCCCGCCCCGGACCATCGCCACGGCGATCCGGATCGGTAATCCCGCCTCGTGGAGTCAGGCCGAACGGGCCCGGGACGAGTCGGGTGGCCGCATCGACTCGGTGACCGATCGCCAGATCCTGGTCACCTACCGCATGTTGGCCGCCAAGGAGGGAGTGTTTGTGGAGCTTGCTTCTGCGGCGAGCGTGGCCGGACTGGTCCAGGCCGTGGAGGAGGGCCACGTACCGAAGGGGAGTCGCGTGGTGTGCACGGTGACCGGAAACGGCCTCAAGGATCCGGACTGGGCGCTGGCGGGCGCCCCCAAGGCGACCACGGTTCCGGTGGACGCGCGTTCGGCCGCCTCGGCGTTGGGGCTGGTGTGACGGTGGTGCAGCGGCAGTCGCAGCGGGAACCGACTCCGGAACGGATTCGGGTTCCGGCCACCAGCGCGAACCTGGGGCCCGGCTTCGACACGATGGGGCTGGCACTTCAGCTCTACGACGAGGTCGAGGTGCGTCCCGCCGAATCTGGGCAGCTCACGGTGAGTGTGGAGGGATACGGCGCGGGAGAGGTGCCGCTGGACGAGCGCCATCTGGTGCTGCGTTCGCTGCGTGCCGCCGCCCGCGCGCTGGGGGAGGATGTTCCCGCGGCGCATCTGCACTGTGTGAACCGGATTCCGCACGGTCGGGGGCTGGGCTCTTCCGCCGCGGCGATCGTGGCGGGGGTCAGTGCTGCGCAGCTGCTGCTGGGCCGGACCACGGGCGGGAAGGTCGATCGGGATCGGGTGTTCGCCGTCGCGGCGGAACTTGAGGGCCACCCGGACAACGTGGCGCCGTGCGTCTACGGCGGGTTCACCCTGGCCTGGGCGGATGCGCACGGGTGGCGGTGTCGGCGGCAGGATCCGGCCGCGGGTGTGTCACCGGTGGCCTGTGTGCCCACCGAGCAGCTGTCGACCGAGCAGGCCCGGGGACTGCTTCCCGAGACCGTGCCCCATGCCGATGCGGCACGCACCGCGGGGCGTGCCGCCCTGTTGTCCCTGGCGCTGACCCAGGCCCCGGAGCTGTTGCTGGAGGCGACGGAGGACTGGCTGCACCAGCCCTACCGCGGTGCCGCGATGCCGAAGAGTGTGCGTCTCCTGCGCACGCTGCGGGAGGAAGCGCGTCTGCCCGCGGTGATCTCCGGAGCGGGGCCCACTGTTCTGGTGTTGGGGGCCCCGAGCCCGACCGACGGTGCAGATCCAGCCCAGCGTGGGGATCTCGGTGATTGGATCGGGGGTTGGGCGGGTACGAACTGGCACATATGCCCCGTGCCGGTGGACACGGCCGGGGTGGCGACCAGTGTTCATACGTCAGCAGCCCCGTTCGGCATGCCCGTGGAACTGCCGTGACGGGGAATCGTCCCTCCAGCCCAGGCGTTACAATGACTAACCGAGTCGTCACGGGACTCCCGGTGTCGGGCCTTCGCCCGGGACGTTCCATTCTGGCCGTTCACCACCGGCGATGCGGTGGAATATCGTCGGAGTACGGTGATGTTAGGCTGGATACAGCACCGGATGCCCCACTACGGGGTACGTGCTCATCCATTTCGGCGTCTTCCGCGCATGCAGACCACGCTTATGCCGTGCTGCGCACGGTCGCCGCTGTGCCTCGACCACGGTTCTACTGTGGCCTGCCCCGACTCAGTGTGCCGTCTCGTGCCGTTCCGGTGCGGTGAGGGTGAGGTGCAGGCATCGCGGGACCCGTCGCCCCGGATTCTGGGACTCCCCAGAGCCCAGCGCGGGCGGACTTGGTTGAGTAAACGTCTCCGTGACACATGGAGCACAAGCCCGACCCGGCCTCGCCGGCTCGCACCACCGGGCTGGCCCTTGCCGCGAAGAAGCGGCCCAGCCCTCCTCGGGAAGGACCCTTAGTGAGCGACACGACCGAACTCCACACGGATGCGGCGAACAGCGACGTCGCGACGTCACGTGCGGACACCGGCGGCGAGGCCGCGACCAGTCCACGCTCGCGCGCCGGCGGAACGGGCCTGTCCGCGTTGAAGCTCACCGAGCTCCAGCGGCTGGCCTCGAGCCTCGGAATCACAGGCACGGGCCGGATGCGTAAGAACGACATCATTGCCGCCATCGAGGCCCAGCAGGGGGGACCGCCGCAGGCCGCCTCGGCGGGTTCTCCGAAGGGGAGCGAGAAGACCGCCACAGACGATAGGGTCGAGCCGCGTGGCGGTGGCGGCGCGGAGGCCGCGGCCTCCTCCGGGGACGCACCGTCCGGTGCGGCGGAGACCACAAGCTCCGCCGGATCCGAAGCGGAGTCCTCGGAGCGTGCCGAGCAGTCAACCCGCTCCCGCCGGTCCTCCCGCAGGCGCGGCGAGGGCAGCAGTGACCAGCAGGTCTCGGATTCCGAGGCCGATCCCTCAACTTCCGCGAGCAGCGTGTCCACTACATCGAACAAGGCAACCTCGGCGACCGACGGGGAATCGACGCAGGGCTCCGGGCGGGAGCGCCAGCGCAACCGTAAGAACCGTCAGGGACGCGAGGACAACAAGAACAACACTGGCAACGACCAGCAGGGCAACCAGGGCCAGCAGAGCCAGGGGGGGAACCAGGGCCAGCAGGGCCAGGGGAACCAGAACCAGCAGGGTGGCGGCCAGGGCGGCCAGGACGACGGTGATGGCGGGGGCGGTGGTGGTCGCCGGCGGGGACGTCGCTTCCGCAACCGGGACCGTCAACGCAACCGGGACCGGTCGGACTCCGAGCCCTCGGTCAACGACGACGACGTCCTCATCCCCGTTGCCGGAATCGTGGACATCCTGGACAACTACGCGTTCGTGCGCACGACCGGGTACCTGCCCGGCCCCAGCGATGTGTACGTCTCGCTGTCGCAGGTGCGCAAGAACGGGCTGCGCAAGGGTGACCACATCACGGGTGCGGTACGCCAGCCCCGCGAGGGGGAGCGTCGGGAGAAGTTCAACGCGCTGGTGCGTCTGGACACGATCAACGGTCACCCGGTGGACCAGACCCGCGGGCGTCAGGAATTCTCCAAGCTCGTTCCACTGTATCCGCAGGAGCGGCTGCGTCTGGAGACCGAGCCCAGTGACCTCAGCACCCGCATCATCGACCTGGTCTCGCCGATTGGTAAGGGCCAGCGTGGGTTGATCGTATCCCCGCCGAAGGCCGGGAAGACCATGGTGCTCCAGGCGATCGCGAACGCGATCACCGCGAACAACCCCGAATGCCACCTCATGGTTGTTCTGGTCGACGAACGGCCGGAAGAGGTTACCGATATGCAGCGCACGGTCAAGGGTGAGGTCATCAACTCCACCTTTGACCGTCCGGCCGAGGATCACACCACCGTGGCGGAGCTCGCTATCGAGCGGGCCAAACGCCTGGTGGAGACGGGCCGCGACGTGGTGGTACTGCTGGACTCGATCACCCGGCTGGGGCGGGCCTACAACCTGGCCGCTCCCGCCAGCGGTCGGATTCTTTCCGGCGGTGTTGACTCGACGGCCCTGTACCCGCCCAAGCGATTCTTCGGTGCGGCCCGGAACATCGAGAACGGGGGTTCGCTCACCATCCTGGCCACGGCCTTGGTGGAGACGGGCTCGCGGATGGACGAGGTCATCTTCGAGGAGTTCAAGGGCACCGGGAACATGGAGCTGAAGCTCAACCGGGGCCTCGCCGACAAGCGGATCTTCCCGGCGGTGGATGTCGTCTCCTCCAGTACCCGCAAGGAGGAGCTGCTCGTCTCCAGCGAGGAGCTGAATATCATCTGGCAGCTACGCCGGGTGCTGCACGCCCTCGATACCCAGCAGGCACTCGAACTGCTGCTGGAGAAGATGAAGGACACGAAGAGCAACGCCGAGTTCCTGCTTCAGGTGCAGAAGACGACGGTGGGCAACAAGTCCTAGCGCGCGATCCGAACATACGGCGGCTTCTCCCGGGTGGGGCGGGCCGCCGTATGCGTGCGTGCGGGGTGACACAGGTTCTGGCCGAACCCGTGCGCGACATTCGCGGTCCCGTGAAGGGTGGTTCGCTTCCCTCTGGGGCTGCCGAGAGTGCCACGGTCGCCCTACCCGACCTCACCCGCCCGCGTCCGGGTGCTTCGAGGTGGGGACGCACACGCCCGGGGTGGGTTGTGCTCGTGTTTGTCAGACAGCCGACCACCCGTTGTCCACCGGCAGAATCGTGCCGTTGATGTTGCTGGCGGCGTCGGAGGCGAGGAACACGATGGCGGCGGCTAGTTCGGAGGCCTCCGCGATACGGCCGATGTTTCCGGAGTAGGCGCCGAGCACAGCCGGGCCGGTCGAGGCCATGTTGGGATCGACCGAGATCGAGGTCGCTGTTCCTCCGGGGGCCACCGCATTGGTGCGGATTCCCTGCTCCCGATACATCACGGCAGTGGAGGTGACCAGCCCGACGATGCCGTGCTTGGCGACGGTGTAGGCCGTTCCGGCGGCACTGCCGCGCAGCGAGGCTTCGGACGCGGTAAAGACGATCGAGCCCGCCCCCTGTTCGGTCATGGTGGGCAGCACGGCGCGGGTGAGGAGAAACGGTGCCGTCAGGTTGATCCGCAGCACGCGCTCCCATTCGGCGTCGCTGAGGTCGGCGGTTGCCGACAGATCGTCCATGACTCCCGCGTTGTTCACGAGAATATCGATGCCACCGAGGCGGCTGGTGGCGGTGGTGACCACGTGCTCGACCGTGTCCGGCCGGCTGAGGTCACCAACCACGATCTCGGCGGTGCCGCCGTCGGAGGTGATCTCCGCCGCGGTGTCCTCGGCGGCTTGCTGGTTCAGGTCGGCGATCAGGACCTGAGCTCCTGCGGCCGCGAGGCCTAGGGCGGTGGCGCGGCCGATGCCCGCGGCACCGCCGGTGACAATGGCTTTCCTGCCGGCCAGTCCGGATTCGAACATGGTGCGTCCCTGTGGGTGAGAGTGCGGCTATGGGGGTTGGATCCCGGCGCCACGGTCGGGACCGTCTCGGCTCATCGTAGGGCTCGGTGTCTGTGGATGACATCGCACAGGGCCAGACCGGGGGGGACAGGGCGGGATCGGTCTCCGGCGAGCCTCGGGGCCGGCGTGTGTGCCATGCGGTAGCGGCGCGAACCCCGAGGCGTCGCTGCGGCAACTCAGCTGGACGACCCGCCCGGGGTGGCAACCAGGTCGCGGGCCAGGAGACTGCCACCCGCGGCGGCCGCGGGAAACACCACGATCGCCAGGAACGGTACCGCCAGCAGCGCAAAGGCCGGCACTGCGAATCCCAGCACCCGCGCGCGATCGCGCCGCATCAACCCGATCCGGTCGGCGAGTTGGAGCCGACCCCGGCGATCACAGGCGGGGCCAAGCAGTTCCACCGCCAGGACCCAGCCCCCCAACAGTGCGGACAACACCGGGGCCGCCGCGGTCCCCACCAGCGGGACGAATCCAATCAGGAGCACCGCCACCGTGATCAGCAGGGAGACGAGCACAGTCGCCAACGACTGGCGCACCCCGCGTACGACCGAACGTAGTCTGCCCTCGTGGTTCGCCTCGGGAACATCACCGTGCTCGGCGTCGACCTCCTCGGCGATGCGGTCGTAGATGGGGGAACCCAGCGCGAGGGTGACCGCGGTGAAAGCCACCACGAGCAGCAGCACCGCTCCCCCCACCATCGCCACGGCGAGCGCGATGCGCGTCACCAGCTGCCAGGTTTCGCCCCAGTTATCGGCGAAGGGCGTCACCGCCACCACGAGCGAATCCAAGGTGACCAGTAGCGTCACCAGGGCCGCCAGGAACAGAGCCGTGGTGATCAGCGGCGGAACCGCGCCGAGCAGAAACAGGCGTGGGCGGCGAACCAGGACACCCGCGCCGCGGAACAGTAGTGTGGCTCCACCGAGGGCGGAACCAAGGGCAGCAAACACACCGGGAGGCTATCCGCTCCGACCGACCCGAGGGCAAACCGGAACCAGCCAGGGCCGGGATCCGTCCCAGGGAACGACCGCATGTAGGCGAGGATGGGGAACGGATGCCACGAGCAGTGTGGATGCCAGGGGTCCTCGCGACCGGCGTCACCCTTGCGGTGGCAGGGTGCGCGGCTGACGGTGCGACCACGACGGCGGCGGACCCGGGCCGGGACGCGGAGGCGGTGACGTGCTCCATGCAGTACCGCCCCGATGCGGAGAGCGCCGCGGGCCAACGCAGCGAGAGCGTCACGGTTCCGGCGGAGTCCGGTGTCGTGGGAGACGAGCCGGGGGCACGGCTGGAGTTCCCGGATCTGGTGTTCGAAGTCACCTACGTGGCCGGGGCACCGGACGGCAACGGGGTCACCACCGTGGTCCGTGCGACCGACGACGACAGCGAGCGACACCGGGTGCTGCACCAGCTGCCTGCCGAGCCCGGGCTGGTGGACATCGTCTTCGCGGGCGGCCACGGTTTCACCGGGTTGCACTACGCCAACCATGAGGACGCCCAGCTCCAGTACTGGTGCACGGCTGAGTAGCCCTCGAGTAGCCCTCGCGTAGCCCTATGGGTCTCCGGGCGTTGACTGTGGCGGCGCAACGGCCGCGAGGTGGTGGGCCGCGCGGTACCACCCCGTGCGTTTTACCAGTTCGGCGTGGGTGCCGCGTTGTACGATCCGGCCCGCGTCCAGGACGTAGATCTCGTCCATGCCCTCCAGCCCGGCAAGGTCGTGGGTGATCAGCAGGGTGGAGTGTCCTTCGGCGGCGGCCAGCAGGTCCGCCAGGACCGTGTCGCGGGTTCCCGGGTCGAGGTGAGCCGTCGGCTCGTCCAGCACCAGCACCCGTGGTTGGGTGAGCAGGGCCCGCGCCAGGGCCAGCCGCTGGCGCATGCCACCACTCAACCCCAGGCCGTGCGTGCCCAGTGGGGTGTCCAGGCCGCGGGGAAGTGCCGAGATGTCGGCGGCGAGCCGCACCCGTTCCAGCGTCTGCCACAGCTGGGTGTCCGTAGCCTCGGGCTGGGCCAGCCGCAGGTTCTCCCGGATCGTGTTTGCGAACAGGTGCGGATCTTGGGGAACCCCGGTGATGGCCGCACGAGCGGTGTCGGGCCTCGCGGTGGTCAGTTCCACGTCGCCGAGCTGCACCGTGCCACAGGTGGGGTCCTGGAACCGGAACAGGATCGCGGCAAGACTGCTCTTGCCAGCGCCGCTGGGGCCGAGCACGGCCACGCGGTGCCCCGCCGGAAGGTCGAGGTCGAGGCCGTCCAGTGCCCAGGGTTCGGTGGGTCCATAGCGCAGGCGCAGGCCGCGCAGCCGTAGCGTGCCCTCCCGGATCGGCGGGTCCTGCCCCGTGGCGCTTCCGGCGGGGTGGGCGAGGGCCGGTTCGGCGTCCAGCACGTCGAACAGGCGGGCGCTGCTCGCCCGGATCCCGGCCAGCCGGGTTGCCACGGCGGGCAGGGGAGCAACGACCTCGAAGGCCGCCAGCGCGGCGAGTACCAGCACCGCCAGGGTGATGGCGCTGATCTCGCCGTCGGACACGGCCAGTACCCCGAGTACCAGCACCCCGGCCACGGTGAGCCCGGTGACCAGGGTGAGGATGCCCGCGCCGCAGCCGAGGGTGCGGGCGTCGCGCTGCTCCAGGCGGGTCAGTTCCGCATCGGCGTCCAACACCCGGCGGGTGGCCGCGTCCATGGCGCCGTAGGCCACCAGGTCGGGTGCGCCGTGCAGCGTGTCCACCAGGGCCGTGGCCAGTTCCCCCCGGGCCGCGGCCTGCCGCTGGCCGGCCGCCCGGCTCGTCAGCGCGCTCACCAACGGCACGACGAGCCCGGCGAGGAGCAGCCCCAGAGCGAGGAGGAGCCCGCCCGGAACCAGTAGTGCGGTACACACCGCCACGGTGGCCGCTCCGGTGAGCAGCGCCACCAGGGGTGGGGTGAGTCCGCGCACCAGCAGGTCCTGGGTAGCGTCGGTGTCGTTGACCAGCCGGGATACCAGGTCGGAGGAGCGGAACCGGCGCACCGGTTCGCTGTGGGCCAGTCGTGCATACACGCGGGCGCGGACCTCGGCGAGGGTGCGCAGGGCAGCGTCGTGGGTGACGAGCCGTTCCAGGTAGCGGGCGACGCCGCGAGTGATCCCCAGTGCCCGGGTGGCGACCACGGCGGTCATCAGTGCGGTGATGGGTGGATGTTCGGCGGCACGGGCCAGCAGCCATCCGGATACGCCCAGCAGGGCGATCGCCGATCCGGCGGCCACGGCGCCCAGCAGCACGCCCCACACGAAGCGGAAACTGCGGGGGCGCGCCAGGGCGATCATGCGCGTCAGTGGGTCGTGGCGCACGCGGTACCTCCGATCCGGCCGGCCTCCAGATGCACCACCCGGTCCACGAGCTCGGTGCTGGTCCAGGCGGGATCGTGCGCGACGATGATCGCGCCCCGGCCAGCCAGCAGGCGTGCGATGACCCGGCGCAGGGCCGCGGCGGTGGGGGGGTCGAGGTGGGCGGTGGGCTCGTCGAGCAGGACCAGGGGCGCGTCCCGGAGGAACGCCCGTGCCACGGCGATGCGCTGTCGCTGTCCCGCGGACAGGCGGGTGCCGCGCTCTCCGATCCGGGTGGCGTAGCCCTGCGGCAGCTCGCTGATGAAGGTGTGTGCCTCGGCGTGGCGCGCGGCCTCCTCCACGGCGGTCTGGCTAGCGTCGGGGGCGCCGAGGCGGATGTTATCGGCGACACTGGCGTCCAGCAGGTAGGGGTGCTGCGGCACCCAGGCCAGCGAGCGGCGCCAGGACTCGGCCGGGATCGCGGTGAGGTCGTGGCGCTGGGACTCCCGGGGGTTCGGCCCGGGGGTCTCCGCTACGGTGATCTGGCCCGAATCGGGGTGGACGAAGCGCAGCAGCAGCGCGAGCAGGGTGCTCTTCCCGGAGCCGCTGGGGCCGGTCACCAGGAGCCGTTCACCCGCGGCCACGGTGAGGGACAGCTGATTCACCGCGGGGATGTTCCGTCCCGGATAGGTCAGCTGTACGTCCCGAAGTTCGATCCGCGGTGGGGTGCGAATGGGGGAAGCGTGTGCGTGGGTACTGGTGGTGTTGGTGACGGGTGTGTTGGTGCGCTCCTCGAGGGTGGCGAACACCTGCTCGGCCGCGGCAACGCCGGCCATGCTGGCGTGGAACCGGGCCCCGACCTCGCGTAGTGGTAGATAGGCCTCCGGGGCCAGCAGTAGCACCAGCAGCGCGGTCTGGTAGTCGAGATGCCCGTACATCAGCCGCAGTCCGACCTCGACCGCCACCAGCGCCACGGCGATGGTCGCCAACAATTCCAGGGCGAAGGCGGAGAGGAAGGCCACCCGCAGCGTGCGCATGGTGGTGCGGCGGTGTTCGTCGGTGACGCGGCGAATCGTCGCGGCCTGCGCTTGGGCCCGACGGAAGATCGCGAGGGTGGGCAACCCCTCCACCACGTCCAGGAAATGGCCGCCAAGCCGGCTCAACAGCCGCCACTGTCGGCGGTTCCGGGACTCCGTGTGCCAGCCGATCAGGGCCATGAACAGGGGGATCAGTGGGAGTGTCACCGCGATGACGATGGCGGAGATCCAGTCGGCGCTGGCCACGACGACCAGTACCGCGATCGGAACCAGCACCGCCAACACGAGCTGGGGTAGGTAGCGGGCGAAGTAGTCGTCCAGCGCGTCCAGCCCGCGGGTGGTGAGCGTGACCAGCTCCCCGGCGCGTGCGGCGGCGCCACTGTCGTCCTGGGTGGCCGGCGCCGCGGCCATGGTGGCGCCCAGCGGCTGTGGCCCCTCGGTCACGTGGGCGATGAGGCGCCGCCGTAGCTGCGACTTGGCTCGGGCGGCCGAGTGCAGTGCCGCGGACTCCGCGCCGTAGGACAGGAGCGCCCGTGCCAGTACCACCCCGCCCAGGACCAGCAGTGCGGTGCTGAGCTCGGTAATGCCCTGGCCGGCGAAGCTGCCGGCCAGTACCCGGGCCAGCAGCCACGCCTGAGCGAGGATGAGTAGGGTCAGCGCCAGCGCGCAGCCGGTGGTGACGAGGAGATGCAGTCGCACTGCGCTCGCCGTCCGCACCAGCCGCGGGTCGAGCGGCTTCACTGTGTCCCCGGTGCGGTGTCGGTGGATCCCGCCCGATGGGCCGGGTCGGTGGCCGCGGCTGTACTGCCGCTATCGCTATCGCTGTCGCTGGCGGTCGGGTCGACGTGTCGGCGGGTGACCCGCTGCCGGAACACCCAGTAGCTCCAGGACTGGTACAGCAGCACCAGCGGCAGGAACACCACGGCGATCCAGGACATCACGGTCAGGGTGTACTCCGCGGACGCGGCGTTGGTGATGGTGAGGCTGTGCGCGGGGTCGGTGCTGGAGGGAAGAACGTCGGGGAACAGGGAGGCGAACAGTAGGGCGCTCAGGCTCAGCACACTGGTGGCCGTCGCCGTGAACGACCATCCCTCCCGACCGCGCAGACTCAGCACCACTCCTATTGCCAATGCACCGGCCGCGACCACGGCGAGCGGTCCGGTGGTGTCCGAGCCGTGCGCCATGTGGGTCCAGGCAACGAAGCCGACGAGTGCGGGGGCGGCGACGGCCGCGCTGGCCACCGCGGCGCGGCGGGCCCGGTACCGCACGGCGCCATCTGTTTTGAGGCTGAGGAACACTGCGCCGTGCAGCGTGAACAGAGTGAACGTGGCGACACCCCCGAGGAGCGCGTACGGATTCAGCAGGTCACTCAGGTGTGCGGTGACGACGTGGTCGGCGTCCATGGGAAGCCCGCGCAGCATGTTGGCGAAGATCAGCCCCCACAGGAACGCCGGGATCGCGCTCCCGGCGATGATGGTGGCGTCCCAGCCGCGGCGCCAGGCGTCGGTGTCGCCCTTGTGCCGGTACTCGAACGCCACTCCGCGCCCGATGAGTGCCAGCAGAATCAGCAGCATGGGTAGGTAGAAACCGCTGAGCATGGAGCCGTACCAGGCGGGAAAGGCGGCGAAGGTGGCGCCGACCGCCGTGATCAGCCACACTTCGTTGCCGTCCCACACCGGTCCGATGGTGTTGATCAGGACGCGGCGGTCAGTGTTGTTGTTGCGGCCCACAACCGGCAGCAGGATGCCCACGCCGAAGTCGAAGCCCTCCAGGACGAAGTAGCCGGTCCACAGGATGGCGATGGCCAGGAACCAGATGGTGGTGAGTTCCATGGAGAGCTCCTAGTAGGCGAAGTGGGGAACGTCGGAGGTGCCGGCATCGGTGCGGTCCCCGGCGCTGGTCTCGTCCTCGTCGTGCTTGTCTGGGACGACGTGGCTCGGGCCCTTCTTGACGTAGCGCCACAGCAATCCGGCCTCGATGACGGCCAGTAGCGCGTAGATGAGGGTGAACGCGGTGAGGCTGATGGCCACGGAGGTGAGGCTCACTCCGGGGGAGACGCTCTGGGCGGTGAGCAGCTGCCCGTGTACGGTCCAGGGCTGGCGTCCCATCTCGGTGAGGATCCAGCCGAAGATGTTGGCGGCCAGGGCGGCGGGCAGGGCGGCGATCGCGGCGTAGTAGAACCAGCGCTGTTGGGGTAGCCGGCCCCGCGCGGTGAGCAGTAGTCCCAGGGCCGCCACACCGATCCCGAACAGGCCTAGGCCCATCATCAGGCGGAACGACCAGTACACGACGAAGACGTTGGGGATGTAGTCGCCGGGGCCGTAGAGCTCCTCGTAGGCCTCCTGGAGGTTGGTCATGCCGTGTACCTCGCCGTCGAAGGTGCCGGTGGCGAGGAAGCTCAGGACCTCGGGGATGGTGATATCGATGGGGTTGTACTGCTCCTCGACGTCGCCGACCGCGAATGCCGAGAAGTCGGCGCCTTCCTCGGTCTCCCACAGCGCCTCGGCGGCGGCGAGCTTCATCGGTTCGTACTCGGCGGCGAGCTTGGCCTGGTGGTCGCCGGACACGACCACGAGCGCTCCGGCGAGCAGGGTGACGACGAGTCCGAGGCGCAGTGTGCCCCGGAACAGGGGACGGTCCCGCTCGGGTGGGGTCACGCCGGGAGTGCCGGTGTCATTGTGCCGGAGGTTGCGCCACAGCTTGAACGCGCTGACCGCGACCACGAACAGGCCAGCGGTGACGAAGGCGGCGGAGACGGTGTGCAGGTAGGTGGACCATGCCTGGTCGTTGCTCAGGATGGCCCAGATACTGGTCAGTTCCGCGCGGCCGGTGTCCGGGTTGACCTCGAAACCGACCGGGTGCCGCATCCAGGCGTTGGCGGCGAGGATGAAGTAGGCGCTCAGGTTGGTGCCGATGGCAACGATCCAGATGCAGCCGAGGTGCACCAGCCGGGGGAGCCGGTGCCAGCCGAAGATCCACAGGCCGATGAAGGTGGACTCGAAGAAGAACGCAATGAGTGCTTCCATCGCCAGGGGGGCGCCGAACACGTCCCCAACGAAGGTGGAGTACTCGCTCCAGTTCATGCCGAACTGGAACTCCTGCACGATGCCGGTGACCACGCCCATGGCGAAGTTGATGAGGAAGAGCTTGCCGAAGAACTGGGTGGCCTGGAGGTATTCGTGCTTGCCGGTGCGGTACCACATGGTCTGGAGCACGGCCACGATCAACGACAACCCGATCGTCAGGGGGACGAACAGGAAGTGGTAGATCGTGGTGATCCCGAACTGCCAGCGCGCGAGTTCCAGTGCCTCCATGCCCGCCCCTCGCTAGTGACGACGATCGATAGTACGACACACTGTAGTTCTACAGGATGTAGTAAAAGAACGCAGGGGTCGGGATTACCCAGATGGTGTGCTGTGACGGTGACCACATCAGTCGTCAATTCCGGCGCACCGAGCCCATGTCGTCTCCATCGACCTGCTGGGGTGTATGGACTGGGGTGGCCCCTGAGGTGCAATAGGCGCCGCACGTCTCACTCGGGTTCGGGATGCGGCCACTTATGTTGCTTTTGTGGCTTGTTTGCCCCGGAATGTCCGTGGTGCGGGCCACAGGGCGATGTACTACGTTCTGCGGCAGAACGTCGCGTACCGAAGCGCGGTATGTATGTGCCCGCGCCGCGTCCAGCCAGGCAGAAGGGTAGCCCCGTGTCCGCTACTGGTGACGAGTTCGGATCGTTCCCGCCGGAGGTTCCCACCGACCGGCCGACCTCGGCCCGGGTCTATGCCTGGGCGCTGGGTGGCAAGGACACCTTCGCGGTGGATCGGGAGTGGAGTCTCAAGGCCAACGAGGTCTTCCCCGAAGGCGTCGACATGGCGCGCAACAACCGGCAGTTTCTGTACCGCGCGGTGCGGTTCCTGGCCCGCGACGCCGGCATTGAGCAGTTCCTTGACCTCGGCAGTGGTCTGCCCACGGAGAACAATGTGCACCAGGTGGCTCAGCAGTTTCAGCCCGGGGCGCGGGTGGTCTATGTGGACAACGACCCGATCGTCTCGGTGCACGGCCGCGCCCTGCTCGCCGAGGACAACTCCACCACGGTGATCGACGCCGACATGACCAGCCCGGACGAAATCTTCGCCCACCCCGAGACCCGGCGGTTGATCGATCTCACCCAGCCGGTGGGCATCCTCATGTTCTCGATCCCGCACTGTATTCCCGACGACGCGGCGGCCCGGCGCGCCATCCAGGGGCCCGTAGAGCGGGCGGCCTCGGGTAGTTATCTGGCGATCACGCACGTCGCCGCGAACGACCCGGCAACTGCGCAGCGCTCCAGCCAGACCCTGACCGACTTCGGGATGCCGTGGAAGACGCGCACCCCCACTGATATCGACCCCTGGCTGGCCGGCCTCGATCCCGTGGCCCCCGGGTTGGGCGATATCACCGACTGGCGCCCCGATCCTGACCAGCCAGAGCTGAGCCCGCTGCCCCCGGAACTCCAGCCTTTCCTCGGTGCGTCCCAGCGCCGCAAGGAGCTCTACGAGTACGGCGGCGTCCTCCGCAAACCGTGAGCTCCGGGCCAGGGCCTCGCTGGCCCCGGCCACCTCGCCGATGCCGCTGCTCGCTAGCACCCCATCGGCCGTGTGCTGCCCTCATCGGCTCCCTGGGACTCCCATCGTCTGGGGGTGGCGCCGAGGCGCCATAGACGCCCCGGCGCCACCCGGGTGGACAGCTCCGTGCCGCGTTCCGCGCGCCCACCATTCCGGAGCGCCCTGCCCGGGAGGTGCTTCACCTACCGTCCCACCAGTTCCGGGGCGGGGGCCTGTTCCGAGCTTCCGTCCAGGTCAGGAACCATGTCCGGGGTTACCCCGCTGGAGCAGGGGCCGCCTGGCTCCGGAACGGAAGGGTGTTCCTGGTACTCGCTGAGGAACGCGTCGATGGTACCGGCGTCCGCCTCGTCGAGCCCCAGCTGCGCACCCCAGGCCGTGAGCGCGATCGGCTGGTTCGGCTCGCCCGCCAGCCCGTTGTCGTGTTCGGTAAAGGGGCTCACGATGAGGTAGTCGCCCGGCGTGTAATGCGAGGTCAGCTCCTCGACCTCGGCTGATCCCACCGATGGCTCGTAGGTGATCCACACGGCGCCGTGCTCCAGGGAGTGCACTGCGAACTCGGTGGGCACTTCGCTGGTATACACCCCACAGTCCAGCCAGAGCGCATTGTGTGGGCCGCCGGGTGGCGGCAGCACCTCGGGGTAGTCGATCGTTCCGCTGTAGTGCTGGCGGTCGATGTCGGTGTACTCGCGTACGTCGGCCAGCGGGTCGTTGCCCAACCCGACATCCGGACCGGGGGCGGGCTCCGGGTCGTCTCGCAGCAGGAAGAACGCCACCGCGCCACCGCCGCCGAGCAGGATCAGCAGCGCGACGACCACAATCAGGATCGGGATGAGCGTGGATCCGCCCGTTCTCGACGGGGGTGGGCCGTACCCGGGTGGTGGGCCGCCCGCGGCCGGTGGTCCCGGCATTCCCGGAGGTGGGGGTCCCGGCGGCGGTCCCGGGGCGCCGTGCGGGCCCTGCCCACCGGAGGGCGGCCCCGCCGGTGGTGGACCGTTCGGCGGAGAGCCATGCGGAGCGGAAGGTCCCGCAGGGCCGTACGGAGGTGATCCTGGCGGGGGCTGGCCCGGGGGCGGTGTCCCCGGAGGCGGCCCGTCGGGGGAACTCATATCCGGTGATCCTAACCGACGGTGTCCCGCGGCCTGATACGCCGCTGCCGGGGGCACCATGGTGAGCACGCGAACGATGGGTAGGCGGCGCCTCCAGCACGGCGCCGGCCCTCCCGTTCAATCCACCCGCAAACTCACCTTCGGTAGCCCGTCCGGTCCCGGCGCGACATCGGCCTTCACCTCGTACACACGGTTGAGGGTATCCGCGGTGACCACCTCGTGCGGGGTTCCGTGTAGGGCCACCTCGCCCCGGTGGAGCACCACCAGGTGGTCACAGGCCGCGGCGGCGAATTGGAGATCGTGTAGCGCCACGATGACGGTGGCCCCGCACCGCAATCCGATGTGCACCAGCTCGACCTGGTGTCGCAGGTCCAGGTGGTTCGTGGGTTCGTCCAGTACGAGCACGCGCGGCTGTTGCACCAGGGCGCGGGCCAGCTGCACGCGTTGACGTTCCCCACCGGAGAGGGTGGAGGCGGGCCGGTCCAGCAGCGCTTCGATCCCGCAGGCGTGCACCGCCGCAGCGATGATGTCCTCGTCCGTGGCGGACAGCCGCCCCAGCGGCCCCAGGTGGGGGATCCGCCCCATCGCCACCAGCTGCACCGCGGTGTGTTCCATGTCGGCCGGGGCGTCCTGGGTGACCACGGCCACGGCGCGGGCCACGTCGGGCGCGCGGCTGGCCCATACGTCGGCTCCGTCCACCAGCACCCGCCCCGCGTGCGGGCGGTGTCTCCGGTACACACAGCGCAGCAGGCTGGACTTGCCGCTGCCGTTCGGCCCCAGCAGCCCCACGACCTGCCCGGGCTCCACTCGCAGGTCTACGTCGCTGAGGACCTGCGCGCCACCGGGGTGCCAGGTCAGGCCCTGGATGTCGACCGCCGCAGGGTCGGGAAGTCCTGGAATCACTGGCCCACCCCCCGTTGGGATCGCAGCAGCAGATAGATGAAGAACGGTGCCCCCAACACCGCGGTGATGATGCCCACGGGAATCTCCTCCGGCTGGTTCACCATGCGTGCCCCCACATCCACCCACAGCATCAGCAGTGCGCCCACACAGGCGCTCAGCGGCAGCACTCGTCGGTTGTCGCCGCCGGCCACCATCCGCACGGCATGCGGAACCATGAGCGCCACGAAGCCGATCCCGCCACTGACTGCCACGCACGAGCCCACCACCAGTGCGCAGGCCACCATGAGCCGCATCCGGATCCGGTCCACCTCCACGCCGAGGCTGGTGGCACCCTCGTCCCCGAGAGCCAGTGCGTTGAGCCGGGTGCTGTGGGCCAGAAAGAACACCAGCGCCACCGCAACCACCACCGCGGTGACGCTGAGCGTGCGCCACTGGGCGCTGGTGAACCCGCCCAGCATCCAAAACATTGCCGAACGTACTTCGTTGTCCTGGGAGGACAGCACGATGTAGCTGGTGAGTGCCTCCGTGAGGGCGGCGATCGCCACCCCGGCGAGGATGAGGCGTGTCGGAGCCAGCTGGCCCGACCGGTTGGCAATCATGATGACCACCAGGAAGGCAACCATGGCCCCGAGGAACGCCGAGAGCGGTAGGGACAGCAACCCGAACGGGGTGATGCCGGCAATGATCACCAGGACCGCGCCCAGCGAGGCCCCACCCGTCGCCCCGATCAGGTACGGGTCGGCGAGTGGGTTCCGCAGGATCGCCTGCAACACGGCGCCGGTGATCGCCAGTCCGGCCCCCACGACCGCCCCGAGGACCACCCGCGGCAACCGGATCTCGTTGATGATTGCGGCACGCGGTCCCGACGGTGGATCGCCCAGCCCGGGCAGGTACTGCCCCACGATGAGGTGTAGGACCTGCCCGGGCGGAATCGTCACCGGACCGAGTGCCACCCCGGCTCCGAGGCTCAGAACCAGCGCTGGAACCACCAGCAGTAGCCACCGATGCAGGGGCTGGCCGTGTACCAGGGCTTGGACCCGATCCGGTGCGCTCACTGCTCCAGTCCCGCAGCGATCTCCGCGTAGGTGTCGGCCATCCGCGTTCCGGGCTGCACGTCGTTCACTCCCACCACCACGAAGTGCTCCTCCGCCACCGCAGTGACGTCGCTGAGCGCGTCGCTGCTGGTCATGTAGTCGATCGCGTCATCCGCCGGCTCGAACATCTGGTCCTCGATGAGGATCACGTCGGGGTTGCGGTCCACGACCTCCTCCCAGCTGACCTCGGAGTAGGAAGTGACCTCCGGGAAGATGTTCGTCCCGCCCGCCTCGGTCACCAGCGCGTCCACGAGGTTGTGCGCACTGACGGTAGCGGGCTGGTCTGTGCCCCCACCGAGAATGAACACGTCGGGGTCACCCTCGGCGGGCTCCACTGCCGCGATCTGGTCCTGCATCTCTTCGGTGAGCTCCGCGGCGCGGTCCGAGACCTCGAAGATCTCACCGAGATTCTCCAGGTCGGTGTAGGTGTCCGCCATCGTGGCCTCGTGGCCGTCCCCGCAGTTGCCGGCGAACAGGTAGGAGTTCACTCCGTCCTCGGCAAGCTCGCCCCGGTCGCCAAGGGCGTCCTCGCCGTACTCGTCCGGATAGGTACTCAGAACCATGTCGGGATCGGCCTCGTAGACCACCTCCCGAGACGGCGGCGGGAAGCTGTCTTCCGCGATCACGTGTAGCTCTTCGAACTCCTCGGCGTACTCCTCGTCGATTTCGGTGGCACCCACCGTTCCGGCTATGTGGTCCTCCAACCCGAGCGCCAGCATCATCTCGGCGGCCATGACCCCTGTGGTGACCACACGCTGTGGAGTCTCGGTGTAGGTGTAGGTCTCGCCGCAGTTCTCGATCTCCAGCTGCTCGCCGCCGCCGGCGGTGTCTTCTTCGGTGTCGCCGGTAGCGTCGGCACCGCCACAGCCGACCACGGCGGCCAGGGCCAGCGCGGTGCCGGCCGCGGTCAGGGTGGAACGCCGGCCGCGGCGAGGGTCGGGGGTGCGGGGGTTCGGCATCGGGTTCTCCTCGTTGTTGCCTATCGGGTCACAGCTGGTTGGCGTGCCGGCGCACGGCGCGGCGCAACGCCGCCACCCCGGAGAATCCGAGCTGGCTCGCCAACTGTGTACGGTCGGTGTCCGCCGGCAGGCCCGCCCGGTGGGCGCAGCGGGCGATCAGCTTGTCCTCGGCCCGGGCGTCGAGTCGCTCGGGTTCGGCTTCCGCGCTCGCCTTGACCTCCTCCAGCAGGTCCGCGAGCTGTCCGCGGAGGCGAAGGGTGTCCGCGGCGGCCGTGGCTACCTCCGTAGGCAGCCGTTGGCACATCTGCACGAGCGCGGCTTGATCTGCGGCGAATTCGGTGAGTGTCTCGGAATCCAGGTCCGCCAGGTCCCGCTCCGGAACGTGCGCGCGGATCTGGTCCACCCAGGCCGCGGCTCCCTCCCCGGTGGGACGCTGGCCCAGTTCCCGCTGTGCCTGCACAGCCAGCAGCCGCAGGGTGGCCGCGCGTTCCAGCTCCGGCCAGCCACCGCGGAGCCGCACCAGATCCAGGGCCTCGTGCAGCCTGCTACCGCCACTGGTGGGTGGCCGGGCGGTACGCCACTGTTCGGTTCGGGACAGCCGCCAGGACCACTGCGGTTCCTCCGATGGTGGCAGTGTTCCCTCAGCGGCGTGGCGGAGCAGTAGTTCGGCATCCTCGGCTTTACGGCTGACCGTATGCCGGCGCAGCCACCGGGCCACGGCCGCACCGCCGGTCGGGGCCGCCCCGGTGCCCGCAGCGGCGAGCAGCTGTGGCCAGGTGCGTTCGGGATAGTGCAGCCGGGCCGCCACATCGGACAGGGACCGTGCCTGCTCCGGCGAGACCATCCCTGCCTCGGCGGCATGGTCGAGGGTGGCCCGGATGTCGACCAACGCCACTGAGACCGGGCGATACCCCTCCTCGGACCCCAGATGGGCCACGGCGACCTCGTCGTCGGCCCGCAGCTGGCCACGGCGCAGTTGCTCGTAGACCACCCCCACCCCGCGCATTCCGTACGGCGCAAGCTCGGCTGCGCGCAACGCACCCATGCTGGCGGCGCCCACCACCGAAACGCCCTCATCCAGCGCCCACAGGATCTCCTTGTGCCATACCGCCGGGACCCGCTCGTACACCCCGTCGACAATGCCGATCCAGCCCGGACGCCGGCGGCGGGGGCGTGCCAGCAGCTCGGCAAGGTCCCCCTGGGCTACGGGCCCTCGCAGCTCGACATCGGCGCCGGCCAGAACCTCGTCAGCATGTTCCCGGGACAGACTCGGGCCCAGGAACACCACGGCGGTGGACATCACGCCTCCTCCGTATCGGTCGGGTTCGGGCCGTCCAGCCCCGCCGTGGCGCTGGCCTCGCTGTGGTGGGCCGGGGCGAGCGCCCGTGCACGGGGACCGGGTTCGGTCTCGGCGCCGGTGACGGAACCGGGCCCCTCCAGGTCAGGGACGACCACCGCCACCACCGGAATCTGGGTGTCGGGGCGGGTGAGGTCGACAGCCACCGGCTCGGCCAGGCCGGCCCGACGCAGTCCCGCCAGCAGCCAGTCCAGGTCGGCGGCGAGGTTGTCATTGCGTTGGCCGCACTGCGGGTTCCATGGCCGGGCGTGGGCGGCGGTGGCCCGCAGTGCGTCCCGGAGCTCCACGGCCGCCCCCACGTCGAGGCTCGCGGCGAACTCGGCGCGGGTGAGGTCGTCGCGTGCCCCCGAGATCGCGATCAATCGGCTCTGGGCCGCCTCCGTCATTGCCCGCTGGAGCGCCACTTCGGCTACGGGGTGGGCCCCCATTCCCGCGGCGGGTGGTAGTGGGCGGATCGGGTCCGGTTCGGCGTCCACCGTGTGGCACAACACGGTGGGTAGGCCGATATCGGAGGTGATGTCGAAGAGGGCGACCTCCACCCCGGCCGTGGCGAACGCGGAAAGCATCCACTGTGCCTGCGCGTCGGTGACCGTGGCGGCGTCGATGCGGGTCGCGGCCTGTTTGGAGCTGCACCGCAGGTCCCACAGTGCGGCGGCATCGCGTTCCACCAGCTCGCACAGGGCGTGCAGTACCGCCTCCAGGTGGGTGTTCCCCCCGGCGAGTCCGTTGGAGTCCCGGTGGATTCCCCCTGCGAGGAACGACCGCGGCAGGGTGAGGTCCAGACTCACCGCCTCGAACGGAACGGACACCGGGGCGCCGTCGGCGACGCGCGCGCCCGGGACCCACAGCAGCGGCTGTTCGGGGTCGATGCTGTGGCCGGGTGGCCGGGGTAGCCGCCACGGCTCGACCACCCGGTCCAGGTCGACGGTGCATTCCAAGTGCAGCGGTAGCCGCGGGCGTTCAGCGTGGTCATGCTCGATCGCCTCCATCGCCGCCGAGGCCCAGCTGGCCTCCCAGCTCAGCCCCTTGCCCTGGCTGACGGACAGGCTGCGGGAATTGGGCCGTACCGCGGTGGCCACCGGGATCCCGAGCAGGTCCAGCCCGGTGATATCGGCGATGCGGGTGACGCCGTGCCGGTGCAGCATTGGGGCGAGCCGGCGGTGGGTCTCCTCCAGGCTGGTGGCGCGGTGGGTGCCGTGGTGCAGGTGCTTCGGGCCGGGCCGGTCGTCCAGCCACGGCGCCCGGGTGGGGGTGGTGGTCTCAAGCAAGGGGGATCACTGTGGCCTCGATCGTGGCGGGTAGCGGGTCAATACCATCCATGAGTTGGGGGAAAGCCCCGGGCGTGGTGGAACGGAGCCCGGGGACAAGCACGCGAAGTACACGCATGTCGAGTGTGGAGACATCGCTGGTGGTGACGTCGACGGTGATCGGGGTGAGGCCATCGGCGCGCAGGACACGCTCCAGGTCCTGGCGCTGTGGGGACCAGCCATGGCCGGTGGGCGCGCCAGTGCTGGGCCCCGACGTCAGACGGCGGGTGACTCGGGCCGCGTAGGCGGGGTCGGCCAGCAGCTGGAGATGGCAGGTCAGGTCGGTGATGTCGTGGCCGTCCGCGGCGTAGGCAGCGGTGTATTCCCGGTCCGGCCGGTGGGGCCGCAGTGGCCCCACCGGCTGTTCCCACTGGGGGACGCCGGCTGTGACCAGCCGGACTGTGTGCAGGGCCTGCACCGCTTCGGCCGCGGAGGCGGCTGCCGCGGTGGCCACCGGATCCGCGGCAGCCGGTTTCAGGGCGCAACCCACGCCGAGGGTTCCGTCGTCCCCGTGCGCGCTGCACAGCACCACCGGGGCCCGCCACCGGTTGGGCACCTGGTGCCAGGCCAGCCGCACCCCCGGAACCGGGCCGGGACCGAGCTCCGGCCCGGACAGGGGCGGAAACGAGGAACCGGCCAGCCAGGCCGTGGCCAGCGCGTGGCGTTCCACAAGCTCAGCCAGGGCCGCCGTGCGAGTGGGGTCCCCCGAATCTCCCGGAGCCCGCTCCGGGCGTTGCCCGGCGGTGGTGGCCGCGCTGGCCGGGTCGGGGCCGGCGGCGAGTCCGGCGGCGATCGGAAGATTGGTCGGCCGCCCCGCCAACTCGGCGTGCGGTCCGGGACTCAGCCACACCAGGCCAGCGGGTACGAGCACTCCGCGTCCCTGCGGGTCACTGCCGCGGGTCCAGGCGTGCTCGGCGTCGCGGTGCAGCCCGGTGAACGGGAATCCGGGGCGGTTTCGCTGCGTGGCGGAGTAGAGCACCTGCATGTTCGGGTCCACGGCCCCCGTCAGCTCCGTCCACCGGCCCCACACCAGCCGGTCGGTGGGGATCTGGGTGGCGCAGTACCGCTCGAGAGCTTCCCCCACGGCCCTGCGTTGCGCCTGGTCGGGATCGTGCCAGTCGGCGCCGGCCACGGTGGGGTTGCCGGCCGCAATCCCGAAGGGGTCGGCGTCGGCCAGGTCGGCGAAGCAGGAGTACAGCCGGCCGTGTAGCCGCTGCATGCGTACCTCACGGACGAGCCCGCAGCGATCGTCGACCGCACTCACACGTGCGGTAGGGGCACCGTGCACAGCTCCTCCTCCCGGCTGGGTCGCGTGCGTAGCCCCAGCGTCACGGGGTCGTGGTACAGGCGGTCACCGCCGCACAGAGGGAAAGCCGCCGGTGGGTTCGAGTACGCCCCGGGAGCGACAACCCGCTCCACCCGGAATCCGGCCGCGGCGACGTCGGCGGTTGTGAGATCCACCCCGTAGGCGCGAATTCCCTGCCGGCGCAGCTGGCGCAGGTAGGTCTGTCGGGGGTCGCCGTGGTGGTGCGGAAGCTCAGTCAGATGCACCAACTCGTTACTCGCGGTGGCCGGACCCAGGTGGCGGCGCATGCGCGGATCCAGCCACAGTTGGCCGTGACAGGCCAGGTCCACCACATCCCGGTAGTCATCCCGGTAGCTGTCGGCGTAGCGCCGGTCCTCCCGCAGCGGGTGGAACACCGCCCCGTTGATCTGTCCGCCACCGGCGAGCCGCCAGATATCGCCGTCGGGGTCGAGAAGGCCCAGCTGGTAGCGACGCAGGGTCACTGCTTCCGCCAGGGCCTTGCCCACCGCCTGCGCCGGATCGGGACGAGCCGCGAATCCGATCATGGTGATGTCGTGACGCGGGTCGTCCACCAGCACGCCCAGCACCGCCACATCGAACACGGTGGGTAGTGCGATGACCCGGTAGGCACATTCGCCGGTGGCGCCCCGCGCGCGGTACCAGCCCGGGCCGCGAGCGGTGTCGGGGCACAGTACGGCCTCGGCGCTGGTGCCAGTGATGTCCACGGGCCGAGCCGGCAGCGCATTGGCCCACCAGATCACCGTCGCATCGCGTTCGATGATCTCCTCCAACGCCGCGGCTTGGGCGTGGTTCCGACCAGAGCCGGCGGCGATCCCGGCCAGCATCGGATAGTTGGTCAGCGGCTCGTGCTGGCGCGGTGGGGTGGCGAAGTCGGGATACACCAACGCGGCGGGAACCCACACGCTGGCGGTGGCCTCGCCGGCACCGGGGCCACCCGTCCCGTCCCGATCGGAGGATGGGTCGGGTCGGGTCGCAACCTGCGGATGCAGCTCTCGACCCGCGGTCCAAAGCACGCGCGTTCCGGCTTCCACGGCCACGAACGGAAAACCTGGGGTGGCGTACTGACGTGCCGAGTACAGGGCCAGGTCGTGCGGGTTCACAGCGCGCTGTCCTGCGGCCAGGAGCTCGCGGTAGCTGGCGCGGCGCAGCGTGTCGGGAACGAAATTGCCGCTGTAGCGCTCGATGGCTTCTCCGATGGCGCTAATGCGGGCCTGCCGCGGGTCGTCGAAGGCGGTGCCGGTGGCTACCAGGTCTGCCGGCCAGGGCAGATGGTCCCCGATCGCCGCCACCGACGCCGTGTAGACATGCAGCCCCGACGGCCACCACTCTTCGGGGGTGATCCGATCCACCGACCGCAGCACGCCAGTGCGCGCGTCGACCATCAGATCGTGCCGCGCGGTTTCGGCGTCGCCCCGGTCCACAGCGGTTGCCGCCGACTCGGGTGGTGCGGGCAGGGGTGGTACGTCCAGCCGCGGGGATGCGCATGCCGGTTCCAGTGTCAGTACCGTCGGCTGGTCACCACCCCAGTAATGCGGGTACCGGCCCACGGTCACCTCCACCTCCAGCCGCTGGCCCGCAGGCACGGCCACAGCCACGGGGGAGAGGCGGAACTCGGCGCGGTGGGTCCCGGCAGTCAGGGGAGTGGTGGCGTCTGCCAGTACGGTGCGGCGCCCGTCGGCGTGCCGCTGCACCAGTGTGGCGACGACCTCCACGGAGCAATCCGTGCCCAGCCCCACGGTCAGCGTGGCCGCCCCGATCCAGGGAGGAGCGTCGGGTACCTCCAGGCGCAGCACGTCCACACGGTGGTCCAGCGTGCTGAGGTCCGCAGAGTGCGGCAGTGCGGGATAGGGGTCTGTTGGGTCGTGGCAGACGCGGGTGGGAGCCCCCGGGAAGGGGGCCAGGTGCGCGATGCTGCGGGCCTGGCGCAACAACACCGGGTCGGTGTCGACCCACCGGTTCACTCCGAGTACCAGACAGCGGCGGGACTCCCGCCAGGGCCGGCCGGCGCGGCGTGCCTCCAGCCAGGAGCACAGCACCAGGTTCGGGTCCGGCATTGCGGGAACGTCCAGGGCACAGTCCTCCTGGAGCCGGTGCGTGACCGGATCCGCCCAGGCGCCCATCACCGTGTCCGTGGTGATCGCCTCGCCTGGGGCGGCACCGGTGCCGCGTGGCCACTCCGGGGGTGGGGATGCGGTTTCGGTTCTGGAAGCGTCGGCGGTGTGTCCCTGCGCCGGGCTTGGTGATTCCTCTCGGCCGTGTCGGGCCAGTGCGGCCAGGCGTAGGGTTGTTCCGGCGGTGCGGCACAGCCAGCTGCCCAGGTGCAGACTGGGTAGGCGGGAGTGGCGCACCCGGCGGGCCAACAATCGTGCGGCGGCGTGCTGACTACTGGGCCGCGGTGGCCAGGAGGGAAGGGGGTACGGCCAGTGCTCGGGCAGGTCCCGTGCGTGGTGCCACGTGTACAGTTGTGGCTGCTCGGCGAGAGTCCGCTCGTACGTTCCGAGCGCACAGCGTCCGTGCGCACCGGCGGGTCCGAGTATGTCCGTGTACCACCATAGTTGCTCATCCAGCCGGGGCGGCCCGAGGGCTGGCCACGGTTGGCGACTGGCAATGCCGGCCACCGCGGAGTGTTCGGCCGCACACCAGGCGGCGAACGCGGCGTAGCCGGTGCCCGCGAGAAACACCGTCCCGTCGCACCAGGACTGTGCCTGCACCCAGTCCAGGGTGTCCACCCCGTCGTTCCGTTCATCCGCGCCCAGGCGAAACCAGCCCCCAGAGTCGCCGCGGCCACGCAGGTCCTGCACGACGACAGCGAACCCGGCCGCGACCAACACGGCCGTCTCCGCGGCAGCGGAGGAACATCCGTATGGGGTACGGATCACCACCGCCGCGGCGGGACACCGGGCCGGCATCACAACCTGGGTGTACAGCGCAACACCGTCCCGCATGGTCACGGTTGTCGCGATCCGGTGGCTGTCGGCAAGATCCGCCAGTGACCGCACACTGTCCGGTACTGCTGCCAGGGTCTCGGTCACGGTGCCTCCCGCATCAGGTCGGCCGGTATGGGCAGGACCGGATGCCGACGCACCTCTCCGTCCTCGGTGTCCACCCCGAACTGGACATTCCGGCCGGGGGGAGTCCGCCCCTCGCGCCACGCCCGGATGTCGGCCACCAGGAGCGCGGCGGCGAGTGTGGCCCCGGCCGGGTCGTGGTGGGGAGTGGGCTCATTACCCGCGTCCAGCCAGGCCCACAGGGCGTGCAGCTCCTCGGGATTCTGGCTGGCGGCCAGGCGCCGCAGCCGTAGGTCGCCATAACGAGCCGTGGTCGGGCCGTCGGTGAGGGGCCCTACGAAGTAGCGCCGCCCTTCGCCGTGTGCGCGGTGCCAGGGCAGCCCGAGCTCGGCACAGCGTTCGTCCAGCTCGCACCAGAGTCGGTCCGGCAGCTGCTCGGCACAGGCCACCAGCAGATCGACCTCCCGCAGCTGTCGCGTCTGGGTGTCGGCCAGCGGGACCACCTGTGCCCCATCGTCGGCCAGCAGCCGCGCCACGGCCGCGCGTAGCGGCCCCTGCCCGGTGAGACCCACCCGTGCCTGGCGGGGCGGGGTGGCAGCACGCACCAGCCCGTGCTCGCCCAAGGCCGCCAACAGCTCGCGCGTCTCTGCGTCGGCCTCCGCGTTGGTGGGGGGATCGGTGAGCAGCCGACGCAGTACGTGTTCCCGCCCCGGCTCGGGCTCCAGCTCCAGGAATTCTCCGTCGGGGGTGTGCACCAGCCAGCCGTCACCGTGCGGGATGCGGGACGTTCCCGGACTCCAGCACAGCCCGTAGTCGCCACTCATGGCACCGTCACTTTCACGTAACAATGGACACCAGCCGGGTTCGGGCGCGACAGGACCGCGCCCGAACCCGGTGCGGGGTGTGCCTACTTCCAGGCCACCCGCGCGTAGGTCACCGCGTGGTTCGCGGAGTGCAGCGCGCTGTTGCTGGCGCTGACCTTCAGGGACTTGATCTTCATGGGATTCACCTCCTGTGTTCTCTCGTTACCGACCGGACCGACTCCCGGCCCGGGGCCTGTAGTTCGACGGCCTCGACCTGGGCATCGACGAGACGTGCGTAGGCCGAGCACCGGCGATACAGCTCGGAGTGTGCAGCGCAGTCCACCAGCCGCCCGTGTTCCAGCACCGCGACCCGGTCTGCGCTACACAGGGTGGACAGGCGGTGCGCGACCAGGAGGGTGGTGCGCTGCGCGCGCACCGAGGCCAGTGCCGCGGCCAGCTCTCGTTCACTGAGGACGTCGAGCTGACTCGCGGACTCGTCCAGAACCAGCACCGGTGCGTCTTGCAGCAGCGCACGGGCGATGGCGACGCGCTGGCGCTGCCCACCGGACAGTGCGGCGCCGCGTTCGCCCACCACGGTGTCCAGCCCGTTGGGAAGCTGCTCCAGGAACGGGGTCACGCGGGCGCGATCACAGGCCTCGCGGAGCTGCTGTTCGCTGGCCTCGGGCGCGGCCAGGCGCAGGTTCTCCGCGAGGGTGTCGTGGAACAGGAATACGTCCTGGTCCACGTGGGCGACGAGGCGGGGTACTTCGCGACGGGGCAGTTCGCGTAGGTCGACGCCATTGAGGTGGATGCTGCCCACATCCGGATCCATGTGGCGTAGCAGCAGGTGCGCCAGCGTGGACTTGCCCGCCCCGCTGTGCCCGGCGATGGCCAGGGTCGTACCCGCCGCAACGTGGAGGTCGATCTCGCTCACGGCTGGATGGCGTGCGCCGGGATAGGCGAAGGTCACGTCCCGCATCCGCACGTGCACCGCAGAGCGCTCCTCCAGGGTGCGTGTTCCCGTGTCGGCGACGGGGGCCGGCTGTTCCAGCAGGTCAAACACACGACCGGCAGCCGAGGCGGTGACTCCCCACACCCGGGTCACCCGCAGCAGTGTGTGCACCGGGCCGAATGCGGCCGTGGCGAGTGCCGTTAGCGGCACGAGCCACAACGCTGGCAGCTGCTGCGGCTGCTGGCCGCTCTGCCACAGCCCCACCGCCAGGACACTGGCCGCTCCCGCGCCGGTGAGGAGGCCCAGCACGGCCTGTTCGGAGCCACCCCGTAGCGACTGGGCACGTTCGGCGGCCGCCAGTTCGGCGGTGGCGGTGTCCACGCGCTGGCGTGCCCGTTCCAGCCCGCCGAACAGGGACAGCTCGCGCAGGCCTGCGACCAGGTCAGCCAGTTCCGTGTGGAGCTCGGCACTGCGCTGGCGTAGCCGCTGACCGTGCCGGTGGGCGGCGTGGCGTAGCCACAGGGGCACGCTCAGCGCTGCGATCAGCCACACCAGCAGGACCGCGGCGAGCGTGGGCGCGAAGGCCGCCATGGTCCCGACCGCTGCCAGCGGCACCACGGCGGCCACCGCAATGTAGATAGAGGTGTGTGCGTAGAAGATCTCCAGACTTTCGGCGTCATTCAGCGCCGTGTCGGCCAGATCCCCGCTACGGCGATGGCTGAGCCCCACTGGTGCGATCCGCTCCAGCGCATCGTAGATCCACATCCGGACCTCGGCGAGGATCGCGAAGCTCAGCTCGTGCGAGATCCACGTCTCCAGCCAGTTCGCGAGGCTGCTGAGTAGGACCAGGCCGGTGACCAGTACCGTCAGCCGCAGCAGTTGGGAGAGTGGCGCTCCGGCGAGGGCGTGGGTCACCAGGACTGCGGCCAGGGTGGTGGCGGCGATGCCGCCACCCTGGTTCACCACGCCGCACAGCACGGCCAGCGTGAAGGCACGGCGGTGTCCGGACAGGGTGCGCAGTAGCCCGACCAGGATGCGTCGATCAGTGCGCGGTGTTGGAGCGTGCGCCGGAGTGGTGGGCGACATCAGTGGCTCCCCGCCGGGGCGTGGTGGCTCTCCCGGTGGGCGGCCCGGAGACGGGACCAGTACCCATCCCGGTCGGCCAGTTCGGCCGGGGTTCCGTTTTCCACCACCTGACCCTCGTCCAGGACCGCGATCTGGTCGGCGGAGACAACCGTGGACAGGCGGTGGGCGATGACCACAGTGGTGCGGCCCTGGCGAAGCTCCGCCAACGCCTCGTTCAGCAGTGCCTCTGTGGCCCCGTCCACACTGGCAGTGGCCTCGTCCAGGATCAGGACCGGAGCGTCCTTGAGCAGGGCGCGCGCGATGGCGATTCGTTGACGTTGACCACCGGAGAGATCGGCGGCGCGTTCGGTGAGTACCGTGTCGTAGCCCTGGGGCAGCGAGCGCACGAACTCGTGGATTCGGGCCCGCCGGGCCGCGCTGTACAGTTCCTCGTCGCTGGCCGAAGGATGGGCGATGCGAAGATTCTCGGCGACGGTGCCGTGAAAGAGGTAGGTGTCCTGGCTGACCACCGTGGTCAGTCCACGTGCGTCGGCCGGGTCCAGGCTCCGCAGATCGATTCCGGCGATGCACACCTGCCCCTGGTCTGGGTCGAATACGCGGGTGAGTAGGTGCACCAGGGTGGACTTTCCGGCTCCCGACCGGCCCACGATCGCCTGGGTGGAACCGGCCGGTACATGCAGCCACACGCGGTGTACTGCTGGTCGGATCGCCTCCGGATAGGTAAAGGTGACGTCCGTCAGACTCAGTTCGACGCCGGTGGCGACCTGCCGCGCGTTCGGTGGTTGTGCCGGAGTGCGGGGAGTGGACACCACTGGCTCGGTGTCCAGTAGTTCCACGATTCGTTGGCCCGAGGACAGGCCAGTGAATCCTTCGTGCCAGTAGTTCTGCAACTCGTGCAGCGGGCGGAAGCACTCGATACTGCACCACAGGACGAGCAGCAGTGCCAGGGCGTCCAGGTGGCCCTGTGCGGTGCGCACCGCCGCGAGCGCCACCGCCACCGAGGTGCCCGCGGTGAAGAAGAATCCGGTCGCAATGTAGACCGAGCTGGACGCTGCCAGGTTTCCCATGGTGGCGCGGTAGAGGTCCTCGGCGTCCCGGCGCAGCCGCTGGCCGTAGTGGGGACCGGCTCCCAGGGACGTGAGGGTGGTCATGCCCTGAAGAGCGTCCATGATGCGGGCGGCGAAGTTCTCATAGGCCATCCAGTGGCGACGTCCGCGTTCCCCGAGGATGCGGCCCCACAGGCGTCGGGACAGGGGAGCGGCCAGGAGGCACAGACCCACGGCGAATCCCACCGCCGGATCGATCCACATGAGCAGGGCGACGCCGGCCGCGGGTACGAGCAGGCTCACCACCAGCTGGGGAACGTAGAAACCCACATAGCCCTGGAGGGCGGTGACCCCGTCCCCGAGGGTGGTCTGCGTGCTGCCTGCCGGATGGGTCACGGTGTGGGCGGGGCCGAGCTCGGCGAGCTTGGCGGTGAGCCGGGAGCGCACCCGGCGTTTAACGTTCTCGGCGGTGCTGCGAGCTGCCAGGTCCCGCCCCCACAGCAGTCCCGAGCGCACCAGTACGAGCAGCGCGAACACCGCGAGCGCCCGCACGGCATCGCCCGAGCCGGTGATTGCGGCGTGCAGCGCCGCGGCCACCGCGAACGCCTGGCCGAAGGCGCAGGCGGCGGCCGCGAGTGCGAGCACGACGGTGAGGAGGACGCTGGGGGCGCTCTGCCGGACGAAGCGCAGCAACCTGCGGCGTACCAGCATCGCGGCTCCTCCCCTCGTGATCCGTCCTGACCGCCAAGCAATGTAGTGATAATGATTTTCATTGTCAATATGAGGTGGTTCGTTCCGGAATCGGGGGAGTGCTCGTCGACGAGCAGTCGCGTGGAAGTGGCGGCAGGAGGGGGTCAGGGGTGGGCGTGTGGAGTCGTTCGCAGGGGGAATGGGGGGCGCGGGGCACGGGGATCGCGTGGGCTTCGCCCTCAGGAACGAAAATGATAATCATTAGCTAGTATGGCGAGGCATGACCGCCGAACCCGCGCCCCCACCCACGGCCCAGACCCTGCCCCAGCTCCTGGCCCGCAACCGCGACTTCCGGCTGTTGTGGCTGGGCAATCTCGTCAGTGTCAGCGGCAGCTGGTTCACTGCCGTCGCCGCGTTCGCAATGATCTATCACCACAGCGGCTCCGGACTGGCCGCTGGAACCATGCTCGCCTTGCGCTACCTGCCCGGACTGTTCGGCAGTGCCTATGGTGGTGTCCTCGCCGACCGGTTCGACCGACGCACCATTATGATCGTCGCGGACCTGGTCCTGGCCCTGCTCGCGCTCGGCTACCTCCTGGCGGACTCCCAGGCAACGCTCTGGCTCGTCTACCCCCTGGCCTTCGCTTCGGCCGCCACCGGCTTCGTCTTCCAGGCCGCCCGCAACGCCTGGATGCCCACCCTCGTACAGCCCCGCGAGTACGTGCTGTACTCCGCGGCCGTACAGATCAACGGGCTACTTCTCCAGGCCCTGGGCGGAATGGCCGGCGCCGCCGCAGTAGGGCTACTCGGCTGGCGGTGGGCCTTCGTGCTGAACGCCGTGTCCTTCGCGGCGTCGGTGTACTTCACCGTCCGCGTTACCGCCGGTAGTCGCAGTGGGGGCGGGACCGAACACACGGGAGCCCTGCGGTCCCTGGCCGATGGCCTCCGCGTCGCCTACGCCAGCCGGGTGATCCGCGCCCTACTGGCCATGGAGTTCGTGTTCTGTCTGGGGCTGGGGGGGCTCATCACCGCGATGACCTACCTCGCCCTCCAGGTCTTCAACCTCGGTGACGGCGGAACCGGCTGGTTCTACGGCGTGCAGGGCGTCGTGGGCGCCACCACCCTGCTGCTGGCCGCACCGTGGCTGCAACGGCTCACCCCGCGCCACCAGATGACGGTACTCGGCCTTTCCTGCATCACCGAGGGCATTACCGCTGCGGCACTGGGCCTACCCAGTCTGGCCTGGGTGGCACTCGCACTGTGGGGGACGGCCGCCCTGGCCGAGGTGGTCTACAACCCCCTGGCCACCGCCACTCTGGTCGCACACTCCGGCAACGCCCACCGCGGACGAGTGATGTCCCTGTGGATGGCCACCGCCACCACCGCACTGGGTCTGTCCGCATTCGCTTCCGGTTACATCCTGGACACCTACGGCCACGAAATCCTGTTCCTGGCTCTGGGGGTCCTCATGGCCCTGCCGGGCGTTGCCTGGCTCCTGGCGCTGCACCGGGGAGCCCTCACCCCCGCCTCCGATGGACAATCTCACCCCCAGCAGTGAGCCCGCAGGGAGCGCTCTCCGCCCCGCCCGGCTATCCGCACCCGCGCTCGCACGCGAGCATCCACTCCCGTGCGGGCGCGGGCGGGGTTGGCTCACTCCGAGGAGTCCTGTTCCTGCTGGCGCTCCAGCCGCTGGCTGATCACGTGCGAGATCCCGTCCTGCTGCATGGTCACGCCGTAGAGTACGTCCGCGGCCTCCATCGTGCGTTTCTGGTGGGTAATGACGATGAGCTGGGAGCCCGCCCGTAGCTCATCGAAGATCACCAGCAGCCGCTGGAGGTTCGTATCGTCCAACGCGGCCTCGACCTCGTCCAGGACATAGAACGGGGAGGGGCGGGCCTTGAAGATCGCGGCCAGAAACGCCACCGCCGTCAACGACCGCTCTCCGCCCGACAACAACGACAACCGCTTGACCTTCTTCCCGGGCGGGCGGGCCTCCACCTCCACCCCGGTGTTGAGCATGTCCTCGGGCTCGGTCAGTACCAGACGTCCCTCGCCTCCGGGAAACAGGCGGGAGAACATGGTGGTGAACTCCCGGGACACGTCCGCGTAGGCATCGGAAAACACCTGCTGCACCCGGTCGTCCACATCCTTGACCACCGTCTGGAGGTCCCGCCGGGTCTGTTTGAGATCCTCCAACTGGGTGGACAGGTAGGCGTGCCGCTCCTCCATCGCGGCGTACTCTTCCAACGCCAGCGGGTTCACCTTGCCGAGCTGCTTGAGCTTGCGCTCCGCGTCCTTGGCTCGGCGCTCCTGCACCTCACGCACGTACGGGATGGGCACCGGCGGCTCGCCGTCCGCGCCCTCCTCGGCGTCGGGCTCGGGAGGAATCGGCACCGAGGGACCGTACTCCGCCAGCAGGGGCTCCACCTCGATCCCGAGCTCCTCCACGGCCTTGGTTTCCAACGCCTCCAGACGGGAACGGCGCTCGGCCCGCGCCATCTCACTACCGTGCGCCGAATTGACCAGCTTTTCCAACTCCACCGACAGGTCCCGCACCCGCGTACGGGCAGTGGACAGCTCGGCGTTGCGCGCAGCCCCGGCCTGCTCGGCGGCCTGGTGTTCCTGCTCTGCATGTTCCAGGGACCGCTGGATCGCCTCGATCGCGATCCGGGCCGCCTCGGCCACGTCCCGGGCCTGGCGTTCCTGTTCCGCACGCCGACGCCGCCGTTGCGCACTGCGCTCCTGCTCCCGACGCTCCTCCTGTGCGGCCTGTTCCAAGGAGTCGGCCCGACCGGCGATGGCCCGCTGCCGCTCCTCAGCGGTGCGCACCATCAGCCGTGCCTCGGTCTCGCGCGCCCGCGCGGCCGCCGCCTGCTCGGCCAGCTCCTCGCCGAGCTGGCTCGCCTCCTCGGCGGCCTCGTCCCCCTGCGGCGCATCCTCAGCCTGTGCCAGTCGCTCCTCCAGCTCCGCGAGCTTGGCCGCATCGGCGTCGCGGGACTGCTCGGCCCGCGCCATCGCTGCGGTGTAGCGTTCGGCCTCCGCCGCTGCCGCCTTCGCCTGGCTTTCCAGCGTGCCCAGCTGACGGGCCACGGCCCCCGATCGGTCCTGGATCTCCTTGCGCTGGGCAGCGAGTTCCCGCACCCGCGCCGCCGCGGTCTCCCGATGCTGGCGGGCCTGTTCCAGTGCCTCGGCCGCGCGGTGCGCGGCCCGTTCGGCCTCGGCCAGCTGCTCGGCTGCCTCGTCCACGGCGGCCTGCGTCTCCAGCAGGCTGGGTGCCGAGGCGGCCCCGCCAATGGCCCAGGTCCTGGAGACCACGTCGCCGTCCGGGGTGACGGCGTGCAGGTCGGGATATGCACGCAGCAGCCGCAGCGCCTGTGCGGTATCGGAGACGAGCACCATCCGGTCCAGCAGAACCGTGAGGGCGGCCCGCAACTTGTCCGGGGGAGTGGTGGCCTCCACGGCGTAGCGCAGCCCCTCCGGCAACGTGGGCCACGTGGAACGATCCACCTCCGGCAGTGTCTCGTCGGCGATCACCAGGCCGGCGCGTCCCGCCTCCCGGGAACGCAGCCAGTCCAGGGCGGACACGGCAGCGTCCGGCCCCGACATCGCCAGGGCGTCGGCGGCTGTGCCCAGGGCTGCCGCGACCGCGGTCTGAGCTCCCGACTCGACCTGGACCAGCGCGGCGACCGGCCCCAGCAGCTCCGGGAAACGCTGCTCGGCCTCCCGTAGCGCTGCCGCCCCGTCCCGATGATCCAGTCCGAGTTCCAGGGCCTCCTTGCGGGCCGCGAGCGCCGCGCGTTCGCGTTCGGCAGCCCGTTCAGCCTCCCGGGCCTCGCCCAGCGCGGTCTCGGCCTCGGCGAGTACCTGCTGGGCATCCTCGTGTGCGGCGTCGAGTTCGGCAGTATCGGCCGCACTCGCCTCCGATCCCGCTGCGGCCTCCGCGTACTCCTGCTGGGCGGTCTCCGCGCGTTCCCGTGCCTCCGTGGCCGCACTCGCCAGGCGTTCCATCTCTGCGTCACCGGACGAGACCCGACTTCGCGCCGACTCCACCGCCGCCTGGAGTCGGACCAGCTCTTCCCGTTGTTCGGCCTGAGCCCGCGCCGCCTCCGAGATCCGCCGCTGTTCGGCCTGGTGGGCGCTTTCAGCCGCGGCGCGTTCCTGGCTGGCGGTGTCCAGCTCCTCTCGCGCCGCGGTGAGCTGCTCGGTAAGCTCCTGTTCCTGCTCGCGGGCCTCGGCCGCTTCGCGCTCCAACTGGTCCGGATCACGCCCGGTGCCGCCCTCCGGCTCGGCCCGTGCCATTTCCCGCAGGCCACGCTGGCGTTCCTCAGCCAGGTTGGCTACGGAGGTGAGCCGTTCGGACAGCCGGGACAGGTGGTGGTAGGTCTGCTGAGCCTGGCGCAGGTGCGGCTCCGCCTCGGTGACCTGCTGTTCCAGCACCGACTCCCGCTGCTTGGCCTCGTTGAGTTCCCGCTCGGTGGTGTCTCGACGTTCCCGTAGGGCGGCCTCGTCAGCCTCTTCCTGGGCGAGTCGTTCCCGCAGGGTGGTGATGTCGTCGGCCAACAGCCGAAGTCGTGCATCCCGCAGGTCGGCCTGAATCGTGGCCGCCTTCCGGGCGATCTCAGCCTGCTTGCCCAGGGGTTTCAGCTGGCGTCGCAGCTCACTGGTGAGGTCGGTGAGACGATCGAGGTTGCCCTGCATCGCCTCGATCTTGCGTAGCGCCTTCTCCTTGCGCTTGCGATGTTTGAGGATTCCGGCGGACTCCTCGATCAACGAGCGCCGCGCCTCCGCGCCCTGGTGTAGGACCGCATCCAACTGCCCCTGTCCAACCACGACGTGCATCTCACGTCCGATACCGGAGTCGCTGAGCAGCTCCTGCACGTCCAGCAGGCGACACGTGTCCCCGTTGATGGCGTACTCCGAACCACCGTTTCGAAACAGGGTTCGTCGGATGGTGACCTCGGAGTAGTCGATCGGCAGGGCGCCATCGGAGTTGTCGATCGTGAGACTGACCTCGGCGCGGCCGAGCGCGGGGCGGGAGGACGTGCCCGCGAAGATCACGTCCTCCATCTTGCCGCCACGCAGGGACTTCGCGCCCTGTTCACCCATCACCCAGGCCAGTGCGTCCACGACGTTGGACTTTCCCGAGCCGTTCGGTCCCACGACGCAGGTGATCCCGGGCTCCAAGCGCAGATTCGTCGCCGAGGCGAACGACTTGAATCCACGCAGGGTGAGGTTCTTCAGATACATGACGCCCCCTCGTCCCCGGAACCTGATGCCGGGTCAAGGGTGCCACGAACCGCGCCTGTGCGGTGCGAGATCATGGCACAGCGCCATGATTCCCACCATTTCGGTAGGAAATTTGTGCCGCCGTCAACGCCTCATCGATCACAGACCCCGACGATCCGGCGGACAATCGGTAGGTGCGTCCCTATTCAGTTGTGGCCGGGAGCGTCAGGCCAGGGCTGGCTCACGCTCGGACGAACTGACAGCAACGTCGGTGATGGTAGCGGCAAGCGCGTCGTTGCGTGCCTGAAGTCGACCCACTTCGTCTTCGAGGTCACGTACTCGCTTCTGTAGCCGACGCATTTCCTGGACCATCTGAGGGTCCGGACCGCCGACGTGGCCAAACAGAGCCTTCGCCATGATGCGAGTCCTCCACAGTGAGAGACCGGAGCCTGGTTCGCCTATAAGCGCCGCCGGTACCCGCACGCGGTGCGCGTGCGTCATGCGGCGACGAGCAAACATGCGCACGGTGTACCATCAGCGTCTCATTGCGCCCGCAACCGGTCAAGATACATGGGCAGTACAGCAGTAACTGTCTGTAATTGAACAGGGCGGGAACGTGCGGTGATCCGCGACCGAATGGCCGCCGAGCCGCGCGCTCCCTGGCGCACACGGGCGTGGCGCATCTGCGGCCGGATCGGTAGCGCCCGGTCCGCAAACCACACCCACCCCTAGCATACAGTTCCGCTCAACGTTCCACGAACCCGGTGTGGCTACCCGTGGGGGAAGACCATCGTTCCTGAACCGTGTCCACACGACCAGGGGAGGATCCATCCCGCACCAGCTCCAGCAGCCGTTCACACGGCTCCCGGCCTCCTTCGGCGACGATTTCGACCCGCCCGTCCGTCAGGTTGGTCGCCGCTCCCCGAAGCCCCAGCTCCAGGGCTCGGGAGCGGACCCACCAGCGAAATCCCACACCCTGGACCCGTCCACGGACCCAGGCAGTCAGCCGTACCTCATCCATCAACGATCAGAATAGCGTCGGTGCCATCCCGAGTACCGGCTCCGGCGGGGTTTCGCTCTGCTGTGCCTCCCGGCTCAGTGCGGGCCGGTGGATTCTCGCCGTGGAGGTTCTGGGACCGCCCCCTGCGCACGCTGCCGGACCACCTGTGCCCTGCGGGGGTGGAGGTGAGGTGGTGGTGACTGGGGGAACCCCCAATACTCCGCGGGGTGTGGAAGGCCGATGGAGCATTACGCGAGGGTAGGAGGAGGCCCGAGCCCGCTGATGTGGCGCGTACAGCCCCGGAACACACCTCCGGGGGCTCCGCGCGCTGCGCGGGACCGCAGCCGCCACCCCAGCGCCGAGCTAGCAGGCCCCGACGGGCTGGCAGGCCGGACACCAGAACGAGGAACGGTTCATGAACGCTGCCCGTTGCACCGGTGTGGCACATCTCGCACATGGCTCGCCCGCACGGCCGTAAACGTGCAGGCTCCGGGAGAAGTATCCGCTCTGACCGTTCACGTCGACATAGAGGCTGTCGAACGACGTCCCCCCGGCCCGCAACGCCGCCGACATCACACCACGCACCGCTTCCACCAGCTCCCCCACCCGTGCACGGGTCAGGGTGTTACACGGATGTTCCCCGTGCAGCGAGCACAGCCACAGAGCCTCGTCGGCGTAGATATTGCCGACCCCGCTCACCAGGGACTGGTCCAGCAGCGCCCGCTTGATGCCGCTGCCGCGGCGCGCCAGCCGCGCCGCGAAGACGTCCGTGTCGAACGCTGGTTCCAGCGGATCCGGGGCGATATGCGCGATACTCGCCGGGACCTCCGGTGTGTTCGCCGCTTCCACGTCGGGGTGGGGGGAGGCGACAGTCACCGGATCATCGATCCGGAGGTGTCCGAAGGTGCGTTGGTCCACGAACCGAAGTTCCCGCTCGCCCGGCCCCAGATCGAACCGCGCACGCAGATGGCGCTCCGCGGGTTCGTCCGGGGCGCGAAAGAGGAGCTGTCCACTCATCCCCAGGTGAACGAGTAGGAGCGCAGCGGAGTCCAGCCGCAGCCACAGATACTTGCCCCGACGCTGCGCAGCCAGCACACGGACCCCGCACAGCTGACGTTCGAAGTCCCGCGCCCCAGCCGAGTGGCGCCGCACCGCCCGCGGATGCAGAACTCGTACGGAATCCAACCTGTGGCCCACCAGCCACCGGTCCACACCCCGCCGGACAACCTCCACTTCCGGAAGCTCCGGCATGCTAGGCCCCGGAGGCGGCGCCGTCAGCCGAACTGACGGACTCGGTGGAGTCCTGAGCACGGATGGTCCGCCACGCGGTTTCGGCGGCCTGCTGCTCGGCTTCCTTCTTGCTCCGGCCCTCACCGGAACCGTAACTGTGTTCGGCCACCACCACGGTCGCCTGGAACCGCTTCTGGTGATCCGGCCCACTCTCCGTGACCTGGTACTCGGGCACACCCAGCTCCCGGGCCGCGGTGAGCTCCTGAAGCGAGGTCTTCCAATCCAGACCTGCCCCCATTCCGGAGGCGCGCGCGATCAGCGGATCGAACAGCCGGTGTACCAGCTCTGCGGCCTCGTCCAACCCCTTGTCGAGATACACCGCGCCGATGAGGGCCTCCAGCGTGTCGGCGAGGATCGAGGACTTGTCTCGGCCTCCGGTTCCCTCTTCGCCGCGACCAAGGCGAATGTAGGGCCCCACCCCGATCCCACGGGCAACATCGGCCAGTGCCCGCATATTGACCACCGCCGCACGCAGCTTGGCAAGCTGGCCCTCGGGCAGGTCGGGATGTTCCCGGAACAGGGTGTCGGTGACAACCAGCCCCAACACGGAGTCGCCCAGAAACTCCAGGCGCTCATTGGTGGGCAGCCCACCCTTCTCATAGGCGTAGGAGCGATGGGTGAGTGCACGAGCCAGCACCTCGGAGTCGATATCCACCCCGATCGCCTTGCGGAATTCCCTGGCTTCTTCGGCCGACAGTTGGGTAGCCACGGGCTGTGCGTGTCCCTCTCTTGTGACTGTGCGCTGATGAACATCAGGGCGCGCCACGGAGCGGTGCCGCGAAGGCGAGGTGAGCGCCGGTGTTGGTGAGGGGACCGGCAATCACCACGACCCCGGGACGTAGCTCTGGGGCGCGCCGTCGGGAACGGGTGACATCAGCCGCGGGCTCCGCGCCACCGGCACGGAGCCCGTCGCGGCTGTCAGGCTTCGACCCGACGATTGTTGTAGGTGCCGCAGTTCTGGCAGGCCACGTGCTGGAGCTTGGGCTCCCGGCAGCGCTGGCACGTGGTCAGGTTCGGGCGCGACGCCTTCCACTGGCCCCGCCGCATACGGGTGTTGGCGCGCGACATCTTCCGCTTCGGGACGGCCACGTCAATCCTCTCCTCAGACCAGCCCCGCCCCGGGCGGGGGCTCTATCGTCGTCTATCCCCGCACGGCGCGGGGTAGCCACTTCTTGGGATCAGTACCACCGGCGGGGGCGGCTACTCACCCGCCCGAGGTTGGATGGACCGCAGTGCTTCCCACCGCGGATCGATCCGCTCCTCGTGTCCGTGCTCGGGCCCGGCATCGGCCAGCCGTACCCCACACTCGACACACAGTCCCGGGCAGTCGGACCGGCACAGGGGCGACAACGGCAGCATCAGCACGATCGCGTCCCGGACCACCGGCTCGAGGTCGATCCAGTCGTCCTCAAGATAGTAGTCCTCTTCGTCGTCCTCACCAAGACCGGTGTCGTCCTCGGCCCCGGAACCACCCTTCGCCCCCACAACACCACCCTCGGACGGGTAGTGGAACAGTTCCTGGAAGTTCGCGTTCGCCGTGTCCTCGACAGCGGCCAGGCAGCGCGCACACTCGCCGTGGAGCGGGGCGGTCACCGTTCCGGTGACCAGCACCCCCTCCATAACCGCTTCGAGGCGCAGCTCCACACTCATCGCCGTCCCGGTGGGAACTCCGATCACCGGACTGGACAGGTGCTCGGGGGCGTCGGCGTTCAGGGTGAGCTGACGCATGGAGCCGGGTTGCCGGCCCAGCAGCCGGGTGTCAACCTTGAGCTGGGTTTCGGAACCGGGATGGGACGACGGACTCGGAGACAGGGTGATCGCGCTTTCCAGGATGACCCCGCAGTACGGGGCCGGTGGACGGTTGTCGGTTGGCCGCACCGCAACGTGGACACAGCCAACACACGAGTTTAGCCAGCTACCACGGGGTTGAGCCAAATCCCGGCGGATCGTCCCGGCCGTGCGTAGCGACTACCCGTAGCGTTCGCGGAGGCGTTCTTCCACGAACGGTGTGACCAGGGCACTCACATCCCCATGGTACTGGGCGATCTCCTTGACGAGACTCGAGCTCAGGAAGGAGTACTCCGGGTTCGCCGTCATGAACAATGTCTCCACACCGGAGAGGCGGTAGTTCATCTGAGCGATCTGTAGCTCGTAGTCGAAGTCACTGACCGAGCGCAGACTCCGAATGATCGCCGGGATGTCATGCTCCCGGCAGAAGTCCACGAGGAGTCCGTCGAACTTCTCCACACGCACATTGCCCAGGTGCTTGGTGGATTCGGTGAGCATGTCCAGACGCTCGATCACCCCGAACAGGTTGCGCTTGGACACGTTGTTCAGCACCGCGGCCACGACCTCGTCGTACTGCGCCGAGGCCCGGGTGATGATGTCCATATGGCCCCTGGTGACCGGGTCGAAGGATCCGGGGCAGACCACACGTCGCACCTTGGGGACTCCCTTCCCAGGGGCTGGGTGATTCACACTGCGGCGCGACCGTACCAAAGCATCGTGTCGCCGTACCGACGGGCCCGCACCGAGTGGAAACCCGCGGGCCAGGGCACCGCTCCAGCGCGGCTCGATCGTTCCACCACGAGGAGGGCGTTGGGCAGGAGCCACTCCGTCGCCAGGTTCAGGACAGATTCGATCTCCGAATCGGCTCGGGAGTAGGGCGGGTCCGCGAGCAGCACGTCGTACCGGCCGCCCCGGGGCTGACGTACCAGCACCGCCTCAACCCGGCTCTGCACCAGTTCCGCTCCTGCCAGGCCCAGGGTGTCGATGTTCCGTCGGATGGTTGCCGCGGCGTTCCGGTCGGACTCCACCAGCAGGGCGCGGGCCGCACCCCGGGACAGCGCCTCCAGGCCCAAGGCTCCGGACCCCGCGTACAGGTCCAGTATCCCTAGCCCCTCCAACGAGCCGAGCTCGGCGATTATCGAGGAGAACAGCGCTTCCCGGACACGGTCACTGGTGGGACGGGTTCCGTCCCCGCGGGGAACGGCGATCCGGCGACCGCCCGCGGTTCCGGCGATGATCCGGGTCACGTCTTCTCCAAATACTCCGGGTCCGCCTGGATCGCGGTGACGGCCGCGGCCAGGGACGGATATGTCTCCAGGTGGGGATCGGCCGTAACGATCCGGTCCGCGACCTGACGCGCGGTCGTGATCAGGTCCTCATCCTCCACCAGGGTCAACAACCGTAGCGAGGATCGCCGCCCGGACTGGGCCGCCCCCAGGACGTCGCCCTCACGGCGTTGCAGGAGGTCGACCCGCGACAGCTGGAAACCGTTCGTGGTGCGGGCGACCGCGTCGAGGCGATCCCGGGCCGGTGTTCCCGTGGCAGCCGCGGTGACCAGCAGGCACAGTCCCGGAAGCGTGGACCGGCCCACGCGGCCGCGCAGCTGGTGGAGCTGGGATACCCCGAACCGGTCCGCGTCCATGATCGCCATAACGGAGGCGGTGGGCACATCGACCCCCACTTCGATCACGGTCGTCGCCACCAGGACGTCGATCTCACCCGCGGCGAACCGGCGCATGGTCGCGTCCTTCTCCTCGGCGGGAAGCCGACCGTGCAGAACCGCCAGTCGCAGGCCGGACAGGGGCCCCTCAGCGAGTTCGTCGGCCAGGTCCACCACACCCTGTGGGGTGGCGCGGTGCGGTTCCTGGCCTGCGGAGTTCTGGCTCGGGTCGCCGTCGGTGTCAGCGGCAGATCCGGTGGATCCGTCTGCGGGGGCCGCCTCGGCGGGGGTCTCGTCTCCGCCGATCCGGGGGCAGACGATGTAGACCTGGCGCTGTTGGGCCACCTCCTCACGCATGCGCGCATAGGTCCGCTCCAGGAAGTGTGGCTTCTCCAGGGTCGGCACCACGTGTGTGGCCACGGGCGCGCGGCCTTCCGGAACGTCGTCGAGGGTCACCGTGTCCAGGTCCCCGTAGACCGTCATCGCCACCGTGCGTGGAATCGGGGTCGCGGTCATCACCAGCATGTGCGGGCGGTTGTCCCCCGCTTTGGTGCGTAGGGCAGCGCGTTGCTCGACCCCGAAGCGGTGCTGCTCGTCGACCACGACCAAGCCGAGGTCGGCGAAGGTGACCTCGTCCTCCAACAGCGCGTGCGTACCCACCACGATCCCGGACTCTCCCGAGGCCGCCGCCACCATCTCCCGCCGTCGTTCGGCGGCGCTCTGGGACCCGGTAAGCAGCCCAAGCCTGGTCGCACGGTCCGCAGCGTCCAGCTGTCCGGCCCGCGCCAGCGGACCCAGAAGCTGAGTCAGGGCCCGGTGATGCTGCTGCGCCAGAACCTCGGTGGGAGCCAGGAGTACGGCCTGTCCACCCGCATCCACGACCTGGAGCATGGCCCGCAGAGCCACCACCGTCTTGCCCGAGCCCACGTCCCCCTGAAGGAGGCGATGCATGGGGACGGTAGCGCTGAGGTCGGTGGCGATAGTGTCGCCCGCCCGATGCTGGGCCGCGGTCAGCGTGAACGGTAGGGCCTGGTCGAAGCGGGCCAACAGCCCGTCGGGCACGGTAGCCCGCGCGTGGGCGGTGACGGTCGCGGCCTGGAGCCGGCGCTGGGCCAGCGCGACCTGAAGCACCAGGGCTTCCTCCCATTTGAGTCGCTGGCGGGCCGTGGCCACATCCGCCTGCTCCGCAGGCCGGTGGATCTGATACAACGCATCCCGCAGGCCCGGTAGCCCCTCGGACGCGCGCACGTGCTCCGGCAGGGGATCGGGGATGTCGTCGAGTTGCCGGAGCACGATCTCCACACACTGTGCGATACGCCAGGAGGCCAACTTGGCGGTGGCCGGATAGACCGGGATGAGTTCCGTGGCGAAGCTACGGGCCTGTTCCGTTGGCGAGTCGGTGGTGCCGTCTCCGTTCCCGGAGCCCAAGAGCAGGTAGTCCGGATGTGCGAGCTGACGGCGGTTACGGTACGTGGACACCCGGCCCGCGAACAGCCCCCGCTGTCCGGAGCGAAGCTGGCGCGCGTGGTATCCGACCCGTGTTCCGAAGAAGGTGAGGTCGATCCGGTCGGTGCCATCGGTCACGGTCACCTCCAGCACCGACCCGCGGCGGCCCCGCAGTGGCCGGGTCCGGGTGCTGGCAACCTCGGCAACGATGGTGACCTGTTCGCCCTCGACCAGGCTGTCGAGGTCGGTGAGTTCCCCCCGGGTGGCGTATCGCCGAGGGTAGTGCCGAAGGAGATCACCCACCGTGTGCAGGTCCAACGCGTCGGCGAGGACCGTGGCGGTCCGGTCGCCGAGAACGGCACGCAGCGGATCATCCAGGGTGGTCACGTTCGCATCCTAGGGTGTTGTGGGCAGGTACTCACGCTGTGGTGCCACACAGGGGGCGGCAGGTGGGCATACGGTCGCCATGCGCTGTCGCAGACCGCGGTGGGCCCGACGGCGGGTCCTCGCGCGGATTCCGGGGCCCGACGCCGGCCCGGGTGTGCCGTGGTACCTGGGCTCGATCGGGGTGTGACCGGTCCGTCCGGTGCGGTTCACCCCACCGGAGCGCTATACTGGTCGAACGAATCCCGCGCGACCATACGATAGGCTGCCCTGGTCGGCCCGTTGGCGCCGGTATTTTTGCTGAGCAGAACTTTCCCGTGGGTGTCGGGTCGCCTGGCCGATCCCGCCCCGTGCCTGAATGGAGTAACCGTGGCTTCCGTCTGCGACGTTTGCGGCAAGGGACCAGGGTTCGGCAACAGTGTTTCCCACTCGCACCGTCGCACCCGCCGCCGCTGGAACCCGAACATCCAGACCGTGCGCACCAAGCAGGGCGGCACCGCGCGCCGCCTGAAGGTGTGCACCACGTGCATCAAGAGTGGGCGGGTGACCCGGTAAGTCCCTGGGCCGTGTCCGGCACGTCCGACGCGCCTGCGGCGCGGATTCGCGTGCCCCATCCGGCTTCGGCGTCGCACGAGGAGTGCGGCGCCGTTTTCGTGCCCGGAATACGGTTCGTGTTCAGTGGTACTGCGCTGTGTACACTGCGCGGCACTGTGCACACTGCCTGGGCTGGCGGCCGATGACCGTGGGTGGGGCAGCGCCCCGGGCGTGCAACAACGCCCACGGCGCGGCTGGAGCGGCACGCCCGCGTGCGACTCGCCGGGGAACGTGCGGGTGACGGTGCTTGGTTAGGGGCGCGCACCGTGTCGGCCGCCGGCGGCGTCGCGCCCTGGTGGTGGCCGGTGGTGTCCTGTTCCCGGGACGCTCCCCCGCACGACGGCCAGCGGTGGAGGTGGGTTGCGGTGACCGTGGGGCGCATTCCGCTGTGCGGGGGAACACGCTCCCCCGCACGACAGCCGGCGGGATCGGGGACGGGGGGGATATCGCCGGGCCAGGCCCAACCTCGCTCCCAAGCCCAAGAAGCAGACCCTAGAGCTGGCAGGATTCCCCGTTGATCGTGCACTCCGGGGTCTGTGGCCGTCCCTCGGCGCTGAACTGAACCCGGGTGGACTCGCCCGGGGCCAGCTCCTCCTGCCAGTGGGGCGGTTGGAATCGGGCTCCGGAACTGGTCGGTTCCCAGTCGGCTTCCCACGCGGCGACCAGCTGCGCGTCGGTGAAGGACACCTCGATCTCCCAGTTCGAGATGGCCGAGGACCCTCCGTTGGTGATGATCAGGTGACCGCCGAAGCTGTCCTCGCCCCATTCGGTCATGCCGTAGTCCACACTGAGGGTCGGTGTCGCATGGGTTTCGGATTCTGTCTGGTTCGGCGAATCCGTTTCGTTCTGCTCTTCGTCCGCAGGGGTTGGAGTGGGGCTGCTCGGGGCGGGTTCCAGGGTGTCTCGGGCCTGGGCTGATGGCAGTTGGGACGGTGACGAGCCGCCCTCGCCGGGAGAGGGTTGACCCGCGGGTAGCTGTGAGTTGGGCGAGCCTTCGGGACTGTCATCGACGGGGGGTTCCGTGAACCGAAGATTCACCAGGGTTGTGCTGTAGCCCAGCAGCAGCAGGCTCAACACCAGGCCGGATACCACGAACACGCGCAGTGGCCGGGGGGGACGAACCCGCCTGGGGGTGGTGCTACTCACAACGTTGGTCAGATTGGCCAGCGGCCCGCTGCCGGTCGGCCCCGCACGATGGGCTCCTCGGCTGACCTGGCCACCGTCCGCCGCGCTGTGCCGAGCCATCGTCTCGCCCTTCCACCCGTTCCGGACATCCGTCACAGCTTTCGCTTGGGTGAGCCTAACGGTTTCTGCCTCGCATGCGGCGGTCCCGAGCGCCCAGATGGTCCCAACCGTAGATGTCGGCCGCCCGTCCGTCCACCGTGACGCGTGTGCCGTGTGTGTGCTCCGTGGCGGACTGGGGCGGGAGCTCTGTCACGTGGCCGATGGGAATCCAGTCGGAGCCCAGATCCGTGTCCCTGGGAAATGTGGCCACCAGGGCATGGTCTTCGCCACCGCCAAGAACGAATTCCACCTCGTTCGCAGGCCCCGCTCCGAGCTGGTGGAGACGGGCGAGGGCCGTTACCACCTCCGGATCTCGAGGCAGGAGCGCGTCTCGAAGATCGATCGCGACATTGCTCGCGACCGCGATATGCCCGAGATCCTGAAGGAGACCGTCGCTGATGTCGAGCATTGCCGTGGCATTACGTCGCGCGGCGTCGAGGCCCGCATCCAGGGGAGGATCCGGACGTAGATGGGCCCGGATACACGCGGCGGGCTCGTCCAGCCCCCGCTGTACCAGTGCCAGTCCGGCCGCCGACAGGCCGAGCCGGCCACACACCGCGACAACATTCCCGGGACGGGCCCCGCTGCGGCGGAGCGGTTCCTGTCCGGGGGCCAGGTTTCCGAATGCGGTCACGGAGATCGTTAGCGTGTCCGAGCCCACCACATCGCCCCCGGCGACCGTGACACCAGCATGGCGGCACCCCGCGGCCAGGCCGTCCGTCAGCTCGTCCACCCAGGCGAGTGGTAGGTCGCGCGGTAGAGCCAGCCCCAGGAGCATACTGGTGGGGCGAGCGGCCATGGCCGCCACGTCGGCCAGATTCTGGCTCACCGCCTTGTGCCCCACGTCCCGGCCCGTGGACCACTCCCGGGTGAAGTGTCGTCCCTCCACGAGAAGGTCGGTGCTGGCCACGACCCGGCCGTCGGGCACCCGCAGGATGGCGGCGTCGTCACCGGGGCCGAGGATTACGTCCTCGGTGTTCGGGAATCTGGCAGTTACCCGGTCGATCAGCGCGAATTCGCCAAGGTCACCAATAGTGCTCGTCACAATGCTCAGGATACGGTGGCGGCTCGACAGTCAATGGTCTAGACCCCGGGAGTGAACGTATCGTGCAGGCGTACATCCTCATCCAGACGACGATGGACCGTGCCGCCGACGTGGCGCGGGAGATCGCGGGCCTCGACGGCGTGACCCAGGCCGAGGACGTCACCGGCCCCTACGATGTGATCGTGCGCGCCGAGGCTGCCGACATCGACGAGCTGGCACGTATGGTCGTCGCCCGGGTCCAGAAGTTGGACGGCATCGCGCGGACACTGACCTGCCCGATCGTGCAACTGTAGAGTGGAGTCGTTGGCATGCGACGCGTGCTGGCGCCCCTGACCGGGGCCACTGCCCTTCTCCTGGCCGCATGTGGCGCACCGGCCGGGACTGGCCCGCCGCCGGAGCTGGACGACGCCGCGGCGGAGCTGTGCCGTGATGTCGTCGACGCGGTTCCGGACACCCTCTACGGTGAGGACCGGGTTCCCACCGAGCCAGAGTCGGACTTCACCACGGCCTGGGGCGACCCCCCGATCACGCTTCGCTGTGGGGTGGACCGACCCGACGCCTACGCCCCGGACTCCGAACTCCAGGTGGTCAACGACGTGGCCTGGCTCCCCGAACCCGAGGGCAGCGCGGAGCCGCACCTGTTCACCGCGCTCGGCCACGAGGTCTACGTCGAGCTCGCGATCCCGGCCGTCTACGGGGTTCCGGCGCAGGGACTGGTCGCGGTCAGCGACGTTATCGGTGAGATCGTTCCCGAACGCACCGACGGGGATCTCTAGACCTCGGCGGTTGTTGGGCCGCGCTAGTCGTCCTCGTCCTCGCCCTCGTCGTCTTCGTCATCGGCGCTGTCGGCGTCCGCATCGTCGCCGTCCAGGGCGTACTCGCCGAGGTCCACGCCGGTGTCCTGCCCCTGGGCCTCCAGCTGCGGGGCGGTTTCGTCGATCATTCCGGAGCAGGGCGCCCCCGGCTCCGGAACGTCGTTGCTCTGCTCGAACCGCCGGAGGAACTTCTCGATCCGCTCGTCCTCGGGGTCGTCCACGGCGACCTGGGCTCCCCAGGCGCTGAGTACGATGTCGGAGTCGTCGGGCATGTCTCCGGTGTAGGGGCTGATCAGGATGTAGTCGCCGGGAGTGTAGTAGGTGTGCAGCGTCTGGACCTCCTCCCGAGGCAGATCGGGGGAGTGGGTGATCCACACTGCACCGTGCTCCAGGGAGTGCACCGCGTGCATATCGGTGATGGGCTGGGTGTAGACGCCACAGTTCTGCCACTGCTCATGATGCTGGCCCCCGGCCGGCGGGGACATCTGGTAGTCGGGTGGTTCCGGAACGTGGGTGCGATCCAGCCCGCTGTAGGTCTCCAAACCAGAGATGGTGCGCTGGTCATAAGCCATGTATCCGGCGAAACCGAGGAATCCCGCAGCCAACACGCCCACGGCCGTGAGCCCGCCGGTACGGATGGCCTTCCGGCGTTGGGCCTCGCGGATTCGTCGCTGCTTCATCTCCGCGGACTTCTGCCGACGTCGCTGCGCTGCGCTCTGCCCCATCTACCTCTCCCGGTCGGACGGACGTTGTCCCCCGCTGCGTATGCTGCGTATGAGCGTATGTGGTCCCAAGGGCGAAAGACCCCAATGGTTTCAGATCAACACGAAGTGGACCCAGCTGAGGGTCCGGACAACACCGATGCGCCAACATCGGGCACGAGCCCGACACCGGCCCAGTCGACCCCCACGCGGGGGCGGCGCACCCTGCCACTGTTCACGTCTATCGTCCTGATCGCACTCGCGCTGGTGGTGGGATACCTCCTGGGGCGCCCCAGTCACCCCATCGACTCCTCTGCGGATGCGGGGTTCCTGCGGGACATGAGTGTCCACCATACCCAGGCGGTCGACATGTCCCTACTCATCCTCGAGAAGACCGAGGACGAACAGTTGCGGGCGGTGGCCACGGATATCGCCCGAACCCAGCAGTCCCAGGTCGGGCGCATGCACGGCTGGCTGGTGCAGTGGGATCTGCCAATCCGGGGATCCCAGCCACAGATGGCCTGGATGGAGGGTCACGGGCACGGCGTGGACTCCGGGGAGCCGGCCCCCGAGGAGATGCCCGGTTACATCGACGCTGACCAGATGGACGAGCTGGCCGAGGCCACCGGCGTCGAAGCCGAGATCCTGTACCTGGAGCTGATGATCGAACATCACGAGGGCGGGGTGGAGATGGCCGAGGTCGCCCGGGTTCTTGCCGACGAGCCCTATGTTGTCGACCTGGCCCACGGCATGGAGGTGGCCCAGGAGGCCGAGATCGAGCTACTGGAGTCCATGGTGGACGACCGGACCGATTAGTGCGGCGCTGGAGTGGGTGTGGTGCTCCGGTCCGCACGCCCGGCCCCTTTCGCTCCCATCGGGCTGATCGGCCGCTTCCGACCCACATGCACTGGGGCCACCCGCCGATGCCACGTGGGAGTGTTTTCGACCGCTTTCGGGGCAGGGAGCGTCGCTCGGGCCCCGCTGGAGCATCCTGGCGAAGCCGCCCCAGTAGGCGCGGAGACGCGAGCCCGATACGGCTCAAAACACAGGCCCTCGTGCCATCCACAAACCCGGCCGGTCAGCGTCGATGCCCGCGAAGCTGGGCGTGTCTGAAACACTGGACCCGTTATGGACTACACGATCGTCGCCGTCGTCATTCTGATCCTCGCGCTCCTCGTTGCGGGGGGCGTCTTCCTGGTGTTCGCCCGGCCCGGACGTGGCTCCCCACCGGCGCCGCCCCCCGGCGAAACTGACGCTTCGCCGGGCACCACTGCCACGAGCGGCACCGACACGACCGTGGACGCAGGTGCTGGTGCTGGTGCTGATGCTGATGCTGACACTGACACTGACACTGCCACCGGCACCGGCTCGAGCGCAGCCACTGTGCCTACCCCTGAGGCCGCCGCCCCGGAGGCGGTGGTCGAGACACCGCCCCCCGGCGCGGGGCGACTCGTGCGGCTGCGTGCCCGCCTGGCGCGGTCCAACAGCACTCTGGGGCAGGGGCTGTTGAGTCTCCTGTCGGCTCGGGACCTCGACGACGAGGCATGGGAGGAGATCGAGGACACGCTCATCACCGCCGACGTGGGTGTGACCTCGGCGACACAAATCGTGGAGAACCTTCGGACGAAGGTCAAGGTGCTGGGCACCCGATCGGTGGACGAGGTGCGGGAGCTGCTGCGATCAGAGCTGTTGGGGCAGCTCAACCCGGACCTGCCGCGAACCGTGCGGACCGAACCGCACGGTAACCGTCCCGCCGTCCTGCTCGTGGTGGGAGTGAACGGGACCGGCAAGACGACGACCTGCGGCAAGTTGGCCCGGGTGCTGGTCGGAGACGGACGTCGTGTGGTTCTGGGCGCTGCCGACACGTTCCGGGCGGCTGCCGCCGACCAGCTGGAGACCTGGGGCAGCCGGGTTGGAGCTCCGGTGGTCCGGCGGGACGAGGGGGCCGATCCGGCCAGTGTCGCCTACGACGCGGTGGCGCGAGGGATGAGTGACGGGGTGGACACGGTCGTGGTGGACACGGCCGGTCGACTGCACACCAAGACCGGCCTGATGGATGAGCTGGGCAAGGTCAAGCGGGTGGTGGAGAAACAGAGCCAGGTGGACGAGGTGCTCCTGGTTTTGGACGCCACCACCGGGCAGAACGGTCTACGCCAGGCGCGGGTGTTCGCCGAGGCCGTCGACATCACCGGGATCGCCCTGACGAAGCTGGACGGCACCGCCAAGGGCGGCATCGTGATCCAGGTTCAGCGCGAACTCGGAGTGCCGGTGAAACTGGTCGGGTTGGGGGAAGGACCGGACGATCTGGCCCCGTTCGACCCCGAGGAGTTCGTGGACGCACTCCTGACGCAGAACTGAGCCAGCCGCGCCCCACAACGGTGGGGTGCGGCCGTAGTCCTGCATCCGTCCCACCGGGACGCGCCGACGGCGAGGCCCACGCCGTCACGCACCCGTAACGCGACGACCTTCACCTTTTACTGCCAGGCAACACGTCGAGCCATGTGCCGTAACAGCGCGCCGTCAGGCTGGTGATCATGCTCGCCACCGAGCCCAGCGTCGTGCCCCGGGCGAGCCGATCGTGTCGAGACACGTTCCCCTCTGCCAGGCCCCTGCACATGGAGGCGACGTAATGGATATCGATACCGGGACCACCGCGTGGCTGCTGGTCTGCGCCGCGTTGGTGATGCTCATGACTCCCGGACTGGCGTTCTTCTACGGCGGCATGTCCCGAGCGAAGAGCGTGCTGAACATGATGCTGATGAGTTTTGCGAGCATCGCGATCGTCAGCATCGCCTGGATTGCGGTCGGCTGGTCCCTGACCTACACCGACGGTGGAGCATTCAACAGCTTCATCGGCGGACTGAGTGAGGCCGGCACCGGATCGGTGATTAACGAGGTCGACGTTCTTGACGCGGACGCCGGAATCGCGATTCCGGTCATGGTGGACGTCGGATTTCAGATGATGTTCGCCGTCATCACCGTGGCCCTGATCAGCGGTGCCATCGCCGACCGTGCCAAGTTCGGTGCCTGGTTGGTGTTCGTCCCCATCTGGTCGCTGCTGGTCTACTTCCCCGTGGCCCACTGGGTGTGGGGCGGCGGCTGGGTCGAGGAGCTCACCATCGGCGGTGAGGCCGTGATCGACTTTGCCGGCGGTACGGCCGTACACATCAACGCCGGAGCCGCGGCTCTGGCACTCGCCCTGGTTCTTGGGCGACGCAAAGGATTCGGCACCGAGGATCCCAAGCCACACAACCTGCCGTTCGTGCTGCTCGGGGCGGCTCTGCTGTGGTTCGGCTGGTTCGGCTTCAATGCCGGATCCGCCTACGGCGCTGACGAGGTGGCCTCGTTGGCACTCGTCAACACGCAGGTGGCGGTGGCCGGAGCCACGGTCGCGTGGTTGCTCGTGGAAAAGCTCCGCTACGGAAGGATGACCGCACTCGGATTCGCATCAGGTGTCATCGCCGGTCTGGTCGGTATCACTCCGGCCGCGAGCACAGTGACACCGATCGGCGCGATTCTGGTGGGGGCCCTGTCCGGTGCCGTGTGTGCCTACGCGATCAGTCTGAAGTACAAGCTGGGCTACGACGATGCCCTTGATGTGGTCGGGCTGCACATGGTGGCCGGGATCATCGGATCCGTCGCGATCGGTCTGCTGTCGGCGTCCGTCGCCGGAGAGGGCGTCGACGGGATCTTCTACGGCGGCAGCGTCGCCCTCCTGGTCGTCCAGATCGTCGCCGTTCTGGGGGTGCTGGCCTACTCCTTCGTCGTGACCTACGTCATCGCCAAGGTCATCGACGTGGTCGCCGGATTCCGGCTGCCTGTGGAGGTCGAGACCAACGGCGTGGACAGTGAGCTGCACGCCGAGGAGGCCTACAGCTTCACGGATACCGCGGGCCAGCCACAGTCCTCCTCGCCGATGCCTCCGGGTGAGGAGAGGTCCGCCGTGGAGACGAAGGGATAGCGCTGCTCAGCGTGGAGTAACGCCTCCGTCCGTCATCGCGCCACGGCGGACCACCATTCGGGCCGGTGCGGGGAATGCTCCCGCACCGGCCCGAGTACGTCTCGAGGCCATATCTGATCAGATACCGTCTGAACGACGCGTCCAGTTTGCTCCCGGGGATGGAACAGACCAACCCGGAGGTGCCTCGGGCCGGGCGCGGGTCGGCATTCACTCCCGGGATTGTTGGCGGGGGCCAGGAGGGCGAGATGACGAGCAGAACACGATCCGCAGCAGTCCGTCCGGTCACCGGGCTCCGTGGCCCAGCCGTGGCAGCCGGGCTCGGTGCTGTGGTCCTGCTCGCTGGCGGCTGTTCCATCGATCTCAGCCACCTGCGGCCGGGAGCCGGAGACGATGCCGAGGACAACCAGGAGGAATTTCAGGACGCCGCGCCCGTCTTGGCGGCGGCCCTGGACGAGCTCGCCACATGGCCGGCAGTGCAGGTGGATGGGCGGGCCGCCCAGGGCGAGGATGCTCCCTGGGAGGCGGGTCTCGTCCTCGCTGACACCGGAACGCTGCACGGCACGCTCGACGGTGAGGACACCCAGGTCGAGGTGATGGAAGCGGACGAGCATCTTTTCCTGTCCGCCGAGACCCCGTTCTGGCTGAGTGAGAACGCCTACGCGGTCGACGCGGACGCCTACCCCGACAGCTGGGTGCAGGTCGATCGAGAGTTTCTCGGTGCGAATCTGGCGGATGTGTTCCATCCCGCCCACCTCGCCGAGGAGCTTCGGGAGCGTGGGCCGGACGAGGGGAGTGCGGAGGCGGTCGAGGATCCGGACGCGGTGGAGGGCACCGACGCCTACCGGATTCCGGTGGACGGCGGCGACGTCTGGGTATCCCAGGAGGAGCCGCACCAACTGTTGCGGTTGCAGATCGCCGACCTCGCGGTTCCCGACACCGCTGCGGACGACGACTCCGCCGGCGGAGAAGCGCAACCGGACGATGACGACGAAGCCGGGCAGGACCCTCCCGACTCCGAGGACAACGGTACGGAGGAGGACGCCGGGGAGCAGGCCCCCGCGGGGGATCCCTGGCGGGCTGATGTGACCGTGGAGCAGCCCAGCACGGACACCGTGGAGGAGATGTACGACACGCTTCTGACCGAGAGTGAGGAGCTCACCGGCGCACGGGACAACCGCTCGGACATCGGGTGGACGGATTCCGATCTTGGTATGGACTGTTCCGTGGGTGGGGCCTGCACCGTCACCGGCGAGGTAGAGAATCAGGGGTCCGACCAGGGGGTGGAGAGCGCAGTCCGCGCCCGGATGGACGTCACGGTGAGTAACCCCGATCTCGGGGACGAGACGTGCAATGACAGCCAGGGTGTCGAGCCGGGGGAATCGGTCGAACTGTCCTGTGGGGTGGACTTCGCTCTCGAACCCGCCTCCGCCCCCGAGTCCTACGAGGTGGAGGCGGACGCCGAGCTCTCCACCCGGGCGATGACGGGGAACGCCGTTGACGATCTCGTCGAGCTGTTGGAGGAGCAGCGCGAGACCATCCTCGACCAGCTCGGCAACGGCGGAGCGGATGAGGACGACGACACTGCTACCGACGCAGCCGAGAACGACAGTGACGAGGACGCCGACGACGAAAACGACACCGACGACGAAGACACCGGCGGGGACGACGACACCTAGTCCCGGCCGGTAGGCTAGGAAGCCATTCCCGAGACGAAGGACTGCCCAGACTCGTGTTCGAGACGCTCTCCGACCGGCTTTCATCGGTCTTCACGTCGTTGCGCGGCAAGGGCCGCCTGTCCGAGGAGGACATCAACACCACGGCGCGGGAGATTCGGCTCGCCTTGCTCGAAGCCGATGTCGCGCTCCCTGTTGTTCGTACCTTCATCGCACGGATCAAGGAGCGGGCCCGCGGCACCGAGGTGTCCAAAGCGCTGAATCCGGCGCAGCAGGTCATCAAGATCGTCAACGAGGAGCTCGTCGAGATCCTCGGAGGACAGACTCGCGACATCCGCTACGCCAAGACCCCGCCGACGGTCATCATGCTGGCCGGGCTCCAGGGGTCGGGCAAAACCACGCTGGCCGGCAAGCTCGCCCGATGGTTGGTGGCCGAGCGGAACACACCGCTGCTGGTGGCCGCCGACCTGCAACGACCCAACGCGGTGACACAGCTCCAGGTGCTCGGGGAACGTGCCGAGGTCCCGGTGTTCTCTCCGGAGCCCGGTAACGGTGTCGGGGACCCGGTGGCCGTAGCGCGCGAGTCTGTCGAGTACGCGCGGCGGCAGAACCACAACGTCGTCATCATCGACACGGCAGGGCGTCTCGGTGTCGACGAGGAAATGATGCGTCAGGCCGCCGACATCCGGGACGCGGTTTCTCCGGACGAGATCCTCTTCGTCGTGGACGCGATGATCGGTCAGGACGCGGTCACCACCGCGGAGGCGTTCCGGGACGGGGTCGGCTACGACGCCGTGGCCCTGACCAAGCTGGACGGAGACGCCCGGGGCGGCGCGGCACTGTCGGTGCGGCACGTCACCGACCGGCCGATCATGTTCGCCTCCACCGGCGAGAAACTCGACGACTTCGACCTGTTCCATCCCGACCGGATGGCGTCGCGCATCCTCGACATGGGGGACATGCTCACCCTTATCGAGCAGGCGCAGCGCACCTTCGACGAGTCCGAAGCCGAGGACATGGCCAAGAAGCTGGCCTCGGGGGACGACTTCACACTCGAGGACTTCCTCGAGCAGATGCAGATGGTCCGTAAGCTCGGCCCGATCGGGAACCTGCTGGGCATGATGCCGGGCATGGGGCAGATGCGGGACCAGATCTCCAATGTGGACGAGAAGGACCTGGACCGCATCACCGCGATCATCCGTTCGATGACGCCCGCCGAGCGCGCCAATCCGAAGATGATCAACGGTTCACGTCGCCTGCGGATCGCCAACGGGTCGGGAACCCAGGTCAGTGACGTCAACGGGCTGATCACCCGGTTCTTCGACGCGCAGAAGATGCTGCGCCAGATGAAGGGCGGCGGTGGCTCGGGGATGCCGGGCATGCCGGGTATGGGTGGTGGCGGCGGTCGAGGCGCGCGCAAGGCGCAGCAGGCTGCGGCCAAGAAGCGGGCGAACAAGAAGGGGAAACAGCGGAGCGGCAACCCCCAGAAGGCGCGCCAGCAGGAGGCCGAGAAGGCCGCGGAACGGGAGCGTCGCCGTGAGGAAGGGGGAGGCGAGCAGTCTCCCCAACTGCCGCCGGGCCTGGGTGGAGCTCCGGGAGGATCCCAGTTGCCACCGGGACTCGGGGGTGGCAAGGACGGAATGCCCGACCTGTCCAACCTGCGGCTGCCCAAGGAATAGTCGGATGCGGCACACCGGGGCGACGGTGTTCGATCCGGGGTGTGCATCTGGCACAATTGAGTGTTGACTAACGGTGTTCTGGGCCGGCCCTCTAACTTGCCCGGACACCCACGTCGGCCGCTCGTCTGGCGCCGTAACCCCACGCGGCTGGCACAGACGGGCTCTCGCATCAGTTACGTCCTGGAGTGACCACACCCGTGGCTGTCAAGATCAAGCTCAAGCGTATGGGGAAGATCCGTACGCCGCAGTACCGTATTGTTATCGCCGATGCCCGGACCAAGCGCGATGGCAAGGCCATCGAAGAGATCGGGAAGTACCACCCGCAGGAGGAGCCCAGTTACATCGAGGTGAACTCCGAGCGGGCGCAGTACTGGCTGTCCGTGGGGGCCCAGCCCACCGATCCGGTGCGGCACATCCTCAAGCTGACCGGGGACTGGCAGCAGTTCAAGGGTCTCCCGGCGCCGCCGCCGATGAAGGTCGCGGAGCCGAAGCCGGACCGTGAGGCCGAGTTCCAGGCGGTCCTCAAGGAGCTGGTGCTGCCGGACAACGAGGACAAGTCCAAGAAGTCGAACAAGAAGGCGGACCAGGGCGACGCGTCCGAGTCGGCGTCGACCACGTCGGGCAGTGACGACGCGAGTTCCGCGAAGTCAGCTGAGGGCGAGGCCTGACGTGCTCGAGGAGGCATTGGAGCACCTAGTCAAGGGCATCGTTGCGAATCCCGACGATGTTCAGGTGCATGCCCGTCGCCTCCGCAAGGGCAAGGTACTCGAGGTTCGGGTCCACCCGGATGACCTGGGGAAGGTGATCGGGCGGAACGGTCGGATCGCGGGCGCGTTGCGTACCGTGATCGGTGCGCTGGCCGGCGGTCGGCATGTCCGAGTTCACCTGTTGGGACTGAACGAGACACGGTGAGTGTGTCGGGTGGGGAACGTTCTGGTTCCCCACCCGACCCTCCGCAGGGGGAGCCCAGGCGAGCAATGTGGCTGGTTGTCGGCCGGATCGGTCGGGCGCACGGTATTCGGGGTGAGGTTGCGGTGGAGGTCCGCACCGACGACCCCGGCTCCAGGTTTTCCCGAGGGAGCCGCCTCGGTACGGACCCGGCAGAGTGGGGGCCACTCACGGTGGCTACGGCCCGTCGGCACTCCGGCCGCCTGGTGGTGCGCTTCGAGGGGATCTCGGACCGGGACCAGGCCGAGCGGCTGCGTGGTGTGACGCTCGGGGTGGATTCGGCGGAACTTCCGGAATCGACCGACCCGGATGAGTTTCACGACCACGAACTGTTGGGGCTTACGGTCACGACGACCGATGGTCACCTCGTGGGAACCGTGACGGACATCCTGCACCACGCCCAGGACGTGCTCGTGGTGACGACCGAGGCCCCGCACAGGGCGGAGCGCATGGTTCCCTTCGTGCGGGCGCTCGTCCCGCATGTGGACGTGGCTTCCGGAACCCTGGTGATCGATCCACCGCCAGGTCTGCTGGAGCTGGAGTAAGAGGGCCCATGCGCATTGACATCGTCACGATCTTTCCAGAGTACTTCGCTCCGTTGGACCTGTCCCTGTTGGGGAAGGCCCGTGCATCCGGAATGGTCGACATCCGGGTCCATGACCTTCGATCGTGGACCTACGATCGGCACAACACCGTCGATGACACTCCCTACGGGGGCGGACCGGGCATGGTGATGAAACCGGAACCGTGGGGGCAGGCCCTGGACACCGTGCTCGCCGACCGGCAGGGCGAATCCGTGCCGCGTCTGGTGATTCCGACCCCCAGCGGGGCTCCGTTCACCCAGCGGGATGCCGAGCGGCTCACCGAAGAGCCGTGGCTGGTGTTCGCCTGTGGCCGGTACGAGGGGATCGACGCACGGGTGGCCGCCGAGGCGGCCGAGTCCATGCCGGTGGAGGAACTCAGCGTGGGAGATTACGTCCTCGCCGGTGGGGAAGCTCCCACACTGGTTATGGTGGAGGCGGTGACCCGGCTGCTTCCGGGACTACTCGGAAACGCCGACTCCGCGGTGCAGGATTCCTTTGCTCGCGGCGAGATGTCGGCACTGCTGGAGGGTCCCGTGTACACGAAGCCCTCCGTCTGGCGGGAGCGGGAGGTCCCCGAGGTCCTGTTGTCGGGGAACCACGCCGCGGTCGACCGCTGGCGACGTGACGAGGCCCTGCGGCGTACCGCGCAGAATCGTCCCGAGCTGCTGGCCCATGTCACCGGGCTTGACCAGCGTGATCGCGAGGTCCTGGCCGAGGTCGGCGTCCGGATCACAGACGCGAATATGGCAGACTAGACGAGTTGTCTTTGGTCGTTGCTGTGCAGAGGCGACCTTCAAGACAGTCGATGACCCCAGTACTCCCGCCCGGGTGTGGCGCCGTGGCGGGCAACCGAAGAGGAACCGCTTCGCGATGCATACGGCAATTCAGGAGCTGGAGAAAGCTCAACTACGCTCCGACATCCCCGAGTTCCGCCCGGGAGACACCCTGGACGTGGACGTGCAGGTGACCGAGGGGAACCGGTCTCGAATCCAGACCTTCCGCGGTGTGGTTATCCGGCGCCGCGGCGGTGGTGTCCGGGAGACCTTCACCGTCCGCAAGATCAGTGACGGTGTGGGTGTGGAGCGCACCTTCCCGCTGCACTCCCCGGTGATCGACAAGATGAAGGTCGTGCGCCGTGGCCGGGTTCGCCGGGCCAAGCTCTACTACCTGCGTTACCTCAGCGGTAAGGCGGCTCGGATTCCCGAGCGCCGCTAGATCGGCAGAGCCGTGGCGGGGACCGCTGCGCGGCGCCCGGGGCCGTTTTCGGGCTGGTGGCGGGCCGTGCGGCGTAACCTCCCAGCAAAACCCGCCTGTCTCGGCTAGGCTTCGTTGCCGATGAGCAATGAGGAACAGGACTCGCGTGCCGCCGCGGACACCGAGGCAGACGAAACCCACGGCAACGAGAGTTTCGGCTCCTCCGCGCAGGCGCGCGGGGGAGCCGCCTGCGCTTCCGAGGAGGAGGACACGGGGGCGGCGAGTGCAGGGGAGGCTCCGGGCAGCGCTATGGGTGCGAGTGGGAACAAGAAGCGCGCAGAGAAGTCCGGTTCCTTCTGGAAGGAACTTCCGGTCCTGGTTGCAATCGCGCTGGTCCTGGCGTTCGTCATCAAGACCTGGGTGGTCCAGCCGTTCTATATCCCGTCCCAGTCCATGGAGGACACTCTCCAAGTGGATGATCGGGTGCTCGTGAACAAGCTGGTCTACCAGGTTCGCGACATTGACCGCGGAGAGCTGGTCGTGTTCAACGGCAGCGACTCCTGGGACGAAGACACCGTGGTCGAGCAGCCCGAGGCGTCCAACCCGGTGCAGGGATTCTTCGGCTGGCTGAGCCAGTCGTTGGGGCTGGCCCCCAGCGGCAAGGACTACATCAAGCGAGTGATCGGACTGCCCGGGGACACGGTCGAGTGCTGTGACGAGCAGGGTCGGCTGGTCATCAACGATGAGCCCCTGGATGAGCCCTACCTGTATCCGGACAGTCTGGAAACGCATCAGGAGTTCGGACCGGTCACGATCGACGAGGGTCGACTGTGGGTGATGGGCGACCACCGCGCGGTGTCCTATGACTCGCGCACGCACCAGAGTGACCCGGGGGGTGGGACGATCTCGGAGGAGTCGGTGGTGGGCCGGGCCTTCGTGACGGTGTGGCCCCTGGACCGGATCACCACGCATCCGATCCCGGATTCCATCGAGTAGCCGGGATTCGGCCATGTTTCGAGGAGGGGTCGTGTGCCCGCGCGGCTGGAGTTGAGGCTGCGCATTGTTGTTGGTTGACACGTAGCGCATGATGGGTGATGAGCTACGAGGGAAGGGTCCTTCCTCGGCGGCTACGGCGGAGCCGAGGTGCCCTGGCTGGAGTGGGACGAAAGCGAGCGGCGATATGAGTTCTGAGGACCTGGAGAAGTACGAGGCCGAGATGGAGCTCCAGCTCTATCGGGAGTACCGGGACGTTGTCGGCCTGTTCAGCTATGTGGTGGAGACCGAACGTCGCTTCTACCTCACCAACCATGTGGACATGAAGCCCTGTACGACCGACTCGGGCGAGATGTACTTCGAGGTCACCATGGCCGATGCCTGGGTGTGGGACATGTACCGTCCCGCGCGCTTCGTGAAGAACGTGCGTGTTGTGACCTTCAAGGACGTCAATGTCGAAGAGGTCACCAAGAGCGACCTTGAAGTCCCCGCGCCGGAGGGGCCACAGGACTAGCCCCACCAGGCGTTCCCCGCGCCGGCCTCCAGTGGTCCGCGTACTGGACCTCGCCTCCACGCGCGGCCGGCCGTGCCGCCCGCGTCGGAGGATGCGCCCCTCGTCGCGCAGGCACGCGCACATGTGTGCTCCCAACCGTCCACAGCCTCCGGGATCCGGGTTGTTGCGAGCCCCGCACCCCACGCAGCTTTGACTGTGTCGGTTGTGTCGCTCGTTTCGACGTCGGAGGTGAGGCGGGGTGCACCGCATCGTTCCGTCCGATCCCGCAACGCTTGGTCGTTGCGGTGAGGAGCTCGCGGCCCGGTACCTGCGTCGCCAGGGGATGTGGCTACTGGAACGGAACTGGTCCTGTGCGTGGGGCGAATTGGACCTACTGGCCCGATGGGGTGCCGTCCTCGTCGCGGTCGAGGTCAAGACCCGCACCGGCGTCCGGTTCGGGAATCCGGAAACCGCCGTGGACGCGGCGAAACTTCAGCGGATCCGTGCGGCCGCGGGCCGCTGGATGGAGATGCAGGGACGTCCGTTCGCGCGGCTGCGTGTGGACGTGTTGGCCGTGGTCGTGCAGCCGGACGGGCGGTGGTGGCTGCGGCACCACCGGGCCGTGGGGTGACTGTGGGTATCGCACGAACCGGAGCGGTGGCCCTGTTGGGGGTCGAGGGCCACCGGGTCGAGGTCGAGGCCCACGTGCGCGGGGGGCGTGGCAGCCTGAACCTGGTCGGGTTGCCGGACCCGGCACTGCGGGAGGCTCGGGACCGGATTCGCGCCGCGATCATCAACAGTGGGGAGTACTTCCCGGACGGGCACATCACGGTGAGCCTCTCCCCGGCGAGCCTGCCCAAGCGCGGCAGCGGATTCGACCTGGGGATCGCCACCGCCGTGCTGGCCGCCAACGGTCAGGTTCCGCTGGACGATATCCGTGGGGCGGTCCTGATCGCGGAGCTGGGGCTGGACGGGAGCGCACGTGCGGTTCCGGGTGTCCTGCCCGCGGTGTTGGCCTGCCGTGCGGCGGGAGTCGCCACGGTGGTGGTGGCCCGGGGGAACGCCACGGAGGCCCAACAGGTGCCGGGTATGCGTGTGGTCGCGGTTTCCACTCTCGCGGACCTGATCGCACGGCTGCGTGGTGAGATTCGGGAGGACACCGCGAGCACGGGCACCACGGACAGTATCGGTTGTGGTGCGGAAGGGCGCGCGGGCTGCGCCCCGGCCCCACCGGCACCGTCCGCCTCCGCGTCCGCGGCGACCCGGGTGGACCTGGCCGACGTGCTGGGCCAGGAGCTGGCTCGGAACGCGATGGAGATCGCTGCTGCGGGTGGGCACAACGTTTTTCTGCTCGGCTCTCCCGGGGCCGGTAAGAGCCTGTTGGCGGAACGGTTGCCGACCATCCTGCCGTCACTGACCACGGCGGAGTCGCTCGAGGTCAGCGCCATTCATTCGGTGGCGGGGGCGCTGGCTCCGGAGCGGCCCCTGGTGACCGAGCCACCGTTTCGCGCCCCGCATCACAGCGCCACCCGGGCCGCCGTGGTGGGGGGTGGCACGACCGTGCTCCAACCGGGGGCCGCGTCCCTCGCGCATCGTGGCGTTCTCCTCATGGACGAAGCCCCCGAATTCGACAGCGGGATCTTGGACGCACTGCGCCAGCCGTTGGAAACCGGTGAGATCGTGGTGTCCCGTGCCGCTGCCACGGCCCGGTTTCCCGCCCGGTTCCAGTTGGTCCTGGCGGCCAATCCCTGCCCCTGCTCCCAGCCCGGACACCTGTGCACCTGTCCGGCCACAGTCCGGCGCCGCTATCTGGCTCGCCTGTCCGGACCGCTGCTGGACCGCGTGGATATGAAGATCGAGGTGGTTCCGGCCACGCGTGCGGAGCTCCTGGGATCACCGGCCGCGGCAGAGTCCTCGGCCACGGTCGCCGACCGGGTGGCTCAGGCGCGGGAGCGGGCAGCCGAACGCCTACGGGACACGCCCTGGTGCGTGAACGCGGCCGTGCCCGGATCGGAGCTGCGGCGGCGCTTTCCGCTGCCCGGGCAGGCTACGGGCGTGCTCAGCCGAGCCCTGGAACGGGGAACGATCAGTGCCCGCGGGGTGGATCGGATCACCCGGGTGGCCTGGACGGTCGCGGATCTGGCACGGCGTCCACACCCGACGGCCGAGGAGGTTGGCTTCGCCCTGGCACTCTGGTCGGGGACGGCGCGATGAGGGATGGTCGGGGGTGGTCCGAGGAGCCGGACACCCGTGCCCGCATTGGGCTGGCGGCGGTGGCGGAGCCGGGAGACCCGGTGGTGGCGGCCCTCGCGCTACGCTACGGCTGGCAGCAGCTGTGGGAACGGCTCATCGCCGACGATGGTGCGGTTCCCGAGCCCCCCACGGGGGTGTCGGTCGATGCGGTCACCTCCCGGATGCACCGGTGGCGCCGGCGAGCACGGGGCGTCTCCGTCTCGGCGATCCTGGATCATACCGAGGCGGTCGGTGCGCGGCTCGTGGTTCCGGGAGAGGGGGACTGGCCCACCCAGCTCGATGACCTCGAGGGGTGTCGCCCCTACCTTCTCTGGCTGCGGAGTGCCCGCGACCTGCGGTACTCCGCCCTCCGCTCGGTGGCGGTGGTGGGATCACGGGCAGCCAGTGACTATGGTCGCCACGTTGCCAGCGAGCTGGCCTACGGCCTGGGTGAGCGCGGCTGGAGCATCCTCTCGGGTGGGGCCTTCGGCATTGATGGGGCTGCGCACCATGCCGCCTTGGTGTCTGCGGCCGCAGCGCCGGTGGCGTCGCGGTCCGGAGGAACGATCGCTGTGTTGCCCTGTGGCATCGACCGGAGCTACCCCCGGGCGCACGAGCGGCTGTTCGGCCGGATCGCGGCTGCGGGAACCCTGCTGACCGAACTTCCCCCCGGGGCCGCCCCCAGTCGGCACGGCTTTCTGGTTCGAAACCGCCTGATCGCCGCGCTCACCCCCGGCGTGGTCGTGGTCGAGGCCGGGCGGCGCAGCGGCGCTCTGAGTACCGTCCAGCACGCTCTCCGTCTGAATCGTCTGGTGATGGCTGTTCCCGGCCCGGTGACTTCGGCCCTGTCTGTGGGGTGTCACAACTTGCTGCGTGAGGGCCAGGCGGTCTGTGTTACCGATGCCGCCCAGGTCGCCGAGGAAGTGGGGCCGGTGTTGGGCCAGGCCTGCCCCGAGGCAGGATCGCGTGTTGTGTCCGAGGAGGAGCTCGGCCCGCTGGCACGGCGGGTGCTATCCGGGGTTCCGCGGCGGGACCGGGCGGTGGGGCCCGCAACGATCGCCATGGCGGCGGGATGTGACCTGGCTACGGTGCTGCGGCAGCTGGGACTCTTGGCTGCGGCCGGATATGTGGAGCGGGCGGCGGGAGGGTGGCGGCGTAGCCGAGACACTGCCGGTTAGCTACCGTGTCGGTGATCAACCGCGGATCGGGGCCCGGCCCGGGTGTGCCCTACCACTGAGCCTGTCGCTGTGCGGGATAGGCTCGTGACTCCTATTGTGCGGAGTCGAGCCCCGGCACAGCAGGGGCGGGCGGAACCGTGTCCGCGGAGCAAAGGAGTCTCGACAGCCGGCCCGAGGTGCGGCGTCGGGGCCGACGACAGGCCCGGCAGTGCCGGCAGCGGAGGTCTGGTCATGGCCACGGATCACTATGCCGGGGATCCGGATGTCCTCGCGGCGTTCACCGCGTATCTGCACGACGAGTTGGACTACTCGGCGCACACTGTGCGTGCCTATCGCGGCGACGTGGGGCGTCTGCTCGATCACGCCGCCAGGGTCGGGGCGACGGGGGTCGGGGAGCTGACCCTGGATATCCTGCGTAGCTGGTTGGCCGAACTACACGCTGGGGGAGCGAGTGCCGCCACCCTGGCTCGCAGGGGTGCCGCCGCACGCACCTTCACCGCATTTCTTCGCCGCATCGGTGCAATCGCCCACGACCCGGGGCCGCTGCTGGCCACACCCACCCCGCGCCGGCCACTGCCCAATGTGGTGGCGGCTCAGCGCCTCACCGACGCCCTGACCGAGGCTCCGCGGTGCGACGATCCGGTCTCGCTGCGTCGGCATGCCGTGGTGGAGCTGCTGTACGCAACCGGCGTGCGGGTGGGGGAGTTGTGCGCTGCGGATGTCGACGATATGGACATGTCCCAGCTGCGGCTCCGGGTCCTGGGTAAGGGAAATCGCGAGCGGGTGGTGCCGGTGGCCCAGCCCGCCGCGGCCGCGGCGGCGCGGTGGCTGGAGGTGGGGCGTGGCCAGCTGTGTCAGCCGCGCAGCGGAGGCGCCCTGTTCCTCGGGGTTCGGGGTGGGCGGCTGGCGACGTCCACCGCACGGCGGGATGTGCATGCCTGGTTGGATGCGGCTGGAGCCACAGTGGCTCCACACGACCTTCGGCACAGCGCGGCGACCCACCTGCTGGACGGCGGCGCCGATCTGCGCAGTGTGCAAGAGTTCCTCGGTCACGCCTCACTGTCCAGCACCCAGGTTTACACCCAGGTCTCCATCGACCGGCTCACCCGCGCCTATCAGCAGGCCCACCCGCGGGCGTGACGGCGTCGGCGGCCGGCCGGGTCCCGGCCCCGGCGATGCCCCGCGCCTGCTGTGCAGGTATCCGGAGATCCGCCCCGGGGTGGCAGTGGGGTCGATCCCGTTCCGTACGGCGAGGCGACGTACCGGGGGTTCGACGAGTCGCACCATCGTGTCTCGTAATCCAGCCGCGGGGTGTAGCACGGCGCGTGGGCACCACACGTTCCGGTGGCGGTGATAGGAGACCGTACCGTTCGAGGCGTTCGCGCAGTCCGGGCACGGACGCTGGTGCACGCCCGAAGTGCCGAACCAGCTCTGTTGGCGTTGGGTCCTGTTTCTTGAACCATTTCGGGCTCGCGTCTCCCAGGACGACGCCCGCTGCGCCGATGCGCGCACACAGCCAAACCAGGATGCCTTGCGCACATCGGCTTGCGAGACCTCGCCCTGGAGAGCCACTCCCTCATCCGAAAGTGTTCAAGAAACACTCCCTAGTGGTCCGGGACGGTCGTGGCTCGGGGCATGACGCCGGCCGAGCCGTGCGGAAGTGGCAACAGCCGCACCTCACCGTGGCCGAGCAGAACGAGCGGATCCAGGTAGATCCGCCCCCGCAGCAGCCCCCAGTGCAGGCAATTGGTCTCGGGACAGTGCCGCGGTCCGGCGGCGAGGGTCCCCAGCTGGTCTCCGGCGGCGACACGGTCGCCGCGGTTCAGCTCGGCCGCAGCCTCGACGGGCAGGTAGGTGGTACGCAGTTCCCCGTGCGTCACGGCAACCACCGGAGTCTCCGCGACCTGGCCCACATAGCTCACCCGGCCCGCGCCGGATGCACGGATCGCCGTCCCCGGAGAGGCGGCGAGATCAACGCCGCGGTGCCCCGTCAGCCACGGCTGCTGAGGCGGATCGAACGCACGCAGGATCTCGGGATCGCCCGGTACCGGCCAGACCCAGGTGTGGGACTCGGCGGCGGACCGCGTCGGGGTGAGGATGAGTACCGCGGACAGGACCAGCGTGAGGGCTCGTGGGGCGGCCCGGTCCCGGATTCGTAGGAGGATGGGAGACCACTTCACCATGAGGTGAGTCTGCGGTTCCGTCGAGGGTTGGGCCACCCGGATTCGGGTCGCTGTGGACGGGCGGTGGCACGCTCCGTCGCCGCACGTGGGCGCCTGCACACCGGGCGGGGCGGATGTGGGAAGGGTAGAGCAGGGCGCGCGCGGTGCCCACTGTGGCCCACAGTGGCCTTGTGTGGCCTTGTGTGGCCTTGACAGGTGCGCTGTTGCGCGCTAGTACGGCGCAGTCGCGCCGTTGATGCGGCTAGAATCTGGGGGTGGCCCTCAGGGGCGACACATCTCGCACGTCTCCACGCTTCCCCACGGGGTTGGGTCGGGCCTGCGGTCCACCGTGCCGCTGGCGGTACTGGTGGCGGCTCGGTCGGGACGTCAGGCAATAACCGGGGCGGGACACGCTCCCGCCGAACCAAGGAGGACAACTGTCATGGCCGCAGTCGTGACGATCCGGCAGCTGCTGGAGAGCGGTGTGCACTTCGGGCACCAGACCCGGCGTTGGAACCCGAAGATGCGGCGCTTCATCTTCACGGAGCGCAACGGCATCTACATCATCGATTTGCAGAAGTCGCTCGACTTCATTGACCGCGCCTACGAGTTCGTGAAGGAGACGGTGGCCCACGGCGGGACCATCCTCTTCGTCGGTACGAAGAAGCAGGCGCAGGAGGCGATTCACGAGCAGGCTCTGCGTTGTGGGATGCCCTACGTGAACCAGCGCTGGCTGGGTGGGATGCTCACGAACTTCACCACGGTGCACAAGCGGCTCCAGCGTCTCAAGGAGCTCGAGGAGATCGACTTCGACGACGTCGCCGCTTCCGGGATGACGAAGAAGGAGTTGCTCGGGCTGCGTCGCGAGAAGGACAAGCTGGAGCGCACCCTCGGCGGTATCCGCGACATGTCCAAGGTGCCCAGCGCCGTGTGGATCGTGGACACCAAGAAGGAGCACATCGCGATCAGCGAGGCCCGCAAGCTCAACATCCCGGTGGTCGCGATTCTCGACACCAACTGTGACCCGGACGAGGTCGACTACCCGATTCCGGGCAACGACGACGCCATCCGTAGCGTCAGCCTGCTGACCCGGGTCGTCGCCGATGCGGTCGCTGACGGTCTGCTCGCCCGGTCCGGGGCCGCAACCGGCAGTGAGTCCGACGCCGGTGCAAGCGCCGAGGAGCCGCTGGCGGAGTGGGAGCGCGAGCTGCTGGAGGGCGGTACTGCCGAGAGCACCGCTGGTGCGGAGGCCAGCGCTACCAGCACGGCACCCGAGACGCAGAGCGGAACCGAGTCCGCGGCAGAGCCCGCCACCGAGGCCTGACCGGGGCACACGCACCTCGTGGTGCCACAGACCTGCACACCCCAGACACGAGAAGACACGGAACATGGCGAACTTTACCGCCGCCGACGTCAAGAAGCTGCGTGAGCTCACCGGCGCCGGCATGATGGATTGTAAGAAGGCTCTCACCGAGGCCGAGGGCGATTTCGACAAGGCCGTGGAGTTCCTCCGCGTCAAGGGAGCCAAGGACGTTGGCAAGCGCCAGGAGCGTACCGCCGCCAACGGGCTCGTGGCCCTGCACACGGAGGGGGACACCTCCGCGGTGCTGCTGGAGCTGAACTGCGAGACGGACTTCGTCGCGAAGAACGACCAGTTCCAGCAACTGGCCGCCGAGCTGGCTTCGTTCGTGTCCCGCACGGACCCCGCGGACGTGGAGACCCTGCTCAGCGCCGATCACGGGGACGGCAAGACGGTTCAGCAGCTGATCGACGAGAACAGCGCGGTGATCGGGGAGAAGCTGGAGCTGCGCCGCTTCGCTCGGGTCGCCGGCCCCTACGTTGTCAGCTACCTGCACAAGTCGGACCCGGACCTGCCGCCGACCCTGGGCGTGCTCGTCGAACTCGACCAGGCCAACTCCGAGGTCGGTAGGGACGTTGCCCAGCAGGTCGCGGCGCTGGCTCCCAGGTACGTGAGTAAAGACGACGTGCCCGAGGACGTCGTTGCCAACGAGCGTCGGATCGCCGAGGCGACCGCCCGGGAGGAGGGCAAGCCGGAGCAGGCCCTGCCCAAGATCATCGAGGGGCGGGTCAACGGCTTCTTCAAGGACGCCACACTGCTCGGTCAGCCGTTCGTGAAGGACAATAAGCAGACGGTGCAGCAGGTTGTCGACGAGGCCGGGGTCACGGTCCGCCGGTTCGTCCGGTTCAAGGTCGGGGCCTCGTGATCCTCTGACATGATGGAGGTGCCGGGCGATCCCCGGCACCTCCGGTGGATCGGGCGCGTGCCGCGGCAGTTCTCGTCCCGGGCGCGCCGTGTCCGAGCTCGTCCGTACCGGGCGCCAATATGAGGAGGCCGACCACCGTGCCGGAGACTGACAAACCCACGGCACCTGTGCCCACCGCCGACACCGATTCCGGGATGCACGACGCCGGATGGCATCGTGTGGTGCTGAAGCTCTCCGGTGAGGCGTTCGCCGGTGGCGACGAGTTCGGTATTGACGGAGAGACGGTCGCTGGTATCGCCGAGTCCGTTGCCGCGGCTGTGGCCGAGGGAAACGAGGTCGCCGTCGTGGTGGGCGGCGGCAACATCGTGCGTGGCGCCGCTCTCTCCGGAGCGGGGATGGAGCGCGGCCGAGCCGACTATATGGGGATGCTCGGCACCGTCATCAACTGTCTGGCGCTGCAAGACTTTCTGGAGAACCTCGGGATCGACACCCGGGTACAGACCTCCATCCACATGAGTCAGGTCGCCGAACCGTATGTTCCCCGGCGTGCGATCCGACACCTGGAGAAGGGGCGGGTCGTGATCTTCGGTGCCGGCCTGGGAGCCCCGTTCTTCTCCACGGACACGACCGCCGCGCAGCGAGCACTGGAGATCGGGGCGCGCGCCGTACTCAAGGCGACGCAGGTGGACGGTGTCTACGACTCCGACCCGAGGCGAAACGCCAGCGCGGTCAAGTTCGACCGACTCAACTACAACGAGGTGCTCACCCGTGGACTCCAGGTCATGGACGCCACCGCTGTGAGCCTGTGCATGGACAACCATCTGCCCATCGTCGTGTTCGACCTGATGGGAACGGGCAACATCGTGCGCGCGGTACGTGGTGAGAAAATCGGCACATTGGTATCCACCGCGGAGAGCTGACGCGTCCTGACCTGTGCGCTCGGGTAGCACCCACGACAGCCCTCCACACCAGACCACGCCAAGTATGGGAGCCCGAAATGACCGAAGAGACCCTCCTCGAGGCAGCGGAAAAGATGGAGAAGGCTGTCGGGGTCGCCAAGGAGGACTTCGCCGGCATCCGTACCGGGCGTCCCTCCCCGGCCACCTTCAATCGGATCGTCGCCGAGTACTACGGCACCCCCACCCCGATCAACCAGCTGGCTTCCTTCCAGGTGCCCGAGCCGCGGATGGTGGTGATCTCGCCGTTCGACAAGTCCTCACTCCAGGCGATCGAACGCGCGATCCGCGACAGCGACCTCGGGGTGAATCCGGCCAATGATGGCAACATCATTCGGGTCGTGTTCCCGGAGCTGTCCGAGGACCGGCGTAAGGAGTACGTCAAGGTCGTGCGGAGCAAGGCCGAGGACGGGCGGGTATCCATCCGCAACATTCGCCGGCACGCCAAGGACACCATCGACAAGGCCGTAAAGGCCGGCGATATCAGTGAGGACGAGGGCCGGCGGGCGCAGGACGAGCTTGAGGAGCTCACGCATAAGCACGTCGCCGAGATCGACGAGCTTCTGCGGCACAAGGAGTCGGAACTCCTCGAGGTCTGATCCCGTGACGCACACCGACCCGACCTCCGGTAACGAGCCGGAGAGTTCTGAAGACACCCACGCCGGCCCGAGCGAGGGGGGCCAGCAGGATCGTAGGTTCGTCCTGCACAAGCCCGGTGGTGAGCCGGTGCGCGCGGGGAGGAACCTTCCCCTGGCCGTTGGCACGGGCCTGGCCCTGGGTGCCCTGGTGCTGGCATCTCTGTTCACCTACAAGGCCACGTTCGTCGCGATTCTCGTAGCGGCCCTCGCGGTGGGGCTGCGGGAACTGAACCGCGCCTTCTCCGCGCAGGGAACCCGCATCGCGCTGGTTCCCCTGGCGGTGGGTGGGACCGCCATGTTGGTGGGGGCCTACTTCGAGGGAACCGAATGGTTGTTCGGGGCCTTGGCCCTGACCGCGATCGCCGCGCTCACCTGGCGTTTGGGTGGGGGCGCGGACGGCTACGTGCGGGACGTGGGCGCGAGTCTGTTCACGATCGTCTACGTCCCATTGATGCTCGGGTTCTGGCTGCTCCTGCTGAACACGCCGGATGATGGGCGGGCCCGGCTGATCGCGTTCATCATCGTCACGATCGCCAGTGACATCGGCGGTTACTTCGCCGGAATCCTGTTCGGCCGACACAAGATGGCCCCTACCATCAGTCCGAACAAGACCTGGGAAGGTTTCGGCGGCTCACTGCTCGCGTGTGTACTGGCCGGGGTGCTGACCGTCATGCTGCTGTTGGACGGGCCCTCCTGGGTTGGCATGCTGTTGGGGGCCGCGGTGTGTCTCGCCGCGATTGTGGGCGATCTGATCGAGTCGTTGATCAAGCGGGACACCGGAGTCAAGGACATGGGCAGTTTCCTGCCCGGGCACGGCGGGCTGTTGGACCGTCTGGACTCGCTGTTGATCGCCGGTCCCGTGGCATGGCTGGTGCTGCTGTTGGTGTGAGCGGTCGACGTGGCGCGGCGGCGAGGATCACCGGGCACCGGTTCGTGGGGCCTGCTGGGTTGGTGTGTTGCCCCGACTACTGGGGGCCGGGGCCTCGGCGGCGATGTTTTCCGGAGCGCGGGGCCTGGCAGCACTACTCCAGGATCCAGCTGCGGCCTTCGGCGGCGAGTTTGTCGATCAGGGTCGCCGTGTCGTGCTCCCGGGCGAACTGGCGTTCCGGTTGCGTGATCGGCACTACCCACAACCAGCGGACCGGGTCACCGTGGAACCTCAGCCCGGAGACGTCTGGAGCTGGGGGACCGGCCAGGGCGTTCGGCTCCGCGACGAGGAGTACCGCGGCATAGTGCTCGTCCAGGGTGGAGCCGTCCGATCCCTGAAACCATTTCACACTGTGTCCCGGACCGAACCACGTCACCGCGCGCCATGGGAAGGCACCCAGCCAGCGGAACACCCGTGCGGCGATGTGTGCCTCCCGGGTGGTGGCCATGGCCAGCTCGATGCGGGCGTAGTCACTGACGTCGGCCATGTACCGGTCCAGGGTGGGCATGCGCTGGCCGGACATGCCCACGGTGCTGATCACGTTGTACGGGCGGTCGGGCGTAGCCGGCCGTTCGGAGACTCGCAGTAACGGGGGGTGGCCGTCGGACACGTCCCAGTAGTGTCCTCCCGCACCGACGGTCCTGGTGAGATGGTTGAATACCGTGCGCTGTACGGTCTTCCAGGCGCCCTCGGCCGCACGCCACTGCCAGTAGGCCTCGGCATGGACCACGCGTGGCCAGAGCTGTTCGATCACGTCGGCCAGCGCCCATGCGCCGGGGCCGCGCCCAACGGCCTCCCGGGCGTATCCGGGGAGACCGTCCCGGATTCCGGCCCATCCGGGAATGACGGCCAGGAGTCCATCGCCGTCGAGGAGGGCGAGTCCGTCACCCTCCTCGAACCACACCACGCGCAGCTGAGCGGGGTCGAACTGTGGTCGTCCCTGCGGATGGCGGGTGTGTCGTGCTGGCATGGCGGGGACATGTCCGAAGGTGTGTTCGGGATCAGCGGGTGGTGACTCCTCGGCGGCCGTGTGATTGGCCAACCACACCGGAGCACACACCTCGCCACGCGGATCCAGAAGATAGGCGGCCGTGATCCTGGCGTCGCACTCGACGATGACGCGGCGGCTGCGATACGGACTGGTTTCGTCGAGGAGGATCCTGGTCGGGCCCAATCGTCCCTCCTCCGCTGGGTCAGGTCGGCACCGCCTCGCCGCACGTAGTATTGGGGTGGGGGCACCCCAGAACGAGTGGCGGGAGAACGATCGTGCCGGCCACTGCTCGTAGGCCAATTATCGCCAATTGGCTGGGTTTTGTCGCCTCCACAGTGGCCCTGTAGTAATCACGTGATCTGGACGCATGCATGCCTGCTGAACTGACCTTCGCCGAGCCCCGGCGCGCAAAGCCCCCGCGGCACCTCGCCGACCTGGGGCCACAGGAGCTGGCCGCGGCCGTCACCGAGCTGGGAGAGAAGTCGTTTCGGGGCAAACAGCTTGCCCAGCACTACTACGGATCCCTGGAGTCCGACACCACCCGGATGACCGATCTGCCCACGGCGTCCAGAGAGCGGCTCGGCGACGAGCTGCTGCCTCCGTTGTTGACGCCTGTGCGGCATGTGACCTGTGATGACGGACAGACACGCAAGACGCTGTGGCGTGCCTTTGACAATGTCATGTTCGAGTCCGTGCTGATGCGCTATCCGGACCGCAACACCCTGTGTGTGTCCTCCCAGGCGGGCTGCGGTATGAATTGCCCGTTCTGCGCCACGGGACAGGCCGGCCTGACCCGAAATCTCTCCACCGCCGAGATCGTGGACCAGGTGGTTTCGGTCGCGCGGGACCTGGCCAACGGCGAGGTGGAGGGAGGACCTGGTCGGCTGAGCAACATCGTGTTTATGGGGATGGGGGAGCCGCTGGCGAACTACCAGCGCCTCCTGCGGGCGGTGCGACGTCTGACGGACCCGGTTCCCGGAGGGCTGGGCATGTCCCAGCGCAGTGTCACGGTGTCCACCGTCGGTCTGGTTCCGGCCATTGAGCGGTTGACCGCGGAGGATATGCGGGTGCGGCTGGCGGTGTCGCTGCACGCTCCGGATGACGAGTTGCGGGATGAACTCGTGCCGGTGAACACCCGCTGGAAGGTGAACGAGGTCCTGGATGCGGCCTGGCGCTACGCCGAGACCACCGGACGGCGGGTTTCGATCGAGTATGCGTTGATCCGGGACATCAATGATCAGGCCTGGCGTGCGGATACTTTGGGGCGACTACTCCGGGGCAGACTGGCGCACGTCAATCTCATTCCGTTGAACCCCACCCCGGGATCCAAGTGGACGGCGTCCCGCCCCGAGGATGAGCGGACTTTCCTACGCACCCTGGAGGGGCACGGAGTCCCGGTCACCATCCGGGACACACGTGGTCAGGAGATCGACGGCGCCTGCGGACAGCTCGCCGCGAGCCAGCAGGGACAGCCAACCGGGAGCTGACCGGGGAGCTCTCGGTTGCCCGCCAGGTTCCAGGGGCCGGTTCCAGGATCAATCCGCAGGAGGTGGTGGATCGTCCGGTGCCAGGATCGGGACCGTGGCGAGGAAGTCGCGGAGGGCCCGGCGGGCCTGTGCGGGAGTTCGGCGTGGATCATACATGAGCTGGGTGGCCAGACCGTCGACGAAGACGTGCAGGAACTCGGCCCACTGTTCCACGCGGGGGTCCGGGTGCGGGCGCTCCGGGTTGGCGAGATTCGGATAGCCGCACAGGTGTGTGGCGAGTTGTCGCCACATCCCGCGCAGAGAGTCCGAGAGGTCCGTGATCGCCAGGGCAGCCTCGGAGCGTGTCTCTTCGCCCGCGGCTGCCCACAGGGCGAATTCGGTCCTGCGCTGCTCGTCCAGGGGAAGCAGTTCCTCGGCGAGCAGGGCGGCCCCCTCGACCAGGCTCGCGGCCGCCTGCGCCTCAGCCACCTGTCCCTTGATCCGTTCGACGATGGCCTGGGCGTAGTGGCGAATCGTAAAGGTCACCAGGTGACCACGACTGGGGAAGTAATGGCGTAGCGCACCGGCGGACCAGCCGGCTTCTGTTGCCACACTGCGGATCGAGATGGCCTGGGCTCCATCGCGCGCGGCGACTCGCCAAGCCGCGGCCGCCAGGTCCAGGCGGCGCTGTTCGTGGTCGACGACCTTCGGCATGCACCCTTTCTAGCACACGTGTGTTTTCTTATTTCGCACGATCGTGTTAAGTTATTTCGCACGATCGTGTTAAAAAGAGGAGACAATCATGCAGCTCGATGTGCTCCTGCCCGTGACCGCCCTGGCGCTGCTGGACACCCTGAGTCCGGCGACGATCGGTGTCACGCTGGTCCTCCTGCTCAGCGGGCGGGCGCGCATCGCGTTTCCCCTGCTCGCCTACCTGGCCACCGTGGCCGTGTGCTACCTCGCCCTCGGGATTGCTCTCATGTCGGGCCTCGATCTCGTCGTGACCCGCCTGGGCCCGGTTGCGGACCATCGGGCGGTGTTGTGGCTCCAGGCCGTTCTCGGTATCGCGCTGCTGACCCACAGTTGTGTCAAGCCGACCCAGCGCCGGGACGCACCGGCCCGGTGGGAATCCCGGGAGTTGCACATTCCCATCATGGTGAGCCTCGGCCTGGGAACCTTCCTGCTGGAGGGGGCTACGGTGTTGCCCTACCTGGCCGCGGTCGGGATCATGACGGCTGCCGGGTTGTCGCCACTCCAGTGGCTTCCCCTGCTGGCCGGCTACGTGACGATCATGCTCCTGCCCCCGATCGTCATGTACCTCGGTCACCGTCTGCTCGGCTCCCGGTTGCGGCCGCGCATGGAGCGCTGGCGCCACCAGCTGTCCGAAGGGGCGATGGAGGGCCTGGCCTGGCTGGTCGGAATCGCGGGATTCCTCCTGCTCGCGAATGCGGTGAACCGGTTGGGACTGCTCGACGGCTCGCTGGGACTCCCGTTCGAGTGACAGCTGTCGCTTCCGGCAGGCCTGGACCCAGGGGTGCCCGCCGCGGCGGCTGCGCGACAATGGTGTGGGGAGGCAGGGATGTTGCGACGCTGGACAGAGTCGAGCCGCAGCGGGCGGATCACGAGAGGGAGTCATGACAGCCACGGCCGAGTACACCGTTGACACTGTCGTGGTCGGCCTGGGTGCGATGGGTGCCCAAACCCTGTGGCGACTCGCGCAGCGCGGCGTGGACGTACTCGGTATCGACGCCTTCGACCCCGGGCATGCGCACGGGTCGAGTCACGGGGAATCCCGAATTATCCGCACGGCCTACCTGGAGGGGACGGCGTATGTACCGCTGGCCCAGGCCGCCTGGAAGGGCTGGGACGAGCTCGGACGGGAGAGCGAAACGCAGGTCGCCCGCCGTTGTGGTTCGGTCATGATTGGTCCCCCGGATTCGCGCGTCGTGTCTGGGGCCGCCGAGTCGGCACGGCAGCACGAGCTGGCGCACCGGCGCTACACACCCGCACAGTTGAGTGCCGAGTTTCCCGGGCACGTCGTCGTGAAGAACGAGGAAGGTCTCTACGAGGGCGACGGTGGGGTGGTTTTCCCGGAGACAGCGATCCGTGCGGCCGTGCGGTTGGCCCAGTACAACGGAGCCCGCGTCTGGACCGGGACACGGGTCAGGGGGATCATCCCGGACGCGAGCCAACCCCGTGTGTGGGTGACGGACCGCGAGGGCAGCGCTGCCGGGACCGGAGACCGCGCTCCCACGGACGGAGCGGCCAGGGAACAGACCATCCGGGCACGCTGCGTCGTCGTCACGGCGGGGGCTTGGCTGCCCCAGCTCCTGCCGGACCTGGCCCGGCGTCTGGGTGGTCTCGGGGTGGAGCGGCGCGTTCTCGCGTGGTTCCCGGTAACCGAACCGGACTGGCACGACCCGGAACATACGCCGGTGTTCGTTCGTGCGGAGTCCGACGGCACCGCCTGGTACGGCTTTCCCAGCCTCGACGGGGGCCGCACCGTCAAGATCGGGGTGCACGCTGACGGGGCGAGCGGCCCCGGGGTTCAGCGGGGAGAGCGCGTGGACCCGGACATCGGCCCCCGGCCCGCCGACGCGGCGGATGCCCAGCGGCTCGCACGTCTCGCCGAGCGACTCCGGGGGATTGACCCGACCCCGTCCAGGCTCACCACCTGTATGTACACCATGACCCAGGACCAGCATTTCCTCATTGGTCCGCACCCCCGCGTTCCCGGCCTGCTCCTGGGCGGAGGCTTCTCCGGACACGGCTACAAGTTCGCGTCCGCCGTCGGCCGTGCACTGGCCGACCTCGCACAGCAGGGGACGACCACAGTCCCGATCCACCCGTTCCGGCCCGACCGTCTCGGTTAGCCCATGGTGGAGACTGCGATTGCGTTCCTGGTCGCCCTGGCCGGTTCCCTGGTGCCCATCATCAGTATCGAGATCTATCTCCTCGGTGCGTCCGCACTGCATCCCGATGGTCAGCTGGTGGCGATGGTCGTCGCGGCCGCTGTGGCCCAGACGGTCGGCAAACTCGTCTACTACTACCTGGGCAGTGGTGTTCTGCACCTGCCCTGGCTGAAGCGGCAGGCGGACCGCGCCACACGTTCCGGTGCCCGGTCCCGGCGACTGGAGGGATGGCAGGACCAGGCGCATCGTCGGCCGGTATGGGCAGCCGGAATCATGTTCAGTAGTTCGTTCGTGAGTGTCCCGCCGTACATGGTCATGTGCGTACTGGCCGGGACGACGCGGATGCGCGTGTCCCACTTTCTGCTCGCCAGCCTGGTGGGACGACTCGCCCGCTTCACGCTGGTGGTTTTCGTGCCCGCCGCCGGAGCAACCTGGCTTACCTAGAGCGGTGGTGCGGCGGGTGTTCAGTCCCGACTTGGGCCGGTGTGCGGGGATTGGAAAGAAGAGGCCCCTTGGGGCGGCGGTCATGCCTCTCGGGGGCGAAGCATGACCACCGCGCAAGGGGGACGCCCAGAGAAGGCGTCCGGATTCAGCCTATTATGAATGTCCCGGGAAGGTAGAGGGGGGATCGCCCTAGTTTTCTCGCCCCCTGGATGGTGGTGCCTCCGTCGCGAGTGTTTCCCGGGAATGGGGTTGACTTCCCTCCTCCCGCATCGCGTCGAGGGCCAGGAGGGCGATGTGCAGGGACAGGCAGGTCTCCACCGAGTCCAGGTCAGCATCCAGCACGTGCTGGATGCGCCGCAGCCGATCGTAGAAGGCGGGGCGGGACAGGTGGGCGTGGGTCGCGGCCACGGCCTTGTTCCGTCCGCAGTCCAGATAGTGCCGCAGCATGGTCGTGAGGTCGGTCCCGTGGCGGGCGTCGTGGCTGAGCAGCGGTCCCAGCTCGCGCTCGACATAGGTCTGTAGGCGCTCGTCGTCGCGGAACAGGTGCACGAGACCGCGCACATGGAGGTCGGGTAGGCGATGGAATGCCCGTTCGTCGCGTTGGCTCAGGGCGACGTCAGCGACCTGGCGTGCCTCCAGAAAGGAACGGCGCACCGTTCGGATGGACTCCGTGGTGGATCCCACCCCAATCACGGTGGTTCCCGGGGTGTCGTTCGGGGCCCCCGGACTGGACGGGCTTCCGTCACTGCGCGCATGCTGGCGGATGCGATGGGCCAGCTGGGTCAGCACCGTGTCCACATCCGGTGTGGTGGGGAGGGCGAGCAGGATGCCCACGCGGCCGTCGTCGAGCGACCCCACCAGGGCGGCCAGCCGCAGTTCCCGGCAGGAGCGTGCGGCGGCTTCGGCCGTGTCGGCGAGGCGGGCCTGGGCCGCGAGCCCGGTGTCGGCCTCTCGGATGCGGATCACCATGCCCACCAGCGGGCGTCCACTCAGGGGCACGCCTACGGCACGGGCACGCACGAGGGCTTCTTCGGGGTCGGCGTAGGCGCGATCGATGATTCCGGTGATGATGGTGCGGTGGGTCTGGCGCTCCAAGCTCTCCTGGTGGCGTTCCAGGAGCCGCCCCAGCGCGAGGGTGGTGGCCGCCCGCTCCACCAGCATCGTCTGGGTCGGCGAGGGCTGCGCCCCACAGACCAGAATCAACCGACCCCAGTCCTGACCGCGGGCGCCCACCATGGTGACCAGCCAGCCGGTTCCGGCGTCGTGTGTGGTGCGTGCGGACACCCGAATCCCACGGGAACGGGTCTCCCAGGCGGCCAGGAGTGAACGTGGGTCCTCCCCCGCACTTTCGCATACCAGGACCTGGTGGGTGAGATTTTCCAGAATGACCGGACACCCGGACAGCTCGGCCACGGTACGCAACACCCGCTCCGGTGGGGCTCCCTCCACGGACAGCTCGGTGAACACCCGGTGCAGTCGCTCGGACTCCTGCAACTCGGTCATCTGTTCGCTGATGATGCGGCTGTGCACCGCCTCGGTGATCTCCACGAAGCGCGCTTCCCGTTCCAGGGTGATGACCGGTAGGTGTGCCTCCGCCGCAGCGGTCACCAGTGCCTGTGGGAGCGCGCTGTGGTACTTGCGCCCCAGCTCCACGGCGATCCCGATCACGCCCACGTCGGCGAGATCGGCCACGTAGCGGCGGAGCGCCGCAGGGTCGTCCGGCATGGCGATTCCCGTGGTCAGTACCAGCTCACCACCCCTCAGAAGGTGGGCCAGATCGGTGACCTCGGCAATGTGCACCCAGCGCACCGGGGAGTTCACATGTTCTGCTCCGACGATGATCCGGGGGCGGGCACGGCGCAGTACCGGCAGTTCCAGGACGTCGGAGAGGCTGGGCAGCATGGGGTGATTTTACAGTGCTGCCGGTTTTCGCCGGTAGAAGCTTACACAGTGTTGGATGTTGTTGGATGTTGACAGAGTGTCAAACCAGGAGGCGGACGACGACAGTATGGCTCTGGCGGAGAGCGCGCCGCAGCCACGACACTGAGGGCATGTCTGAACTGCTCGAACGCCATCGCCGGGTGATGCCCGCCTGGCAGTCCCTGCTGTACGAGAACCCCATTGAGATCGTCAGCGGCAAGGGCAGTCGCGTCACCGACGACTCGGGGCGTAACTACCTCGACTTCTTCTGCGGCATCGTCACCACCATGGTGGGATATGACATCCCCGAGATACGCGAGGCTGTGGAGCGGCAGCTGGCCCGCGGTGTCGTCCACACCTCCACGCTGTACCTGCTCCGCGGTCAGGTGGAACTCGCCGAGAAGATCGCCCGGATCAGCGGGATCCCCGACGCCAAAGTGTTCTTCACCAACTCCGGCACCGAGGCCAACGAGACCGCACTGCTGCTCGCTACCCACGAGCGTGGTTCGGACCAGGTTCTGGCTCTGCGTAACAGCTACCACGGGCGTTCCTTCGGTACGATCGCCGTCACCGGAAACCGAGGCTGGACCAATTCGGCGCTGTCTCCCCTCAACGTCCACTACCTGCACGGAACCGACCGGGATTTGCCCGCGTTCCGCGGCATGAGCGACGACGCCTACATCGAGGCCTGTGTGGCCGATCTGCGGGAGGTACTGGCCACAGCCACGGCCCCCAACGTGTCCTGCCTCATCGCCGAGCCCGTCCAGGGGGTTGGCGGCTTCACCATGCCGCCCGACGGGCTGTACGCCGCCTACAAGGAGGTACTGGATGAGCACGGGATCCTGTTCGTGTCCGACGAGGTTCAGACCGGCTGGGGACGAACTGGCCGGAGTTTCTGGGGGATTGGAGCGCACGGAGTAACCCCGGACGTGATCACCGTCGCCAAGGGGCTCGGCAACGGTTTCGCGATCGGGGGTGTGGTTGCCCGGGGCGACCTTATGGACGGGCTCACCGCCAACGGCGTGTCCACCTTCGGGGGAAATCCCGTCGCCACCGCGGCCGCTAACGCCACCCTGGACTATGTGCTCAACCACGACCTACAGGCGAACGCGGACCACGTCGGATCGGTGATCCTGACCGAACTGCGACGACGCACCGCGGAGCTGGACATCGTGGGGGAGGTGCGCGGTCGGGGGCTGATGTTCGCCGTGGACCTGGTCAACCCCCGGGATGGTGGGCCCAGCCCGGACCTGGTGGCCCGGGCCCTCGAGGAGACACGAAACCGGGGCCTGCTGGTGGGCAAGGGCGGACTGCGTGGGGGGACACTCCGGATGTCACCACCGCTGACCCTCAGCGAGGACGACGCCCGTACCGGAGTGGACCTGCTGGTGGGTGCACTCGACGCCGTCGCTGCCGAGCAGGCCTAACGTTCCGGCCGGAACGGAGCCGGTGACTGAGGTGAGCACAGCACCAGCCACGGTTCGCCGGCGCTCCCACGGAGCCTGCCGGCGAGCCGTGGCGGTCAGAACGTGGATGGAGAAAGGTGGCCAGGCCGTGGGACGTCATGTGTCGCACTGGATCAACGGAGGCCCGGCGACGGGCGGCGGGCGCGAGAAGGACCTGTACAATCCGGCCACCGGCACGGTGAGCGGTGCCGTCCAGCTCGGCGGGGCCGCGGAGGTGGATACGGCAGTTGCCGCCGCCCGGTCGGCCTTCCCCGGATGGCGGGACACTCCGCTGGGGCGACGCTCCGCAATCCTGTTCCGGTTCCGGGAACTGGTCCGAGCACACCGGCGGGAACTCGCCGAGACCATCAGCGCCGAGCATGGCAAGGTGATCTCGGACGCCGAGGGGGAGGTGGCCCGGGGGCTGGAGGTCGTGGAGTTCGCCTGCGGGATCCCGCACCTGCTGAAGGGAGGGTTTTCGGAGAACGTCTCCACGGGCGTGGACGCGTACTCGATTCACCAGCCGCTGGGCGTGGTCGCGGGCGTGACCCCGTTCAACTTCCCGGCGATGGTCCCCATGTGGATGTTCCCGATCGCGATTGCCTGTGGGAACACCTTCGTCCTCAAGCCCAGTGAGAAGGTTCCCTCCGTGACCCTGCGGCTGGCCGAACTCTGGGCCGAGGCGGGACTGCCGCAGGGCGTCTTCAACGTGGTGCAGGGGGACCGTGACGCGGTGGACGCGATTCTGGAGCACCCGGACATCTCCGCGGTGAGTTTCGTGGGCTCCACCCCGGTGGCCCGGGACGTCTACACCGCCGCCGCGGGGCGGGGGAAGAGAGTACAGGCGTTGGGGGGCGCCAAGAACCACATGGTGGTCCTCCCGGACTCGGATCTGGACCTGGCCGCGGACGCGGCGGTCTCCGCGGGGTTCGGCTCCGCGGGGGAGCGCTGCATGGCGGTCTCCGTGGTCGTGGCGGTGGATCCCGTGGGGGACGGCCTGGTCGAACGTGTCCGCCAGCGGCTGGAGCGGCTCCGGGTGGGTCCCGGCGATGACGAGCGCAGCGAGATGGGGCCGCTGGTCACCGACGATCACCGTGCTCGGGTGGCCTCCTATCTCGACGTGGCCGTCACGGAGGGTGCGACCCTGGTGCGTGACGGTCGCAACCATCCGGTGCTGGGCCAGCCACAGGGTGGCTTCTGGTTGGGGCCATGCCTCCTGGACCATGTCACTTCCGACATGTCCTGCTACCGCGACGAGATTTTCGGCCCCGTGTTGTCGGTGGTGCGCGCCTCCTCCTACAGCCAGGCCCTGGACCTGGTGAACAGCAGCCCCTACGGCAACGGAACCGCGATCTTCACCAGGGACGGCGGTGCGGCGCGCAGGTTCCAGAACGAGGTGCAGGTGGGCATGGTCGGGATCAACGTGCCGATCCCCGTGCCAATGGCTTTCTACTCCTTTGGGGGCTGGAAGCAGTCGATGTTCGGGGACAGCCATGCGCACGGGACTGAGGGGGTGCACTTCTACACCCGGACCAAGGCCGTGACCTCGCGATGGCCCGACCCCACTCCCGACGGGGTGAGCCTCGGGTTTCCCACGACCGGCTGACGGTCTACGCGGCCGGTGAATCTACGGCCAGCGAGTTTTTCATACTTCCGGTCATGTTCAGGTCACGCGCAGTATCGTGAGTGCGGGTCGGCTGCGTGGGAGCGCAGGTCGTCCCAGTCGGATCGTGAGTCCACCATGGAGGCGCGCACTTCCTCTCCCCTCACGGAAGCCCGCGCGTCGAGCGCTCCGGACCCAGCCTCCCCCTGGGTCCGGAGCGCCGTGCCGGCCGGGATCCGAGGTCAGTGCACAGCGAGCGAGCGGCGTGCTGGCCGTGGCGTGGCCACACCCGCGAGTGTGGCACAGTCGCGGCACACGTAGAGCGGAGCGTCCTCCGCGGACTCGACCAGCGGGACCTGCGGTAGCGGCCACCGAGCGTGACAGATACCGCAGGCCTCACCGATGGCTTGCTCTGCGGTCAGGGCCTCGGACGCGCACGGGTCGTCGGCCGGGTGCGGATGGACCATCGGTTCGGTGCTGAGTCCGCGCAACGTCCTTGCTCCCCCCGTGGTTGAGGACAGATTGGCGGGCCGTCGATAATCGGCTTCGGCTGAACCAGCGACATCGGCAGGCCAGAGAGATGTATAACCCGTTTCCGTGACTGTATGTATATCTATAACAACAATGAGTAGTCAAGTTTTGGTTCGGCACACCGGACGCGGTCGGAACAGTCCGTATATCGGAAACGCTGGGTAATGGACCGAAAGCGACACCCGTGGCCACGCACCGACCAGCGATGACCCTTTCGGCTGCTGCGCCGGGAGCGACTGTCCGGTATCACATGACCGTCGTTAGGGTGTGACCGAAAATCGCCGCAGGGAGACGGCGGGATTGCGTGTGCGGACCTCGGTCACCCGCTCAATGCTCAGCTCGGCGGCCGCGACGGCGGTGCGTTCACCCAGCTCCGCGACAACCACCCCCATCGGGTCCACGATCATGCTGGTGCCGGATCCGGTCGGGGCGTTCTGACCGGCCGCTGCCACGTAGATGGTGTTCTCGATGGCCCGCGCGCGAACCAGGGTGCTCCAGTGATACTCCTTGAGCGGCCCGGGGACCCACTGCGCGCCCACCAGCACAACCTCCGCCCCGGCGTCGACGATTCGGCGGGTGACCTCCGGGAACCGCAGGTCGTAGCAGGTCTGGAGCCCAAAGGTGAGCGAGTTCGCGTCGGCTGGGGCCGCGGGATCGGCGTGGGGAACCGTGAAGGTGTGCGGTGCCGCCACATCGCCCGGCCGCACCACCGCCGACTCTGTTACTCCGAAAGCATCGTAGAGGTGGAGCTTACGGTACTCGGCGAGGATCTCGCCGCTCGGCCCCACTGCGATCTGGGTATTGGCGAAACGTTCCGGATCACTGGGCAGTGCCTCGTTCATCCCGGCCACAACCACCAGCCCGTAGCGCTGTGCGAGCTCGGACAGCCCCCGGCCGAAGGGGCCGTCCAGCGGTTCGGCCGCGGCGACGAACCGTTGGTCCATCCGCGGTGCGGTGAACATCGCGTACTCCGGCAGAACCACCACCCGGGCACCACGAGCCGCGGCGTCCGCGACCGCCCACTCCGCGGTGGCCAGGTTGGTGACCTTGTCCTGGCCCGGAGCGTACTGGGCGACAGCGACCTGAACCATAGAACAACCCCAACATCCACTCGGTGTCGGCGCCGAGCATAGTGGTCCCGCGCGGAGGTCCTGATGGCGCCTCAGCCCCGGTGGGGGTGGGTGTCCTTCGGACGCGGCAGGACCAGCGGCGTCCCGGACAACGGATCCTCGATCACCTCGCAGTCCAGCCCGAACACCTCCGACACGGCCTGCGGGGTGATGACCTCCTCCGGGGTTCCGGCCGCGACGATCTGACCGGAACGCATGGCGATCAGGTGGTCGGCGTAGCGGCAGGCGAGGTTCAGGTCGTGCAGCACCAGAACGATGGTCCGGCCCCGTTCCTGGTTCAGCTCCCGCAGCAGGTCCAGCACCTCCACCTGGTGGGCCAGGTCAAGGAAGGTGGTCGGTTCGTCGAGCAGCATCGTCTCGGTGCCCTGCGCCAGCGCCAGGGCGATCCACACCCGCTGGCGCTGACCCCCGGAGAGCTCGTCCACGGAGCGGTGTGCCAGGTCCTGGACACCGGTGGCCTCCAACGCGGAAGCCACAGCTGCCTCGTCCTCCTCGGACCATTGCCGAAACCACCGTTGGTGTGGATGACGCCCACGCCCCACCAGATCGGCGACGGTGATGCCCTCCGGGGCGAGGGGTTGCTGCGGCAGCATGCCCAGCCGGGTGGCAAGCTCGGCCGCGGGCACCGTGGCGATGTCCGTGCCGTCCAGGGTCACCGTGCCCGAACTCGGCTTCAGGAGCCGGGCTACCCCCCGCAGTAGTGTGGACTTGCCACAGCCGTTCGCGCCAACAATGGTGGTGATCCGCTGTGCCGGCAGGTGCACCGACAGGTGGTCCACGATCGGGGTGTCGCCGTAGCGCAGACTGAGCTCCTGTGCGGCGATCCGGGGTGCTGCGGTCGTCGTGTTCACAGTCATGGTTGCGGAGTCCAAGGTCAACCACCTCGTCCAATCCGGTTGGTCCGGGCCAGGAGATAGAGCATGTAGGGACCACCCAGGGCGCCGGTGATCACTCCCGCGGGAAGCTCGGTGCCGCCGAAGGCCGTGCGTGCGATGAGATCCGCGCCGATCACCAGCACAGCCCCACAGGCCGCCGCTGGCAGCAGTCCCACAACACGTTCGTGGAGCAGGCGGCGCACGATCTGCGGTGCGACCAGGGCGACGAAGGTGACCGGACCGGCGACGGCGACCGACATGGCCGACAGCCCCGCGGCGGTGAACAGCAGTCCGGCGCGAGCCAGCTGCACCCGACCGCCCAGGGCACGGGCGGTGTCGTCCCCCAGCTGCAACAGCCGGATCTGCCGCGCCATGGCGAAGGCCAGCGGGGCGAACACGAGTAGTCCGATCCCGATGGTGACCGCGTGCGGCCAGCCGCGGCCGGACAGGCTGCCGGTGAGCCAGAACATGGCGCGGGCCGCGGTGTCCAGGTCGGTGCGGGTCATTAGGTAGGAGGTGACCGACGTCAGCATCGCGGTGACACCGATCCCGATGAGCACCAGTCGATAGCCGGAGACGCCTTGCTTATAGGCCAGCAGGTACAGCAGCACCGCGGTGGTGACAGCGCCGAGGAGGGCACCCGAGGCGATCGTGAGCGCGGTTCCGCCGACCACGACGATCGTGCTCACCGCCGCCGTGCTGGCCCCGGCATTGATCCCGATGATGTCCGGACTCACCAGGGGGTTGTGCGCCAGACGTTGCAGCAGCATCCCGGACATCGCCAGGGCCGCGCCCACCCCGAGCCCGGTGAGGACCCGGGGTAGGCGCAGATCCACGACGATGTGCGTCACCAGCGGGCTTGCCTGCCCGGTCAGCGCGGCCGGCACGTCGCGCAGCCGCATGTCGAAGTCGCCGAGGGTGATCGACAACATCGCCAGGAACAGGGCCAAACCCGTAAACACGCCCCCCACCAGCACCGCCGGTCCGTAGATACGCAGGGAGACGCCTCGGGGGCCGAGGACGCGGGTGCCCGCCGGCAGGAGCTCGCTGCGGCGCACCATGGGGGACGACAGACGTGTACTCACAGTGACGCCAACTTTCGCCGTCGCACCAGGTAGATGAAGAACGGTGCCCCCACCAACGCGGTCACGATCCCCACCTGGAGCTCCTCGGGACGCGCCACGATCCGACCCAGAATGTCCGCGGCCAGCAGGAGGAGGGGAGCCAGTACCGCCGTCCACGGAAGGATCCAACGATAGTCCGGACCGGCGATGGCACGCGCGACATGGGGTACGGCCAGGCCGACGAAGCCGATCGGTCCCGCTGCCGCCGTCGCCGTACCGGCCAACAGCACCACCGCCAGCCCACCCAGCGCCCGGGTGAGCCAGATGCGACTGCCCAGGCTGCGCGCCATCTCGTCACCGAGCGCGAGCGTGTTCAGCGTGCGGGTCAGGCCAATCGCCACCAGTGCTCCGAGGGCGATCAGCGGGGTCGCGTACAGGAGGGTTGCGGTGTCGGCTCCGGCGAGGGAGCCGACCGTCCAGAACCGATACTCGTTAAGTGCAGTCCGGTCGGTCAGGATGATCGCCGAGGTTACCGAGCCAAGCATGGCACTGACCGCAGCACCAGCGACCGCCAGTTTCACCGGACTGGCACCGCCCTGACCGAGCGAGGCCACGGTGTAGACGAGGACCGCGGCGAGGGCAGCCCCCAGGAATGCGAACCAGACGTAGCCGATCAGCGCGCCGGTGCCCAGGACGGTGATCGCCAGAACGGCGGCGACGGCGGCCCCAGCATTGATGCCCAGAATGCCCGGGCCACCCAGGGGGTTGCGGGTGATGCCCTGGACCAGGACACCGGCCATACCCAGGGCCATACCCACCACCAGACCGACCAGGGTGCGTGGCACCCGCAGATGCAGGATCACCAGGTCGGTGTTGGAGCCGGTGTAGGAGAAGTAGGCCGCGTGCACATCGGCGAGGGCGAGGGTCTGGTTGCCGTACAGCAGCGAGGCGAGTGTGGTGGCGCCCAGGGCGCACACCGCGACGAACAGCCCGGCGGTGCGGGACCAGCTGCCCTGCAACATCCCGGCCCCCTCGGCCGCGGCCTGGAGCCGGGCGCGGAGGGCGGCCAGGATGGGGGCGGACGCAGCCGGGGCGGGTGCGTGCGAAGCCATGGCGTTACTCGTAGAGCTCCGGGTGCACCATCTCGGCGATCTCCGCCACCACGGGCGCACTACGCACCCCGGCGGAGCGGTCGGCGAACGTGAATTCCAGGACCTGGTCTTCCTCCACTGCGGTGACGTTGGCCAGGGCCGGGTCGTTGCGGATCTCGGCGACGCCGTCGGCCGCGTCGGCGGCGGTCATCTCCGCGTCGCAGCACACATCCACCAGGATGTAGTCCGGATCCCGCTCGATCAGTTCCTCGGTGCTCACGTCGATGTTGCGGGCCTCGTCCAGGTCCGCGAAGGGGTTCTCGGCGCCGGCGTGTTCCAACAGCACCGTGGAGAAGTCCGGTTCCCCGGTGACCCGGAAGCCCTCGTCATCGGGACGGCCGATGACCACCGAGGGAGTGTCCTCCGCCTCCGCAACGATCTCCTCGGTTTCGGAGACCGTCTCCTGCATCTCGGTGACGACCTCCTCGGCCCGCTCCTCCACACCGAAGATCGTGCCGAGGTCGTGCAGGTCCGCGTAGATACTGTCCATCGTCACCGTGCTGGGGTCGATGGACTCGTCGGTGCCGCCGTCCTCGGAGGGGCACAGCGGGCTGAAGATCCAGCTCTCGATGCCCAGCTCCCGCAGCTCGGTGCGGGTGCCGAAACTGCCGTCTCCACCGTCGGCAAACACCCCGTTGAACCCGGACAGCACGAAGTCCGGATCGTGGTTCAGTAGCTCCTCGCGGCTGGGGATGTTCGCATAGTACTCCTGGGCTTCCTGAGCTTCGGCGTACTCCGGCAGGACCTCGGCGTCCAGGTAGGCCGTGCCCACCAGCCGGTCGCTGATGCCCAGCGCGTGGGCCATCTCGATCGCGGGCTGGTAGGCGGCGAACACGCGCTCCGGGGCCTCGTCGGCGGGAACCTCGATGTCGCAGTTCTGGATCGTGTCGCCGGCGGCTTGGCCACCCTCGTCCGTGGTGCCGCCGTCCCCGCCATCCGTGGGGCTACATGCGCCGAGGGCAAGGGTGAGGCCGAGAATCGGAGCGAGAGTGCGCACACCTCGGGTGCGCGCGTCGATATGAGTCATGGGGACCCAACCATCCTTCGTGGTCGTACCGTCGCTGGGTCGTAGCCGGTCTCCTGGCTCCCGGAGTCGGGACTCGGGTCCCCGCACGGCACCGCCTTCCCGGATCTCCAGACCCAGTGGCGCGTGGTGCCGTGCCCTCCGGTCACAGTGGCGAGGACCGCGCCGGTTTCACACCGGCTTCCCGTGCACTACGACCCGTGCAGTTTTTCCGATGATCGCACACCGCCGTCGGTGGTTCGGGCGCAGGGGAGCACAGGCACCTACTGGTACACCACGGAGATCCGTTGTGAACTGCGGATATTGCGGGCTGGTATCAGTGCGGTCCCGATTGGTGCAACGGAGGGACGCGTCTGTCCATACTCGCTAGTCTGGACCGGCTTCTGGCTGTACTCCTGACATTCCCCCAGGGAGTCAACCATGACGGACCATGCTCCCCCGGAACGCACGGCGGGGGCCGGCCGGACGCGCCGGCACCGGCGTCGTCGGCGCATCTGGACTGGCGCCGTGTTACTGGTGTCGGTGCTGGTGGCGGCGGGCCTGGGTGGCACGCTCTACTGGGAGCGGAACCTACGCCCGGTCACGACCGAGTACGAGTACCACGAGGGAGAGCAGTTCCTGGTGCGTCATCCGGCGGGCTGGGAGCTTGCCACTCGTGACAGTGGGCAGGACCGGACCGGGGTCGAGATCGAACAGCGCCAGGACACCGACGCGTTGGCCATGGCGGTGCTGCCCTGGGCCGAGCACGAGGACGGCCCGGACGCCTCAATGCAGCTGGCCGGATTCGCCGAGGATATGTCCACCGCGAACGTGTACGCAGACTACAGCTACACCGAACTCGATCCGGAGCGGTTTCGGGAATGGCCCAGCCACTGGGACGTGGCGGCAATCGAGGCGAGCGTCACCTACACCGACGCCTATCTGGACCGGCATCTGGATGTCGAGGAGTCCGACTGGTTCGAGATCTGGCTCCAGGTGCACGTGGACAACCGGGTGTCCTACACCCTGACCTGGGCCGGGCCGCAGCCCGAACGCATCCGCTACGACGAGGTGATCCACGGCACTATGGGGTCGTTCCAACACGATCCGTGATGCCTGTCCGGCCGCCATTGCGGTGACTGGTCGCCCGAATCCCCACAGCCACGGCGCTGCCGCTTTCGCTACCCTGGTGGCCGTTCTGTCCCGCGGAGCGTCGAGGCTTCGTCCCCTGAATGAGGCGATGTGATGGTAGCGGACCAGGCGGCGCGGATCGTTGCAGGCCGGTACGAGCTGGTGGAGGCCCTGGGGCGGGGCGGAATGGGCATGGTTTGGCGAGCCCGGGACGTGGAACTGGGGCGGGAGGTCGCCCTCAAGGAAGTGCGTCTGCCCATGGAGCTTGCCGAAGCCGAACGGACCGAGGCGCATGCCCGAGTCCGGAGAGAGGCCCGCACCGCGGCCCGGCTGTCCGATGAGCCGGGGGTCACCACCGTGTACGACGTGGTCGAGGCACAGGGACATCCCTGGGTGGTCATGCAACTGGTGCGAGGCTCCTCGCTCCAGCATCTGCTGCGGGAACACGGCCCCATGCCGCCTGCCCGGGTTACCCAGATCGCCCGCACCCTGCTGGAGGCGCTGCGGGCCGCGCACGCGTGTGGCGTGGTGCACCGGGACATCAAACCCGCGAACGTGATGCTGTCCCGGGACGGCCGGGTGCTGCTGACCGATTTCGGGATCGCCACCATCGTCGGGGAGACCGCGGTCACCCGCACCGGTGCATTGGTGGGCTCGCCCGAGTACATGGCCCCCGAACGCCTGGAGGGCACCGGGACGGCGGAGCCACCCTCGGATCTGTGGAGTCTGGGGGCGACGCTGTACACCACGGTGCAGGGTCAGTCCCTGTTCGCCCGGGATTCTGTCGCCTCCACGGTCGCCGCGATCATGTCCGCGCCGGTATCCCCACCGAGCCGGGGCGCGGAGCTGACCCCGTTGATTATGGCATTGCTGGAGCGGGACCCCGCCCGCCGGCCGAGTGCGGACGAGGCTCTGAGCCTGCTTGCGCAGGCCGAGTCGCAGCCGAGCGCCGGGTGGTCGTCGGGAGCGCAGCCGGGAATGGCCGAGACCAGGGCGGCTCCGCCAGCCCCACCATCGGCCTCACCGGTGGCAGCACCGGAGCCGCGGTCGTTGGCACGGCGGTTCCGCGGGCCGATCATCGCTGCCACCGCAGCGATGGTGGCGGTGATCGTCGTCGGAGTCAGCCTGTTCTGGTGGAGTAACCGTTCGGTGACCACCGAGTACGACTGGCACCGCACCGACGGATTCTCGCTGCGCTATCCCGAGGAGTGGTCCGTCGAGGAGTCCGAGGACGCTCCGGACACCATCGTCCACCCCGAGGAAGCGCTGGGCATGGGCATCGCGGTCGGCGGATACATTCCGGATGAGGACGAGGCCACCGCATCGGACGAGCTCACCCGACTGACCGGTCCCTCGGAGGAACGTCACGACTACCGCCAGGTTGGCCTGGACCTCTCCGACATCGCGGAGAACTGGCCGGATGACTATGAGGTGGGCGCGGTGGAGGAGACCTACACCCTGGGCGAGGACTACGTCGCGGACCAGATCGAACCGGACCTGGACGATGGGGAGTTCGCTGCCTACGAGCCAGAGCGGTTCCGAGTCCAGTTGCAGATCCACGTGCCGGGCGAGGAGTCCACACATCCGTTGTCCGAGGACCTCCGCGCCTACTGGCTCAGCTGGACCGGGCCGCAGAGCGAGCGCGACGGCTACGACGAAGTGATCGTCGAGGTGCTCGGGTCGTTCCAGCCGAACACCTAGTGTCCTGCTTGGACAGTTCGTTTTGGGAGGCGTTCGCAGTAGGCCGTGAGGTTGGGCCTGGTCTGACGACGTTCCCCCCCGTCCCCGGTCCCGCTGGCCGTCGTGCGCAGGGCCATGAGGCCCGGCAGAGCATCCCCCACACACCTTGGTCCCCCATGCCCCTGGCAATCGTGCGGGGGAGTGCGTTGCCCCGGTAGCGGGATGCCGCCCACGGCCACCGCAGCCCCACGCACACTGGCCGCCGTGGCGGAAAGTGCGCTCTTCCCGGGCGGCGGGAGGTGCCCCACCGCCCCCGCACCCCGCTGGCCGTCGTGCGGGGGAGCGCCCCAGAAAACAGGACAACACCGGTGACCCCCGTGGCGCGACGCCGCCGGCGGCCGACACGGCGCGCACGCGCAACCAACCACCGCCACCACCCCCCGGACGAACCCGGGGCGAGGACGTCTCCTGCCCTCCGACGGATGGTGACACCTAGGGAGTCTCTCTGGCCTCGCCCGGGGCGGATCGGCGCGCATCAGCGCAGCCAGCAGCACCCATGCGGCATCCGGGGAGAGTTCCCGGTTCCCGGCCTGCGACCATGCCCACCGAGACGGCCCGACCCGCACCCCACAGCCACTCCACGAACCACACTTAGCCGGCTTCGGTGCCGACCGCATCGGGGTGTCCGAGGAGCTGCCGACACACGGCGAGAAGGCGGTTGCGCACCACTCGGCCCCGCTCGGCGAACTCCCGCTGTGCCGCCACGTACTGCGCCTTGCCCTCGGCGGTCTCGATGCGCACCGGTGTGTACCCCCAGGCACTCAGGTCGTAGGGGGAGGCGCGCATGTCCAGTTCCCGCACATCCCGCGCCAGTTCGAAACACTCCAGCACCAGTTCGCTGGGAACCGCGGGCGTGAGTTTATAGGCCCACTTGTAGCAGTCCATGGTGGCATGGAGACATCCGGGCTGCTCCTGGGAGATCTGTCCGGTCCGGGTGGGCCGCAGTTGGTTGCGCGGCACCGCGTCGTCGGTGAAGAACCGGTAGGCGTCGTAGTGGGAGCAGCGAATGCGGTGGGATTCCACCACGGCGTCCGTGCCGGCACTACCAAGGCGTAGCGGCACTCCCTGGTGCCGGACGTTCCCGGGGCTCGTGCGGTACACCATGGCCCACTCGTGTAGGCCGAAGCACCCCAGGTTGGCTGATCGGGCCTCGGTCGCCTCCAGGAGTGCGGCCACGAACCGCACGGTTGCACCACGCTCCGCGGTGAAGGTGGCCACGTCCAGACCCACCGGGGGTGCGTGGTCAGCCAGCTGGTCCAGGTGGTCGGTGTAGTAGCGCCAACCCCGGTGTGGGGGCTCGCCGTCCGTGGGGTGCGCGAGCAGCGTGCCCACACCGGGGTGCCAACGACGGAGCTGCGCGGGGCGGTGACTGTAATAGGTGAACAGGAAGTCCTGAACCGGATGTCGCTCCCCCCGGCGCCGACGGTGGAGGTGCTCGCTCACGAGCGCGTCCACGCGGTCCTGGTGGCGGGATTCGCGCTCGCGCCAGGTGTTGGCGGCCAGGATCGTCGTGGTGGCCTGGTTCTGGTGCACGGTGGCGCTGGTATCCGAGGTCATGATGTCTCCAGCCTAGGACGCGCAGGACATGGGACGTCGCGGGCGTGGGCGGGTGCTGCGCTGATCCACGCCCCACATCGTTCCTGTCGCGCCAGTGGTCCCCATGGGGCAGCCCGCCGGGGCAGCGGCGAATCGTCGGGTGGCGTGCTCTGGGGTGGTCCCGTTCCCGGTGCGGATCCGGTCCGGGAGCGGACCGTTCTCGAGATTCGATAGTCCAACGGTCGATCGATGATCGATTAAACGGCCGATCGTGTTGTGCGATATTCGAGCAGAATTGCAGTGACGGCGATGTTTCTCCTGTGTTTTCCCGGGGTGTGCGTTTCGATAATAGAACAGCGGATTGTCGGGTGATGGACATAGAAAGAGAACAGTTCGATTAATCCCCTGTTATAAAGCGCGTTCCCCGCGTCAGAAGCACTTATGGTCCCCACATTGGCACTCGTTCGATCGGGAGCCCGCCATCCCTGACAACCCTCCGGATGAGGTGGATGATGCGTAAGCACAGGAGACCCCTGTTAGTACTCACCGCGGTGGCATCCGCCCTAGCCCTGGTCGCCACCGGCTGTGCGAGTGAACGGGAGGACGGCGCAGCCGAGGAACGTAACGAGTCGGAACCGTTCATCTTCGCCGGAGCCGGGGATATGCGCTCCCTGGATCCGATTCTGGCCAGTGACGGCGAAACGTTCCGGGTGGCGCGGCAGGCCTACGAGACCCTCCTGCGGCATGAGCCGGGCGGAACCGAGATTGTTCCGGGGCTCGCGCACGACTGGGAGCAGAGTGACGACGGAACGGAGTGGACCTTCTTCCTTGAGGAGGACGTGACATTCCACGACGGTGAGGAGTTCAACGCCGACGCCGTCTGCGCGAATTTCGAGCGCTGGTACAACTTCGAGGGGATCTACCAGAGTCAGTCCGTCAGCTACTACTGGACCACCCTCTTCGGCGGCTTCGCCGACAACGACGAAGATCTGGACCTTCCCGACCCGAACTTCGCCGGGTGCACCCCCGAGGACGAGCACACCGTGACCATCGAGGTCGAAGAGTACTCCCCGGACTATCCAGGTGCCTTCAGCATGATCGCGCTGGGCATGATGAGCCCCGCCGCCATCGAGGAGATGGAGGGCGAGGACATCGAGGGCGACCCGGACGACCCGGCCTATCCGGAGTACAGCCAGGAGGTCGGTACGGTCGCGGGCACTGGACCCTACGAGTTCGTGGACTGGGACCACGACGCCCGGGAAGTCGAGATGCAGCGTTTCGACGACTACTGGGACGAGGACCGCGCCGCCCAGATCCAGACGATCATCTTCCAGACCATCGAGGATGAGAACGCCCGGATGCAGGCACTCCAGAGTGGCGACATCCACGGCTACGACCTGGTGGCCCCAGCCGATGTGCAGAACCTCCAGGACGAGGGCTTCGAGGTCCCCGAACGCGGCGTGTTCAACATCCTCTACCTGGCGTTCGTGCAGGATGACGCCGGATTCGAGGAGCGGGAGGACGCGGCCGAGGCCCTGTCCGACCCGGACGTACGACGAGCTCTGGCCCACGCGGTGGACCGGCAGAACATCGTGGACAGCCTGCTGCCCGAGGGCGGCGAGGTCGCCACCCAGTTCATGCCGGACACACTGGACGGCTGGTCCGACGATGTGCCGACCTACGACCACGATCCCGAGCTGGCCGAGGAGCTACTCGCCGACGCCGGATACGAGGACCTGACCCTGGACTTCTGCTATCCGACGGAGGTCACCCGCCCCTACATGCCCTCCCCCCAGGACATCTTCGAATTCATCACACATGACCTGGAAGAGGTGGGAATCGAGGTCGAACCGGACTCCTACGAATGGACCCAGTACATTCCACACACCGAGTCCGGTGGATGCAGCCTGTACCTGCTGGGCTGGACCGGTGACTTTAACGAGGCCTACAACTTCCTTGGCACGTGGTTCGCCGACTACCGGCCAGCCTGGGGCCATGACAGTGACGCCATCTTCGACACGCTCGACGAGGCCGCGGCCGAACCCAACGCCGAGGACCGCGTCGCCCTGTACGAGGAGGCCAACGAGGTGATCATGGAGGAGCTGCCGGGGCTTCCGATCTCCAGCTCACCCCCCTCCATCGCCTTTGCCCCCGACATCGATCCACCAACGGTGAGTCCGCTCACCCAGGAGGAGTTCGCGGAGACCTCCTTCGAGTAACACGACGAGGGTGCCGCCCGGGGTGGGGTCAACCCCCGGCCCGGGCGGCTTCCGTTGGACGATGAGAGGCGGCTCGGGTGCTGCGGTTCGTTGTTCGCCGACTGCTCCAGCTGATTCCCACGCTGTTCGGGCTGTCGGTGCTGTTGTTCGCCTGGATCCGGCTCCTGCCCGGTGGGCCGGAGGTTGCCCTCCTTCCGGAGAACGCCACCGAGGAGCAGCGCCAAGCCCTACGGCAGTCCATGGGACTGGATGACCCCATCCTGGTTCAGTACGGCCGCTTCCTGGGTGACATCGCCCAGGGCGACCTCGGAGTTTCCACCCAGACCAACCGGCCGGTCCTGGACGAATTCCTGACCAAGTTCCCGGCCACAGCGGAGCTGGCCATCACGGCGATGATCATCGCCGTCGCGGTGGGCATCCCCCTGGGGTACTTCGCCGCGCGCCGTCGCGGTGGGCTGTTGGACATGGCCGCGGTGACGGGATCCTTGGTTGGGATCTGTACCCCCGTGTTCTTCCTCGCCTTCGTGCTCAAGGTGGTTTTCTCCGAACAGCTGGGGATCTTCCCGTCCCTGTCCCGCCAGACCCCGGGAATCGACGCGACCTCGATCACCGGGTTCCACGTCCTGGACGGGGTGTTGACGGGGGAGTGGGATGCCGCCTGGGACGCGATCATGCATCTGGTGCTTCCCGGAATCGCTCTGGCGAGCATTCCGCTCGCCGTGATCACCCGAATGACCCGCGCGAGCGTGCTCGAGGTCCTGGACGAGGACTACGTACGCACCGCCAACGCCAAAGGGCTCCACCACAGCACTGTGCGCGGCCGCCACGTGCTCCGCAACGCGATGTTGCCGGTGGTGACCGCTGTCGGCTATCTGGCCGGCGCCCTGCTGGCGGGCGCCGTACTCACCGAGAGCGTCTTCAACTTCGGCGGGATCGGGCAGTTCCTCTACCAGGCCACCCAGGAACGTGACTATCCCGTTCTGCTTGGATTCATCCTGCTCATCGCGACTGTCTACGTACTGATCAACATGCTGGTCGATATCTCCTACGGCCTGCTGGACCCGAGAGTGCGGGTGCGCTGATGTCGAAGAAGTCCGACCGGATCGACCGACTGGCCGAACTCACCGCGGCACGCGCGGAAGACTCCGAGGGCCACAGCGTCTGGCGCGAGTCGTTCCACCGACTCCGGCGCAGCCCGATGGCGATTGTGGGCGCCAGTGTGGTTGTGGTTTTCGTTCTGGTCGCGCTGCTCGGCGACATCATCGCGCCTCATGATCCGATCAGCCAGAGTTGGCGGGACGAGGTTTTTCCCAACCGCAACGAGTTCGTGGGTCCCCGACCCGAGAACCTGCTGGGGTTGGACAATATGGGCCGAGACCAGTTCTCCCGGATGGTGATTGGAGCCCGCCAGTCCCTGCTGGTCGGGGTTGTCGCCACCGTGCTGGGGTTGTCTGCCGGAGCGGTCCTCGGGGGAGTAGCTGGGGCGGCCGCCGGACTCGGCGGTGTCTGGGGCGCACGGCTGGATGCCGTAATCATGCGTGTCGTCGATGTCATGCTCGCCCTGCCCACCCTGCTGCTGGCCGTGACCGTGGCAGCGCTACTCGGACCCAGCCTGGTCACGGTCATGATCGCGGTGGGGGTTGCCCAGGTCCCCATATTCGCGCGGTTGTTGCGCGGATCAATGCTGGCCCAGGCCAACCGGGACTACGTCCTCGCGGCCAGCGCCGTCGGGGTCCGTACCCGTCGAATCGTCGTCGCCCATATCCTCCCCAACTCGCTGGGACCGGTGATCGTCCAGGCCACACTGGTGCTGGGCATCGCCATCATCGACGCCGCGGCCCTGTCCTACCTCGGATTGGGCAACCCCGACCCGGCCGTGCCGGAGTGGGGGACCATGCTCGCCGACGCCCAACGCTTCCTGAGTGGGGCCCCGGAACTCGCGGTCTATCCCGCCCTGGCGATCATCATCACCGCACTGGGATTCACCCTGCTGGGCGAGGCCATGCGGGAGTCCCTGGACCCGAAACTGCGGAAGTGAGCCCTATGCCACTGTTGACCGTCGACGACTTGTCCGTGACGTTCACCCAACGTGGAGAGCGGGACGTGCACGCGGTGGACGGGGTGTCCTTCACCGTCGATGAGGGGCAGGTCGTCGGGCTCGTGGGGGAGTCCGGATGCGGAAAGAGTGTCACCTCCCTGGCGTTGATGGGGTTGCTGCCCAGCCGTGGAGTCCGGGTGGGCGGCGCTGCCCACCTACGCCTGAACGGCGGCTCGGGCGCCGGAACTCCCGACGACACCATCCCCGACCAGGAGCAGCAGGGCAGCGTCGACCTGCTGGCCGCGGACGCCCGCCGGATGCGGGACCTGCGGGGTTCCCAGATCGCGATGGTGTTCCAGGACCCACTGTCCTCCCTGAATCCGGTGGTGCCGCTGGGGCTTCAGGTCACCGAGATCCTGACTCGGCACCAGGGGCTTCGGGGTGAGGCGGCGCGCACGAAAGCCGCCGAACTGCTGGAACGTGTGGGGATTCCCGATCCCAGGCGCCGGCTGCGGGAGTATCCACATCAACAGTCCGGTGGCATCCGACAGCGCGCCCTTATCGCCATGGCCGTGGCCTGCCGCCCCCGACTCATGATCGCCGACGAACCCACCACCGCCCTGGACGTCACCATCCAGGCCCAGATCCTGGAGCTACTCAAGGATCTGGTGCACAACGAGGGCACCGCCCTGTTGATGATTACGCACGACCTGGGGGTGGTGGCCGGGCTGTGTGACGGGATCAACGTCCTGTACGCGGGGCGGGTGGTGGAGGCGGGCCCCCGCTCTGCACTGTTCGCTGCCCCCACGCACCCGTATTCGGTGGGACTGTTGCACTCGATTCCGCGTCTCGACGCCCCGCGCGGCGAACCACTAACCCCGATCCGTGGCTCCATCAACGACAACATCGCCTGGAACGACGGCTGCGCCTTCGCGCCGCGGTGCGACCGCTACACCGAAGCGTGTCTCGAGGGTCCTCCGGAGCTTCGCCACAGATCCGGGGAACACCTCCATCGGTGTGTGCATCCGGTTGGGGAGGGCCACCAGGAGGGGCCGGCCTCCGGAGCTGGGCCGGCCGCGACGTCCACAATGGAGGGCTCCGGATGAGTCAGTTGATGAGTGCGGACACGGGTACGAACGAGGCCGCGGCCGGAGGATCGAGCTTGCTGGAGGTGCACGATCTGAAGGTGCACTTCCCGATCCGCAGCGGCATCCTGGTTGATCGCACGATCGGACATGTGCGCGCGGTGGACGGCGTGTCGCTCACCGTCGAGCGCGGCAGCACCTACGGCCTGGTTGGCGAGTCCGGATGTGGCAAGACCACACTGGGGCGGGCCGTGCTGCGCCTGGTCGACATCACCGACGGCCAGGTGTGGTTTGACGGAACCGATCTCGCGCATCTCGGCTCCGAGCAGATGCGCCGGCAGCGGCGGAACCTCCAGATGGTGTTCCAGGACCCCCTGGGCAGCCTCAACCCGAGACAGAATATTCAGTCGATCCTGACCGAGGGGCTTCAGGTCCACGGGCTGTCGACCGACCGCCAGGACACACGGCGGCGCATCGTGCAGGCCTTGGACGATGTCGGAATGTCCGGGCGGGCACTGAGCCGCTATCCGCACGAGTTTTCCGGTGGCCAGCGACAACGCATCGGGATCGCTCGCGCCCTGGTCCTGGAACCGGAACTGATCATCTGCGACGAGCCCGTGTCCGCCCTGGACGTGTCCATCCAGGCGCAGGTCCTCAATCTTCTGGAAGAACTGCAACGTGAGCGGGGGCTGACCTACCTGGTCATTGCCCACGATCTCGCCGTGGTGCGGCACGTTAGTGACACTGTTGGGGTGATGTACCTCGGATCACTGGTCGAGGAGGCGGACTCCGACACCCTGTACGCACAGCCCCGGCACCCCTACACCCGAGCCCTGATGTCCGCGGTTCCGGTCCCCGACCCAACGGTTGAGGACTCCCGGGAGCGGATCCTGCTGCACGGGGATCTTCCATCCCCCTCGAATCCGCCAGCGGGATGCCGGTTCCACACCCGATGCCCCTGGAGCCAGCCCCAGCGCTGTGCCGAGGAGCGGCCCGAGCTGCGAACGATCGCACCCGGACACAGGGTGGCGTGTCACTTCGCCGAGGAGATCGCCGAGGGGACCCTCCAGCGGAACTGATGCCTCGGACCACGCGGCGTGCGGGCGCCCGTGGCCGGAGAATGCTCCAGGAGGCCGGGCCACCCGTCGGCCCCCGCCCCGTCGGCCGTGGTTGGGGGAGTGCCCCTGGGGGCGACGCCGCCCACGGCCGACCTCCACCAGGTGGCAAGAAAAATACCCGGCCCCCACCACCCTCGGAATGATCCTGGTCGTGGCACCGGCCCACCCGCACGCGCCGTGTCGGCCGCCGGCGGCGTCGCGCCCTGGGGGCGCTCCCCCGCACGACGGCCAGCGGGGGTGGGGGTGGTCGTGGGGGATATTCCCGTGGTGGAGGCGCGGACGGGTCGTTGTGGGAATGTCAACGGACTGGCGTAATCGCGCTCACATCCATACCAACTCGGTATCAACCAGGGTCCGATTCCCCTGGATCGGCCCGTGGGGTCTCGCGGTTGACGCATCCTGTACCGGGTTGAGCTTCCCCGCTGGCGTTCCCGGGTCTGGCCGCCAGCTCGACCTGCCCTAGCTTCCTACCCTCCAAGGTATCGCAGTGTCGGCTACGTTCAGTAACAGCACGAAGCAGGTTGTGAACGATACCTATCGTCCGGAGATTGAGGGTCTGCGCGCGCTCGCCGTCACTCTGGTCGCGGTTTTTCACGTCTGGTTCGGCACCGTGTCCGGCGGTGTCGACGTGTTTCTCCTGCTGACTGGCTTTCTGATCACTGGCTCGCTGGTGCGGATGGCCGAACGTTCCTCCGGGTTGTCCGTGCGGTCCGTGGCCACCTTCTGGGTCCGGTTGGCCAAACGACTCGTTCCCGTGGCAGCGGTCGTGCTCGGAGCGGTCCTCCTGCTCACCTATCTCGTCCTGCCCCGGTCCCGGTGGTCGGATGTCATCGCGGAGGTTATTGCGGCGGGTACGTACCAGGTGAACTGGCATCTGGCGCAGGAGTCGGTCGACTACATGGCCAGGGGCGAGACGGTCAGCCCGGTCCAGCACTTCTGGTCCCTGTCGGTGCAGGGTCAGTTCTATCTGCTGTGGCCCGTCCTGGTGGGCCTGGTCGCGCTGGTGGCGCACCGGCGGGGGTGGAGCCTGCGCCGCGCGGTGCTCGGCATACTGGCGGTGGTCACCGCGGCATCGTTCACCTATTCCGTCTGGCGCACCGGTACCGAGCCGCAGCTCGCCTACTTCGACACCGGCGCGCGGCTGTGGGAGTTGGGGTTGGGCGGTCTGTTGGCGTTGCTGCTTCCCCACGTACGGCTTCCGGTATGGATGCGCGTTCCCATGGGATGGCTGGGCGTGACAGCACTGGTGCTGTGCGGCGTGGTCGTGGGCGGCACGGTGCCGTTTCCCGGGTATATCGCCCTGTGGCCGGTCGGTGCCGGCATCCTGGTCATTCTGGCAGGAGTGACCGGAAGCCGGTTCGGTGTGGACCGGGTGCTGACCCTGCGGCCCGTGATCTGGTTCGGGTCGCTGGCCTATCCGTTGTTCCTGTGGCACTGGCCCGTGCTGGTCTTCTACCTGGATGTCACCGAACGGGTGCGTCCGAGTCTGGTTGGTGGCGGGTACGTGCTCGCCACATCGTTCGTACTGGCGCTGGTGACCCGATGGGTGATCGAGGGTGGGGTCACCCGGATCACCGTCGCCCGCCCCTCGCCCCGGGTGGTCCTGGCCGCGTGTGCCGCCTTCCTGCTGCCGGTCCTGGTCGCGGGATCGCTGTGGAACAGTCATCTCGAGGAACAGCATCGGATGCGCGCCGAGCTGAGCTCCGATCCGCACAGCTATCCGGGGGCGGGCATTTTGGTGGACGAGCGTACGGTGGAGGAGTTGCCCGAACTCCCGCCATACCCGGATACCGGGAACGCGGCTCGAGTCACCTGGGCTGACCTGGACGGATGCATCGTTGGGTCCGGTGACGACGATTTCGTCACCTGCGAGTTCGGTGCGGCTGCGGAGGAGGCGCAATACAGTATCGCCCTGGTTGGCCATTCACACGCGCGGCACTGGTTTCGGGCCGTTGAGGGCATGGCCGAACGCAATGGCTGGCACCTGACGGTGATGACCAAGAACGCCTGTGACTTCTCCGTGGCGCCCCTCACCCGGGACGGCGACCCCTACCCCGGATGTAGCGACTGGAACGAGCAGGCCATGGACGAGCTCGCCGAGCGTGATCCGGATGTCGTGTTCACCACCGGGACACGTACCGCGTTCGGTGAGGCCCAGGAGGAGATCCCCGCCGGTGTGCTCGAACGCTGGGACGAGCTCGCGTCGATGGGCATCGACGTGGTGGCCATCCGGGACACCCCTCGGCCCGACGAAGACGTCCCCGAGTGTGTCGACCGCAACGGGGCTGCGGCGTGTGTCTGGGATCTCGACGAACTCCAGCCGGAGGTCTCCCCGCTCGACGAGGCCGAGCTACCGCCGAACGTGGCGACCATGGATCTCACCGAGTACGTGTGTCCGGACGGTCAGTGCCCCGCCGTCATTGGAAACCAGCTCGTCTACTACGACGGTGATCACTTCACCTACTCCTTCTCCGCTTCTCTCTCCCAGGTCATGGAGCCGTACTGGCTGGAGGTTACGGGCTGGGAGGCCACGCCGGTCGTCGGTTGAGCAGCTGTGCCGCTATTGGGGCACGCCTGACCTGTGACAAGTGACACATCGGATGGGGTGGGCGTGTGCCACGTCCATCGTGAGTACCGAGGTGGAACCGCCGTGTCCGTGGGTGCTTTTCGGGCTGCGGCTACTCTCGGTTCGGCTCTGCGGGGTTCGGATGTTCGTCCCGAAATATAACGAGCCGGTAGCGAAGACGAAACAGATCACCTAGAGTCCATCTCTGAGCCGGAACGTGGTGTTTGCCCTGGTCGGAGGGGCAGCGTCCGGTTTCCGCCGAATCCTGCCCACAAGCTGATCTGTGCAACCCCACGGGCAGGAGCCGCAACGACGGTGCTCACTGGCCTCCCCCACGGCAGTGCCGTGCCAGTAACACCGGTATCCGTGACCCACGGCAACCGAGGTGTGTCCTCGTGTGGTGGGTGCTGGTGGCGGTAGGCGGGGTGTGGGAGAAAGGCAGTCCGCTCTCGTGGATCGACGTGATCAGCGGTCAACGCGGATCGGCGGTGTGCGCCGGCTCACCGCGATCGGCACCGTGGCGGTTGGAGCGATTCTGGTTCCAGCCGGACCGCTTGCCGGTGTCGCGCACGCTGACCCCAGCGAGGAGGAGATCCGGGAACAGATCCAGGATCTGGAACAGGAACTCTCCGCGCTCAACGAGGACTACAACCAGGCCCAAGAGGACCACGAGGCCGCAGAGTCGCGTCTGGAACAGATCGAACAGGACCTGGCGGCCGCTGAGGAAGCTGTCGACGATCGCTCTGGTGAGGTTCGACGGATCGCGAACGCCGCCTACACCGGCGCTGAGTACAGCACACTGTCGGTGTTCCTGGACGGCCAGGCCGAGGATTCGGGAGGGCTTCTGCATCAGCTCTCCGACCTGACCTTCCTCGCGGGAAACCAACAGCACGGCCTGGGGGACTACCTGGCCGAGCGCGAACGCCTCGACGGGCTCTACGACGACGTGGCCGAAACCGAGGAGGAGGCGGCCGCGGCCCTCGCGGACGCGGAGGAGGCCTACGAGGAGGGCGAGGCGGCCCTTGCCGAGCAGGAGGCTCTTCTTGAGGAGGTCGGGGGCGACGAGTCACCCGGCCAAGCCCAGGCCACAGACAGTGACGGTGGTGGAGGATCCTCAGCTCCGGACGCTGCATCCGGAGATGTGCAGGCGGTACTGGACTTCGCCTACGACCAGATCGGTAAGCCCTACGTCTGGGGTGGGACCGGACCGGACGGCTACGACTGCTCCGGGCTGACCCAGGCTGCCTGGGCCCAGGCGGGGGTCGATCTTCCGCGGGTGTCCCAGGACCAGTTCCATGCCGGGACGTCGGTGTCCCGCGACGAAGTTCAGCCGGGGGACCTGCTGTTCTTCTACGACTCCTCCGCGCCGACGCACGTGGGGATCTACGCCGGGGACGGAAAGATGGTCCACGGATCCAACCCCTCGAAACCCATCGAGGAAGTTGACCTGGCGGCCTACTGGGACGGCGTCTTCGTTGGGGCGGTGCGTCCGAGCTAGGCACGGTCTGCGCGTCATGGCTGTACAGCGGCGGTGTGGGCTGGCCCGCGCCGCCGCTACGTGGTTGACCGAGGCTGCTGACCCCGGCCACCCCATTCCTGATAATGTAGGCATGGCTTGCCTAAATCAGGCAAGCCTTCCCTTTGTCTGGAGAGGTTGGGGTTCGAATGAGTGCTGGTCGGTCCGCGCGGCACACCCCCGCGGGTTGGACATGCGGCATCGCTCTCGGGGGCATCGTGATCCTCACCGGATGTGGCGACGGCGCGGGTGGCGCAGCCGACGAGAACGGCGGAGCCGGCGGGGAGGGCTTTCCCGTCACGGTCGAGCACGCGTTCGGCAGCACCGAGATTCCCGCGGAGCCCGAGACCGTGGTCACCCTGGGCTGGGCCGATGCCGACACCGCACTGGCCCTGGGACATCCCCCGGCCGGAGTGGCCGAGGGGACCTACGGTGGCGACGAGGACGGTCATCATCCCTGGACCCGCGCCGAGTACGAGGAGCAGGGGGAGGAGCTTCCCGAACTGATCAACATCGACGAGGGTGTGCAGATCGAGGAGGTGGGCGCCCTGGCCCCGGACCTGATCCTGGGCATCCAGTCCGGACTCACCGAGCAGGAGTACGACGACCTGTCCCAGATCGCACCGACGGTTCCCTACCCGGACGAGCCCTGGCTGACCGAATGGCAGGAGATGACCCGGATGGTGGGCGCGTCACTCGGCAAACCCGAGGAAGCAGAAGAGCTGGTCTCGGAGACCGAAGACCTCGTCACGGACCTCGCCGTGGACAACCCACAGTTCAACGACCTCAGCTATGCCACGGGAACCCTCGTTGAGGGCCAGCAGTTCGGCTTCTTCATCGGTGACGACGTACGCCCACAGCTCATGGAGGAACTCGGATTCACCCCGTCCGATATCTCCGAGGAACTCGCGGTCGAGGACGAGGGCTTCTACGGCACCCTGAGCCTGGAAAACGCCGACCAGATCGACGCCGACGTTCTGGTCATGTGGTACGAGAGCGCCGAGCAACAGGAACAGGCCGAAGAGAACGCGGTGTTCCAACAGATCCCCGCCGTCGAGGACGGACGCTACCTCGGCATCGTCGACCGTCCAGCCTCCACTGCCATCTCCACCCCAAGCCCGGTCAGTATCCCGTGGGTCCTTCCCGACTTCGTCGCCGACCTTCAGGAGCTGACCCAGGAGGCCGACTGACCCGCCGCAGTTGCCCGGGTACTGTGCAGGGGCTCACCACCGCGGGAGCTCCGTCGTTCGACGCCGTGTGCGGGACCGGCACGCACAACACACCCATGGTCGCCATGGTGACCTGCGGCTCTGCCGGGGTGGTTCCCGCAGCCCCTGTGGAACCACCCCGGCCCCTACCGACTACGCCCACGGCCCGCCCCGACGGATAGGGACGGGCCGCGCTCCGGAAGCAGACTGGAGCCCGGGAGTGCCTCAGCCCTCGGTGATCTCCACGCTACGGGAACGCTCCGTGGAACCCTTGGGAATGCGGACACTCAACACGCCGTCCTTCAGCGTGGCACTGATCTGGCTGGCATCCGCCGCAGCTGGCAGCGTGGCACGGTAGAAGAACTGGCCGCTGCGGCGCCGCATCGCCTCCGGACGGTCGTCCTCGCTACTCACCTCTCCCTTGATGAGGAGCTCCTGGTCCTGGACCTCGACATCGACGTCCTCGCGTCGGATCCCGGGTAGCTCCGCGCGGACCAGGTAGGCATCCTCGACCTCCTCGGCTTCCACGGCCGGGACCCACTGGCGGGCCTGGGCCTCCCCCTGCTCCGAGCCCCCGTCGTCGATCAGGCTCACCATCCGGTTCCAGAGGTCATCCAGGTCGGTGAACGGGTCCCACCTGGGGCTGCCTCGGCGCCGCGGGTACTGGGAGCTGCGGGCCGGACGCTGCATCGGAAGAGCCATCGTTGTCCCCCTGTATCGTCTCGGTGGCTCTCGTCCTGCCGTTGGGGTAGCTACCCGTGCTGGGCGGCTGTACCGCCGCTGCGGCCAAGGATTTACGAACGCTTGGGCCGGTGCTTAAGCTTGCGTCGATGGATCCGATCGTCCGTACCGTGACGGGGGACCTCCCGCCGGGCCAGCTGCGGCGCACCGACATGCACGAGGCCCTGCTGCGGCGCAGCCCGCTCCGGCCCGAGGACGCCCTGGATGATGTCGATCTTTCCGGGACCGAGGCTCGCGATCTCGCCGGCGCGGGCATCGACAGTATCGTCGAACTCACCCCGCCGGGCCTGGGCCGCGCCCCCTCGGGGCTTGCCGCGATTGCCCAGTACAGTGGTCTGGCCGTGATCGCGGCCAGTGGCACCCACCGCGCGGAACACTATCCCGAGGAGCACTGGATCCGCGCCCTGGACGAGGATAAGCTCGCCGACCTCATCGCACGGGACATCACGCACGGCTGCATCGGTGAGGACGGGGAGCCCGCCCAGCCTCCGGGGGTGGAAGACGGCCCGGAGCTGCGGGCGGGAGTGATTCGGGTCGGCCTGGGCTACTGGCGCATAGGGGCCCTGGAACGGCGATTCCTCGCGGCGGCGGCGCTCGCCCAGCGCCTCACCGGCGCGGCCATCATCTGCACCCTCAGTCAGGCGACGTCCGCTGTGGAGGCCCTGGAGACGATGACCGCGCACGGTGTCCGACCGGACCGGATCGCACTGAGCCGGATCGACCACTGCCCGGATGCCGTACTGCACGCCGAGCTTGCCGCCGCAGGCGCCTACGTGTGCTACACGGGCGCGGGTCACCATGTCTGGCCCGACGCCCACATTCTCGACTGCCTGCTCTCGCTCGTGGAGCGGGGCCATGCCAGCCGCATCCTGGTGGGTGGGGCCCGCGGTGGGGCCGCGCGGTACACCGCCTACGGAGGGATGCCAGGGTTGTCCTACCTGCCCCGGCGGTTTCTGCCACGACTCCGCTCCGTGGCGGGTTCGGCCGTCACCGATACCATCCTGGAGCGTAACCCGGCACGGCTGCTCACGCTTGCCGAGCCTGGCTAGGAAATCGCAGCCATAGCCCTACGCACACGCTTCTCCGAGACCGGATAGGCCGTCCCCAGATGTTGGGCGAAGAAGCTGACCCGCAGTTCCTCCAGCATCCATCCCAACTCGACCACGTCCGGCTCTGCGCGTCGCTCGGGCGAGAGCCGCTGGCACAGTTCGTTCCGGGCCCGGTGGAGCTCCTCCACCGTGGCCAGGTGGAGCTGATCTCGGCGGGGCTGCTCCTGTACCCGGGTCAGTCGGTAGTCCAGCGCCCGCAGGTAGCGCAGCAGATCCGCGAGTCGATCGGGACCGGCCTCGGTCACGAACCCCGGATAGACGAGCCGCGACAGCTGCGACTTCGCGTCGGTCAGGGACGGCAGGACGGCCATGCTCTTCGTGGTCGTGATGGTGCGTTCGATCGAGTTGGCCAGCGCCAGAATCTGCCCCACCTGTCGCACAATCGTGGCCGTCGTGTCGGTCAGGTCCTCGCGCACGGCGTCGCGCAGCCGCCCGAATGCGGCAGCGTCCCACACCGGACCGCCTGCCGTGCCGAGGAGCGTGTCCACGGCCGCGGCGAGACAGTCGTTGAGGAGCCGGGGAACGCCACCGTGCGGGTTATGGCCCAGGGCGAGCTTGGTCTGGTTGTCCAGTCCCCGCACCACGGTGGGAAGGGGGGAGGCGAGTGTCCGCAGCAGCAGCTGACGGGTACCCCGCCACATTTCCTGCCGCTGGGCCACCTCCGTGTCGAGTACGCGCACCGCCACCGTGCCCTCGGGATCGGGCACGTCCCGGTCGGCGTCCCCCTCCGGAACCAGAGCGGGGTAGCCGCGGACCGTCTGTCCGCCCCGGGTCCGTTCGAAGGTCCGGGGCAGGGTGTCCATATCCCAGTCGGTGAGCCCTTCGCGTTCGATGCCCGGGGCCGCAGCCGCGAGCTCGCTGCGGGTGTCGGGCTCCAGTTCCCGGCGGAGCTGGGCGAGGTCCTTGCCCTGGGCACGGACCGTTCCCTGCTCGTCGACGATTCGAAACGTCATTCGGAGGTGTTCGGGGACCCGGGACCAGTCCCAGCTGTCCTCGGGAATCCGGGTTCCCGACATCCGGGAGAGTTCCCGCCCCAGGGCCGTGCTGAGCGGTTCGCCCCCCGGGCTTAGCCGTGCCAGAGCTGCCGCGGCATGGTCGGGAACGGGAACCAGGTTGCGGCGCAGCGATTTTGGTAGCGCCCGGATCAGTGCCGTGACGATCTCCAACCGTAGCCCGGGAACCTGCCAATCGAACCCGTCCGCGCTCACCTGGTTCAGTTGGTGCAGCGGAATGTGGGCCGTCACCCCGTCCGCGGTGTCGTCCGCGTCGTCCTCCCGAGCAGGGTCGAACCGGTAGGTCAGCGGGATCCGCACCTCACCCTGGGGCCACACGTCCGGGTAGTCCTCGGTGCGGACGTCCGCGGCCTCCTCGGTGCGCAGCAGTTCGGTGGGGAAGGTCAACAGGTCCGGGTCCGTGCGCCGTACCCGCTTCCACCAGCTGTCAAAGTGCGCGGCCGAGACCACCTCGGCGCCGATGCGGCGCTCGTAGAATTCGAAGAGGGTGTCGTCGTCGACACGCAGATCCCGGCGGCGGGTCCGATGCTCCAGCTCCTCGACCTCGGCCAGGAGACGTCGGTTGTCGTGGAAGAACTGGTGCCTTGTCTCCCAGTCCCCCTCGACGAGCGCATGGCGGATGAACAACTCGCGGCTGACGTGCGGGTCGATGCGTCCATAGTCGACCTTGCGTCCGCTGACCAGGGGGATACCGAACAGCGTGACGCGCTCGTAGGCGACGACCGCGCCGCGCCGCTTCTCCCAGTGGGGCTCCGCATAGGTGCGTTTGACCAGATGGGCTGCCTGTTCCTCCACCCACTCGGGCTCGATCCGGGCTACAAGGCGGCCCCACAGTCGGGATGTCTCCACCAGTTCGGCGGCCATGACCCACCGTGGCTGGCGCTTGAACAACCCGGACCCGGGGAAGATCGCGAATTTGGCCCCGCGCGCACCCAGGTACTCGTTCTTGTCCGGATCCTTAAGCCCGATGTGGGACAGCAGTCCGCTCAACAAGGCCCGGTGGACCCGTGCGGGATCGGCGGGCGCCGCATCGGCCCGCGGGACGGTGAGCCCGAGCTGCTTGGCCAGCTGCCGCAGCTGCGCCGCGACATCCTGCCATTCTCGGATGCGGAGGTAATTGAGGTACTCGTCCCGGCACATTCGGCGGAACTGGTTCCCAGACAGCTCCCCTTGGCGCTGACGGACGTGAGACCACAGGTTCAGGTAGGCCAGGAAGTCGGAGTCCTTCTCGGCGAACCGGGCGTGGGCCTCGTCCGCGGCCTGCTGCGCCGCCACCGGACGCTCGCGGGGGTCCTGAATGGACAGCGCCGCGGTGATGATGATGACCTCTCCCAGGCAACCCGCCTCGTCTCCAGCGAGGAGCATCCGGCCCAGCCTGGGGTCCATCGGCAATTGGGCCAGCTTGCGTCCCACCTCGGTGAGCTGGGCGGGGCCACTACGCTGCTGCCCGGCCAGTGCTCCCAGCTCCTGGAGCAGCCGGATCCCGTCAGTGATGCTGCGCCGGTCCGGGGGTTCGAGGAAAGGGAAGTCCGCGACATCACCGAGATCGGCGGCAGCCATCTGGAGGATCACCGACGCCAGATTGGTCCGCAGGATCTCCGGGTCGGTGAACTCCGGGCGGGTCTCGAAGTCCTCCTCGGAGTACAGCCGAATACAGATTCCCGGTGCCACCCGGCCGCAGCGCCCCTTGCGCTGATTGGCCGAGGCCTGTGAGATCGGCTCGATGGGCAGGCGCTGCACCTTGGTGCGGTGGCTGTACCGTGAGATCCGCGCCGTACCAGGGTCGATGACGTAGGTGATGCCGGGCACCGTCAGTGAGGTCTCGGCCACGTTCGTCGCCAACACAATGCGCCGTCGCTGGTGAGGTTCGAACACACGGCGCTGTTCGGCCATGGACAGCCGTGCGTACAGCGGCAGGACCTCGGGGGGAGCGGAGCGCATCCGCAGGTGCTTCTCCAGCGCCTCCGCGGTGTCTCTGATCTCGCGTTCCCCGGACAGGAACACCAGAATGTCGCCCGGTCCCTCTGCGCACAGCTCGTCGACGGCCGCGCAGATGCCCTGGGTCTGGTCCTGCTCGACCGGATCGTCCTCGTCGTCCTTCGCGGGCTCGACCAGCGGACGGTACCGGACTTCCACCGGATAGGTTCGCCCCGACACTTCGACCACGGGTGCATCATCGAAGTGTCGGGAGAAGCGCTGCGGGTCGATCGTCGCCGAGGTGATGATGACTTTGAGGTCTGGACGGCGCGGCAGGAGCTGTTTGAGATAGCCCAGGATGAAATCGATGTTGAGGCTGCGCTCGTGCGCCTCGTCGATGATGAGTGTGTCGTAGCGTTCCAGGAGTCGGTCGCGCTGGATCTCCGCCAGGAGAATCCCGTCCGTCATGACCTTGACCAACGTGGAGTCCGATACCTGTTCGGTGAATCGCACCTGGTATCCGATCACCGATCCCAGTTCGGTGCCCAGCTCGTCGGCGATCCGGTTTGCCACCGTGCGTGCCGCGAGCCGCCGCGGTTGGGTGTGTCCCACCGTGCCCAGGACCCCGCGTCCCAGTTCGAGGCACATCTTGGGTAGCTGGGTGGTCTTGCCTGAACCGGTGTCTCCGGCCACCACAACGACTTGGTGATCGCGGATCGCGTCCAGCAGTTGGGTGCGGGCCGCGCTGACGGGCAGCTCCTCCGGGTAGTCCACCTCTGGCAGCGCCGTACGGCGCCGCTGGAGACGCTGTTCGGCGGAAGCGACGGCGGTTGCGATTTCCGCGACGACCGAGGAGCGTTTGGCGTTGGATCGGATCTTGCGTGTGCCGTCCAGGCGCCGGCGAAGTCGACGGCGTTCGGACACGGTCAGGGCGTCGATCCGGGAACGCAGGTCGGTGAGTGTGCTCTGGTCCGATTCAGCGGCCAGTGCGCTGGAGCTGGGCGAGTCAGACATACCCTGTCAAGGATAGCCAGCCCCACCAAGCCCTTTTTCGTGTGGGGGCAGTGCCTGCCCGCCCGTCGGGAGGGGGAGGGGCGGGCAGGCACAGTCGGTTCTGGGACGGCCGTCCTCAGGAGTGGCGGGTGTGCCTTTCCGGAAAGGGCGGACCCGGTGGATCGCGTTGGTGACCAGTTCACGAACCACGAAGTGGGCATCATTGATGCTCTCGCCGTCGGTGATGCGTGGGGGGTGGGGATGTGTGGTTCGGAGTGTCTCCGGTGCCGCGGGTCCGGATGGAAGCACGCCACAACAGCAGCTGCACACCCGTGAGCAGGAGGATGAGCGTTACGCCGGCTGCCTGGGTCCACCACACCGGAACGAAGGTCAGCACCGCCGCCCCGGCGAAGGCGATCCGTTCCACGATCAGGGTTCGGGTGAACAGGAATCCGGTCAGCGCAACCACTGCGGCAAACAGTGCAACACAGCCGGTGAGGACCGTCCACAGGACCAGGGGTAGGGGGCCGTTCAGCAACAGCGGTCCGTAGGCCATCAGGACGGGAATCAGGTACAGCCCGCCCGCGAACTGGAGTGCCGCGACGGCCGTCCGCATCGGGTTGGATCCAGCGATCCCGGACGCGGAGAACGCCGCCAGCGCGACTGGGGGAGTCACATTGGACGTATTGCTGTACCAGTAGACGATCATGTGGGCGACCAGCAGGCCGACGCCGAGTTCCTGGAGGGCGGGCACCGCCAGGACACTGAGCACGATGTAGGCGGCGGTGACCGGCAGCCCCATACCGAGCACCAATGAGGCCAGCGCCACCATGGCCAGCGTGAGCAGCAGGACCCCACCCCCGGCTCCGAGAATGAATCCGGTGACCTTGAGGCCGACGCCGGTCAGCGTCACCATGCCGACGATGATGCCGGCCGTGGCGCAGGCGATGGAGACGGCGACCGTGTTCCGTGCGGCCAACACGAACACCTCGGCGAGTTGGGTGAGGTTGAGACGGGTGGCGGCGCGGAGCATTGCCACCCCGAGTAGGACGACGCTGGCGTAGAGCCCGGCCCGCAGGGGGGTCACGTAGTTGAGGAGCAGTGTGACGAGGAAGACGAACGGGACGAGGAAGTGCCAGCCGTCCCGCAGGGTGGTGACCAGGCCGGGCAGGTCCTTGGCGCCGAGTCCATGGATGCCGCGTTTGCGTGCGATCAGGTCCACGAAGAGGAAGACCACCACGAAGTACATGATCGCTGGAATGATGGCGACCTTCAGGATGTCCGTGTAGGGAATTCCGGTGAACTCCGCCATGACAAACGCTCCGGCCCCCATGATCGGGGGGAGGACCTGTCCTCCGGTAGACGCGGCGGCCTCGACCCCGCCCGCTTCGTGGCGCCGGTACCCCACGCGTTTCATCAGCGGGATCGTGAACGCACCGGTGGTGACGGTGTTGGCGATGGCGCTTCCGGAGATGGACCCCATCAGGGCGCTACCGACCACGGCTCCCTTGGCGGGTCCCCCGGCGTAACGTCCGGTGAGTGCATAGGCCAGCCCGATGAAGAAGTTTCCCCCGCCGGTCTTTTGGAGCAGGGCCCCGAAGAACACGAAGATGAACACGAAGGTTGCCGCCACCCCCAGCGCGATCCCGTACACCCCTTCGAGGTTCAGGTAGGAGTGCGCAACGATGCGCTGGTAGGTAAATCCGTCGTGGCGCAACTCGCCGGGCAGCAGGGGACCGATCCATGCGTAGACGAGGAAGGTCACCGCCAGGAGAGACATGAACAGGCCGATCGTGCGTCGACACGCCTCCAGCAGCAGCACCAGCAGCAGCGCACCCATGAGCAGGTCAATCCCGGTGGGTTGCCCCACACGTTGCAGGATCGCCTCGAAGTTGATCGCCGGGTAGACCCCCACGATGAGCGCAGTGGTGACCAGCACCAGGTCGGTGACGCCCATCGGCCAGGAGCGGGCCCAGGACCCGCGGCCGGCGGGGCGGATCAGGAACACGAGAGCCAGAACGAACGCAAGGTGGTAGACCCGCATCCGGTAGGCGTCCAGGTTCGGTACCTGGATGACTCCGAACAGGTCCAGCCCACCCACCGCGACACTGAGTTGGTAGCCGCAGAAGGCGACGGAGAGGGCGAGCACGACGATGGCCATCGCGGAGCCGGAGGTTCCGCTGCCCCACCGTTCGTGGCCCAGTTGTGTCCACAGGGGACGGTTCCCGCTGTCCTCGGCCTGGACCGTTGTCGGGGAGGGCGGGCCGTGGGCCCCGTCTCCGGTCGTCGGGGGGCGGTGGTTGTCGTCGACCTCGGTCATCGGTTTTCCGCTTCCTCAGCTTGGTTCGAGGGGTGGGCACACGGGTGCGTGCCGAGCCATCCGTCCAGGAGGCGAAGGGTGGACACGCGTTGCGCACGCACGGTCAGAGACTCGCCTGCCCAACATTCCGAGAGCCCCAGCTCGCCCCCGGGGTGGTGCAGTCGGTGGTTGACCTCCGCGGAGCCGGCACGTAGGTGCAGCTCACCGATAGGGCGGTCGATATTCGAGACCACCCACCACTCGCCGTCCGCGTGGCCTGTCCCATGGCCGGCGATATGGCCGAGACCGGCACCGAACTCGCGCACCCGGGTGGCTTCCAGGTGCAGCTGACCCTCGCGGAGGGTGTAGGTGTCCCGTACCGGAAGCCCGTCGAGGGAGTGGGTCCAGGACACGGTAACCGCGTCCTGGGGCCCGAGCGGGACTGCCGCGGCTCGGGCCCCCGCCCCCTCGACGGACAGCGCGGGCCACAGGGGGATCCACGCCCCGGCCGCGACCATCGCGAGTGCCATGGCCGCGGCGATTCGGCGGATCCGGCGGGACGGCGCGGCGAGGATGCCGCGGTCAGGGCCGCAGTTCGTCGGGGACATCGAGGTCATGGTCCTCGGCGTAGCCGATCGCGCCCGAGTGCAGCGGGATCGGGCTCTCCAGCATCGTCTCCGGGGTGAAGTACGGCTCGCCGGGCTCGTAGGTCTGCACCGCGACCTCGGAGTGCTCGTAGAAGGCTGTCACGATCTGCTCGGCCAGCTCGTCGGGGAAATCCTCCGCGACAACGAGCACGTTCCACAGCGCCATGGTCTCGACGTCCTCGTCCACGGTCTCGTAGACGCCCGCCTCGATCGTGTGTGGTGCATAGAAGGGGTGTTCGTCCACAATCGAGTCCCGTTCGTCCGCACACATCGAGATCAGTTCGATCGGGTCGGTGGTTTCCAGCTCCTGGAGGCTGGCGTGTCCCTCACCCACCGACCAGGACCCGGCATCGAGCTGGTCCTCGCGCAGTGCGTTCGCCGTCTCGGCGTAGCCGAGATTCTGTTCGTCGACGTCCGCACGGTCCAGCCCAACCCCGTCGAAGATCAGCTGGGTCGCGAGCTCGTTGCCGCTTCCAGGGGCCCCGAAGGAGAAGCGGGTTCCCTCGACGTCCGAGAAGCACTCCATACCGAGGTCATCATTGATCGACTCCAGGGTCACCGTGTGGTACACGTTCGGGTACAACACGGTGAGGGCACGTGCCTCGATCGGATCGCCGTCGAACTCCTCGCCCTCCCCGTGCAGGGCCTGGTAGGCCGCGTCACCCTGCACGATGGCGAGGTCACTGTCTCCGGACTCGATAAGCCGCATATTCTCCACCGAGGCGCCGGTGGACTCGACGCTGGCGCTCAGGTCGGACACCTCGTCGCCGATGATCTCCGCCAGCGCGCCGCCCACGGGATAGTAAACACCCGCCGATCCACCGGTGGCGATCGACAGGGAGTCCCGTTCGTCAGGATCCACGGTGTCTGCGGGCTGGGTGCAGGCGGCCAGCAACACCAGCGTCAGCGGCGCGGCCACTGCCGCGGCACGGGGGCCACACGTCGTCGGCATAGGGGATGCTCCTTGCAGTCTCGGAACTCGAACTGTTGTGTCCACTCCGAGCAGCGCCCCGAGATCGGGGACACATCTCGCGGTGACTCAGTTCACTCAGGGGAAACATAGGGGTAACGTTCCCCTCGCACCCAGACATGTCCGTCCGATTTGAGCAAGACCTGAGGTCTGCGGGGTCGCCGGGTAGGCTTCGAGACATGCTCTGGCCCCGGTCCCGACGTGCCCGCGGATGGTGGGTGGCCACAGTCGGAGTCCTGTCCGCCCTGGTGCTCGCCATCGCCTCGACCGCCTGGTGGCGGCCCACAGCCGAGCTCGACGCCCTGGTGATCGCAACCGGCGGCAGCGGAGGTGTGTACTACCCCTACGGACAGGGGGTCGCCGAAATGGCGAGGTCTGACTCCGCGCCCGACGCCGAGGTCCTGGAGACGGCTGCCAGCATCGAGAATCTCCGCCTGGTTGACCGTGGCGATGCCGACCTCGCCTTCACCCTGGCCGACGCCGCCGCCCTGGCTGTCACGGGCGCGGACCCCTACAACGATCCCTTGCCCGTGTCCGCGCTGGCCCGCCCTTACGACAATCGGACCCACCTGGTCGTTCGTGCGGACGTCCCGGTGGATACCGCATCCGAGCTCGACGGGCGCCGCGTGTCGGTCGGGGCGCTCGGTTCGGGGACCGAGATGATCGCCGAACGTGTGCTGGAGCTCTCCGGACTCGACCCGCACGAGGACATCGAGCGGTCCCAGCTGTCGGTCGACTCCTCGGCACAGGCCATCATCGACGACCGTATCGACGCCTTCTTCTGGTCGGGTGGTCTCCCCACGCGTGCCGTGGTGGACCTCGCAGACCACACCGACATCCGCCTCGTGGATCTCGCCGAGCTGGTACCGATGCTTCGGGAGGAGCACGGCGAGGTTTACACCGAGGCCACGGTGCCCAGCCAGACCTATCCCGGTGTTCCGGAGGTGCGCACGATCGGGGTGCCAAACCTGCTGGTGGTTCGTACGGATATGGCGCAGGACCAGGCGTACGGGCTGACGCGGCTCCTGTTCGAGCACCGTGGTCGCCTGGCCGAGGAACACCATCAGGTTGCCCTCCAGCTCAACCCCAGACAGGCGATCTCAACCCGCCCCCTGGACCTACACCCGGGAGCGGCCAGCTACTACCGGGAGCAGAAAGAGGCGCACTAGTGGCCTGATTGGTTCGTTCGTTTGTATTTGTGGGAGGTGTGTTCCTGGGTCGAAACTGCCGCCGCTGGAGCCACGCGATGACGAGCGTGCCGAGCGTCAGCGGTGCGTCAGGCGTCGCAAGGGCGCACAAGATCTGGCCCTGCGGGCACACGGATCGTGCTCGCCTGATGTGTGAACCAGGACCTCCGAGGACATCTTCGACAGCACCCGCTCCACCCCGTGGCCACCATCCGTCGGTGGGCAGGAGACGTCCCCGCCCCGGGTTCGTCCAGGGGGTGGTGGCGGTGGTTGGTTGTGCGTGCGCGCCGTGTCGGCCGCCAGCGGCGTCGCGCGCCACGGGGGTCACCGGTGGTGTCCTGTTTTCCGGGGCGCTCCCCCGCACGACGGCCAGCGGGACCGGGGATGGGGTGGACGTCGCCAGGCCAGGCCCAACCTCGCTCCCACCCCAAGAAACAGGACCCTAGCCCTCCCCAGCCCGCTGCGCCGCGGACCGGGTGCGGTCCGCGGCGGGCAGGTCCAGACAGGCGTCAATGCCGCGCGGCCGGGCCGGCGTCAGCCGGAGCCCGCCCCCGGACATCTCCACCAGGGTGGCCACAAGGGACAGGCCCAGGCCCGCCCCGTCCACGCCCTCGCCGGACTGCCAGAACGGGGTCCCAGCCGTGCGCAGCTGTTCGCGATCCAGGCCGGGGCCGTCGTCCACCACGTGAACCTCCACGCGGCCCCCGCGCGGCAGCCCCACGTGCACGGCGATCGACACGCCCCACCCCCCGAACTTCAGCGCATTGTCGATCAGGACATCCAGGGCCTGGTCCAGGGTCCCCGCACCACACCACACGTCGGACCCTGGGGACCCGCACGCCCGGAGCCGGGCCCCGGCCCGCTCGGCGACCGGCACCCACGCAGCGACGCGAGCCTCGGCAACCGCCCGCGCATCAACCTGCTCGGCCTGCGGGGCAGCGCCACCACTGCGCGCCAGTGTCAGCAGCCCGTCACAGATGCGGGTCAGGCGATCGACCTCGTCCAGGGCCAGCGCATGCGCCTCCTCCGCCCCGGAACGCATCTGCCCGGAGAGCGAATCGACCCGCAGCCGCAGTGCCGCCAGGGGATTGCGTACCTGGTGACTCGCATAGGCGACGAAGAGGCGCTGACGTTCCAGCAGCGTGGTGATCGTGTCCGCCATCTGATTGAAGGATTGGCTGAGCTGACGCAACTCCGGGGGGCCATCAGCCACCGGAACCCGCGTGGCGAGTTCACCGCCACCGATCGACCGGCTGGCCTGGTCCAGCTCCCGCACCGGGCGCAGTACCCACCGGGCGAGCGGAGCGGCGGCAGCGATGCCGACCCCCAGCGCCAGCACGACGCCCAACCCGATCCCCAGCCACTGCACCAGTGTGCTGCGCTGGAGAGCGCCCACGGGCGACACGGTGACCACGGCGCCGATCACCTCTCCGGACAACACCACCGGTTCCACCACCGTCAAGGGGGAACCATGCCATGGGATGGGATAGACCGTCTCGCCCGGGCCGACCCGGTTTCCGGCCAGCCCGGCCTGAATCTCCCGGGACGTGTCCTCCGCGCTCACGTCCGGACGTGGATCGGAGGCGACCACGATCTGGCCGTCGTCGTCGACAACCGCCGCCTCGATGCCGTACAGCTCGTGGTAGATGTCCAGTTCGCCGCGCAGCGCCTCGGTGTCCCCACTGGCGAGCGCCGGACCGGCCAGACTCGCCAGCCGCACGGCGTCGTTGGATCGGTCCAGCACCATGTCCGCTGAGCTTCGCGCCGCCAGGGTCCCTGCCAGCGGGATTGCCAGTCCCAAACAGGTCACCACCAGCAGCGACACATAGACGATCAGCAGGCGGCGTCGCACGGGCTCAGTCCCCGCGATCCGTCCCGGAGGTGTCGCTGCGATCGAGCAGCTGGTAGCCGACCCCCCGCACCGTCTGGATCAACCCAGGCTCGCCGAGCTTCTGCCGCAGGGTACCGACATGAACCTCAAGGGTGCGCAGCGTGCCCTGCCAGTCCGTATGCCACACCTCGATCAGTAGTCGCTGTTTGGATACCACCGTTCCCGGCTCCCGTGCCAGGGCAGCCAACAGTCCAAACTCCTTACGCGTCAGAACGATGGGGTGACCTGCCCGGCTCACCTGGTGACTGTCCAGATCAACGTGCAGGTCACCGACCTGCACGACAGGTGTCCCGTCGGCGCGTACCCGTCGTAGCACCGCCTCCATGCGGGCCCGCAACTCGGCGATGGAGAACGGCTTGACCACATAGTCGTCGGCCCCGGCACGGAGACCACCGACCCGGTCACCCTCCTTCCCCCGTGCGGTGACGGCGATGATGGCAACGTTTCCACGTTCCCGCAGGCGCCGGCACACCTCGATACCGTCCACGTCCGGCAGTCCCAGGTCGAGCAGCACAATGTCGGCCGCGACAGCGTCGAGCGCCGCCCGGCCCGTGGTGACATGACGCACCTCATAGCCGTGGCCCCGGAGCGCTCCAGTGAGTGCGTCCGCGAACCGGGCGTCGTCCTCGACGAGCAGCACCCGCATTGATCCAATCCTTCCACGCCGCAGACCAGACTATCCCTGTCGCGGCCGCACACCATATGCTCGCGGCATGGCGACACAGTCGGAGCATCAGCAGCGCGACCAGGGAGAATTCGTTCGCGCGAGGAATCGGTTCGCCGCGCGTATCACCGCCGACGGAGCCGACGGGTGGCCCGTGCAGCCACAGCGGTACCGACTCGTGGTCAGTCTCGCCTGCCCGTGGGCCAGCCGGGCCGTGATCGTCCGCCGGTTGTTGGGACTCGAGGATGCGATCTCTCTCGCGGTGGCCGACCCGATCCAGGACGAACGGAGCTGGCGGTTCACCCTCGATCCCGGTGGTGTCGACCCGGTTCTCGGAATCGCCTACCTCGCCGAGGCCTACGCAACAGCCGACCCCACCTACACCGGCGGAATCAGTGTGCCCGCGATCGTGGACGTGCCCACGGGGCAGCTTGTCACCAACGACTACCCCCAGATCACGCTGGACATGATCACCGAGTGGCGTGCCCATCACCGGCCCGGTGCTCCCGACCTGTATCCCGAACACCTTCGTGCCGAGATCGACGCGGTCAACGCCGAGGTGTTCGCCGATGTCAACAACGGTGTCTACCGGGCCGGATTCGCCACGACCCAGCATGCCTACTCCCGCGCCTATACCCGGCTGTTCCAGCGACTGGACGCCCTGGCACAGCGTCTGGAATCCCAGCGTTACCTGATCGGCGAGACCATCACCGAAGCGGATGTGCGACTGTTCACCACCCTGGTCCGGTTCGACGCGGTCTATCACGGGCACTTCAAGTGCAACCGCAGCAAGCTCACCGAGATGCCGGTGCTGTGGGCTTATGCCCGGGATCTCTACCAGACGCCGGGGTTCTTCGACACCGTGAGTTTCGACCACATCAAGCGGCACTACTATCAGGTCCACACCGGGATCAACCCCACTGGCATCGTTCCCGAAGGCCCGGACCTTAGTGGATGGGACGAGCCGCACGGACGCGAGCGTCTCGGCGGGCGCCCGTTCGGGGACGGAACTCCGCCCGACAGCCCCTGATATCCGTGTGACCGGGTGGTTGTGCTGGCTAGCCCGCTGGCCAGACGGTGCATCGTGGCGGTGGGGAGATTCCGGGGCCGGCCGGATACCGATGAGCTGTGCCCGAGGGTGCGCTGGTGCCTCTGGATCCTGCGGACGGCCCGTGCGGCGACCCGGTTGCGCTGGCTCCCTGACCCGGGGCGGGAGTGTTCCGGTACTGGTCCCACCCCGCGACCGCCGCCGCGGCGGCCCGCAGAGCCCACGGGGCAGCGGCGAGCGCGTGGTGCGGGCCTGTGGGCAGTAGGGTGTATCCGCTATGCCCCCAGCCTCCGCCCCAGAATCCCGAACCCCGGCCACACAGGCGATACGGCGTTCAGTCACCACGGTGCGCCTCGGCGGCGATGCCCTGCCCCTGTGGTGGAAGATCCTGGCCAACCTCATCGTGGTCATCCTCGGTCTGGCGGCACTGTCGATCCTCCTCTCCCTGCCCGCCCACGGCTGGGAGGTGGAGTCGCAACTGCTCCGCGAGGCCCTGTGGGACGGCCAGCCGCATGCGCCCGCGGTGGCCGTACTGCTCGCGGTGGCCGCATTCGCGCTGATCCCCTTGGTTGTGCGTTTCCCGCGGGGGTGGGCCCACCGCGAGGTGCGCATCGACTCCACGGGAATGGAGTTTGTTAAGCACCGGCGATGGTGGTTTCGTGGCCGCAGTGGCCGGGTCGACTGGGCCGAGGTGCAGCTCATCAGCGCATGGCAGGTCCCCCACTGGGAGCCGCGCCTGGGGCGGGATTCCCAGCGGGTGCTCACACCCGTCCTGGATATCTACCTGCACCAACGAGAGCTCTACCTGCCGGACTGGGTGGGGGTGCGGACGGTGCGCCGGTGGCTTCCCGAGGGCGTGGACGCACCCGCGACCCGACTGCGGGTCGGCGGGCCCAGTAAGGCAGCGCAGCAGAGTCTACGAGCCCTGGCTGTCGCCCTGGGACGTGCGCGGCCCGAGTTGTTCTACCGGGGGATGGCGATCGACCAGTGGTACACCCCGCCGACGAACCGGACGATTCCGCTTCCGGTGGCGCTGGCCGAGGGAAGCGACACCGAGACCGTGCCGCTTCGTCGAGGGGAGCCGCCGCGGCCGGTATGGCTCTGCCACACCATGCCGTGGACGCGGTGGGCGCTCGGAGTGTGTCTCTTTGTGGCGGTCCTCGCCCTCGCCGTGGCGGTGGTCCTCCACCCCACGGATGCGTCCTGGCCCACGGCTGTTGCCGCGCTGGTGGCACTGGGGCTGCTGCCGGCCCTGGTCTCATGGGTGGCGTTCGCGCCGTGGAAACTCGCGCAGCAGGGGGTTGGTGTCGACGAGGACGGTATCTACGTACTGCGGATCCCCCTGTGGTGGGCCGGTCGTCGCGTCTGGTTCGTCGCATCCTGGGAACAGGTTCAGGCGGCCGTCGCCCGGCAGGTACCGGCACCGGCCGGGCGCGGCAGAACTCGCCGTGTCGTGGATCTGTACCTGCACGCAGCAGTGCCCGAGCGGTTGGGCCACCGCATCACGGTGACCCAGCACTCTCGTCCCGACGGTCCACAGATGGGCAGCCGCGTGGCTTTTCCCGCGACGCGGCTACGCCTGGACTACTCGCGCCTGCGGGAACGGTGGACCCTGCGCTGGGGGCGGGGGTGGCGTGGGACCCCTCAGGTGCGGCGCTTCTCCCGGCACCAGCTGCGGCCCACCCTGTACACATTCCGCCCGGAGCTCTGTTCCGGTTTCGATGACCTGCTCGCCGACCTGGAGCCTGGAACGCGGTGGGTCAACCGTTGGTTCGGGCTGTCCGAAAGCCTGGTGCCCCGGAGCGAAGCCGACCGCGCGGCCGGACGGGACAACGGGAACGGTTGATGGGAGATCGCAGGAGCGGCCCTAGCGTCAGTCGGGCCGATCCACCGCCCACCACAGGGAGAGGGCCAGATGCTCGTCCGTGGCGGCGGCGTCCACGAGCAGGTCCACCAGCTCGCCGTGGTCCAGTTCGCTGAGGGCCGTGCGCAGCTCCTCTTCGTCGTCTGCGTCCTCGGGGTCCTCGTCGATACTCGTCCCCCTGAGTTTGGCCAGCCCGACGGCCACCAGATGTTTGCAGAAGTTGCCCTCCTCGGCATGCGGACAGGTGCAGTCTCCCGCCAGACCGTCACCCACCCCCAGGCGGACGCGGTAGGGCTCCCGACCGTGCACGATAGCGTGCAGCTCACCGCCGCGTACCCGGAGGTTGGCGACGGAGGTCACATAGTCCGCACCACGCTCGAACGAGGTGGCTCCGGCCTGGGACAGCAGGTCATCGGCGGTGTAGGCGGCGGCCATGGGGCAACTCCAGAGGGGCGGGTCGGACGAGTGAGCATACGTTAGCGCGCTGCGTACGGGTGGGTGGAGGGCCTGTGCTCCAGTGCCGGGGCGCGGTGCTCGGTCACTGCGGCCGAGACGTCAGCGCACATTGCGCAGTAGAAATCGGCAGGACGGTGGCTGGAGCACGTAGACCAACACGAATACGGCGATCAGGGCCCGGCCATAGTTGAAGTCGTATCCGGATCCGACATCGATCAGCACAATGACCAGTTGGATCACGGCCACACCGATGGTGGTGGCGAATAGGCCGCCACCGCCGGTTGAGGCGCGGAGTCCCAGGGCGAGCAGGACCACAGCCTCGACGAACCACACGGCGGTCAGGGGAAGTTCTCCAACATGCCAGATGGTCTCCGTCCCGAGTGCGTAGAGCCAGTGGAACGCGTACCAGCCCGCGCCGAGGAACAGAAGCGCCCGCAGCGCGTGCATGGTTCCGGGAAGGTCCGGCGGGACCATCTGCGGAGTGTGCTCCGGGGCGGACGATCCGGATGCGCTGTTGGGGCCTGGGCGCATCAGTGGAGCCGGGGTCGGGGGACGGGCTGGGGACTGTGGCCGCGGCGCGAGTTCCCGATCGTCGCTCGGATGCCCGCGTGTTGGCCTGGCGAGGGGCTGCTGTGGTGGTACCGATCCGGGCATGGTGCGGGTGGGTGGAATCGGCGGCTCGTCGAGCGTGTGGCCTGTTCTGCGCAGTTGTTCCAGCGCCTGGCTGGCGGTCATGCGCTGTTGTGGGGCGCGGGTGAGGAGCCCGGTGATCACTGGAGCGAGGTCGCCCGCGCTCTTCGGAACGGGAATCGCGGCGGTGAGTACCGCGGTGATCACCCCGGGGACGGTTTCCCGGTGGAACGGCGACTGACCCGCACAGGCCGCGTACAGCGTCGCGCCCAGACTCCACAGGTCCGAGGCCGGCAGCGCCTGTTCGTTCTCCAGCCGTTCGGGCGCCATGTACTCCGGAGAGCCGATCATCGTTCCGGTCCGGGTCAGCGCCGTTCCGCCGTCGACGGTGGCGATCCCGAAATCCGTGAGGATCGCCCGTCCATCGTCGGTCACCAGGATGTTGGCAGGTTTCACATCCCGATGCACGACTCCGGCCTGGTGTGCGGTATGCAGAGCCTCAAGCAGCGTTCCGGCCAGTGCACGTACGCGCGCGGGGGGTAGGGGGCCGGTCGTGTCCAGATGCTCCTGCAAGGTGCGTCCGGCAACGAGCTCCATCACAATCCACGGGCTTGCGCCATGATCCAGGATGTCGTGGATTGTGATGACACCGGGATGCGGCATCTGGGCCGCGGTTTGCGCCTCCCGTCGGATCCGGGCGTGGGCCTCCTCGTGTTCCACTGCGGAGAGGTGGTCGGGGAGTCGCACCTGCTTGATCGCGACGTCTCGGCTCAGGGAGCGGTCACGGGCATGCCACACCACGCCCATCCCGCCGCGGCCCAGCTCGCGCATCAGCTCGTAGCGGTTCGCAATCACCGCCCCCGAGGCGTATTCGGAGTTGGCCATGCATCGCCCTCTCACTGGGGTACAGCGCACTGTGACACCCTACAGACCCGAGCTCACTCGGCGTTCTCGGACTCCGCCGCACGACCGGCATGCGCGCGTGCTACACCTGGGTTGATGAGCATGGCACCGCTACAGCAGCTGTTGGCCGAGTTCGCCGACCGACGGGGCTGGGGCCCCTATCACGTTCCGAAGAACCTGGCCATGGCACTGGCCGGGGAGGCCGGTGAGCTGGTCGCCGAGTTCCAGTGGCTCACCCCGGAAGAGTCGGCGCGCGTCATGAGGGACCCCGAGGCCGCGGACGCGGTCCGCATGGAGATGGCGGACGTGTTCAGCTATCTGCTGCGTCTGGCTGATGTGTTGGACGTGGATCTGGAGCGGGCACTGCGGGAGAAGGTGGCCCGTAACGAGTATCGCTTCCCGGCGCCCCAGAGCCCGACACTGGAGCGGTGACTCCACGGGAACGCCCAGGGTGTACCGGCCGGAGGCGTTACGGTGGAACTGCCGATGACCCGGGCGACGAGGAGTTGGAACGTGGAGATTCGGCTGGTTCAGGGGGACATCACCACCCAGCAGGTGGACGCCGTGGTGAATGCGGCGAACTCGTCGTTACTGGGGGGTGGCGGTGTCGACGGGGCGATTCACCGGCACGGCGGGCCGCAGATCCTGGCCGAGTGCCGACAGCTTCGGGCCTCCCGGTATCCGGATGGGCTGCCGCCAGGACAGGCCGTGGCCACAACCGCGGGGGAGCTTCCGACGCGATGGGTCATTCACACGGTCGGTCCGGTGTACTCCGTAACCGAGGACCGTTCCGCCACACTGGCCGCGTGTCACACGTCGGCCCTTGCCCTCGCCGAGGAGCTGGGGGCCCGCAGTATCGCCTTTCCGGCGATCTCCACCGGCGCGTTCGGCTGGCCCAGGGATGACGCCGCGCGGATCGCTGTCGCTGCTGTGCACCAGGCACGGAGTTCAGCGTCCCTGGTGCGTGAGTGTCGCTTTGTGCTGATGGACACCGCCACCTACGCCGTTTTCGAACAGGCGCGTTCCGCATCCGATGCGTGAGCACCCGAAACACATCGCTTGGGGCGGGGGGCTGGTCGTGCCCCGCTGGGCCGTCGGTGCACATCAGGCCCCGCCCCGGGGCGCGCTGCCCGATGCCCCAGGGCGGGCCCATGCGACC
>NZ_JAVLVT010000003.1:510291-658485 GCF_031628175.1 Lipingzhangella rawalii | reverse complement strand
TAGGTCCTGTTTCGTGAACCATTTCGGGCTCGCGTCTCCCAGGACGACGCGCGCTGCGCCGATGTGCTCACACAGCCAAACCAGGATGCCTTTCGCACATCGGCTTGCGAGACCTCGCCCTGGAGAGCCACTCCCTCATCCGAAAGCGTTCAAGAAACACTCCCTAGTCCGGTTTGCGGGCCACCACCAGGTCCCGGGTGATCGCCTGGTCCACCCAGTGCTCGAACTGTCCGTACGGAACGTCCCCGCACACCTCCAGGCCGGCCCGGTCCAGGATCGTGACCAGGTCCGCGCGTTTGGCCACGTAGGTGTTCCACGAGATCGCCATGGCTCCGCCGCGGCGCAGCAGCCGCGCCCAGACCGGAACGGCCGCGGACAACAGCTCCCCGGGGTCGCGGCGCAGACCCTGGCGGTCACTGCGGCTACCGTGCTGGATCCCGTAGGGAGCGTCGGCAACCACCACGTCGAACTCGCCCTGCCGGTAGAAGTCGAGTGCCCGGGTGGTGTCCGCTGCCACCACCGTGAGCTGCTGGACATCCCCGGCCTTGTACTCCTCCCGGCTGGCGGCGAACTCGGCGTGTGTCCGGTGCCCCACGACCTTGCCGTGTGCACGCACCGGGCCGGTATCCACCTGGTGCTTGAGACGTTTACGGCGCAGCCAGGTCTTGAGGAACGCGGTGTAGGTGTCGAAGTCTTTCTTGTCGTGGTCCAGGCCGGCGGCGTCGAAGCCGTACATGACAGCCTGGTTGAGGGTGGTGCCTCGGCCGCACATCGGGTCCATGACCCGCAGCCGACGCTCCAGCATCCGCGGCCCGAACGCCGACGACCACACGGCAACGTTCAGCATCAGTTTCGTGAAGTGCTCGTTGGTCTTGCCCTGGTACTTCTGGATCGTGATCAGGTCGTCGTCGTAGCGGTCCAGTCGGCTCAGCTGGACCGGCGCCAGCAGCTGCCCATCCACAACCCGGAACAGGGCGTAGCCCGAGGAGAGGTTGCCGAGGAACGCCACCTCGCTGGCGGTGAGTTCGCTGCCGTCCGCAACGGCGAAGGTGACGTAGGTGACCCCGCCAATGCTGGCCTGCCCGATGTCCGACAGGCGCCCGGCGAACACCGTGCTGTTCAGCACCCCGAGTTCTGCTTCGGTGAGCCGGGTGGCCGTGGCCGCGTACACGCGGTTCGCCGCGGGCGGCACCAGTAGGGCGTAGCGGCTCCCGCTGGTGTCGGTGGTGGCAGCGACGCCGGGGTTGGTGCTCGCGGTACTCAGAACGTCCGCCCTTCCGGGAACGGCCCGATCACCGCCAGCGCCTCGGGCCGGGTCAGGATGTCGGCCGCCACCCGCCGGACGTCGGCCTGGGTGACCGCGTCCAGCAATGCGAGATCCTCGGCCAGGGAGTAGTGCCGGGGATGGCTCAGCTCGTGGGTGGTGAGACGACTCATTCGCGCACTCGCCCCTTCGGTGCCCAACACCTGGGAACCGCGCAGCTGGCCCTTGGCTCGGGCGAGCTCCCCCTCGGCCACCCCGTGTGCGGCGACATCGGCGAGCTCCGCGCGGCAGACGGACAGTACCTCGTCGATCTTGTCCGGGAGGCAGCCCACATAGACCTGGAACAGTCCCGCATCCGCGTAGCAGGACGTGAAGCCGTGCACGGCGTAGGCCAGGCCCCGCCGTTCCCGAACTTCCTGGAACAGACGGGAGGACGGGCCGCCCCCGAGCACACAGGTCAGCACACGCAGGGCGTGGCGACGCTCGTCGGTGTGGCTCACCCCCGATCCACCCAACAGGAGGTGCGCCTGCTCGGTGTCCCGGGAGAGTAGTGCGGCCCCCGGGTGGGTCTCCACCGGGGCTCCCCCGATTCGGGGTGGTGCCGGGCGCGCGTCACCGGCGGCGCGCAACTGCTCGTCGAAAGCGGCCGCGACCCAATCCACCACTTGCTCGTGATCCAGATTGCCAGCGGCGGACACGACCAGATTCGCCGGAACATAGCAGTTGGCGTACTGTTCCCGGATCCGCTCCCGGCTCAGTGCCCCGATGGTTTCCCTGGTCCCGAGGATGGGACGACCCAGGGGGATCTCCCCGAAGAACCGCGCCGCGAACACGTCATCGACAAGTTCACTCGGCTCGTCCTCATACATCGCGATCTCTTCGAGGATGACCCCACGCTCGGTCTCCACCTCGGTCTCGTCCAGGACCGAGGAGGTGATCATGTCACTGACCACGTCGATCGCCAGGGGCAGGTCCTCATCCAGGGACTTGGCATAGAAGGTGGTCTGCTCCTTGGTGGTGAACGCGTTGTGGTCCGCACCCACACCATCCATGAGCGCCGAAATCTCCTGGGCGTTGCGGCGGCGGGTCCCCTTGAACAGCAGGTGTTCCAAGAAGTGCGCCGCCCCGGCGTGCGTGGTGTCCTCGTCCCGGGAACCGGTGTCCGCGGTGACGCCGAACGCCACCGAGCGCAGTGCCGGCACCGCCTCGGTGACCACGCGGAGCCCTCCAGGCAACACGGTGCGATGCACGGCCCCGCTCCCGGCATCGGCGTCCACGAGACGCTGGGTGCTTCCCGGTTCCTGCTCGGCTGCGATCACGTACCTACGTCCCTCCACGTTTCGTGGGTTGTGCGCGTGCGGAGCCGCCGCGGCGGGCTGTGCACGCACTGGTCTCCACACAGCCCGCCGTCAGCTGGCCTCAGGTGTTCTCGCTGTTACGGCTTCCCCGGCTACGACGACGCCGCCGCGAACCGCCACTGTTGCTCTCTTCGGAGGCGGAGTCGGCCTCCTCGTCGGTTCCCTGAGCCTCGTCGGTTCCCTCGGTGTCGGTTGACTCCGCGGCGGTCGCCTCCTGCTCCAGCACCTCTACCGGCACGAGGGACAGCTTGCCCCGGTCGTCGATCTCGCGGATCTCCACCTGGATCTTCTCGCCGATGCTGACAACGTCCTCGAGGTTCTCGATGCGCTGGCCACCGTGCAGCTTACGGATCTGCGAAATGTGCAGCAGCCCGTCCTTGCCGGGAAGCAGGGAGATAAACGCCCCGAAAGCGGCGACCTTGACCACGGTGCCGAGGTAGCGGTCTCCGACCTCGGGCATCGTCGGATTCGCGATGCCGTTGATCGTGTCCCGCGCGGCCTCGGCCGACGGGCCGTCGGCGGAACCGATGTAGATGGTTCCGTCGTCCTCGATGGTGATGTCGGCGCCGGTGTCCTCCTGGATCTGGTTGATCATCTTGCCCTTGGGGCCGATGACCTCTCCGATCTTGTCCACCGGAATGCTGACGGTGAGCACACGCGGAGCCGTGGGGTGCATCTCGCCGGGTGTGGAGATGGCCTCGCTCATCACGTCCAGAATGGCCAGTCGCGCACCCTTGGCCTGCTGGAGCGCCGAGGCGAGTACCGATGCCGGGATCCCGTCCAGCTTGGTGTCCAGCTGGAGCGCCGTGATCAGCTCTCGGGTCCCGGCGACCTTGAAGTCCATGTCACCGAAGGCGTCTTCCGCCCCGAGGATGTCAGTCAGCGTGATGTGGGAACCACCCTCACTGATCAGCCCCATGGCAATCCCGGCGACCATGTCCTTGAGCGGAACACCGGCGTTCATCAGGGCCATCGTGGAGGCACAGACCGAACCCATGGAGGTGGAGCCGTTCGAACCCACCGCCTCGGAAACCTGCCGAATCGCGTAGGGGAACTCCTCCCGGGAGGGTAGAACCGGCAGGATGGCCCGCTCGGCCAAGGCGCCGTGTCCGATCTCGCGACGCTTGGGCGAGCCCACTCGCCCGGTCTCACCGGTCGAGTACGGCGGCATGTTGTAGTTGTGCATGTAGCGCTTGGTGCGCTCCGGATTGAGCGTGTCCACGAACTGCTCCATGCGGAGCATGTTCAGCGTGGTGACCCCGAGGATCTGGGTGTCTCCACGCTCGAAGAGCGCCGAGCCGTGCACGCGTGGCAGCACTCCGGCCTCGGCCACCAGCTGACGGATATCGCGTGGTCCCCGACCGTCGATCCGGATCTCGTCGCGGACGATGCGCTCGCGCATCAGCTGCTTGGTCAGCGAGCGGAAAGCAGCGCCGACCTCCTTCTCGCGCCCCTCGAAATCCTCGGCGAGTTTCTGGGCGGCAATCCCCTTGACCCGCTCGGTCTCGGTCTCGCGCTCCTCCTTGTCGGTGATGGTCAGAGCAGCGGCGAGCTCCTCGCGAACCGCCGCGGACACGGCGTCGTAGACCTCGGAGGTGTACTCCACGAAGACCGGGTACTCCTCGGTCTCGCGAGCCGCCTGGTCGGCCAGGGCCTGCTGGGCCGAGCACAGCACCTTGATGAACGGCTTGGCTGCCTCCAGACCCTCGGTCACCGTCTCCTCGGTGGGGGCGACGGCACCGTCGGCGACCAGTTGCAGGGTGTTCGGCGTGGACTCCGCCTCCACCATCATGATCGCGACGTCACCGTCGTCGAGCACACGCCCGGCGACCACCATGTCGAAGGTGGCCTCCTGCAACTCGGTGTGTGTCGGGAAAGCCACCCACTGGCCCCGGATCAGCGCCATCCGGGTGCCGCCGATCGGGCCGGAGAACGGCAGGCCCGCGAGCTGGGTGGACATCGACGCGGCATTGATCGCCACCACGTCGTAGAGGTGCTCCGGGTGCAGCGCCATGATCGTTTCTACGATCTGGATCTCGTTACGCAGTCCGTCGGTGAACGAAGGACGCAGCGGCCGGTCGATGAGCCGACAGGTGAGGATGGCGTCCTCCGAGGGCCGGCCCTCGCGACGGAAGAACGAGCCGGGAATGCGGCCCGCGGCATACATCCTCTCCTCGACGTCGACGGTCAGCGGAAAGAAGTCGAGCTGTTCCTTGGGCTTGCGCGATGCGGTCGTCGCGGACAGCACCATGGTCTCGTCGTCGAGATACACGGTGGCGGAGCCAGCGGCGAGGCGGGCCAGCCGGCCGGTCTCGAAACGGACGGTACGGGTACCGAAACTGCCATTGTCAATGACGGCCTCGGTGGAATAAGCGCCCTCCATCAGGGGCCTCCTTACGGGTTCGTACTGGTCCCGCACACCGCCTGGGCCCAGTGGTCACTCCTGGTAGCGGCGGCTTTCGAGGATCGGTTCCTGGCCGGTCCCCGGAGCGCCCACCGACTTCCGTGGTGACCACAACGCGCGCAAAGCGTCCCAATCACCGAATGCGGTGATCTGCGACGGCCGGTCATCGATCGAAGCCCGCGGCGGGTCCATGGGACCGGCCGGGGGCCACTACCGAGGACCGGCCTCGACGCGCGGCCGTGGGTGCGGCGCGGGAGTTTCTCTTAGATTGTCGTGCCGCATGCGGGCACGGCGGTATGGAGCGACAGCCTCCGCGGGCTCCGGGAGCGCTGTGCGACACCACAGTTACAGTATTAAGTAAGGGAGCGGCCCGAGGCCACTCCCTTACCGTGTCCTAGCGGCGAATACCCAGCCGTTCGATCAGCCGACGGTACCGCGCGATGTCCTTCTTCGCGATGTACTGGAGCAGCCGACGCCGCCGCCCCACCATCAACAGCAGCCCACGGCGGCTGTGGTGGTCGTGCTTATGCGTCTTGAGGTGCTCGGTAAGCTCGGTGATCCGGTGCGTCAGGATTGCAACCTGGACATCCGGGGATCCGGTGTCGCCCTCGGAGGTGGCGAACTCGGAAATGATCTTCTGCTTCGTGGCAGTGTCGATCGACACGGCACTCCTTCACTCATGTATGGCACGCGACAATCGCGCCGTCTCTAGGGACGGCGCACGTGAGGTCCCGACAACCATGCGCACCCACAGTCGCCGGGGCCAATCCTCACCACAACGGGCCTGCGGCACAACGCCGGGGTGAGAGCCAGGCCAGGTCAGCCCGGGCCGCAACCAGCGTACACGGTCCGCACCACCACTACCGCCGCGTCGGCTGTGCCGTCACTCCCCGACCGTGGCCCGAGCCGTCATCGCGCGTGCCCGTTCAACATCGCGTTCCATCTCGGAAATGAGCTCGGCGACACTGTCAAAGCGCACTGTGGACCGGATCCGATCCACGAAGTCCACGGCGACCCGAGCGTCGTACAGCTCCAGATCGTCCCGGTCCAGGGCGTACGCCTCGACCGAGGTGTGTTCCCCGGCGAAGGTTGGATTACTACCCACGGAGATGGCGGCGGGCCACCGGAACTCCTGGCCCGAGGTGCCATCCGGGACAGCGGCCTCCCTGAGCTCCAGCCACCCGCCATACACTCCGTCCGCTGGAACCGCGCTGTGCTCGGCGGGCTGCACATTGGCCGTGGGAAACCCCAACCCCCGTCCCCGCTGTGCCCCACGCACCACAACGCCTTCGACCCGGTGCCACCGCCCCAGCTCGCCGCTGGCCGCGGGCAGGTTTCCTTCGGCGATGTAGCGGCGAATGAGGGTCGAGGTGATGGTGTCCGCGTCGGCCAACAACCGGACGCCCTCCGCCGTGAAGTCGTACTTTCCCCCGAGGTTATGCAGGGTGTCGAGGTCACCCGCCGCCTTGTGTCCGAACCGGAAGTTCTCCCCAACCACCACGACGGCCGCCTGAAACCGGTCCACGAGGACCCGCTGCACGAAGTCGTCGGGCGACAACGTGGAGAACTCCGTGGTGAACGGCAACACGCACACGGCATCGGCACCGCACTGCCCCAGGAGTTCGGCCTTGCGCGCGGGCGGGGTCAGCACTGGGGGATGCGGTACACCCCGCACCACGGTGTCCGGATGTGGTTCGAAGGTCACCACGACCACGGGCAGATCCCGCGCCCGCCCGGCGGCCACGGCCCGGTCGAGTATGGTCTGGTGCCCCCGGTGCACGCCGTCGAAGACCCCGATCGTCACGACCGAGCGTCCCCAGTCCCGCGGAACTTCCTCCAGTCCGCGCATCATCCGCACGTCTAACAGCTCCCCTCGGGCAACACAACTCCCGCAGTCCAGGGTGCCACGTCACACCCCGGGCAGCCGGCCGGCTCTCGACACCAGCAGCCCCCGCCACGGCCTGGACGGCGCCCCACGACCCACCAGATGTCGCCGTGGCATCCATTGTGGAGCCCGGCGACTCGCCCCCTGGAATTCAGGATCACTGGACGAACACAACGATCGGCTTGGTGTGATCCTGGCGTTCCTCTCCCAGAGCGACAACCTGCCCGGTCGGATCGAACAGACCGACCGGAGACGACCCCATATCCGCGGAGGGAATTCGGTTCCCGTGGGCGATCCGACGAGCCTGCTCCCCCGAGAGGTCACGTCGGGGAAACGCCGCGTCCACGGCCGCGGCCAAGGGCACGATGGTGCACTCCTCGGCGAGCTCCTCCAGGGTCCGAGCCTGATCCAGATCGTAGGGACCCACGCGGGTACGACGCAGGGCCGTCAGGTGACCGCCCACCCCGAGACTGACGCCCAAGTCCCGTGCCAGGGAGCGGACATAGGTCCCGCTCGAACAGCGAACCAGGAGGTCAACATCCACACAGGCCTGCGCGGTGTCCGCGCCGATCCCGGTGTCCGCCTCCGCAGGTGACGCCGCGGGCTGGGGCGCTCCCGCCCCGTGCGGCGCGTCCACACTCGGGGACCGAACGTCGGTGACCGTGAACTCAGTAACGGTGACCGAGCGCGCTTCCAGCTTCACCTCATGTCCGGCTCGCGCCGAGGCATACGCCCGCTTTCCATCCACCTTGACGGCGCTGACCTGTGGGGGGACCTGCTGTATCTCACCGGTGAACCCCAGAGCAGCGGAGCGGATCTCGGTCTCGGTGAGGTGCCCGGCCGCGGTTGCGCCAAGCAGCTCCCCCTCGGCGTCATCGGTACTGGTGTGCTGCCCCAGACGCATCGTGGCCGCATAGGCCTTCTCCGTAAGGGTGAGATGACCCAAGAGCTTGGTGCCCTTACCCACACCCAGCACCAACACACCGGTCGCCATCGGGTCGAGTGTTCCGGCATGCCCGATCTTGCGAGTACCCGCGATGCGACGCATCCGGGCAACCACATCGTGCGAGGTCATACCAGCCGGCTTGTCCACCACCACCAGGCCGTGCGCCGCAGGCTGGCCAGGCTGGTTGTCACTCCTCGTCATCGGGCTCTCTCGGTTGACGATAGGGATCGGCTTCCCCGGCCGGAGCGGCCGTGGCCGCATTGCGCGCCACCTCCGCGTCCGACTCCCTGGCCTTGGCGAGAAGTTCCTCGATGTGCTGCGCGTTGTCCTGAACCTCGTCCAGAACGAAGGTCAGGCTGGGCGTGTGCCGGACCCCCGTCTGCCGCCCCACCTCCGTACGGATAACGCCCCGCGCACTGTCCAGTGCAGCGGCGGTCGCCGCACGGTCCTCCTCGGAACCGAACACCGTGTAGTACACGGTTGCGTCCCGAAGATCGTTGGTGATCCTGGCATCGGTTACGGTCACGAACCCAAGGCGGGGATCCTTGATCCGCCGCTCCAGCATCTCGGCGACAACCTTCTGGATCGTCTCCGCGAGCTTCCGGGCGCGAGCGGCGTCCACCATGAGCCTCTCCCCCTGTCCGTTCAGTCGTCATCACCAATGAGCCGCTGACGCGCTGCCAACAGCTCGATCTCGGGACGGCCGGCCACCATTCGTTCACACGAATCCAGCACCTCCTGGCAGTGGGAGGTGCTGTCAGCGACGACGGCAAGACCGATCTCGGCCCGGCGGTACAGCCCCTGGTGCCCGGTCTCCGCCACCGCGACAGCGAACGTGCGGTGCAGTTCGGCAATGATCGGGCGCACCACGGAACGCTTCTGCTTCAGGGAGCGCACGTCCCCCAGCAGCAGGTCCACAGTGAGTGTGCCTACGAACATGTATTCGCTCCGTGTGTGTGCGGCCCGTAGCACCTCGGACCCCGGGCCCGCGCGTTTCGCGCGGGCCCGGGTCTCGCCGATATCGCCCCGGGGCACCGGTCTACTCCCGCGGCTTCTCCTGCATCTCGTAGGTCTCGATCGTGTCCTCGATACGGAGATCGTTGTAGCCGATGCCGATACCACATTCGAAACCGTCACGGACCTCGGTGGCATCGTCCTTGAACCGACGGAGCGAGGAGACCGTAAGGTCGTCGGCGACGACCACCCCGTCCCGGATAAGCCGCGCCTTGCTGTTCCGGCGAATGGTGCCGTCCCGAACAATGGCACCCGCGACATTGCCGATCTTGGGAACCTTGAAGATCTCCCGGATTTCGGCCCGGCCGAGGTGTACCTCCTCGTAGATGGGCTTCAGCAGCCCCTTGACCGCGGCTTCCACTTCCTCGATCGCCCGGTAGATGACCGAGTAGTAGCGGATGTCCACGCCCATGCGCTCCGCCAGTTCGGAGTTCTTGCCCTCGGGCCGCACATTGAACCCGACGATGATGGCATCCGAGGTGGCAGCGAGATTGATGTCATTCTGCGTGATCGCACCAACCCCGCGACCGATCACGCGCAGGCTGACCTCGTCACCACCAGCGTCGATCTTGAGCAGCGAGGATTCCAGAGCCTCCACGGAGCCCGAGGTGTCACCCTTGATGAGCAGGGCCAGCTCGTTACGCTCGCCCTCCTCCAGGGCCTTCTGCCAGTTGTCCAGGGTGACCCGACGGCTGGAGCGCGCCTGCTCGGCCGACCGCTCGCGCGCCTCCCGTTGCTGGGCGATCTGGCGTGCCACCCGATCATCCTTGACCACGATGAAGCTGTCCCCGGCACTGGGCACATTCGTCAGCCCGAGCACCTGAACGGGCCGGGAGGGCTCCGCCTGCTGGACGTTCTTCCCATGTTCGTCAAGCATGGCACGCACGCGGCCGAAGGCGTCCCCACAGACGATCGACTCGCCCACACTCAGCGTTCCCCGCTGCACCAGCACCGTGGCCATCGAGCCACGGCCCCGGTCGAGGTAGGCCTCGATGGCGATCCCCTGCGCGGACTGGTCGGGGTTGGCCCGCAGGTCCAGTTCCGCATCGGAGGTCAGAACGACCGCCTCCAGCAGCCCCTCGATCCCCTCACGTTGCAGCGCGGAGATCTCGACGAACTGAGTCTCACCACCGAACTCCTCGGCCACCAGCCCGTATTCGGTCAACTGAGCCCGTACCTGCTGGGGATCGGCTCCCGGCTTGTCCATCTTGTTGACCGCAACCACGATCGGCACACCGGCCGCCTTGGCATGGTCAATGGCTTCGGCAGTCTGTGGCTTCACTCCATCGTCGGCCGCGACAACCAGCACGGCGATGTCCGTGGCCTGCACACCACGCGCACGCATCGCGGTGAAGGCCTCGTGTCCCGGGGTGTCGATGAAGGTGATCTTGCGATCCACATCGTCAACCGGAATGGATACCTGGTAGGCACCGATGTGCTGCGTAATTCCGCCGGCCTCGCCGCTGACCACGTTCGTGTGCCGGACCGCGTCCAACAGCTTCGTCTTACCGTGATCAACGTGACCCATGACGGTGACCACCGGCGGCCGTGGCAGGAGGTCCTCGTCCTTGCCCTCGTCCTCACCGAACTCGATCTGGAACGACTCCAGGAGTTCGCGATCCTCGTCCTCCGGGCTGACGACCTGCACCTGGTAGTTGAGCTCCTGCCCCAACAGCACCAGGGTCTCGTCCGGAAGGGACTGGGTGGCCGTGACCATCTCCCCGAGATGCATCATGACCTGGACCAGGGAGGCCGGATTCACCTCGATCTTGTCGCCGAAGTCGGAGAGCGAGGCCCCACGGGGCATCCGGATCGTCTGGCCGTTACCGCCGGGGATCTTGACTCCGCCGAACGACGGAGCCTGCATCTCGTTGAACTCTTGACGGCGTTGCTTCTTGGACTTTCGAGCACGGCCGGGGCGGCCTCCGGGACGTCCGAACGCTCCCTGGGTCCCGCCACGGCCGCGACCGGCAGGGCCACCACCGGGACGACCACCACCGGGGCCGCCGCCGGGACCGCCGCCCGTGCCCCCACCTGGGCGACCGCCGCCACCAGGCCGAGTTCCGGCACCGGCCGGGGCGCCGGCGCCACGGCCGCCACCGCCACCGCCGCTGCCACCGCGGCCACCGCCGCCGCCACGGCCACCACCGCGGCCACCACCAGGACCACCCTGGCTGGAGGGGCGGGACGCAGGCATGTTCATCGGACTCGGCCGTGGCCCACCGGGACGCGGCATGTCCGCAGGCGAGGGACGCTGTCCCTGCGGGCGGGGGCTACTCGACCGCTCCCGGTCAGCGGGCCGGGTTCCGGCCTCGCCGCCGCCCGGCCGCGGTCCACCCTGGCCACCGCCTTGGCCGCCGCCCTGACCACTCTGGCCGCCCTGGCTGCCCTGGCCGCCCTTGCCGTCCTGGCCGCTCTTGGCGCCCTGGCCACCCTGTGGCCCGGGGCGAGGCGCCTGGCGCTGTCCCGGTTGGGCCATTCCGGTGTTGCCGCTCGTGGAGAACGGGTTGTTCCCGGGCCGTGGCCCGGAAGACCGTCCCGAGCCCTGACGCTGCTGGCCCCCACCGGAGCGCTGCTTGCGGGCTTCCTGTCCCGGCTTGGCCGGAGGACCGGGCTTGGGAGCGCTGGGCCGCGGCCCCGGCTTGGGGCGCTCCTGAGCCGGAGTGGAAGACTGCGCCCCCGAGGACTCGCCGGCCGGGGCAGCCTTCTCCTGGTCCGCACCACTCGCCGACTCGGCCCCGGCCTGCTGCACCGGCGATGCCGGAACCGTCGTGTCCTGTGCGTCCTGCGCTGTCTGCGCTGTCTGCGCTGTTTGTGTGTCCTGCGTGCCCTGCTTGTCCTGCGTGCTCTGCTTATCCCGCTGGCCGTGTGGTGCGGACGCGCTGCTCCGCTCCTGCCCGCTCTGGGCCTGGTCGGAGGAGGTGCCATTTGCGGCACCGCCGCTGTCGCGCTTCAGCTCGTCTCGCAGATCCCGCACGACGGGCGCCTCAAGCGTCGACGACGCCGACCGCACGAATTCGCCCTTCTCCTTGAGCTTGGCCAGAACGACCTTGCTCTCCACGCCAAATTCCTTGGCGAGTTCGTAAACCCGGACCTTCGCCACTTCTCTCCTCTATCTCGGTCCGGGTTGGGCTACCACCGGACCGTCGCTAGCTTGACGTACTCATCGCCGCGTGCTCATCGAGTGCTCATCAGCTTCTCGACCCGCTTCCGACTCGTCGGTGTCATTCGATGGTGTGTCATTCGCCACGCAGGGACTTGGACACACCGAAAGCCGCCGGTTCCCTCGGCTCTGTACAACGCGAGAACCGGCGCGGTACTTCCCTAGCCTATCCCGATGCTGCAACCGACGTGTCCGTACGGGGGACCCGTGTGGCGAGGTACGTGCGCAGCATGGCGGTGTCGACGTGGACATTGACAGGGCTAGTGGAGCGCAGCACGCGCGTCCAGGGTCGTCGACGCTCGGCCCGCGTCCAGCAGCCCCAGTCCAGGTGCAGGTAGGCACCACGTCCGGGCGCACGGCGGTTCGGATCTGGTTGGAGGCGAGCCTCCGACAGCACAATCCGTAGCAGATTCTCCTGCGCATCCCGTTTCCGACAGCCGACACAGGTTCGGACCGGACCATGGGGCAGATCAGTGGACCGAGGCATCCGGTGTCTCATGCGGTGGGACATCGTCGGGATGGTGCGACTCGGTGACAGCGTCGGCGTCCTCGGAGTCCGAACGGATATCGATCCGCCACCCCGTGAGCCGCGCGGCCAGCCGGGCGTTCTGCCCTTCCTTGCCGATCGCGAGTGACTGCTGGTAGTCGGGAACCGTAACCCGGGCGATGCGCGCTTCGGAGTCGAGCACCTCCACTTGACTGACCCGGGCCGGCGACAGCGCGTTACCGACGAACACGGCCGGATCATCGGAGTGGTCGATAATGTCGATCTTCTCGCCGTGCAGTTCAGCCATGACGTTACGCACCCGGCTGCCCAACGGCCCGATGCAGGCACCCTTGGCATTCACCCCACTGCGGTGGGAACGCACGGCGATCTTGGTGCGGTGGCCGGCCTCCCGCGCGATAGCGGCGATCTCCACCGTGCCGTCCGCGATCTCGGGAACCTCCAGCGTGAACAGGCGCCGCACCAGGTTGGGGTGGGTGCGCGACAGGGTCACCGAAGGGCCACGATGTCCCTTGCGCACCTGAACCACATAGCACCGGATACGTTCACCGTGCAGGTAACGCTCCCCGGGCACCTGCTCCTGAGGCGGCAGAATCGCCTCGATCCGGCCAAGATCCACCAGGACGTTGCGCGGATCCCTGCCCTGCTGAATGATTCCAGCAACCACCTCGGACTCGCGTCCCGCGAACTCCCCGAGCGTCATTTCGTCCTCCGCGTCCCGCAGACGCTGGAGAATGACCTGCTTGGCCGTGGAGGTCGCGATACGCCCGAAACCCGTGGGGGTGGCGTCGTACTCCCCCACCACATGGCCGTCCTCGTCGGTCTCCTGCGCCCATACGGTTACGTGGCCACTGGAGCGGTTGAGCTCCACCCGCGCCTTCGTAACCGTGCCCTCCTGTCGCTGGTAGGCGATCAGCAGGGCATCCTCGATCGCCTTGACGACGAGGTCCACAGAGATGTCCTTCTCGCGCTCCAAACTGCGCAGGACACTCAAATCGATATCCACGGGGTCCCCCTCGCTAGTCCGCCGCGGTGGTGTCCGGGTTGGGGCCACTGCTGCGCCCGCGGCGAAGTTCCACCTGGACCTGGCCGTCCCCCAGCTCCTCGTAGCTGTAGACGTGTTCCTGACCGGCACGGTCGAGCGTGACACCGGACTCGTCGGCGGCCACGACGCGCCCCTCGACGGTCTCCCCAGCCGAGAGCGCCACCCGCACGAGCCTGCCGACCGCGCGTCGCCAGTGCCGCTGCTGGGTCAATGGGCGGTCCACGCCGGGCGAGGTGACCTCGAGTAGATAGGGCTTGGTTCCCATGACGTCGGAACCGTCAAGGAGACTGCTGATCGTCTGACTCACCTCACCGATGGTGTCCACCCCCACGCCTCCATCCGCATCCACGACGAGGCGCAACACCTGGCGCTTGCCCGCGGGTGTGATCTCGAGCTCCTCAAGGTCCAGGCCAACCTCCGCCAGCACCGGCTCCAGCAGCTGTGTGAGTCGGTCCCGCCGGTTCTGCGCGTCCATTGACCTTCTCCCTTGTACTTGTCCTGGAGCCTGCGGCATGGTCCCCGATTCTCGGGGCGAGGCACTGTCGTGATCACGGCAGCGGTTGACACCAAGAGTATCTGGCGTGCGGGCCACTGCGTGTCCGCCCGCGCTGCTGGCTGCGATGACACTCCCCGGGGCGCCCTCGGTGGCGGGGGGTCACCCGGCGTGACCGAGTCTGGACCACCGCCCCTGTGCAAGGATGTGCGGGGTTGGAAGGAGGACCTGGATGCGTTGGGAGGCCGTGCGCCGTCGCACGGTGCTGCTGGGTGCACTGGCGGGCGCTGCGGTGGTCGGGGCTGGGTGCCGGGAGCACCGGGAGCAGGGGTGGCACCCGCGTTCGATCACCCCGGAAGCGAGCGCCGTGCTGGGGGCGATCGCGGTCGAACAACGGCTCCTCGACCACTGCGAGGCCCTGCGAGAGGAGGCCATGGATGAGGAGGATGAGACGCTGCTCACCTCGGCAGCCGATGCGCACCAGCGCCATCTGACCGCGCTCCGGGAACGACTTCCCGCGGACACTCCCGCAACGACCGACCCTTCCGGGGAAACCGCGCCCCCCGAACGCCCGACCGAGACCACAGCCACACCGCCGAGCACCGACGATGGCGGCTCCCGCAGCGCACTGCGTGTCGCTGCGGAGGATGCCGCGACCACACACCTGCGCCGGGCCGGGCAGGTGACCGACCCGGGACTGGCGCAGCTCCTCGCCAGCCTCGGGGCGGCCGCCGCCGGATATGCCCAACTGCTGGCCGAAGGGAGGTGAGCCGTGGCCGAGCCGGATGCACCCAGTCTCGTGGAGGCGCTGAACACGGCCCTGGCATCCGAACACGCGGCGGTCCACGGATACGGGTTCGTGGGCGCCACCGCCGAGGAACCCGACCGTGGACACGCGGCAACGGCCCTCGACGAACATCGCCACTGGCGGGACGCACTTCGCGACGCGGTCCTGGACCAGGGCGCGGAACCCGTCCCGGCGGAACCCGGCTACCCACTGCCCACGGACGAGGGTGGATCCCCCGACGAGGTCGACCTCCGTGTCTTCGCTACGGAGCTGGAGCGGGACGTGTGTGAGGCCTATCTACAGCTTGCCGCGGCCACGGACGAAACCGTCCGCACTCTGGCATGCATCGCGCTTCAGGAGGCCACCGTCCGTCGCCTCCAGTGGGAACCAACGCCAACCCTGCCGGCCTTTCCCGGCTATCCGGAACAGGACCAGCCCGCCTGAGACCCCGACGGCCCCTCACCGCTTCCCCGGCCCGGTCCTGCCGGCGTCGCGGCGACCACGCAGCGTGGGCCAGGGAGTGTCGCGTGCACGCTTTCGCATCCGGGAGCGGGCGGGGACACCCACGCCGGATGCGCCAACAGCATGCGGCTGTCCGAGCACATCGGCGCGGCGAGCCTTGTCCCCGGGGGAACCGTGCCCCCGCCGCACTGCTGCACCCACCGCGACCTAGGTCCTGTTTCTTGAACCATTTCGGGCTCGCGTCTCCCAGGACGACGCTCGCTGCGCCGATGCGCGCACACAGCCAAAACCAGGATGCCGTTCGCACATCGGCTTGCGAGACCTCGCCCTGGAGAGCCGCTCCCTCATCCGAAAGCGTTCAAGAAACACTCCCTAGTCGCTGACCGCCGCCACGACCTGGTCCACCGCATCATCCAGGGCGATCTCCACGCGGTCGCCACTGGGGCGGTCCCGCAGCTCGAGCATCCCGTTGGCCAATCCCTTGCCAACAATCAGGGTGGTGGGAACACCCAGCAGTTCCGCATCGGTGAACTTCACGCCGGGGGACACCCCAGGCCGGTCGTCGACCAGCACCCGAAGGCCGCGGGCTTCGAGCTCGGAGCCAAGACGCAGGGCCACCTCCACCTGGTCGCCCTTGCCGGTTCCGACGACGTGGACGTCGGCGGGGGCGACCGAACGGGGCCAGACAATACCGCGGTCGTCGTGGTGCTGTTCGACGATGGCGGCGACCACCCGGGACACTCCGATGCCGTAGGAGCCCATGGTGATCCGCTTCGGTTTGCCGTCCGGGCCGAGGGCGTCCAGTTCGAAAGCGTCGGTGTACTTGCGGCCCAGCTGGAATACGTGACCGATCTCGATACCACGCGCGGTGTACAGGGTGCCGTGCCCGTCCGGGGAGGGATCTCCTTCGCGGACTTCGGCTGCCTCGACGGTGCCATCCGGGGTGAAGTCCCGCCCGCAGACCAGGTCGACGACGTGGTGGTCTGCACGGTCGGCTCCGGTCACCCACCGGGTTCCCGGGGCGATACGCGGATCGGCGAGGTAGCGCAGGCCGTTGTTCTGGAGACCCGCGGGCCCCACGTAGCCCTTCACCAGGAACGGGTGGGCCGTGAAGTCCTCCTCTTCCAGTAGGGACACCTCGGCCGGGTCGAACGCGGCTTCCAGCCGCTTCATGTCGACCTCCCGGTCGCCGGGAACGCCCACCCCGACGATCTCCCACTTGTCACTGCCCGGTTGGCGAATCTTGACCAGAACGTTCTTGAGGGTGTCGCCAGCAGTGAAGGTGTGTCCGGGACGGACCTCGTGGACGTTGAGATAGTCCACGAGGGTCTCGATGGTGGGCGTGTCCGGGGTGTGGTGCACCTGCGCGTCGGGCAGCCCCGTCACGCGCTTGGGTGTGGGTGCGGGGGTCTGCACAGCCTCGACGTTGGCGGCGAAATCGGAGTCGGTGCTGCGAACGAAGGTGTCCTCCCCGACGGGGGTCTCGGCCAGGAACTCCTCGGACTTGGACCCACCCATCGCACCGGACATGGCCGAGACGATCACATAGCGCAGACCAAGCCGGTCGAAGATCCGCATGTAGGTGTCCCGGTGCTTGCGGTAGGACTCCTCCAGGCCGGAATCATCAACGTCGAAGGAGTAGGCGTCCTTCATGTGGAATTCCCGGCCCCGCAGGATTCCGGCCCGTGGGCGGGCCTCGTCGCGGAACTTCTCCTGGATCTGGTACAGGATCACCGGGAAGTCCTTGTACGAGGAGTACTCGCTCTTGACGAGCTGGGTGAACAGTTCCTCGTGCGTGGGGGCGAGCAGGTAGTCCGCACCTTTGCGGTCGACCAGGTGCATCAGCAGGTCGCCATACTCCGACCACCGGCCGGAGGTCTCGTACAGTTCCCGGGGCAGAAGCGCGGGCAGCAGCACCTCCTGGCCCCCCATGCGATTCATCTCTTCGCGCACCACGGCGGTGACGTTCTCCAGCACGAGCTTGCCCAACGGCAGCCAGGAGTAGACACCGGGGGCGGCGCGGCGCACGTATCCGCCCCGAGCGAGGAGCTTATGGCTGGGCACCTCGGCGTCCGCCGGATCCTCCCGCAGCGTACGCAGGAACAGGGTCGACATCCGCAGCACGGCCACTCCTCAGTCGTCTTGTGGGGCGGTGAGAGTTCACGAAACACCCAGGCTAGCGGGCGGAGGGACCAGGCGCAGCCGCACGCCCGTACGGGGCCGTCAGCGCACGAAGGTGCTGTGCGGCGGAACCGGGGAATCCGTGGCGTTGCCGTCATGGACGACCCGTGCCGCGACGGCGAAACGGGCGAGTTCACCACCGTCGAGAAGGCGCGCGGGCTGCGGATCGCTGGCGAGCCGTCGCCCCAGTTCCCGGTCCGGCAACGGGCTCTGGCTCGCCACCAGCACCAGATTTCCGAACCGCCGCCCCCGCAGGACGCCCGGCTCGGCGATGAGGGAGAGCTCAGGAAACACGCTGGACAGGGTCGCAACCTGCCGGCGGGCGTAGGTGAGCCCATGCCCGTCACCGACATTGGACAGGTAGACGCCTCCCGGGCGCAGGACCCGAGCCACCTCGGCCACGAATTCCACCGATGTGAGGTGGGCCGGAGTACGGGCTCCCTGAAACAGATCCGCGATGACCACATCGGCCGTGTCCGCCCCTCGGCTGTGCAGCCAGGCGCGGGCATCCTCGATACCCACCCGGATCCCGGAGCGTCGTTCCCAGGGCAGCTCGCGTCGGACCAGCTCGACCAGCTCCGCGTCGTTGTCCACGGCGCGTTGGCGCGACCCCGGTCGCGTGGCGGCCAGGTAGCGGGCCAGCGTCAGTGCTCCTGCGCCGAGGTGAAAAACCGCCAGGCGCTGCCCGGGGGGCGCGGCCAGGTTCAGAACATGGCCCATCCGGCGCACGTACTCGAACTCCAGGTGGGTCGGATCGTCCAGGTCGACGTGAGACTGAGGCGTACCGTCGACGACGAGGTGCCAGGCCCGCGGACGGTCCGCGTCCTGCATGATGTCGAGCGTGCGTCGGGCTACCGTCGTGTCCCCGTCCCCGTTGTCCTCGGCACTGTGTGGCATGTCTGCCAGTATGGCCGAGCCGCGGGCCACCTTTTCCCGGGTACGGACCACCGCGTCGATTCTCATCCCACCTTCCGATGTATCTGCGAACGGGGTAGGGTCGTCCACGTAGATCGTCACCGGCGTCGGTACGCCACTTCCCCGCCGCGAACCTGATCGGGGCGGTACCCGCGCCCGAGGGTTCTCGCGGCATTTCGTCCTGGCACCAAGCCCACCCGTGTTCGCGTTCCAGCGCTGGAGAACGTTCGTGTCCTCGCCCGCCGCCTCCCCACGACCGCACCCCGCGGCGGCCGGTTCGCCCCACCGGAGTCGCGCCCGGGGGCTGCTCCTCGTTGTTACCGCCGGGATTCTCTGGGGAACCGGGGGTATCGCCGGTTCCCTGGTGCTGACCACAGGTGAGGTGCATCCGTTCGGCACTGCCGCCTACCGTCTCCTGGGGGGCGGGCTCCTGACCAGCCTGGTCCTACTGGTTCTGGGACGACTGCACACCGTTCCCCGGACTGGGCGGGTACTGCGCCGCCTGCTGCTGGCCGGGGTGTCTCTCGCGGTGTTCCAGGCCGGCTACTTCGCCGCGATCGAGGCAACCTCCGTCAGTCTCGCCACCCTGCTGACCATCGGTAGTGTTCCGGTGCTGGTCACCTTGGGCACCTGTCTCCAGGACCACCGCTGGCCAGGAGCCCGCCTGACGAGCGCGATCACACTGGCCCTCATCGGCCTGTCCCTACTGGTGGGCTCTCCCGGCGGTGATGTGCCGCCGGGACAGCTCGCCCTCGGTGTGGGGTGTGCTCTGCTGGCCGGACTGGCGTTCACGCTGCTCACGCTCACCAACCGCCACACGATCCCGGGATTGGACTCGTTGACGGTCACTGCCGTCGGATGCCTCCTCGGCGGTCTGGCGTTGCTGCCACTCGGGCTGGGTTTCGGCATGGGCCTCACCGCAACGCCGACGGCCGTGGCGGCCCTGGCCTACCTGGCGATACTGCCCACGGCGGCCGCCTACCTCGCCTACTTCTCGGGGCTGCGCACGGCACCGGCGACCGCGGCGGCCCTGGCCGTCATCCTGGAGCCACTGACCGCCATGGTCCTGGCCGTACTCCTGCTGGGTGAGGCGCTGTCGCCCGCCGGGATCGTCGGCGCGGTCATCCTCCTGTCGGCTCTCCTCCTCGACTACTGGCGCGGATGAGGGCCCAAGTAGGCGATACCGACACACGCGGCCGGTAGGGCTCAGCAGTCCGCCAGCTCCCCTACTCCTGCCGAGGTAGACGTCACCGCGTTATCGGCCGCGAGGGGTAGGCCAGCGGCCGCCACCAGGGCGATGTATCCCTTGCGTTCGTCCGTCCAGTCTGGACACGGCAGCGGGCTACTGCGTTGGGGCACATTGCCCCACCCCTGCCAGGTGAGTGCCTACACACGGACCAGATGCCGGTCCGTCGTTGCGAGGGGAGCCACGTGCTGGAAGACGCACTCCTGGTGTTGCGGTTGCAGTTCGCTGTGTCCGCAAGCGTCCACTTCATGTTCGTCGCCCTGACGCTGGGGCTGGCTCCGGTCATCCTGATCACCCAGCTCCGCGCAACACTGAGCCGCGATCCGGCGAGGATGCGCGCGGTGCGGTTCTGGGGAGGCCTCTACGTCGTCAACTATGGGATGGGAATCCTGTCCGGACTGGTCATGGAGCTCCAACTCGCGACGAACTGGGGCGGGCTGAACCACGTGTTCGGGAACGTCTTCAGTGCCCCCCTGGCCGTGGAGACCCTCGTGGCGTTCTTCGTCGAGTCCACATTCCTGGCCCTGTGGATCTTCGGCTGGGAGCGGATGAACCGTTGGGCTCATCTCGCGACCTTTCTGGTCGTCACGGCCACCGCCTACGCCTCGGCCTACTGGGTTCTGGTCGCTAACGGCTTCCTGAAGAACCCTGTGGGCTTCGAGATGCGCGACGGTGTCGCCGTCCTCACCGACGCGACCGCACTCCTCACGAACCCGGCAGCGACCAGCGCATTCGCCCATATCTCCTTCGGGGCGCTGCTGCTCGGTGGACTCTTTCTGGCCGCGGTGAGCTCCTACCACCTGCGCCGGTCGTACGATCCGGACCGGATATTCACTCGGGGACTGCGGGTCGGCATCGCCCTGGCCGCCCTGGCACTGCTCCCAACCTTCGTCTCCGGTGGGATGCAGTTCCCGATGATCGTCGAGAGCGTCCCACCCACCAGTGGGGACACGCTCAGTCCGGGCGAGATCGAACGTCTGGAGGAGGGCCACAGCTCCTATGCCCCCGTGCCGCTGTACCTCATGATGCTGTGCTGGCTGGCGTCGGCACTCCTCGTGATCGCGGGGCTGCTGATGTGGCTCGCCCGCCGTCTCGAGCATGCCCCGCGGCTCCAGGTAGCGCTCCTTGCCGGGCCGCTCCTTCCCCTGATGGCGAGTCTCTTCGGGTGGCTATCCCGGGAGCTGGGACGCCAGCCGTGGGTCGTGGTGCACCACCTTCCCACCGCCGAGGGGGCGACCAACCTCTCCCCCGGGATGGCGCTCCTGTCGTTCACGCTGTTCACCGGGGCCTTCGCTGCGCTGGTCAGTATCACCTACTGGCTACTCCTGCGCTACGCCCGCCTCGGCCCCGACCACGGGCCCCTCGCGGCACCGGTCGAGGGCTCCACGGCGCCGCCACCCCGCCCCAGCTACTGATCCGCACGCACTGTTGTCGTCAACGGACCCGACCGAGACGAGATGGCCGCCATGGAACACCTCGCCGTACTCCTTCTGACCGTTCTGGCCCTGGGCTACTTCATCCTGGCCGGTTGTGACATCGGGGTGGGGATGCTGCTACCGCACACCTGCTCCCACCCCGAGGAACGTCGCCGCTGCGTCCGGGCCATGGCGCCCCTGTTCCTGGGGACCGAGGTGTGGCTCGTGGCCACGATCGGTGTCGTCGCCGGAGTCTTCCCCGAGCTCAAGTCCGATCTTCTCTCCTGGTCGTGGCCCGTCCTGCTGGCGCTGCTCGGCGGCTGGGTGCTGCGGGATTCTGGCCTGTGGCTGTGGGCTCGCCTTCCGAACGCGAGCTGGCGCCGGTTCTGGGAGCATGCGATCACCGCAGGTAGCTGGATACTCGCGGGAGCGTGGGGGCTGTTCCTGGGTGGGGTCCTCAGTCACGGTACGGCGGTCTCCCTCCTGGCGGTGGGCTACGCCGTGGTACTCATCGTCCTGTTCGCGCTCCGCGGCGCCGCCTACGGCACCGAGCGGTTGATCATACCGGCCGGAGACCCGCCGGAGTCGCGTGACGTCGCTGGCGACCCCACCCCTGGGTCGCCTGCTGTGGATGCCGCGCCACCGACGGACACGGGCGCTATCGCGGCGGACATATCCGGCCAGTCGACCCGGTGGCTTGCACGAGCCGCACTTGTGGCTGCGCTGGCGACCACGACCGGCGCCATCGGAGGCGCGGCCGTCGGGACAGGCCATCTTGCAGCCCCGGACCGGCCGATCCTTACCCTCGGTCTGGTCGCTGTTCTGGTTGTGCTGCTCCTTCCGGCGACCACTCGCATGGGCCCCTGGTGGTCCCACCATGTTTCCGGGATCACCCTCGGGCTCGGGGCCGCGATTCCCTTCGCCGCGGTACACCTGCCGGGGCTCTCTCCGGAACCGGCCACCCTCAGCCTCGTGTGGATCAACGTGGCCCCGGCCGTCCCGCTTATGATCCTCGGGCAGGTGTGGCTCTACAGGTTGCTGCACCGTGACACCCAGCGTGGTCGCACGACGCCCGCGGCCGGCGTTCCCTCCTCCGGGAGGAACGGTCATGCCTCGTCGGTGTCGACGGGATTCTTCGGTTGAGTACGGGACCCACCGCTGGCCCGGCCCGGGGCGGTCACCAATCCCCGGTCGCACTGCTGCGTCGCCTGCCGCTCTCCCGCTGGCACCTTCCGCTTCTGGCTGTCATCGCCGTGGGTACGGCCGCGGCGACGATCGCCCAGGCAGAGCTCCTCGCTACCGCGATCGCTGGCCCAGACGCGTCCGTGCTGGGCTGGCTGGGCGTGATCGTGGTACTGCGAGCCACGCTGAGCGGCGCGAACATCCTCGTCTCGGGGTGCGGATCGGCGCGGGTACGGCGTCGGCTGCGCAGGCATCTACTCCAGGGTGTCACCCCCATGGAGGCACCGACGGTCGGGATGGGCGCGGACTGTGAGTCCGGGGCGGAAGGTGACGCTGAGGTCACCGACGACGGGAGTCGGGTGACCCTGATGACCCGGGGCGTGGACATGATCGACCCCTACCTCACGGGCTATCTGCCCCAGCTGGTCGCGGCGGCTGTCCTCCCCCTGGCCGTGGTGGTCTGGCTGGCCCGTATCGACCCTGCATCGGCACTGACCGTCGCGTTGACACTGCCTCTGATCCCGATCCTGGGCGCCCTCGTGGGCTGGCACACGACCACCGCCACCCACCGGCAGTGGCGTGCTTTGGACCGTCTCGGAGGCCATTTCCTGGACGCCTTGGCCGGATTGGCGACACTGCGCTCCTTCGGCCGGGACCGGAATCAGGTCCATGAGGTTCGCCGCAGTGCACAGGAGTTTCGCACCACGAGCATGTCTGTGTTGCGCATCGCGTTCCTCTCGGCGATGGTACTGGAGCTGGTGGCGGCCCTGGCGGTGGCGCTGGTCGCGGTCCCCTTGGGGATGCGCCTGTTGGACGGTACGGTCTCGCTCCAGGTGGGTCTGGTGGTTCTCCTGCTCACCCCCGAGGCATTTCTCCCGCTACGTGCCCTGGGAAGTGCCTTCCACACCGCCGCGGACGCGCGTGGCGCCACGGACCGCATCCTGCCCGCGGGGGCGACTCGGCCAGTCGAGGCGCCCTGGCCTCGGGGAGCCGCCTACACGAATCCCCGGGTTCCGGATGCCTCCCACGCCACGATCCAACTGGACCGGGTGACGGTCTGCTATCCGCAGCGGCACGCACCGGCCTTGGATCGAGTCAGTGTGCAGCTCCCCGCGGACCACACCATTGCGCTCGCGGGGGCGAGTGGGGCGGGCAAGAGCACTCTGCTGCGTCTGCTCGCAGGGCGGGTCACCCCCACCTCCGGCCGGGTCCTCGTGGACGGGGTGGACCTGGCGTCGCTGGATCCTCATGCGTGGCGCGCGCAGCTGGCCCTGGTCCCGCAGCATCCGCATCTGTTCACGGACACGCTGGCGGCCAACGTGGCACTGCGGCCACAATCCGTGCCCACTGACCTGGGCGTGGACCGCAATCGGGTGGTCTGGGCGCTGGAGGCGGCCCAGGCCGGAGAGCTGGTCGACACCCCCGGTCTGGAGGCCAGGCTCGGCAGCCACACGCGAGCACTGTCCGCCGGACAACTACAGCGGGTCGCCATCGCACGCGCGTACTACCGCGAGGCCCGCATGGCCCTTCTCGACGAGCCCACCGCCCGGCTCGACACCGCCACCGCGACCGCCGTGCACCGTACGGTTCGGGCCCTGGCACAGCATCGACGAACAATCATCGCCGCACACAGCCCAGTCCTGCTCTCGGCCGTGGACCGCGTGCTGTGGCTCTCCGCGGGAACAGTGTCCGCGTCCGCCTGCCAGCCGCCGCCCCAGTCCAGTCACCACACCGCCGGGGAGAGGGGAACCCGTGCCGACATCTCCACCACAGCGCGCATTTCCGACGGTGTCCCCGACCATGGGGAGTGAGGACCCCCCCACGCTCAGGGTCGTGGTAGCTCGTCTCATCCCCGTGCTGAGCCCGCACTGGCTCGGTCTGGTGCGTGCCGGCGTCACCGGAGTGGGAACCCAACTGGCAGGGGTCTCCCTGTTGGCGGTCGCTGCCTGGCTCATTGCCCGCGCCGCCCAACAGCCGGCCATCGACGCGCTGATGCTCGCCGTGGTGGCGGTACGCGGTCTGGCATTGGCCCGCGGTGGGCTGCGCTATGTGGAGCGGATTACCGGCCACGATGCCGCCCTGCGGGTCCTCGCCGAGCTGAGGGGGGTCGTCTACGGACGGATGGTGGATCGGGGGCGGGATGCGGAAGCCGTGCCGTCGCACGTCTCCTCCGGGCCGGGAGACGGAGATCTCTCGGAGCGCCACACGCGCCTGGTCCAGGATGTGGACGCGGTTCACGAAACGCTGCTGCGCGTCCTACTGCCCGCGACGATCACGCTGGTGGTGGGGCTGGTTACGGTGCCAATCGTCGGAGGGGTCGCCCCGGCTGCCGGGGCGGTCCTGGCGGTGGGCCTCCTCCTGTCGGCCGGCGTGCTGCCCATCGCCGCCGGATGGTGGGACTTTCGGATCGGACGGTCCGCGTGGCGGCGCCGCACCGAACTCGCCGCGTGCGGTTTGGATCTTCTACGTGGGGCCGAGGATCTGACCACCGGCGACGCCGACCGGGACCATGAGACGGTCGCGAACCAACGCATCGATCAGCTCGCGCGGATCGATCGCCGGGCCGCCTGGCACGCCGCCGCCCTGGGGACACTGAGCCAGCTGTGTAGTGGACTCACCGTGGTTGGTGTGCTCGTGGCCGGCACACGCTCCACCGACCTTGGTCCGGGCGGTGGCACCGTCACTCTTGCCGTCCTGGCCCTGACGTCCCTGGCCTGCATGGAGACCGCCGCTCCCCTCCCGGAAGCGGGCCGGGTCTGGGCCCGTTCCCTGCCCGCTCTCCGTCGCCTGGCCACCGCTCTGTGCCCGGTGTCCGCCCCACCAGCACCGGCGCCGAGCGGGCCATTCGCCGAACTCCTGGTCCGCCGGGTAACCGTCCGCGCAGACGGGGACGGGACCGACGCCCAGTCCCCGCCGGTACTCGACCAGGTGGATCTGCGGTTGACCCCCGGACGCAGTGTCGTGGTGGTCGGTGCCAGCGGCTCGGGTAAGAGCACCCTGCTGCGCACCGTGTGTGGGGAGGTCATCCCCACACACGGAGATGTCCTGCTGCGGACATCGGCCGGGGTGTACCCGGGTGGAGCCGCGATAGCCGGGTACGCCCGAGGCCTGACGGACGATGCGCATATTTTCACGACGACGATCCGCGCCAATCTGCTGCTGGCGCGCCCCGACGCGGACTGGCCCCAGCTCCGGGACGCGGCACGACGGGCGCGGCTCCTGGATTGGATCGAGAGCCTGCCACAGGGGTGGGAGACCGAGGTCGGGGAACTGGGCCGGGGCCTGTCCGGGGGGCAACGGCGCCGGCTCCTCCTCGCCCGTGCGCTCCTGTCCGAGCCAGAAATCCTGGTGCTGGACGAGCCGACCCGAGGGCTACCACCGAAGCTCGCAACGCAGCTCCTCAGCGAGCTGGTGCATCCGGCCCACCGGGGCGCCGACCGCACTGTCCTGCTGGCGACCCATGCGGTGGCGGGCGTGGATGCCGCCGACGAGGTGCTGGTTCTCGACCGGGGACAGGTCCGCCAGCGGGGCACTCCCAGGCAGCTGTCCCGCGTCCCGGGGCCGTTTGCCGAGCTTCGTTCCCGGGGGCGCGGCCCCGGCTCGATCCCGCCGGCATCGCAGCGGACGGCAACTCCGGGTAACCAGTAGTCCTGCTCGGTGACGCATCAGTACAAACCCGAGCAGCGCCGATTTACCGGAAGTGGCCACGGGGGTTGTCTCACCGACACGAACGAGTTTCACTCATTGTGACGGGTCAGCGAGCGGCACGGACCCCGGACAGCCTCCGGAACGCGTGCCACTGCGCATGCCTGCCAGGATGGCCGCACGGTCAGGGAGGAACGATGCTGGGCTCAGAATGGGTTATCCCGCTCCTGGGCGGGTGCGGCTGCGGTCCCGACTGCGGTTGTGGGTGCCAGAGCGGTGGCTCCTGCACCTGTGGAGGAGGTTGCGGATAGCGAACACCGGTCGCCACTGACGACACGCCCCCAGACAACGGACCATCAGCGCGCGACGGCGACTACCCCTTCTCCGTCCGCCCCGAAAGCACGGGTTGTCCCCAGCCCCCCGGGACAACCCGTGCCCTTGTCTGCAACCGGGGCAATAATGCTTCGACACACGGCGCGCCCCATCGCTTCCGACGGCCATCGGGCGCGACAATACGTGGCCATCGAAACACGAGACGCGTTCAACGAAGCGGAGGGGGCGGCGATGTCGTTCGCGGGAGCCGCGTCCGCACCCAACCGGTCGGACGAGTACGAACGCCTGTGCCTGTATGTCGAGGGGATGACCGATCGGGCGGCCCGGGCCGTGCCGTGGGATCCGGAGACGGTGGGGATTCCCACCGAAGAGGCCCGCGAGGACAGCCTCCTACGTGTCAACGACCTCGCCTTCTACGCCAATGCCCGAAACGAGGTCAGCGTTCTCGCCGAACTCTGCCGCGGTCTGCTGAGTCTGCACCGGCCACGCGACGGTGGTGGGATCAGCAGTGATCCGTCCGGGCTGGTTCGTCGCTGCGGTTGCTGCATGCTGCGTTGGCCATGCCCCACCATTCGGGAGATGTCCCGCCTCCTGAGGTGACAGCAGCCCAGCCTGTGGGGCGCGGGAGGCGTCACCCGCCGAAGACGGGGCGCGATCCATCTCCGGCGGGTGGCGCGTTCACAGCATGGCCGTCCGGCGCCAAAGCGCCCCTACCGGGCCAGCATGACCCCGACAGTACAGTTGAAACGTGTTCTACCGCAAGTAGATCCTGCCAACCAGGAAAACACAGGAAATCCAGAACACGATCTATGCATAGGCTCCGTCAGCGCGTGATCGGAAACTGAACCGCTGCCCGCTCCGCCAGTAACGCAGAGATCACGCCGAGGACCTTCTGATGTTCGGGATGGTCACGGTAAGCGCGGAAGCCGTCCACATCGTCGACGTCGGCGACCACGGCGAAGTCGAAATTTCCGGTGGAGACGCCCACGTCCGCACCGAAGGCATAGGCCCGAAGCTCGGGAATCTGCCCCGGCAGCTCACCGAGCCGTCGCTCCACCTCAGCCACCTGCTCAGGGGTGGTGTCCGGCAGCCAGCGAAACAGTGCCACATGTCGAATACCCATGTTCCGAACCTAACCGGGCCGGTGTGATCACCGAACCACACCGGCCCGGCACCGCTGAGCCCGCCAACGGCGCCCACCGTGAGCCCCAGGGCCAACGCCGGTTCCGGAGCGGGTCAGTCCAGTGGCCCATGGTCGACCACAGCGGCCACCGTTCCCCCACCGGACGGTCCCTGGTGGACGGCAGCGACAGATACGAACACCGCCGGGTCCCCCGTGACCGCGGCACTCACCCCGCCGACGGTCGCCTTGATCTGCCGGTGCCAGTGGACGTCGGAATCGTCCAGCATGATGTTGCGGCGCCCCCGCACCCTCCCCGTGGGGTCGGCCTCGCACTTGAGGAAGACGTTCACCAGACGGTCGCCGAGATCCTCGGGCCGGGGCCGCTCCCCCAGTTTCAGTCCCGCCGACGCGATCGCGCTCCAGATCCCCTCGGCGTCGAGCGCGTCCCGCATCACACCATGCCCCGCCTGGAAGCGGCCCCCGATCCCCCGGACATTGCCGACGACCACGATCTGGGCCCGGTCCAGCTCCACCCCAGAGGAACACGACGCCACGGAGGAGTACAGCGACAGGTCACTGTGGATCTGCTCCGCACTCGGCTCGTCGATCTCCCCCAGGGCCGTGGCAATCCCCAACGCCGTGGTGGAATTGGAGATGTCCATGGACGTGAGGGTGTCGGTCGTGACGACGTCGTGGCCCCGCTGGTGCGCGTCGGTGATCGTCTCCAGGGTCAGTAGCGGTGTCTTGGTCTGCACGTAGTGCACATCGGCGGGGTCGGTGATTCCGGCCGTGGCCATGGCCTGTCGCACTCCGGCCGCAACGGTACGAACCATGGCGGGACGTCCGATGTCCTCGGGGCGGATCGCCTCGCTCATGGCGATCCCCACCGCCAGGCGTGGCTCTGGGCTGGGCGCATACCGGCCGGAGGGGGCTCGGGCGAACACCGTCGCGTGGGGGGAGAGCACCCCGTCGGTCCCCCCGGACCAGACCAACGGGACCTGCGCGGCCTCGGCCTCCGTGCGACTCCCCCGAGCGGTCAGTACCTCACGGAACGCACGATCGGCGAGGATCCGAGTGTAGTCGTTCACCCCGCCGTTTCCTTCGGTCTTGCCGATCACGGCCAGGACGTCATCGGCAGCGAACACCCCATCGTCGATGAGCCGTTCGAGCCCGGAGGCGTCCGTCACGCTCTCGATGGCTACCTTGTGTACCTCTACTGGCCCGGGCATGGGGCTCCCTTCGGTCTGGGACGACTGGGGGTGGTTGGGGCGCGGTGTCGGTTGGTGCGGAACGGCTGGAGCCAGCAATCGGCTGGCCGTGCGTGGATGTGGTTGACTCAGGAGACGATCGTGCCCGCCGTGCCCGCGAGTCCGGCGGCCAGCTGATCCAGCGAGGTGATCACTGCCCGCTGTCCCCCGTGGGAAACGAAGCGGTCGGCGGCCTGCACCTTGGGTCCCATACTTCCGGCGTCGAAGTGCCCGGCGCGGGCGTACTCCCGCAGCTGCTCCGGGGTGGTGTGACCGATCTGCTGCTCCTGCGGGGAGCCCCGGTGGATCACCGCACCGGGAACATCCGTAGCAATGACCAGAGTGTCCGCGTTGACGACGCGGGCCAACAGAGCCGCCGTGCGATCCTTGTCCAGCACGGCTTCGACCCCCACACCGCTGCCGTCCGCTCCAAAGGCAACGGGGATCCCACCCCCACCCGCCGCAACGGGAACGATCCCGGCGGCGAGCAGCGCCCTGACCGCACCGGCGTCCAGAATGTCCTGTGGCTCGGGCGAGGGTACGACCCGGCGCCAGCCGCGTCCTGCAACCTCGACCCAGTGCTGGCCCCGGGCGCTGTGGCGCGCCGCCTCCCCGGCCTCGACATAGCGTCCGATCGGTTTGTCCGGGTTCTGGAAAGCCGCATCCTCGGCGTCCACCCGAACCCGCGTCACCAATGCCGCAACGGACCGGCGTACCCCGCGACGCGCCAGAGCGTCCTCCAGAGCACCGGAGAGGGTGTAGCCGATGGTCGCCTGTGTCTGCGCGCCACACCAGTCCAGGGGCACGGGCGGAACCACGTCGGCTGCGATCTCGTTCTTCACCAGCAGGTTGCCGACCTGGGGTCCGTTTCCGTGTGTGAGGACAACCTCGGTGCCACCGGAAATCACCTCAGCAATCGGTTCGACGGCGGCGGCGATCGCCTTACGCTGGTCCTCGGGTCTGGCCTGGCCGTCCGGCGCCGTCATGGCGTTCCCGCCGAGTGCGACCACAACGCGGTGTGACTCGGTCATCGGATCACCCCCTTGGGTCTACGTCCGGAGATCCTAGAGACACACGTGCTGTCACCTCCCCAGCGAGACTGACCGAAGAACCCTTGCGGATATGGCAGGACTCGCCAAGAACCGACAGTTCTCACCGTGCGCCACGGCTGTGTGTCATCGCATGTCCACCTCCGCTGCCTGGAGCCCCCCGGCCAGGCTCGGGAAGCCAGGCCCCCGGTCGAAGAAGGGACGATCCTGCGCGTCCGCTGTACGTGCCCGCAACCACTCGCGGCGGTTCTGGGTGGCTTGCCCGTCAACACGAAGCTGTCTTCCCGCAGCCGCGGTGTCGAAACCGGACTCCCCGTGTTCCGATGGCCGAACAGCCCCCGAGTCGGCAACGAGCACGACACCATAGTCCTCGTATGCCGCGGTCACGGACACCTTTCCCTGGCGCACGTCCCGTTCGACGCGCCACTCCTCCCGATCCAGGGGGTCGCCCCACCCGCCTCCCCCAGTGGTGCGGATGCGGATCACCTCGCCGGCGCGCACCGGCTCGTCGTCCACCAGCCCCGGCATCTCCCGCTCGTTGGGGCCTCCCGGGTCGATCGTCACCCGGAAGGGATGGCCGGCTCGCCCCCCGTTGACTCCCCAACAGCTCAGGATCGTACGGTCCGCAACCGACATGAAGGTGGCGTCGCGCAGAGCGCGTATGTGTTTCTCATACCCCAAGCCGCCGCGGTACCGGCCAGGTCCTCCGGAGTCCACGGCCAGGCCGAGCCGTTCCACCCGCAGCGGAAACCGGGACTCGGTGAACTCGGTCGGCAGGTTGCGTGAGTCGGGCACCACGTGGATGGTGTCCTCCCCGTCCGCGTAGTAACGCCCTCCCGAACCCCCACCGAGAACCTCACGCATCAGGTAGTGCCGCCCTTCGGCGTCCACCCCGTGTAGACCGGTGTAGCGGATGGTCTCCTGGTCGGCCGGCATGCGACCCGCCACCGCCTTGGCGAGCACACCCGCGAACACTCCGAGCAGCCGAAGAATAACGAAGGTGCGGGCGTTGGTCGGCGCCGGAAACTCCGGGGTGAGCAGGGTTCCCTTCTCCGGGAAGGTCATGTCGATGAGGGGGACCACACCCTCGTTGACATCCAGTTCGGCCATCCGCTCCGGAGTATCGGCAAGGTTCCGCAGGATCGGGGCCAGCCACTTCTTGAGGAAATTGCCGTCGGCATAGTCGGCACAGTGGTTGATCGGCCCGCGGGCCTGCGGCGAAGTGCCGCTGAAGTCCAGATGTAGCTTCTGCGGCGTCTTGGTCAGCGTGATCCGCTGGATGTGTAGGCGCGGCGGGTCCACCCCGTCGTGTTCGGCGTAATCCTCCCAGACGTAGGTGCCGTCCGGAATCCGCGCCAGGATCTCGGTGCGGTAGGTCTGCGTGGTGCGGCGCAACAACGCCTCGAAACAGTCCTCGACCTGGTGTCGGCCATAGCGTTGAAACAGCTCGGCGAGGCGCCGAGCCCCCATGATGCAGGCGGAGCACTCGGCGTCCAGGTCCGCGGCCAAGGAGTCGGGCATGCGGGAGTTCCGAGTCATGATGCGTAGCGCCGCCTCGTTGACCACGCCCTGGTCCCACAGCTTGATGGGGGGAACCATCAGACCCTCCTCGTAGACGGAGGTGGCCCCCGAGGGCATGGATCCGGGGCACGCACCACCGATGTCATCGTGGTGCCCGAATGCCTGGACGAAGGCGACCACGTCCCCGGGGTCCGGGCCCGAGTTCGTGGTTGCGGTGGCTGTTCCCGTGCTGGGCGGCGCGAACACGGGGACGGTGACACACAGGTCGGGCAGGTGCCCGATCCCTCCTTCGGACAGGTAGACGTCATTGTGGAAGTAGACGTCGCCGGGCCGCATCGTCTCCAGCGGAAAGTCCCGCACGATCGGATGAACCAGCGCAGAGTAGGAACGCCCGGTGAGCTTGCGCAGCTGTCTGTCGTGAATGCCGGCACGGAAGTCATGGGCATCCCGGATCATCGGGGACCGGGCGGTTCGGGCTATCGCGGTCTCCACCTCCTGCTCCACCGAGGACAGAGACCCTGCAACGATCTCCAACAACACGGGATCGACCCGCGGCTCCTCGGCGTTGGCGGTACCGGTCGTGGACGACGGGTCCCTCACTTCTCCTCCTCGACGATGACGGAGCCGTAACGGTCGACGTGCGCGGTGAAGCCCGGATGCAGGGGCAGGGTGGCGCCGAACTCCTCGACGATGGCGGGACCACGAATCCGGTCCTGCGGCGCCAGGTCACCGCGCCAGTACACGGGCGTTTCGCGGAAGCCCGCGGCAGCGTCGAAGCAGGCCGGGCGCGTACCACGCCGGGCGCGGCTGACGTCTCCCTCCCGCTGCGTCAGCTGTGGCGGTTCCGGATGAGTGATGGGACCGATTCCAGCGACCCGGAGGTTCACCCATTCCACCTGCTGGTCCGGATCCGAGGCCAGGTCGTATCCGTACCGACGGCGGTGGGCCGCATGAAAGTCCTGCGCAACGCACTCGATCGCTCGGGTGTCGAGAGGGCCGTCCGGGACCGGCACCCGCACCTCGTAGGCCTGCCCCCGGTAGCGCAGGTCGGCTCCACGCTCACAGCGATGCTCGTGCTCGGCGAAACCCTCGACCGTGAGGGCGTGGGTGGCCTGCTCGGTGAGCTCGTTCACCACACCGGTGAGCCACTCGGGGGTGACCTCGGAGTGCGGCCGGATCGCGGTACGGACGTGGTCACTGCGCACATCGACGCTGAGCAGCCCGTAGGCGGAGACGTTGCCGGGGTCCGGCGGAACGACCGCACCGGCGAGGCCGAGGATATCGATCAGTCGGCACAGCAGCAGCGCGCCCGATCCCCCGAACGCAGCCAGATGGAAGTCCCGTACGTCCAGCCCGCGCTGCACGGTGATCCGCCGGAGGGCGTTGGCCTGGTTCCAGGCGGAGATCTCCAGGATCCCCTGGGCCGCGGAGAGCGGATCCAGCCCGGTGTCCGCAGCCAGTTTGGCTACCCCGGACCGTGCCGCTTCCAGATCCAGTGGCATCTCCCCTCCCAGAAGATGCGGGGGAATCCTGCCCAGAAGGGCGTGGGCGTCGGTCACCGTGACCTCGGTGCCACCGGTGGCATAACACAGGGGCCCGGGGATCGCCCCAGCCGAACGCGGCCCCACCTTGAGTGTGGACTCGGGTGAGATCCAGGCAACGGACCCCCCACCCGCACCGACGGTGCCGATGTCGATCATCGGAACCTTGACCGGGTACCGTCCGATCGTTCCTTCCGTGGTCAGTCCCGGCTCCCCGTCGAGCACCACGCACACGTCGGTGGAGGTGCCACCCCCGTCGAGGGTGAGGACCCGGTCCAGCCCGGCGCGGCGTGCAATGCGCGCCGCGCCGAGGGCCCCCGCCGCCGGACCGGACAGCACCGTGGTGCTGGGTTGGACCTCGGTGGCCGAGCGCACCCCGCCATTGGACTGCATCACGGCGAAGGGAACCGTCGCCGGGTCGGGGGCGAGCTGTTCCGCACCGGGCCGCAGGCGGGGCTCGGCACGCAGTCGTTCGATGATATCGCGCAGATAGGAGGTCACCCGTGGTTTCACGGCAGCGTCCACAAGCGTGGTCATGGCACGTTCGTACTCGCGGTACTCCCGCAGCACCTGTGAACTCAGGGAGACCGTGACCTCCGGACATTCCTCGCGCAGCAGTTCTGCGACGCGTCGCTCATGACTGTCGTCGGCATAGGAATGCAGGAGGCACACACCCACCGCGGTCATGTCCTGGGAACGCAGCCAACGGCCCGCGGCACGGACGGCGTCCTCGTCCAGTGGTCGAACCTCGGCTCCGCTGGGATCGAGGCGTCCCTCGACGGCGATCACGTTCTCCACCGGAACGATCCGCTCGGGTTTGACCCAGAAGTAGGAGTTTCCGTACCCGTCGGGAACGGCCTGTCGGGCGATCTCCAGCAGGAACTCGTAACCGGCCGTGGTGATCAGGGCGATCCGATCGACTGCGTCCTCGAGCAGCAGGTTGGTGGCGACGGTGGTTCCGTGGGTGATTCCGCGCACCGGCGAGGATGGCCCCGAATCGGGGAACTCCGCGTCTCCCCACAGATCCAGGATCTTGGCTACGGCCGTCAGGAACCCCGTCGCGGGATCCCGAGGCGTGGACGGTGTCTTGGTGGTGACGATCCGACCGGTGTCCTCGTCCAACGCGACGACATCGGTGAACGTGCCGCCAGTATCGATTCCGATCCGGATTCCCGCCATCGGCGTGGCCCTCTCCTGCCGGGATGGGTGACTGACTCGGATTCAACCGCTCCACCCGCCGCCAGCAACTCGGCACATGTTGCCAACGGTTCCGGCACATATTGGGCCACGCCTGGCTTGGACAGGGGAACCGGGCCGCCGGGCCCGCAAGCTCAGCCGCTGCTGCGACTCAGCCGGCGGGCCTTGCCCACGATGTTGTCTATATCGGATCCGAAGGGCCGGTCGTGCACCATGTAGGTCCAGGTCGAGGACGGCCGCTTCACCCCGGCAGCAGCCACGTCAATCGTGCCGTCGGTGACGCTGACCTCGGCGAAGGTCTGCGCGGCGCGTTCCCGAGCCTGGTCCAAGAAGCCCTTGAACACGGGAACCGCGTCCGCGTTGAACTCGTCCAGCGGGTCACGCCGTCCGAGCATCCGCAGGTGGATCCCTTCCCGGAGCTGGTTGAGAAACGCCAGGTGATCGGTCCATCCCCGGTCCAGGTGGTAGAGCGTGATCAGGCGCGCCGCCCGCGCCACCTCGTCCTCGCCCACCTCGTCCACCAGGTCGGCGTGACGTTCGGGGCAGTCCGAACGCACCTGCTCGTCCCCAAGGTCCTGGTGGAGCACCTTGGCGCGGTGTTCCAGGACGACCTCCCGCTGCACGTCGATGAGCTTGCTGTACCGCCAGGTGTTGCGATGCAGCTCCATGAGCTGCCCCTCCGCGATCCGTTGGGCACGGTCGACCGCACTGGCCCAGGCCGGATCCGTGATCTCACCATCCGAGGCCGCGTCGAACTGCCGGGCTTCCGGCATGGTGCTGGCGATGAGATGGTCTTCAATACTGACCAGAAACCGGGAACTGCCCGGGTCACCCTGGCGACCCGCCCGGCCCCGCAGCTGGTCGTCCAGCCGACTGCTGGGATAGCGCCCGTACCCCAGAACGTAGAGACCCCCGGCCGCCACAACTCGTTCCCGGTCGGCCATGTCGCTGCCGCCGAGACGAATGTCGGTGCCGCGCCCGGCCATCTGCGTGGACACGGTGATCGCCCCGTAGGTTCCGGCCTCGGCGATGACCGCCGCCTCGTCGGCATCGTTCTTGGCGTTCAGAACCGCACAGTCCAGATTCTCCTTGTCCAGGCGGGCAGCGATACGCTCCGACTCCGCAACGTCCTGAGTTCCGATCAGGATGGGGCGACCCTGTTCGTGAATGTCGAGAACCTGCTCGACCAGGGCGTCCTCCTTCTCCTCGGGGGTCGCATACAGGCGCGTCGCGTGGTCGTTCCGCACGCACGGCAGGTTGGGCGGAATCACCGCGACCTCAAGTTCGTAGAACTCACGCAGCGGCTCGGCCACAGCCATAGCGGTTCCGGTCATCCCACACAGTGTGGGATAGCGCAGAACCAGTGCCTGGACCGTGATGGAGTCGAGAATCTCCCCGGTCTCGCTGGCCTGGAGCTGCTCTTTGGCCTCCACCGCGGCCTGGAGGCCGTCCGGCCAGCGCTGTAGCATCGCGACCCGCCCACGGGACTCGTCGATGAGCTTCACCTCACCGTCAGAGATGACGTAGTGCACGTCTCGCTTCAGCAGGGCATGTGCGTGCAGGGCGAGATTCAGCTGGGCCAGACTGTCGGCGTACTCTTCGGAGTAGAGGTCCACCCCACCGAGCTCGGCCTCCACCCGCTCGATCCCCGTGGTGGTGAGCTGGACGTTGCGCCCCTCACTGTCGACCTCGTAGTCGACCTGTGGCCGCAACCTCCGGACCAACTGTGCCATGTCAGCGTCGGCTTCCACCGCCTCCGCGGCTCCGGCGAGGACGAGGGGGACCCGTGCTTCGTCGACGAGAACCGAATCCGCCTCGTCAATCAACGCGATATCGGGATCCGGGACCACCAGATCGCCGGGGTCGGTGGCGAGCCGGTCCCGCAACACGTCGAAGCCGAGCTCGCTGACCGACACGTAGGTCACGTCCGCGGCGTAGGCCTCCCGCCGCTGGATGGTGGTGGAGTCTTCCGCGATCCAGCTCGGCGCGACCCCGAGCATGTCGTAGAGGGGGCGCATCCACTCGGCGTCCCGACGCGCCAGGTAGTCGTTCACGCTCAACAGGTGCACCCGCCGGTCCCGCAGGGCGAACCCGGCCGCAGCCATCGCACCGACAAGGGTCTTGCCCTCCCCGGTGGCCATCTCCACGACCCGTCCGTCCAGCAGCGCCATCATGCCCAGCAGCTGCACGTCGAATGGCCGCTCGTCGAGCGTGCGCCGCGCCGCCTCTCGCACCACGGCGCACAGCTCGATCAGCTCGGCACGCTCGTAGGGGAACTCGGCCCCGGCCAGGTTCAGCGCAGCCTCGGTCAGCTCGGCGTCACCGAGCTCGCGCAGCGCCGCCTCCCGCTCCCCGATCGGCGCCAGCAGCTTCCGGTAGGGCTTCAGGCTCACGGCTCCCGGACGGCCCAGGGTCCGGCGTACGGTCTGTGTCACTCGTCCAAACACCACAGCAGAGTAACGTGGCACACCCCCGTTGTCGTTCCCTTCGCCCGAGGAATCCCCATGCAGAACCAGGTGCTACCGAGTACCCGCCACTCCCTGCACACCCTGGACCCTGCTCCGGTCGTGGCACAGATCGAGTACGGATTCGCGCGGCTGGACGGTCTGCTCGCAGAACAGATGGGATCGGCCCAAGCCGCAGGCGACCTGGTAACAGCGCCGTCCCACCTGCCCGGCTGGAGTCGTGGACACGTCCTGACCCACCTGGAACAGGTCGCACACGCAATCGCGGGGCAGGCTCACGCAGCCCTGCGAAGCGAACTGGTGGACATGTATCCCGGTGGACCGTCCAGCCGCGACATGGCGATCGAGGCGGGGGCCAGCCGTTCATGTGCCCAACTGCGCAGCGCCCTGGAACAGGCTGCCGCGCGACTGAGCGCCATGTGGCAGCAGGTGAAACCGCGCGACTGGCAGCGGCCCGTGCGGTTCCGCTCCGCCACACTTATCGACACGGTGCTGTGCATGTGGCGGGAAATCGAGATCCACAGCGTGGATGTCGACCTGGGCTACCGCGCCGACACCTGGTCCGCGGAATTCTGTACGCACCTGGTGGAGTTTCTCCGCCCGCGCTGCCCCGAGGGGCAGCAGCTGGTTCTCATTGCGTCGGACGCCGACCAGCAATGGACCCTCGGCACAGGGCCGGCTGTCACGGTCACGGGACCGCGCAACGACCTGGCCGCCTGGCTCGCCGGACGCGTCCCGGCTCGGCCGCTCGCCACGTCCGACGGGGCCGTACCCGAACTGGGCCCCTGGCCCTGAGTCCGGGGCGGCTCAGCCGAACCGGCCCTGGGCACCGTCCACGGTTGCGGAACGCCGCAGCCGGGTGGTGTGTTGACCAAGGTCAGTTGCGGACTCGACCCGCCGACAGACCTCGTCCCGAAGGAAGTGGCACGGCTGCGCGGACCATGGCCATCAGCATATGCGCAGGTGAGAGGATCGGATGCGCGTGGCCTGGCGGGGTCTTGCGGGGGTGACGTGGGATGTCGACCAGAAAGAATCGAGAAAGTCCCCAGGGCGGATCCTGACCCCACCCGGTGTGGCGGTGGGTTCTGCCCGTGGCTGTTTCTGGCCAGTGGGTAACGTCGTGGTCACGGTGGGGTACACACGGGCCAGTGACCCCCTATCCCCCGGAGTAGCCATGGTCAGACACAGCAGCGGCGACAACGTGCTGGCCGCCGTGGACCGCGCCTCCTACATACCCGCCACGATCTATGTGTCAAGCCCGAGCACCGGATGGTTGGTGCCGCTGCGCCGGGAGAGGACGACCCGGATGCCTGGCGGACTCATGTGGATTCCAATGAGGCCGTGGTCACCGCAGTGGTCTACGACTCGCGCCTGCCAGAGCACCTACGTGACCCCACTACTGGACGCGGCGTCGTGCCGACGTCGTCCAGTACGGCGCCCTGGCTCATGGCGTGCATGCTGGACGCTCTCCAGCTGGAACCGGGTATGCGGGTGCTGGAGATCGGCACCGGTACCGGGTACAACGCCGCGCTGCTGGACGTTCTCGTCGGCGCGCAGGGGCACGTAACCAGCGTCGAGGTGGACCCCCAGGTCGCCGAGCAGGCGCGGGAAGCACTGGCCCGCGACGGGCGCCGCGTCGATGTCATCACGGGCGACGGGGCCGAGGGGTACGCGGCTGGTTCCCCCTATGACCGCGTGATTGCTACTGCCGCCGTGCACACCGTGCCGTATTCGTGGGTGGTCCAGACCTGCCCCGGCGGGCTCCTCGTGGTGCCATGGGCGCCGACGTTCCACCCGGACAGCCCGCTCGCGGTGCTCACCGTCGGTGAGGATGGCACCGCCGAGGGCCGGTTCGGTGGCCCGGCCCACTTCATGCCACTGCACAGTCAACGCATCGACCCCAGCGCCGTGAACCAGATCCACGACCAGTGGGGCGACGGCGGGCCCGGCTGTGAACGGTTCGGCGTGACCATCACCCCTGAGCACCAACGCGTGTGGATGGACGACCCGGACCATCAGATATCGATGGAGGACCCGTGGGCAAGCACGAGAAGCCAGTGAACTGTCCGGGCTGCGTCGGGCACAAGACCATTACGGAATGGCGCGACGGGCAGGCCGTGAAGGTCCCCTGCCCGCTGTGCAACGGCACCGGCAAACAGCCCTGACCCCGCGGCGAGCTCCCGGCTGTGGCGTCTAGCTGTCAGCCGTGCGGCGGGGTACAGTGAAGTCGGAACGAGTGCATGAGACCCCCGACGGCCAGTCATGTTCAGCCGTCGGGGGTCTTGTGTGTCTGGGTCTAGAGTTCGCCGTGTTTCACTGCTTCGACGAACGAGCGCCACTCAGCAGTAGAGAAAAGTAGGTGTCCGTGTTCGCGGTACTTGGTATCGCGCACCGCCGTTACTCCGGGGGTGTCTGCGACCTCGACACAGTTCTGCTGCTGGGTGTAGCTAGACGTGCGCCATGGCGCATCGTGGAACGAGTGCATGTCGGTCTCTCTATCGGCTGATCATCTTCTTGAGGTACGGGATCGTCCGCTCCTCGTCGAGCGCTGAAGAGCGGATGTGGTCCCAGAGCTTGCGGTACATGGCGATCTCTTCGGCGCGTTCCAGGTAAAGCCCGTCCGTGAAGGTCTCCAGGTACACCACTGGATCGGCGGGTGCTGCGAAGTCCATGATGACGAACGGTCCTGTGGCGCCTGCATGGAGGCCGGCATCTGTCGGTAGGACCTGGATCGTGACGTATCTGGATGAGTCGGCGAGTGTGATCAGGTGCTTGACCTGTTCACGCATCACCTCTGGGTCGCCGGCCAGGCGCTGGAGTGCGTGTTCCTCAATGACCGCCCACAGCTCAGGTGGGTGGTCGCGTGCAAGGATCTGCTGGCGTTGCATGCGTGCGTCGACGGCCCGTTGGATGTCGTCCGGGTCCCGCCATAGGCGAGCCCGCTGGATCGTCCGGGCATATCCGGGAGTCTGTAGCAGGCCCGGAACTCCGAACGCCTCGTAGTTGGCGATCGCGGTGGCCTCGGCTTCCAGCTCGACATAGGAGCCGGTCAGGATGTCGTCATACCGCGTCCACCATCCGCGTTGTTGGGCCTGTCGGACCAGGGCGAGCACCGCATCGTACTCGGGGGACGTCTCGTCAACGCCGTACTCCCGCATGAGCGCCTTGATCTCGACCACGGACGGCTTCTTGCGCTCTCCAGTTTCGATGTGTCCGAGCTTTGCTCGTGACCACTCCAGGCGCCTCGCGGTCTCGTCGAGGCTGAGCCCGGCATCCTTACGCATGCGGCGGAGGATTGCGGAGAGCTGACGTCGTCTGATCGTCGGACTCGCCGCCATCTGCTTCTTCCCCCTCTTGCGCTGCTTCTTTGTCGTGTTCTGTGTCGTGCTGATGGTAACCCCCAAGGCGAGAAACCGGACATTTAGCGGTCTACGGATGCACATCTATTCCATAGCGCTTGAATCCTAGACTTCTAGGGTTCAGTATGGGGTCAACTCGTTCCGCTGTCGCCCCGTTCCAGGCGACATCGACACCCCGGGGAGGGGTTCTTATGCGATTGGTGACCGCGATCACCGCACCGGGTCTGTCGTGGCTCGGTCGTCTCGTGTCCGTACCATCTGTGCCGCGACCGCCTCGGCGGGTGAGTTCGCGGAACCATCCCGCCCCGGAGCCGCCTGGGTGGGTGCGCTCGTGGACTCTGCCCTCGGGGCGGTGGTCCGGCCAGGGCGCCGCCACGGAGGAGGTGCTGGCGGCGGGGTCGGCCCGGGTGCGGCCGTACTATTGGCGCGGCTCGCATTGTCCACATACACCACCCGTGCCTGCGGTTGGAACTGCTGGGCGACCTGGTGCACGTTGTTGTCCGTGGGCAGGCCCGACCCCAGGTCCAAGAACTGATCGATGCCCACGTCCCGAGCCAGATAGCGCACCGCCCGGTACAGGTATTGGCGGTTCTGCCGCGCCACGTCCACACACTCGGGGAAGGCCTCCAGCGCGTGCTGAACCAGGACCCGGTCCACCTCGAAATTGTCCTTACTGCCCAGGCTCATACAGTAGGCGCGGGCGGGCGTGGGCCGATCCGTGGGAATATCCGGCGGAAAGTCTTCCCCGGTCTCCGGATCACGGGGAGTACGCATGAACGCATCGGCGTCAGGCATGGAGGCTGCCTCCTCGCGGGGCCACAGGGGACGAAATGGCGCAATCGGCGCAACTGTCCGGAAGCCTAGTCCCGAACGCGCCCCGCCCCAAGCGGTGCAGGTCTGCGCTCCATCGGGCCTCATCCCCGCCACTTCCGGCGTTCCCGCAATCTGCCCCGCGCCACGACAGCGATCCCTGATCGGCCGGTGGGTACCCGTGCACCAGCCCCGCGCCTGACAACCAGCGACGAGCACCCCCGACCACAGTGTTCCTTTATAGGAAACACTGCGCGTGTCACGCAACATAGCAGGGCGTAGGGACATGCGGACGGGGCCAGGCCACCGGGAAGCCACGGCGGGCCGCGAGAACGACGCGGCTTCCTGCGCTATTGTGCGGCGTCTTCTACCGTGGCGATGGGGCAGGACTCGCGTGCGGCCCAGTCCTCACTCAGAGCACTGGCGGTGCGCAGCAGCAACGGCAGGTGATGCTCCCACAGGTGCTCCACCGAGGTCTCGGCCGCGTGCGCGTTGACATTCACCGCAGCCACGGTGCGTCCCTCCCCATTGCGGACCGGCGCCGCGATGGAACGGATCCCCAGGGCGAGATCCTGGTCGGTGCTGGCCCATCCCTTGGCGCGCACGTCGCGCAGCACCGCCTCCAACTCGCTACGTTCCGGCTGCCAGCGGGGTTCGATCCCGGAGACGCTGGGTGTGGCCAGCGCGCGGTCCAGCTGGGACTCTTCCAGTGCGGCCAGCAGCACCTTGCCCAGCGAGGTCTGTGCCGCGGGGAACCGGGTTCCCACGTTCACCGCCAAGGTGACGAGCTTGGGCACCGAGACCCGCGCGACGTAGACGATGTCCGATCCCTCCAGCTGTGCCAGGGAGCACGACTCCCCCGTCTGTTTCACGAGGTCGCGCAGGTGTGGTTCGGCGATCTCCCAGAGGCTGTTGGAGCTGATATAGGCCATACCGAGGTCCAGAACGCGTGGGGTGAGCGCGAAGCCGGTGGTGTCGCTGCGCACGTAACCCAGTTCCTCCAGCGTGAGCAGGATCCGACGGGCGGTGGGCCGCGCGAGCCCGGTGTCGGCAGCCACCTCGCTCAGGGTGCGACAGGGCTGGCTGGGATGGAAACCGCGCAGTACGTCGAGTCCACGGGCGAGCGCCTCGATAAAGTCCGGCCCGGTCTCCCGACGCATCGTTGTCCCCCTGCACACGGGTCATCGGCACGGGAGAGCAACGCCCCCGCAGCCACTGGATGGTTGTTCGTCACTGTATCCGCCCGCCCCGGGGCCCCCGTGCGAACACACGCTCCGAGCATGCCGCACCACGCCCACGGATCGGCGCCGGCGGCCCAGCCCGTGGGTGGCTGCCGGCGCCGGAACCCGGGACCCTACCCCCGGTATTCGCTGTAGGTGTAGGGGTTGGCGACCACCTCGGTTTCGGGAACGTCTGGGGACATCCAGTGGTGCCACTCAGCAGCACCCAGGTGGGCACGGGTGTGTTCGACGGTGGCGGCGACGGCCGAGCGCACCCGGTCCAAATCCACCCCCACCAACTCGTGCTCGAACTTCACAACCTCCCCGTTGACGAGGACCGTGTGCACGTCTGCCCGACCGGCCTGGAACACCACGTGCCCGTAGGGATGCACCAGCGGGAACATCACCGGAGACCGGTCGTTCTTGATCAACACCACGTCGGCCTTCGCCCCCGGGGTGAGGCTCCCGGTGACCCGGCTCAGCCCCAGTGTCTCGGCGCCGCCACGGGTGGCCCAGTGCACCACGTGTTCGGCACGGAGCCGATTGTGTACCACAGTCTCGCCCGCGGACTGGGCCCGCAGATGCTCGCGGGACCGGTCGGCGGACAGGGTGGCGCGCATGGCGGAGAAGAGGTCCCCGCTCTGCCACACGCTGGTGTCCACGGACAGCGACACCGGAATGCCGTGACTGCGCAGTCTCCAGGTCGGGGGGTAGCCCTGGCCAGCGTTCTGTTCGCTCTCGGCAGCAACGGAGACCCGTCCGCCGGAAGCCGCGATGCGCTGGTAGGAATCCTCGCCCAGGCTGGCGGAATGGACGTAGGTCACATTCGGCCCCATACAGCCGTGTTCCCACATCAGCCGGATACTATCGTCATTGGTGGCGCCCCACACCCCGGCATGCGTGGTCACCGGCACACCGAGCTCCCGGGCGGCGTCGAAGGCGGCCTTCTCCGGGAACTGGGCGTCGCCAGTGACGTCGAACGCCAGTTGGAGCCCCAGCATGTCGTCGCTGGTGGCGAAGTTGCGCTGCACGAAGGCGTGGAACTCCGGCGAGGTCGACCATTCCCACGGCGCCTGGAGCAGGTTTCCGTAGGCCAACACGTAGCGGCCGGGGGCCGCGCGCAGCGCGGCCACAGCCGCCTCGGCGTGATCGGTGGTCCACAGGCCGTGTGACCAGTCCAGTGTGGTGGTCACTCCGGCGTCGACGGCCTCGACGGCGGCGAGCAGGTTGCCGGCGTAGATGTCCTCGGGGCGGAAGATCTGGCCCCAGTTGAGGTAATAGAAGTGGAAGTACTGGGCCAGGGTCCAGTCCGCGCCGAACCCCCGCAACGCGGTCTGCCACATGTGCCGATGGGTGTCGACCATCCCCGGCATCAGGATGCCACCCGAGGCGTCGACAACCGCGGCGTCCTCGGGTGCGGTCAGGCCGATGCCGACCTCGGCGATGTGTTCGCCACGCACCAGCACGTCGCCACCGTCCAGGACTCCGATGGTGGGATCCATGGACAGCACGGTGGCGTTCCGAAACAGCACGGGACGGTTGGTGGCGAACACGGAGGGGTCACTGGCTGGGGTGGTCATGATGTCACCTCGCTGTGGATTGGGCGCGCGCCTTCAGGACGCGACGGCGCCGGTAGAGGGGCGGCAGGGCTGCGGCCGAGCCAACGAGGAGCACGATCAGGCCCCACAGTGGCCCGGACAACCCGGTGGACAGGCCCAGGGCGTGGTCCACGGACCACGGTCCGGGGCCGGTGACGGTGAGGATCAGGGCCAGGGCCCCGTAGCAGAACGGGACCTCGCATCCGCCCCGTTGGGCCCAGAAGCCGTTGGGGGCGGTGGCCACGGAGGCGACGATCATGGTGCCGATGACCACGGCGGCTCCCCCGGGCAGGAGAAAACCGGCCGCGATGGACACAGCCCCCGCGAGCTCCAGGGCACCCGCGAGCACGACCATGCGGGCCCCGGGAGTGAATCCCCAGGTGTCGAAGATCTGCGCGGTTCCGGTACCGCCGAACCAGCCGAAGAGCTTCTGGGTGCTGTGTCCGATGAGCAGTGCGGCCAGGAGCAGGCGCAGTAGCAGGAGTCCGAGTTCCATGGGGCGCTCCGTGGGTGGAATGCGGGCGTGGGCAACCGGGTCGGGGGCGTCGCCGGGGTGGGGCGTTCAGTGCTCGGGGTCGAGGACGAAGTCGTAGCTGGCATGCAGGTAGGGACGGTCCAGGTGACCACCGTCGGGGGTGGGCCCGGCGGGGTGTTCGGTGAAGTCGACGACGAGTTCGCTGCGGGTACCGAAGACGACGTCGGTGTCCAGATACTGCGAGCCCGCCTGGAACAGGTGGGTGACGAGGCGGGCGTAGCCGGGTTCGTCGATGAGGACGTGGATGTGGGCGGGGCGGTAGGGAGAGATCTCGGTGTTGGCGACAAGCGTGCCGACAGGGCCGTCCATGGGGATGGAGTAGCCCAGCGGTGCGATGGTGCGTACGCAGTAGGTGCCGTCGCTGCGGGTGCGGTAGCGGGCGCGCAGCCGGGCCTCGTCGACCTCGTCGAGCTGGGCCTCGTAGTAGCCCTCGGCGTCGGCCTGCCATACGTCCAGCACGGCCCGGGGCACGGGGGCGCCGCTGGTGTCGGTCACGGTTCCGGTCAGGAAGAGCGGCATTCCGGGCAGCCCCTGGGACATGTCCGTGCCGGACTCGGCGGGAGGAGATCCCTCGATGTGGAAGGGGCCGAGCACGGTAGCGGGTGTGGCCTGCGCAGAGAAGCGGTTGTTGAGCTGCACGACCAGCGTGCTCAAACCAATGACGTCCGAGGCGAGGATGAATTCCTGGCGCTTGTCATCGCTGGCGCGCCCGGTTGCGGCCAGCCACTCCATGGCGGTGGCCCACTCCTGCTCGGTGAGTTCCACTTCGCGGGCGAAAGCGTGGACGTGGCGGACCAGGGCGGTCATCAACTCGGCCAGGCGCGGCGAGTGTGCTGTGGCCCACCGCTGAAGCGCGAGGTCGGTGAGGTTGCTGTCGGTGACGTGATCCATCGCTCTCCCTCGATCCGCTGTCGCCGTGCACGGGACGACCATTTAGCGGACGTTTGTCCGTTAGACGGACATTCTTGCCGATGAGTGATCAGCAAGCAAGTGCCAGTTGTGAGCTCCACAACTCCTCTGGCCAGATTGACACCGTCCACACCAGCACGCATCCTTAAACGGACAATTGTCCGCTCAGCGGACATGGAGGCTCCCTGGTTCGAAAGAGACTGGTCCACGCGATGAGCACACCACCCGAGAACTCCCACCCGCTGGACGGGATCCTGATCGCTGACTTCTCCCGGATCCTCGCCGGCCCGTATGCCACCATGCTGCTGGCGGACCTCGGGGCCGAGGTGATCAAGGTGGAATCCCCCACCGGGGACGACACCCGCACCTGGATCCCACCCGAACGCGACGGCGTGGCCACCTACTACCTCGGGATCAACCGCAATAAGCGCTCGGTGAGCCTGGACCTGTCCACGGAGGACGACCGGGCCCTGGCCCAGGAGCTGGCGGCCCGCTCCGACATCCTCATCGAGAACTTCAAACCGGGCGGACTGGGCCGCTTCGGCCTGGACTACGAGAGCCTGCGCCCGACCAACCCCGGGCTGATCTACGCCTCCATCAGCGGCTTCGGCACCGCCGAGGGCGCCACCCTGCCCGGCTACGACCTCCTCGTCCAGGCCGCCTCCGGGCTGATGAGCCTCACCGGTTCCCCCGAGGGCCCGCCCTACCGCGCGGGAATCTCGGTGTTCGACGTGATGACCGGAATGCACACCGCCATCGGCGTCCTCAGCGCCCTACACCAGCGCCAGGCCACGGGCACCGGACAGCACCTGGAGATGAACCTGATGTCCTCAGCCCTGTCCGGCCTCGTCAACCACACCGCGGCCCACGTCGCCGGCGGGGTCGTCCCCCAACGTATGGGCAACGCCCACCCCAGCCTGTTCCCCTACGAACCGCTCCCCACCGCGGACCGGGAACTGATCGTGATCGCCGGCAACGACGGCCAGTTCCGCCGCCTGTGCACGGCACTGGGTCTGGAGAATCTCCCCGACGACGAGCGATTCCGCACCACCGAGGACCGCACCCACAACCGCGACCAGTTGCGCCCCCTGCTGGTGGAACGGCTGTGTCAGCGTCCCGCCGACGAATGGTTCGAGACACTCTCCGCGGCCGGCGTGCCCTGCGGCCCCATCAACAGCGTGGACCAGGGGGTTCAGCTCGCCCGGGATCTGGGCCTGGACCCGGTGGTGACCATCCCCCGCGACACCGCCGAGCTTCCCAGCATCCGCAATCCCATCACGTTCAGCGATGCCAGCCCGCGCTACGACCTCCCCCCGCCGGAGCTGGACGAGCACGGCGCCGACATTCGCGCCTGGCTGCGCAGCCCCCGCCACGCCCCGACCACACACACCAAGGAGCGGCCGTGACCGAGACACCCCAGCAGTACCCCACATCCCTGGGCACCTCCAATGCCAGCACCATCACCCTGCTGGGGCATGACCTCAGCACCGAGCTGTTGGGACAGGTCGGCTTCGGGGAGCTGGCGTTGTGGCTGATCCGGCAGCAGCGGCCCGAGCCAGCCGACGTGCGGGTGTTCGAAGCTGTACTGGTGGCGCTGGCCGACCACGGGTTCACCCCCACCGCGATCTCCGCGCGGCTCACCTACCTCTCCGCCCCGGAGTCCCTCCAGTCCGCGATCGCCGCCGGCCTACTCGGCGGTGGTTCCCGCTTCCTCGGGGTGACCGAGGACACCGCACGGTTCCTCACCGCCACCCTGGCGGAGCTCGACGCGCCGCCCCCAGAAGCGGAGGGCGCCCCGGACCACTGGGATGCCCTGGCCCACACCGCCATCCGGAACCGGCGCGCCGAGGGGGCGCTGGTGCCCGGTCTGGGCCATCCGGTACACCGCCAGCAGGACCCGCGCACCCCCGCCCTGATCCGGCTCGCACGAGAACACGACCGGTACGGTCCCCACCTGGCATTGTTCGAGGCGATAGGTCGGGTCGCTCCCGAAGCGTTGGGCAAGCCACTGCCGCTGAACGGGGCGGGTGTGTGTGGGGCGGCGCTGGCCGACCTCGGCCTCCCCGCCGAGCTCCTGCGGGGGGTGGCCCTGTTGGCGCGCACGGCCGGGCTGCTCGGGCACATCGCCGAGGAACGCCGGCGACCCATCGCCAACCAGATCTACCGCGCCGTGGACGGCCACGCCTACTACGTCGCCCCGGATGCTCCCGCGACGCACGACTACGGCTCGGGCTGAGCCAGCCTGCGGCCCCGGCAGGGGGACCGTCCGCCTCCGCCCGGGGCCAGTGTTGCCAACGTGCCCTGCCAACATGCCCTGCCACCCTGCGTGTCCGGGACATCGGGCCGGGAGCGGGCGCCTCACGGCTTATAGCCCACTCCGCAGAACTCGTCGCTGTCCTGGAGGTCCAGACCCGGCGCGGGTCGCCAGCGCGCCGGGGGCACGATGCCCGGCTCCAGCACCTCCAGGCCGGTGAAGAGCTCGGCCAGTTGATCCCGACTCCGCAGGACCAGTGGCGGGGTTCCGCCGTTCTCGTTCCACAGCCGGACCGCGACGTGCGCCCCGTCGCCGGAGATCTCGTCGGTGGGGTGGGTCAACGCGAGATAGCTACCCGAGGGAAGCGCCGCCATGACCTGACGCACGATGCCCTGGGCGACCTCGTCACCCTCCACGTGGTTGAGCACCCCCAACATCATCACGGCCGTGGGCTGGGTGAGATCCAGGGTGCGCGCCGCGTTGCGCAACACCGCGTCCGGATCGCGCACGTCGGCCTCGACATAGTCGGTGACGCCCTCCGGGGTGCTGGTCAGTAACGCCCGGGCATGCACCAGCACGATGGGATCGTTGTCGACGTAGACCACGCGTGTTTCCGGAGCGAGCCGCTGGGCGACCTCGTGGGTGTTGTCGGCCGTGGGAATGCCGGTGCCCAGGTCCAGGATCTGGCGGATTCCCTGCTCGGCGACAACGTGCTTCACGACGCGCGCCAGGAACGCGCGGTCGGCACGGGCAGCCTCGGCCACCGACGGCACCAGGGCACGGAACTGTTCGGCGACCTCTCGGTCCGCGGCGAAGTTGTCCTTGCCACCGAGATAGTAGTTCCATACCCGCGCGGTGTGTGGAACGCCGGTGTTCAGTTCGGGAGGCAATGCGGCCTCGCTGGTCTCCTCGTTCCTCATCCAGGACGGGGTCTCATTCAACTGGACTCCTCCACAGCTATCCCCGCCGTCCGGCAGGGCGGGAAACGACGAACTCCCCGCCACGACACGGCACCCGTGGTCGCCGCCACGTTTCCCGACCGCGCCGGACCTCCAGTCCGCGAGCGCCACCAGGATCGAGGGACGACGGCTTCCGGTGGCCTGGCACGCTCGGACCGGCGCCGCGAGCACACCCGTGCGGGAGGACCGGCACTGCGGGGCTCCTGTCGATTGCGGAATGGCCCATGCTACCGGGATCCCGGCATCTATGGCAGGCCACGGATAGAGTTGTCTCCATGGAGCTCGGGCAGACCTGACGTACTCCTCCGGGTATACCCAAACACCAGTTAGCCCAATGTCACGGGAGTGTCGGTTCTCGGTAGCGAGTCACGCCGTAACTGCGGTCGTCCACCAGGCCGTCCGGAAGTGCTCTAGGAGGAATCCAGGCCAGAGCGGTCTCCCGCACCAGGGCGGGGGACCAATTCAGTAATTCTGGGCTGGGGCAAGGCTGAGCAGGCCACATCCGAAGGCCTTTCCGCGCCCGATCCCGGCACAGAGCGCCTCGACCAGAGCCGTACTGTCGGTAACCACCAAGTGACCGTTGAACCGCACCGGCGAAATCGTAATCTTGGTTCGGCCAAGGCGACCACCCTCCCGCACGCAGGCCCGGTCGGACTCGTGCCCGTCCACCTGCTTATAGCCAATCACTTTCGGTACGGGAGCTGGCGCAACGTCCGGTCGGCGGTCGCTGCCGCTCGGCACGATGAAACCGTGTTGTTCGCCCTTGCGCAGTAGCCAGGAGATCTGGTCCTCTGGCCGGTACAGCGGCTTGGCCACCCCACGTGGGCGATTGCCTGGGGGGCTTCCGACGGGCGCCCGTGCCCGCGTCGGATTGGCCACCAGGCGAAACGCCATGACTCGTCCGGGTTGGATCGCATCGAGCACTGGCTGCAACGAGCGTACCTGTGCGGGCGCCCGCAGGTACCACTTCGGCAGCTGTGTCCAGTCAGGCTCAGTGCAGCTCTGCACGAGCAGCGTGTATCCGGTCCCTGATGTTTCCATTCGCCACAGCACCCCGTGTTCGCGACGCACGGATGTCCCCTCCGTCAGCTTCGGGAATGCCGACATGATCGTCCGGTGCATGTCGTGCACATTGGCGTAGTCACGCCGGAAGGCGTGCGCGGAAACGTTGGGACTCAGTTTGCTCAGGAACACGCGAACGGGCCCTTCACGACTGTGATGGCGGTGGGGGCGAAACATATGTCACTCGTACCGTGCGGGTGGTGAACCGTCGGTTGTCCGGGTGGAAGGACAGTGGGCTGTCGAGACGCGGCTCCGCGTCAACGGCGTCGGGGGCCACGTCAACCACGGCCCGCAGCCGTAGACCCTCACCCTCGGTGATCACTGCCTGCCGCTCTTCCGGACGCGGCTCCAACCAGGGCAGTTCACACACGACCTCGTGCAGTGGACGGTGGAAGAGCCCAGTGACCTTCCCGCCGGCTGGAACCGCGCCGGGCGGATCCACTAGTGGGGTGGCGGGAACGAACGCCTTCCGACCGAAACAGAGGGGCCAGTGCGGCGAACGCACCGCCTGCTCCAGCCTAGTGAGTGTTTCGGAGTCCCCCTCCAGTAACACCAGGAATAGAGCATCGGCGAGATAGCTCCGGCGACTTACCACGGTGCGCTTGTTGACACCCGCCGTATTCGGCACGTTCTGGGTGGTGTGGAAGTCAGACTCGAGGAGTCCCTCTCGATCGACCCGTACCCCCATCGTCAGCTGCCCGAGCTCCTGGACCCGGAGATCGTCAGTGCGGTCAACGCCGCATGCCGCCCCCAGCACGCCAACCACCCCGGACTTGGTGGGCTCGGTACCGGTATCCCGGTCGATGAACTGGGATCGCTGTCCCCAGGATTGCATGGGCGCGTCGAACCGAAGCGCCAGAGTTGCGATAGTCATCGGCTAGTCCTGGGCCGCGGTGGTTACCCGCTCGGTGAACTCCGCGAGGCTGGTCACGTGTTCTCCGCCCGCGGCGGTGAGCTGATTGCAATTGGAGACCGAGGCTACGGTAACCGAACGAACTCCCTCGTCCCCATAGAATTGGCGGAGGTCCCGAAAATGCTCGGCCAGTCGCTTGGTGGAGTCCGCCATCAGGTCGGTGCCGGTGACAGGTGCCAGAAACGCATTCGCCAGATTCCAAGAACCGTATTCGCGTACCACCGCGAGAAGCGCATCCGGCCTGGTGTGTGCAGCCATGGAGTTCTGTTTCCCGCTCGGGACCGCCCGAATGAACGCTTCCAACCAGGCGCGGGTCGCAGTGGTCACCAGGTTTTCCTGCTCTACGGTGAGGTTCCTGCGCAGCTGCTGGAGGTCAAGATTAGCGTAGCGATAGTAGCAGGCGGCGTTGAAATCAACAGTACCGATCATGTCTGCGCCGGGCTCGCCATCGGGTCGGAGGTCGTCCACCGCGGTGTAGTAGTCGAACTCTGTAGCCACAGCGTGGGTGGAGAACGCGTGTGCCACCTGGGAGGCTGCGGTGACGTTGAAGTTCGTGTTGTTGGCGACCATACGCCCGAACAGGGCAATGTCCACGGCGTGGCTTGCGTCCAGAATGCGGTGCCCAGCGTCAACCGTCTCTCGATCCGGCTTCGGCTTCTTTGTCCTCGATCCACTCTTCGACGGCATCTGGGCTTGCTGGGCACGTTCCTCAGCCGCAGCCAGTAGCTTGTCCTCGTGGGTTCTGCAGTAAGCTGCGAAATTGTTTACCGCCTCTTGGCCGACGTAGAACAGATACTGACTGAGGTCGTTTGTGTCGACCTCGAAGCCCAACCGACGCAGCCCCTCCCGTGCGATGGTCCGGGACTGGTCACTCGGCTCCGCTGAGCCCGCTGGGTCCGCGCCATCCAGTACGCGTGCGGTTCGCTCCACGAGACGCTTGGTACGTACCCCGGTGTTGTCCAGAGCCAAACCCAGTTGTGGAAGCAGCAACCGAGCCGAACGCTTCAGACACTGGCTGGACACACGCCCGCGTTGTACACCCCCAAATGTCACACTCTTGGGTTGTCCAACATCGTCCCGGTTCAAGTTGCTTGCCGGGAACGACTGGAGCAGATGCAACTCGATGATCACGTGTCGTCTCCCTGGTGCTCAGAAGGGGGCGTTGGCTGCTGCGTAGTATTCCGAAGCTGGTACTGGCGCTGCTTGAACGAACGGGCCCACATCAGACGAACCCTGTAGTCCTCCTGGCTCCCGGCCGCGCATTTGTGCACCTCGAGCAGGTCCTCCAAGAGCCACCGGTAGTCCAGGGGAATGTTGTGGCTGTGTAGCAGCTGTACACATTGGCGCAGCCGGTATTCGAGGGTGGGAAAGTCGGCGTTCAGCAGTTGCCGTAGACGTGCCTCTGCGGAGGGATGTTCGCCAAGGTGGGCCAGCGCCTCCCCTAGTCGCCATCGCTCACCGTCGTCTTGGGGTGGCAGGGGATGGACCCCGAACAGCCCAGCGACGAGCAGATACGGCCGCTCCTGGCTCGCCGGATGGTACGCGAGAATGTCACTCTCGGCCAATAGGTCATAGGCTTCCGGCAGGTAGTGCGGATCGGTGAGACTACGTCGAAGCCGGGCCAGGGTCGCGCGCGCCCTGGCGGCCAGATGTTTATCCCGAGAACGAAGATTCCGGCTCTGCCGGTACAACGCACCGATGAAACTGCGGCGCCGCTCCGCCGTAGAGGGCTGGTTCTGCGCTTCGTTGACCACAACGTTCCTCACCAACAGATCTGTTTCACACGCACGGAGTAGGCCGTACCGAGTTCCTGCAGCCTGGCACCGAAAACGTTGCCGAGATCGGCAAGCGCGAGCAGCTGCCGCGATGTGGTGCGGGGATGTTTCCACTGCCAGATGTCAACGGCCTGACGAGCGGACGCCTGGACCGTGCACCCCCAGCCCTTGAAGTGCCGCCGCAGTGCCCGCCGGGTGGTCGTCTGCTCGGGCTCCCCCTGCGCGACGAGATCCCCAAGCTCGCCCAACACCCTCTGGAACGGACGGTCCAACACCGGCCAGTACCACCGTTGCATCCGGGCGGCCTCTTCCGAAAGATCACCTTTCTGAACACGACGGTAGGAGCGTTCCAGATTCGCAAGCTCCTCCCCCACATCGTCAGCCAAACCGACGGCCAGGCCGAGCAGGGTCTCCAGGGGCCAGTCCGAGCCGGTGGTGCGCAACAGGGCTACCGGCATTGGGAGGGCCTCCTCGTGCCAGGCTTCTACCGCGCCACCTTGATCATCCAGCTGCTGCCCGTACACGCGCAGCGTAAACCGGTGCGAACTCGACAGCTCCTTCTGATCGATCATTTGTGCAACGTGGTCGATGGTGCGCGGCCGCAACCGTGGTTGACCTACCGGCTCCCCCACCGGCAGCAAAAACTCGTGCGCGTGTCGCCAGATTCCCCGCACCCTCTCCAGCTGCACGGGCAGAAGACGCCGCGCGCCCGTGGACTTCGAGGCCGAACGCCCGGAGGCGCTCCGTACCGGCGCGCGGAACGCGGCCATCATCTCGACATGATGTAGGTCCTCCTGCACCGACGTCCCCTCGTGCCCGGAACTGCGGCCCCGCGGACGGGTCCCCGGCGTGATCACGGCCCCGGTGACGGCAGGGGCACCATCCGGGTGGGCGTGCTGAAGCAGAACGCGCCGCGAGGGCCAGGTCAACAGGTCCGTCCATCCCAACGGCGGGCGACCTTCCTGGTCGGCACGGGGTTCCGGCGCAGTGTCGGCCTCCCAAGCTGGGCGATCCTGCTCCCGAGTTCCCAACGGTAAACCCTGATCTGGAGCGTAAACCGGCAGGTTCAGCAGCAGGGTCTCCTTGAGGTTCTTCCCGATGACCACGGCGGTGCCGAAATAGTTACACAGCCCCCGCACCGAGGACTTGGCACCGTTCACGTCCGGACTTTTCAACCCCCCGGCATCGAAGGCGTGCGTGGTGACCAGCCAGCGCGCGGCCGTAGCCGGATGCAGGTGGAACTCGTCTGCGGCAGTAAGGTGGTCGAACAGGGTGACGTTGTTACCGGTGGCACGGTGAAAGACCAGTTTCGCGGCCGAACCGAACTCTCGGTATGCCAACCCTGGAGACTGTAGGAAGGGATGCTGCTGCCCGTCGAGCAGGAAGCGACTGTCGAAATCAGCTCGGTACTGCTGAATCCGCTTGTCGATCCACTTTTCGGCCAGGGTGGGACTCGTCCAGAGCTCCCCCCACTCCCGGGTGTGACGCGGCCCGCCGAGCGCACGGTGGGCGAACGCCAGCAGCAACCGGTACAGCGCCGCGGTAACCACAGGCGCCTCGCCCTGTATCCCCCGCAGTTCGTGCGCCCGGTACAGCGTGTCGAGTAGCCCCACGTATGTGGTGCTGCCGTCCAGCTGGACACAGGGAATCCAGCCTTCATCCAGCAGATTGTACGGCACCGCGGCTCCAGGGGACTGCGAGTGAGACGGCGAACACCATAGCGCTACTTCCTCAAAGATCACCAGTTGGCGGGCACGGGCATAGGCGCCCTATGTCCACCAACTGGTGAAAGACATCCCCGCGGGCGCGGGGAGAGTGCTCCAGGACGCATCATGACGCGCCAGAGCCATCCCGAACGTGGCTCGGGATATCGCCAGCATAGGGGACGACACGAGCACCTTCCACACGAATCAAGGGCGCATCATGCTGCGTTCATAATTATTGACACAAGGATCAGCCTGCTGCCACACTGACACCCACCCCACCCCCCAGACCTCCAGGAGCCCACCCGTGCCACCCAGTACTGCCCCTGACCGCCACGACGAGCCGGCCCTCCAGGTCCACCACCTCGTCATCAGCCACGCCGCGGTCACCACCCTGGCCACCACACTCCTCCGCGTAGCCCGCACAGCCGCGATCGGGCTGCTGTTAGTACTCGCCGTCCTGCTGCTCACCGCCCTATAGCTAGCCCGGCCACCGCCTCCAGCGCGGCGCATCTCCACCCCAGTGCACCCCTCCACCGGGTCAGCGGCCCTCGCGGGTCTTCGGGGAAACCGACTGCCTGGTGAGTTCGCCGATGTGGTCCCTGTCGAGTAACAAGGGGACACACTGGAGGTTCCCGCGGAACTCACCCCGGTCGATGCGACGCGCGTAGGTCGCTCGGTCCCCGGCTAGGACGCGCTCTTCGGCAGCGGTCAGCTCTGCCTCGCCCGTCGGTTGGGTGTCTCCCGGGTCAGCCGGGGCGGCTGCCTGGTGAATCCGTCTGGCTCCACCCCAGCGCCACAGCTCCTCGCGCTCCTGATTGGTCAACCCACCGTAGAGCTGGTGCACCAACCGAGGAATTTCGGTGGGAAGGTCGACTTCGGTGCGCGTCCGCAATAGCCCCCGCGTGCCCCGCAGGAGCAGCGGGGGGTGGATCCTCGTGTGTCCCGCCGGGAGGTCCGCTGCCGGTGCGGCACCGGAACCACCCTCAAGGTGTTCCGTCGAGTCCACCAGCAGCAGCTCCGGTATGGTCAGCTGGTCCGGACGCGAACGCGTGTCGTCCCGATGTAGCCGGCCAAGCCGCTGGAGCAACAGGTCCACCGGACACAGATCCGACACGAGGAGATCGGCGCAGACGTCCAGACCGTGCTCCAGCACAGAGGTACCCACCACGATGCCATGCCGATCCTGCCGTGCTGTGGTCCCCAACAGCCCCAGCACCTCGGCCTCGCAGTCACGGCGCTCCGAGTCGTCGAGCTGTCCGTGGATCCTGACCAGATGGGGCGGACCATCCAGTCCTAGAAGCGACTTCTGGAGACACTGCCACATCCGCTGTACCCGGGACACCGTGTTCAGCACGATCATCGCGCAGCCACCGCCCTCGACACGACGCAGGACCGCATTGGCGATGGCCGCGAAGTCGTCGGGCATATGGGTCAGTTTGACCCGCTTGTGGCGGATCGGAGCGAATTCTTGCCGAGCCACTTGCCGGTGGCCGTCATACCAGGAGACCGCCCAGGTTCCAGTACCCTTCGGAACCTGGTGCGCATCGGATCGAGTCTCGCCGCGGTTACCAGCCTGCCATTGGGCGACCAGCTCCACACGGACGTGGGCGGGTAGCGTAGCCGACATGAGCACGACGGGGATACCGAGCCGCCCACACCACCACATCAATACGGTGAACTCCCGGTTGGTGAACGCGTCATAAGAGTGCGCCTCGTCCACGAGCAGAACCTTGGTACTCAGTCCGGTCAGGCGCACGAAGTTGTGTCGGCTCCGGTTGACCGCGTACAAGGCCTGGTCAATCGTGCCCGTCCCGATCGGAAACAACAGCCCCCGTTTACGCACGAACCACGACAGTGGGGAGTCCTCGTCCCGTTCGTCGCGCCCGATGAACGTCTCCGCCCCGTCCGCGCCCACATCTGTGGGCCGGACGGGCGGTTCGTCCGTAGCACGATCCTCCTGTGCTCCCGAGTAGACCCGATGCGCCCGCAATGGGGAACCGGTGCGTACCAAGGTCTCCTGTAACTCATGGTGGCTCTGTCGGCTCAACGCGCGGGTAGGCAAGGCCACGTACAGTCCGGACAACCCTAGGTTTCGTGCCAACGCGGCAGCAGCGATCAGCCCCGCCCGGGTCTTGCCCTCTCCGGTAGGAGCCTCGATCATCATCACGCCGGGCGTGACGCAGCCAGCGACCAGCCGCTCAACCGCGCGCTGTAGGCCTCGTGGTTCCCCCTGGTTCGGAAACAGCGTGTGGTAGCTCGGGGACTTCGGTGGGCTCCAGGGATTCCACGCGAGGTCAGCGGGAATCTGTTTACCGACCTTTCGCGCATAGTCCCGGTAGGCGACCAGATCTCCTACCTGTGGATGGTAGGGAAACCGGCTTGCATCTGAGGCAATCCAGTCACTGATTGTGGTTAACCCCGCTAGACCGACAGCAGCGATGACGGAAAGCTCCACCTGTGGCCATTCGGAATGTTGCGGATCGAGTCCCCACAGTTCGAGAACCGTACGCACCAGGTCGTCACGGGCCGCGTGCCAGTCTCGGCCTCCGTGCTGGGCAGCGTAGTCCTGCGCGTGCCGCACCGCTCCGGGTGCCGGGAACCAACCGTGATGTCCGCCCAGGATGTCGGCAATCCCTGTCACCGTGGCTTCGGGAGCGCCCAGTCTCGTCAGCATGTCGCTCATGTGCAGCGCAGAGAGGGTGCTGTGCCAGATGTCCACCCGCGGCACCCCGGAGTTCGGCCGGTTGAGGTTCAGCACTTCCTGCGCCTCTGGCGCCAGTCGCGAGTCAGACTGCCCGGGAAACCGACCCTGGAATGCTGGGCTACATTTGCCCAAGTCGTGAAGCCCACACAGCACTGCTACCCATCGTTCTGGGTCTCCCAGCGGTCTAAGCCCACGCTGCAACTCATCCCGGACCCGGGGCCCAACCACCCGTGAATACATCACTTCGGCCACAACGGCGGTGTCGATAGTGTGGCACACCAAGGGATGCACGTGCTCCGGGTTCTTTCCGGACTTGGCCAGGGGGCCAGTCACCGGGCCCACCCCGCCGGTACTGCGTGCCATGGGATCCTCACTGGACAGCGTACGTCGCTGTGGCTCACGGTAGACGACGATGCCAGCCCCTCCAACAACCGGTGGCGACCAGGTTGTCTTAGGGCACCGTCGGCTCACCCCACGGCGCTGTGCTCCTGCGCCCGCCCGGTACCGTCCGCCACGGCGATCGGCGCGGCCAGCCACTCCTCCGGCAGGGCAAAGGCGTCCACGAGCGTTCGGGCGTGGGGACGCAGGGTCGCGCACAACGCGTTCACGCCCTCCTTCACGGCCTTTGCTCGGGCCGTGGTCAGCCGCTCGTGTTCCAGGAACCAGGCCCGGTCCTCCTCGATCGTGGACAATACGTACAGGTCACACAGCAGGTCCAGCAGGGTGCGGGTGTCGTCGTGGGTGCAGCGTTCGATCGCCGCGACGAAGGCCTCCAGTACCACCCGGTCGATGTGGGCGCGGGCCGCCGCGAGTATGTGGTCCTGGGTGTTGTTGAATTCCTCGAAGGCGGCCCGGCCGGAGCCGGCACGGCGCAGCCGTCGAGCCAGCCCGTCCACCATGTGGCGTTCCCGGTCCTCCAACAGCCGCAGGTGCCAACCGCGGTCGTGCACACCGCTGGATTCGCTGCGTCCCGGGGCGGCATCCACGAGACGCTCGATGACCGAGCGGGCGGCGGTGCGTTCGATGACGGCGCCGAAGAACTGGCCCGCCACGAAGCGCGCCATACCGATCGGGTCGAGCTCCCCGAACTCCTGCCGGTAGTCGGTGAGCAGACCTTTGGTGACCAGCTGCATCAGTACGGTGTTGTCCCCCTCGAAGGTGGTGAACACCTCCGTGTCCGCCATCAGCTGCGGCAACCGGTTGGCCGCCAGATAGCCCGCCCCGCCGCAGGCCTCCCGGCACGTCTGGATCGTCCGGGTGGCGTGCCAGGTCGCCACCGCCTTGATTCCCGCAGCGCGGGCCTCAAGTTCGCGCTGGTCATGGTCGTTGAGTGTCTGGACGTGCGCACTGTCGTACAGAGCCCGGACCAGTTCCTCCTGGGCGAAGCGTAGCGCGTAGGTGCGGGCCAGGGCCGGCAGCAGCCGCCGCTGGTGGGTGCGGTAGTCCAGCAGCGGCACCTCCTCTTCGCCGGGGGCCCGCTCGCCCTGACGGCGAGTCTCGGCGTAGCGTACGGCGATGGACAGGGCCGCCTGGGTCGCGTTCAGCGCGCCCCCCGCCACACTGATTCGGCCGCGCACGAGGGTGCCGAGCATGGTGAAGAACCGTCGGTTCCGGCTGGCGATCGGGCTGGAGTAGGTGCCGTCCGCGGCGACCTGGCCGTAGCGGTCCAACAGTGCCGCACGGGGTACGCGCACCCGGTCGAACCAGATCCGACCGTTGTCGACTCCGTTGAGGCCGAACTTGCGTCCACAGTCCTCGATCCGCACGCCGGGTCGGGGATGGCCATGTTCGTCCCGAAGGGGCACGAGCAGGGCGTGCACGCCGTGCTCCTCCCCCCGGGTGTGCAGCTGCGCGAACACGACCGCCATCCGTCCGTCCCGGGCGGCGTTACCGATGTAGTCCTTGCGCGCGTCGTCGTCGGGGGTGTGCACGACGAACTCTTCTGTGGCCGCGTCGTACTCGGCGGTCGTACGCAGCCGTTGCACGTCCGAACCGTGGCCGGTCTCGGTCATCGCGAAGCAGCCCAGGAGCTGCCCCGAGACCACCTGCGGCAGGTAGGTGCGGTGGTGGTGCTCGGTGCCCAGCGCATGCAGGGCTCCCCCGAACAGGCCCCACTGCACTCCCATCTTGACCATGAGGGACAGGTCGCACACCAGCATCTCGAAGGCGACCACCGAGGCGCCCACGTCGTCGGAACCCCCGTAGGTGGCGGGGAATCCGTATCCGACGAGTTCGGTGCCCGCGAGCGCGGCCAGCTGGGCGGATACCCGGTCCCGGTGCTCCTCGGTGCCCCGCTCGGGGACCGGCGTGAACAGTGGCCCGCGTAGCTCGTCCCGCGCCAGCTGGCGCACCCGGGCCCATCGCCCGTCCAGGAGTTCCTGGAGCTGGGCAACGTCGGGCTGGATGTCGGCATCGACCATGGTGCTCCCCCTTGCACGTGTGCCTGCCTCTGGTGTCATACCTGGCAGACGGGGATCGCACACCACCTCAGGGGACTCATCGAGATCCCGAGTTTCACCGCCGGCCGCACAGCCCCGGTGACGTGGACCGGGACGGGGGCTGTGCCGGCGTCACAGCGGCACGCCCGACCACAGGTTCCGCACCGGGGAGTCGTCCCGCGCAACGGTGCGGTCGTGCAGGTTCCACTCCCGCACCGGTAGGGCCTGCGGCGTGGCCGCGTCCCAACCGGGGTCCCCGTGGCGGGCGAAATCCGCCCAGGCCCGCATCATGCGTTTGGACAGCGCGGCCACCTCCTCCCGTGGCAGCCCGTCCAGGAGCGACAACGCCAGCCCCACGTCCAAGTTGCCGAACACCAGTGGCAGGTCCAGAGCGTGGCAGGCGCGCATCCAGCCCTGCATGCCGCCGCTCTCCAGAGCCAGTCGTGCGAGGTGGGCCCGGCCACCCGCCGCGGCGTGGGACTCCACGGCTCGCGCGGTGACTTCCGTGAACAGCGCGTCGCCCTTCATCGCGCAGAACAGTTCGGTGCGGCTGGATCCGGGGTGGAGCTCCCGGTACGACTCCACCGCCGCCGGGGCGAGCCCCAGCTCAGCGGCGACGGCGGTCAGCGCCGCGTCGTCGTCGATCCGCAACGCCGGATCCAGGGCGGCAAACAGGCGGTATTCGTGCAGGGTGTGCAGCGCCAGCAGCGGAATGTCGGATGTGGCAGGGACCGGCAGAGGGTCCCGGGGCAGGGTGATCCCGTCGATCACGGGGGCGAACAGGGTGACCGGGGTGGCGTTGAACCCTGGGACGTGATGCTCACGGTGGTGGGCGAGGACCACGTCGGTGGCGTCCAGGATCTGTTCGGGCGCCAGTTTCGCGAGGGACTCCACGGTGGTGCCGGCGGCCTCGGCGATGCGTTCGCTCACGGTGGCGGCCTGGGGCGGGCGCAGCATCGTGCGGGGGATACTGTGCGCGATGGCGCGGTGGAACAGGTACCGCGCCTCGGGCATGGCCATCAGGCACATCACCGAGCCGGCGCCGGCGGATTCTCCGGCCACGGTGACGTTTCCGGGATCCCCGCCAAAGGCCTCGATGTTGTCGCGCACCCAGGCCAGGGCGGCGGCCTGGTCGAGCAGGGCGCGGTTGTCCGGGGCGTCGGGAACGTGCCCGAAACCTTCAAACCCCACCCGGTAGTTGCAGGAGACCACCACGAGGCCGGTTCGCGCCAGCGGGGTACCGTCGTAGAGGGGTTCGGCGGAGCTACCGAAGATGTAGGCGCCACCGTAGAGCCACACCAGTACCGGGGCGTGCTGGGCGTGTTCCGGGGCCCAGACGTTGACGGTGAGCACGTCCTCCTCGCCGGGAGTCCAGGTCGGGGTGCCGGGCATGACGGCCCGCTGTGGCGGCACGGGACCGAAGTCGTGGCACTCGCGGGGGCTGGACCACCCCAGCGGTGGGGCGGGCGGCTGGAACCTGCGCGCCCCGAACGGTGGGGCGGCGTAGGGGATTCCGCGTGCGGTCACGATGCCGTCGGCCGCCCGGGTGCCCAGCACCCGGCCGCCGGTGGTGACAAACTCCATGGGCCACGACTCCCACCAAGATACCGACCGGTTGGTATTTCCGGGAACTGTACGTCAATCACCACGCCCGGGGAAAGGGGCCGCCAAACCCCACGTGACTGTCGAACCGCCGCTACAGTGTCCATTCGGGCTGTTCCCGCCCCGGCGCCAGCGCCGCGTCCAACGTTGCGGCCCACTGCCGGATGATGCCCGAACGGCGGGCCGAATCGTCAGTGAGTACGTCGGCGAGCCCGAACCCGCGGGCCATGTCCAGGGTCGCCTGCACCAGCCGGTGGGCCAGCGGGTCGCTGTCGTCCACCCCCAGCAACTCCACCGTGGCGTGGTGGGCGCGCCGCCCGAACCGTTCCTCCAGCGGAACGATGCGCGCACGCAACCGCTCGTCGGCCGCGGCGGCGGTCCACACCTGGAGTGCCGCCTTGAACAGGGGGTCGGTGAAGCAGTCCACGACCCGGCGCAACGCCGCCTCGGTACGTCCGGGCCCCTGGGGCAGGGCGTCCACCTCGGCACGGATTCGTTCCAGCCGGCTCTCGGTCATGTACTCCAGGGCCGCGGTGATCAGATCCTCGCGGGTGGGGAAGTGATGCTGTGCCGCCCCGCGGGACACCCCGGCGTGTTCGGCTACGACGCCCATCGTGGTCGCATGCCAGCCGTAGGCGGCCAGGCAGTCGATGGCCGATTCCAGCAGGCGCTGCCGGGTGGCACGGCTGCGTTCCTGTTTGGGTTCGCGGGTGGGCATCGGTCCTACTTCCTGGCGCCGGGGTGTCTCGTCACGGATTCCCGTCGGTGGCTGTGTCTGCGCCGGAAGCGCCCCGACCGGCGCGGCGTTTCCGGACCGGCGGGCGGTGCGTGCTGCCCCGACATCGGGAAACCAGATCTGACCATAGTGCCTGGCCAGCGCGTGCGGGATCGGCGCCCCGCGTCCCGGACGGCCCCGGGAACGCAGTGGAGCGGCGACCAGAAGTCAGTAGGACTTGGGCAGGCCCAGGCTGTGTTCGGCGACGAAGTTCAGGACCATTTCCCGGCTGACCGGGGCGACACGGGCGATGCGGGCCATCCCGAGCATGGCCGCCAGGCCGTGCTCGGCAGCCAGCCCGGACCCGCCCAAGGTCTGGATGGCCTGGTCGAGACAGCCGATGCTGGCCTCGGCCGCGGCGTACTTGGCCATGTTGGCGGCCTCCGCGGCTGCGTCCTCCCAGCCCTCGTCGTACAGGGAAGCGGCCTGCCTGGTCTTCAGCGCGGCCAGGTCCAGCTCGATCCTGCGTTGGGCGAGCGGATGTGCCAGCCCCTGGTGGGTGCCGATCGGCTGGCGCCACACCTGCCGGCTCTTCGCATAGCTCACTGCCTGGTCCAGGGCGTAGCGCCCGGTACCGACCGCCAGCGCGGCGCCCAGGATCCGTTCCGGATTGAGGCCCGCGAACAGCTGGAGCAGTGCCGCGTCGGCCTCGCCCACCAGATGTTCGTCCCCCAGGCGCACACCGTCCAGATGCAGGGTGAATTGCCGGTCGGGCTGCACCAGGTCCATATCCATGGGCTGGGCCACGAAATGGGGGGCGTCCGTCGGTACGACGAACAGCGCGGGCCGCAGCTTGCCCTCGGTCTCGATCCGTGCCACCACCAGGACGGCGTCGGCCTGATCCACCCCGGAGATGAACACCTTGCTGCCGTGCAGCACCCACGCCCCGTCCACCCGGCGGGCGGTGGTGGTGATGCGGTGCGCGTTCGATCCGGCGTCGGGCTCGGTGATCGCGAAGGCCATGATCGTCGTTCCCGCGGCCAGCCCCGGGAGCCAGCGCTGTTGCTGCTGGCTGGTGCCGTAGCGGGCGATGATGGTGCCGCAGATCGCTGGGGACACCACGACCAGAAGCAGCCCCGCGCCGTTGGCGGCGAGTTCCTCCTGGACCAGGGCCAGTTCGTAGATGCCGGCGCCGCCCCCGCCGTACTCCTCGGGAAGGTTGACCCCGAGATAGCCGTGACGAGCCGCGTCCTGCCACAGCTCGGTGAGCGGCTCCTTGGCGCGCGCCTTGGGCAGCACGTAGTCGGTGAAGGTGTAGCGCCGGCCCAGTTTGGCAACCGCGGCCCGCAGATCGTGCTGTGCCTCGGTCTCGACGAAGCTCATGCGGACTCCTCGCTGTCGGGGGACGGATCGGTGGCTGCGGCGGGGTCTGGTTGGACCACGGCCAGAACCTGGTTGACGTCGACGGGCTGTCCGGTGGCCACGGGCAGCTCGGTGAGCACCCCGGTGGCCGGGGCGGCGATGGTGTGCTCCATCTTCATGGCCTCCAGCCACAGCACGGGCTGACCGCGCTCGAGGCGTTGCCCGACCTCGGCGGCGTGTCGGGTCACGGTGCCGGGCATGGGTGCCAAGAGCGAACCGGTGGGCAGCTGCTGTGTGGGGTCGGTGAAGCGTGGCTGCTCGGTGAGGGTGACCGGTCCCAGCGGCGAGTCCACACACACCAGGTCACCGTAGCGGTGGACGGTGCAGGTCACCCGTACGCACGTCCGGTCGCTGTCCCCGTCCGATTCCAGGTCCAGGTCGGCCTGCTGCGAGGACACCGACGCCACCCGGATCCCCCCGGGCTCGGAAACGCGCAGCCCGTCCCGGCCACCCCAGTAGGACACGGTGATCTCGGTGCCGCCCCGGTCGATGAAGGTACGCTGCCGCGGCTCGGCGGGCAGGTTGCGCCAGGCGATGGGCACGCCCGGTGGGCTCACCCCGGCGTGGTGGCGGTCCACGGCGGCGGTCAGCGCCGCGGCCGCGGCCGCCACCCGAGTGGCGTGCTCCTCGGCCAGGGGCTGGGCCAGCCTGGCCAGGTCGTGCGTGTTGAGGAAGGCCGTGTCGGTGTCGCCGGAGTGGAATGCCGGATGCCGCAGTACGCGCACCAGCAGGTCACGGTTGGTGACCGGGCCGTGGATGGTGGCGCGTGCCAGGCTCGCCGACAACATCCGCAGCGCCTCGTGCCGCGTCTCGGCATAGGCGATCACCTTGGCCAACATGGGGTCGTAGTGCGGGGTGACCACGAACCCGTCGTGCACCCCCGAGTCGAGCCGGATTCCGGGTGCCGCCACAGGGGTGAACTCGCCGTCTGCCTCGGACAGGTGCAGTCGGTGCACCCGTCCGGTGTGTGGCTGCCAGTCGCGGGCCGGGTCCTCGGCGTACAGCCGGGCCTCCACGGCGTGCCCGCGGGGCTGCGGCGGCTCGGCTGCCAGCGCGTTGCCCTCGGCGATGTGGATCTGTTCGCGCACCAGGTCCAGGCCGGTGTTGCACTCGGTAACGGGGTGCTCCACCTGCAATCGGGTGTTCATTTCCAGGAAGTAGAACGCGCCGTGCTCATCGGCGAGAAACTCCACAGTTCCCGCCCCTTCGTAACCCACGGCCTTTGCGGCCAGCCGTGCGGCCTCGAACAGTCGCTCCCGCAACCCGGGGATGCGCTCCACCAGCGGCGAAGGCGCCTCCTCGATGATTTTCTGGTGACGCCGCTGGATGGAGCACTCCCGCTCCCCGAGCGCCCAGACCGTGCCGTGCTGGTCGGCGAGGACCTGAACCTCCACATGGTGGCCGGTGGTGAGGTAACGCTCACAGAACACGGTGGCGTCCCCGAAAGCCGAACGGGCCTCCCTGCGGGCAGCCGCGATCTCGGCTTCCAGATGCGCGGCGTCGTGGACCACCCGCATGCCGCGGCCCCCACCGCCGGCCGAGGCCTTGACGACCACGGGCAACTGCTGTGGGGTGACGTCCGTAGGATCAAGCTCGGTGAGCACGGGGACTCCGGCGTCGGCCATGAGCTTCTTGGCCTCGACCTTGGAGCCCATCCGCTCGATGGTGTCCGGGGCCGGGCCCAGCCAGCACAGTCCGACTGCCTGGACCTCCCGTGCGAACTCGGCACTCTCGGCGAGGAAACCGTATCCGGGATGGACCGCCTCGGCACCGGCGACCTGGGCCGCACGCACCAGCCGATCGCCGCGGAGGTAGGTGTCGGCCGCGGCGGTGCCGGGCAGGTGCACGGCCACATCGGCCTCGGTGACGTGCCGTGATCCGGCATCGGCGTCGGAGTACACGGCGACGGTGGTCAGGTCCATGCGGCGTGCGGTGGCGATGACGCGGCGGGCGATCTCGCCGCGGTTGGCCACGAGGACGGAGGTCAGCATCTCAGGGTCCTTCACATTCGGAAGACGCCGAAGTTGGTGGTGCCGGCGACGGGGGCGGTGTGGATGGCCGACAGGCACAGGCCCAACACGGTCCGGGTGTCGCGCGGGTCGATGACACCGTCGTCGTAGATGCGCCCGGACAGGAACAGCGGTAGGGACTCGGCTTCGATCTGGTTCTCGATGGCCGCCCGCATATCGGCGTCGGCGGCCTCGTCGTAGGTGTCGCCCTTGGCCTCGGCCGCGGCACGCGCCACGATCGACACCACTCCGGCGAGCTGTTTCGGCCCCATCACGGCGGACTTGGCGCTGGGCCAGGAGAACAGGAACCTGGGATCGTAGGCGCGGCCGCACATGCCGTAGTGACCGGCGCCGTAGGAGGCGCCCAGGAGCACCGACAGGTGCGGCACCGTGGAGTTGGACACCGCGTTGATCATCATCGCGCCGTGTTTGATGATGCCGCCCTGCTCGTATGCGGAGCCCACCATGTATCCGGTGGTGTTGTGCAGGAACAGCAGGGGTGTGTCGGCGCGGTTGGCGAGCTGGATGAACTGGGCGGCCTTCTGCGACTCCGCGGAGAACAGCACGCCCTGGGCGTTGGCGAGAATCCCCACCGGGTATCCGTGCAGCTCGGCCCAACCGGTAACCAGGCTGGGGCCGTAGCGGGGTTTGAACTCGTCGAACTCGGATCCGTCCACGATGCGCGCAATGACGTCGCGGGGGTCGAAGGGGGCCTTGAGGTCGGCAGGTACGATGCCCAGCAGATCCTCGGCCGGGTACGCGGGCTCGCGTACCTGCGCGCGGGGGGCGGGACCCTGCTTGCGCCAGTTGAGGCGACGCACGATCCGGCGGCCGATACGTAGCGCGTCCTGCTCGTCCTCGGCCAGATAGTCGGCCAGTCCGGAGCTGCGGGCGTGCATCTCGCCGCCGCCGAGCTCCTCATCATCGGAATCCTCGCCGGTGGCCATCTTCACCAGCGGGGGTCCCCCGAGGAACACCTTGGCACGGTCCCGCACCAGCACCGTGTAGTCGGACATGCCGGGGATGTAGGCGCCGCCGGCGGTGGAGTTGCCAAACACGATCGCGAGGGTGGGGATGCCGGCGGCCGAGGCGCGGGTCAGGTCGCGGAACAGCTGCCCGCCCGGAACGAACACCTCCTTCTGCGAGGGCAGGTCGGCGCCGCCGGACTCCACTAGGGAGATCACCGGCAGCTGGTTACGCATCGCGATCTCGTTGGCGCGGGTGGTCTTGCGTAGGGTCCAGGGATTGCTGCTGCCGCCGCGGACCGTCGGGTCGTTGGCGACGATGAGGCACTCCACGCCCTGCACCGTGCCGATGCCGACCACGATCGAGGCGCCGACCTGATAGTCGCTGCCCCAGGCGGCCAGGGGACACAGTTCCAGGAACGGCGTGTCCTCGTCCACGAGGAGTTCGATGCGTTCGCGGGCGGTGAGTTTTCCGCGGTCCTTGTGACGTTGCAGTTTCTGCGGGCCACCGCCGGCGATGGCCTTGGCGTGCTCGGCCTCCACCTCGGCGAGTTTCTCCCGCATTGCCGCCGCGGCCTCGGCATGCTCGGCGCTACTCGGGTCAAGCGTCGAGGGCAGCGCGGCGGTGGTCGAGTCGGTGGGGTCGCTGGTGCCCGGTGTCGCGGTTGTCACGGGTGGTATCCCAACTGTCGTGCGGCCAGTCCGGTCAGGATCTCGCTGGTGCCGCCACCGATCGCGAGGATGCGCATGTCGCGGTACTGACGTTCCACCTCGCTGTCCCGCATGTAGCCCAAGCCTCCGAAGAGCTGCTGGGCCTCGCGCACCACCCACTCCCCGGTGGCCACCGCGGTGTTCTTCGCGAAGCAGGTCTCGGCCACGAGGTCTGCTTCGCCGGCGGCGACCCGTTCGGCGACGTGGCGCACGTAGACGCGGGCCACGTCGATGTGCCGGGCCATCTCGGTGAGGGTGTGCCGCACCGTCTGTCGCCCCAGCAGCACCCGTCCGAACGTTTCGCGTTCCCGGCACCAGGCCACGGCCAGGTCCAGGCAGCGTTGGGCACTGGCGTAGGCCTGCACGGCGAGGCTGAGCCGCTCGCTGTGGAAGGCGGTGGCGAGCTGCGCGAAACCGCTGTTCTCCGCACCGACCCGGTTGGCTACCGGAACCCGGCAGTCGGTGAATGCCAGCTGGGCGGTGTCGGAGGCGTGCCAGCCCAGCTTCTCCAGGCTGCGGTCGACGTGGAATCCGGGGGTGTCGGTCTCCACCACCAGCAGAGACAGCTCTCCGGCGCCGGTGCTGGCATGGTCGGTGTCGGGGGCCGTCGTGTCGTCGCTGCCGTCGGTACGCACCGCGGCAACGACGAAGTCGGCGCGGCAGCCGGAGGTGATGAAGGTCTTGGCGCCGTTGACGCGGTAGTACTCACCCTCGCGGGCGGCGCGGGTACGCAGGTGGGCCACGTCGGATCCGCCGCCGGGTTCGGTCACGGCCAGCGCGCCGATGGTGTCCCCGGCCAGAGTGGGGCGCACCCAGCGCTGCACCTGGGTGGGATCGGCGGCCATGGCCAGATGTGGCAGCGCGATTCCGGAGGTGAACAGGGAGGCGAACGCCCCGCCCGAGATGCCGGCGTAGTGCAGTTCTTCGACCATGGTGACGACGTCGACGAGGTCGCCGCCGCTGCCACCGACCTCGGTGGGAAAACCGATCCCGAGCAGGCCGAGCTCACCGGCCCGCTTGTGCAGCCAGCGGGGCAGCCGGCCCTGCCGTTCCCAGTCGTCGAGGTGCGGCAGTATCTCGGTCTCGGCGAATCGGCGCACGGTCGCGCGCAACTCGCCACGCTCGGGGGTGGTCCAGACACTCACGACAGGATCTCCTCGGGGATGGCGACATGTCGACTACGCAGCCACTCCCCCAGCCCCTTGGCCTGGGGGTCGAACCGGGCCTGGGCGGCCACACCGGCACCGAGGAGGCCATGCACCACGAAGTTCACCGCCCGCAACCGCGGCAGCAGAGTTCTGGAGATCTCCAGCTCGGCCGTCTCCGGGAGCAGTTCCCGCAGCCGCTGCGGACTCAGCTCGTGCACCAGCCAGCGCCACTGGGGCTCGGTGCGTACCCACACGCCGATGTTGGCGTCGCCACCCTTGTCGCCGCTGCGGGCCGCCGCGATGGTCCCCAGCGGGACCGCACGGGTCGGGCCAGCCGGTGGGGCGGCCGGCAGCTCGGGCTCGGCGACCTCGGCCAGCGGCTGGGTGCGCGGGCTGGGCTCGATATCGACCGCGGTTCCCTCGGGGAGGACCGCCCGGTGGGTGACCTCCCGGGAATTGACGGTTGCCGGGGCAAAGGCCCCGTAGACGCTGCCGTTGGTGGGGGGTGCGGTCAGGGTGAAGCCGGGGTAGCTGGCCAGGGCGAGCGCCACGGCGGTGCTGGAGAACGAGCGCCCCACCGCGTCGGGGTCGGGGTCGCGGCCCACACAGCGCAGTAGGGCGCTGGCCTGTTCCTGGGTCGCGGCGTCGGCCTGGTCGAGCCGCACGAGGGTCCAGGTCAACTCGCTGGGGCGGCGCGGCAGTTCCGCCTCGAACTGGGTGCGCACCAGGTCGGCCTTGGCCTCGATGTCCAGTCCCGTGAGCACGAAGGTGAGCTCGTTGCGGTGTCCGCCGACAGTGGTCAGGCATACCTTGTGGTCGGGTGGGGGTGGCTCGCCCTGAGCTCCGCTGATCCGAACCCGGTCCGGGCCGGCCTCGGTGAGGGTGATGCTGTCCAGGCGGGTCGTGACGTCGGGCCCGGCATAGCGGGCGTCGTCGATCTCGTACACCAGCTGCGCGGTGACGGTGTCCACGGTCACCGCTCCCCCAGTGTCGGGGTGTTTGGTGATCACACTGGACCCGTCCCGGTGCATCTCGGCGATGGGAAACCCGGGGTGGGCGAGATCCGTCAACTCGGTGAAGAAGGCGTAGTTGCCTCCGGTGGCCTGGGCTCCACACTCGATGACGTGTCCGGCGGCGACGGCGCCAGCCAGGCGGTCATAGTCCGTGCGCTGCCAGCCGAAGTGCGCGGCGGCGGGCCCCACGGCCAGTGCGGCGTCGGTGGTGCGTCCGGTGACCACGATGTCGGCCCCGGCCGTGAGGCACTCCGCGATACCCCAGGCACCGAGGTAGGCGTTGGCGGTGAGGTAGCCGGGAAAGCCGAGTTCTTCGGCACGTGAACTCAGGTCGTCTCCGGTGACATGTGCAACGCGGACTCCGATCCCCAGGCGCTGGGCAATCTCGTGCACGCGGTGGCCGAGCCCGGCCGGGTTGAGTCCCCCGGCGTTGACGACGATGCGCACCCCCGTGTCGATGGCCAGCCCCAGGCACTCCTCCAGCTGACGCAGGAAGGTCTTGGCGTAGCCCAAGGTGGGGTCGTTGGCGCGGTCCCGCCCGAGGATGAGCATGGTCATCTCGGCAAGGTAGTCGCCGGTGAGAACGTCCAGCTCGCCCTCGGTGAGCATCTCGCGCATGGCCGAGCGGCGGTCGCCGTAGAATCCGGAACAGTTTCCGATCCGGATCACCTCGGGGTCCGCGGCCAGGGCGCGGGCCGGTGCGGTGGATGCGGTGTGGGCGCGGTTGGTGGCGCTGCCGTCACTCACGTGGTTACCTCCGGAGCACGTCCGGCTCCGGGCGGCCCGGCGAAGGCCTGGGCGATGGTCAGCCAGTGCTGGGCGTCGGGACCGGTCGCCGTCAGGGTCAGGTCGTTGCGATGCCGGCGCTGGGTCACCAGAAGGCAGAAGTCCAGGGCGTCTGCCGTGACCCGCTGCTCGGCGTCCTCAGGTCCCCAGGTCCACAGCGTGTTGTCGGGGGCCCGCAGCTCGATCCGGAACGGGTCCGGGGGCGGTTGCAGACCATGTGCGGCGTAGGCGAAGTCGCGGGTGCGCACGCCCAGGTGGGCGACGTGGCGCAGCCGGCTGGTGGGGGACCTGGTCACACCGAGGGCGTCGGCGACGTCCTGGCCGTGTGCCCACGTCTCCATGATCCGGGCGGTGGCCATGGAGGTGGCCCGCATCGAGGTGCCGAACCAGGGCACCCGGGTGTGCGGGTCGGTGTTTCCGAGGGTCTCCAGCAGGCGTTCCCGGTCGCTGCGCCAGCGTTGTAGCAGCTGGTGCGGCGCTTCGGCAGTACCCTCTTCGGCGGCCTCGTCCACGAGGCTCGTCCCCTTCTCGGCACGGTCCAGGGCCTGAGCTACCAGCTCCGGGAACCGGTCCGGCTCGGTCAGGGCGAGCAGGGACACCTCGTCGGTCCAGGCCAGGTGGGCGATCTGGTGTGCGATCGTCCACCCGTCTGCCGGAGTGGCACCGCGCCAGGCCTCGGCCTCCAGCTCCGCAACGAGAGCATCGAGACTCGCTCCCTCGGCGCGAAGGTCGTGCAGTATGTCACGTATATCCGTCACACACGCCACCCTGACAATCTCCCAAGAAAAAATCAAGCATGAATGATTGATTTTTGACACGACGGCGCTCCCGGCCCTGCCTCGCTTCGCGCCTACCACGCACCGCACCCCAGCCCCACCCGGGCTGAACTCCGGCAGGAGCAGCCCCGTCCGCAGATTCGCTGTCCACGTCGGCATGATGGAAGGGTTGACCTACGCCCCGGGGGCCATGTCCGACATCCGGGGTCCCATCCGTGCCGAGTCACAGGAGACGCCCGTGGACGCAGCTGCCGTTGTCACCGGCATGGCCCTGCCGCTGGCCGCTGCCCTGATCGCCGGCCTGGCCGCCATGGCGGTGCGCCTTCCCCCGATGGTGGGATTCCTCGCCGCCGGATTCGCACTCAACGCCTACGGCTTCCCCGCCGACCCGGCACAGCAGGACATCGCCGGTGTCATCGACGTGCTCGCCGACGTCGGGGTCACCCTGCTGCTGTTCACCATCGGTCTCAAACTCAACGTGCGCACCCTGCTGCGCCCCGAGATCTGGGGAACCGCCACCCTGCACATGCTCGGTTCGACCACCCTGTTCGTGGGCGTGGTCGGGGCCATCAAACTGTTGGGCTTCACCCTGCTGCACGACGCCGATGCCATCACCCTGATCCTGGTCGGCTTCGCCCTGTCCTTCTCCAGCACCGTCTTCGCCGTCAAGACACTGGAGGAACGCAGCGAAATGGGGTCGCTGTACGGGCGACTGGCCATCGGCGTGCTGATCATGCAGGACGTCTTCGCCGTCGTCTTCATCACCGGCTCCACCGGCCAACTCCCCAGCCCATGGGCCCTGGCCCTACTCCTGTTGATCCCGCTCGCCCCGGTCCTCCAGCGCCTGCTGGACCGGATCGGTCACGGCGAGATGCAGATCCTGTACGGAATCGCCGCTGCCCTCCTCCTTGGCTTCGTGCTGTTCGAGTCGGTGGGGATCAAGGGCGACCTCGGGGCTCTGATCGTCGGGATGCTGCTGGCCCCGGCGATCAACGCCGCCTCCCTGGCCTCGGCCATGTTCCACCTCAAGGAGCTGTTCCTGGTCGGATTCTTCCTCAGCATCGGCCTCACGGCCCTGCCTGATCTGGAGTCGCTACTGCTCGCCCTGCTGTTGCTGCTGGTGGTACCGGTCAAGAGCCTGATGTACGTCGCCCTGTTCCTGCGGTTCCGGCTGCGGGGCCGCACCGCCCTGTTGAGTGGGCTGAGCCTGAGCAACTTCTCCGAGTTCGGGCTGATCGTGGCCGCGCTGGCCACCGGCCAGGGCTGGCTGGACGACCAGTGGCTGGTGGTCCTCGCCCTGACGGTCGCCCTGAGCTTCGCGATCGCCGCCCCACTGAACACCCGCGGCGAGGGGCTGTACCGGGTGAGCCGCCGGCGGCTCACCCGGCATCAGCGCGAACACCTCCATCCCAGCGACCAACCCGTCGACCTGAGCGGAGCCCAGGCGGTCGTCCTCGGAATGGGCCGCGTCGGCCAGGGAGCATACGACCAGCTCAGCCAGGTGCACGGGCTGCGCCCGCTCGGGGTGGAGCACAGCCCCGAGCGCATCCGCGAGCTGCGCAGCGCCGGATACCAGGTCGTCGAGGGCGACGCCGCCGACGCCGACTTCTGGGACCGGTTGATGTTGGCCGAGGAGACCCGGATCGTCCTGCTGGCCATGCCCCACCAGCACGGAAACCAGTCCGCGCTGGCGCAACTTCGCGACCGCCGCCCACACCTCACCATCGCCGGAGTGGTCAACCACACCGACGAGATCGACGAGCTGCACCGGGAGGGTGCCGACGCCGTCTTCCACCTCTACGCCGAGGCCGGACAAGCCCTGGCCGACGACGCGATCCGCGCCTCCCGCACCCGGTGACCAGCACCCCGCGTCTGCTGGGGGCAACTCCTACATCGGTGCAGGGGTTCCGGCAGGCTTCCCGGCCCGCCTTGTGCGCGGTATCGGCCACCAGCGCAGACCCCAAGGCCACCCCGCCTGGGTGACCTTGGGTTCACTCTGGCAGCTGGGGGCCGGCCCCCAGTCCATGAGAGCGTGGAAAAGCCGATGGGGGTGGGGAAAGGCCGATGGGGGTGCACGGAGCCGGCATCGGGACGGGGCCCTGGCCGTTGTCCCCCGTGCGCAGTACCGTTACGACATGGTGGAACAGGTGGAACCGACAGTTCGGGCCCAGGACTTCGAAAGCGCTACCGACCCCTTCCGGCGGGAGATCACGGCGCACTGCTACCGCATGCTCGGCTCGGTACACGAGGCCGAGGACCTGGTCCAGGAGACCTACATCCGTGCCTGGCGCGCCTACGACCGCTTCGAGGGCCGTTCCAGTGTGCGTACCTGGCTCCACCGGATCGCCACCCGCACCTGTCTGACCGCGTTGGAGAACCGGGAACGCCGGCCCCTCCCCACCGGGCTCGGTGGCCCCACCAGCACACCGGAGGGCCAGTTGGAATCCCGGACCGACGTTCCGTGGCTGGAGCCGGCCCCCGACGACAAGGTCGGAGTTGCCGACGACACCGACCCAGGCACGGTGGTCACCTCCCGGGAAAGCGTGCGCCTGGCCCTGGTTGCCGCACTCCAGTACCTTCCACCCCGCCAGCGCGCCGTGCTGGTGCTGCGGGACGTACTGAGCTTCCGCGCCGCGGAGGTCGCCGAGATCCTGGAACTGTCCACGGCCGCGGTCAACAGCCTGCTCCAGCGCGCCCGTGCCCAGCTGGCCGAGGTCACTCCCGCCGCGGAGGACACCGCCGAGCCGGACACCGCCCAGCAGCGTGCGCTCCTGGACCGCTACGTCACCGCATTCGAGAACTACGACATCCCCGCGCTGGTCGACCTGTTCCGCGCCGACGCCGTCTGGGAGATGCCCCCGTTCGTTACCTGGGTGCGCGGCGCAGACGCCATCGGGCGGCTGATCGACGCCCAGTGCCCCGCCGAGCGGCCGGGGGATCTGCTGCTCGTGCCGACCGCCGCCAACGGGCAGCCGGCGTTCGGGGTGTACGAACGCACCGGCGATGGAAAGCACGAGCCGTTCCAGATCCAGGTGCTCCAGCTCCACGGCGCACGGGTGGGGCACGTGGCGACGTTCTTCGACACCAGTCTGTTTTCCACCTTCGGCCTACCACCCACCCCGCCGCACCGCGCCTGACCGTTCACAACCTCGGGGAGAACGCGAACAACAGCCCAGCCACCGACGACAGAGCATGGGAGGTGGGCACATGGTGTCCCGCGGACTGCGGCGGCTCCAGCGCCTGCGGGCCACAGACCCGGATCGGGTGCACGGCTTTCGGCTGGTGGGGCGTGTCGGTTCCGGTGGCATGGGCACCGTCTACGCGGCCACGGCCGAGGGCGTGCGCGGTTATGTGGCGCTCAAGGTGATCCACCCCGAGCACTCCCGTGACGCGCGGTTTCGCGCCCAGTTCGCCCGGGAGGCACGCGCGCTGGCCCAGGTGGACAGCCGCTGTGTGGCCCGGTTCGTCCTCGCCGATGTCACCGCACCGCAGCCGTGGCTGGCCACCGAGTACGTACCGGGGCCCACCCTGCGCGGCCATGTCACCCGGCATCGGGCCCTGCACGGCGACACCCTGCGTGGATTCGCCCTGGGCACGGCCGAGGGTGTGCGGGCGGTCCACACCGCCGGGCTCATCCACCGCGACCTGAAACCGGGCAATGTGATCCTCGGTGCGGCCGGCCCCAAGCTCGTGGATTTCGGGGTTGCCTACCCGCGGCGACGCGGGGACGCCACCCGGTGGCTTCGGCTCCGCCGTGCCCGACGACGGCTCCGCGAGCGTCGTCTGGCCCAGCCCGGCGATCCGGTCCCGGTGACACTGCGCCCAGGACCCAGGGACCGGCTGGGCACACCGGGATGGATCAGCCCGGAACAGTATCGCGGTGCCGAGGTGGGTCCCGCATCCGACGTGTACCAGTGGGGCTGCGTGGTTGCCTTCGCTGCCTCGGGGCGCGACCCCTTCGGGCAGGGGCCACCCGAGGAGCTGCGCCGCCGCGTGCTGGAAGAGTCCCCCGACCTCGACCGGCTGGTGGATCCGCTCACGGAACTGGTGCCCGCAGCGATGTCTCGGGCCGCCGAGGATCGCCCCACGCCCTCCGAGCTCGTGGACGCACTGCTCCCGCCGCGGCCGCATCCCACCCCGGGATACCCGGCCGCGGTCGGCGCGACCCTGGCCCAGGTGTGGCCGGGACGGCCGGAGCGACTGCCCAAACCGCCCCGGGAGTGGCCCTGGACGGGGTCCCGGCACCGGGCCGGGAGACGTTCCTGAGCCAGGTTGACCCCTGATCCCAGGAACAGCGCCACCGCCCCGACGGCGCCGGGAGGACGCTGGCACTGCCAGGTAGCCCAGCAGTACAGGGGTTCGGCACGGACACGCTCACCACCGGCCGGTCGGGTGCCGCAGTTGCGGTCCGACCGGCAGCGCGGCGTCGGGATCCGGGATCCGGGCCGTGCGGACTGCGTGGTCAGCGCCTCAGGCCCACAGTTGCCCCTCCAGGCGTTCTTCCGCCTCGGCGAGGGTACCCTCGTAGGCCCCGGTGGACAGGTACTTCCAGCCACCGTCGGCGATGATGATCGCGATATCGGCGCGCTCCCCCGCCTTGGTGGCCTTGGCCGCCTCCCCCAGTGCGGCGTGCAGCGCACCACCCGTGGAGACCCCGGCGAAGATCCCTTCCTGGGTCAACAGCTCGCGGGTACGTTTCAGCGCGGCGTCCGAAGGCACCGAGAACCGGGTGGTCAGCACCGACTCGTCGTACAGCTCCGGGACGAAGCCCTCGTCGAGATTACGGAGGCCGTAGACCAGCTCCCCGTACCGGGGCTCGGCGGCGACGATGCGCACCTGGGGGCGCTGCTCGCGCAGGTACCGCCCCACCCCCATCAGCGTGCCGGTGGTGCCCAGACCGGCGACGAAATGGGTGATCTCCGGGAGGTCCGCGAGCAGCTCCGGACCGGTGGTCTCGTAGTGCGCCTGGGCGTTGGCAGCGTTCCCGTACTGGTACAACATGACCCAGTCGGGGTTGTCCTCCGCCATCTGCTTGGCGACCCGTACCGCCTCATTGGAGCCACCGGCGGCCGGAGAGTAGTGGATCTCCGCCCCCCACATCCGCAACAGTTGGGTGCGTTCGGCGGAGGTGTTCTCCGGCATGACACACACCAGGCGATAGCCCCGCAGTTGGGCCACCATCGCCAGCGAGATCCCGGTGTTGCCCGAGGTGGGTTCCAGGATGGTGCTGCCCGGCTGGAGCAGCCCCTCCTTCTCCGCCCGCTGGATCATGAAGAAGGCGGTGCGGTCCTTGACCGATCCGGTGGGGTTGCGGTCCTCCAGCTTGGCCCACAGCCGTACTTCGGGGCTCGGGGACAGGGCGGGCAACCCCACGAGCGGAGTGTGCCCGAGGGAGTCCAGCAGGGAGTCGTAACGCATCGTCGACACCGCTCCGGCGTGCCTAGAGCCGTCCGCCGGCCACGGCCGGCAGCACGGTCACGGTGTCCCCGTCGGATACAGCCGTGTCGATCCCGCCGAGGAACCGCACGTCCTCGTCGTTGAGGTACACGTTCACGAACCGGCGCAGCTTGCCCTCCTCCACGATCCGTGCCGCGATTCCCGGGTGCCGGGCGTCGAGATCACTGACAAGCTCGCCGAGTGTGCCGCCGCTGCCCTCGACGGTCTTGGCCCCGCCGGTGTAGTCCCGCAGGATCGTGGGGATGCGGACCTCGATTGCCATGGGCTTCTCTTCTCCGTTGCTCACTGGGGCTGAACATGGGCGGACCGGATGGTTCCGGTCCCTGGCGGGTAACAACCCACCGATACGGGCGCATTCCGCAGAAGACCCGCGCTACGGAACGATCTCGACCTCTTCTTCGGTGACCTCGCCGTCCACGATCCGGTAGGAGCGGAACTCCACGGTCTCGGGATCCCGGGTGGACACCAGAACGTAGTGGGCACCCGGCTCATGGGCGTAGGAGATGTCGGTACGCGAGGGATAGGCCTCGGTCGCGGTGTGCGAGTGGTAGATGACCACGGGTTCCTCGTCCCGATCGTCCATCTCCCGCCACACGCGCAGCTGCTCGTGGGAGTCGAAGCGGTAGAAGGTGGGCGAGCGCTCCGCATTGATCATCTCGATGAACCGTTCCGGGCGATCCGTACCCTCAGGGCCGGCCACCACGCCGCACGCCTCGTCCGGATGGTCCCTGCGCGCATGCGCGACAATCTTGTCGTAGATCGAACGATCAATCCTGAGCATAGACCCAGCCTAGCCTCTCCCAATCCATACCCATCAGATAGGTAGGAATATCCTAGTCCTGGATGGCCCGGATCAGAGAGTCCTGCATCCCACTGAGCCAGTCGTAAATGTTGAGCGCGGCCTCGGTCGCCTCGGCGTCCTCACCCCCACCTCCTCGCCGACCCTGCCGGCTCTGCCGGTCCTGCTCTCGCTGTGTGAGGGTCTCCTCGTCAACGTTCAACCGGGTTCCCAGGATCAGCCGGACGTCGTTCAGCGACTTCATCCAGGCCTGGGCGGTCTCCGCGTCCAGCTCGACCTGCCCCCCGGACTCCGGAATACTGGCCAGCATCGCGGCAGCGTTCGCGCGTTTACTCTGCCGCAGCCCGTCCTCGGTGTAGCGCCGAAACTCCGCTGCGGCCGTCGCCCCCTCCTCGCCGTCCTTCGCATAGGCGTCGGGCAACAGCCGGGCCAGGACCGGATCCTCGGGGGTCTCGCTGTTGCTTCCGATCCCCACCATGGCCGCGAGCTCGTCCTGCTCCTCCGGTGCCTCCACCAGCTCCAGGACGAGCTGGGCCATGGACCGTAGGACCGTCGCCTCCTCCGAGTCCAGCTCGATCCGGACTCCACCGCCCCGCAGACCGCGAAACCCACCAAACGCCATCGGGGTCGTGCTCCCTCTCGCCTGTCTCGGGGCTACTTGTCCTGCTGAAGCGTCGCCCACAACCCGTAGTCGTGCAGCGTCGCCACGTCGCGCTCCATCTCCTCACGCGACCCGCTGGAAACCACGGCACGCCCGTTGTGATGGACCTCCATGGTGAGCTTATGTGCCTTGCGACGGGAGTAGCCGAAGACCTGCTGAAACACGTAGGTGACATACGACACCAGATTCACCGGGTCGTTCCACACGATCGTCACCCAGGGCAGCTCGGGCTTGGCGGTGTGCTCGGTATCCGGCCGCTCCAGTTCGACCGGCGCCGTCGGCATAGCTTCATCACCTTCTTCGTCCCGCTCCGCGCCACAGATGGCCCCGCTCCTTGTCCACGGTAATTGTTCCATTCCTTCCCGCAGAACCGGAAACCCACGTTTCCGCGGCCTAGGATTTTGTTACCGACAGGCACAAACTAGGCTGAACAGTATGACGGACTTCTCCGGAGCGAGCGCGGCCGGCCCCGCCAGCACCGCGCTCCTCACCGACCGGTACGAGTTGACCATGCTGCGCAGCGCCCTGGCCAGCGGCGCGGCCGAACGCCGCACGGTCTTCGAGATGTTCGCGCGCCACCTGCCGGGCGGTCGCCGCTACGGTGTGGTCGCCGGGACCACGCGGTTCCTGGACGCACTCGAACGTTTCCGGTTCGATACGCCGGTGCTGGACTTCCTCAGCCGCGAGCAGGTCGTGGACGAGGCCACCCTGGAGTGGCTGGCCGGCTACGAGTTCCGCGGCGATATCTGGGGCTACCCCGAGGGCGACTGCTATCTCCCCGGATCTCCGATCCTCGTGGTCGAAGCCACCTTCGCCGAGGCCGTGCTTCTGGAGACCCTGGCCCTGTCCATCTTCAACCACGACTGCGCCGTCGCAACCGCCGCCTCCCGCATGGTGACCGCGGCCGGCCAGCGTCCCCTGATCGAGATGGGCTCCCGGCGCACCCACGAGCAGGCAGCGGTGGCCGCTGCCCGCGCCGCCTACATCGCTGGCTTCGCCTCCACGTCGAACCTGGCGGCCGGTCAGGCCCACGGTGTGCCCACCGCGGGCACCAGTGCCCACGCCTTCACCCTCCTGCATGGAACGGAACGCGAGGCCTTCGCCGCACAGCTGTCCGCGCTGGGCCCCGGCACCACCCTGCTCGTCGACACCTACGACGTGACCGCGGCAACCCGTATCGGGATCGAGCTCGCCGGCACGGAGCTGGGTGCCGTCCGCATCGACTCCGGGGACCTAAGCGAACAGGCCAGCCAGCTTCGCGCCCTGTTGGACGCGCACGGCGCCCGAGACACCCGGGTTGTGGTCACCGGAGACCTGGACGAGCACGCCATCCAGGCCCTGGCCGTGGCGCCCGTGGACGGCTACGGCGTGGGGACGAGCGTGGTGACGGGTTCCGGAGCACCGACAGCCGCACTGGTCTACAAGCTGGTTGCCCGCGCGGAACATGCCGCCCCGGACGCACCCCTCCTGCCCGTGGCCAAACGTTCCGTGGGCAAGCCCACCCTCGGTGGCCGCAAGTGGCCGGTGCGGCGGTTCGATCCGGACACGCGGACCGCAACGGCGGAGGTCGTCTATGCTCACGAGCCCGAACCGGCCGCGTTCGAGGAGCCCCGCCTGGTGAAACTGGTCGACGGCGGGAAGGTTGTCCACCAGGAGTCGCTCGACACGGCCCGCCGCCGCCACGCCGCGACACGCAGTGCGCTTCCGCCGGCCGCGCGACGCATGTCCCGGGGCGAGCCGGCCATCCCCACCATCTTCGAGAACCGCACAGACACACCGGAACAGAGGAGGACGTGATGTCCCCAGCACCGGCACTCATCGTGGTCGACGTGCAGAACGACTTCTGCGAGGGCGGGAGCCTCGCGGTCGCCGGAGGCGCCCAGCTGGCCGCGGACCTGTCGACATTCCTCGCCGAACATGCCGCGGACTACTCCCACGTCGTAGCCACCCGTGACTACCATATCGACCCCGGAGCCCACTTCTCCGACGAACCCGACTTCGTGCGGTCCTGGCCCCCGCACTGCCGGGCTAGGACGCCAGGCGCGGACTTCCACCCCAGTCTGGACACCAGCCGGGTGGAGAGCGTCTTCGACAAGGGACAGTACTCCGACGGATACAGCGGTTTCGAAGGGGAAACCGAGGACCACACCCCGCTGGCCGAATGGCTACGCTCCCGCGGTGTGGACACGGTGGAGGTGGTGGGCATCGCCACGGACCACTGCGTCCGGGCCACCGCACTCGACGCGGCACGCAACGGTTTCGCCACCCGGGTCCGGCTCGACCTCACCGCGGGTGTGGCCGAGCCGACCGTGACCGCGGCACTGGAGGAGCTACGCGCCGCCCAGATTGAGGTGTCTGGACAGCCACGCGTGGCCACGTAACCGGCGGACCCCGGCGACACGGTTCCCATGGGGCCACTCGGACCGGAGCACGGGCACCCTCCGGCAGGACGGGACAGGACGTCGCCTGACCAGGTCCGGCCAGGAAATAGCCCCGCGACGCACGCCCACACTACGCTCAGCTTGTCCCCGCCCCGATTGATCTTGGACTCCAAGCGTGCCCCGAATCCGATCCGTGTCGGCCATCGCGTCCGCCGTGTGCATCGTGCTGCTGCTCCACCAGCCCACCCCCGCGTCCGGTACGGACGAGCCACCGCGGGGCTCGGTCGTCACCGTTGCGGGCACCGGCGAGTCCGGCTACTCCGGGGACGGCCACGACGCGGTGGACGCGCGGCTCAACGATCGCCTGAACATCGACCTGGACAGCGGCGGCACCCTCTACATCGCTGATCGGGACAATCAGCGCCTGCGCGTGGTCGAACCGGACGGCACGATCGACACGGTTCCCGGAACCCGAGGTGAGCGCTCCCCGGAAACCGAGGACACCGACGTCGACGATTGGATCTATGGCCCCGGCAACGCCCCCATCGCGGTGGCCACGGACGAAACCGACGCGGTGTACGTGGCCGCGCGCAACGACCTACGAGTGATCGACCCCGATGGGGAATTCACCACCGTGGTCGACGGCAGTGGGGACGACAGCGGCGCGGACTTCCGCGGCGATGGCGACGGTGGGGACGGTGGCCCCGCGATCGAGGCCGCGCTCTACAGGGCGTTGGATGTCGCCGTGGGCGACGCGGGCACCCTCTATATCGCCGACACCAGCAACGACCGGATCCGGGTCGTCGACACCGACGGCGAGATCGACACGCTCGCGGGCGGCGGCGGAGACCCCCTCACCGAGGCGACAGAGGCGGCCGAGGCCCACCTGCCCCGGCCGCAGAGTGTGGCGTTGGACTCCACCGGCGCGGTGTACGTCACCGTGGAGAATCGTGCCGCGGTGTTCCGCGTCGCTCCCGACGGTTCCCTCCAGGTCGTCGCGGGAACGGGCGACCCCGGCTATGCGGGCGACGGCGGCCCGGCCACCGAGGCTCAGCTCTAGTCCCGCGGGTGTCACCGTGGACGAGGACGACCGTGTCTACCTCGCCAGCTCCCATGGCGTGCGCATGGTGCGCCCGGACGGCACCATCGACACCATCGTGGACAGTGAGTCCGAGGAGGACGACTCCACCACCACGCGCTCTCCACCGGATGCGCTCGCTCTGGACCCGCACGGCAACCTGTACTTCACCCAGCCGTCCACCAACCAGGTACAGGTCGTCGTGCGCCCGGCGGACATGGGGTCGATGTCCGGGACGCAGGTGGCACTGATCGCCCTGGGGGCACTGGGACTCGTGGCGCTCCTCGCGGCGGTCGGGCTGCGCGACCAGCTCGACACACTGGCCCGCAACCCCCGGCGGATCCCCGGCGCGGTGGGAACACTCCCGGTGCTGGCACTCACCACGTGCCTGGTGGACGGCCTCAGCTGTCTGGAACGGCGCCTGGGCCGCACCGAAGCGTGATGAAGCGCCGCCTGTACCGCCCGCCGTCGGCCACGGGCGGCGGCAGTGTGCCCGTGGCTATCCTGTTACCTCCGTCCCGAAACACCGAGGAGGGCACCCGACATGCGGATCGTGGCTGGCGACCCGGCGCAGGCACAGATCGCGGAATTTCTGGAAGAGCACCTGCGCGAGATGCGTGCCGTCACGCCCCCGGAGAGCAAGCACGCTCTCGACCTGGACGGGCTGCGCGGTCCCGGGATCACGTTCTGGTCGGTGTGGGACGACGGCACCGTCGTGGGGTGCGGCGCGCTCAAGGGGCTGGACCCGACGCACGCGGAGGTGAAGGCGATGCGCACGGCTCCGCGCCGCCAGCGCTCCGGGGTGGCGACGCTGCTGCTCACGCACATCCTCGACGAGGCCACGCGCCGGGGGTTCACGCGGCTGAGCCTGGAGACCGGCAGCGCCGAGTTCTTCCGGCCTGCCCGGCAGCTGTACGCGAAGTTCGGGTTCGAATCCTGCGCACCGTTCGCGGACTACCGTCCCGACCCCAATAGCGTGTTCATGACCAGGCAGCTGTGAGTATGGGCCGAACACCCCCGTACTGCCCGCCGGGTCTCAGTCCATCCCGATCGCGTACCGCACCCGAGCGAGGGTCGCACGGGCCCGCGTGCGGGCCCGCTCCGCCCCGTCGGCGAGGATATCGTCGAGCTCACTGTCCGCAGCGACCAGCTGCTCGTAACGCTCCCGCATGCCGGCGAAGGTCGCGTTGAGTGTCTCGAACAGTGCGTCCTTCACCTCGCCCCAGCCCGTTCCGCCGGCCTCCAGGCGCTTGCGCATCGCGGCCACCTGGTCGGCGTCGGCGAACTGCTCGTAGAGCCGGAACGGAACCGAGCTGTCCGGGTCCTTGGGTTCCGCCACCGGGGTGGAGTCGGTGGGGATGCGCCGCACCAACTTCTTCAGCCGGTTCTCGGGCAGGAAAATCGGGATGTGGTTGTCGTAGGACTTGCTCATCTTCCGGCCGTCGATTCCGGGGAGCACGCTGCCCTCGCCCTCGGGGTAGCGGCCCTGCGGCACTGGGAATCCGTAGTTCTCGCCGTACAGGTGGTTGAACGCCCCCGCGATGTCGGCCGCGTACTCGATGTGCTGGGCCTGGTCTCGGCCCACCGGCACGTAGTTCGTCTCCATCACCAGGATGTCGGCGGCCATGAGAATCGGGTAGTTGAACAGACCCATGTTCACCCCGGCGTCCAGGTCGGCACTGCCGGCCTCGGCGTTGCGGTCCCGCGCGGCCTTGTAGGCGTGTGCCCGGTTCATCAGGCCCTTGGCGGTTACCGTGCTGAGGATGGTGGCGAGCTCGAATACCTCGGGCACGCCGGACTGGCGATACAGGATGGTACGGGTGGGGTCCAGCCCGCAGGCAAGCCACGTGGCGGCGACCGAACGGATGTCCTCGCGCAGCTTCTGCGGATCCTTCGTGGAGTTCAGCGAGTGATAGTCCGCGAGGAAGTACATGGACTCGACGTCCGGCCCGGAGTCGGCCAACGTGAGTGCGGGTTGGATCGCACCGACATAGTTGCCGATGTGCGGCATTCCCGAGGTCTGAATGCCGGTCAGGTAGGTGGTGGTCGCTGCCATGCCACCCAGCTTAACGGCGCTCCCCGCATCGGCTGAGCAACTGCGAACCCGACACCATCCAGACGAGCCCCGCGATGCGTCGGGAGCCCGCGATCCCCCGGTGGGCAGCCACCAGTTGTCCCGGTGTGTCCCGTTCCCCTGGATGGTGGGTGGCGCGCACGAAGGCCCGGACCGGCTCCCACCGCGGCTCACCCCACCGGATCCCGGAAGGCGTACCAGGCCATGGCCATCCGGTGCGCCTGTCCGGCAGTGAACTCCGACATGCAGGCGTCGTCGGAATAGTTCATGAAGTTGTGCACCGGGTCGGTTCCCCACCGGTGAGGGCAGGTGTTGCGGCCCTCGGGGCAGCCTGTGGCCTGGATCCGTTCGTATGGGGTGTCGGCGACGTAGTCGCCCGGATACGCACACCCGTTCTGGAAGGTGTGGAACAGGCCGAGCCAGTGCCCCACCTCGTGGGTCGCGGTGTGCCCCAGGTCGAAGTTGGTGTGCGCACCGCCGGGGACGCTGCGATGGTCGATGACCACACCGTCGTTGTACGGACGCTCGGCGTAATCCTGGGGAAACGTCGACCGGCCGAGCACACCGGCACCCAGGCGGGTGGAGTAAATGTTCAGCACCTCCGGTCCACCGACGCGCAGCTCGCGTTTCACCTCCCGTTCGTTGGCCGCGAACCTGTGGAACCAGGCATCGTCCGTGGTGCGGGTCACCTCTCGCAGCGAGAACCGGAACCCGGTGTCGAATCCGCCGTAGGCGCCGGAGAAGGCATCGTTGAGCACCGTCACCTGTTCCTGGACCGTGTCGCGGCTGAGCTCCCCGGTGCCATCGGTGTCGGCCACGACGTGCAGTACCACCGGAATCGTGCGGGCTCCATGCTGCTCCGGGATGCGCTCCGGGGCGGCCTGGCGGAGCTGGCGATCGAGCTCGGCGGCCTCCTCCTGGCTTAGTGCGTGCGGATCGCGGTACGTCTGATCCTCCGCGGGCTCGGGCGGATCGGCCAGTCGCGCCGCCCCGCCCGGCGAACACGCGTCCTGCCACACCCCGGTCGCGCCGACCAGCCCCGATCCCCCCACAGGCGAGAGCGAAGGTGCCATAGCCGGCAGCGGGGGTGCATCCCTCGCGGGGAAGGCCACGGTCACCATCAACGCCAGCAGAACCACAGCCACCACCACCGCCCCCACCCAGGTGGCTGCGGCTGCGCCTCGTTCCAGGAACGACCCAACCATAGAACCGAAACGTATTCGGAAAGACACGAAGAGCGATATCACCGACAGCCCGGATGGGAAAGTGTTTACCGGACACCGCCACGAAATCGGGACACGCCCGACCTCGGGACGCGCACGCCCCACGGTGGAAGCCGGGCTGCTCCCGCCCAGACATCCGGATCAGGTCCGCACCAGAATCCGGGGCAGGCGGGGCCGTGCCCCCGCGCGGGGGCACGGCCCCGCGGCCACTACCTACGGCCGGTCGCCCACCCGCGCAGGGTGGAGATGCGGGCACGCACCTCCGCCACACTCGCCTGTGCGATCGGCGGCCCACCGCACACACGTCGCAGCTCGGCGTGGATCACCCCGTGCGGCTGGCCGGTGCGGTGGTGCCAAGCCCCCACGAGCTGGTTCAGTTCCTTACGAAGCTCCGCGAGAACCTCGTGCTCCGGGCGATCCTCAGCATCCTGCCGCCCTCGGGCGTCGTTCCGACGTGCCTGGCGGGCCTGCTGTGCCTGTTCGGCCTTGCGCCTGCGTAGCAGCTCGGCCACCTGGTCCGGCTCCAGCAGCCCGGGGAGGCCCAGGAAATCCTCCTCTTCGGGGGAGTCCGGGCTGCCCCCACCGAACTCGCCACCGTCGTAGAGCGCCCGGTCGAACTCCGCAGATGCCTCCATCGTCTCGAACGGCAGCTCGTCCCCGGCATCGTGTGTGTCCCGGCGTTTGCGTTCCTGGTCCAGCAGATCCTCTTCGGGATCCATCCCGTCCGCACGCGGGGGGCGATCCAGTACATGGTCACGTTCGCGTTCCATCTCCCCCGCGTACTCCAACAGCGTCGGCACCGACGGCAGAAACACCGAGGCGACCTCGCCGCGGCGCCGACTGCGCACAAACCGTCCCACGGCCTGGGCGAAGAACAGGGCCGTACTGGTGGAGGTGGCGTACACCCCCACCATGAGGCGCGGCACGTCCACGCCCTCGGAGACCATCCGAACCGCGACCATCCAGCGGTCCGTGGAATCCGCGAACTTCTGGATCTTCTTGCTGGCGGTGGGGTCGTCAGACAGAACCACCGTGGCCCCCTGCCCGGTGATCTGCCGCAGCAGGCGCGCGTAGGCACGGGCGTGCTCGTGATCCGTGGCGATCACCAGGCCCCCGGCGTCCGGAGAACTGTTGCGCAACTCGGTGAGACGGCGGTCGGCGGCCGCCAGTACCCGCTTGATCCAGTCGCCCTTCGGATCGAGGGCCGCGCGCCACGCCTGCGCCAGGGCATCCTGGGTTAGCGGCTCCCCCAGCCGCGCCTCCAGCTCGTCGCCGGCCCGGGTGCGCCAGCGCATCTCCCCCGAATAGGCCATGAAGATCACGGGCCGCACAACCCCATCGGCCAGGGCCGGAGTGTAGCCGTAGCTGTAGTCCCAGGCGCAGCGCCGGAGGCCGTGCGCGTCCTGGACGTAGTCCACGAACGGGATGGGGTTCACATCCGACCGGAAGGGTGTTCCGGTCAGGGCAAGCCGACGCGCCGCCGGGTCGAAGGCCTCCCGAACAGCCTCCCCCCAGGACAGGGCGTCCCCGGCGTGGTGGATCTCGTCGAAGATCACCAGCGTGCGACGCGCCTCGGTTCGGTTGCGGTGCAGCATCGGGTGCGCCGCAACCTGTGCGTAGGTGACCGCAGCTCCCAGATACTGACGCCCCAGAGCCCCCTGGCCATTGCGGAAGTCCGGGTCCAGGGGAATACCGAAGCGTGCCGCGGCCTGCGCCCACTGCTTCTTCAGGTGCTCGGTCGGGGTGACCACAGTGATCGAACGCACCGCCCCGCGGGCCAGGAGCTCGCTGGCCACGGTCAACGCGAAGGTGGTCTTGCCCGCGCCCGGAGTCGCCACTGCGAGAAAGTCCCGCGGGTCGCGACGAAGGTACTCCGCGACGGCCTCGCGCTGCCATCGGCGCAGGCCCTCAAGGCGTGCCTCGGTCGAGGACTCGGTTACCGTCATGGTGTCTGTCTGGTCGAGGGTCTCGGGGTACGCACGAGCACGAGGGTATCCGCCCCGGTCGACACACCGGGGCCCGGTCCACCCACGCTCCGGCGTGTCGTCGGACACCCGACCATCCGGGGCCCGTCATGTGCACCGGCTACTCCTGCTGGGCCTCCTCGCCCTCACCGGCCGGTTCCTGGCCACCATCCAGAGGCTCGTCCACGCCGACGATGTCGTCCTCATCGCCGTCACCGTAGGGAAGGTCCCCGCCCTCGCCCGGTTGCCCTCCGCCACCCTCGGCGTCCCCAACCGTCACGTCGTTGAACGGAAGATAGGGGTCAACCCAGGGGAAGGCATGGAACCACAACCCGTAGGCAGCAGCACCGAGAAGCCCCAGAAAGAGGACGAACTTGACGAAACCGGGACCGGGCAGCATCCGCCACACCAATCCGTACACTGCGATCGCCCCCTTCCTCAGTCGACCATCGATTCGATGGACGCCGGCACACCGTCGGACTTGTCGTGTTCCTCGGCCAGCTCAGCGTGCACGATCAACCGTTCGGCGTTGCTGAACTTCGGATGGCAGGTGGTCAGTGTGACCAGGGCCCGGTCCGGCTCGGCACCGGGGTCATCGGGGTTGGCCTCGACCACGTCCGTCTGGTCGGGCATAACCACGTGGTTCTGGGTCACCTCGTAGGTGTAGAAGCTGTCCTCGTCCTCAAGCACGATCTCGTCGCCCGAAGCGAGCTGGTCTAGGTCCCAGAACACCGCCGGGACCCGGTGCCCCGCCACCGCGTAGTTGCCCTCTTCCCCGGGATCGGCGCTTCCCGGATAGTGGCCGGGTCCGTACTCGATGTCGGCCTGGGAGACGCCCTCGACCACAACCCAGTCCTGGTCGAGGCTGGGAACGTACATCCGGCTGTGTGCCTCACCGGGCAGCGCTTCGGCTTCGGTGGTGTCTGCCTCCCCACCGTCGCCCGATCCCTCCTCGAAAGCCTGGACGAGCTGCTCCTGCTCGCGGTTCGTCTCCAGCTGCTTACCGTAGATCTGGTAAGCAGCGAAGAACAGCATCACCACCCCTGCGGTGATGAGCAGTTCCCCGAACAGACGCACCGTCCCCCGAATGACATCCCCGACGGTCACACTGCGCTGTGGCGGGCGTCGGCGGGCACCACGGCGGCGACGGCCGCGCGGCTCGGTCATGGCAACCATCTGATCCGATCCGTTCCTACATGTCGGACACATTCGCAACACGGCTGGAGGATCCGGTGCTGGGTCACGACATGGCTATGACTGGGCTGAACCTCGGGTTGGTACCGTCACTGCGCACCGGCACGGCCACGCCGCGGGGGGCGCCGGAAGCGCAAGGACTGCCCATCGGAGCGTACCGGGACAGGGGCGACATGGGCAGCCGCGGGTCGCGGGATCAGGGCGAACCAGACACTGGGGCGTTACTGGGAGTCGCCGCCGCCGGTCATCTCGTCCTTGATGCGCTGGCACTCCGGGCACACGGGAAAGCGCTTGGGATCCCGGCTGGGCACCCACACCTTGCCACACAACGCGATCACCGGATCGCCGGTCACCGCGCTCTCGGTGATCTTGTCCTTGGCCACGTAGTGCGCAAAGCGCTCCCGGTCGCCGTCGTCGTGTGAGGTCTCCGGCCGTGTCTCGCTCTCCGGAACGACCTTGTTCAGAATCTCGGTGACCATCTGCTCCTACCTCCTCGGTGCGTCATCCAACCTATCGTCTCCGAGGGTGTCCTGGCGCTCGTGCTGAGCGGCGGAACGGACCGCTGCGGCGACGGACTGGGCGACGTCCGAATGGAACACACTGGGAATAACGTAGTGCGGCCCCAGCTCCTCGTCGGACACCGTGTCGGCCAGTGCCCGCGCCGCGGCGAGCATCATCCCCGAGTCCACCGAACGGCTCTGCGCGTCCAGGAGTCCACGGAAGACCCCGGGGAACACCAACACGTTGTTGATCTGGTTCGGATAGTCGCTACGTCCCGTGGCCACCACCGAGGCGTGCAGATGGGCGACCTCCGGGTCGACCTCCGGATCCGGGTTGGCCAGGGCGAAGATGACCGCGTCCGAGGCCATCTCGGCCACGTCGGGACCGGTGAGTACATTCGGTGCGGAGACTCCGATGAACACGTCCGCACCGGCGACGGCCCCACGCAGGTCTCCGGAGTAGCCATCCGGGTTCGTGTGCTCGGCGATCCAGGCGAGGTTCTCATCCAGGTCGTCGCGCCCGGAGTGCACCGCCCCGGAGATGTCACACACGACAACGTTCTTCGCTCCGGCGTGCAGCAGCAGCTTGAGGATCGCGGTCCCCGCGGCTCCGGCGCCCGACATGGCGATACGCACGTGCTCCAGCTGCTTGCCCACCACCCGCAGGGCGTTGCGTAGCGCCGCCAGCACCACGATGGCCGTGCCGTGCTGGTCATCGTGAAAGACCGGAATGTCCAGTGACTCCCGCAGTCGGGACTCGACCTCGAAACAGCGCGGGGCGGAGATGTCCTCCAGGTTCACCCCGCCGAATCCCGGGGCGATCATCTCCACGGCCCGCACGATCTCGTCGGTGTCCTGGGTGTCGAGCGCGATCGGCCAGGCGTCGATATCGGCGAACCGTTTGAACAGGGCCGCCTTGCCCTCCATCACGGGCATGGCCGCCTCGGGGCCGATGTTGCCCAACCCCAGGACGGCACTGCCGTCGGTGACAACCGCGACGCTGTTGCGTTTGATGGTGAGTCGACGGGCGTCCTCAGGGTTGGCGGCGATCGCCTGGGACACCCGCGCCACGCCCGGGGTGTAGGCCATGGACAGCTCGTCCCGGTTCCGCAGCGGCACCTTGGAGCTGACTTCGATCTTCCCGCCGAGGTGCAGGAGGAAGGTGCGGTCACTGACCTTGTGGACTACAACCCCGCGGATCGAGCCGAGGGAATCCACGATCGACTTGGCGTGATCTGTGTCCCGTGCCGCGCAGGTCACGTCGATCCGGATCCGGTCGTGCTCGGACGAGCGTACGTCCAGGGCGGTGACGATACCGCCAACGCGTTCGACCGCGCTGGTCAGACTGCTGACCGCACTACCGTGCCCGTCCAGTTCCAGCCGGACGGTAATCGAGTAGGAAACACTCGGAAGCGTGGCCACGTATGCTCCTCATCCCTGCCGTGACCGGAACCGGCAGCATGTGGCCCAGCCGGTACCGGCCTGCTCAACCGTCGAGGAGCGAAGCCCCACACTTGCCCCGCGTTCCTCGACAGCTACCGGCCCGTTGCCGGCACAAACTCCACGAGCGTGCTGACCTCAGAACAAGGCCGAGGTCAGGGCACGGCGTGCCTGGTTCACTCGTGGATCGCCCGACCCCAGCACCTCGAAGAGGTCGAGCAGATGGCGCCGGGCGGCGTCCCGATCCTCGTCCCGGGTACGGCGCACCGTGCCGATCAGGCGGTCAAAGGCGTCCTGCACCTTGCCGCCCGCCATGTCGACGTCGGCCACACGGCACTGGGCAGCCACGTCGTCGGGGTTGCGTGCCGCGGCCTCACGGACCTCGGTGAGGTCGAGGTCACGCACGCGGGCCAACAGGCGTACTCGGGCCAGGCCGACACGGGCGTCCTCGTCGTTGGAGTCGGCCTCCAGCGCCGCGCGATACGCCTGCTCCGCACCGTCGTAGTCGCCAGCCTGGAGGGCCTGCTCGGCGGCGGCATGGTTGGGGTCCTGGCTGGAGGGGGAGGCCTGCGGCTCGTCGGCCTCCTCCGGACCCACACCCGTGTACCCCTCGGGAATGACCCCCTGCTGGCGCAGCCCCTCGAAGACCTGCACCAGCCACTGGCGCAGCTGGTCCTTGGTCGCCTCCCCGGACGGGCCGGGGACGACCTGCCCCTGGATCACCATCGCCACCATCGGAGCGCCCGGCGCCCCGAGCGCCTGGACCAACTGTGGTGAGGCATCCGAGTCCACCTTGGCCAACAGCCACTGCCCCCCCGCTGCTCGGGCGAGGGAGTCCAGGGCCGTCTCCACCTGCTTGGCCTGTTCGGACCAGGTCGCGAGAATCGCCAGTACCACGGGCACCTGGGTCGAACGTTGCAGGACCTCGTTCTGGAAGTTCTGCTCGTTGACGTCGATGGCGTAGGGGTTGGCGTTCCCGGAGTCGGCCTCCGCTTTCCGCTTGGCCTCCCGATCGAGGGAGGCCTTCCTGGCTCCGAGGTCGACCGCGCCGCTCGTGGAGAAGTCCGCTGGCTGCATGCCTCTATCCTGCCGCATTCTGGCGGGGCGCGCCAAAGCAGGGACTCTACGATTCCGGCGTTAGAACTGCGGCACCTCGGTGTAGTCCCCGAACACGGTGCCCATCGCGTGACAGATCTCGCCCAGGGTGGCCTCGGCACGCACTGCTTCCATCATGGGGGGAATGAGGTTGGGCCCGCTCGTGTCCGCCGCGGCGGCGGTCAGAGCCGCCAACGCGGAGTCGACCGCGCCGGCGTCCCGCGTGGCCCGGCGCTCGGCGAGGGCGCTGCGCGCCTCCTGTTCGACCTCGTGACTGACCCGGAGAATCTCCAGCTCACCGGATACCGTCTCGGTGTGGCAGTTCAGCCCGACGACCCGCTTCTCGTCCTTCTCCAGGGCGGTCTGGTACCGGAACGCCGACTCCGCGATCTCGGAGCTGAACCAGCCGCTGTCGATCCCGGCGAGAATCCCAGAGGTCACCGGGCCGATTGCGTGACTGGCTGCGGTTCCCCCACCCATCTCGATGATCCTGGCGAAGATCCGCTCCGCCTCGGCCTCCATCCGGTCGGTGAGTGCCTCCAGGTACCAGGACCCGCCCAGGGGGTCGGCCACGTTGGTCACACCGGTCTCCTCGCGCAGGACCTGCTGGGTACGCAGCGCGATCTCGGCCGCCTGTTCGGTGGGCAGGGCGAGAGTCTCGTCCAAGGCGTTGGTGTGCAGGGAGTTGGTGCCGCCCAGAACAGCGGACAGCGCCTCCACGGCGGTGCGGACCACGTTGTTGTAGGGCTGCTGAGCGGTCAGGGACACCCCGGCTGTCTGGGTGTGGAACCGGAGCCACTGGGCGCGTTCACTGGTGGCTCCGAAGTGGTCACGCATCCACCGGGCCCAGATCCTGCGGGCCGCGCGGAACTTGGCGATCTCCTCGAAGAAGTCCAGATGGGCGTCGAAGAAGAAGGACAGCCCCGGGGCGAACTGGTTCACGTCCAGACCGCGGGACAGGCCCAGCTCCACGTATCCGAAACCGTCGGCAAGGGTGAATGCCAGTTCCTGGGCGGCGGTGGCCCCGGCCTCACGAATGTGGTACCCGGAGACGGACAGGGGTTTGAAGGCCGGAATCTGCTCCGAGCAGTAGGACATGAGGTCGCCGATCAGGCGGAGGTGGGGCTCGGGTGGATAGAGCCACTCCTTCTGGGCGATGTACTCCTTGAAGATGTCGGTCTGGAGGGTGCCGTTGAGGGTGGTGATGTCCACCCCCTGGCGTTCGGCCGCCACGAGGTACATGCAGAACATCGGAACCGCGGGACCACTGATGGTCATGGACGTGGTGATGTCCCCAAGCGGAATCCCGTCGAAGAGCGTGGACATGTCGGATACGGAGTCCACAGCGACACCGCAGTGGCCAACCTCGCCCAAGGAGTGGGGATCGTCGGAATCCCGCCCCATCAACGTGGGCATGTCGAAGGCCACGGACAGCCCGTCTCCCCCCGAGGCGAGGATCATCTTGTAGCGCTCGTTGGTCTGGCGCGCGTTCCCGAAACCGGCGAACTGTCGAATGGTCCAGGGGCGTCCACGGTAGCCGGTGGGGTACAAGCCCCGGGTGAACGGGAACTCGCCCGGCCATCCGATGCGCTCGAACCCCGGAACCTGGGCATCCGGCGGTGGCCCGTACACCGGATCCACTTCGACCCCGGACAGGGTCGTGAAGTCCGCGTCGCGCTTGCGGGCAGCCTCGTACCGCTGCTGCCATCGCTGCCGGCCCGCCTCGATGTCCGCTGCGAAGTCCATGTCCATACTCAGATAATAGGACGTCCAACTAGTTTTGGGTAGGGGCGTGACCGTGGTCCGCCCCGAGGTGGGACGACCTCAGTCGCGCGCCGGCGCCCCGGAGGAAGACTCGTCGTCGGGGTCGGGCACGAAATCGCCGAAACTTACCCGGAGCCGCCGAAACAGCGAGTGGATCTCCCCCAGCTCCGCATCGGAGTAGCAGTCCAGACCGAAATCGATGGCCAACAGGTCACGGGTGGCATCCTCCACCACCTCCCGCCCGTCCTCCGTGATTTCGGCCAGGACGCCCCGACCGTCCCGCGGATTGCGCAGACGACGGACCAACCCCTGCTTCTCCAGCCGGTCGATCGTGTTGGTGACGCTGGTCGGATGGACCATCAGCCGCTCCCCGATCTTGCCCAGGGGCAGTGTCCCGCTGGAGGAGAAGGTCAACAGCACGAGGGCTTCGTATCGGGCGAAGGTCAGGTCGTAGGGCTTCAGCGTCGCATCGAGCTGACCGATCAGGAGCTGCTGCGCCCGCATGATGGAGGTGACTGCCGCCATCGCCGGCGAGTGACCCCAGCGGTCGCTCCAACTCTCGTGTGCCCGTTCGATCGGATCGAACGGAAGATTTAGGGCGTTTCCCACGGCCTCACTGTATCCAGCTTCGAGACGTCTCCGCAGCCAGAACCTGTCAAGATGCACGGCTGGCCGATCTCGGCCAATTTGGGCAATTGATCTCGGAAAAACTATTAGTTAAGTTTCCTAAAAATTATTTGAGCTGGTCAGGACCGCACTCCCCCCGCTCGCTTGACCCCCATCCCCTACGACCTACATCCCCAGGTAGGAGGGATCATGCGAAGAGTCCCGCTCCAGCGCTGGGCCTACGGCGCCACCGGTGCCCTACTGGCCCTGGCCCTGGCTCCGCTGACAGCCCCTACCGACCCCGCAGCCGCGGACTCCGCGGACGTGACGGTCGTCTATACCCAGGGCGCCACCTGGGACACCGGCTACAGCGCCGACTTCACCATCCACAACAACGACGACAGCCCCCTGTCCGACTGGACCCTGGAGTTCGCGCTCCCCGAGGGTGCGAGCGTGGGCAGCCTGTGGAACGCCCAACTGTCCGGCCCCGACGGGCCGGACGACACCTACACGGTCACACCCCCCTCGTGGGGAGGGGACGTCCCCGCGGACGGCTCCTACACCATCGGCTTCAACGGCCAGTACGACGGCGGGGAAACCGACCCGACCCACTGCGCCATCAACAGCCTGCCCTGTGACGGCGACAACGGCGACGTCGATCCCCCATCGACGCCCGATAACGTCACCGTGACCGACACCACCAGCACCAGCATCTCCCTGGCCTGGGACGCCTCCTCGACCGAACTCGACATCGCCACCTACGAGGTACTACTCGACGGCGAGGTCGTCCGTTCTGTGGACGGAGACACCACCAACGCCACAGTCGCCGACCTCGACCCCGAGACCTCCTACACCTTCACCGTGCGCGCGGTGGACATCGCGGGAAACACCTCCGCAGCGAGTGACCCGGTCACGGCCGAGACCGACGAGTCCAACGGCACGGACCCCGGTCCCGACCCCGAGCACGACGAGCTACGCGTCGGCTACTTCACCCAGTGGGGAATCTACGACCGCGACTACCTGGTACGCGACATGCACACCAGCGGAACCGCCGAGGACCTCACCCACGTCAACTACGCCTTCGCCAACATCAACGAGGACGGCCAGTGCTTCCAGGCCAACCAACTCGGTGAGGGCGACGCCTGGGCGGACTACGGGCGCTCCTTCGACGCCAGTGAGAGCGTGGACGGCGAGGCCGACACCTGGGACCAGGACCTACGCGGCAACTTCAACCAGCTCCGCAAGCTCAAGGAGATGCACCCCGACCTACGGGTGAACCTCTCCATCGGCGGCTGGACCTGGTCCGAGCACATCTCCGACGCCGCGCTGACCCCGGAGTCGCGGGAACAGATGGCGGCCTCGTGCATCGACATGTTCCTACGCGGAAACCTGCCGTCCTTCGACGGCGCCGGCGGCCAGGGTGCCGCGGCCGGAGTGTTCGACGGCATCGACCTGGACTGGGAGTGGCCGGGCTCCGAGGGGCATCCACACAACACCGTGCGTCCCGAAGACAAGGAGAACTTCACCGCCCTGGTCCAGGAGTTCCGGGACCAACTCGACGACCTCGAGGACGAGAAGGGCCAGACCTACGACCTGACCGCGTTCGTCCCGGCCGACCCGGAGAAGGTCGAAGCCGGATACGAGGTCCCGCAGCTGATGGAGGACTTCGACTTCATCACCGTGCAGGGCTACGACTACAAGGGCGCCTGGGAGGCAGAGGGCCCCACGAACCACCAGTCCAACATCGTCGAGACCCCCGGCGATCCCGGACCGGAGATCTTCAGCAGTGAGATCGCCATCCAGGAGTACCTCGACCGTGGGGCCGACCCCGAAGACCTCGTCATGGGGGTCCCCTTCTACGGCCGCGGCTGGCAGGGCGTGGACCCCGGGCCGGACGGCGACGGACTGTTCCAGCCGGCCACCGGCCCCGCTCCCGGCGAATACGAGGACGGAATCAACGACTGGAAGCTGCTCACCGAATACCTCGACCAGGGAGACTACGAGCTCTACCGCGACGAGGAGCGCGGAGTTGCCTGGATCTACAACGGTGATGAGTGGTGGACCTACGACGACCCGGTCGCCATGGAACAGAAGGTCGACTGGGTGAACGAACAGGAGCTCGGCGGAGTCATGATCTGGTCCCTCGACGGCGATGACGCCGACGGGACCCTGATGTCCACGATCGACCAGACCCTGACCTCCGGCTAAGCCCCCCGACGGGGTGGTGGGCCCGGTGCGGCGGGCCCACCACCCACCCCTCCCGTCAGTAAGGAGACATGAAGCGAACATGTCTGTACACCCCTCCCCGATCCGGCGCGGCGCCGCGGCGATGAGCAGTGTGCTACTCCTCGCCCCGATGTCCGTGCTTCTCGGCGGCCCGGCCGCGGCGGACACCTCGGCACCGGACACCACCAGCACCGCCAACACTGCGAACTCGGCCCAGGCCCCGCTGGAGGTCACCCATACCGAACGGGCGCGCTGGCCCTCCGGCTACCAGGCGGGCATCACCATCGCCAATCCGGGCACCGAGGACGTGGGCAGCTGGACCCTGGAGATCGAGCTCCCCGATGACGCCAGCATTCACCAACTGTGGAACGCCTCCGTGACGGAAACCTCCGACAACACCTACGAGATCACTCCCCCGCACTGGGGCGGGTCGGTCCCGGCCGGAGGCGAGTACAGCTTCGGATACAACGGCGCCTTCAGCGACGGTGACACCGAGCTTGTTTCCTGCACGATCAACGGCCTGCCGTGCAGCGGGACGGAACCCGATCCCGAATACCGCCAGGTGGGCTACTTCACCCAATGGGGTGCCGAGGACGAGGGCTACCTGGTCCGCGACCTCGTGGAGACGGGACAGGCCGAACAGCTCACCCACCTCAACTACGCCTTCGTCAACCTCGACGAGGACGGACGGTGCTTCGCCACCGACGCCGAGGGTGAGGGCGAGGCCTACTCCGATTACGGGCGCACGTACACAGCTGAGGAAAGCGTCGACGGTGTGGCCGACGACCCGGACGCCGACCTCCGCGGGAACTTCAACCAGCTGCGCAAACTCAAGGAGATGTACCCCGAGCTGGAGGTCCACCTGGCGATCGGCGGCTGGGAATGGTCCACCTACTTCTCCAACGCCGCCCTTCCCGAAAATCGGGAGGCCTCGGTTGAGTCCTGCATCGACATGTACCTTCGCGGGAATCTCCCCGAGCTGAACGACGCCGGTGGCGACGGTGCCGCCGCCGGACTCTTCGACGGTATCGACCTCGACTGGGAGTGGCCGGGAAGCCCGGGCGCACCCGGCAACGTCGTGCGTGAGGAGGACCGGGAGAACTTCACCGCACTCGTGCAGGAGTACCGCGATCAGCTCGACGACCTCGAAGACGAGACCGGAAACTCCTACGGCCTCTCGGCGTTCGTGCCCGCCAACGAGCAGGCGATCGACGCCGGATACGAGCTCGACCAGCTCATGGACAACTTCGACTTCATCAACACCCAGGGCTACGACCTGTACGGTGCCTGGTCCCCGACCACCGGCCACCAGGGCAACCTGCACCCGGCCGAGAACGACCCGCTGGACAGTCCGCGCGGTGCGGCCACCGTCGTGCAGGAGTACCTGGACCGCGGCGTCGAGCCCGAGGACATCGTGATGGGGGTTCCCTTCTACGGCCGCGGCTGGCAGGGCGTCGACCCCGGCCCGAACGGCGACGGACTGTGGCAGGACCACGAGGGCGCGGCCCCCGGCGAACGGGAGGACGGCTACAACGACTTCCACGTGCTCGAGGACCTGGCCTCCTCCGGGCAGTTCGAACTGTACCGGGACGAGGAAGCCGGAACCGCCTGGATCTACGACGGCGACCAGCTCTGGAACTACGACGACGCGATCGCGATCGCCCAGAAGGCCGCCTGGGTCCGGGACGCCGGGCTGAGTGGGGCCATGGTCTGGTCCCTGGACGGCGACAACGCTGACGGAGCCCTGATGACCGCCCTACACGAGGAACTGAACGGGCACTGACCGCCACCGCGGTTCCTGTTCGCCCGCGCGGACGCGTCGCACCCGGAGTACCCCCACGCCCTCCGGGTGCGACGTCCGTTTCGGTCAGCCGGGGATGTTGCCCCAGGAGGATGCGCCGATCCCCGGACCGCGGAGGAGGTTCAGCTGAGCTCGGCAAGCAGGGTGTCGGCGGCGGTGTAGGGATCGGTGCCACCGGTGGCGACCTGGTCGGCGAGCTTGTCCAGCATCGCCTGACGCTGGGCACCATCCCACAGTGCGCCCAGGCGCGTCCGCAGTCCCGCCAGTGCGATGGCCTCGATTTCCTCGCGGGCCCGCTGCCGACGCCGTCGGTGCAGCATCCCGGAATCCCGTAGGTACCGCTCGTGCTCCGTGATCCGATCCACGAGCTCGTCCACACCCTCGCCGCGTGCCGCGACCAGACTGACGATCCGCGGTTTCCAGTCCTGCTCCTCGCGGCTGCCCTGGCTCACCATCTGCCGCAGTTCCCGGATCGTGGCGTGCGCCCCCTCACGGTCGGCCTTGTTGACCACCAACAGGTCAGCCACTTCCAGCACACCGGCCTTGGCGGCCTGCACCCCGTCGCCCATTCCCGGGGCGCTGAGCACGAGGGTCGTGTCGGCGTGCCGGGCGATCTCCACCTCGGCCTGCCCCACCCCCACGGTTTCCACGAGGATCACGTCGAAACCGGCAGCGTCCAACACCCGCAACGCGTGCGGAGCGGCCCAGGACAGCCCGCCTAGGTGCCCCCGGCTGGCCATGGAGCGAATGTAGACCTGCCGGTCCCCGGCGTGCTCCTGCATCCGGATCCGATCCCCGAGCAGGGCCCCTCCCGAGAAGGGAGAGGACGGGTCCACGGCCAGCACGGCGACACTGTGTCCCTGAGCGCGCAGGGCCCGGGTCAACGCGTCCGTCGTGGTCGACTTACCCACCCCGGGGGCGCCGGTCAGACCGACCACGCGCGCCCGCCCGGTGCGGGACGCCAATGCGGACATAATGCCCGGCAGGTCGGGGTCGGCGTTCTCGACCCGACTAATGGCGCGGGCGAGGGCCCGCCGGTCCCCGGCGACCAGCCGGCCCACCAGCTCGGTAGCAGTGCTGTGCTCCGTCACGTGGCTCAGTACCCTCCCCGCGCTCCGTCGATCTGTGCGCGCAGAATATCCAGCTGGCCTACGTGCCGTGCCTGCCTCCCGGACAGGCCCGCCGCCCGGTAGCTGACCACGGCCCGGTGCAGGCCGAGGAGGGTCTCCAGGGTCTCTCGTTCCCCACCGGTGGTTCGGTCGAGCACCGCCGTGTCAACGGTTGCCACTGTCGCGACCGCGTGGGCGGCCTGGTCAGGCACCGGGAACCTCCAGTAGCAGGGCGTCGCCCTGCCCGCCACCCCCGCACAGGGCGGCCGCTCCGGTTCCCCCACCCCGACGGCGCAGCTCGTAGGCCAGGTGGAGTGCAAGCCGCGCCCCGGAGGCCCCGATCGGATGCCCGAGCGCGATCGCCCCGCCGTCCACGTTGACGATGTCGTCTTCGGCCGGGGTGATTCCGAGGTCGCGCATCGACTGCACACACACGCTGGCGAAAGCCTCGTTGATCTCGATCAGGTCGAGGTCCGCGACGCTGCGACCGGCCTTGCCCAGGGCGTGGGTGATCGCAGCGGAGGGCTGGGACTGGAGCGAGTTGTCGGGACCGGCCACATTGCCGTGCGCGCCGATCTCGGCGAGTACGTCGCAGCCCAGGCGCTCGGCCGCCGCCCGGCTCATCACGACCACGGCGCAGGCGCCGTCGGAGATCTGCGAAGCCGACCCGGGAGTAATGGTGCCCTCGGGGTCGAAGGCGGGGCGCAGCCGCCCAAGGGACTCAGCGGTGGTGTCTCCGCGGACGCCTTCGTCGGTGTCGAACACGCGGGGCTCGCCCTTACGCTGCGGGATCTCCACACTGACGATCTCCTCGGCGAAACGCCCCTCCTTGATAGCCGCGGCGGCCCGCTGATGCGACCGTGCCGCCAGGGCATCCTGCTCCTCCCGGTTGATACCGAGCCGCGTGTTGTGCCGCTCGGTGGCCGCACCCATCGACTCGCCATCGAACGGATCGGTGAGCCCGTCGTAGGCGGTGGCGTCCAGCATCTCCACCGAGCCGTACTTGTAGCCGTGTCGGGACTTGGGCAGCAGGTGTGGGGCGTTCGTCATCGACTCCATGCCGCCCGCAACGACAACCTCCACCTCACCCGCGCCGATGAGCTGGTCGGCAAGTGCGATCGCGTCCAGTCCGGACAGGCACACCTTGTTGATGGTCAACGCGGGGACCGTCATGGGGATCCCCGCCCGGACCGCGGCCTGACGGGCCGGAATCTGGCCCTGGCCCGCCTGGAGCACCTGCCCCATGATCACGTAATCGACGCTTGCTCCGGGCACACCCGACCGCTCCAGGGCGGCCCCGATCGCTCGCGCACCGAGATCGACCGCCCCGAAGTCCCCGAGGGAACCGAGCAGACGGCCGATGGGGGTACGGGCGCCACTGACGATCACAGAACCAGGCATCGACTACCGCCTCCGTATGCTCCACGCGAATCCTGGACCTGTCACGATACATACTGAACGCATTCGTATCCGATGGGAGGTCCGCACTGTGTCCCCGTCCCCGTCCCCATCCCCATCCCAGCCCCCCGCCCCGACCGGCATCACCCGCATCGACCATGTGGGGATCGCCTGCCGCGACCTCGACGCGAGCATCGAGTTCTACCAGCGGGTGCACGGGCTGACCGTGGAACACGAAGAGGTCAACGAGGAGCAGGGAGTCCGCGAGGTCATGCTGCGGACCAACGGCACCGACGACGGGAACGCGAGCTACCTCCAACTGTTGGAGCCCACCCACAGCGACTCCCCGGTGGCGAAGTTCCTCGACAAGTACGGTGAAGGCGTCCACCATGTCGCCTTCGGAACCGGGAACGTGGACACTGCGGCGCACGCGGCCGCGGGCAACGGGATCCGGGTGTTGGGCTCCGAGCCTCGCCCGGGAACTGCCGGTTCGCGTATTGTGTTCCTGCATCCGCGGGACTGTGGCGGGGTACTGACCGAGCTCGTACAGGCTCCGGAGGACACGACGGGCGACCGTAACCACTGAGCTAGGGACGTAACCCACAACGTGACCCACACGGTGGCGGGCGAAACTTCAGGATCTTCGCAGAAGGCGCTTCCACCGGCCCGTTACCTTGATAAGCTCGAATAGTCCGTTGGCGGGCCCGTCCTGACCCCGAACGTGGTGCAGGAGTACCGCTCCGGCTGCCCTGGAGCTGCTCGGGAACCGCATCCCCCACTCTCTCGTCGTTTGCGTGTACCCAACGCGAACCGAACATCGATATTCAAGCCGTCTCGTCACCCGTTCAGGATTCCGTCACATGAAGTCCGATCTTGACACTCAGCTAGACAACTTCCTGTCCCCTGAGGAAGAGAACGCAGCCCCCAAAGAGTTCGACGTGGTCCTGCGCGGCTTTGACCGTGGCCAGGTAACCAAGCACATCAACGAACTCGACACCCGGCTCCAACAGGCCGAGGAGGAAAAGCAGCGGGTCGAGGCCAAGCTGTCCGAACTCCAACACCAGCTCGACGAGCAGGAGAAGCCCACCTACTCCGGGCTTGGCGCGCGGATCGAGCAGCTGTTGCGCCTGGCCGAGGAACAGGCCCAGGAGCTGGTCCAAGAGGCTCAGACCAAGGCCAACGAGATCGAGACGGCCTCCAAGGCGGCGGCCGCCGAGATGCGGGCCAACGCTGAGAACGAGGCCAACGAGATGCGCACCCTGGCTCAGCGCGAAGCCGAGGAGATGCGTAGCACCGCCGAGGCCGAGGCGGAGGAGATCCGCACCAACGCCCAGCGGGAGGCCGACGACCTCACCTCCACGACCGAACGTGAGGTTGCCAAGAAGCGTTCCGCGGTCGATCACGAGCTCGCCGAGAAGCGGGCCGTGGCCGAGGCCGAGATCTCCAAACTGCGCACCACCACCGAACGTGAGTGTGCGCAGATGAAGGCCAACACCAAGCAGGAGCGGGACCGCACCCTTCAGGCCGCCAAGCACCAGGCCGAGGAGATGCGTGAGCAGGCCCAGCGCATTCTCACCGAGAGTGAGGCCAAGCGTGATCAGGCCGAGGCGGACTTCGAGATCCAGCTGACCGCCAAGCGTGAGGAGGCCGACCGGGAAGCGGCCGAACGGCTGGCCGCCTCCCAGGCCGCCACGCAGAAGATGGTCGCCGAGGCCGAGGAGCGCGCGGCCGCGGCGGACCAGCGCGCCACCAAGATGAACAACGAGGCCGAGGACCGGCGCCGCAAGGCGGAGAAGCACGCCGAGCAGGTGGTCTCGCAGGCCAAGAAGGAAGCCGAGAAGCAGCGCTCCGAGGCTAAGGAAAAGGCCGACCGGATGATCCAGGAGGCCAAGGAGGAGGCCGAGCGCGTCACGAACGCGGCCAAGGCCGAGGTCTCCAAGCTGGAGGAGCAGGCACAGGCCCTGGAGTCGCACAAGGCCCAGATGGCACGGATCCTCGGTATCGACGTCAGTGCCATGCCGGCGGCGCCGCAACCGTCCTCGGTGGAGTCAACTCCGGAGCCCGCCGCCATCGAGAACCAGGACGACGGCACCGAGTCCTCGGCAGCGGCCGAGGGGAGTCAGGGAGGCCAGCAGCGCGGCAGCACAACCGCGACCAAGGAAAAGGGCGACGAGGAGGACTTCCTCTGGGAGGAGTAGCCTCCCGTGCCCCAGACGTGAGCCGGGGCCGGTCCCACTCGGGGCCGGCCCCGGCTCATGCGCGGGCGTGTTCGTGGCGGGGAGGCTACCGGGCGAGGCTGGACGTGTCCCGCTCGTGGGGTCCGTCCCACTCGGTGGGCAGTGGATAGCATTGCGGGTTCACACGCCGAACGATCTCGTTCAGCACGATACGGACGTAGGGCTCGCCCACCCAGAGGTGTTTGGCATTGTCCACACCGACCACGTCGGCCTGTGGGATCCGCGCGAAGCGCTCCCGGGCCTCGGGTGGGCGCAGGTAGTCGTCAAACTCGGGCACGAGCGCGGTTACCGGCTTGCCCGACGCGGCCCAGGTGTCCAGGTCGGTGTTTCCGGCCCGGTGCAACGGCGGGGACAGCAGCAGCGCTCCCACCACCTCGGGGTCGCATCCCCACTTGAGTGCGAGCTCGGTCCCGAAGGACCAACCGAGCAGCCACGGGGCGGGCAGCTCCTCGAACTCAACGAACTCGATGGCCGCGGCGACGTCGAACCGCTCGGCTTCGCCCTCGCCGAACGTGCCGTCACTGGTGCCGCGCCGAGACGTCGTTCCGCGCGTGTTGAACCGGAGCACCGCCACGTCGGCGAGGGCGGGGAGACGGTACGCCGCCTTGCGGAGAACATGACTGTCCATCATGCCCTCGGCGGTGGGCAGAGGGTGCAGGCACACCAGGGTCGCGGCCGGTGCGCGATCCTCCGGCAGGGCGAGTTCACCCACCAGGTTCAGCCCGTCCGCGGTGTGCAGGGTGATATCCCGACGCCGGGCGGGCAGGATGGTGCTGGCACGAATCTCCATGTCTCTCCGTGTATGGCTGGGGCCGACGAGCCCACAGCGGGCTGGCAGCGGGGCAACCACCTGCTGGCTCCGCTGCCCCGCTGGTCGGATCGCTGACAGCTCAGGGGCTCGAATGGCGCGGGAACAGTGCGTGGGCTCTACTCGGACCGCGCTTGGGCGGCCGTTCAGCGACGGGGATGGCGGACGCCACGGTGTAGCCGCCGCTCCCAGCACGCCGTGTGCCAGTGGCGACGCTCCTCCACCCCGCCCCCGGTGTCGACCGGCCAGGCCACCACGTGCGGGGTCCCCGCAGGGATCTCCTGGGCACAACCGGGACAGCGGTAGGACTTGGTCGCGGCCGCACCGCTGACCCGACGCACGGCCCACTCCCCGTCGGGGCCGGTCTCGCGCCGCTCGTCCCCGCTGACCGGCCCAACGGGGTTTCGGGTCGGGCCGGTCGGGGTCGTGCGGCCACGGCGGGGATAGTTGCGGCGTGGGCTCATCGGGACACCTGTGCCTGTCGCTACGGTCCGAGCTACCGCAGCCCGGGCTTGCCCTCCTGCTCGGCGAGCACAAGCAACGGTGCGGGTGCGTAGCCGGGCGAAAGTCCGGCATCGGCGATTCCGCGTAGCTGGGCGGCCACGGTTTGGGCCCCACGCTCCTCGAGCAGCTCCAGCGGCCCCTTGGGGTAACCGCATCCGAACCGCATCGCGGTGTCCACGTCCTCAACGGAGGCATAGCCGTCGCTGACCATGCGCACGGCATCATCGATATGGGGAGCGAGGAGCAGTTCCGCCAACCCGAACCCGGGACGTTGGTTGCGCAGCATCTCGGCCAGCTGGTTGGTGGGCGCCGCCTCGTCCTCCGGCGCCGTGTCCCCCGCGTAGTCGTAGAAGCCACGTCCCGTCTTGCGTCCGTGCAGTCCCGCCGCGACCATGCGCCGCAGCAGCGGGGCGGCGACGTACCGCGGCTGCTGGAACTCCGCGGCGAGGACATCCAGTACGGCCAAGCCCACGTCCAGGCCGATCATGTCGAACAGGGCCAGTGGCCCCATCGGCAGTCCGGCCGCCTCCGTCACCGCGTTATCGATCTCGGTGCGGGAGGCCAACCGGTGCTCGTACAGGGAGACCGCGTGGTTGAGGTAGGGCACCAGCAGGGCGTTGGCGACGAACCCGGCCCGGTCGGACACGACGACCGGGGTCTTGCCCACCCGCTTGGCGACCTCGGTCCCCAGAGTTACCGCCTCCGGGTCCGTGACCACGGTCGAAACCACCTCGACGAGCTTCATCACCGGGGCAGGGTTGAAGAAATGCAGGCCGATCACCCGGTCGGGGCGGGAAGTGAACGCCGCGATCTCCGTGACCGACAGGGACGAGGTGTTCGTGGCGAGAATCGTCCCCCGGCCACAGACCCGATCGAGATCGGTGAAAACCTCGCGTTTCAGCTCGGCACGTTCCGGTACTGCCTCCACAACGAAGTCGGCGTCCCCGAGCTGTTCCCGGGAGATCGCGAAACTGACGCGGTTGAGGATCGCCCGTTGCTCGTCCTCGGTGAGCTTGCCGCGGGACACGGCCTTGCTCAGCGAGTTTTCCAGCAGGGAACGACCACGCCGCAGCGCGTCGTCGTCAACCTCCACCCCGGTGACGTTGAACCCTGCGCGAGCGAACACCTCAACGATTCCGGCACCCATGGTCCCGAGGCCGACGACGCCGACCCGATCGAATTCCTGCACCATGTCTCCCAAGCCTAGCGCTGCCACGGAGCGGCTGTGGGACGGGCCTCGTCAAACCGGACATGGCAGGCTAGACGCCGTGCGTGTCGGAGTGTTTCTGGTTTCTGCCTGCTATCCGGAGCAGACCCATGCCGAGGTGCTCGAGACCACCGTCGCTGCCGCCCAGGAGGCGGAGTCCGCAGGATTCGACTCGGTGTGGCTGGCCGAGCACCATTTCATGTCGTACGGCGTGTGTCCGTCCGCAGTGACGCTGGCCGGACACCTGCTGGGGGGCACCGAGCGGATCACGGTGGGCACCGCGGTCAGTGTGCTGAGTACCTGGCATCCGGTGGCCCTCGCGGAGCAGACGAACCTTCTCGACCAGGTGTCTGGTTCGAGATTCCGGCTCGGGGTGGGGCGCGGCGGCCCGTGGCGGGACCTGGAGGTGTTCGGGACCGGGCTGGCGCGCTTCGAGGACGGGTTCGAGGAGTCCCTCCAACTTCTGCTGCACGCCTTGGCGGGCGGACAGATCCGAGCCGAGGGCCCCCAGTTCCGGTTCCGGAGCGTGCCCATGGTGCCGGATCCCCGCAGCCGCCCGCGTCCGCCGGTCACGGTCGCGGCCACCTCGGAGTCAACGCTTGCCCTCGCGGCCCGGAACGACCTTCCCCTACTGCTGGGAATGCACCAGACCCCCGAACAACAGGCGAAGCTCGTGGTGAACTACCGGAGGCTGGGTGGTGCGGACGGTGCCTCGACAGCGCGGAGGCAGGGCATCGAGCCGGGCCATGTGGTGACGGCCCTCGCTCACGTGGCCGACACCACCGAGCAGGCCCGCGCCGAGGTGCAGGCACGCCTTCCGGAATGGCTCGGCCCCGGTCTGGCCGGCTACGTTCCCGTGGATGGCCGCCCCCGCCCCCAACGGGATGTCCACGCCTATACGCGATTCCTCGTGGATACCCACGCCGTCGGGGATCCAGAACACTGTGCACACCAGCTGCGGCACCAGCTGGGGGTGACCGGCGCCTCCGAGGTGATCCTGCTGGTGGAGACGTCTGGCCAGCGGCGCGCGACGTTGGCGAACATCGCGCGCCTGGGGACAGACGTCCTGCCGCGACTGCGAGCTAGCAGTCCACGAGCTCCGGGGACTGATTCAACAGCTGAGCCCTAGGGGTGACGAAGTCGGCGTAAGCCGACCGCGCCTCGGGACGGAACAATGCCACCCGATGGCAGTTCTGGAATGCGATCCGCATCCCGAAATGCCGCTCCAGGGCGCCACGCATGGCGTCGCTGGCCAGGGCCCGCAACAGCTGCCCGCGTTCGCTCTCCCCCGGTGGGGGGGTTTCGTTGGCCTCGTACTCGGCTCCGGAGGCGTTCGCCTGTTCGGCAAGCTCACTGATCACGGTCCAGGCGTACGGCAGGGACTGGCGTACGCAGTCCACGAAGGCCTGATCGTCCACCTGGTCCTGGTGAGCCTGGTCCAGTAGCTCCGGAGAGACCGTCAGCGACATCTGTGTCCTTTCCCGTTCGGCCAGCGCGAAGGCGCTCGGCTTCGCGCGTCGTCCCTGTGACGCTAGACCCCCCGTGGCCGGGGGGTCACTGTACGCGGAGGTGAGAGATTGCTACCTCCAACGCTAGACAAAATGATAACCATAATCGTTTTACATTGCTGGGTCATCTGCTATCGAGTGCCTCGAATCTGCGAAGCGCGCCCGAACCGGGTAGCGTGCACTGGCGTGCGTCTCGTTATCGCCGAATGCAGCGTCGATTACATGGGGCGGCTGACCGCCCATCTGCCCATGGCTCCTCGACTGATCCTGATGAAGGGGGACGGCTCGGTATCGGTCCATGCCGACGACCGCGCCTATAAACCCCTGAACTGGATGAGCCCACCATGCACCCTGCGCGAGTCCACGGACCCCGACACCGGCAACCAGGTGTGGACCGTGACCCACAACAAGTCCGGAGAGAAGCTGGTGTTGCACATTGCCAGCGTCTGGCAGGACAGTAGCCACGAGCTGGGGGCTGATCCTGGACTCCAGAAGGATGGAGTGGAGGCGCATCTCCAGGAGCTGCTGGCGGAGCACATCGCGACGCTGGGCCCCGGGTACACCCTGATCCGCAGGGAGTACCCCACGGCCATCGGCCCGGTGGACATTCTGTGCCGGGACGCCGAGGGACACGTCGTCGCGGTCGAGATCAAACGGCGTGGCGAGATCGACGGCGTGGAGCAGCTCACGCGCTACCTGGAGCTCCTCAACCGAGATCCGGCGCTCCACCCCGTACGTGGGGTGTTCGCCGCCCAGGAGATCAAGCCCCAGGCCCGCGTACTGGCCGGTGACCGCGGTATCGACTGCGTAACCCTGGACTACGAGGAACTACGCGGTATCGAGCCGGACACCCCGCGCCTGTTCTGAGGCCCACACCCCGGGCTCCGAACCAGGGAAACGCAGGATCACGGTGTGCCCTGGGCCGGTCGCCGCCGCTGTCCGGTCAACGAGTGTGCGATGCCGGTCGCCCCTGAGGTGTCGTGGCGACGCGGCCCCGTACAGGTGCAAGCGGAAACCGGGCTAGTTCTTGTTCCCACGGGAACGGTGTTCACGCACAGCCTGGACAATCCCCGAGAACTGCCGTCATCGACGGTGAGCCGTGGCGAGCGCGGGCCAGAGGCCAGCGTGATCGCCACCACGGGGTTCGGGACCGTGCCCCATCCCGACGACAGCCGCACGAGATTCGACGCGGGCCAAAGGGGGCTGATTCAAAGCTCCCCACGCCGGATCGCCCCAAGCAAGGCACGCCACTCGACGTTAGGGATAGGTAGATGGCCCTGTTCTGGGTGCTGGGAGTCACGGATATCCACACAGTCCCAGGAGGTCGTGCGGCACTCCACACAGTTGCCGCGGTCTTGAGAGTAGCTGCTAGTCGTCCACTGCTGCTGCATAGTTGTCCTCCAACTTCTTGATGAGCCTGAGCGAGTGAGCCGGCGGCAGTGCCTCGCTCTGCAAGCGCACGAACCGTTCAACAAGACGATTTACCTGGTCTGGATGGTTGATGAGTACGCCTCCGCCTGCTCCCTCGGCATATGCCACGATGTGATCGTTCAGGAGAATAATCCGGAAGGGGAAGACGGTTTCCAAGCAGGGGGCTTCGGTGAGGACCTGCACGGTACATGCGGCGGCCTCTATCCTCTGTGACATGTAGCCAAGTTGTCGTTGCATCAGCCCGGGACTGTGCATCTGGTGACGTAAGACCCGTTCTGGGATGACAACCTTTACAAGAGCTCCTCTCGACACTAGCTCCGGGAGCCTTGCTGTACGTGTTTCCGCATCCTTGGCAACAGCTTCAGGGTCGGGGCGTTGACGAAGTGTCGACTCCAGGTGCGTCGCATACTCGTGGTTTTGCAGGATGCCGGGCACCACGAGTGATTCAAACTCCCTGATCTCAACGGCCTGACTCTCCAGCGCCAGTGCATCGCGGAACCACTCGGGAACGTCTCGACGAAGATGGGCATCCTTCCAATGACGCCGGAGTGTTCCACCTGTTTCCAGAGCAGCATCGAAATGGTCCGAATAGTCTGGTGTGGGTTTTCTGATGGCGCGTTCAATAGCACCGATCATGGCATGCGACAGGCCGACTCGATCCGCGAGCTGACGCTGCGTCATACCAGCTTGTTCCCGTAAACGTCGGAGCTCCTCACCGTATTTGACCCACTGGTCGAGTGCCATGAACACGATTCTGTCTTTCATGGACACAGTCTGGCAACCAGTTTCGACGATTGTGGACAATGGAGTGGACTCTCTAGCGAAGCTCACGCGCATGCCTGATGGTGGTTCGCACAGCAAGCGCCCTGGCGCCGCACCACCGGCCCAGGGCATGGCCCATCAGGAGGTTCCCCGATGGACGGAACGAATCGTAGCGAATGGCCCGGTGTAACCCCGGGACAGCGGGTGGGGAGGGTGCGGCCCTATGCCGCCCATATCAGCCCTATGGAGCCCTCCGGGGCGAAGCCGCCCGTATCGGTGACTACTCCGGGGTTGGCGGAAGTTGCTGCGCGACCACCGATAGCAGTGCTAGAGCGGGTATGTGCGGGGCTCGCCGCGCTGAACATCCCTAGGAGCTCAAAGCCGGCTGGCGCAGCATTCGGGGTGGGAAGCGCGAACACATCCCAGGCGCCGCAGAGCATGCCCGGGCAGACGTTGCCGCTCGAGGCACGGTCTCAGCCGGGTGGGCCGGCCTGCCGGCTACCGGCGAGACCAGTGTGCACCCGAGTAGCGCGGAAGGTGGAGGCGGTCGGTGTATCCACTGGAGCACCGGCGCCCAGTGCGACGGAATTGGGGGTGCGTGGGCAATGAGTCCCCCACTGTTCCCGAGCCCGAGCAGTCCGGTTGGAGCGATCCAGTGCTGCCTTCCCGGCACCCCCGCCAGTGTGGCCCACGCCCGCGCCTGGCTGGCCATCTGGCTCACCGCCTGGAATGTCCCCGAGGACACGGCGGCAGCGGCCACCCTCGTGCTCAGCGAACTCGCCACCAACGCCGCCACCCACACCCACAGCGCCGGCCCCCAGGGTCGCTACCATGTCCGCCTGAACCCCCATCCCGGCGCGCTCCTACTGTCCGTCAGTGACGCCGGCGCCCCCAGCGCCCCCCGACCGGCTCTACCGTCCGGCACACTGCCCGACCCAGCTGCCGAAACCGGCCGTGGCCTGGCCCTCGTGGCCCACCACGCCCGCCGCTGGTGGAGCCGCGGCACCCCCACCGGCCGCACCATCACCGCCGAACTCCCCACCCCCTAACCCCTACCCAGACCGGGTCGGGCCGGGTTCGGGAGGGGCCGGCCCGACCCACCACACAGGTGGCCCCCGGGGCACCGCCCCGGGGGCCAAGGGAAGTACGAGACGGCAGCGGCACGTCCCAGCCGAAACAACGTCGAGTGGCCACGATGCTGCGCGTTGTGCCCCACTGTCGGCACACGCCCGACATCCGAACACGGGACGCCCCGCGCGTCTACCCCTACGGCCGATTGCGGCAATGTCGGCCTCGATGCTTGCCCCGTCACCCCAGCAGGTGCAAGGCTTCCGAGGACCCCACACGATGAGCGCCCGTCACCCCACCCTCGGTTAGCGGGCGCCGTGTAGTGACGGAGGAGAACCGTGGCAAGCGGACGATCCCAGCATCCCCCAGAATCCAGCCGTCATCCCTCGCCACCCCGGCGAGGCCTCGTCGTTGGCACAGCTGTGACCGGTGCACTCGCTCTGGTCACCGCCACGACGGTTCCTGCCCAGGCCACCACCGGAGACCTGGAACACCTGGTACGTGGCGACAATGTCTACACGCACCTGGAGAACCTCCAAACCATCGCCGACTTCAACGACGACACCCGGGCGCACGGCACCGACGGTTATGACATCTCCGCGATGTACGTCGTCGACCAGTTGGAGAAGGCCGGATACGAGCCCGAGGAACACTACTTCGACTTCGAGTCCTGGGAGGAGCACAGCGAGGCCACCTTCGCGCAGACCGCTCCCAAGGACCGGGACTTCGTTCTCGACGAGGACTTCCTCACCATGACGTACTCCGCGGCCGGTGAGGTCACCGCCTCCGGAGTTCCGGTCAACGCCGAGAGTTCGGACAGTGCCTGCGCCGCTGACGACTTCGCGGACTTCCCGGAGGGCGCAATCGCCATCGCACAGCGTGGGGAATGCACCTTCGCGCAGAAGACCCAGAATGCCGCGGACGCCGGGGCCGAGGCCATCATCATCTTCAACCACGGCGAGGGTGATGCGGGCACCGGACTGTTCGCCGGGACCCTCAGCGAACCGGGCGACATCCCCTCCCTCAGCGCCAGTGACGAAGTCGGTGCCCTTCTGCTCGACGCCGGAGAGGAGCTGGAGCTGTCCGTGCGGGTGGACGCTTCCGTTACCGAGGACACCGGCTACAGCATCCTCGCCGAGACCGAGGGCGGCGCCGACGACAACGTGGTGATGGTCGGCGCCCACCTGGACAGCGTGGCCGAGGGGCCGGGGATCAACGACAACGGCAGTGGCACGGCCGCGGTCCTGGAGACCGCCATCCAGCAGGCGCGACTCGACGAGCCCAACAATAAGCTGCGGTTCGCATTCTGGGGAGCCGAGGAACTGGGGTTGGTGGGCTCCTCCGCCTACGTGGACGACCTCAGCGACCAGGAACTGGACGACCTCGCCCTGTACCTGAACTTCGACATGGTGGGCTCGCCGAACTTCGGCCGGTTCATCTACGACGGGAAGGGGGAACACGCTGACTCACAGCCCTCCCCGGTCGGCTCGGCGGCTATCCACCGGATGTTCGAGAACTACTTCGAGGACCGGGACCTCTTCGCCGAGTCCAGCCCGATGAGCAGCCGCTCCGACCACTTCGGCTTCATGCAGGCGGGAATCCCCGTCGGTGGCGTCCACAGTGGCGTGGACGCGATCAAGACCGAGGAACAGGCCGACATCTACGGTGGTGAGGCCGGACAGCCGTTCGACCCCAACTATCACACCGCCGCGGACGACCTCGACAACATCAATGAGGAAGTCCTCGGGCAGCTCTCCAACGGGATCGCACACGCCACCGAGACCTACGGGGAGAGCACCCTTCCGGTGAACGGCGTGGTGCAACTCCGCCACGACGTCGCCATCGAACCGGAGCGCGTCGGCGACCTCTGGGTCCGCTAACCTCCACGGCAGCAACTGCACTATCCGCAGTATCCGCTTGGGCCCGGCTCCGCGTCGCGGAGCCGGGCCCAAGCGCTATGGGCTCCACCCGGTCACCGGCGGGCCGGAACGGCGGAGCGGGAACGGACCAGACTGGCGATCGTGGTGACGGTGAGGATCCCCACGACGACCGTGAGCGAGACCAGTTCATTGGGTTCCCCGACCGGCAGGTGTCCCATGGTGCCCGCCGAATGCAACAGCAGGGTGACCCCGATGTAGCCGAGTACCAGCGCCAGACCGATATTGAGGTAGATCAACCGGTTGAGCAGCCCGCCGAGCAGGAAGTACAGCTGGCGCAGCCCCATGAGCGCGAAGGCGTTGGCCGTGAACACCAGATAGGGCTCCTGGGTGATGCCGAAGATCGCGGGAATCGAGTCCAGCGCGAACACGATATCGGCGAGGCCGATGGCGATGATCACCAGCAGCATGGGCGTGATGTGGCGCCGCCCGTCGATCCGAACCGTCAGCCGGGCTCCGTGGTAGCGGTCGGTGGTGGGGAACACGGACCGCACCAGGCGCACCACGATGTTCTCCCGGTACTCCCCGTGGTCAACCGAATGGTCCTTCGAGATCAGCAGCTTGACGGCGGTGACCAGCAGGATCGCACCGAAGATGTAGAAGGTCCAGATGAAGGTTTCCACCGCCGCGGCACCCAGGGCGATGAAGACGGCTCGAAACAGCAGCGCCAGCACGATCCCGATCAGGATGACGCGCTGCCGGTGCTCCTGGGGGACCATGAACGAGGAGATGATCAGGATAAGGATGAACAGGTTGTCGATACTCAGGGAGTATTCGACGATCCACCCGGTGAAGAAGGCGACGCTGTTCTCCAGGTCCACGAACAGTCCCAGCCCGATACCGAACAGGACCGCGAGCGTGGCGTAGAACGACACCCACAGCGCGGACTCGCGCAGGCTCGGCTCCCGCGGCCTACGAGCGACGAGAACGAAGTCGACAGAGATGATGATGAGAATGGCGGCGATCGTGGCCAGCCACACCCACAGGGGGACATCCACAGTAGGTTCTCCTGAGCGATCGCGCGGCGAAGCTCCCTCAGGTTACGGACCCGAGTTCTCGGTAGCGCTCGGCACGGCGGCGCAACCGCACCGCCGGGTCGGTCTGCCCCAGCTTCGCCAACTCGTATCGAAGTTGGTCTGCGACCCGCGCACAGAACGACTCGACCTCAGTTGCCGCGTCCTCGTGCTCGGGAACTATGACATCGACAATCCCAGATTGTCGCAGATCCACCGAACGCACACCCTGCTCAGCCGCCAGCTGCGGCGCATAGTCCACCGTGCGGTGCATGATGGCGCTGGCCCCCTCCGGTGGCAGGGGAGACAGCCAGGCGTGCTGTGCGGCCACCACCCGGTCCGCCGGAACCAGCGCCAAAGCGCCGCCACCGGTCCCCTGCCCCAACAGCAGCGATACGGTCGGGGCGCGCAGCCGTGCCATCTCCGCGAGACAACGGGCGATCTCGCCCGCCATCCCCCCTTCCTCAGCTTCCCGGGACAGTGCTGCGCCGGGAGTGTCGATCACCGTAACCAGCCCGAGGCCCAGCTCCTCGGCCATATGCATGCCACGCCGGGCCGCCCGCAGTGCCCCCGGGCCGAGAGGGCGTTCGCTGCTCTGCCGCTGGCGGTCCTGCCCCACCAGCACACAGGGCATATCTCCGAACCGGGCCAGTGCCAACAGCAGGCCGGGATCACGCTCACCGGCCCCGGTCCCACTCAGCGGGACCACGTCCTTGGCGCCATACCGGAGCAGGGCACGCACCCCGGGACGATCTCGGCGCCGCGAACGCGTGATTGCGTCCCAGGCGGGTGTATCCGGGATCTGTGCTCGCGCCCAGAGGGGAGCCTCCGGCGGCTCTGCACCACCCGGGCCATCCTGGATCACGCCCAGGGCCCGGTCGGCGATGCCCGGCAGATCCTCGGGGGCCACGACCGCATCCACGAGCCCATGGCGGTAGAGATTCTCCGCGGTTTGAACTCCCGGAGGAAACGACTCTCCGTACAGGGACTCGTACACGCGGGGGCCGAGAAAGCCGATTAGGGCTCCCGGTTCGGCCACGGTCACATGCCCCTGCGACCCCCAGGAAGCGAACACACCCCCGGTGGTGGGGTGTCGAAGGTACACCAGATAGGGCAGGCCCGCGGCCTTGTGCGCGGTGACCGCGGCCGAGATCTTCACCATGGCCAGGAAGGCGAGGGTGCCCTCCTGCATTCGGGTCCCTCCGGAGGCCGGCGCCGCCAACAGCGGAAGCCGCTCGGTCGTGGCCCGCTCCACCGCCGCGACCAGACGCTCAGCCGCAGCCAGGCCGATCGAGCCCGCCAGGAACGCGAACTCCCCCGCCACCACGGCCACCCGTCGACCATGCAGGCGGCCCTCACCGGTGAGCACAGCCTCGTCCGTCCCGCTGCGCTCCCGCGCACGCTCCAGCTCGGCCGCATAGGTGGGATTGGGCGCGACATCGCCGGGCACACTGTCCCAGGAGACGAACGACTGCCGGTCCAGGGTGGTCGCGAGCAGTTCCCGCGCCCCACGCATCCGATGTGCCGCCATCCCCCCACTCCCCTCCGACTATGCTTCACGGACAGGGCCTGTACCAGCCGCAGCGTCCAACCAGCCTAGTAGTGGACTAGCCAATAGGCCTATAGGCCACTAGCACGTATCCCGGTGACTCCCGGAGAGGTCAACCATGCAGCAGCCAACCGCCGACGAGCCGATTCCCGCGCCGCGCCCCGTCGCCAGGCCCCGCCTCTACGAGCAGCTCGTCCACCGGCTGTGTGAGCACATCCGCGACACCGGCTTGGGCACGGGGGACCGTCTGCCACCGGAACGAGAGCTCGCCAGCACCCTCGGGGTCAGCCGCGCGTCCCTGAGTCAGGCTCTGGTCGCACTCGAAGTCCAGGGCATCATCGAGGTCCGGCATGGGGACGGCGCCATCATTCGGCATCCGGTCTCCGAGGAGCACATTCTGGCGGTCCTCCGCGACCGGGACAATCGTCGGGCTGAGATCATCGAGGCCCGACAAGCTCTCGAGGTCAAGCTCGCCGAGCTGGCCGCACAGCGACGTACGGAGCGTGACCTCGCGGAGATTGACGCGGCGCTGGAGGACATGCGCGCCGACATCAACGGTGGAGGGCGAGGCGAGGAAGCCGACCACCGGTTCCACTCCGCGGTGACGCAGGCGGCTCATTCCCGACTTCTGACCCGGATGATGGCCGAGCTTGCCCCCCTGATCGCGGAAACCCGACACGACTCACTGTCTCAACCCGGACGGCCCGCAGCGTCCCTGGACGGACACGAACGGATCGCAGAGGCGATTCGTTCCGGCGAACCCCGACGTGCTTCGGAAGCGATGCGAACTCACCTGCTCCTGGTCTCCCACGTGGCTCCCCCAGCCGACTGATCCCCCCACGGCCCACCGACGGCCACCGGCCCACCGAGGACCCGAACCCCGCGCTGGCCACTCCCGTAGGCTGGCGCCATGACGAAACGGGACACTGACACGCCTGTGGTGCTGTCCAGGATCTATACCCGGGCCGGTGACGACGGCACCACCGCCCTCGGGGATATGAGCCGCACCTCGAAGACCGATCCCCGCCTGGTTGCCTATGCCGACGTCGAGGAGGCCAACGCAGCACTGGGGACCGCACTGGCCCTCGGCGAGCTGGACCCGGACCTGCGGACCCTGCTCCTGCGCATCCAGAACGAACTGTTCGACGTCGGAGCAGACCTGTGTACCCCGGTGGTTGCCGAGCCCGAACACCCACCGCTGCGAATCACGCCCGACTACGTGGAACGACTCGAAACGGCCTGTGACCACTACAATGCCGATCTGCCCACCCTGCGCAGCTTCGTCCTGCCCGGGGGCACGCCGGCCGGAGCTCTCCTGCACACCGCCCGCACGGTGACCCGCCGTGCGGAACGTTCCGCATGGATGGCGGTGGCCGAACACGGAGATTCGGTGAGCCCCCTCCCCGGGCGCTACCTCAATCGCCTCTCCGATCTGTTGTTCATCCTGGGGCGGGTGGTCAACCGCGAGCACGGGGACGTTCTGTGGCAGCCCGGCGGCAAACGCTGACAGCGCTGACGGCAGCGCGCAGGGCAACGCCGGTGCTGTGGCCGGCCCCACCACCGAAAACCAGAGCGCCGAGTGAGCCGCTTGGGATCACTCGGCGCTCAGTTCCTGTTCCACGGCCTCGACCTTGTGGGTCAGACCGTCGGTCATCCCCTCGCGTATATCCGCCTTCAGGGTCAGGCTCACCCGGGACGCATCCTGCCCGGCAGCCTGCACGGCACGGCGCACGACATCCATGACCTCGTCCCACTCGCCCTCGACGCTGGTGAACATCGCATCGGTGCGGTTGGGCAGGCCACTCTCCCGGACGACCTGTACCGCGCGTGCCACGGCCGGGGCGACGGACTCCCCGGTTCCCATTGGTGAGACAGAGAAAGCGACGATCATGCCCTTACCCTACTCACCGAACAGGGTCTCGAAACGCGCTGTCTAGACCAGCTCTCCCGCGGCGCGCAGTCGACCGCGGGCGCGGTCGGCACGCGCCAGTTCCTCGGGATCACTCAGGCCGGCACTGGACGACTCCTCGAGAGCCCTGCGTGCCCGCTCGGTATCGATCTCCTCGCCCATCTCCGCGACCTCGGCCATCACCGAAACCCGGTTGTCCTCGGATACCGAAAGGAATCCGCTGTGGACGAACACCGTGACCTCGCCACTCTCCCGACCCATGAGGACCCGCACCACACCGCTGGGGGCGAGCACGGCCAGAGTGGGGATGTGTCCGGGCTGGATTCCGATCTCACCGTCAACAGTGCGGGCGATGACCATCTCGCCTGAGCCCGCCCACAACTCTCGCTCCGGGGAGACGATCTCGACCTGGAGCGTACTCGGCTCCTCTGTGGCCACTGCGTTCACTCCTGTCGCTCAACGTCCAGTGCCCACCGGTGGGGCCACGAAGGTACACCCTCCACCTCCGTGGCCCCCGCCGGTCAGCCCTGCAAGGTCTCCGCCTTCTTCACGGCTTCCTCGATGTTGCCGACCTCGAGGAACGCCTGCTCCGGCAGGTGGTCGTACTCACCCTCGCTCAGCGCCTTGAACGAGGCGATGGTCTCCTCCAGCGGCACGAACACGCCCGGGTTACCGGTGAACTTCTCGGCAACGAACATGTTCTGGGAGAGGAACCGCTCGATCCGCCGCGCCCGGTTGACGATGATCTTGTCCTCTTCGGACAGCTCGTCCATACCGAGAATGGCGATCTGGTCCTGAAGGTCGTTGTAGCGCTGCAAGATCTCCTTGACGCGCTGGGCGACCTGGTAGTGCTCCTCGCCGACGTACTGCGGATCGAGAATCCGCGAGGTGGAGGCCAACGGATCCACAGCCGGGTAGATACCCTTCTGCGAGATCGGCCGGGAGAGCTCCGTCGTCGCGTCCAGGTGGGCGAAGGTCGTGGCCGGAGCCGGGTCGGTGTAGTCGTCCGCCGGGACATAGATCGCCTGCATCGAGGTGATCGAGTGCCCCCGGGTCGAGGTGATCCGCTCCTGGAGCACACCCATCTCGTCGGCGAGGTTGGGCTGATACCCAACCGCCGAGGGCATGCGGCCCAGCAGCGTGGAGACCTCCTGGCCCGCCTGGGTGAACCGGAAAATGTTGTCGATGAACAGCAGTACGTCCTGCTGCTGCACGTCCCGGAAGTACTCCGCCATGGTGAGCGCGGAAAGCGCCACCCGCAGCCGGGTGCCGGGCGGCTCGTCCATCTGGCCGAAGACCAGGGCCGTGTCGGGCAACACGCCCATCTCGTCCATCTCCAGGAAGAGGTCCGTCCCCTCACGGGTCCGTTCCCCGACCCCGCCGAACACGGAGACACCACCGAAGTTCCGGGCGATACGGGTGATCATCTCCTGGATCAGGACCGTCTTGCCCACACCGGCGCCACCGAACAGGCCGATCTTGCCACCCCGAACATAGGGGGTCAGCAGATCCAACACCTTGATTCCGGTGACCAGCATCTCCGTCTTGGACTCAAGCTGGTCGAACGCCGGCGGCTTCCGGTGAATCGGCCACCGCTCGTTGACCTCCAGCTCCGAGGTCGGCACGTCCAGGGAGTTGCCCAGGGCGTTGAACACATGCCCCTTGACGACGTCCCCGACCGGCACCGAGATGGCCTCACCCGTGTCGCGCACCTCGGAACCCCGCACCAGGCCGTCCTGCGGTTGCAGGGCGATGGTGCGCACCAGATTGTTCCCCAGGTGCTGTGCGACCTCGAGCGTGATGGTCTTGGTCTCGTCCTCAACGGTGACCTCGGTGGTCAGTGCGTTGTAGATCTCCGGCAGCGTGCCGACGGGAAACTCCACGTCGACCACCGGGCCGGTGATCCGTGCGATGCGGCCCGTGCCCACGCCAGGCGTGGCCGCTTCCTCAACAGGTGCAGTCACTTGTCCTACTCACTTCCCGCGCTGGCAGCAGCGAGCGCGTCGGCCCCGCCGACGATCTCACTGATCTCGCTGGTGATTTCCGCCTGGCGGGCCTGGTTGGCCTGGCGGGTTAGGGTACCGATCAGTTCCTCGGCATTGTCCGTGGCCGCCTTCATGGCGGCCCGGCGGGACGCCCACTGGGACGCCGCGGACTCCAGGAGCGCGAAGAAGATCCGGTTCGCCACGTACTGCGGCAGGATCTGGTCCAGCACCCCGCCCGGAGACGGTGGCTCGAACTCGTACAGAGGCAGGGTACCGCCGGTGTGCGCGGCCAGTTCCTCCTCGTCGACCTCCTCAACCTCCAGCGGCAGGATCCGATTCGAGGTGGCCCGCTGGGTCAGCATCGAAACGAACTCCGTGGAGACAATGTGGAGCTCGTCCACACCACCCTCGGCACTGTCCGTGGTGAACGCCGACAGCAGCTGGTCGCTGATCTCCTTGGCGTGGGCGTACTCCGGTCGCTCCGTGATGTTCTCCCAGCTGTTGACCAGGGGACGATCCCGGAAACTGAAGTAGGCGATGCCCTTACGGCCCACCACGTAGGTGTCGACGTCCTTGCCCTCCTCCTGGAGCAGAGCCGTCAGCGACTCCGTTTCCTTGAGGACATTGGCCGAGAACGCACCCGCCAACCCCTTGTCACTGGTGATGGCCAGCACCGCGGCTCGTGTCGGATTCTCCGACTCCATCAACAGAGGATGATCGGTCTTGTGACCGGCCACCGCCGACACCGCGCGCGTCAGCTCCCGGGTGTAGGGCCCGGCCGCCTGCATCCGCTGCTGTGCCTTGGTGATCCGTGTCGTGGCGATAAGCTCCATCGCCCGCGTGATCTTCGCCATCGACTTGGTCGAGCGAATCCGCCGGCGGTAGACGCGAAGTTGTCCTCCCATGGGCTACTTCCCGCCGCGCTTTGCGACCTTGATCGTCTCCTGGCCGACGTCTTCGGCCTCCAGCGCCTCGGCCTCGGGCTCACTGCCCAGCAGCACACCGGCACTGGTCTCGAAGGTCTGCTTGAACTGTTCGATGACGGCCTTGAGCTTCTCCTCGGTGTCGTCCTCGAACTTCTCGGTCTCCCGGATCGTGTCCAGGATGTCGCTGTGCTCGAGAGCCAGGTGCTCCAGGAAGCCCTCCTCGAAGCGCCGGACATCCTCGGTGGGCACGTCGTCCAGCTGACCGCTGGTGCCGGCCCAGATGGACACGACCTCCCGTTCCATGGCCAGCGGGGCGTACTGGCCCTGCTTGAGCAGCTCCATCAACCGTTGTCCACGGTCCAGCTGCGCCTTCGACGCCGCGTCCAGGTCGGACCCGAACGCTGCGAAGGCCTCCAGCTCACGGTACTGCGCGAGCCCCAGCCGCAAGCTACCGGTGACCTTCTTCATCGCCTTGGTCTGTGCCGCACCACCAACACGCGACACCGACACACCGACGTTGATGGCCGGTCGCTGCCCCTGGTTGAACAGGTCGGACTCCAGGAAGACCTGACCGTCGGTGATGGAGATGACGTTGGTCGGAATGTAGGCGGAGACGTCGTTGGCCTTGGTCTCGATGATCGGAAGCCCGGTCATCGAGCCACCACCCATCTCGTCCGAAAGCTTCGCGCACCGTTCCAACAGACGGGAGTGCAGGTAGAAGACGTCTCCGGGGTAGGCCTCACGGCCCGGCGGACGCCGCAGGAGCAGCGACACTGCTCGGTAGGCCTCGGCCTGCTTCGTGAGGTCGTCGAAGACGATCAGCACGTGCTTGCCCTGGTACATCCAGTGCTGCCCGATCGCGGAACCCGCGTAGGGGGCAATGTACTTGATCCCCGCCGGGTCGGAGGCAGGAGCCGCGACGATGGTGGTGTAGTCCATCGCACCGGCTTCCTCCAGTGCCCCCTTCACCCCCGCGATGGTGGTGCCCTTCTGCCCCACCGCCACGTAGATGCAGCGCACCTGCTTGTCCGGATCACCGGACTCCCAGTTCGCCTTCTGGTTGATGATCGTGTCCACGCCGACCGCGGTCTTTCCGGTCTGCCGGTCACCGATCAGTAGCTGCCGCTGTCCCCGACCGATCGGCGTCATCGAGTCGATGGCCTTGATACCGGTCTGCATCGGCTCACCGACCGGCTGCCGCTGCATCACCGAGGGGGCCTGCAACTCCAGTGCCCGCCGCTCGCTCGTCTCGATCTCGCCCTGGCCGTCGATCGGTCGCCCCAGGGGGTCCACAACCCGACCCAGGTAGTTGTCGCCGACCGGAACGGACAGCACCTCGCCGGTCCGTCGAACCGACTGTCCCTCCTCGATCTGCGAGAAATCGCCCAGAACCACGGCGCCAATCTCGCCGATGTCCAAGTCGAGGGCCAGCCCCTGGGTTCCGTCCTCGAACTCAAGCAGCTCGTTCGCCTGCGTCGAGGGAAGCCCAGCGATCCGCGCGATGCCGTCACCGGAGTAGGTGACGGTTCCGACTTCCTCCGCGCGGGCGGATTCCGGCTCGTACGACTGGACGAAGCGCTGTAGCGCGTCCCGGATCTCCTCCGGCCGGATCGTCAGCTCCGCCATCTCACCGTTGTCCTTGCTGATCAGTGGCGCCGCACTCGCCGGCGCCGTGCGTGCTCTCGTCGATATCCACGGACTGCGTCACATCGCCAACCGCCGCCGCAGTGCGGCGATCTTGCCGGCGATGCTTCCGTCGATCACGTCATCGCCGATCCGGATAGACATTCCACCCACAACATCCGGTTCGACCTCGATGTTCATGTGAACCGTGCGCCCGTAGGCCTCACTGAGCAGGCGCTGTAGACGTTGCTGCTGCTCGTCGCTCAGCGGAACGGCAGTGCGCACCACGGCGACCCGACGCTGGGCCCGTTCGGCTACCCAGGAGCCGTACAGCTCCAGACTCTTCTCCAGCTTACGCCCCCGTGGTGCCACCACGGTCTGGATAATGAGCCGCAGGGCGGCGGAGCTGACCTTGGCTTCGAGGAGCTCTTCCACCAGAGCCCGCCGCCGGTGCGCCGCCACCCCGGGCCGCGTCAGGGCGTCCCGCAACTCCGGCTGCGACTGCACGAGCCGCTCGAACCGGAACAGCTCGTCCTCGAGTTCCCCGAGGTCCCCGGTGGACTCCACACTGGCCGCGAGGGCGTTCACGGCCAGCCGCTCCATCGCGTCCGCCAGGTCACGGGGGCGCGACCAGGACGCACGAACCACCTCGTTCACCACGAGGATGGTCGTGGGCGACACCCGGGACTCCAATAGCTGACCGACCACGCCGGTCCGCTGGTCGGCCTCGGAGGAGGTGTCCGCGAGCATGCGCCGCAACGAATGCTCGGCGTCCAGCAGCTGCACCACGTTGAACAGCTCCGTGGCCAGTGCCTCCGGGTCGGTGGAGTCCAGGACGGTGTCCACGTGGCGCAGTACGTGGTTCAGGGATGCGCGACTCGTGCCCTGCATCTGCCGCATCACCGCACTCCGGCCTGGTCGCGCTGTTCCAGCTCGTCCAGGAAGCGGTCAATGACCCGACTCTGCGCCGCGGAGTCGTGCAGGGTCTCCCCGACAATGCGGGTGGCCAGCTCTGTGGCCAGCTCGCCCACCTCGGAGCGCAGCTCTGCCACCGCCTGCTGGCGATCGTTCTCGATCTGAGCCTGCGCGGTCTCGACGATACGGCGAGCCTCCGCGTTGGCCTGCTCGCGCATCTCCTCGACGATCGCAGCGCCCTGCTCCTTGGCCCGCTCCCGAAGCTGTGCGGCCTCCTGTCGAGCCTCCGCCAGCTGGGCTCGGTACTGCTCCAGCGTCTCCTGGGCCTCTGCCTCGGCCTGCTTCGCGCGCTCGATCCCCCCTTCGATCGCGTCCTGGCGCTCGTCGAGCACCTTCTGGATCTTGGGGATCGCCTTCCGGGCGACGAAGACGTACACCAGGAAGAGCCCGAGGAGGCCGAAGGTGAACTTCACCCAGTCGATGCGCAGGATGTTGGGTTCATTGGCTGCCAGTTCCACGAACATGGTCAGCCCTCCTTCGCGTCCATAGTTGGGATGCGCCCGGAACTAGTTGATGATCGCGAGGACGAAGCCCAGAATCGCCACGGCCTCGATCAGTGCCATACCGATGTAGACGTTGGTCTGTAGGGCGCTGCGGGCCTCCGGCTGACGCGCGATGGCCTGCATACCCATGCCGAAGAGGATACCGAGACCGACTCCAGCGCCGACCGCGCTGATGCCGTAACCGATAACGCTGATGCTGCCTTCCATGGGAAACTCCCCTTACTTGACGGCCGGCGGTGATGCTCCTCGTGTCTGGTCCGCCGGGGTTGGGCGTGCGTACTGGTTGGCGCCGGCGCGGAGCCGGGCCGGGGGCGGGACGATTCAGTGGGCCTCTTCGACCGATTGGCTGAAGTACAGGCTGGTCAACAGGGTGAAAATGAACGCCTGGATGACCATGATCAACAGTTCGAAGAGGATGAAGCCAGTGAAGGCCAGCAGCGCAACACCGGCCAGGGCGGCCGAGAGCCCGGTGAGCACCGGCTCGGCACCAAGGTTCAGCATGTAGTTGCCGCCGTAGGCGAACACCGCCAACACCAGGCTTCCCGCGAACATGGTCGCAAACAGCCGCAGTGTGTGGGTCAGTGGGTAGACGATGAACACCGAGAAGAACTTGATCGGCGACACCATCAGGTAGAGCAGCGGAGGAACTCCGGGAGGGAACACCTGCCCCTTGAAGTAGTGCCATCCGCCCTGGTACTTGAACGCCAGGTACCAGCGCGCGACGAAAACGACTCCGGCGAGCATCGCGGGAAAGGCGATACTGCTGTTGACCGGCAGCATGCCCGGGATGAGCCCGGTCAGGTTCATCGCGAGGATGAAGGTGAACAGCATGGTCAGGAACGGGACGAACGAGTCACCCTTCGCGCCCATCGTGGGCCGGGAGATGCTGTCCCGGATGAAACCGACCAGCAGTTCCCCGAGACTCTGACGCCTGCTGGGGACGAGCGTGGCGTTCTTGCCGAACCAGAACCACAGCCCGATCGTGGCCAGCGCAGCGATAATCAACAACGGAAGGTACAGATCGACCCCGTTGGTGTCGCCCGGGAGCCACTCAGGGTTGTACCAGGGCTCTGGGTAGAACATGCTGATCGAGGGGGGGTCGAACTCGCAGCCAGCATCGAACATGCTGCAATCGTCCGCGAGAGTGTGCGCGTCAGCACTCACGGCGAATCCTTTCGTCGTGACGCAGGAAAACCTCGGTCATGGTTTCGCGGGCTGCCGTGCGGGGTGGTCTGCACAGCGTCAGACAAGCGGAGAGGCTCAGGATCGGGTGACTTGCGCCCAGACCAAATAGATCGCCCCGACCATCCCGAGCACGATTCCGATTGGCAGGAACAGCACCTCGAATCCAAGTAGGGCGTCGAGACCCCACCCGATTCCGCCCCAGACCAGAATGCCCGAGAGCAGAAGCGAGAACGTGTTCCAACCGTCGGCAGCGCGTGGCTGCGCCGAGTCTCGCGGCTCGCCGTGTTCCGCTGGCCGGTCGCTCATCTCGCTTGGGAAGATAGCACACCCCTTCCAGGAAGGACGCACCGCCGGCCCGGGGCTCACCTCGCTGTGGCACCGGACGACTGGGCAGCGGATGCGATGGACGTCGTGGACGCACGTGGCCCGCGGAGCCGGATCGCGCATGCCTCACAGCGACCGCTCCTCGTCGACCACGACCGCCGGGATCCGAGCCCGAGCCGTGGCGCGAGCCTGGGCAGCCAACCACACGACCACACAGAGCAGTGCGGTTACCGCGAAAACGGTATCGTGCAGTGTCTCCATCAGCACACTGTCGCGTAGGGTCACCAGCAACAGGCCGAGCACCGTCAGCTTCAGCACCACGGACAGCGCCGAGGCCGGTAGCGCGAGATCGGGGTTCTGCCTACTTGCGGCGAGCACCAGAAGCTGCCCCAAACCGAAACACCCCAGCACCACCGCCGCGGCGAAAGCGGCTCCCAGGGCTCCTGCGGTACCGGCGATGAGGGCACCCACGCCCACGGCCAGTCCCCCACAGATAATGCTGGGAATCGCGGCACCACGGAGGATCCGGGCGTCGTGTTCCGGCATAGACAAGCTCCGGCTGATAGATCAGGGGTTGGCTCGTGAAAGCTATCACAAGCATGGCACAAAGCCAGGTGGCCCACGGGCGCTCGGGGCGCCCGGGTTCGCACTGGCTTCGCTAGTACCTTATGCCAGCCTTATCGGTGCTTCGAACCGCCCCCCGGGTAGTGCCGAAATCGCCGGCCGCTCAGGAGGATTCCTGGTGCGCGGACTCGGCGGCGACCTGTTCGGCCATCCGAGCACGCCCGCGGCGTCGACGCAGTCGCGGCATCGTGATGAGGAGCACAGCACAGATCGCTACCAGAACGGTCACGGTCAGGATGATGAACGGGGCACCGAAGATCGACAGCATGACCGAGGCGAAGGCGATGATGGCTGTCCACAGGTAGAGCAGGAGCACCGCGCGGGCGTGGGAGTGCCCCAGATCGAGCAGCCGGTGATGGAGGTGCTTCTTGTCCGGGGCCACCGGGGACTTGCCCGCCAGGGTCCGTCGCACGACGGCCAACATGAGGTCGAGGAACGGTAGCGCCAGGACGAGCACCGGCAACAGCACCGGAAGGAGCACGGGCAGGAGCACGGCGAGCCCCCCCGATTCCAGCACCCCCTCGGTACTGAGCTCCCGCGCGGTGTTCGCCTCGAACTCGCCGGTCACCGTGATCGTGATGGAAGCCAGCAACAGCCCCAGCAGCATCGCCCCGGTGTCCCCCATGAACACCCGGGCCGGGTTGAAGTTGTGGAACAGGAAACCCACACAGATCCCGGCCAGGATGATGGCGATCATCGCCGGATACGTCTGCCGGTTGAATCCCTGATCCACCGCGACCACGTAGTAGTAGACGAAGAAGGCAGAGGCGGAGATCGCGACAATACCCGCCGCCAGGCCGTCGAGACCGTCAGCGAAGTTCACCGCGTTGATCGTGCCGACGATCAACAGGATCGACAGCACCGTCCCCAACTCCGGCCCCAACACCAGGGTGGTCCCCGGTAGCGGTAGCCACAGCAGCTGGACTCCCTGGGAGACCAGGATCCCGGCCGCCAACACCTGCCCCGCCAGCTTGCTCACCGGCCCCATACCCCAACGATCGTCGACAACCCCGATCAGGGTGATCAGGCCGCCGGCCAACAGCAGCCCCCGCCAGGTGTCGTAGACGAAGACCTCCTGAAGGTGGGGCAGGCGGTAGGAGATCAACAGTGCCGCGGCGAATCCGCAGTACATCGCGATTCCACCGAGGCTGGGAATCGGTTCGGCATGCACGTCGCGTTCCCGCACCGTGGGCACCGCACCGAGCGCGATGGCACCCCGCCGCACCAACGGTGTCAACAGGTAGGTGACCGCCACGGCGATGACAAAGGTCAACGCGTACTCACGCACACCGGGGCCTTCCGTACAGCCGCCCACCCCGGGGGCAACGCCCGGGGCCGGACCGGTCGGTCAGTTCAGGGACACCGCCGAACCTAGCACCTGAGCCCGGAGGTCGCCCGCACACGCACGGCAGCGCGCTGCGTGGGCGGCAGCCTCAGCCCGGTCGGCCCGACGAGCCCTCCCCAGTGGCGGTGCTGTCGCCCTGGGGATCCGGCCCCGTGGCGGACTCGGTCGTGTGCTCCTCGGCAGGGTCTGCGCCCCCCTCGCTGCCGCCGGTGTCCGCCCCCGGCTCGGCGGGGTCGAGAACCGTGCCGCAGACCGCGCGGATCCGCTCCACCGAAATCGCGCCAAGCCGAAGAATCCGGGGTACCCGATAGGTCAGGTCCACGATCGTGGAGGGGGTCGCCTCGGCGCATTCCCCGCCCTCCAGATAGACCGCCACCGACTCCCCCAGCTGCTGCCGTGCCTGCTCGGCCGTCAGGGCGGGAGTCTGTGCGGTGCGGTTGGCGCTGCTCACAGCCATCGGGCCGACCTCGCGCAGCAGTTCCAGCGCCAAGGGATGCATCGGCATCCGCACCGCCACGGTCCCCTTCGTGTCCCCCAGATCCCAGGAGAGACTCGGCCGGGCCCCGCACACCACGGTCAGTGGGCCTGGCCAGAACGCGTCGATCAGGCTCCTGCCCTGCTCCCCCAGGTCCTCGACCAGGGCCTGTGCCGCACGGACCGACCCGACCAGTACCGGGGGTGGAGCGTCCCGCCCCCGCCCCTTGGCGTTCAGCAATGCATTGACGGCATCCGGACTGAAGGCGTCCACACCGATTCCGTACACGGTGTCCGTGGGCAGCACCACGACCTCACCCCGGCGTACCGCGGAGGCGGCGTCGTGGATCCCGTCCGCACGCTGAGCTCCCGCCTCTCCCGTGCAGTCGTAGAAACGGCTCACTGTGTCTCCTCTGGGTTATGGCTGATTCGCGCGCTGGCGCAAGCGGGGGCAGTCCCAGGCCTCCGGGCGTCGCTGGACGGCTGCACGGGCGCTGGCACCACCAGCGCCGCGGCCACGCCGGGGGCCGGTCTGGACGTCGGGCGTCGTCGATGGGACCTAGTCCCGCACTGCGACGCTTCCACGGCCAACGCGGCCAACGCGGCCAGCGCGGCGCTACTCGTCCCCGGCACGACGCATCACCACGAAGCGGTCCCGGCGGGCGAGGTCCTTACGGTTGCGCACGTCCCGCCAACCTCGGGACTCCGGAAACAGCCAGGGCATGTCCACACCCTGCCCGTCCCCGTGCTCGATGGCCATGAAGCCCTCCGGCCGCAGCAGACGTGCTCCCACCCGCTCCAGACGACGGATGTCGTCGAGACCATCCGCCCCGGCCCAGAGCGCCGCGTCCGGATCGTAGCCCACCTCCGGGGTCAGCGCCTCGGCCTGGCCGGTGGGCACGTAGGGCGGATTGCTGATGACGAGGTCCACCTGACCGGACAGCTCGGGTAATGCCTCCGCGAGGTCGGCATGATGCAGGTGCAGCCGGTCGGTGTTTCCGCTCGCGTCGATATTGCGCCTGGCCCAGTCCAGGGCCGCACGATCCGACTCCACCGCGTGCACCCGCGAACGCGGCACCTCCTGGGCGATGGAGATCGCGATCGCGCCGGACCCGGTGCCGAGATCCACGACGAGGGGATCGGCCACGTCCATCGTGTGCAGCGTCTCGATCGCCCACTCGACCATGATCTCGGTCTCGGGACGGGGAACGAACACCCCGGGCCCAACGGCCAGTTCGAGGTAGCGAAAATAGGCGCGGCCCGTGATGTGTTGCAGCGGCTCGCGGGCCACCCGCCGCGCCACACACTCCCAGTACAGGGCATCGAAATCAGCGTCGGCGACCGTGTGCAGTGCACCGCGCCGAACACCGTGTACCCAGGCGGCCAGCTCCTCGGCGTCGGTGCGCGGCGCGTCCACCCCGGCCTCCGCCAGCCGGAGGGTCGCGCGTGCGACCTCGTCGAGCAGAAAGTTCATTCGGCGACGCCCTGCATCCTCTCTGCCATGTCGGCGTCGATGAGTGCCTGAAGCACCCCACCCAGGTCCCCGTTGAGGACCTGGTCCAGGTTGTAGGCCTTGTAGCCGATCCGGTGATCGGAGATGCGGTTTTCCGGGAAGTTGTAGGTTCGTACCCGCTCGGACCGGTCCATGGTGCGCACCTGGCTCTGCCGTTCCGCTCGGGCCTCGGCGTCGGCCTCCGCCTGGGCTTCGGCGAGCAGCCGGGCGCGCAGGATGCGCATGGCCTGCTCCTTATTCTGGAGCTGGCTCTTCTCGTTCTGACAGGAGACGACGATGCCACTGGGATGGTGCGTGATCCGCACGGCCGAGTCGGTGGTGTTGACGCTCTGTCCCCCGGGACCGGAGGAGCGGTAGACGTCGATCCGCAAATCGTTGTCGTGGATCTCCACGTCGACCTCTTCGGCCTCCGGCACCACCAACACCCCCGCGGCCGAGGTGTGGATCCGCCCCTGGGACTCGGTCACCGGAACCCGCTGGACCCGATGGACCCCGCCCTCGTACTTGAGTTGGCTCCAGACACCGCGCCCCGGTTCGATCTCACCACGGGCTTTCACCGCGATGGTGATGTCCTTGTAGCCCTCGAGGTCGGACAGTGTGGAATCGAGTATCTCGGTGCGCCAGCCCTGTTGTTCGGCGTACCGCAGGTACATCCGCACCAGGTCCCCGGCGAAGAGGGCGGACTCCTCACCACCGGCGCCGGCCTTGACCTCCAGGATCACATCCTTGTCGTCGCTGGGATCCCGCGGGATCAACAGGTGCTGCAACCGCTCATTGAGCTGTTGCTGCTGCTCGCGGAGTCGGTTCGCCTCCTCGGCGAAGGAGGGGTCCTCACTGGCCAGTTCGGTGGCGGCCTCGATGTCGTTGGCCACCTGTTCCAACTGCCGATATGTGGACACGATCGGCGTGAGTTCGGAGTAGCGTTTGCCGAGCTTTCGGGCCTGAGCCGGATCGGCGTGCACGGCGGGATCCGCCAGCTGCGCCTCCAGCTCGGCGTGCTCTCCCAGAAGGTCGTCCAGCTTCACCGTGGCAGCCCCTTGTCGCTCGAGGTGATCGTGGAGGGTGGTCGGCCCCTCCGGTTCGGGGCGGGGCGCCGGACGGACCGGGCCGATCCGGCGCCACCCGACGTGCTAGGTGCGCTTCCCGAACCGCTTCTCGAACCGGGCAACCCGGCCACCGGTGTCCAGAATCTTCTGCTTTCCGGTGTAGAAGGGGTGGCAGGCGGAGCAGATGTCGGCACGGATGACACCGCTCGACACCGTGCTACGCGTGGTGAAGCTGTTCCCGCAGGTGCAGGTCACGGAGGTGACGTTGTATTCGGGGTGGATGTCGGACTTCACTGTGGCTCTCCTCGCTGTTGGCGGTCGCCGGGCGCGCGCCGGAACACGGTGGCTTCCAGAGGTGCGGACATGCCTGCCCACAACACGAACGGAAGCGCAGTGTGGAGCGACACGGGAACCGGTACCGCGGCGGTCGGTATACCAGTCTGCCAGAGCTTCAACCCACGAGTGTCCAGCAGGTATTCCCTTGCACCGCGGGACGGAACTCCGGGCCCGCGCTCTACGCGGGCCCGGGCAGAGGTCCGGTCCCTAACGCAGGCCGGTCCTCCGGGCCAGCGCGGTCCGCAGCAGCCGGTCCACCAGGGCCGGATAGTCCACCCCGCTCGCGGCCCACATCTGCGGAAACGCCGATGTCGGGGTGAAGCCCGGCATGGTGTTGATCTCGTTGAGGTAGATGGTGCCGTCAGCTCCGTAGAAGAAGTCAACCCGGGCCAGGCCCTCACACTCAGCCGCGTCGAAGGCCGCGGCAGCGGTTCGCCGTAGCTTCTCCACCACGTCGGCCGGCAGCTCGGCGGGAATGGTCAGATCGCTCTCGGCGAGGTATTTGGCTTCGAAGTCGTAGAAGTCGTGCTCGGTGTCCACGTGAATCTCGGCGGGCATCGAGACCTCGGGCCAGCCGCCGTCGGGGGACTCCAGCACACCGCACTCGATCTCCCGCCCCTCGATCGCCGCTTCGACCAGCACCTTGGGGTCGTGCTCACGGGCGGCCTCGATCGCGGCCACGACCGCGTCCGTGTCGGTCAGGTCCGCTACCCGAGTGATCCCCACACTGGAGCCGGCGCGGGCGGGTTTGACAAACCCGACCGTGCTCCCTGTCGTGTCGCCAGGCGTCGCCAGTGCAGCGACGTCATCCAGCACTCGTTTCCGTTCCAAACGCCACTGGCGATCCGTGATGCCGACATACGGACCGACGGTGAACCCCTGGCCCTCGAGCAGCACCTTGAGAACGACCTTGTCCATACAGGCCGCGCTGCCGAGCACACCCGCCCCGACGTAGCGGGTGCCCACCATCTCGAACAGGCCCTGGATCGTTCCGTCCTCACCGAACGGGCCGTGCAGCAGCGGCAGCACGACATCGACCTCACCGAGCGCGGCCGGCCCCGCCCCGGGACTGATCTGGAGCAGCCCCGACCCGTCCGGGTGGAACGGCAGTGCGAGTGAGGAACCGGTGTCCTCGGCGACCTCGGGAAGCTGGCCATCACGGATGGCGAGCTGACCGGGATCCCCATCGGTGAGCACCCAGTCGCCGCGCGGGGTGATCCCGACGGGAATCACCTCGTAGCGCTCCGGATCGATCGCCGACAGCACACTGCCGGCGGTAACACAGGAGATGACGTGTTCGGAGCTGCGGCCGCCGAAGACGACGGCAACCCGGATTCTGCGCTGCTCTGCCATGAGGACTGACCCTATCGTCCGGTTCTGCGCCCTCGGAACGGGCCGCGCTCACTGTCCGTCCAAGGCCCGCAGGACGTCGGCGATCAGGTCGGCCGGATCTTCCAGCCCCACCGAGACCCGCACGGCGGACTCGCCGATCCCCGCCTCGGCCAGGGCGGCCGGTGACAACTGGCGATGGGTCGTGGAGGCCACGTGCCCCACCAGGGTGTGGGTTCCCCCCAGGGATGCGGCCACGGTCCCGAGACGGAGCCGATCAGCCAGGTCCATCCCGGCCGTACGCCCACCCCGAGGGGTGATGGTGACCACGGCGCCGTAGCGCGGCTGCCCGGTTCCGGGGTCCCGATCGAACAGCCGGCTGGCCAGGGCGTGGCCGGCATGCGTGGGCAGACCGGGATGATCGACCCGATCCACATGGGGATGTTCGGCGACAGCCGTCGCGAGTTCGAGAGCGGTGGCACACTGCCGACTCACCCGCAACGGAAGGGTTTCCAGCCCGCGATGCAGCAGGAACGCCTCGTCGGCGGCGAGGCACGGCCCCAGGTCCACACGTGCTGCCCGCACCCGGGCGAGCAGCTCCGGGGATCCGACCACCACGCCGCCGGTGGCATCAGAGTGACCACCCAGGTACTTCGTGGCCGAGTGCAGCACCAGGTCCGCCCCGTGTTCCAGGGGACGGCACACCGCGGGGGAGGCGAATGTCGAGTCAACGACCAGCACGGCACCGGCCTCGTGCGCGACCGTGGCCAGAGCGGGCACATCCGCCACGTCCATCGTGGGGTTGGCCAGCGTCTCGGTGAGAACCACCCGGGTCTCGGGCCGGATGGCGGCACGGACCGCCGTGGGATCGGTCGCGTCCACAAAGTCGGTCGCGACCCCGAACCGGCGCAGCATCCCGTCCAACAGCGAGTAGGTGTTGCCGTAGATCGAGCGGGCCGCGACGACGTGGCTTCCGGAGTGGGTCAGGGCCAGCAGCGTGGTGCTGATCGCGGCCATTCCGGACGCAAACGCCTGGCCACGCACCTCGGTGTCCGGGTTGAGTCCGCCCCCTTCCAGCGTCGCGACGGCGTCGGCGAAGGCGTCACTGGTGGGATTGTCGATCCGCGCGTAGGAGTAGCCGTCCCGGACTCCGTCCAGCACGTCGGCGTAGTCCTGGGAGGAGGAGAAGGCGTACGTGGTGGCGCGGTGGACCGGCATCCGCATCGGTTGCTCGGTGGGCGTCGCCCCCGCGGGCACATGGACGGCGCGGGTGTGCTCGCCCGGGCGGTCGGTCATGCTGGTTCCCCCGATTTCTGTTCGCTGCCGAGGTTCGGTGCACCGGACCCACGCGGCGCCCAGGCGTCCGGTGGGGCACCACCCGGGGGTGCACCCTCGGGACCGGGACGGTTGACGAGGTCACCGCGGTGACCACTCCGGACGGAGCCTATCGCCAGGGGTGTCCACGGCTGGGCGCGGGCTCAGTCCAGGCGGAGTGTCCAGGCCGAGCTCATGGCGGTGTCCACGACCACGAGCCGGGCCTCGGAGGGCAGCTCTCCGGAGGTGTCGACGTCCCCGGTCTCGTTGACCACGAGGTCCTCCAGATGGGTGTCCTCCCACACCGCTACGACTCCGAAGTACTGGTTGGACTCCTCGGGCGTGTGGGTGGCGTGCAGTTCGGCCGCTCCGAGATCTGTGGCGTCCAGCACCTCGGGGCCATGGCCGGAGATCTCCGCGCCGTCCCAGTCCCCGGCGGCGTCAAGCCCCCGCAGCTCTACGCTCCAGGCACCCTCGGTCTCCACCTCGACCTCGGCGATGTCCGGATCGATGCCCACGGTGTTCACCAACACCCGACCGTCGAACTCTCCCGTGTGGTCGCTGCTGACCAGGACACTGGGTGGACCACCGTCGGATGCATGCGCGCTGACCGCGATGTCGCCGTCCCCGGTGATATGGGCGACCCCAAGCCCGGTGAAGGGGTCGATCTCTACCCGGTCGCTACCCTGACCCTCGACGAGCACCGGCTCCGTCCCGTCCTGCTCGTCGCGGTCCGTTGGGTCCGCTTCAGCAGGGTTCGGATCATCGTTCGGTCCGGAACCGTTGTCCCCGGCGCTGTCCACGGCGCGGGCGTGCTGCCCGCCGGAGTCGGATACCGCCAGCACGAGATTGCCCGCCACCAGCAGCGCCAGCACCGCACCCATGGTGACCAGGAGTAGGGCGAACAGCAGGGTGCTCTCCCGGGCGGGCCCGGTCCTGGGCGCGGGGCGGTGGCGTGCGTGCATGGCATCTCCCAGCCGGTGAGGGGTCCGGTCGCGGTTCAGGGTACCCAGAATCACGACCGGCGCTCGGCCCTGCCCGATGCCTCGTCCTCAGCCGACGCCGTACCGTTCCGGTTTGGCGCTGCGCGACATGAACCGCACCAGGGCCTCCTCCGGGGGGAGCCCCTCGTCAACCATGGCGACAACGGTTTCGGTGATGGGCATGTCCACCCCGTTGTCCCGGGCGAGTGCACTGATCGCGCGGGCGGAGCGCACACCTTCGGCGGTCTGCCGCGTCTCGGCGATGACGTCCGCCACCGACATGCCACTTCCGAGCTTCTCGCCGAAGGTGCGGTTGCGGGACAGCGGGGAGCTACAGGTGGCGACAAGGTCTCCCATGCCCGCGAGGCCGGCGAGTGTGTGTTCGTCGGCCCCCAGTGCCACGGCCAGCCGCACGGTCTCGGCAAGTCCACGGGTGATGAGGGAGGCCTTGGCGTTGTCGCCGAACCCGAGCCCCACGGCAACACCGACGGCCAGGGCGATCACGTTCTTGACCGCGCCCCCGAGTTCCGCTCCAACCAGGTCGGTGTGCGTGTAGGGACGAAAGTAGGGAGCCTTGCAGATGTGCTGAAGCCGTACGGCCGTGGCCTCGTGTGGACAGGCGACGACGGCGGTCGCCGGCTGACGTTCGGCGATCTCACCGGCCAGATTCGGTCCCGAGACCACGGCGACCTGATCCGCGGGATGGTTCAGGACCGAGCGCACCACCTCGCTCATCCGGAGCGTCGTGCCGAGCTCGACCCCCTTGATCAGACTGACGATGACCGCGTCGGGGGGAATGTGCGGCCGCCAGGCATCCAGATTGTCCCGCAGGGACTGTGAGGGCACGGCCAACACCACGAACTCCGCCCCCGCCAGAGCCTGGGCGGGATCGGTCGTCGCGTGGAGCTCGGGATTGAGCTGCACCTGCGGGAAATAGTCCGGGTTGATGTGGGTGTCGTTGATCGCCGCGGCGAGCTCCGGGCGCCGGCACCACAGCGTGACCGTGGCCAGCCCCGCGTCGGCGACCACGTTGGCGAAGGCCGTCCCCCACGATCCACCCCCGAGGATCGCTACCTTGGTCATACCCGTCCGTCCCCGGTGTCCGGCTCGCGACCGCTGGCCGAAGGCGTATCCGCAGCGCTGGCCGACTCCGGTTTCTCGCCCTGCTCCGGTTCGCTGGTCTGCTCCTCGCCGAGGGGCTGCTCCGACCCGAGCTGCTGCGTGTCCGCGCCCGCGAAACGTTGCCGGCGCGCTTCGGCCGGGTCGTAGGGCACAGCTGGCGGCTCCTCGCCGCGGATCCCGGCCTGGAGCTCGGTGATGGCACGCATGACCTCGGCGGTGGCGGCCTCCAACGTGGCGGAGGTCAGCGGCTGGTCCGCGTAGGCGGACAGGTCGACGGGCGGGCCCGCAACCAGCTGGACCTTCTTCCGCGGCAGCAGGCGTAGCCGCTTGGTGCCGTAGGGCAGGATGTGCTGTTCTCCCCAGTGCGCCAGGGGAACAACCGGAACGCCGCACCGTAGGGCGAGACGCGCAACTCCGGTCTTGGCGACCATCGGCCACAGGTCGGGGTCCCGGGTGCAGGTGCCCTCCGGGTAGACGATGACCGCGGCCTCATCCTCCCGCAGTGCCTTCTCCGCCTCGACGAGCGCAACTCCGGCGTCGTTGCGACCGCGATAGACCGGGATCTGGCCCAGGGCGCGGATCGCCCGACCGAGCACGGGGATCCGGAACACGCCGTCCTTGGCCATGAAGGTGGGCCAACGCCCCCCTCCCACGTACAGGTAGTGGGAGATGGTCAGGGGGTCGGTCATGGACAGGTGATTGGCAGCGAGAATCATGCCGCCGCTGCGCGGGATGTTCTCCTGGCCACGCCACTGCTTCCTGGTCAGTGTGGCCATGGTCGGTCGCACGATCGCGACGGTCAGCATGCGCAGCCACCGTGACTCCCGTTGGCTCACCGTGCCCTCCTTCGGCTTGGAGCGTGTCTGACGAGTGTCCCAGGTCCGGGAAATCCGCCGGACCTCCAGCCTAGGACCGTGCCCGTCCCTGCGTACGCGCAGGTCTGTGCTGGGGCCCGACGTCGTGGAGCGACGGTGTGTGTCGTGGGACGTCTAACCTCGGAAGGTGACCAAGGTGACCACCGTACCCAGCCCTGCCGGGAGATTCATGTCCAGTGTGGATGGACCACCGAGCTGGTCCGTGGTGATTCCGGTCAAGCGACTGCACCGGGCGAAGTCCCGCCTGGCCGGGCTGGCCGGGAACCGACGCTGGGAGCTGGCACTGGCCGTGTGTCTGGACGCGGTCCGGGCGACACTCGCCTGCCGCGCCGTGCAACGCGTGGTCGTCGTCACCGATGACCACCACGCCGCCACTGCCCTACGGGAACTGCCGCGGGCCGAGCGGGCACTGATGATCACCGACGACGTCCCCGACGCCGGGCTGAACCCCGCACTGCGGCACGGGGCGACCATCGCGTCCCGACAGGATCCGGGCCTGGGGGTGGCGGCACTCTCGGCGGACCTTCCGGCACTCCGACCCGAGGAACTGGCCCGGGTGCTGGCCGCCGCGAACCGTGCGCCCCGCTCGTTCCTCGCCGACGCCGCTGCGGTCGGTACGACCCTGTACGCCGTCCGGGACGTCGATTCGGGGGGCTTCACCCCGGCGTTCGGCGGCTCCTCACGGGCACGCCACCGCGGGCAGGACGTGGTGGAGTTGGACCTGAGGGGGGTGGACAGTGTGCGGCGGGATGTCGACACCCCGGCGGATCTGCGCGCCGCCGCCGCGCTGGGGCTGGGGCCGGTCACCGGCGCGCTGCTGGCCGATCTCGCCCCGCACCTGATGCTTGGACCGGACGGAACTACCCGGGCCCGGTGATCCGGGCCCGGGTAGTCGCGCGTGCTACTTCTCGCCGTTCACCAGAGCCTTGAAGTCGGCCCCGGCCCGGAACTTCGGCACGAAGCTGGCCGGAACCGAGATCGCATCGCCCGTGGCGGGGTTACGCGCGGTCCGCGCCGCCCGCTCGGACTTCTCGAAGACTCCAAAGCCGGTGATGGCTACCTTGTCGCCAGAGGCGACGGTCTTCTGGATCGTCTCCAACACGGCATTGACTGCCTCGGTGGCGGTCTTCTTGTCCCCCATCCGGTCGGAGATCGCGTCAATCAGGTCACGCTTATTCATTGCTTCCTCCGGTTCCCCCTTGCTCGGTCGAAATTAGGGGAAGCGAGGGTCGGGACACAACAACCGAGCCCGCCAAAACCAGCGTGTCGAAGGCCCAACACCCTGCCTGGTCGGGCCTATCAGCCCACGATCGGCCCATAGGGCACCAGGACCGAAGTCCCATTTGACCGACTTCGGGAACGCCAAAAGCCCGCGAATTGCGGGATTCCGGGCATCGGTCGGCGTCACCCAGGACTGTCCAGCCTCCCGCCAGAGCGGCTTCACCAAATTAAGGTAAAATTCTTTGTGCGGACGGTCTTCCGGGCTCTTGACGGCCCCGCGGACTACTTCCCACGCCTCACTGTGTAACGGGAAGCCAACGGTGCCGTCGCGTTTCGAAATCCGTGATTGTCTCGGAGTGCCGCAGGGTCAGGGCGATGTCGTCGAGCCCTTCCAGCAGCCGCCACCGGGTGTAGTCGTCCAGCTCGAAGCTCTCGGTGATACCGGGGGCACGCACCTCACGCTCCACGAGATCAACGGTGATCTCCACGCTCGGATCGGCCTCGACCAGCTCCCACAGCCGCTCGATGGTCCGCTGTTCCAACAGGACCGCCAACAGTCCACCCTTGAGTGCGTTGCCGCGGAAGATGTCCCCGAAGCGGGGAGCCAGCACGACCCGGAACCCATGATCCTGGAGGGCCCACACGGCGTGCTCTCGGGAGGAGCCCGTGCCGAAGTCCGGCCCGGCGATCAGGATGGTGGCTCCGGCGTGCTCGGGGCGGTCCAGGACGAAGTCCGGATCGCTGGCGCGCCAGCTGGCGAACAGGCCGTCCTCGAAACCGGTGCGGGCGACACGTTTGAGGTAGACCGCGGGGATGATCTGGTCCGTGTCGACATTGCTGTACCGCAGCGGTACAGCCCGTCCGGTGTGTACGGTGAACTTCTCCATGGGGTCTGCTCCTGACAGGGTCGAGTACTACCGAACTCGGGGTGTCTCCGGGACTCACAGGTCCGCGGGGGAGGACAGTGTTCCGGTGAGTGCGGTGGCGGCGGCGACCAGGGGCGAGACCAGGTGGGTTCGTCCGCCCTTGCCCTGGCGCCCCTCGAAGTTGCGGTTGGAGGTGGAGGCGCTGCGTTCGCCGGGCTGAAGCTGGTCCGGGTTCATTCCCAGGCACATCGAGCAGCCGGCCTCCCGCCACTCGGCGCCGGCGGCTTCGAACACCTCGGCCAGGCCCTCGGCGTGTGCCTGCTCCTTCACCCGCATCGATCCGGGCACCACGAGCATGCGTACGCCGTCGGCGACCCTGCGCCCGCGCAGGACCTCGGCCGCGGCCCGCAGGTCCTCGATCCGGCCGTTGGTGCAGGATCCGAGGAAGACGGTGTCCACCCGAACCTGACGCAACGGCGTACCGGGGGTGAGGTCCATGTACTCCAGTGCCTTCTCGGCCGCGGCACGTTCGGTGGCGTCACTCATCTCGCTGGGGTCCGGCACCGTGGCGTGCAGTGGGGCCCCCTGCCCGGGGTTGGTGCCCCAGGTGACGAACGGGCTCAGTTCGCTGGCGTCCAGCACCACCTCGTGGTCGAACTCGGCGCCGTCGTCGGTGCAGAGGCTGCGCCAGTGCTCCACGGCGGCGTCCCAGTCCTTGCCCTGCGGTGCGTGCGGACGCCCACGCAGATAGTCGAAGGTGGTCTCATCCGCGGCGATCATGCCGGCGCGGGCACCCGCCTCGATGGACATGTTGCAGATGGTCATCCGCGCTTCCATGGACAGCTGCCGGATGGCCTCGCCGCGGTACTCGATGACGTAGCCCTGACCGCCCCCCGTTCCGATGCGCGCGATCACGGCGAGGATGATGTCCTTCGCGGTCACTCCCTGGGGCAGGGTGCCGTTCACGGTTACGGCCATGGTCTTGAACGGCGCCATCGGCAGTGTCTGGGTGGCCAGCACATGCTCGACCTGGCTGGTACCGATACCGAAGGCCAAGGCTCCGAAGGCACCGTGGGTACTAGTGTGACTGTCCCCGCAGACCACCGTCATCCCGGGCTGGGTCAGCCCCAGCTGCGGCCCCACCACGTGCACGATGCCCTGTTCGATGTCGCCCATCCGGTGCAGGCGGATCCCGAAGTCCGAGGCGTTCTTCCGCAGGGTCTCCACCTGGGTCCGGGAGACGGGGTCCGCGATCGGCATCAGGGTGTTCTCGGTCGGAACGTTGTGGTCCTCGGTCGCCAGGGTCAGATCGGGGCGGCGGACGGGCCGGCCGGCGAGGCGGAGGCCCTCGAACGCCTGGGGGCTGGTGACCTCGTGCACCAGGTGCAGGTCGATGTAGAGCAGGTCCGGCTCGCCGGAGGCCTGACGGACCACGTGTTCCGCCCAGACCTTCTCCGCCATCGTTCGGGCCATAGCGGCCCCCTTCCTCCTAGTTGCGTACCAGAGTTTGAGACGGCACTATCAAATTATGGACAACTCTAGCCCATCCAGTGGTGTCGGTGTGCTGGACAAGACAATGTGGGTGCTCGATGCGCTGGAATCGGGTCCCGCCTCGCTGGCACAGCTGGTCCGGCTCACCGGACTCGCCCGCCCAACGGCTCATCGACTCGCGGTCGCCCTGGAACGACACCGCATGGTGACCCGAGATGCCCAGGGCCGGTTCGTCCTGGGGCCACGCCTGGGGGAACTCTCCATCGCCACCGGAGACGACCGGCTGCTGGCGATCGCACAGCCGGTCCTCGTCCAATTGCGCGACCTCACCGGGGAGAGCACTCAGCTGTACCGGCGCAAAGGTGATGTGCGTGTCTGTGTGGCCGCGGCAGAACGGGCCAGTGGCCTGCGGGACACGGTTCCGGTGGGCAGCGAACTGCCCATGACCGCCGGCTCCGCGGCCCAGATCCTGTTGGCCTGGGAGGATGCGGATCTGATCCGGGCCGGACTCCAGAGTGCGCACTTCAGCGCCACCACGCTCGCACAGGTGCGCCGCCGGCGCTGGGCCCAGAGCGTGGGCGAACGGGAACAGGGTGTCGCCTCCACGTCCGCGGCAGTGAACGGGCCGGGCGGACGCGTGGTGGCGGCCGTCTCAGTGTCCGGTCCAATCGAACGGCTCACCCGGTCCCCCGGGCGACTCCATGCTCAGGCCGTCCTCTCCGCCGCCGAACGCATCAGCGAGGGCCTACGCGCCCAGGAGAACTAACACCCGCACGGACCTCGCATCCGTTGCCGCGCCGAAGGCACAGCCCGTCACCTCCCGGTGGCGGGCTCAGCACCGGCCACGCCCGTCTCCCCGCACATCAGATCGCGACGGATCCGGCGCACCCCCGGAGCCGTGGATCCCGGCAGCAGACTCGCCGCGTCCGTAGGCAGACACGCCTCCAGATTCACCCCCGGGGCACAGCGGTAGGGGCGGCTGGCAACGATGGCCCCCACCTGGCGACGCAAGCGGGCCAGTTCGGCGCGCACCGTCACTGCTCGGCTGGGGTCACCGAACAGCGCGCGGGCCAGCTGCGCGGCACTACAGCCGTCCGGATGACGGCTCAGGAGCAACAGCAACTCCGCGTGCCGCAGACTCAGCGGGTGGGACCGTTGGCCGCTGGGTCCCGTCACCACCAGGTGGGCCTGCGCACCCGAGAGGTCAAGCCGAACATGGGTCCTGCCCGGAACCTCCCCGCCGCCGGGGCGAATTAGCCATCCTCCCGGCAGCGGTTCCACACTGCACAGGCCCAGCTCCCCCAACCACACCGTGCCCGCCTCCAGTTCCCGGGGCAGCATCAGACGCCGTACCGGTGCCAGGTGTTGCGCGGCTGCCGTCCAGCCCTGCCGATCCACCACCAGAGCCTTCCCGGTCAACCGGGCCAGAACCGGAGCCGCGCTCGCCCGCAGCCGCTCCAGATGGGCGTGGTGGTGCCCCCGCAGCTGTGCCTGGGCCAGTTGGGCCACACTGTGGACGAGAGCGAGTGTGGTGGGGTGGGCGCTGCTGGCGGGCCCGGTCACGTCGATCGCCCCCAGCAGACTCCCATCCCGGGGATCCACCACAGGCGCGCAGGCACAGGTGAGTTGGTGCAGATTTCGCGCGAAGTGCTCGGCCGAGTACACCTGTGTGGGCTCGCCGAGGACCAGCGCGGTTCCGATCGCGTTCGTACCGACGGTGGCCTCATCCCAACCGGCTCCCTCCACGAGCCCGGCACCGTCGGCCAGACGGCGCATCGGTGCCGGTCCGTCCCGCCACAGGATCCGCCCCCGAGGATCGGTGACCAGCAGGACGTGGCGGGCGTCCTCGGCGACCGTGACCAGAGCCTGGGACAGCATCGGGAGCAGCTCGGCCAGCGGTGACTCGGTACGTAGCCGATCGAGCTGTGCCCCCTCCAGGATGCGCGGGGGACGCCCCCGGTCCGGATCCACCTGACTGCGGACCCGATGCCAGGATTCCGCGATCACCTCCCGCGGCCGTACGGGCGGATGTTGTCCGGCCAGGACCGCTTCGTGAACCCGATACAGGGTTCGGGCGTGGGAGTGGTGGTCGACCCCGGCTGGGAGGGCGGTGTCGAGACTGGAGTACCGCACGTGGCCTCCACGGTGCTGGAGTGGTCGTGATCCTCGATGACGGCGGTCGCTGCACCCGCGGCCGTGGGGTCCCGGCACCCAGACCAGATAGACACCCACGGCAATTGGACGAACGCATTGCGCAATAATCCGAGCATCGTAGGACGACTCGACCCTCGGTGTCCGGGAAACCGGGAAACCGCACACCGGATGCAACCCCTCGCAACCGTTGCACCGGGCTACACGGGTGCGGTCCGATGGGTCACAACCACTCCCGCCCCGAGGCCAGTCGGGGGGCATCGGCGCGGGGTGGGCCTCCGTGCGCGGCGGCCCGGGAGTGCTGGAGGGGAGCTCCCGGGTCGTCGGGTACTCGAGCCCACGGGCTGGGACTGGGACACGGTGGTGTCCGGAGGGTCCCGCGTGTCCGGCCCGTGGCGGGGATCTCCCTGGCCGCCGCGCGATCCGAACCGGCTAACCGGAAGCGCACACGTCGCGCTCATACGGGGCATCGGGAGCTGACGGGAGGGCCACACCTCCGGGCGAATCCTGGCAGGATGGCACCGTGCGCTTCTACGCCGATCTCCACATCCACTCCAAGTATTCGCGGGCCTGTAGCCGCGACTGCGATATCGAACATCTGACCTGGTGGGCGCGCCGCAAGGGCATCAGCGTGGTGGGGACCGGGGATGTCACCCATCCCGCCTGGTTCCAACACCTCAATGAGGTCCTCGAACCTGCCGAACCCGGACTGTTCCGCCTGCGCCCCGAGCTGGACCGGGCCCAGCGCCAGGCCATGCCCGCCACACCCCCCACGATGGCGCCGGATGTGCGGTTCATGCTGTCCGTAGAGATTTCCACCATCTACTCCTACGGGGGACGGACCCGCAAGATCCACCATCTGTGCTACCTCCCCGACTTTGCTGCGGCCGAGGAGTTCAACCGACGCCTGGGACGGATCGGCAACCTCGGCTCGGACGGCCGCCCGATCCTGGGACTGGACTCCCGGGATCTGCTGGAGATCACCCTGGACAGCGGCGATGGGGCCTACCTCGTGCCCGCACACATCTGGACCCCGTGGTTCGCTGTGCTGGGGTCCAAAGCCGGGTTCGATTCGATCGGGGACTGCTACCGCGACCTGGCCGGACACATCTTCGCCCTGGAAACCGGCCTGTCCAGCGACCCGGAAATGAACTGGCGCATCTCCGGGCTCGACCGCTACACTCTGGTCAGCCACTCCGATGCCCACTCACCGCCCATGCTGGGACGCGAGGCCAGCGTCTTCGACACGGAGATCGACTACTACGCGATCCGACGCGCCCTCGAAACCGGCATTGGCTACGAAGGCACCGTCGAGTTCTTCCCCGAGGAGGGCAAGTATCACCTCGACGGGCACCGCAAATGCGCCGAGCGGCTGCACCCCACCGAGACGCGGGCCCGGGACCGGCTCTGCCCCAGCTGCGGCAAGCCTGTCACCGTGGGGGTACTGCACCGGGTCGAGGACCTGGCGGACCGGCCCGAGGGCCGGCGCCCCGACGGCGCAGCCGGGTTCCGCAACCTCATTCCCCTACCGGAGATCGTCGGGGAGATCGTCGGGGTGGGACCCAAGAGCAAACGGGTACGGCGCGAAATCGACGCGTTGACGGCCCGGCACGGCCCCGAGCTTGCGATCCTCGACGACGTTCCGCTGGACGAGTTGGAACAGGACTCCGCAGCCCTGGCCGAGGCGATTCGACGGCTGCGCCGGGACCAGGTGATCCGAGAAGCTGGCTATGACGGCGAGTACGGAACCATCCGACTCTTCGACCCCAGCGAGCTTCCGGAACTGCGCCAACCCGACACCCCGGCCCTGTTCGAGGCCCCAACCGTGGCGGGGCGGGCCACCACGCGACGGTCCACCCCACCCCCAACCCCCCGCAAACCCGCCGCCTCCGGGACCGACGCCCCGGGACAACGCCCCACAGCAACCTCCGAGGTGTCCGACTCTATGGAGTCGGGGCCGCTGGCGGGGCTCGATCCCGAACAGCGGGCAGCCGCGGAGATCGACAGCGGTCCCCTACTGATCGTCGCCGGGCCAGGCACCGGCAAAACCCGCACCGTGACACGCCGGATCGCCCACCTCGTCCAGGACTGTGGCGTGGACCCCGGATCCTGTCTGGCCATTACCTTCACCCGCCGGGCGGCCGCGGAGATGACCGAACGCCTGACCCAGCTGCTGGGTGACCGCGCCACGTCCATCACCGTGGCAACGTTTCACGCGCTGGGACATCTGATGGTGTCGGAACAGCATGACCGGCTCGGGCTGGGCTCCGAGCCTGCCGTTGCCGACGCGACCGTCCAGCACGAGGTACTCACCGCGGTGGTGGGCGATGAGCGCACCGCCCGTCGGCTGCGTCCCGAGGTGTCGCGGATCCGCCGCGGCGGGGCTACCGACGACGAGGACCCGGACTTGGACGGTGTGGTCATCCCCCGCTACCTCACTGCTCTCCGAGAACGGGGCCTCGTCGACTACGACGACCTGTTGGCACTGCCGGTACGGCTGCTGGAGTCCGACCCCCAGGTGCGCATGCACTACCGGCAGTGGTTCCGCTGGATCACCGTGGACGAGTACCAGGACGTGGACGAACTCCAGTACCGGATGCTACGCCTGCTGGCCCCGGGGGACACGGACCCGGCCGCGCCTCCCGGCACGACACAGGCCACCGGGCCGGCGAACCTGACCGTGATCGGCGATCCCGACCAGGCCATCTACGCCTTCCGCGGCGCCGATGTGGGGTACTTCCTACGGTTTCGGGACGACTACCCCGAGGCCCGCGAAGTACAGCTCACCCGCAACTACCGCAGTGGGCCACACATCATCACCGGGGCGCTGGCCACCATCCGCCCCGTAACGCTCGTCGCGGACCGGCAGCTGGTGCCGATGCGCAGCGGTGGCTCGTCCACGCCCGCAGATGCTGGAGCCCCGTCCCGCATCACGCTCCACGCCGCGGCAGACGAACGCGCCGAGGCCGCGTTCGTGGCGCACACCATCGACCAACTGCTGGGGGGAACCTCGCTGCACTCCCTGGACAGCGGTCGAGCACACGGAGACGGCAGCGACGGTCTCAGCTTCGCCGACATCGCGGTGCTCTACCGCACGGACGCCCAGGCCGCGGCGATCCTGGACGCCCTGTCCCGCAGCGGCTACCCGGCCCAGAAGCGTTCCCACGACCCGTTGAGCGCACGGCCGGGTGTGGAACACATTCTGCGGGAGCTCACCCACACCAGCAGCGCCACGGCCGGAGACGTTCCCGTGCTGGACCGGCTGCGCACCGCCGCAGAAGCGGCCGTGTCGAAACTGGTGGGCGCCGACCGCGAACGCCGGGCGAGCGAGGTCCACCACGCCGTGGAGCTCTTGGCGCCCCTGGCTCGGGACCATGCCGAGGACCTGACGGCGTTTCGGGAGCAGGTGCTCCTCGGAGCCGAGGTGGACGCCCTGGATCCGCGCGCCGAGGCGGTGTCCCTGCTGACCCTGCACGCGGCCAAGGGCTTGGAGTTCCCGGTGGTGTTTCTCGTGGGGTGCGAGGACGGACTGTTGCCCCTGCGGTGGCCGGGAGCCGAGGAGGAACCGGAGGACGATGCCGAGGAGCGGCGCCTGTGCTTCGTGGGCATGACCCGCGCACAGGACCACCTGTACCTGACGCACGCCCGTGCGCGGCGGCGCGGAGACTCGCCCCAGCAACGCACTCCCTCGCCGTTCCTGCGGGAGCTGTCCGGGCTCCAGGCTGCTGTGACGAGTGCGGCCGCTGCCCCGCCGCGACGGCGGGCCCACCAGTTGAGTCTGTTGTAGGGGCCGCACCAGGGTGGGACCATCGCGCGGGAGATCGGGCTCCCACCCCGGGCGTGATCCGCTCACCAGCGGGTACGTGCCTACCGAGACCAACTCTGGGAGGGCCGCATGGAGATCACCGGCATCATCACCGCCCTTGTCGTAGGCCTGATCATCGGCGCCCTCGGCCGACTCGTCGTCCCGGGCAAGCAACATCTCCCGATCTGGCTGACAATCGTGATCGGTATTGTCGCCGCCTTCGTCGGCAGTGCCATCGCGGTGCTCTTCACGACCTGGTGGCTGTTCGTGCTGATCGTCCAGGTGTTGCTTGCGGCGCTGGGCGTGACCCTGGCCGACGGACTCTACGCCCGGGGGCGCTGACCGGAGGCGAACTTCGACGGGGCTGGGGCAACGCCGGGGAGGCACCGCACCGGGGTGGTGCCCCGGTGCCGGCTCACCGCTGGCCCACGGCCCGTCCCGCATAGTCGGGCTCCGGTTCGACCAGCCCGGTCAGCCGCTCGACGATTTCCTCGGGAAACGGGGTTGCGCGGCCCGCTGCGGTATCCACATGAAGGGCGAGTAGTTCCTCGGTGGCGACCCGTGTGTCCCCCCACCACATCTCGTGGCACAGTCGCAGCTTCTTGGCACCGGCCTCGACCACATGTGTCGTGACCCAGAGGCGGCTCGGCTCGCCGTCCGTGCGCCCCACAACCTCGTGCAGGTAGCGCACGTGGGCCTCCACGGTGTACAGGGACCGGGCGCGCTGCTCGCGGTAGCTCGCGCCCAGGCCCACCTGCTCCATGAGCGCGTCCGTGGCGAAGCCGAAGACCAGCACGTAGTAGGCCTCGCTGAGATGACCGTTGTAGTCGATCCACTCCGGTCGGACCTGCTGGGTCAGGGGCCGGTTCACGGGGTCACGTCCGATTCCTCAGTTCCGGTGGCCCCTTCCGGGAGTGCGCTGTGTCTGTGGCCACCCTCGGCTGTCTCCGCTGTCTCGGCGCGATCGACCTCCTCGAGGGCGCGCAACACCGCGATCATCCGACGATCCCGCTGGGCGATGAGCTGGGTTACCTCTCGTCCGGCGACCACGTCGTCGGTTCCGGTGACCATGGCGTCGCGCAGTTGTTGGGTCAGGTGCGGGGCTTCCATCCGGGTCCAGGGCGCCTGGAGTGCAGGACCGAAGTGGTCCAGCATGTGCGCCATGCCACCCGTTCCGCCCGCGAGGTGAAAGGTCAGGCACGGCCCGAAGAACGCCCACCGAAGCCCGGGGCCATCGGTCATCGCCTGGTCGATCTGGGCGACGGTCGCCTCACCGTTGGCCACCATGTGCAGCGCCTCCCGCCAGGCCGCCTCCTGGATCCGGTTGCCGATGAACCCGGGCAGCTCCCGGTCCAGGGTCAGCACGGACTTTCCGGCCGCACGGTAGAACTCCGCGGCCCAGTCCACAGCCCAGCGTTCACTGGCCGCACCACCGACGACCTCCACCAGTGGCACCAGATACGGCGGGTTGAAGGGGTGGCCCACAACCAGGCGTTCGGGATGCTGGGCCTTGATCTGCATCTCGGACATGCTGTAGCCGGAGGTGGAGGACCCGATCACCACCTCTGCGGGCGTCGCGGCGTCGATCTGGGCCAGCAGGTCGATCTTGAGGTCGAGGCGCTCAGGCGCGCTCTCCTGCACGAAGTCGGCCTCGGCAACGGCCTGTTCCAGGGTGGGCGCGATGCGGAGACGGTCCCGGCCGGCGTTCGCTGCCAGCCCAAGCTCCGTGAGCGCGGGCCAGGCGGTGTCCACCAGCTGCCGCAGCTTCGATTCCGCGTCGGCGGCCGGATCCCAGGCGACAACCCGGTATCCGCGAGCCAGGAAGTGTGCCACCCAGCCACCACCAATCACGCCCGCGCCGATACAGGCGACGGTGTGCGCGGACTCCGGGCGGTGCGGTGTGTGCTCGTACATGGGGGTCCTTGTCTGAACGCTGGGGCGCGTGCCGCTCGGCACGGCTCCCGGGTGGGTGAACGACGTGCTCAGGACTGGGCGCTGCGCAGCTGGAGCCGGGAGCGAGTCTGCTCGGGGGTGGCCACCTGGGCACCCAGGTCCTCGATGATGCGCACTGCCTTCTCGGTGAGCTGGCCGTTGGTGGCTTGGACACCCTTGCTGAGGTAGAGGTTGTCCTCGAGGCCGACGCGCGCGTGCCCACCGAGCAGGATGGACTGGGCAACCCAGGGCATCTGCATCCGACCGATGGCGAAACTCGCCCACTGTGCTCCGCTGGGGAGCAGGTTCACCATGGACTGCAACACTCCGGGATCGGCCGGGGCACCGTAGGGGATGCCGGTGCACAGCTGGAACAGGGGCGGATCGTCGAGCAGCCCTTCGGCGTGCAGCTGTTTGGCGAACCACAGCTGGCCGGAGTCGAAGATCTCCAGCTCGGGTCGCACCCCGAGCTGCTGGATGCGGCGCGCCCCGGCGCGCAGCATGTCGGGTGTGGAGACGTAGACGTGGCTGCCGTCGCCGAAGTTCAGGCTGCCACAGTCGAGCGTGCAGATATCGGGGAGGAGCTCCTCGACGTGGGGCAGCCGCTCCAGGCCGTTGACCAGGTCGGTTCCGGCAGCGGGGATCGTGGGGTCCTCCTGGCCGATGATCAGGTCCCCGCCCATGCCGGCGGTGAGGTTGACGACGATGTCGACCCCGGTCTCCCTGATGCGTTCCACGACCTCTCGGTACAGTGCGGTCTCCCGGGAGGGGGCTCCCGTTTCGGGGTCCCGCACGTGGATATGCACGGCGCTCGCACCGGCCTCGGCGGCCTCGACCGCTGCGGCGGCGATCTCCTTCGGGGTGACGGGCACGTGCGGGCTGCGGCCCGGGGTGTCGCCAGCACCAGTGAGTGCGCAGGTCAGGATCACAGAACGGTTCATGGTTTCGTTCACGGTGCAGTGTCACCTTTCTGGTGGTCGCGGGGTGTCGCAGGATCTCGGGTGTGGGCGGCGGGCTGGTCAGGCCGCACCAGCGCGGGCCGCAGGGCCGTGATATTCGAGGGCGTGTCGGGACCTCGGGACAACCGTGGGCGCCCGGGCAGCGTGGGGTTCAGGAGCGCAGAATGTCCCGGGCGACGACGGAGTGCAGTGTCTCGCGCATGTCGTCCAGGGTGCGGCCGGGCATTCCAGTGACCACTTTGATTCCCAGACCGTCGATCAGGGAGGTCAGCCGCTTGGTCATCTCTTCGGTGTCGAAGTCCCCGAAGACGCCGCTGCGTTGTCCCTCGACGAGGGTCTGCTGCATGGTCTCGTGCCACCGCCGATAGGACTCGGTGTGCAGTTCCTGCATCTCGGGGTCGAGCGTGGCCGAGGTCCACACCTGAAGCCAGATCGACCACTCCATGCGCAGCTTGCCCGGATGTGGAAGCTGAAGCTCGATCAGCCGCAGCAAGCGGGCGTGCAGGTCCTCGATGCTGTGCAGCACGGCCACCTGCCGGTCGAAGGCCTGTTTCACCGAGGAGCGCTGCGCCTCCACCAGCAGGTCACGCAGGGTGGGAAAGTGATAGTGCACCGTGGCGGTGGACGTACCGCACACCGCGGCGATGTCGGCGACCCGCACGGCGTGGTAGCCGCGTTCGGCTATCAGGGTCCAGGCCGCATCGATGATCTGACGTTTTCGGGAGTGTTCGGGCCCGGCGTCGGGGGTGAGTCCCGGTGCGGGAGAGGCGACCGTGTGCCGGCGGGCGCGTTCCCGGGGGTCCGTTCGGGGGCTCGCCGCGACTGTGGTGGCGTCGTCGGTGCCGTTCAGCAGCCAGTGGACGGTGACCCCGGCCGTCTCCGCGATGGCGATGAGTTCCTGGGCAGTGAACCTGCGCGTTCCGGTCAGGGCCTTGGACAGTTTGGTGGGTTCCATCCCGATCTCGGCACTGAAGGCGCGCTGAGACCACCCCGAGCGCCGGATGATGTCCCGCACTCGACTCCGCACCTCGTCCATGGCTGTGTCAGGCATTGGTGAAACGCTAGCAATGTATAGCGATTGTCGCAACACTAATGCTGTTATCGCTTCGTTCTCTCCGCCCCACCCAACCGCAATCCAGATTCGATAATCGCGAAGTCAACGGCACTTTTTGCACCTGAGAGTCAACGGTGATCCCCGCACACCATCCCACGATGCGATAACTGACTAATCAATTAGTCAACCCCAGGGCGTCAACACTCCCGCAGCATCCCCCACGGGCTCGCAGTCCGACGATCCACGGAACCAGGACTCCCGACGTCCCCTGGACAGCCCCCGGGACGTACGCGCACAACGTACGTCCTCGTTGTCCGGATGAGCCTTCCGGGCACGAACCGTGCCCCTACACGCTGGCGAAACCGTCGCTAGAACAGACCTGCCGAGGGTTGCTCCGGTGGGCCGTCCCCACGTGCCGTTTCCCGACTCTGCCTTCGATCGGCGCGGTACAGCAGGAACATGGCACCGCCCATGCCCAGGAACACCAGGACGAGCAGGAGATAGCTGAGAGGGGTCCCGAGAGCGTACAGAGCACTCAACGTCACGACCAGAATCATGGTGTCGCGTGGCCAGAGGTGCTGATACATGTGGATCCTCCTTGCACCGGCTACCGTCCATACTCCCCGCGACCTCGCGCGAACCGCCTCGGCCGAGAGTCCCGCGGTCGGGGCCAAAGGTCCCGAGATCAGCAGGCCACGGGATTCAGGGCCTTGTGACCCCGTCCGGCTGACCAAGGTCCCTACCGGTGCGTACGGCGGTACTTCCAGGCTTGGGGCATGACTGAGCACGTCGTGCCGACGCACGCGTCCACAGGCCAGGAGGGCTATCGGCTGGCCGTCCACGAGGTGGTGCTCCTGACCGAGACAGATCCCTACCAGGGACGCTCCCCGGACGAAGCACAACAGCGGCTCATCCAGGCCGCATCCAACGAACTCCCTCGATTCGCACAACGGGGTGCCCTGGTCCGCCACCTACTACAGCTCCACCATCCACGCATCTACGTGCTGCTGGGCGCCGCGATCGCGACTACGGCGATGGGCGAGTGGGTGGGCAAGTGGGTGGACGGCCGAGTGATCGTCGGCGTCGTCGCGATCATCACGGTGATCGGCTACATCCAAGAATCCCAGGCGGCGAAGACCCTGGAGACACTGGCCGCCATGGCACGAACCGAGGCCCCGATTATTCGGGACAGCGCCCGGATTCGGGTCCCGTCCACCCAGACCGCCCCCGGGGACGTCGTTGTGCTGGAGGGTGCCGACAAGGCCCCGACTGACGTTCGGCTCACCAGCCTGCACGAACGGCGCATCGACGAGTCCGCCCTGACCGGAGAATCGGCGGTAACCAGCAAGCTCCCCGTCGAGCTTCCGGCATGTACTCCCTTCATCGGCCGCCGTAGCATGGCCTACTCGGGACGCCTCGTCACCCGCGGCCAGGGACAGGGCGTGATGGCTGACACCGACCCCGAGACCGACCCCGTGAGCGGCCGAATCCACCGTCTGGTGGATACACCCCAGACCCTCCAGACACCGCTGACACGAAAGCTCACCGGGTGCAGTCGGATTCTCCTCGATCGAGGCCAGGGGCGAGGAGGGGCGCACTGTCGCGGTCAAGCTGGTCATCCTGGTGCAGGTGACCTACCTACGGAACTGTCGTTCCCTGGCGTGCTCCCCACTGAACCTCGGGTGGATGAGCAACCCGAAGATCGGTGTCGGTATCGCGAGCATGCTCCTGTTGCAGTTGGTGTTCACCTAGTGC
>NZ_JAVLVT010000003.1:352907-510191 GCF_031628175.1 Lipingzhangella rawalii | reverse complement strand
CGGGGGGGGGGGGGGGGGCTGGGCCCCGCCCACCGCAGCGTATAGGGGTGTGGGGGCGCCTGTGCGCGTTCGCTGCACTCTGCCAGATGCGGTAAAGTATTCCCCGGAACGCGGGCGTATAGCTCAGACGGTCAGAGCGCATCCCTGATAAGGATGAGGCCCCTGGTTCAAGTCCAGGTACGCCCACCAGTTGAAGGCCCCTGTCGGATTTCCGGCAGGGGCCTTTGACAGCAGTAGTGACAGCAACGTGGTTGCGAATCGTCGTCTCAGGCGCCGTCGTCTTCGCCGAAGAGTGTCCCACCCAGTCGCCCGAGCCCTTCCCGCTGTGTCGACTCGTCGCTATGTGTATAGATCTCCATGGTGACGGAAATTCGGCTGTGCCCCAGAATCTCCATCGCGTCGCGCGGAGCGACGCCGGAGCGCTTGAGCAACGAGGCCACCGAGTGTCGTAGGTCGTGCAGCCGAATCGGGCGCATGCCCGCCGACTCTGACAGCCGCTCGAAACTGCGGGACAGGCTGCGGGGCTGGATCGCCCGCCCCGTTCTGGTGGTGAAGACGAGGTCCGTTTCCTCCCACGTGCTCGCGGCGCTTCGGCGCTTTTGGGCCTGCCACTCCGCTTGCTGGATCAGGGCATCCCGAGCCCACGACAGCAACGGCAGCGATCGCCGACCGGCGCGCGTCTTCACCTCTACAAGCGCGAGCGAGCCATCAACCCTCTGGATTTGGCGACGTATAGACATGACGTCTTGTTCGAAGTCGACGTCATCCCAGGCGAGCCCCAGCACCTCACCGCGCCGAAGGCCGTAGAGCAGCATGAGAACGAAGGCCGGATACAGGTGGTGGTTCCGCGCGTGGTTGAGGAACCGCTTCGCCTCCTCGGCGTTCCAGGGCTTGAGCCGTTCCGGCGATTCTGCCGGAAGCGTGACGAGCCGAGCGGGATTCACGGTGATCAGCTCTTCCCGCATGGCGCGCGTCAGCGCGGAACTGAGGGTGGTCCGCATGGCGTGAACCTTGGCGACCGAATCGCCCCCCTTCAGTCGCCCGTTGAGGAACGTCTGAATCTTGGCGACGCGAAGCCGGTCGAGTCGCTGACTGCCGAGAGTGGGCTTCAGGTACAGACGGACGGTCTGCTCGTACTTGGCGTAGGTCGTCGCGCGGACTGAGGGCTTGGCGACATGCTCCAACCAGTAGTCGAGGTACTCCCCCAGCTTCCACGGACGGTCCGGAACGGCGACGTTGCGGTTGCTGTTCTCCTGGAGGCTGGTGAGCTTGTTGTACGCCTCTTTGCGGGTACGGGCGTAGCGCTGGACGCGCTTCAGTGAGCCGTCCGAGGCGAGCACGTAGGCTTCCGCGACCCATCGGCCGTCTTTGCGCTGGAAGACCGTGCCCTCTCCGTTGGCACGTCCGCGCTTGCCCTTGCGCCCTTCCGGCTCGTCGGGGGATGCGGAGTTGCGCGCGGCCATTAGGCGGCTTCCTCTCGTAGCTCGGAGATGAAGGAGTCGAGGGCTTCCGTCGGTATGCGGCGGTCGCGCCCGATCTTGACCGACTCCAGACGGCCGGAGCGGATCAGCTCATAGACCTTCCAGCGCCCGAGGCGCAGCACGTCCATGACCTCAGGGACAGTCAGCAGGCGTCGCGTGGTCGGAAGGGGGGTCATGCGGCAGCCTCTCTAGTTGCCGAAAGGTCGTCGGATCGCTGTTGCCGAGAGGCGTCGAGCTGGGCGCGTCGTTTGAGTGCTTCGCCGACGGTGCGGAGTAGGCGGTGTTCGCGGGGTGGGACGTCGGGGTCGGTGGGGTGGGCGAGTTCCCAGGCGTGATCGCCGGAGGAGACCGAAGGGAGCGTGGGAGCGGCGCCGTCGCCGTGCGCCTCGTCGGGGTCGGCGTCGGGATCCACCCCCAAGGTGTTGAGGACCCAGGTCAGCCGGTCGGCTTTGTGGTCGGCGAGGGTTTTGCCGGACCATTTGCGGGAGACGAGGACGCGGCGCCCGGCGTAGCCGAGGTGTTCGGGCCGGTGGGCTTTGTTGCGGCAGAAGCCGGGGGTCATTCCTGCTTTCGCGTCGTGGGGTTGGATGCCGTAGCGCAGCCAGTTCGCGCACTTCGGGGAGCACGGTTCGTACCGCAGGGCTTCCACGAGCCGTTCGACGTGGCGGGCTTGGGCGTCGGTGTCGACGGCGTGGCATTCGGCGATGTCCTTGGTGAGGTATTTGGCGAGGTAGCGCACGCACCGGTCGGCGTCCTCGGTGCCGGCCACCATGCCCTTTGCGTCGACCTGCGGCCCGAACCGGACCACGTGCATGGGTTCTGCCGAAGGTGCGGAGTCGAGGGCATCGAGCGCTTCGTCCCAGGTGGGCAGGACTTCCCCGGTTGCCATGTCGACATAGCTCCCGATCGACTCATCCCAGACCGGCAGGTTCTCGCCCGCATAGACCGCCTCGTCAGCCTGCGGCCACCACACCTGGTGATAGGTAGCGGCCGCGATCTGGCGCAGCTCGGCCCGGGGAAGGGTGCCGCGGGTGGCCATGTGCAGGTGCGGCGCCAGGCGGCGTTGGGGTTCGACGGTGGCGAAGTACTGCACGTCGAACCCGGCGACCCGGCGCAGGTTCTGCACGAAGCGATCAATCAGCTTGGAGAAGTGCAGCGCGTCCCGAGCCGCCCGCCGGTATTCGTACGTGGAGGGATCCACCGGCGTGCCGTCGCTTGTGACCCGACCGTAGGAATCGAGAGTCAGGGTCAGGAACAGTGACGGCCGGAAGGCGCGGCCCGTGGCCGGATCCTCGTAGGAGCGTCCGACCGTGGTCTTGGCCATCTGTCGCTTGGGCAGGTCCGGCGCGTCCTGGCGTCGCTTGGTCGAGCGCACCCGACGCGACGAGCCCGACGAGGAGGAGCTGCGGGTCACGGTGCCGCGCAGGCCGGATGCGGTGATCTCGGCGTCGAGGTCGGCGATGGCCTGATCGAGCGCGGCCACCTCGTCGGGATCGGCCCCGCCGGACTCCGCCAGCGTGTCACGGTGCGCGGTGACCACGGCGCGGCGCTCCATCCACGCCCGCTGAACGTCGGACGGGCGATCCGGCGTGATGGTCGGATCCTCGGCGAGGTGCCAGCCTTCTTCGCACTGGCTCCGGCGGATGGAGCGCTTGCGGGCCGCACACGACGGACAGCGGGCTTCGCGGGTGGCCCCGCAGGGCACGTCCACGATGTCGCTCTGTCCGGTGGTGGTGTTGGTGCGCCGTAGGGCCACCGGCCGAATGCACACGCCTTTGTCGGCCGCGATCTGCTCGGCCACATCCCGGGCGAGGGGTTGGGCGAGGCGCTCGGCCCGGGTGGTTTTTCCGGTGGGGGTGGGCATGGCTAGTCCACCCCCCGTGTGCTGGTGGGGGTCATGGCGGTGATGTCGGTGTCTGCGACGTAGGCGGCCCGGACCCGGGCCGGGATGGGGGAGCCGTCCAGGCGCACGAAGGCCACCCCGGGGTGGGTGGGGTTGATCAGATGGGCAGTGGCGCCCCGGTCCCGTGCCCCGTCGCCGAGGACCATGTCAACCTGGGTGGCCTCGTCCAGGCGCAGGGCGATCTTGTCGGGGAACAGGTTGCGCAGGTTCAACACCTCCTTGCGGGGATCCTGCAACGCGGCCAGCACACAGAACCCCACCGAACGACCCTGACTCGTGAGGGTGGCGATCGCGTTCTCCGCACGCCGACGAATGTCCCGGTCCGGGTGGTAGGCGGTGAGGAACGCGACCTCGTCCAGCACCACCACCACAAACGGATCCGTGGTGGTGGCCACATGACAGCGTTGGGTGCCGGCGTAACGCTCGGCCCGCTCTTGCATGTCGGCCACCGCTGATTCCAGGAGGCTCACGGCATGGTCGCTGGTGTCGGCGTAGCGCGCGAACAGGTCCCGCCCCAAGGCGAGTTCCATGCGTTTGGGATCGATCGCCCATACCTGTGCCGTTCCTGCGTGGAGGGCCGGACTCAGGGCGCGGATGGTGGACCAGAGGACCGAGCCTTTCCCCGAGCCGGTGACCCCGACGGTCAGGACGTGGGTGCCGTGCAGCCGCAGCCGCCACAGCGAGCCATCGTCACGCCGCCCGATGGGCAGCGCGGCCAGATCCACATCCTGGGGATCGTCGGGGACCGGGAGGGCGCCGATCGGTGCGGCCAGCAGGTCGCGGCGGGGGAACTCCAGCACCACATCCCGCGGCCCGCACACCTCCACCCGACAGGACGGGGCGCCGAAGCCGTGGGCAAGTTCGGCCATCCGCTGTTCCACATCACCCGGAGCAGTCCCGGCCACCAGCGTCACCCGCACTCGGTCCGACTGCGGGGTGCAGGCCACCTGGCGGATGCGGGGCAGCCAGCGGCGTTGGTGGTAGGACTCAGCCAGCCCCGCCACCACCAGGACGGGTTGCCAGTTCCGCTGGTACACCCACCACCACCGCCACGCCGCCAGCACCCGCAGCGTCACCACACGCCGGAACGCGGAAGGCCAGCGCCAGGCCCCCACCCCCACCACCACCGCCAGCGCCGTACCGGCCAGAGCGAGGGCGAGCCAGCCGCCCGCGTGGGCTAGAGCCAGTAGTCCGAGTCCGGTCAGGGTGGCCAGAGGGAACCGGACGGGTAGCAGCACCGCCAGGCGCACGAGCTGGCCGGTCCATCGGGCCAGGATCAGGATGGCTGGGGTGGGCATCACCGGAGTGGTGAACCGGATCGTATGCGCGGGCACCGGAGTGGTGGGCTGAACCTCGGTCACCGAAGCGCGATCACGCACCATCACCGACCACCCCCCGATAGGCGCGCACGGGTAGAACCGCTGCTGGAGTAGGCCGCAACCGCGCGGTGTGCCTCGACTGCGGCGTGTTCAGCCGCCAGGGCGGCCGTATCGGCATGGGCGGCCGCGAGCCGAGCACGGCCCACCGCAGCCACCAGCCCCGCCTGGCGCCGCACCTCGGGATCCGTTGCGGTGGCGGCAATGCCATCAGCGATCTGGACACCGAGTTCCACCAACGCCACCGACACCGTAAGGGGGGCCCGCCGGGGGGGGGGTTTGGGGGGGGGGGGGGGGGGGGGGGGGGGGGGGGGGGGGGGGGCGCCCCCGCCCCCCCCCCCCCCCCACCTCCCGAACAGGCCCGCCGCACCGAGTTCGAGGAGGCCAGTCTGCGGGACCGTACGGGCCGCGGGCAGCTGGGCCAGCTCCCCTCGGCCCGTGGCCGAGATACCGCCAAGGCCGCCGCAGATCTGGCCACCGTGCGCACCGTGCTGGCCGACGATCTTCCGGCTGAGGGTCTCTCGGCTGTGGGCCTCAGCCCATGTGTGGATAGCGGTAGTCCGTCGGGGGAACGAAGTTCTCCTTGATCGCTCGGGGACTGACCCAGCGCATCATGTTGAACATCGATCCGGCCTTGTCGTTGGTACCGCTGGCCCGGGCACCGCCGAACGGCTGCTGGCCAACGATCGAACCGGTGGGCTTGTCGTTGATGTAGAAGTTGCCCGCACTGAAGCGGAGTGCCTCCGAGGCCTGCGCGATCGCCGCCCGGTCGTCGGCGATAACGGCCCCGGTCAGCGCGTAGGGAGCCACGTCCGCGGCCTGCGCAAGCATGGTGCGGTAGCTGTCCTCGCCGTCCTCGTAGACGTGGACCGCGAGGATGGGACCGAAGTACTCGGTGGTGAACACCTCGTCCTCCGGGTCACTGCACTCGAGGATGGTGGGTTCCACGAAGTAGCCCGTGGTGTCGTCGACCCCACCTCCCGCATGCACCGTGATGGAGTCTGTGGACGTGGCCCGTTGGAGCGCAGTCGCGTGCTTGGCGAAGGCGCGGGCGTCGATCACCGCCCCCATGAAGTTGCGGAGGTCGCTGACATCGCCCATCGGCAGCGACTTGACCTGGCTGATCAGGTCGTCTCGGACCCGTTCCCACACCGAACGGGGAATGTAGGCACGGGAGGCCGCGGAGCACTTCTGGCCCTGGTATTCGTAGGCGCCACGGATCAGGGCGGTACGCAACACATCCGGATTCGCCGACCGGTGTGCAATCACGAAATCCTTGCCACCCGTCTCCCCGACAATCCGCGGATAGTGCCGGTAGGTCGCGATGTTCTCGCCGATCCGGCTCCACAGGTACTGGAAGGTCGCCGCCGATCCGGTGAAGTGCAGCCCCGCGAGGTCACGGTCGGCCAGTGCGACCTCGGAAACCGCGCTGCCGTCCCCGGTGACCAGGTTGATCACCCCGGGGGGCAGGCCGGCCTCCTCCAGCAGCCGCATGAACAGGTGGGCCGCCAGGGCCTGGGTGGGGGCGGGTTTCCACACGACGACATTGCCCATCAGGGCTGGGGCGGTCGGTAGGTTTCCGGCGATCGCGGTGAAGTTGAACGGAGTCACCGCCACCACGAAGCCCTCCAGCGGACGGAACTCCTGCCGGTTCCACACGCCCCGGGGGCTGTAGGGCTGCTCCGCGTGGATCTGGCGGGCGTAGGCCACGTTGTACCGCAGAAAGTCGATGAGTTCACAGACCGCGTCGATCTCCGCCTGCCAGATCGTCTTGGACTGCCCCAGCATCGTGGCGGCGTTAATGGTCTGCCGCCACGGCCCGGCCAGCAGATCCGCCGCACGCAGGAAAACGGCGGCACGATCGTCGAAGGACATCGCCCGCCACGCGGGGGCCGCTTCCTTCGCCGCAGCCACGGCCTGCTGTACGTCCGAGCGTTGGGCGTTCGCCATGTGGCCGAGGACATGCCGATGATTGTGCGGCTGAACCGCCGGGATCGTCTGGGCGGCAGCGCCGGCGGAGCGCTGCTCGCCGCCGATCGTCTGGGTGAGGTCGTGCTCGTGACTCGCGAGCCGTTTCAGCTCCCGTTCCAGCAGTGCCCGTTCCGGGGAGTCCGGTGCGTAGTGCAGGTTGGGCTCGTTCACTGCGGAGGGGACAGTGGTCACAGCGTCCATGATGTGGGCCTCCTGAGCTGGATCGCAGTGATGCGCGGTGCCCGGGCTCGTGGCTGCGGCACCGCGACTACCCCGTTGGCATACCCGTCACGTCCGACCTGTACCGCATTGATTGACGGCCACCGCAGAAACCCGCCGGATCCCCACCGGCCGCGCCGGACCCACAGACAACGGGGCACCCCGGCCCACCCTGCCGCCACCCCCGATGTTCGGGGCACAGCCGCATCCACACCCGACGGCGCCGTGTCCTGGTGCCACGCTCGGACTCGACACGACCGATCCGCGCTGCCACGGTCGATGGCACCACCGATGGCCGCACCAGCGCTGTGCAGCGCCCGAACCTCCCCCGCAGTCCCGGACATCGTCCCGGTGCCGGTGTTCGGGGGCGGTGCGGAACCGAGGGTGACCGTTGGGGCCGGCTGGCTGGGATCCGCGGATGCTCGCGGATACGCAGGTCCCGCCTGGTTCGGGGCTTTCAGGAGAGCTCGGCGAGTTCCTGGGTGGCGTACCACAGCAACTCGTAGTCCTGCACCACCTCCAGCTCCCCAGTGGTGGTCGCATGCTCGACCGCGGCGATCACGTCCGCATCGGGGGCGTCCACGTGTCCGGAGACGATCCGCTTCAGGGGAATCGCCTGGTGGACCGTCACCGCGGCCGGGTCCCCGGTGGCGTCGGATGGGGACTCCGGATCCTGCGCACCGGGTCGAACGGCGTCGTCATGCACATCCGCCGCAAGCACGAGCCGCCTGCGTGGCGCCTGGGGATCCGCGGCCACCAGGTCTACCGACGCGTCGGCCGCCGCACACAGTGCGGCGTAGGCCAACTCCTCGGCGTCATCCCCCACCTCGTGCCGCAGCGCGGGGGTGACCGCGTAGGCCGATGTTCCGACGTGGTTCAGGCCGCCCTCGGCGAGGATCTCACCGAGGGCGGGCAGGGTACTGGGAAGGTATACGCGCATCGCCCCGAGTCTGCCAAAGCTCACGGCTCCGTGCAGCGCAGGGCGTTCTCATGCGGTGGGAGCCAGAGCGAGGCGGTGTGTCTCGTGCAGCTCCCGGCGCGTCGTGTCCGGGTCCCGGTGCAGGATCGCCGGCATACCCAGGCTCTGTGCCGCCTCGGTGTTGGGGCGCATGTCGTCGATGAACACACACTCCTGCGGGGCAAGCCCGATCTCGGCAAGGGCGTGCTCGAAGATCCCGACCTCGGGCTTGCGCATACCGACCTCTCCGGAGATCACCAGGGCGTCGAAGACGGAGGCGAGCTCGGCGCGTGGGTAGCTGTTGCCCCACGAGTTCGACAGCAGGCAGGTGCGCAGCCCCTGGGCGCGCACCTCGCGCAGCAACGCGTACATCTGCGGCGCCGGTTGGAAGCCGGCGAACATGCGGTGCAGCAGGCCGTCAGCGTTCACCGCCGATCCGTCTGTGCGGCGTAGCGCCCCGGCGAGTTCGCGCTCGAAACGCTCCGGAGCGAGCTCCCCGCGTTCGAGGGCACGGATCGGATTCTCATCCGGGGTGTGTCCGCGGTAGGCATCGCCCGCCCAGGCGCGCATCACCGAGTAGTAGTGCTCGGCGTCGATCCCTTCGGCGCGGATCCACGCCTCGATCGTGCTCGCGAGGGGACTGGTGAGGACGCCGGCCCAGTCGACGATGACGCCGCGGCGGGGGTTGTCCATGGTTTCGGCTCCTGCCTGTCGCTCCGACGGGGACACCAGTCGTTCCCTTGGTACCGGTACCCGAACCCCACGAACAACCGGCGGGGGGACATGTACCGCCAAGATATGATAGAACAATGAAAATGGTTTTCATTAAGGACATCGGTGTGCTGCGCGCGGCGGCGGCCGCGTCCCCGGTCGTTCTCCTGCTCAGCGCCTGTGCCGGCTCCGACGCCGACGGGGGCGACGGAGGCGACAACGACGCGACCCAATCGCCGCCCACGATCGAGTCGGACTGGGAGCCGCGGGAGGCGGAGTCCCACGCCTCACCGCGCCCACGACTCGTTATCGCCGACGCAGAGTCGGCAGAGATCACCGTGGTGGACGTCCTCAGCGGGGATGACATCGACACCCTCACGGTCGACTCCGGGGAGCCAATCGACCTCACCGCCACCGACGACGTCGGGTCAACCGTGCTGCTGGCCGGAGACGAGGTCGGGATGCTGGACACCGGGATCCGCTGGGTCGCACACGGTGAGCACTTCGATCCCGAGAACGAGGCCCCGGAGCTGGTGTCCGGAACGCTCGACATCGCGGCCGACACGGCGGCGGTGACCGGTGCCGGGTACGCCACCGCATTCGGAGCGGACCCGGACGGTGACCCCGTCGCTGCCCACCTCACCATGGACGGCGAGGTTCCAGACGAGTTCCCCGACCACACTCTCGTCGATCCCCCAGGCACCCCCGAGACCGCCGCCCCCCTGGAGGAGCACCTGGTGCTCGGCTATGACGACGAGGTCAGCGTCGTGGACACCGACGGCGAGGAGCTGACGGATGCCATCCCCTGCCCCGCACCCCAGAACGCCACCACCCTGGCAACCGAGGACGGGCCGGGCGTCATGGTCGGCTGCACGGACGGCGCACTGCTCGTCCACGGACACGACGACGACCAACTCGACCATCGCCCCGCCCCCGATGCGGAGTCGACAATCACGGAGCTGGTCGGTCCCACACACACTGCCGGTCCCGCGCTCGGACAGTACGGGGACTCCGCCATCGCTGTGGTCGATCCGCAGGAACAGGACATCGCCACGATCGACCTTCCGGACGAGGCGGCCGCCCTGGCCTGGGACCCCTACTGGGAACAGGGACTGGTGCTGACACGGGACGGAACGCTGCACGGCGTCGACCCGGACCAGGCCGAGCTCACCGGCTCCACCGAGGTTACCGACGAGATCCCCGCAGACCTGGATGCCGGCAGCGCCGCGATCGCGCCCGGGGAGAGCCACGTCTACGTCACCAATCCCTTCACCGGTGAACTCGTGGAAGCCGAGGCGGGGCGAGACGGCTTCGACCGCACCCGCAATCTCGCCCTGGACCTCACCCCAGGAGATCTCGCGGTCGTGGGGCTGGAGCCCCTCGGGGGACACTCCGGCGCGGGGCACGACGACCACGACGATGACCATGATCATGAGCACGATCACGATCACGATCACGATCACGATCACGATCACGATCACGATCACGACGATGATCATGACCACGACCACTGATCCACGGTGCGAGCCGCCGCACCACGGGCCGCGGCGCTGACCCCTGCGACGGGGTCGATGGGACGGCCAGCACCGGCCCCATCGACCCCGCGCGCCTTACCCGCGTGGTGCCGGGAACCGGGGAAACACAGGCGGCCAGGACCTCCCCCTCACGCCCGCAGAACCGGCATTCTGCGCCGTGGCGACCCCAGGCGGTGGATCGGTGTCAGTTGTGGAAGTAGCTGCGTGCCGCCCCGGTCAGCAACAGACCGAAGGTTGTCCAGTGCACGACCGCGAAAAGTGCGGCCCACGCCCCCCAGGTATCGCCGAGCATGAACTGGAGACCCAGGGCGACCGTCACCGTGACTCCCCCCAGTAGGGCCTGCACGGCCAGAACCCAGACGCGTAGCGAACTCCGCCGTTGGGAGAACCGCGCCGCGTGGATGAAGGTGAGGATCGCAACACAGACGTTGTAGGCCACCAACACGACGAGCAGTGTCCCCAAGCCCACACCGAGGTAGAGCACCAGCTGTGACAGGAGTTCCGGAACACCGTCGGGAAGCTCCTGGCCCGGATCCGAACTTGCCCGGAACACGGTGCCGAGCACGGCTCCCGCAACGAAGGTGACGAACAGGACGACCGCGGCCATGAACAGAAGCGCGGCCACACAGGCCAGTGCGAGGCCACCCTGCACCCACAGCAGTATCCGCGCCGCCTGGACCGGACCCGGCGGGCCGGCTGAAGCGGCCGCTCCGTACCACGCAGCGCCCGGTGGGGTCGCTGCACCTCCCGTGCCCCAGCCCGGCTGGCCCCCCGAGGGCGGGCCACCGTAGCCCGGACGACTGCCGTGGTAACTCATTGGCCGCGCCTCCCGGGGATCGACTCGCCTGGAGGCTAGCAGGAGCCCGACACTCACCCCAGGGGTTGGTCGCCCAGGATCCACGGCCCTGGGACACGTCCCTCCCGCGGCATCCTCGCCAGCGGCGCCGCTCAGCCATCCTCCTGGACAGCGGCAGCCAGCCGGTCCAACAGCGGCGCACCGTCCGTGGAACCAACCTCGAGCAGGATCTCCTCGCCACAGTGCACGTCCAGCGTCAGCACACTGAGCATACTGCGGGCGGACACCGATCGGCCGGTACTCACCTTGGTCACCGTGACGTCCTCGGCAGCCTGGGTCGCCACCTCCACGAGGCGGGCGGCGGTGCGTGCGTGCAGACCGGCACCGGATGTGACGGTGACCCGGCGGTGCATCTCATCCCCCTCCATGACCGGGTGGGGGCCAGTCAATCTCGTCCAGCGCAGCGACCACGCGGTCCGCGGCGCCCAGCTCCTCCCGCGCGTGTGTCGTTGTGACCGCGACGCAGGTCATGCCGGCTGCCCGGGCTGCGGCCACTCCGGCGGGACTGTCCTCAACGGCCAGGGTCCGCCGCGGTGACACTCCCAGTGTCCGTGCCCCGTACAGGTATCCCTGGGGATCCGGCTTACCCACAGTGACGTCTCCCCCGGTCACGAGCCCGGACAGCAGGTCCCGTACCCCCAGCCAGTCCAGCATGGCATCCGCACCCTGCCGGGTGGCCGAGGTCACCACCCCGACCGGGACACCCGAGGCGTGTACGGTGCGCAGGAAGTCTATGGAGGTGGGCAGCAGGGTGACGGGTGGGAGGTCGGGCTGGGCGTGCAGGTCGGCCAACCGGGCCCGTACCTCGTCCAGGGTTCGCCCCCTGCTGAGTTCCGGTCGCTCAGCGAACACGTCGGCGCCACGTCGCCCCATCAGCTCGTCGAGGATCCCGTCCGGGGGGATTCCCAGTTCGGCGAGGTAGCGCGTCCAGACCGCCCGGTTGCGGGGCTCCGTGTTCACCAGGGTGCCGTCCAGGTCGAACAGCACAGCGTCGGCAGCGTCCATGGCTCCATCCTCGCCGATGTGGCCGCACCTGCCCCGACCGGGATGGGGACCGGCGAACCGAGACCCCCACCCGAGACGTCGGGCGCGCTATCCGGTCTGGGTGACCTTACCGAGTCCGCGTGGGGCGTCCGGGTCATAGCCGAGGCGGCGTGCGAGCCGCTCGGTGAGGATCTGCGCCGGAACGATCAGGCCGAGCGGAGCGAGCCACTCCGGAAGCTCGGGCCCGGAAACCGCCGCATTGCACTCCGCAGCCAGGGAGGATCCCCCACCAATGCCGTAGGCGGCCGCTCCCGCATCCGTGACCCGCCGCGCCAGTGCGGCCGTTCCGGAGAGGGTCGGACCGTCATTGGCGGCGACCAGGATCGCGGGCGTCTGCTCGTCCACCACAGCGATCGGGCCGTGCAGGAGGTCGGCGTAGGAGAGTCCCATCGCGTGCAGGTAGCAGGCTTCCTTGAGCTTGAGTGCCGCCTCCAGGGCCGTGGAGAAGGCCATGCCCCGACCGGAGACCACGACGCCCGGCTTACCGACGAGGGACTCGGTGATCTCGTCCAGTCGCGGGTCGGGGTTCTCCACCTGGGCCGAGACCGCCTCGGGCACCGCCCGCAACTCCTCCGAGCGCAGATCGGCCCCCAGCCCCAAGGCGAGCACGGCCAAGGCGGCGAGCTGCGTGGTGTAGGTCTTCGTCGCCGGAACGGCCTTCTCGGTTCCGGCCTGTGTCACCAGGGACACGTCAGCCACCTGGGTCAGCGCCGAACCGGGCCCGTTCGTCACGGCCAGAGTGCGTGCGCCACAGGATGTGGCCCACCGCATGGTGTCCACGATCTCCTCGGTTTGGCCGGACTGGGACAGGCCCACAGCGAGTACCCCAGAGAGGTCCACCTTGGCGCCGTAGGCCGTGGCGATGGACGGTGAGGCCAGGGTTGCCAGCCGGCCGGCATGCGCCTGGATGAGGTAACTGCCGTAGACAGCGGCGTTGTCCGAGGACCCACGGGCCACGAACAGGACCTGGCGCGTCTCACCTGCCAGGGCCGCGATCTCGGGAATCTGCGGCAGCAGACTCGTCAGCGTACGGTCCAGCGCCGTGGGCTGTTCGGCGATCTCGGCGTCCATGGTGCTGGAGCCGTGACTGTTCGGTGCCATCCTGGAGGTCACTCCTTCGGCCGTCACAACGGCACGTCCCGGATATCACGTGCCCTGAGGTGGTCTAGTCCGGACTATACCAATATGTCGAACACTGATTCGCACCCCGGAGTGCACCGTGCTGGAAATCGACCCGAACACCCCCGTGCCCAAGTACCTACAGCTCCGCGACATCCTCATGGAATGGATGGACGGCGGAGCAGAACGTGACCCCACGAACACCGACACGACCGGGGCACCACCCCCGGACACCGCCCTGCCCTCCGAACGGGAACTGGGGATCCGCTACGGGCTGTCGCGGATGACCGTCCGCCAGACCATCGATTCCCTGGTCAGCGAAGGGCGGGTCTACCGGGTTCCCGGAAAGGGAACCTTCGTCGCGCGCCCCAAGATCGAGATGCCGCTGCGACTCACCTCGTTCACCGAGGACATGCGCAACCGGGGATTCGTGCCCGGCGCCGAGGACCTGGTGCGCGGGGTGACACCGGCCAGGGCCAGCCTGGCACGCATGCTCGGAATCGACACCGGAAGTCCGGTGCACTCCATCGAACGGCTCCGCACCGCGGACGGCGAGCCGATGGCGATCGAACGCAGCCATGTACCCGTGGACCTCGCTCCGGGCTTGGAACACCGCAGTCTGGCGGGACGCTCCCTCTACCAACTGTTGGAGGAGGAGTACGGGCTCATTCTGGACTCCGGAGAGCAGGTGATCGAAGCCGGGGTGTGTGACGCCAACGACACCCGGCTGCTGGGGCTCGCCCCGAACAGTCCGGTCCTGCTGTTGCGGCGCCGTTCGTTCGCCAACGGCACCTGCGTCGAGCTGGCCGCCTCCACCTATCGGGCCGACCGCTACCAGCTCCGATCCCGCCTGGACCCACGTGTTGCTCCGCACCCAGACTGAGGGGGCGTGGCCTGAGCCACGCCCCCGCCAGTAGCCGTACGCACGGGGCTCAGCTCGACGTCGGGGCCCCGTGGCAGCGCTTGTACTTCTTCCCCGAGCCGCACGGGCACGGCGCATTACGCGAGACCTTCTCCACCCCGGAGTCCTCGCTGGAACTGTGCCGTTCCACGCCACCCTGCTCGTCCGGCGCGCTGTACTGGAGCTCGGTGGCACGGCCCCGGTCCAGCCCCGGGATCACCAGGCCGCTGGCGTCGGTGGGCTGGGCTGCGGAGTCTGTGCTGTCCGGTTCTGCGGAGTCCCGGCCCGTGTCCGTGGCGCCGTCGTCGTCCGAGTCCACAACGACGGCGGGGGCAGCGGCCGACCCGTCCTCCTGGCCCGACGCCGCGGCCCCGGATCCGGCTTCCGCATCAGTCGAGGCCGGCTGCTGCCTGCGGACCTGGATCTCCAGGTTGAACAAGTAGCCGATCGCCTCTTCCTTGATGCCCTCCAGCATCCGCATGAACATGTCGTAGCCCTCCCGCTGGTACTCGATCAGCGGGTTGCGCTGGGCCACGGCCCGCAGGCCAATCCCCTCTTGCAGGTAGTCCATCTCGTAGAGGTGCTCTCGCCACTTGCGGTCCATCACCTGGAGGATGATGCGCCGCTCCGCCTCCCGCATCACCTCGGAGCCGACCGCTTCCTCCCGTGCCCGGTAGGCCGCGTGGGCGTCTTCGCGCAGGCGGTGGTTGAGCAGCTCGGGAGTGATGGCGCCGAGCTCGCCCCCGTTCTCCTCGATCAGCTCCTCAACCGTGAAGCTGACCGGGTAGATCTCCTTGCAGGAGGTCCACAGCCGGTCCAGGTCCCAGTCCTCGGCGTCGCCCTCGGCGGTCGCCTCGGCGACGTACCCACCGAGAACCTCGTCAATCATCTCCTGGACCTGGTCCGCGAGGTCGGTGCCCTCCAGCACCTTACGACGCTCGGCGTAGATCACCTTGCGCTGCTGGTTCAGCACCTCGTCGTACTTCAGGATGTTCTTGCGCGCTTCGAAGTTCTGCTGCTCCACCTGGCTCTGCGCGCTCATGATGGCCTTGCTGACCGTCTTGGACTCGATCGGCTGATCATCGGGCATGTTCAGCCCGTTCATGATCATCTCGATGCGTCCGCTGTGGAAGAGCCGCATCAGGTCATCCCGCAGCGAGAGGTAGAACCGGGACTCACCCGGGTCTCCCTGTCGGCCCGACCGGCCGCGCAGCTGGTTGTCGATCCGGCGGGAGTCGTGCCGCTCCGTACCCAGAACGTACAGCCCACCGGTCTCGACGACCTGCTCATGCTCGCTCTCGACCTCGGCCTGGGCCTTGGCGAGCGCCTCCGGCCAGGCCTCCTCGTACTCCTCCGGAGTCTCCAACGGGGAGAGCCCCCGCTCGTGCAGCTCCTCATCGGCCATAAACTCGGGGTTGCCTCCGAGCATGATGTCGGTACCACGACCGGCCATATTGGTGGCGACCGTCACCGCGGACCTCTTGCCCGCCCGCGCGATGATGGAGGCCTCCCGGGCGTGGTTCTTCGCGTTCAGGACCTCGTGCTCGATCGCACGCTGCTTGAGCTGCTTGGACAGCGCCTCCGACTTCGCGACACTCGTTGTCCCCACCAGCACGGGCTGGCCGGCCTCGTAACGCTCCGCGATGTCATCCACAATCGCGTCGAACTTCGCCTCTTCGGTCTTGTAGATCATGTCCGACTGGTCGATGCGGATCATCGGCTTGTTGGTCGGAATCGGCACAACCCCGATGCCGTAGGTCTTGTTGAACTCGGCGGCCTCGGTGGTGGCGGTACCCGTCATTCCGGAGAGGCGCTCGTACAGCCGGAAGTAGTTCTGGAGGGTGACCTTGGCCAGTGTCTGGTTCTCGGCCTTGATCGTGACCTTCTCCTTGGCCTCGATCGCCTGGTGCATCCCCTCTCCGTAGCGGCGCCCGCGCAGGATACGCCCAGTGAACTCGTCAACGACGAGGATCTCCCCGTCCTTGACGATGTACTCCTTGTCCCGGCGGTACAGTTCCTTGGCCTTGATCGCGTTGTTCAGGAAATTGATCAGCGGTGTGTTGACCGACTCGTACAGGTTGTCAATACCGAGCCAGTCCTCCACCTTCTCCACACCGGCCTCGGTGATCCCGATGGTGCGCTTCTTCTCGTCGACCTCGTAGTCCTCGTCTCGGACCAGCCGCGGCGCGATCTTGGCGAACTCCACATACCACTTGGTGTTGTGCTCGGCCGGACCACTGATGATCAGCGGGGTGCGCGCTTCGTCGATGAGGATCGAGTCCACCTCATCGACGATCACGAAGTTATGGCCCCGCTGGACACAACTCTCCAACGACAGGGCCATGTTGTCGCGCAGGTAGTCGAAACCGAACTCGTTGTTCGTGCCATAGGTGATGTCGGCCTCGTAGGCAGCCCGCCGCTCCGCACGTTCGATCCCCGGGGAAATCACCCCAACGTCGAGACCGAGGAAGCGGTGGATCCGCCCCATGTTCTCCGCGTCCCGGCGCGCGAGATAGTCGTTGGGGGTGACGATGTGGACACCCTTACCGGTCAACCCGTTGAGATACGCCGGCAGCACCGATGTGAGGGTCTTGCCCTCACCGGTCTTCATCTCGGCGATGTTTCCCTGGTGCAGCGCGGCACCGCCCATGATCTGCACATCGAACGGGCGGTGGCCCAGGGTGCGCTGCGCGGCCTCGCGAACGGTCGCGAACGCCTCCGGCAGCAGGTCGTCCAGGGTGTCGTCCCCGTTCTCCCACCGTTTGCGGTACTCGTCGGTGAGTTCGCGCAACTCGGCGTCAGTAAGCTCGGAGAAGTCGTTCTCGATCGCGTTGACCTGCTGTGTGATCCGCTTCAGCTTGCGCAGAACCTTGCCTTCGCCCGCACGCAGGACCTTGTCGAGTATGCCTGGCACTTCTTATGCGCTCCTCGCCGATCGGGGCCCACCGGCAGAGCCGGGACACTGTCCGTCCGGCCACGGCAATGTTCGGCTCCCGTTCTACCTATCGTAGGCGAGGACACCAGTCGCACAGACCAGCGTGGGCACAGCCCACCATCCCGGCGAAACCGAACGACGGGCAGGCCCCGACACCCGCCGCGGACAACCACCCCGCCGCCATGTTCGGGTTTAGCCACCCCACATCGGGGTTATCGCTCGATATATGCCCTGGCCATTGGAGGCATGCCATGAGCGAGCAACCAATCCACACTGTGATGCACCGAATTCTCGGCCATCAGCGGGAGGGGGGAACCTGGGCCCCGACCGCACACCACCGGGGACGCGCAAGCTCGTGGATGGCCGTGGGACTGGCCTGCGCCGGATTCGTCGCGATCGGGGTATCCATGGTCGCTTGGCCTTCCGGAATGCTCCTCGCGGCCGGACTGGTCCTGATTGTGGCCGGTGGCGTCGTCGGCGCACTGTCCGACATCTTCACCGACGTCGTCCTGGACACGCCGCGGGCAGAGTCCGAAGAGCCGCATTCGACCCCGCTGCACCGGATCAAGGCGACCCCGGGTGAGGTGGAACGGCAGCGCTGAGCGGCGCGTCCACGCTCCCCGTCGCACCGGACGGCGGGACCGGGACTCGGGGACCGTCGAGCGCGTTGGGGACTTCGCCCCAACGCGCTCGACGGCTGGGCTGGTCGTCGCGGACCGGACGGATCGCGGCTACTCCAGGAGCCGGATCACTCCGTAGTTGAAGCCCTTACGGCGATACACCACGCTCGGGGTGTCCCGCTCCTCGTCCCGGAACAGATAGAAGTCGTGCCCGACCAGCTCCATCTCGAATAGTGCCTGGTCGATCGTCATGGGTTTCGCGCGGTGCAGCTTCTCCCGCACAACGACCGGGCCATCCCCCTGGGTCTCCAACTCGACGATGTCCTCGTGGACCCGGTCGTCGGACTCCTCGGCGCCCTCGTTGGTGGCACGGTCCGCACCGGCCGCGGTGCCGCGCCCTGCACCGTTACCGGACGTTGCCGGTTGCGACACCGATGCCGTGTCCGACTCTGGGGTGCCGCCCCGCTGGATGGGTGGAGCGAGTGTGGCCCCGGCCGACGCCGGCCCCCCGAGTTCCGCGGTCGCCGCCGCCACCGAGACGGGGGCGCGGTTTCCGCGATGGATTTTGCGTCGGTCCGCAGCTTTGCGTAGGCGTGCCTCGATCCGGTCCAGCGCCAGGTCGAACGCGCCGTACCGATCGTCCGCCGCAGCCTCACCCCGGATCGTGGGACCGCTCGAGTGGATGGTCAACTCGACACGCTCCCGCTGGCTGGCCAGCTTGGGGTTGCGCTCCTTGGACACCTCCACATCCACGCTCATGCCCTTCTGCTCCCACTTGGAGAGCTTGCCCAACTTCGTCTCGACGTGCTTCCGGAACTTGTCGCTGACTCCGGTACGCCGGCCCTTGACGATGATGTCCACAAGTCCCCCTTCATAGCGTGGCCATCGCGCGTCGACAGCCCAGGCTCCTGTTGTGGCCCCACGCCACTCGTGGGGCGCGGGTGGTAGCAGGGCTCCTCTCTGACGGTTGGATCCGGTGGGTCGTGCAGGCAGAGGTGCGTGTTCGCCTGGCTAGGCACATACCCAGCCGGCGCCGAGACATCACGTGCGCAACCACCAGCGACGACCAGGAGATGCACCCGTCCGGCCGACCTGGTCTTCGTCCCCACATCCGCCTGCTGAGGGGTTCGCGGACTTGACTGACCACTACTGCCCTTCTCCCAGAACAGTCGGACATCTGGTCCAACGACCGGGGCAGGACTTACCTCTAAGCCGCACCGTGATCGGTCGACGAGAAGTCGCCTTACGTGGGCCGTTTCGCCTGCGGCTGGCATCGGCTTGCCAGGCGATGCCTCCGTCTGCGGAGCGCATCGCCCGACGCAACCACGGACCCGGACGGGTGCCATGTCTCGAACGGTAGCCCGTGATCACTGTGTTGTCAGGAGGATGTGCCGAGATCCATGCCGATGTTCCCGGTCTGAAAAGGACGGAGACCGCCGACGCCCGACAGACCGGGGGCGGGCAAAGTTTCCTTTGCCCGCCCCCGAATGATGCACATACCCCGCTACCGCGCGGCGACCAGCAGGCCGGCGTGCACGGTCACGCCGGCCCCACGCAGCTTCCGAGCCGCCTCGGCCAGGGTCGCGCCGGTGGTCACGACGTCATCGACCAGAATCACCTCTCCGCTGCCGCCGGCTGTGGGTGGCACCCGGCGTAGGGTCATCGCACCCGCACGGTTCGCCCGCCTACTCCGCGCGTCGAGTCCTCGCTGGCTCCGTACTCGCCGGCGGTGCCGCAGCACCGGTGCGACCTGCGGTTCCCACCCGTACTCCCGAGCCGCCACGGCCGTGGCGCGGGCCAGCTCGAGGACGGGGTCATAGCCCAGACGCCGGTAGGTGGCGCCACGTGCGGGAATCGGAACCAGGGTTGGCGTCCGCGATCCGGGCACACTGACGAGCCGAACCTGCGCGACCAGCACCACGGCCAATGCGGCCCCGAGAACCGGCACCACCGCCCGGTAGCCGCGCCGCTTATAGGCCAGTACGATCTGGCGAACCCGGCCAGCGTAGGGACCGGATGCCCACAGGGGCGGACATCCCGTTCTGGGCGCGCACCGGCGCGGCGACTGGTGCAGCACGTCCCGACAGGACGCGCATACGGGACGGACCCGGGTGCCACACCCGGCACACCCCAGGCCCAGCACCAACGCCAGCAGATGGTCCAACGCCACGGCCAGGGGCTGTGCAGCCATGGACCCAGGGTGCACCGCACGGACCGAGCGCCGCATCCCCGCGCGACCGGACTGTGGAGCGCACGCGGGGCACCGAACAGCTGCGGTTCAGGGCGCGGCCCCAGCGGCTGGGGCCGCGCCCACCAGATCCGAAGGGCAGCGTGTCGGGAGGATCGTGCCGCCAGGTATGGGCGGGTGCGGTTCGGGCGCTTGCCTGCCGGACGCCTCGACGGTGATTCCGATACATGCCGCGTTCGTCCGGAGCGCGGGTATTCATGACGTTGCCGAGTCCCCGCACTCCTGGCCCCAATCCGCCCAGAAGCCACCGCAGCACCCGCTCCGCATCCGCGTTGATCGTGGCGTGCCGCAGCCCCGCCAGATGCGGATGGGCGTTCGCGGAACAGGCCACAGGCAAACCCCGCACCCTCCGATACCCAGGACAAGAGTACTGGTAGCGGTAGCAGCCCGGCCGCCGACACCGTGTCGGCCGGCGGTGGCGTCGGGCGCTGGACGCCCACCCCCGCACGACGACCAACGGGACTGCGGGGGCGCACCGTAGCCGCCCCCCGGGGGGCCGAACAGGACCCGTACAATCCCCGACACCGATCTCGGGGCTGACCTAGCCCGGATATGTCGGGGCGCTGCCCTCCCCCGCGGGAAGCCAGGTCAACCGGTCGTCGGTGAGCCAGATCTCGTTGTCGTCCGCACCGGCGAGCAGCGGGCGGTTCGGCATGGCGGTGATCGTCTCCATCTCCACTCCGGGGGCCGCCCCCGCACTGGTGGCCTGCCCGCCGCCACCGGAGGGGCTGAGATAGGCCTGCGGAGTGCTGTCCTCGTGCTGGCCCAGCAGGGCCAGCTGGTCCGGCCCACGCCAGGAGACATCGGTAACCTCCTCGAACTCCGTGGCCACCGGGACCAACTCCCCGAATTCCAGGCCGTCGGCACGTTCCACGAGGCGACCGACCGCGAGTTGGGATCCCTCCTCGGTCCCCAACACGACCGCGGCTCGAACCCCGTCCCGGGCCACGCGCAGCTGCTCCACCGTGGCGGTTCCGATCCGTCCGTCCAGCTCCGGGACGTCGACCTCGATCGGATCGGTTCCGTCGTTCAGCAGCCACAGCTCACTGCCGGGAACTCCGCCCACGTCCGGCTCGGTCTCGTCCGGCTCGTCCACAGATTGCTCCTGCCGCGCCGCCACCCACAGATCACCAGCCCCGTCCCAGGACAGGGCCCGGAAGTCCGAACCGGCAAGGACCGTCCCGTACTCACCGTCACTGACCATCGGGGCCACACGGACCTCCTGGGCCTCGGGGTCGATACCGGCAACCCGGTCTTCGGTGATGGACACGGCGTGCCGGTCGATCCCGGTGCCGGATCCGGCCGCTCCCGGGACGGGATGTTCTGCCTGGTCCTCGTCCATGGCGAGGAGGGCGCCGTCCCGGGTGACATAGACGTGGCCTGGGGCGTCCTCCCCCGGCCCACCCGAGGGGTCCACGGAGTCCCAGAGTCCGCTGGTCACATCCACGGTGACGCCGTCCGCTCCCGGAATCTGCATATCCTCACCTGCGATACGCAGGCGCAGCTCCTGAACCTCGGGAACCTGACGGAAAGTCCAGGCGAGCTGGGCCGCCATCCCGAAACGTTCGTCCTCGCTCGTCATCGCGGCCGCGGGGCTGAGATCCACGGTGAGCGTACCTGCCTGGTAGGCCGTGTCCGCGGTCGTGTCCTCGGGAAATGCCGTGTACACAGCCGGCTCGAGCCAGCTGGTCGGCCCCTGCACCAGCCGCCGGGCCAGCTGGTCGGCCAGATTGCTGGTGACATGTCCGGGCAGCAGCACGGTGTCCGGAACCACCATGCTCTCCTCGGGGTTGAGGAAGTAGAGATTCAGGGAACGGTACACCCGGTCGACCGCCTGACCGGACAGAATGAGGTTCTCCGGCAGTTCGTCGATACGCCACTCCCCGTCGACCTGACGCAGCCGGAACGTCACCTCGAGGAGGTCATCGTCACCCGCGGGAACGAAACGTCCGTCGGCGTTGATCGTGGCGGTGCGGGTCGCCTCCATGCGGACCTGCGCGCTCGCCGCTGCCTCGTCGTCCCCCGCCGGGTCACTGGCCCCGTCCACGAGCTCGATGTCCACTGTGCCGCGTTCGTCGTAGACCAGCGCCGTACCGTCCGGGTCCCATTCGGCCTCACGTTCGGGGGTGAGATAGGCCCGGGCGGCCCCGTGGTCATCCTCAAAGCTACCCATCGAGGACAGGAAGTCACGCACGAGGTCGGTCTCGCCCGCGCCGGGACGCGGCGGAACGGGGATGAGTCGAACGTAGGGGTCGCCCTGCGCTCCGCCGTCGTCCTGCCCCTCCCCCGGGTACACGGGACTGTCAGTGGGAATGGAGGCGCAGCCTCCGAGAAGGACGACCGCCACCAGCGCACTCACTCCACGGCTCCACGGACTCCTGCCCTGGCCACGGCTCACGCCTCGGTCACCTCCCCTCCGGTCGGGGTGTCCTCACCATCGCGCGCCACGGGCCGGGGACGCCCGGCACCGGTCTCCGGAGGCGCCAGGGGCAGGGGGGAACCGCGGAGTTCCGTTCCCGAGCGACGTGGCAGCGTCAGTCGGAACTGCGATCCCTTCCCCGGGGATCCCCAGGCCTGCAACCAGCCACCGTGCAGCAGTGCGTCCTCCCGCGCGATCGACAGCCCCAAGCCGGTTCCTCCCGTCGTGCGGGTCCGAGCCGGGTCGGCTCGCCAGAACCGGTCGAAGCACTGGTGCTCCTCCCCCGCGCGGAGCCCCACCCCGAAGTCGCGTACGGCCACGGCCACGCTGTCGCTGTCGCCGGCCGCCGTCACGATGACATCCTTGCCCTCACTGTGCTCGATCGCATTCACGATCAGGTTGCGCAGAATCCTCCCGATCCGCCGCATGTCGAACTCGGCGGTGCAGGGTTCGGTGGGTAGGCGGAGCACCACCTTGATCCCTCGCCGTTCGGCGATCTGTTCGGCGTCGCCCACGGCCCGCATCACGACATCGCGAATATCCGCGGACTCGATGGACAGCGTCGCCGCTCCGGCATCGTGCCGGCTGATCTCCAGCAGATCCCCGAGGAGTTCCTCGAACCGGTACAGCTGGCTGTGCAGCAACTCCACCGGGCGACGCATGGAGGAGTCCAGCTCCTCCTTCTCCTGGTACAGCAGATCGCCGGCCATCCGGATCGTGCTGAGGGGCGTCCTCAGCTCGTGGGAAACGTCCGAGACGAACTGGCGCTGCACCTTGGACAGTTCCTCCAGCTCCTGGATCTTCTCCTGGAGGTTGCCGGCCATGTCGTTGAACGACACGGCCAAGCGCGCGAGGTCATCCTCGCCTCGCACCTGCATGCGCTCCGAGAGCTCCCCGGAGGAGAGGCGTTCCGCGGACCGTGCGGCACGGCGAACCGGAATGACCACCTGCCGGGTGACCAGCGAGGCGATGGCTGCGAGCAGCAACAGCAGCGCCGCGGCAGAACCGAGCATGGTCCGTTGCACCAAGGCGAGCATCTCCTGCTCATGGTCCAACGGATAGACGTAGTAGAACTCCAGCGCCGTGGACAGCCGAGCCCCCACCACCAGGCCCGGTACGGGCCCCTCGGGGCCGTCCTCGATCTCCGTGTAGCGGTAGTACTGCTGTTCCAGTTCCGGACTGTCGTGGACCTCCTCCCGCAGCTGCTGGGGAACGCTGGCTTCCGATATGCCCCCGCTCACCCGGCCGGACGCGCCACGCCGGGACGGCAGGATCATCACCTCGTACATTCCTCCGCTGCGGGCGGAGAGTTCGTGGGCGATCTGGTCGAGTTGACGGTCCGGCTCGTCGGTGCCCTGCAACTCACTGACCGCATAGTCGAGACCAGCCTGATGGTCGGTGAGTGCGGCGTCACGTTTGGCGTCCAGGAGCCCGCCCAGAACCTCCTGCATCAGAAAGAACCCGATCACCGCGGTCACGGTCGCGGAGATCGCCAGCGTCGAGGTGATGACGCGCAGCTGGAGGGAGCGTCGCCATCGCGTGTGCACGGTGGCGACCAGCCGCCGTGCCACGCGTTGCGCCGCCGTGTGCCCCTGGCGGAGCCGCTCGGTGAACGCCTGCCAGCCCGCCCGGCGCGATTCGTCACCAGAACCGGCCGGTTCGTGGCCGGACCCCGAAACCGGTGTGGACACGGAGGCTGACTCGACCACCCCTCAGGCCGTGCCGGCCTTGTATCCGACACCCCGTACGGTCACGACCACGTCCGGATGTTCCGGATCCCGTTCGATCTTGGCTCGGAGCCGCTGGACGTGCACGTTGACCAGGCGGGTGTCGGCGGCATGCCGGTATCCCCAGACCTGTTCCAGGAGGACCTCTCGGGTGAACACCTGGCGGGGCTTGCGCGCCAGGGCCACCAGCAGGTCGAACTCCAGTGGGGTGAGGCTGATCGGCTCCGATCCCCGGCGGACCGAATGTCCGGCAACGTCGATGGTGATATCCCCGATCTGGAGTACCTCAGGCGCCGGCTCCTCGGTGCGGCGTAGCCGAACCCGGACCCGGGCCACCAGCTCCTTGGGTTTGAACGGCTTGACGATGTAGTCGTCCGCGCCGGACTCGAGTCCGAGCACGACGTCGACCGTGTCGCTCTTGGCGGTGAGCATCACGATCGGCACACCCGACTCCGCGCGGATCTGTCGACACACGTCGATCCCGTCCGCGCCGGGAAGCATCAGGTCCAGGAGCACGAGGTCGGGCTTGGTTTCCCGAAACACCTCCAATGCCTTGTCCCCGTCGTGCACGAACGTCGGCTCGAAACCTTCGCCGCGCAGGACAATCCCCAGCATCTCTGCCAGAGCGAGGTCGTCATCGACGACCAGCACGCGTCCCTTCATTGACCAGTCCGGCGCCACCGGCACACGTGGCGTTCACGCGACCGGATGGGGCGCCTGCTCCTTTCCCGACACGTGGGTGGCACATCTGATGATCCTGCCGAACTCCGCAGCCACCGTCGCGTTGTCTCGACCACAGCCGAGCCTCCCCTCGTGGCCGGGGACTCCGTTACAGCGTTGGTGGAACTGGCGCTGACCACCAGCGGCCCCAGATCGCCAACGCCTCCGGTCCGTATCCGGCTGTCCTTGCCCTGTTCCCCTATCCGCCCGGCTGGCCCCACCAATCCTCTGGACGGACGTTCGTGTTATCCGGGGAACTACCTCCAAGATAACGAAAGCATACAAAGGGCGCGGACGGTAGTTGACCACGAGTAAGAACCGGATAAGCGATCGGGCCGCCGCGTGGCAAATCTCCGTGGCCCCGGATCGTCTCCCGGCACCGCGACCCGATCCTCAGCACGGACGCCCAAGACCGCACCGTCGGCCGGAGAGGACCGCCCGAGACCTACCGGTAGCGTAGGGGACGCGTTGTCGTTCCCACCCTTACGGCCCTGCTGCGGCCGTCGGCTGCTGGAGGCGGCAGGCCCGCGGGCCGCGTCACCCAGGCGTGCCGCGCGGTCCGGCCCATCCGGTCGACGCCGTGGCATCGACGCGGGACGGGGTCAACGGGCCGTCATACACCGGCCACAGTCGAGTTTGGGAGGCAGTAGTGAGTCAGGGGGACAGCCACGGGTGGCGAGCTCCGGGCAGTGGCGAGCACGCAGCCGCGCCTCGCGACCCCGCCACTGGCGGCTCCGACTCCACCGAACAGCCGCCGGATCCGACGGGGGAGGATGAGCCGACGTCGCGTTCCGGCGGGTGGCAGGCCCCCGGAAGCGGGGCGGCCGTCCCACCCTCCCCGGCCAACGCCACCACAGGCGCCACAGCATTCGGCTCCCCCGGCGGATGGGCTCCGCCGCCGGGCGGGCCACCAACGGGCGGCCCCGCCGGGCCGCATGGGTCGTTCGGCCGCTACGGGCCACCGCCGCACCAGCACCCTTCCGGCACCCGGACCGGGATTGTCGCCCTGCGCCCCATGTCGCTGGGCGACATCCTCAACGGGGCGTTCACCTACATCCGGCGCAACCCCAAGGCGACTCTTGGCCTGGCCGTGTTGGTCATGGCCGTGGCGAGTCTGGTTCAGGCCATCGCCTTCACCGCGGTGATGGACGAGTTTTTCGGCGTGATGCGCCAGATCATGGTCGATCCGATGGCCGCCGAGGAACTCGACACGATGCCGACCGCCGGTTTGGGGCTCAGCTACGGGGGAGCACTCCTGGAGATCCTCGGGCGGCTCGTGCTGGTGGGGCTACTGACCGTGGTGGTGGGCAGCGCCGTCCTGGGACGCACCGTGTCGATGGGCCAGGCCTGGGAGGCCGCACGGGGCCGCCTTCCAGCGGTTTTCGGTGTGGTGGGCCTGGTTCTCGTCGCCTCGGTGGTGTGGCTTGCCGCGGTGGCGGCCGCGATCATGGTCGGGGTGGTCGTTGCCACGGCCGTGGATCAGATACTCGGTGTGATTCTCGGTCTGGTCGGGGCCGCGGCCACCGTCGGGCTCGGGGTCTGGCTCTATGTCCGGTTCGCCCTCGCCTTGCCGGCAGTGGTGCTGGAGCGGGCCGGCCCCCTGCGCGCACTCGGCCGTTCCTGGAATCTCACCGCCGGCAGCTGGTGGCGCATCTTCGGGATCCTTCTCCTCGCGGAACTACTGATCTTCCTGGTCACCGAGATTCTCATGACACCGTTCTCCCTGGGCGCCGCCGCGGTCCTCTTCCTCGGAGCCGACACCGCCTGGGCCGCCGTCGTCGCCTCCGCTCTCCTGTTCCTGGGGACGCTGCTTCTCCTCGCGCTGACCACCCCGTTCACGGTGGGGGTCACCGCTCTGCTCTACGTGGACCGTCGGATCCGGCGGGAAGGGCTGGACCTGCGGCTCCAAACCGCCCAGGGTGACAGCACCGAGACACGTATCGAGGAGATCTACGCGGTGCCGAGCACCGCGTCTCCGAGCGGCGGCTGGGGGCGGTGATGCCTATCGGGGCTGGCGCTGTCGCGTTCCTTGCCGACGCCTCAGGTACTGGTCGCCAGGAGGCACGACGACTCGCGCGTGAGGAACTGGCCAGGCCGATCTACGCCGAGCACGAGCCCTCCCTGGTGGAGCGACTGTGGGATCTGGTCCTAACCTGGCTGGCACGCCTCACCGAAGGCGTGGTTGCCACAGTGCCGGGCGGATGGTGGACCCTGGCGCCGCTGCTGGTCCTCCTCGCCGCACTGGTCGTTGCCCTGCTGGTCTATCTCGGACCGTCGCCGCGATCCCGTCGTACTGCGGTCCTTGACCGGACGGAGTCCGCAACGACCGCCGATCAGCATCGACGCAACGCCACCGAGCACGCGGCAGCGGGGCGCGCCGCCGCAGCGGTCCGCGAACGGATCCGCGCGATCAACCGCGATGCCGAGGAGCGGGCGCTCATCCAGATCCGCCCCGGCCGCACCGCCACCGAACTGGCAAACGAACTCGCCGCCGAGCTCCCCGAGCACGCGCCGGCCCTGCACACCGCTGCCCGCGTGTTCAACGAGGTCACCTACGGACACCGCTCCGCCACCATCGAGGACTACACCCAGGTGACCCAGCTGGACGAGGCGCTGCGGGACACGCGGATAGCGTCCGCGGCGGTGCCAGCGTCGACATCGGCTCCCACATCGTCGAACGAGGGACGGTCGTAATGGTCCCGAGTCCCCCCACGCAGTCCCAGCCGCTGACTCCGAGCCTGGCAGCGCGACTGCGGCCTTGGCGTGGCCCGGTGGTGTTCCTACTGGTCCTGGCGGTTCTGGGGGTGGTGGTATCGCTCGGCGCCACCCCGAGGCCGGTCGGTGACCTGAATCCGGACTCACCCGATCCGGACGGGAGCAGAGCCATACTGGAGCTCGCCCGCGACCAGGGAACCGAGGTCGAGACGGTTTCCCGGATGGCCGCGGCCGAGGCGGCACTCACCGAGGCCGACGAGTCCCAACCCGCGGACGGGGAAACAGCCGCAGACACAGACACCCTGGTGGTGCTGGTCAACGGGCACCTGTTGACCACGGAGGAGGCGCAGCGGCTCGCCGAGCTTCCGACGAACCGCCTCATCGTCGAACCCCCCATATCCCTCCTGCATACGACGACCCCGGGCATCGACATCACCGGGGACACCCGTGGCCCCCGCGACGCGGACTGCGAGCTCCCCGCCGCCCAGGCCGCCGGCAGCACCACGATGGAAGGATCGTTGCTGGCAGTGTCGTCGTCGCCGCCGTCGCCGGATGCGGACCCGGCCGCCAACGGTGCCGCGGACGATGGCGCCGATGGACGGGACCACGCCGCGGTCGAAGAGTGCTACCCCGCCGGCGGTGGAGCGATGTTGCTGCACCTTCCCGGTTCCGGCGACAGTGCCGACCCCAGCGCATCCGCCGCAGCGGACACCACCGTGCTCGGCAGCGGCGATCCGCTGCGCAACGCGGAGCTCACCACGGACGGCAATGCCGCACTCGGGCTGAACCTCCTGACCCAGCACGACCGAGTCGTGTGGCTGTACCCGGATCCGGCGACGCCCCCGGACGGCACCGCCTCGGTGTGGGACCTGCTGCCCTCGGGGGTGTACCTGGCGACCGTACAGCTCACCGTCGCACTCGCGGTGCTGGTGCTGTGGCGCTCCCGTCGGCTGGGGCCGCTGGTTGTCGAGCGGCTGCCCGTGGTGGTTCGGGCGGCGGAGACCACGGAGGGGCGTGCCCGACTGTACGAGGCACGTCGGGCACGCGATCAGGCAGCCGCAGCGCTACGCACCGCCACGCTGGACCGGTTGCGCCCCCTCCTCGGGATGGACACCGGCTCCGAGACGGACACCACCGCCGTGGCCGCCACAGTCGCGGAACGGAGTGGCCGGGATCCCCAGACGGTGCATCACCTGCTGTACGGGTCGCTGGCCGACGCGACCGGGGCCCGCGCCGACACTGACACCGCCCTCGTCCGGCTCGCCGACGAACTGGACGCCCTGGAGAGAGAGGTACGCCGTTGACCGCACCATCCACATCGGACGCGCCCACGCCGCAGCAGGCACGCGAGTCCCTGGTCGCCCTGCGTTCGGAGGTCGCCAAAGCGGTAGTGGGCCAGGAGGAGACGGTGACGGGTCTCGTGGTCGCACTGCTGTGCCGCGGACACGTACTCCTGGAAGGGGTCCCGGGAGTCGCCAAGACACTGCTGGTCCGGACCCTGTCCACCGCGCTGTCCCTGGAGTCGACACGGGTGCAGTTCACCCCGGATCTCATGCCCGGTGACGTGACCGGATCGCAGATCTATGACTCCCGAACCGCGCGTTTCGAGTTCCACGAGGGTCCGGTCTTCACCAACCTGCTGCTCGCCGACGAGATCAACCGCACGCCGCCCAAGACCCAGGCCTCTCTGCTCGAAGCGATGGAGGAACGCCAGGTCTCCGTCGAGGGCAAGCCCCTGGCGCTTCCCGACCCGTTCCTCGTCGCGGCGACCCAGAATCCGGTGGAGTACGAGGGCACCTATCCGCTTCCCGAGGCGCAACTCGACCGCTTCCTCCTGAAACTCGACGTGCACCTGCCCCAGCGGGAGCAGGAGATCGACATCCTGAGCCGCCACGCCACGGGATTCGACCCGGGAAACCTGGTTACGGCGGAGATCCAGGCCGTCGCCGGCGCTGCGGAGCTACGCACCGCACGGGAGGACGTCGCGCAGGTGAGCGTGGCGAACGAGGTCCTGGGCTACATCGTCGATATCTGCCGGGCAACCCGCTCCTCGGCCTCCCTCCAGTTGGGTGCCTCTCCGCGGGGAGCTACCGCGCTTCTGGCGACCAGCCGCGCCTGGGCGTGGCTGTCCGGTCGGGACTACGTCACACCCGACGACGTCAAGGCGTTGGCGCCCGCCACGCTCGGCCATCGGGTTGCCCTCCGCCCCGAGGCGGAGTTGGAGGGGGCGAGCGCCACCGGCCTGTTGGAGGGCATTCTGCGGTCCGTTCCGGTTCCCCGGTAGGGACGCGAGTCAGGAACGGCGCACGAGGGGGAACGCATGATTCTCACGGGACGGGCCACGCTACTGGCGCTCGGATGCGTCCCGCTGGCCTGGGCGGCCGCCGGCTGGGGATGGGGTGTGGTCCTGGTCCTGACCGCGGCGCTGGTGGCGGTGGTGATCGTGGACCTCGGCCTGGCCGCCAGCCCACGCAGCCTGGGTTTCGCCCGCAGTGGCGAGACCTCGGTGCGTCTGGGGGACAGCGTCACCACCGAGGTGCAGGTCACCAATCCCGGGGCCCGCACCCTGCGCGCGCGGGTGCGGGACGCGTGGCCTCCCAGCTCCAACCCGCAGCCTCGTGCGCATCGGCTGCACATCCCGCCGGGGGACCGCCGCCGGATGGCTACGGAGCTGACCCCGAACCGGCGCGGGGACCACCACCCGCACGGCGTCACGGTGCGCAGCTACGGACCGTTGGGGCTGGCCGCCCGCCAGTGCACCCACCAGGTTCCCGGCAGCCTGCGGGCCCTGCCCCCGTTCCACAGCCGTCGCCACCTTCCGGGCAAGTTGGCACGCCTGCGGGAGCTGGATGGGCAGCAGCGTGCACTGATCCGGGGGCAGGGCAGCGAATTCGACTCCCTGCGGGAGTATGTTCCCGGCGATGATGTGCGGTCCATCGACTGGCGGGCGACCGCGCGGAGCTCGTCCATCGTGGTTCGTACCTGGCGGCCGGAGCGCAACCGGCGCATCCTGCTGGTTCTGGACACCAGCCGCACCTCCGCGGGGCGGGTCGGCGACACCCCCCGCCTCGATCACTCGATGGATGCCGCGCTGTTGCTGGCTGCGCTCGCCTCCCGCGCGGGTGATCACACCGGGCTGCTGGCCTATGATCGACACCCGCGGGCCCGAGTGTCCTCCCGGGGCCGGTCCATGTCGATGTCCACGCTCGTCCAGGCCATGGCCCCGTTGGAGCCGGCCCTGGTGGAGTCGGACGCTCAGGGGCTGGTCTCCACGATTCTGGGGGGCCGGGACCAGGGACGGCAGCTGGTGGTGCTGTTGACGGACCTCAACGCGGCCGCCATGGAGGAGGGGCTGCTGCCGCTGCTCCCGGCGTTGACCTCCCGTCACCTGGTGCTGGTGGCCTCGGTGGCCGACCCCGCCGTGGCCGAGATGGCGACGGGCCGTGGAGACGCCCGCGCCGTGTACTCCGCCGCGGCGGCCGAACGCACCCGGGTGCAGCGCCGCCGGGTCACCGCGGAGCTCCGGCGACACGGTGTCGAGGTGGTGGATGCTGATCCCGAGCACCTAGCTCCGGCCCTGGCAGATGCCTATATCGCGCTGAAGGCCGCCGGACGTCTCTAGATCGGAGCTGGGGCGACGACAACGCTGCTCTCCGGGGGCGCCCCGCGCACGGTTCCTGCCGCGCACCACCCCATCAGCCGTTCCCAGCCCCACGCGCCATTGCGTACCCGTAGCAGCGTGGGGGGCGCCCCAGACGCTGTACCCACGCGAATGTCACCCGCCCAGCCTCATCGGCCCGGATGGTTTCCGGGGACGACTCAGGCCGCGACCGGGGCGGTGTCCGGTCGTTCGACCAGATCCCCGTGCTCTCCCGCGCGGGCGGCCCGGCGGCCGAGGGTGAACACGTAACCGAGGAACAGGACTTCGGCCAGGACACCGATCCCCACCCGCAGCCAGGTCACGTGCACCCAGCCGGTAACGAAACCCTCGATCAGTCCGGCGACGGCCAGCACCACAACCAGCCCCAGTGCCACGGCCATGGCGGCCCGGGCCTCCTCGGCCAACGCCTGGGCGCGGGGACGCCCGCCCGGGTCAATCACGGTCCAGCCGAGCTTGATCCCGACACCGGCAGCGATGAAAACCGCAGTGAGCTCCAGGAGTCCGTGCGGCAGGATCAGGCCGAAGAACACGTCCCCCTTGCCGTGGGCGAACATCAACCCGCCCTGAAGACCCACGTTGGCGCCGTTGACAGCCAGGACCATCACTGTGGGCAAGCACAGGAAAACCCCCAGGATCAGCGCAAGCGCGGCCGCGCGCACATTGTTGGCCCACACCTGGGACGCGAAGGACGCCGCGGGGTTCTCCACGTAGTAGTTCGCGAAATCGTGTTCGACGAGCTGGCGAATTTCCTCGGGAGTGCCGAGTGCGGCCTGAACGTCGGGATTCTGGGCGACCCACACACCCAGGCCGGTGCTGAACAGGACCGTGCCCACGGCGGCGGCCAGCCACCACCAACGGGTGCGGTACACCGTGGCGGGAAACGTTCGGGTGAAGAACCGGGTGACTTCCCGCCACGCCGGCGTCTGGGCCCCGGCAACCCCCGCCCTGGCCCGCGCCACCAGCCCCGAAAGCCACCCGACCAGGGCGGGGTCGGGGTGGTCCGACCGCAGCACGGAGAGGTGGGTGGCGGTGCGCTGGTACAGGTCCACGAGCTCGTCAACCTCGGCGCCAGTCAGTCGCCGGCGCCGCCGCACGAGCTGTTCGAGCCGTTTCCAGTCGTCCCGGTGCGTCGCCACAAAAACGTCGAGATCCACGTCCGCGACCCTACTGGGCCGCGGTGCGGGCTCACCACCGGCCCGCGTCCGCGGTTGGATGCGTCAGACTGGAGGGGACGCAGCAGAGCGAGGAGGTTACCGTGGTGCATCCGACCGGGGAGGGCCAGCAGTCCGTCGTCACCGGCGAGGCGGTGGTGCTCGACATGACCCCGGCGGGCGTGGCCACGCGCATCGTTGCACTCGCCCTGGACGCACTGGTCCAACTCCTCCTGCTGCTCCTGCTCGCCGTGGCCACGAGCCTGGTCGGCACGGGGCTCGACCCGGCCGCCACCGCCGCGGTGGCGATCACGGGGTCGGTCCTGATCCTGGTGGGCTATCCCACCACGTTCGAAACCCTCACTCGCGGCCGTTCCCTGGGCAAGCTAGCCCTGGGCCTGCGGGTGGTCGGAACCGACGGTTCCCCCGAACGCTTTCGACAGGCGCTGGCGCGTGGGCTGTGCGGCTTCGTGGAGATCTGGATGCTGTCTGCCGTGCCGGCGCTGGTTGTCTCCCTCATCAACCCGGCGGGACGTCGGGTGGGTGACTTCCTGGCCGGAACCATCGTGGTGCAGGAGCGCACGGCCCAGGCTCCCCGGGACCCCGTGCGGATGCCCCCGCAGCTGGCCGAATGGGCGCAGGCCGCCGAGCTGTCACGGGTGGACGGCCAGACCCTGGCCCTGGCACGGCAGTACGTGCAACGCTACGAGGAGCTGGACACCCAGACGCGCCACGAGATGGGTATGCACGTCGCGACCGCCGTGGCCCGCCATGTCACTCCGCCTCCCCCCGCCAACACCTCGCCCGTGGAGTTCCTGGCCGCGGTGTTGGCGGAACGGCGCCGTCGCGACGAGCAGCGCCTCACCGAACGGCCACGCATCGGCGACGGAAACGGAGTCTCCTCCGGCGGGGCCTGGCCGGTGGCCGGCACCGCGGGGCCGGGGCAGTCGCCACACGCATAGGTACACCAGCTGGCTGTCGGCCTCGTTAACCTCGGAGTCCCCGCGACCGCCCGGGAGGTGCTGCTTGTGCTGTCAGCGGTCGGTTGGGCCTCGCCCGGCGGCGCTGCCCGCGCGCATGGTCCGGGAGTCGGCTCCCAGGCTCGGCGGGCTGGTGAGAAAACCAACCCCCCAGGCCAGATGCATGGTGCCCAGCGCCACCGGAATCGCCAGGCGGGCCTGCCAGGGCAGTTGGCCACCCAGCGGTACGGCGGCGACCCCGATCGCGGCCAGGTAGCCCAGCGGGATGAGCCAGGCCGGCCAGAAGATGAAGCCCACCACGGTCCCCACCGCGATCGCCAGGACCGCCATCGGGGGCGCGAGATAGCGCAGGTTGATGGTTCCGGCGTGCTGACGGGCAACCACCCGGCGCCAGCGTCCATAGTGGAAGTACTGACGGGCCAGAGCCGAGACTGTCGACCGGGGCCGGTAGGAGACCCGCATTCGGGGCTCGAACCAAACCGTGCCACCGCTGGTGCGAATCCGGTGGTTCATCTCCCAGTCCTGTGCGCGGAGGAAGGCCTCGTCATAGCCGTCGACGCGCTCCAGTGCGGACCGGCGGAACACCCCCAGATACACGGTGTCCGCGGGGCCGGACGCGCCCCCGGTGTGGAACCTGGCGTTTCCGACGCCGATCCGAGAGGTCATCGCCGCGGCCACCGCCTGCTCAAACGGGCTCTCGCCCTCGGCCGCCATGATCCCGCCCACGTTGTCCGCCTGGTGCTCGTTGAGTGCCTGTACCGCCAGCCGCAGGTAGTCCACGGGCAGCAGCGCATGCCCGTCGACGCGCGCGACAACGGGGTGCTGGGAGGCGGCGATCGCGGCGTTCAGACCCGCCGGGGTTCTCCCGGTGGGATTGTCCACCACCACGACCCGCGAATCCGCGGCGGCCAGACGGTCGGCCACGGCACGGGTCTGGTCCGTGGACGGCCCGACGGCGATGACGACCTCGATCTCCCCGGGGTAGTCCTGGCCCAGAGCATGGCGAACGGCGGTGGCGAGGTGCCGTTCCTCGTTCAGCACCGACATGATCACCGAGACGGCCGGCCAGTCCTCGTTCATTGACGATCGTTCCTCATCACGAATGTGCGGAGACGCTCACACGCTTTCCCCGGGTCAGGCCGGGGAAGCCGGGGCCTGCCGCGGGGCTCGCGCGCACGGCGGCCGTGGAGATGCGCATACTCGACGGCTGGTCGCCAGCGGGGACCGGGTGTAGCCCAGGGCTCCCGATCCACCCGGCGGTGGCCAACGCAGACACGGTACCAGGCCCTGCCGTCGCCGAAACCGCTCCCAACCAGCCGTGCCAGTTGCCGCACCGACGACCGGGCCGGCGCGGATCCCGACATCCCGGTGTGCCGGACGCCGTACCGGGGCACGGGCAACGCCAGTCGCCCGGAGTGGGAGGCACAGCTCCGGGGTAAGAGAGAAACCAGACCCACCCCGACCCCGGAGCGCCGCCACTGTCGGCGGATACGCCCACGAAACACGCCGGGTCGGTGCCTTCGCCCGCACAACGGGAGCTGTTTGGCACCCTGAGAGGGATCGGGCACATGACGCACTGGGGGATCGTCCATGACATGCGCGCCGTCCACATCCGGACGTCCGGCTGGAGGGAGGCGCGATGCCGCATGATTCCGGGTCCGGCGAGTTCCGCCGGATACGTTCCACTCCGCAACGGCCCCAGACTCCGCCGTCGAAACGCCCCGCCCGGGCCCGGAGTCCGGTGGGGATTCCCCCGGCACGGGTTCGCCGCAAGCGGGTCTCCCTCCTGCTCGCAGCCGGACTGTCCGCGCTGGTGCTGCTGACCTCCGGTAGTGCCTGGGCCATCACCGGGCTGGTGTCGGGCCAGCTGAACCGGGACGATGTGTTCGGGGGGCTGGCCCCGGAGGAACGCCCGGATGCCGGACCGCGGGGCGCGATGACCGTTCTCATCCTGGGGTCCGACTCGCGGGAAGGTCTGGACTCCACGGAGCGCAGTGAACTCGGCGTGGGCAACGAGGAAGGTGCCCGGGCCGACACGATCATGCTCGCGCACCTCAACAGTGACCGGGACCACGTCTCGGTGGTCGGAATCCCGCGGGACTCGTGGGTGGACATTCCCGGGCACGGCCCGAACAAGATCAACGCCGCGTACTTCCTCGGCGGGCCGTCCCTGGCCGTGCAGACCGTGGAGAGTGTGACCGGCGTGCACATCGACCACTACGTCGAGGTGAACTTCGCCGGTTTCGTCAATGTTGTCGACGCCGTGGACGGCATCGAGGTGTGCCTGCCCGAGGCGCTTCAGGATGACCGCGCCAACCTGGACATGGCAGCCGGCACCCACCATGTCACCGGAACCGAGGCCCTCGCCTTCGCCCGCACCCGCGCCACCACGGACGGGGACCTGGACCGTATCGACCGCCAGCAGCAGGTCATGGCTGCCCTGCTGGACCGGGCGATCAGCACGGACGTCCTGACCGAGCCCACACGACTCACCGGATTCCTCGACACCAGCCTGGACTCGCTGACCGTGGACGAGAACCTGGACACGGGCACCATCCGGGAGCTGTCCAGCCAGCTGGGCACGTTCGACCTGGAGGACGTCACCTTCACCCAGGTTCCGCTGAGCGACCTCAATTTCCAGACCCCGAACGGTGACGTCGCCGTGCGCTGGAACGACCGGGCCGCGGCCGAGCTGTTCGGCCAGTTGCGCTCCGATGAGCCCCTGTCCGGGACTGGCGACAGCGGATCCGGCACCGACGACACGGACGAGGAACTGGCCCCGAGTGACGTGACGCTGGAGGTGTACAACGGTATCGGCACGCCGGGACTCGGCGCCCAGGCCCGCGCGGAGCTGAACCAGGCCGGGTTCTCGCTGCCCGACGACGCGGCGAACTGGTCCACGACCAGTGTCGAGGAGACCATGATCCGGGCCGCTCCCCAACGAACGGAAGCGGCGGAACTCGTCCAAGATGCCGTCCCCGGCTCGACCACGGTGACCGACGAGAGTCTCGACGACCGGATCCAGGTCGTCCTGGGCCTGAACTACACCGGGGTCAGTGCGCAGGCCCGCGCGGACGCCGAACCCGAGCGCCAGCCCGAACAGCAGCAGCGCGGCCGCGACGAGGTGAATGTCAACTCCGCCGAGGAGAACGTGTGCGACTGACCGCCGGGCACCCGTGCGCCCCGGCAGCGCACCCCACCGGGTTGGACGCCGTACCGTGACCACCCCACACTGGAGTTGGGGCAACGACCGACCTGACGGCCCGGGGGGAGGCGAGTCACTGTGCGGCGCCACTCGCTCGGTCTCCTGGCGGGGCTGGGCCTCGCTCCACTGGTGTGGATCGCTGTGACCTGGGGGATGACCACCGCGATCGGTCACCTGCGGGCCGAACAGTTCGACCGGCCGCTCCTACTCAGCTCCGTGGCCGTCCTCATGGCGGTGGGGCTGGTGTGTGGCGTCCTGGCTGGCTCCCGAATCTCTCCCCTGGCGGCTCTCCTTCCTGGAGGTGTGTTGCTGGGGCTGTCCGTGTGGCCACTGTTGGACTCACCGGCGGTAGCGACGATGCTGCCCTCCTGGGCCGACACCACGCCGCTGCGGCCCGGCGGTGTTGCGCTGGCCGGTCAGGCCATGCTCGGCACCCTCCTGTTCGTGTCGGCGCTGATGCCCAACCGGTGGCACCGGGCCTCGCCCGCCGCGGCCGCTCCAGCCCCCGGGGATGTGACTACCCCGCCCACCACCCCGCCGCCGCGGAGCGACGAACCCGGCCCGCAGGACCGCCCAGCCGGAGATCCCGAACGGACCACAATTCCCATGCGGCGCGACCCCCGGCCAGCACGGCCACCGGACCACTGACCACGCACGGGTGCGCGACACCAGCACACTGATCGGGCTACGCCAGGTACACGTCACGGAGTGCAGGGGGAACCGGATCGCACCCCGGGACCGTCCCACAGTGGCGGGATCCGGTAACGTAGACGGGCTACGGTACCGCCCGCAGTCACGAGAGGCCAGGTGGGCCCGGCACGGATCACCGTTCCATGGACCCGTCGCCCACCTGCACGTCAGCGCCGGAGGCGCGGTTGGCCGGTGGTGACCGCCGTGGGTGTGCCAGGCTACGTCTACAGGCGAACAGCGCCGGTCGCTAGAGTCCGTCGCCATGAACTGAGCCAAGGGGGGGCCAGTGATGTCGAACGCGATGCGTCACCTGGTGGGGGCGGTCGTTGGAGTGGTGGCAACACCGCTCATCCTCGGAGGGTTGACCTATCTCATTCCGGAGTTCCACCAGGCCTTCGCCAGATTCGAAACGGCAACATTACTTCCGTTGGCCGGGGCGTTGCTGGCCCTGGGCCTGCTGATCGGGCTCGGCGCGGGTTCCCGACTCTCCCCGCTGGCCACGTTGCTGCCCGGACTCGTGCTGACAGTCCTCGGACTGATCATGACGATCCCGGAGTTTGCCCCAGTCATGTTCGACATCCCGCTCCCCGGGCAGTATCTGGATGGAAGCACGTGTGTCCTGGTGGGTGGAATCCTGATCGCGGCCGCACTGCCCGCATCGCAGTGGCGCGCAGCCAACCCGGCGCGCTCCGGGGGGGTCCCGCCACAGGGCATCGCCCCTCCTCCGCCGGGAATGGTCCCTCCGGAGCACGGGGGTGCGCCCGCCGGACCCCCGTCCGCGCCCCAGCCCCCCTACCCGGGAACCGGGCCCCAGCCCACCGGTCCGCCGCCGCACCACCCCGGGAATGCGCACCAGGCCCCGTCCGGATCCGGACCGATGCCGGCTCCTCCAGCCGGAGGCCCAGCCGCGGGGCAGGAGCAGCTCGCGGGTCCGCCACCGGGGCCTGGTGCCCCCGTACCGCCCCCGGTGGCCGGGGGCCCTACCCCACCGCCGGGTGGTGACCGGGCCAGCGGGCCCTACCCCTCATCGACACAGCACCCCGGCGCGGACGAACCACACCTGTACGGGACCGGCCCGATTCCGCAGATCGACCCGAACGCGGCGGACCCGCGGAACGGCCCGGGCCACTGATCCGGTGGCGGCCGCAGCGCGGTCCGCCCGGCCCTGCCCCGGCGGGAGTGTGCGAGGGGATACGTGTCTGCGGAGGCATCCGGCACGTGTTCCGGGCCGGCGCGGGTCCCGTGGGCTCGGTAGGACGGTGGCTAACGAGCGCTGACCAGCGCCACGGAGCATGCGGGCGGGACGCGGCGCCCCAGCAGCCGCCACCGGACCACGGCCGGAGCACAGGCCCCGGAGCCGCCGCGCTGCGAGTTTGCGCAGTGCGACGTCCGCCCCTGGCCCTGCCACCACCAGCAGTAAGGCGGGGGTGCAGGACCAGGGGTGTCGCGTCACATGTCCGGCGCGCGACGCTACTTCAGCAGTTCGCGGGCCATGACGACGCGCTGCACCTGGTTGGTGCCCTCGTAGATCTGGGTGATCTTGGCATCCCGCATCATGCGCTCCACCGGGAAGTCCCGGGTGTAGCCATAGCCGCCGAGCAGCTGGACCGCGTCTGTGGTGATGTCCATCGCAGCGTCGGAGGCGGCGCACTTCGCGGCCGAGGAGTAGAAGGTGAGGTCGTCCTCCCGGTTGCCGGCCATGGCACGCTCCGACTTGGCGGCGGCGGCGTAGGTGAGCTGCCGGGCCGAGGTGAGCTTCATCGCCATGTCCGCGAGCATGAACTGAACGCCCTGGAACTCCGCGACAGGTTTACCGAACTGCTGGCGTTCCTTGACGTAACTCGTCGCGTGGTCGAGCGCGCCCTGGGCGATGCCCAGCGCCTGGGCCGCAATGGTGATCCGGGTGTGGTCCAGGGTGGCCAGCGCGGTCTTGAAACCGGTCCCCTCGGCGCCGATGATCCTGTCGGCCGGGATCCGGCAGTTGTCGAAGTACAGTTCCCGCGTCGGGGATCCCTTGATTCCCAGCTTCTGTTCCAGCGCGCCCACGGAGAAGCCGGGGTCACCATCCTCGACCACGAAGGCGGAGATTCCCCGCGCTCCGGCGTCCGGGTCGGTAACCGCCATCACCGTGTAGTACTTGGAGACGCCCGCGTTGGTAATCCAGCGCTTCACGCCGTTGAGGACGTAGCTGTCGCCATCGCGGACGGCCCGGGTCCGCATGGCGGCGGCGTCGCTGCCCGCCTCGGGCTCGGACAGGCCATAGCTGAACATCGCGGTGCCCTCGGCGCACGGCCGCAGGTAGCGCTCCTGCAATTCCGGTGAGCCGCTGAGGATGAGCGGAACGGTTCCCAGCTTGTTGACGGCCGGGATCAGTGAGGAGGAGCCACAGGCGCGGGCGACTTCCTCGATGACGATGGCCGTGGCCACAGCGTCGGCTCCGGCCCCGCCGTATGCCTCGGGGATATGGATGGCGTGCATGTCGGACGCCACCAGGTCCTTGTAGACCTCCCACGGGAACTCGCCCGTGGCGTCGGTCTCGGCCGCGCGGGGAGCGATCCGCTCCGCTGCCAGGGCCCGTACGGACTCGCGCAGCAGCTCGTGCTCTTCGGTCGTTGTGAAAGCCGTGTCCAGGGTCATATCCGAATGGTAAGGGAGAGAATACCGGCATTGCTACTGGTCAGTAGCCTAAGGCTGTGCCCTGGACCACAGTTGCGGTGCTGTCGAGACCACCCGACCACCCCGGCGGGCGGCCCAACCTCGGGGGATTCGGCACGACTCGGCGCCGGTCTCCCCTCCCCGTCCGGGGCGGCGCGCGCGGCGCGAGCACTGGGGCGCCACGGAGCGCGGCGGGCCGTGCTGTGCGGGATCGCCCACGCGTGGCGGCCTGTGGCCGATGTTCCCGCGGAGTTACCCGCAGCGTAACCACGTGCGGTTGGCGTGGTGCGTGGTTGCCCGCACCATGGAATTACGGTGACGATACCGTGTTGCACCCCGTGGCACGAGAACACGGTGCTGGCGCCGGACCAGAGCACGGGCAGTCGGAGGAAGGACAACGCAGTGGTGGAGCAACAGCGATCCCGGCTCTCGGTCATCGGCACGGGCTACCTCGGGACGACACATGCGGCCTGTATGGCCGAGCTCGGATTCGAGGTGCTCGCGATCGACGTGGATCCAACCAAGCTGGAGCGGCTGGCCACCGGACAGGCACCGTTCTACGAGCCGGGGCTCAACCCAGTGCTCCAGCGGAACGTTGCACAGGGACGGCTCCGGTTCACCTCGGACTTCGCCGAGATCGCGGCCTTCGCCGACGTCCACTTCCTGTGCGTGGGTACCCCACAGCAGGAGGACTCCAACGCAGCCGACCTGGCCGCCGTGAACAGTGCCATCGCCAGTCTCGCTCCGCACCTCGACCGCCCCTGTGTCATCGCCGGAAAGTCCACGGTTCCGGTGGGGACCGCCGCTGGACTCGCCGAGTACCTGGCGGAAACGGCGCCGGTCGGCGCGGCGGCCGAACTCGCGTGGAACCCCGAGTTTCTGCGGGAGGGCTTCGCGGTCGAGGACACGCTGCGGCCGAACCGGATCGTGGCCGGATGCACCTCCGAACGCACCGAGGCGGCGCTTCGGGAAGTCTATGCGAGCCAGATCAGCGCCGGAATACCGTTCCTGGTCACAGACCTACAGACCGCGGAGCTGGTGAAGGTCTCGGCCAACGCGTTCCTGGCAACGAAGATCTCCTTCATCAATGCCATGGCCGAGGTGAGCGAAGCCACCAACGCGGACGTGACGAAACTCGCCGAAGCCCTCTCCTACGACGACCGAATCGGGGGCAAGTTCCTCGGCCCCGGCCTCGGCTTCGGGGGAGGCTGCCTCCCCAAAGACATCCGCGCGTTCATGGCCCGTGCCGACGAGCTGGGGGTGGAGCCCGCCCTGTCCTTCCTCCGGGAGGTCGACGCGATCAACCAGCGCCGAAGGGCGCGGATGGTCGACCTGACCCGCGGAGTCGTGGGCGGAGACCTCAACGGACGGGTGGTGGGGGTGCTGGGCGCTGCGTTCAAGCCCAACTCCGACGACACGCGGGACTCGCCCGCCCTGGACGTGGCGGCAACCATCCACGCCCACGGCGGACATGTCACGGTCTACGACCCCGAAGCCCTGGAGAACGCGCGTGCGGCGCACCCGGAGCTGAACTACGCACACACCATGGTGGAGGCGGCCCGGGACGCCGACGTCATGCTGCTGCTGACCGAATGGCCGGAGTTCCGGGATGCCGACCCCGACGAGCTGGCCAAGGTGGTTGCCCACCGCGCCATCGTGGACGGCCGCAACGCACTGGACCCCGAGTACTGGCGCTCCCACGGCTGGACCTACCGGGCCCTGGGACGTCCCTGACGGGATACCTGGTGCCTGTACCCGCCCGGTACGCCCTCGGGTGCGGCGCGCAGGGTCCCACGGACTGGCCCCCTGCCGGGGTACGAACCGTATCCGTCCCGGTGCGGTGACCGCCCGGTGACCCGGGGCGCCGCGGAATGGGGCAGGCGCGAGAACGGCCTCAGCCTCCAACCCCGAAACCGACACCTTCGGCCTCGCGGGCGGCCTGGCGGCGCAGGCGCTCGCCCTTCTCCTCGGCGGCCTCACGTAGCTCCCGCTGGTAGCTTTCCATCCGGTTCCGCAGGTCGGGATCCTGCGCAGCCAGGATGCGCACCGCGAGAAGACCCGCGTTGCGGGCGCCCCCCACGGCGACGGTGGCCACCGGAACCCCGGCCGGCATCTGTGCGATGGACAGCAGCGAATCCATCCCGTCCAGATTCTTGAGCGGCACCGGAACCCCGACCACGGGCAGCGGGGTCACCGAGGCGAGCATCCCGGGCAGGTGGGCGGCGCCACCGGCACCGGCGATGATCACCGCAAGTCCCCGATCGGCCGCACCGGCCCCGTAGTCGAGCATCCGCTGCGGCATGCGATGCGCGGAGACCACATCGACCTCGTAGTCCACTCCGAACTCGCGTAGCGCCGTCGCGGCCTCCTGCATCACCGGCCAGTCGGAGTCACTTCCCATGACGACACCGACACGCGGGCGGGGATCACTCATCCTCGACTCCGTTTCCGTTGAGGTGGGCGGCGGCGTCCTGCGCGCGCGCCACCAGGTCCGCCGGGTCGCTTCCCCGGACAGTTACATGACCGATCTTGCGCCCCGGGCGCACCTCCTTGCCATAGAGGTGGACCTTGACGTCCGGATCCTTGGCCAGGACGTGCACCAGGCGACCGTGCACGTCCGGGTCCTGGCCACCGAGAACATTCGCCATCACCGTGACCGGCGCGAGCGCGTCCGGTCGCCCCAGTGGCAGGTTCAGCACGGCCCGCAGGTGCTGTTCGAACTGCGAGGTCGCAGCCCCGTCGATGGTCCAGTGCCCGGAATTGTGCGGCCGCATCGCGAGCTCGTTGACGACGACCCCGGTGTCGGTCTCGAACAGCTCGACGGCGAGCAGTCCCACCACGTCCAGGGCGTGTGCCAGCTCAACCGCCACCTGCTGGGCTTGGGCGGCCCGCTCGTCGTCCAGTCCGGGGGCGGGCGCCACGACCTCGTGGCAGATACCGTCGCGCTGCCGTGTCTCCACGACCGGGTACACCGCTGCCTGACCGTGCGGCGAGCGAGCGACCTGCACGGCCAGCTCCCGACGAAAACGCACCCGTTCCTCGACGAGCAGGGGAATGCTCTCCTGGACGGCACGACGCACCACCGCGGCCGCCTCCGCCTCGTCGGAGACCGGCCACACTCCCTTGCCGTCGTATCCACCCCGGGCCGCCTTGATGATCACCGGCCACCCCGTCTCCGCGGCGAAACTCGTGACCTGATCGATGTTCGACACCGCCTGCCACCGGGGATTGGGCATCCCCAACTCGGTGTTGCGGGTGCGCATGCGCAGCTTGTCCTGGGCGTGCCGCAGGGCCGCACGCCCAGGACGCAGACGAAACTCCTCCGCGGTCAACTGGCGCAGCACGGAGTCGGGAACATGCTCGTGGTCGAAGGTCACCACATCGCACGACTTCGCGAAGGTACGGATATCGGTTAGGGACCGGTCATCCCCAAGCTGGACGTTGCCGACGACCCGGGCAGCGCTGTCCTCGGGGGTGCGGGCCAGAATCCGCAGGTCGATACCGAGTGCGATCGCGGACTGCTGGGTCATACGCGCCAGCTGCCCTCCACCCACCATGCCCACCACTGGGGTGGCACCCTTGAGCTCCTCCACTGGACTGGTTCTCCCACCTTGTTGCCGGCAGCGGCACTGTCTCGTCCGGACTGGTACTGTCACCCAGCACAGTCCTCCAGTGCGAGTCTAGTGAACTCCGACTCCTGGCCCGGGAGCGCGTCATCGGTGTGATCACCCGCCTGTACCAGCGGTTTTCCCAGCTCTTTCACGAGGTAGCCAAGTTCGGCACCGTCGGGGCGCTCGCCTACGCCACCCAGGTGGGCGCCACGAACCTGTTCTGGTACGGCCTGGGCGCCCAAGAGCTCCTCGGTCAGGCCCTGGGGACGCTCTGCGCGACATTCGTGGCCTTTGTGGGCAATCGGTTCTGGACCTTCGGCCACCGGGCGCGGACCGGGCTGGCCCGCGAGTACGCGCTGTTCTTCGTTCTCAACGCCGTCGGCCTGGGAATCCAGGTGGGCTGTCTGGGAGTCGCGGTCTACCTGTTGGGGCTCGACGGCCCCCTCGCGCGCAACATCGCCGGAAACGTTGTCGGAGTTGCGCTGGGCTCGCTGTTCCGGTTCTGGAGTTATAAGCGGTGGGTGTTCCCCGCCGAGCCGCCGGCCACAGGCAGGCACACACCGCAGTCCACCTCGTGACCCACTCAGGCACCCGGGCCGGCCTCGCGGCTTCACCGAGCGGACGTTGACCCGGGCCCCGAAATTCGGTCACGCCGAACCACACCCCGGTTACCCTCGCCGGAGATACACCACACATCCCGGTTTGTCGCCTCGAGTGCGAATGTTGTTCGGTCCGAGTGCGTGGTGAACGGCGTGCATAACCGGGAAAACATCACCATCCGACTTACGATCAGTGTCATGACCTGCGTTTTGCTGGCCGAAGACGACACCTCTATCTCCGAGCCGCTGGCCCGCGCGCTCCGCCGGGAGGGTTACTCCGTCGAGGTCACCGTCGACGGTGTGGCCACACTGGAACGTGCCCGCGCCGGCGATATCGACCTCATCGTGCTTGATCTGGGCCTACCAGAAATGGACGGGCTGGACGTGTGTCGCCGTATCCGTTCCGAAGGACATGGCACACCGGTACTGATCCTCACCGCCCGCGCCGACGAGGTAGACACCGTGGTGGGGCTCGATGCGGGCGCGGACGACTATGTCACCAAGCCATTCCGTCTCGCGGAACTCCTCGCTCGGGTGCGTGCCCTACTCCGCCGCGGTGGGGCCGAGGTTCCGGTTGTGCATGGGGTGCGGATCGACAACGAGTCGCGCCGTGCCTGGATCGGCGACCGGGAACTCCACCTCACCACCAAGGAGTTCGACCTGCTCCGGGTCATGGTCCGGGACGCCGGCAAGGTGGTCACCCGGGAACAGATCATGCGGGAGGTCTGGGACACCAACTGGTGGGGATCCACCAAAACCCTGGACATGCACGTTTCCTGGCTGCGCCGCAAACTCGGCGACGACGCACACCAGCCGTCCTACATCACCACGGTTCGCGGTGTGGGGTTTCGCTTCGAACGCGACTAGGTCCGCCTGGACGGACCGCTGACCTGGTGGTGACCACCGGGTGCTGGAGTTGCGGTCGCCGCCGGAACCGCGCCGCGACGCTCCCCGGCGGACGTCGAACGAGGCTCACCCCACCGATCCGCGTGCACAGCCGGACGAGGCTGCCCCGCGCCCCCCACTGCCGGGGAAACAGCGTGACGGTGCACAGCCCACCCCGGCTCGGCGCGCGACCGGCGCTGCCCAGGGTCGACGACGCCTGGCGAAATCCGGTACCAGCACAACCGCGGCCGCCCGCGAGGCGGGGACGCCACCGCTCCGACCCCGACCACACAGAGCGCTGGCACGCACCTGAGCCCGGGCCAACGGACTCGGCCGACCACTGCCCCCGGGAGGCATGAGATGCGACGCCGCCTGCTGTTCTCGACCCTGCTGGTCACCGTGATCGCCGTCCTCCTGCTGGGACTGCCGCTCGGCGTGCTCACGCACCAGACCGTGCTGCGGGACAACACGAGCCAGCTCCAGCGCGAGGCCGAGGCGATCGCCGCTGACATCGACGGGACGGCCCACATCGACACCACCAGTGCGGATCCCGGGAACGTCCCCCAGCTCGACCTGGAGCATCTGACCCAGGTCTATCCCGGACGCGATATCGAGATCACCCCGAGCGACGGCGACGCCACCCTACGCGCCGGCGACTGGGACCGGCACACGGACGGAACCCGCATGTCGGCGCCCAGCGCCAGCGCCGAGTCCACCTCGGGTGCCCGCGTCGTGGTGTGGCAGGACTCCCGGGAGTTCCGGGACCGGATTGCCAGCGCCTGGCTGGGAATCGCCTCCCTGTCCCTCCTGGCGATCGGCGGTGCCGTGGGCCTCGCGATGCTCCAGGCGCGCCGGCTCACCCTCCCGCTCGTGGACCTCGCCGCCACCGCGGAACGGCTGGGCTCGGGGGTGGTATCTCCCTGGGGACACCGGTACGGGATTCCTGAGGTCGACCGGGTCGCCGAGGTTCTGGACCGTAGTGCCGAACGTGTGGCCGGGCTGATCGCCAGCGAACGGCACTTCGCCACCGATGCCTCGCATCAGCTGCGCACTCCCCTCACCGCACTCTCGATGCGTCTGGAGGAGATCGTCGCCGAAGCGAACAACCCGGACACGGTGCGCGAGGAGGGGCAGGCCGCGCTGGCCCAGACCGAGCGCCTGGTGGAGACCGTGGAGCGGCTGCTGGGCCGCTCCCGCCACACCCAGCACGCCGAGGTGGCCCAGGTGCCCCTGGACGAGGTGTTGCAGGGAGTTGCGGAGGAGTGGACGCCCGTGCTCGCCCGTGCGGGGCGCAACCTGCGACTGTCGGGCGACAGCGGGCTGACCGTGCGCAGTGTACGCAGCGACGTCAGCCAGATCCTGGGCACGCTCGTGGAGAACTCGGTCCAGCACGGCGCCGGAACCGTCACCGTGCACAGTGTCGCCTCGGGGCACACGGTCCGCGTCGAGGTCAGCGACGAGGGGCGGGGAGTACCACCACAGCTGGCACCACGCATATTCGACCGGGCCGTCAGTGGCGGCAACGGGACCGGTGTCGGCCTGGCGCTGGCACGCCACCTGGCCGAGGCCGCGGGTTCCCGAATCGAGTTGATCTGTAACCGGCCGGCCACATTCGCGTTGTTTCTGCCCGCGGAAATTCCGGACCTGGCCCGGGACTCCGGCCCCGTGTGAGGTTGTGCCCGGACGGTGGCGTCCCGCCACGGTTCCGGGATCAGCGGCCCGCCAGGACATCCGTGGCCGCACCGACCGTCGTGGACGACCCGTGCCCGGGAAGCACCACGGTATCCACCGGTAGGGACAACAACTGTTCCCGGATCGTACGCACGAGAAGGGCGGGGTCGGCCTCGGGCGCCCGCGTCGACCCTGGCCCGTCCCACAGGAGTGTGTCTCCGGTGAACACGGTCCCGATGTCGGGGGCGTACAGACAGACCCCTCCGGGGGTATGCCCGGGCGTGTGCAGCACCCGCAACTCCACATCGCCGGCCTGGAGCCGCTCTCCCGCCAACAGCGGGGCGTCCGGGGGCCGATCCGGATACACCGGGTGCCACAGCCCGTCATCGTCCGGGTGCAGTAGGATCGGGCTGTCGGTGAGCTCGGCCAGCTCCACAGCGGCGTTGATATGACCGTGGTGCCCGTGTGTACAGACAATGGCCATCAGCTCCCGGTCCCCCAGGGCACGTGCCACCGCTTGGGCGTCGTGGGCGGCGTCGAGCACGATCGCGGTCCGGTCGTTACCCACCATCCACACATTGGTGTCGACGTCCCACTCCAGGCCACCGCGCCGCACCACCCCCGAGGTGACGATGTGGTCCACGGGGATGTTCGGGGGACGTGTGGACTCCGTTGGCTGTGTCATCTCGGACCTCCACCGCACACAGTACCGTCACGTTCGCGGATGGTGCCGTCTCCGCCCAACGGTGTCGGTGCCGGGTGTTCGGGGGGGCGGCCTCGGCCTCAGGTTCGGCGGGGATACTCGAAGCTGCGCCGCAGCGCGTAGGGCTGGAGCTGCCCCAGGCCGTGGGCGTGCCGGGCACGGACCTGGGTCACGAGGTAGGCGGGATCGTCCGTGAGCTGCTCGGCGAGAGCCTCGTCAATGAGGACCGTCCCGGGTCGGGCGAACGAGGTGAGTCGACTCGCCCGGTTCACGGTGGTCCCGAAGACGTCCCCGAGGAGCGCCAGCACGGGGCCGTAGGCCAGCCCCACCCGCACGTCGGGCACCGCCGCCGTCGTGTCCAGGCCCTCGGCGAGCCGCAGCGCCACGTCGGCGGCCTGATCCGCGGAGTTGGCCACGTACAGGACCGCATCGCCGAGAGTTTTCACGACACGGCCACCGCCGGAGGCGATGTCGTCGGCCGCGGTGGCCTCGAACTGTTCCACGAGCTCGGCGAGTTCGACCTCGTCGAGGTCCCGGCTGAGCGTGGTGAAGGAGGCCAGGTCGGCGAACCCGACCACGAGGGGGAAATAGTTCGGTGCGTGGTCGTCGCCGTCGCGCAGCACCGCCAGGGTTCGGGTGGCGGAGGCGGCCAACTGTCGACGCCACGCGTAGACGAGCAGTTCCTCCACGTCCGGAAGCAGTTCCGGCGCGAGTCCCGCGAGTGCGCCGAGTGCCTCTTCGGGGGTGCGGGCGGAGGCCGGCGGGGACGCACCGTCCTGCTGTCCGGCATCCTCCCGGGACTGCCCCTGGGTGCTCAGGACACTGGTCTGCCAGTCGGCCAGTCGGGCCATGGTCTGGCCCATGGCCCGTGCCAGGCGCACGGCCGCGTCCTCGGTGAGGACCCCACGCCGCAACAGGTCCGTGGCACGGCTCAGCGCTTCCACGTCCCGGTCCGTGAACACCGCAGCGTCCTCATCCCAGGTGACGAAACCGAGGGCACGCCAGACGCGGCGCGCGAACTCCGGGGTGGCACCGGACCGCGCCACCGCTTCCGCACGCGTGTACCGCGCCGGGCCGCCGAGCAGGACGGCTTCGATCTCCTCGGGGTCTGGACGCGACGGCATACGCTCTCTCGTGGTTCGCGAATCATGGCGGGAGCCTGGGAGGGATACGGCCCTGTTCGGGAACCGGGCACAGACGTGGTTGTTGGTCTAGTACGCCGCCACTGCGGGCGTCAAGCCGGACACACCAGCCAGCCCCGAACGACCTGGATCACTGGGCCTGCGCCGGTGGTTCGCCGGGACTGGCCTGCCGGCGCTGCTCGGCGTCGATCTGGCTGTAGACCAGACTCTGGAGCTGTTCGACATCGGGAACCTTGTCCAGGGTCATCAGGCCCTGTTCCCCGGCCGACTGTACCTCCAGGGTTCCATACCCGAGCACCCGCCCCAACAGGGTTTTGGAGAACGACACGTCGTTGATGCGCAGCAGCGGGACACTGCGGCCATGTCGCGTGAGGATCCCATAGCGCTTGATCAGGCGACGGCTGGTGAGGATGTAGACAGTGCTGCGCCACACCAGCACAGGAACGACCCACACCACGAATACGGCGAGCAGTGCAGCGCCCAGCACCACATAGCCAGCGATCTCGGTCCAGCCCTCCTCCATGGGCCACAGGTACCAGAGTCCGGCACCAGCAGCGGCCAACACCACCGCCGCCAGGCAGGTCTCGCCCACCAGCAGGGTCCAGTGCTGCCGGGTGAGTTGTACCAGCTCCTCGTCCTCGGCCAGGTAGCGGTCCGCGATCCCCATTACGGGTCCCTTTCCTCCTCGGCGGTGTGCCGCGTCTCCATACTTGCACAGCTGGCCCGGGCGCGCCCACGGAGCGTCTGTCGGCACTGTCGGCACTGCCGGCACTGTCGGGTGTGGCGGGGGTTCGCGCGGCCCTGGGGACCAGCGACACCACGCCCGGTGCCGCCGTATCGAGGTCGCACGGGGCATGCGGCCAGCCGGGTTCCGGCCCCGTGCCCCGGAGCCTCAGTGGCCCATGGTGGTTGGCCGCACGTGCACCACATCGCCGGCGCTGAGCGGCGTGCTGTTACCTTGCGGAGTACGGATGACCAGGCAACCGGCCGGGTCGATGTCCGTTGCGGTGCCGGACACGGTCGCTCCGCCCGGAAGGTGTGCCCGTACCTCCATGCCGAGTGTGCGGCAGCGCTGCCGATAGCTGTCCGCGAGCCCACAGGCCACGGCATCGCCCCGAAGCTCGTTCCAGTTCCGGTACTGTCCGGCGAACTCGTCGAGGATGGCGCACAGCAGCTCCTGGCGGTCCACTGGCTGCGTTCCGGCCTCGGTAAGCGAAGTGGCCTCAGCTGCGGGAAGTTCGGAACGGCGCTGGGAGACGTTCAGCCCGGTCCCCACAACGATGCCGGTACCGTCCACCGTGGTGACGGCTTCGGTGAGAATACCGGCGAGTTTCCGCCACGCGCCGCCGTCCTCCGCCAACACGTCGTTGGGCCACTTGAGCTCGCTGGCGACCGAGGTTTGGGCCTGCACGGCCCGCACCACGGCCACCCCGGTGAGTAGCGGCAACCACCCCAGCCGTGCGGGCGGTACCTGCGGACGCAACAGGAGAGACAGCGTCAACGCCGCCCGTGCGGGAGTGTGGAACGCCCGATCCCGTCGGCCCCGTCCCCGGGTCTGGTGCTCGGTCACCAGCACGGTGCCGGTTGGAGCGCCCGCTCGGGCGGCCTCCAGCAGCTCGGTGTTGGTGGACGCCGACTCGGCGGTGAGGCTCAGGTCCCGCCACAGTCCACCGGGGTGGAGCAGCCGCGTACGCAGCTGCTCGAGATCCAGCGGGGGCCGGGCCGGACCATCGGGTTCCTGAGCGTCGTCCATGCGCTCCATTACACCGCATCCGCGCTGCGCACGAGCGGCCGGTCCCGCCCTCACCCCGTGTTCTGTAGCCCCGCGGCGACCCCGTTGACGCTCAGTAGGAGGAGCCGCTCCAGGTGGGTGCGGTCCTCCTCCGACAGGCTCGCTGCCTCGCTCCCACGTAGCGCGCCCAGGGCACGCAACTGGAGGTGGGACAGCGCGTCCACATAGGGGTTGCGCAGGTCCACAGCCCGGGACAGCACCGGCCGGTTCTCCAACAGACGGTCGTGGCCCGTCACGGACAACACCAGCTGGCGCGTGCGGTCATATTCGGCCAGGACCAGTTGGGTGAGCTCGGGGCGTTCCCCCAGGGCCAGGTAGCGCTCCGCGATCACCCGATCGGTCTTGGCGAGACTCATCTCCGCGTTGTCCAGCAGGGAGGCGAACAGGGGCCACTCGACGTAGGCCGCGCGGAGCTGGTCCGGATCCTCGACGGCGGCCAGTCCGCTTCCCAGTCCGTACCACCCGGGAAGGTTCACTCTGGTCTGGGTCCAGGCGAAGACCCAGGGGATGGCCCGCAGGTCGTCAAGCCCCTGGGCCGCGGAACGTCGGGCAGGCCGGGAGCCGAGGCGTAGTTCCCCCAGCTCCTCCAGCGGGCTGACCCGGGAGAACCATTCGGCGAAGCCCTCGGTGTCCACGAGTTCCCGGTAGGCCAGATGTGCCGCGTGCGAGACCTGGTCGGCCACCGCCCGGAATCGACGCGCCGCGTCCCGGGCCCGCTGCTCCACCGACGGCGTGGAGGCCAGAAGTACCGCGTGGCCGACCTGTTCGATGTGTCGGCGGGCGATCTGTGGCTGCGCGTAGCGCGCGAAAATCACCTCGCCCTGCTCGGTCACCTTGAACCGGCCGTCCACCGAACCGGGCGCCTGGGCGAGTACCGCACGGTTGGCGGGCCCGCCACCGCGCCCCAACGCCCCACCACGCCCGTGGAAGAGGGTGAGGGTGACGTTGTTCCGGGCCGCCCACTCCGCAAGCTGCGCCTGGGCGTCGTACAGCCGTAGGGTCGCACTGACCGGGCCGACATCCTTCGCGGAGTCGCTGTAGCCCAGCATGACCTCCAGCCGGCCCTCCGTCTGTTCCAGCCGGCGACGTACATCCGGCAGTTCCAGCATCCCATCCAGGACCTGGGGGGCGGCCTGGAGGTCGGCACCGGTCTCGAACAGGGGAACCACGTCCAGGACCGGGGCCCGGCCCGTGGGCAGGGCGTGCGCGGCGAGCTCGTACACTGCCGCGAGGTCCGCCGCGGTGCGGGTGAAGCTCACGATGTAGCGGCGGCAGGCCTCCACCCCGAAACGTTCCTGGATCCAGGCGACCACACGCAGGGTCGCGAGGACCTCCTCAGTCTCTGCCGACAGATCCCCGCCGGCCCGCACCTCGGCCAGGGCTCGGGCGTGGACGGCACTGTGCTGGCGGATCTCGAGTTCGGCCAGGTGGAAACCGAAGGTCTCCACCTGCCAGATCAGGTGCTGCACCTCGCCGTAGGCCTGACGATGCGCCCCGGCGCCGGCGAGGGATTCCTGCACCGCGCGTAGGTCCGCCAGAAGTTCCTGGGGTCCGCCGTAGGCGAGGTCGGCGTCGCGTTCGCGTGTGGCCCGGATCCGCTCGGTCGCCAGGAGCATGAGCTCGCGGTGTGGCTCGTTCGGTGAGCGCTTGCCGATTTCGGCCATCAGGCGCGGATAGCCGGCCCGGGCCGTGGCCAGTGTGTCCTGTAGATCCGCACTGGCCGGGGTCAGGTTGCCGTACATGGTCAGGGTGCGACCGATGCGCCCCGCAGCCTGTTCCAGGGCACGCAGGACATGTTCGGACTGGACCTCGATGGCCTCCCGCGTCACCTCGTGGGTGACGTAGGGGTTACCGTCCCGGTCCCCACCGATCCAGCTGCCGTACCGGACGAACGGCAGTGCGCGCGGGGCTCGCCGCCCGGCTTCCTGCGGGTCGAGGGCGGTGTCCAGCGCCCGGTAGATCTCGGGCACCACCCGGAAAATGGTGTTGTCGAAGGCCGCCATGGCGGTTCGAACCTCGTCGAGCGGGTCAAGCTTGGTGTAGCGCAGCTGGGACGTCCGCCACAGCAGGTCAATCTGTTCCACCAGTTGGCGCCGGGCCTCGGCACGGGCGGTGGACCCCGCCGCTGCGTCCCGAAACTCCCGCAGACACGCGCTGACCCGCTGGATCGCGGTGGACACGGCGCGGCGCCGCGCCTCGGTGGGATGCGCGGTCAGTACCGGATGGAACTCCATTCCGGCGACCAACTCCCCCAGCCGGTCCGCACCGAGTTCGGCGCGAACCTCCCGCACCGCGGCGGGCAGCGACTCCCGGGGGGGATTGTCCGCATCGTCGGCCTCGGCGAGCACGCGGATTCGATGGTGCTCCTCGGCCAGGTTGGTGAGGTGGAAGTACACGGTGAAGGCACGGGCGACCTCCTTCGCCCGACGCAGCGACCAGGACTCCACGAGCTCCGTGATCTCGGCGGCCGTCACCGAACCCACCCGGGCGTCGATCACGGCCCGCCGGAGCCGCTCCACGTCCTCCAGCAGGTCACTGCCACTGGCCTCGCTCAGCACGCTGCCGAGCATTTCGCCAAGCAACCGTACGTCGGCCCGAAGCTCCTCGGGCATCTCCTCGCGTGCGCTGTCCCGTTGCGCGGTAGTCATGACAGCGAGGCTACCGAAATTGGTCTGAACCAGTGCGCGCCGGGGTGGGCGCGTCGCCCACGGATCCGGTGCCGCGGCTACCGAACGCGGCGAGCCCGGGCGCCGACGGGCACCGCGGCTGTCGCTAGGATCGGCGCGTCTGAGCAAACTGTTACTCCCCCTGATGAGGTCACTATGCGAATCCGGACCTGTGTGCTGGTGTCATCCGTGGCGCTCGCTGCCGCCTGCGGAACCCCGGGAACCGCCGAGGGCGAGGCCGGCGCCGCCGATGCCGTCGACGCCTTCATCACCGCCATCCAGAACGCCGACGGCGAGACCGCGTGCGACCTGATGCGGCCCGATACCCGGCAGGCCCTGGAAATGCTCATGGCCTGGGCTCCGGAGGACGAGCACGGGGGCGAGGCGAGCTGTGTGTACCTGTTCGCCGAACTGCTACCGGAAGAGATGCCCCAGCAGGAGCAGGAGGCCATCATGTCCCTGGAGCTGGGGGAAACGGTGGAACTGGACGAGGACGGAGAGACAGCCGAAGTGGAGGTGGTCCGGATCGAACCCGGCGCCGAGGAAGAGAGCACCGACATGATCCAGGTTCACTGGGATGGTGAGCGGTGGCGGGTGGGCGAGGACCTCATTCCCCTCGACGGCGGGGGCTGGTAGAACCGGCCGCTGGGCGCGGCCTCACACCCGCCAGGAGTGCAGGTACTCCTCCTGTTCCGGGGTTAGGCTGTCGATCTCCACCCCCAGGGCGGCGAGTTCCAGCCGAGCCACCTCCGCGTCGATCTCCTCCGGAACCTGCACGAGGCCCGGCGGAACCTCGGTGTGGTGCTCGGCGAGCCACCGTGCGGTCAGGGCCTGGACCGCGAAGGACTGGTCCATGACCGCGGCGGGATGCCCCTCGGCCGCGCCCAGATTCACGAGTCGCCCCTCGGCGAGCAGGACGATCCGCCTGCCGTCGGCCAGGACGTACTCGTCGGCCTGGGGGCGGACCTCCCGGTGCACGTCCACGGCCAGTCCCTCCAGGGCAGCGAGATCGATCTCCACGTCGAAGTGCCCGGAGTTCGCGAGAATCGCTCCGTCCTTGAGTCGGGCGAGATGTTCGCCACGGATCACGTCGCGGTTCCCGGTCACGGTGACGAACACGTCGCCGACCGGTGCGGCCTCGGCCATCGGAAGCACGGTGTAGCCCTGCATGACCGCGTCGAGCGCCTTGAGGGGGTTCACTTCGGTGACCAGCACGCGGGCCCCCATTCCGCGGGCACGCTCGGCCAGGCCACGGCCGCAGTAACCGAATCCGGCCACCACCACGGTGCGTCCGCTCAACAGGGCGTTGGTGGCACGCATGATGCCGTCGAGTGTGGACTGCCCGGTTCCGAACCGGTTGTCGAACATGCGCTTGGTGGCGGTGTCGTTCACCGCCACCATCGGAATCCGCAGCGCCTCCTCGAGTTCCATCTGACGGAGCCGGATCACCCCGGTGGTGGTCTGCTCACAGCCACCGAGCAGGTTGTCGACCAGGTCCGGAGACTCCAGGTGGACGATGTTGACCAGATCGCAGCCGTCGTCGATCAGCAGATGGGGAGCGGTTGCGAGCACGGTTCGGAGGTTCGCCTCGTAGGTGCCCGCGTCGATGCCGGAACGGGCAAACACGGCCACGCCGTCCTCGACGACCAGGGCGGCGGCGGTGTCGTCCTGGGTGGACAGGGGATTGGACGCGGCCAGGGCCACCTCGGCGCCGCCGGCACGCAGCGCGCGGGCGAGGTTGGCGGTCTCGGCCGTGACGTGCATGCACGCCGCGATGCGCAGTCCCTCGAGTGGCCGGTTGCGGCCGAAATCGTCGTGGATCCGGCGCAGGACGGGCATGGCACGTTCGGCCCAGTCGATACGGCGGACCCCGGCCTGCGCCAGGCCGAGGTCCGCGACGTCGTGCGGTGGCAGGGTCATCAGGCCCCTATACCAGGACCTGTGCCACAGGTCGAACCACCAGTGACCACATCAGTAGCGGTAGTGCTCCGACTTGTAGGGGCCGGCCACGTCCACACCGATGTAGGCGGCCTGCTCCTTGGTCATCTCGGTGAGCTTGACCCCGAGGGCGTCCAGGTGCAGACGGGCCACCTTCTCGTCCAGCAGCTTGGGCAGCATGTAGACGCCGGTGGGGTACTCCGAGGTCTTCGTGAACAGCTCGATCTGCGCGATCGTCTGGTTAGTGAAGCTGTTGGACATCACGAAGCTGGGGTGCCCGGTGGCGTTGCCGAGGTTGAGCAGCCGGCCCTCGCTCAGGGTGAGGATGCTGTGCCCGTCCGGGAATCGGAACTCGTGCACCTGCGGCTTGATCTCGATCTTCTCGATGCCCGGAATGGCCTCCAGGCCGGCCATGTCGATCTCATTGTCGAAGTGGCCGATGTTGCCCACGATGGCGTTGTGCTTCATCCGCTTCATGTGGTCAGCGGTGATCACGTCGAAGTTGCCGGTCGTGGTGATGAAGATGTCGGCGATCTCGACGACGTCGTCCATCGTCTTGACCTCGTAGCCCTCCATGGCGGCCTGAAGGGCGCAGATCGGGTCGATCTCGGTAACGATGACCCGGGCGCCCTGGCCGCGCAGGGACTCGGCGGAGCCCTTGCCGACGTCACCGAAGCCGCACACCACGGCGGTCTTGCCGCCGATCAGCACGTCGGTGGCACGGTTGATGCCGTCAATGAGGGAGTGACGGCAGCCGTACTTGTTGTCGAACTTGCTCTTGGTGACCGAGTCGTTGACGTTGATCGCCGGGAAGAGCAGCTTGCCCTCGTTGTGCATCTCGTAGAGACGGTGCACCCCGGTGGTGGTCTCCTCGGTGACACCCTTGATCTTCTTGGCGATCGTGGTCCACTTGGTGGAGTCCTTCTTCAGCGACTCTTGCAGCCGGCTCAGGACCACCTTGTACTCGGCGTTGTCCGTGGAGTCCGGGCTGGGGACCGCGCCGGCGGCCTCGAACTCGGCACCCTTGTGCACGAGCATGGTGGCGTCGCCACCATCGTCGAGGATCATGTTGGGGCCGTCGCCGCCGGGCCAGGTCAGCGCCTGCTCGGTGCACCACCAGTACTCTTCGAGGGTCTCGCCCTTCCAGGCGTAGACCGGCACACCCTGGGGATTGTCCGGGGTGCCGTTGGGGCCCACAACCACGGCCGCGGCAGCGTGGTCCTGGGTGGAGAAGATGTTGCAGCTCACCCACCGCACCTCGGCACCCAGCTCCACGAGGGTCTCAATGAGCACCGCGGTCTGGATGGTCATGTGCAGGGAGCCCATGATCTTGGCGCCCTTGAGCGGCTTGGAGGGACCGTACTCGGCGCGAGTGGCCATCAGGCCCGGCATCTCGTGCTCAGCGAGCTGGATTTCCTTGCGACCGAACTCGGCCAGGGACAGGTCTGCGACTTTGTAGTCGAGGGACATGCGTGTCTACTCCTCCGGATCGCACGCGCGCTCCCGCAGCGGAACCCATCGGCTCCACCACGAGACGGCGTCGATCTTCGCTAAGGCTTGGATTCGTTCTCGAGTCTAGGCCGACAGTTCGACGGACGCATCATCAGACCCGACAATCTAACGTCACATTGTTAGATTTGTACCCATGGCTTCGGAAACGATCTCGATCTCAGCCGCCGCAGAGCGCCTCGACACCACGGCACGCATGCTTCGCTACCGTGAGTCACTGGGACTCCTGCCCTCGACCAAGGAACAGCCAACCGGACGCGGACACCGACATCGCCGGTTCGGTCCCGAGGATCTCCGCACCGTGGCCGCGGGCCTGGAGCTCGAGCGACAGTACGACATTCCCCCGGCCGCACTGGACTTCGCGCTGCGGGTGCTCGCCGAGCCGGGAACACTGCACCGCGTACGGGCCTACGGGGAACGCCTCGGGCGCCTGGCCCCACCACCGGCCCGCGCCATGGACTTCGAGAAGGAGAAGGCGCTGCGCCTGCTACGCCGCCGCTGAGCCCAGTCGCGCCCGGCTCGCACTTCGCTGGCCGTGCCACAGCCAGCGGGGTGGGGCCGGGGGCGTGCCCTGCCTGTTGGTGCTCCCTGGGTAGGGACAGCCGCACCTACCGGACACACTCCCCCAGCACTGATCTAGTTCAGGGCGACCAGCAACACCACGACCAGCAGCGCCAGCACGCAGATCACGACGAGGATCGCGGGCACGATCCATCCCTGGGCGAGGATCGGGTCCTCAGCCTGCCGTGGCTGCCGCGGCTGCGGGGGCGGAGGTGTCGGTGCGCCCGGGGGCTGGCCCGGCCGGCCGTATCCCGCGGTGGGGCCGGTCGACGGTCCGGTCATTGCCGGGTTGCCCCCACTCCAGCCGGGGCCGGGTGGGGGCGGCGCTCCCTGCGGCGCTCCGGCGTAGGGGGGATTTCCACCGCCCAGCCCCGGGTGCCCACCGGTGCCGTACGCCCCGGTGTGCGGAACCGCACCCCGGGGTGGCTGGGTTGGGCCGCCCCGCGGATCCCCTACCGGGCCGTACTGCCCCGGAGCCTGCGGCGGTGCACCGGGACCACCCGGGGCATAACCCGGCTGCGGGCCGCTCGGGGACTGGCTTCCCGCGAGGCGTTGCCCCTCGACCAGGGCGTCATCGGTGGAGGGGTCCACGGTGGTGTCATCGTGGCCGAGCAGACGCATCAGCAGCTCCCGTGCCGAGGGCCGCTGGTTCGGATCCTTGGCGAGGCACTCCTCCACGATCGGCCGAATCGCCTCGGGCACCCCGTCCAGATGCGGAGCCCCGCTGACCACCCGATGCACCACCGCGGGGACGCTGTCGGAGCCGAAGGGAGTGTTGCCCGTGGCGGCGAACGCCATCACACAGCCCCAGGCGAAGATGTCCACCTTGTCGGTGACGGTTTGTCCCTCGATCTGCTCCGGAGCCATGTAGGACGGCGTTCCCATGATCGAGTTCGTCATGGTGGCACTTCCGTCCACCACCCGGGCGATTCCGAAGTCGATCACCCGGGGCCCGTCCGATCCCAACAGCACGTTCCCGGGTTTGAAATCCCGATGCACGATGCCGGCCTGGTGAATCGCGACCAGGGCCGTGGCCGTGGACACGGCCAGCCGCTGAAGTGAGGCGCCCCGCCGTGGCCCCTGCTCCGCCACGGCCTCCTGCAATTCCGGGCCGTCCACGTACTCACTCACGACGTACGGAGGCTCGGTGTCGAGCTGGGCTTCCTGGATCGCGGCGGTACAGAAGGAGGCGACCTTCTGGGCGGCCCGCACCTCCTTCTCGAAGCGGGAACGCAGACCCGGATCCTTCGCCCACTCCTCGTTGAGGACCTTGATCGCGTACTCGTCACCGGCGGGATCCCGACCGAGGTAGACCACCCCCTGGCCACCCTTGCCCAGGCGCCGCTCGATGGTGTAGTCCCCCAAGGAGGCAGGTTCCCGTGACGGGTGTGACTCGGGGTCGGACATCACTTTCCTCCAGGGCAACCACGGACGGCTACAGGGCGGATCGGGCACCAGGTTGCGGCGGGACGTGCCGGCGACTGCCGGCCAACGTACCCGACAGCCCCACTCTCCGGACCCGGACGGTGGGCCGAGGGCACGGTCCGGGGCTGGCTGTCAGGCGTGCGGATCCGTCCCGATTCGACGCGCCTCCTCGACGAGCAACACCGGAATCCCGTCCCGAATAGGGTAGGCCAGACCGCTCTCGTCACAGATCAGCTCCTGGGCGTCCGCGTCCAACCGCAGCGGTGCCTTGCTCTGCGGGCACGCCAGAATCTCCAGCAGCCAATCATCAATCGTCGCGCTCATGCCCTCTCCTCGTTCCCTGTGGGCCGTAGCCCGCGTGCCACACTCATCCCTCGCTGCGGACCACGGCCAGCACCTCGTCCCGCAGCTGCTCCATGGCCGGGACCGTGGGAGCCTCTACGTTGAGCCGCAGCAGCGGCTCGGTGTTGGAGGCCCGCAGGTTGAACCACCGACCGTCCGTGAACGAAACGGTCAGGCCGTCCAAGTGATCAACCTCCGCTCCGGGCCGCCCGGCGAACTCGGCTTCGACCTCCCTGGTGCGCTGCGCCGGATCGGCCACGGTGGAGTTGATCTCCCCCGAAGCAGCGTAGCGCGCGAACTCCGCGGTGAGCTGGGAGAGCGGGCGTTGCTGGTTCCCCAGTGCGGCCAGCACGTGTAGTGCGGCCAGCATCCCGGTGTCGGCGCGCCAGAAGTCCCGAAAGTAGTAGTGCGCCGAGTGTTCCCCACCGAAGACGGCGTTGGTCTGCGCCATCTGGGCCTTGACGAAGGAGTGTCCAACGCGGGTACGGACGGGATACCCACCGTGTTCGCGGATGAGCTCCGGAACCGCCCGGGAGGTGATCAGGTTGTGGATCACCGTCGCCCCCGGTTCCCGGTCGAGTTCCCGCACCGCCACCAGCGCGGTCACCGTGGACGGGGTTACCGGGTTGCCCTGCTCGTCCACCACGAAACACCGGTCGGCATCCCCGTCGAAGGCCAGACCCACATCGGCGTTGTTCGCCCGGACCGCCCGCTGGAGGTCGACCAGGTTCTCCGGGGCCATCGGATCGGCCGGATGGTTGGGAAAGGTGCCGTCCAGCTCGAAGTACAGCGGCACGATCTCCAGGGGCAGGGAATCCAGCACGCGGGACCCCAGTACCGCGGGAACCGTGTGTCCCGCCATGCCATTGGCCGCGTCCACCACTACCCGCAACGGCCGGATGCCGCTCAGGTCCACGAGGGAACGCAATCGCTGCGCGTAGTCCGCCAGGAGGTCACGCTCGGTGACCGCGCCCACCCGCTCGGCGGGTGCCAGTCCGGTCTCGGCATGCGACCGGATCTCCGCGAGGCCACTGTCCGAGCCGATCGGGGCCGCCCGGGCGTGGCACATCTTGATTCCGTTGTACTGGGCCGGATTGTGGCTGGCGGTGAACATCGCGCCGGGAATCTCGAAGTATCCGGAGGCGAAGTACAACAGATCGGTCGATCCGAGACCCGCCGCGAGCACGTCAACGCCCTGGCTGTTCACCCCCGCGCTGAAAGCGGTCGCCAGTTCGGGCGAGCTGGGGCGCATGTCGTGCGCTACGACGATCCGTTCCGCCGCGGTGTGGTGCGCGAACGCCGCGCCGATCCGCCGCGCCACATCGGGGGTGAGGGTGTCCGGGACCGTGCCGCGGACGTCGTACGCCTTGAAAATCTGACCGAGATCGCCCACCGTGACTCCGGGTATGCCGTTGTCGGTTCCGTGTGCCGCATTGTCTTTCGCGAACCCAACCTACCGGAGCCTGCCGGACGTACACCGGGCCGGCGCCTACCGCCCGACATTCGCGGCCTCGGCACACCGGCATCCCCGACCGCACTACCCGCCCCCGCCGCGAGCGGCCTACGACGATGCGGGGCGGTCGGGATGACCGCCGGGACCTCCCTCAGGAGGGGACGTGTTGCCGCCCTCGGACCGAACGATCCGCAGATGCCCACGGCGGTGGACCTCAACCCCCTGCCCCACCGGCTCCGACCGCTGCGGAGGCCGGGCCGCCTCCCGCACCGCGTTGGCGAGCGCCTCCAGATCGTCGCTTCCCCGACCAGGTGGTTCCTCCTCCACCGGGAGACGCACGACCTCCCAGCCGCGGGGGGCTGTCAGGCGCTCGGCGTGCGTGGCACACAGGTCGTAGCAGTGCGGTTCGACGTAGGCCGCGAGCGGCCCCAGCACCGCAGTGGAGTCGGCGTAGACATAGGTGAGGGTGTACACCGCTGGCTGCCGGCACGCTGGGCGCGAGCAGCATCGTGCAACGCTCACGTCGACAAACGGTATCCCCTTCGGTCGACACACGCCAGTATCGAGCGTCGCGGAACGGACCGGCCCGGCGGGTGGCGACATGTCGGACAACGAACTGGCCCGTCGGGGCTGCGCCAGCGGGCAGGATCGCTTAGGCTCGAAGACGTGCGACATGTGCACTCTCACACGGCCCACACGACTCACACAGCTCACACAGCTCCTACTTCCCACACCGCGCGGGGCCGGCGGGGCCGGGCGCTGCGCCGGGAGCGCCGCGGCCGAGGAATCCGTGGCCCGCTCACTCCGGGCGAGCTGCCCATGACGCGCACCCGCGCGCAGCTCTTCGACGAGCTGGTTTTCGACGCCGTGGAACGCCTGGAGCGGCGATGGGCGCGGGAACTCGCCTCCGTGGAGTTCACCGTGGAGAACGTGCCACAGGTACCGCCAGGCATCACCGGTGAGGACGGAATCCCGTTCTCCCGTCTGGAAGGTACCCACGGTGGGCGCAAAGCCCGTATCGTCATCTACCGCAGACCGGTGGAGATCCGCACCAGGGAGCCGGAGGAGATGGCGGCACTCGTCTACGACTCGGTCGTGGAGGAGGTTGCCAACCTGCTGGGGCTGGAACCGGAGACCATCGACCCGGACGCCTGACCCACCCGCCGCGGGGGCTTTCCCTACGGATGCGGTGCCCTGAGTTGCCCTGTTGGCAGATTCAGGGCACGACGCTGGACAGACTGTCCCCGGTGACCGGGAGTGCGACACGATCGGGGGTCGCGCGCAGGGGACGGATGCTGGTCGAGGTGTCGTCGTCCGCGCTGTGCCGGGCCAGGTGCGCCGCGTACACGGGGCCGGATCCCTCGGCCAGGAGAACCTGGATGACGCCCACGTCGTCCAGGTCGTCCACCCCGTCCAGCTCGTCCAGGGGCAACTGCTCGGTGTGTCCCCGCGCCACGGACAGCTCGGTTACCGGGCCCGGCACCCACGCGTCCGCATCCTCGTCGAGGAGCGGAATGAGCCGCACCTCTGCCGCGGCGTCCGGAGCCCCGACGACAACACTGCCACCGCCCTCGGTGTCCGGGGTGGGGGTGAGGAGACTGCGGGCGTCGAGTGGCTGTTCCAACGGCGGTGCGGCGGCGGTGTACGCGGCGTCGGCGTCGCCGCCGTCCCGCGTCATGATGACGCCCGCGACCACCGGCTGCTCCGATTCCACGACCACGGTGGCGGGTTCCTCGTCCAGTTGGCCCTCCAGGCTCAGGGTGGCGCTGGCCGCGGGCGGCACGTCCAGCCGGTCCAGGGAATCGTGCTCCACCTCCCCGTCCGGGGTGAACAGGCGAACCCGTGCTTCGGCGGGCTGGTCCTCGGGAGTCGCCACCACCAGCTGCCGGGCACCGCCCCCGGGGGGAAGCCCGGGAATCACCTGGTCCCCCGCGGGGGCGGTGGCCGGGGGCACCCACTCCGTACCTGGGCCGGACCAGCCTCCGAACAGGGATGCGGCAACCCGTCCCCGGTTGGTACGCACATGTACCGCAACGGCGGAGGAGACCTCGGTCGCCTCCAGCAGGTCCAGACTCAGCTCGTCGTGGGCGTCGATGGCGATACCACGGTGGTCGGGCTCGTAGACGGGGCCGTCGGCAGCGTAGATGTCGATGTTGACCGTGGAGGCCGCGTCGTCGACGTTGGCGAGGAACAGTTCGAGCTCGTCCAGATCCCCTCCCCCGGGCGCAAGGAACCACTCGCCCAGGCCCGGTTCACCACAGCGCAGATCGGCGGCAGCTGCGTCCCCGTCTCCGTCCCCAACGGTGTACTGCGTCACTTCCAGTCCCTGGGCCGCACGCCCGGAGGCGCGCACCACCACCTGCTCGTCGGCATCCCCCGGATCGACGGTCCAGGGCTCTCCGGGAGGCGCGCCCTCGGCCAGGACCTCCTCGTCCGGGGTGTTGGCCATGGCGATCGCTTCGCCGGCGTTTCCCGGGGCGTCGGCCTCCCCGTCCCCGAGCTCCGCGAGATCCTGCGGCCCGGAGAACACGCGAATCTCCGCGTCGTCTCCGCCTGGTGGGTGCGGGCACACCCGAACCGCCGACTCGACGGGAGCGACCATGGCCTCCCCCCGGTCCAGGGCCGCCAGTTCGGAGTCGGGTCGCGTGAGATGCGCCACCGCCAACAGGGTGAACAGGGCAACCATCACCAGCCCGAGCAGCGCGAACCGGTTCTCCACGAACAGTCTCATCGCGTGTGCCTCCGGCCTGCCCGTCCACGTTGCTGCGCCCGACGCCCCCGTCGCCGGGCTCTGACCCGTGCGATGGCCCGGTCCGGCCGGCGCGGGGTGGGGCGCCGGGGTCGTTCCGTCTCAGTGTCCCGGTCCTGGTCCTGCCCGTCGGCGCCCCGCGCCCCGGGGAGTGCGAACACGATCACGGTGGCGACCAACAGCGCCTGGAGGAGCAGCCACAGGGGCCGCGGCGTCGCGCTCCGGTCGATCTCCACGGTGCCGGCAGAATCCTGCAACTCGAAGCCCTGCATTCCGGTGTCCACCTCGACCGGGGGCAGTTCGACTCCATCTTGGGTGGCGCTCCATCCCGCCGCGGCGGGTTCGGCTAGGACCAACAGGCGATCTGCTTCTCCTGCCGGCACGTCCACCCGGTTGATGTCGTCCGGGTCGACCTCCAGGACGTCCACAGACTCTGTCGGATCGTCGGCAACACCGGGGGCGGTTTCCAGCGACAGCGGAGCATCGGCGTCCTGGTCCTGGGGGCTGAGAATCCGCATTCGTCCGGTGTCCAGATCCAGCTCCCACAGGGCGAAGCTCGGGGTCAGGTTCAACCGGCGCAGGTGGGGTGTGCCGTCGAGCCGGGTCACGAAGGTGTCGTCGACCTCCGCAGAGGTCTCCCCCGCGAGAACCACGTAGCGGATACCGAACTCGGCGAGAGCGGCCGCGGACTCGCCGCCGCGACCGGCGGCGAGCTCCGCCACCGTCTCGTCCAGCTCCCCGCTGACCCGAGGGTCCGGCCACAGCTGTTCGTCGCCGAGCTGCGGATGTTCACCACGCAGCACACTGTAGGCAACGCTGGCTCGGTCCGGACCGGGCTGGAGGACGAGGGTGCGCGGCTCGGTACCGTCGGCGCTGAGGGAGGCCGCCAGGCTGGGGAAGGCGTACTGGCCCGTTGTCGAGAGGGGACCCTCGACCCCGGTGGACATCCAGGTCGCGGCGGAGGCCACCGGTGTGGTGAGGGCCAGCAGCGCTACGACGCTCGCGAATACCCGGCGTGTTCCGCCGGCCCGGAACAGATCCGGAAAGGATCGGGCGGCGATCCCCGCGGACAGCAGCATCGCGGTCGCAGCGAAGGCCACGGCCACGCCCGGCCAGGCCGCGGCCACCGGGCCACCCCCGGGTGCGGTGAGCACGGTGCGGCTCATCAGGATCGCGATCAGGATCCCCAACAGGGCCATGGCCCATCCCGAGGCGACGAGCATGCGGCGCCCGCGCAGGAGCAGCGCGCACAGTGCGGCAGCCACGAAGCCCAGCGTGACCCAGAGGGGGGGAGTTCCCGGCCCTCCGGGGGACAGCAGCAACAGGGCCGGAGCGGAGAGGCTGGCGTCCGAGATCTCCGGCCGATGCAGCCCTGCCTCCAGCAGCCACAGTTCGGGATGGCGGAACAGGCCGAGGCTCCACGGAAGCAGCAGCACCAGGGGCGCCACCAGGACAATGGCCAGGCTCCGGTAGAGACTCCCGCGGACGTTTCCGAAGGCGAGGGCAACCAACACCGCGGTGAGCAGGGAGAACGCCCACACGAGGGGCACGAACGCCGTGGCCACGGCCAGCACCAGCGCGAGCAGCCACGCGGTTCGCCGAGAGGCCCGTGCCGGCTGCATCAGCATCCGGGTGGCGAGCAGCCCGAGGACGGGCATCAGGGTGTGCACGACCGCGGTTCCGAGCCGCCCCTGGGCGATCGCACCCGTCGCGACCGGAAGCAGGGCGTAGGAAGCGGCCATCCACAGCTGTGCCGGCTGGTAGCTGAGGACCTGCCGGGCTAGCAGGTAGGCTGTGAGGCCGGACAGGGGGACGCACCCCAACAGCAGAATGGTCACCGCGAGCCAGGTCTGGCCCAGCAGTACGGTGGAAACAACCGCGAGCACCGCGATATAGGGAGGCGCCGGTGCGTCGGAGCCGACCCCGACTGAGTGCCACCCGGTCGCGTAGGTGCCCCACAACTCGGCGGCGCTGCCCCCTACGGGCAGGAGCGCTCCACCGCCCAGGCGGGTTCCGCCCAGCAGGGTACGTTCCGCAACCACAGTGACCACGGTCAGGGCCACGACGAGCAGCACACCCGGATGCTTGGCCGCACGGCGGAGGAGCCCCTGCTGGTCGCTGAGAATCTCTTCCTCGTCCGTGGCCGGCGCGCCGGCCTGGTGCCGTCCCGACGTCTCCGTGGAGGCGGACAGTAGGTTTGCACCACGTTCGGCGAGCTGCCGCAGGACCACCCCGCGCGCGAGGAAGGGCTGGATCGCGCTGTAGGTGCGCCGCCGGGTTCGCCGCCGATGGGCGCGGGCACGGGCCAGGCGCAGCGGATGGAACAGGATCGAGGTTATGGCCAGCAGCTCGTCCAGCGCGTGTGCCGGTTGCTTCGCCAGGAGCTGGAACAACATCCGAAACCCCGAGGCGACGGTGTTCCGAAGCAGGGCTAGGACCATGGCGGCGAACGGAAGATTCGCCAGCAGCACGAAAACCGCGTTCCGGCGGTCGATCCGGTGCGGGTGGGCCCGCCCGACCGCGATACTCCGTCGGCGCCGGGAGGCGGCAGCCGCGTGGTAGGCCACGGCGTCCGGAGCGACCATAACCCGGTATCCGGCACTTCCCGCACGCCAGCAGAAGTCGATGTCGTCGCGGAAGAGGGGAAGTGCCGGGTCGTATCCCTCCAGCTCTTCCCAGACGTCCCGACGGACCAGCATGCCCGCGCTGGAAACCGCGAGGACCTGACGTGTTCCGTCGTGCTGCCCCTGGTCGAACTCCCGCGCCTCGAGACCGGTCTCCCGCCGCCCCGCTCCGTCGATGGTGACGCCCACCTCGATGAGGAGTCGACGGTCGAAGAGGTCGCGTAGTTTCGGCCCCAGCACCGCCGCGTGGGGATACTCGTCCGCCGCTCGCAGGAGGTGGTCCAGGGCGTGCGGATCGGGGACGCAGTCGTCGTGCACCAGCCACAGCCACTCGATCGCGTCGCCCCGGTCGGAGGCCCCCGGCACGGCGCGTCGCGCTCGTGGATGCTCGGCCGCGGCGCGGACGGCCTCGCCGAACCCGGTGTCCCGGGGAAGATGGAGGACCGCCTCCCCGGCGATGTGTTCGGCCAGAATCTCGGGACTGTCGTCCCGTGATCCCGTGTCCACTCCCAGAACGCGCTGGACGGGCCGGGACTGCCCACGCAGCGCCGTCAGGGTTTCCGGTAGCCATCTGGATCCGTCGTGAGAGACCACGACGACCGTGACCACGTGTCGTGCTGGGTCCGCCGATTGCACGGTTCGGGCGGTCACCTCCATCGTCAAGAACCTGCTTCGCCACGGCGTCCCAGCGCCACAACGCACGGATGGGGACCATTCTGGCCTATCCGATACCGCGAACTCAGCTTATCGGGACGATGGGTGTGCCAGAGCACGCTGGGAACCGGGTGTCCCGGCGACACGGGGACGTGTCCCGCACACCGCCCCCTCGGCACCGAAACCGGTCAGCCCAGGCACAACTACCTAAAACCGACGCACGTCCCCGATCCATACAAAAACACCCCAGGCTGTAAAAAGAACGTGCTCCGGAACAATTGTTCCGGAGCACGTTACCGCTGGTCAGAACCCATCAATCCTCAGAGCACATCGCTCAGAAAGTCGAAATCCTGTCCCGCGGCCTTCTTGATCCTTCGCCGCTCACGTTCGGAGAGTCCCCCCCAGATACCGAACCGTTCATCGTGTTCCAACGCGTATTCCAGGCACTCCGTGCGAACGTCGCACGACTGGCAGACCTTCTTCGCCTCCCGCGTCGATCCCCCCTTCTCCGGGAAGAACGCCTCGGGATCGGTCTGCGCGCACAAGGCGTGCTCCTGCCAGCTCAGATCCTCATCGCTACCGTGCGCGAGCGGAATGAACTCGCCCATGCGCACCTCCTAATTGCCCCCTCGGTCCACCCTCCCCTTCGGACCCCCGGGAGGGTGTAATCACATCCAACCGAAATTACACGTGCCGCTCCCGTTCCACGTCAAGCACGTGCCGTGACATTCGGACGAATACACACGTCGGCCCGGGCAAACGACGGTTCACCCGGGCCGGTTTGGTCCTCCTATGCCAGAGTTGCTACCGGTTACTCATCCCGATACCAGCCCTGTGGCAGATCGCCAGAATCAGTGGTGGACTGTCCTTCGGCAGCGGCCTCACCAGAGGCTCCGGTCCCGGTGGCGTAGGAGCCGTACACAGGTTGCCCGGCGGTGTTGTATCCGGACTGGCCCTGGTATGCCTCCGGCTGGTACTGCCCGTAGGACTGCTGTGACCAACTCGCACCCTGTCCATAGTCGGCCTGCTGGCCGCCGGAGGGATACTGGTAGGCCGCCTGCTGGCCGCCGGACGGATCCTGGTAGGCCGCCTGCTGCCCCCCCGAGGGATACTGGTAGGCCGCCTGCTGGCCATATCCCTGCTGGGTGTAGCCCTGCTGGGCATAGCCACCCGTCTGTGTGGGATCCGGCTGCGCATACCCCTGCTGCGCGTACCCCTGCTGAGCGTAGCCCTGCTGGGCATAGCCACCCGTCTGTGTGGGATCCGGCTGCGCGTACCCCTGCTGCGCGTACCCTTGCTGCGCGTACCCCTGCTGGGTGTAGCCCTGCTGGGCATAGCCACCCGTCTGTGTGGGATCCGGCTGCGCATATCCCTGCTGCGCGTACCCCTGCTGAGCGTAGGCTCCGGTCTGGGACGCATCCATCTGCCCGTAGGGCTGCTGCGCGAAGGACTGCTGCGCCCCGGTGTAGGCCGGTTGCTGCGGCATCGACTGCTGCGGTGGCGTGTTCTTGGGCACCAGCGCCGGGTTCATCGTCGCGAAGATCAACGCCAGGCCAGCGACCACGACCACCGCAAGGTACCCCAGGCTCACGAAGAATCCACTGAACGCGGTTCCCATATTCGCCGAGCCGTAGGCAACGAAGTGCATGATCAACGTGACCAGGCCAAACAGCGCGGAGATCCCCAGAAGGACGATCCCGAACCACGCCACGACCGGGGTGCGCGGGGACTTCTCCCGCGCCATCACCATCAGCCCCACAGCAACCACCACCAGGAGCACGGTTACCGGCCCGAAGGTGTCCTCCCGCGCGGAGACCATGGCACTGGAGTACACCGTCTCCCCGATGCCCGCCCCCACATCATTGCGGGAGGCGATATAGATGAGGGCCGCGAGCTGCTTGAGAATCACCACACCGAGCAGGACCCAGGAGGCCGGCTCACGCAGCCGTTCGATGGCTTCACTGTTCAAGAGAAGTTCCCTCCGCATACTTCCCCATGACGTCGGAGGAAGTCTGGCATATCGTCACGTTGTCTAGGGAAACACATGAGGCGCGCCCCAGGTGTCCCACCCTGCACGACGGCCTGTGCACTCGGCTCCCAGCCTCGGACACCCTCGCTTGCCGCCCCGGGGGATCCCGCCACCCGCAGGCATGCGCCACAGGGCGCGGCGCAACCACAGGTCCAGCCTGCCAGACTTGGACACATGCGAACAGTCGTACTGGCCGGGGGGATCGGCGGCGCACGCTTCCTCGAGGGACTGCGGGCCGCCATGGCCACAGGTACCACCAGGGACCAAATCACCGTAATCGGAAATACCGGGGACGACATCACCCTATTCGGGCTGCGCGTGTGTCCGGATCTGGACACTGTGATGTACACCCTGGGCGGGGGCATCAACACGGAACAGGGATGGGGGCGCGCCGCCGAAACCTTCACCGTCCGCGAGGAGCTGGCCGCCTACGGGGCACAGCCCCAGTGGTTCACTCTGGGCGACCGAGATTTCGCAACCCACATCGTGCGGACCCGGATGCTGGCGGAGGGAACACCGCTGTCCACGGTGACCGCCCACCTGTGTGCCCGGTGGCAGCCCGGTGTGGAGCTGATCCCGATGACCGACGACCCGGTCGAAACGCATGTCCGGGTCAGTGCGGACACCGGACCTCGGGAGCTGCACTTCCAGGAATGGTGGGTTCGCCACGGCGCACGCCTCACCGCCCACGGATTCCGCAGCGTCGGAGCCGACGAGGCACGACCAGCACCGGGAGTCCTGGCGGCGATCGAGGCCGCGGACGTGATCCTGCTTCCCCCATCCAACCCGGTGGTCAGCATCGGCTCCATTCTCAGCGTCCCGGGTATCCGTTCGGCCCTGCTCCCGAAGACTGTGGTGGGAGTCTCCCCCATCATCGGTAACGCGCCGGTGCGTGGCATGGCCGACGCGTGCCTGCGCGCGATCGGGGTCGAAACCAGCGCCGCCGCGGTGGCACGACACTACGGCCCCGACCTGTTAGACGGCTGGCTGGTCGATGACAGCGACCGCGGCGTCCTGGACACGGTCCCGGGCACCACCGTGCGCGCCCGACCGCTGTACATGCACGACACATCCACCACGGCCGAGATTGCCCAGGCAGCACTCGACCTGGCCTGGGACCTACAGAAGGAGAAGGAGAATCGGTGAGCGAATCCGCCGACCAGCTCCGCCTCCGTGCCGTCTCCGGGCTCCCCGAGGTCCGGCACGGAGACGACCTGGCCGCGCTGCTGGCCACCCACGCCCAGCCCCGCGACGGAGACGTGCTCGTGGTGGCGTCGAAAGTGGTGAGCAAGTCCGAGGGGCGCCTGGTCCGCGTGGACCGGGACAGTGCCATTGACCGGGAGACGGAGCGCGTCGTGGCGCGGCTGCCCTCCGGGGGGCGGATCGTGCAGACCCGGCACGGCTACGTGATGGCGGCGGCGGGAGTCGACACCTCCAACGTCCCCCCCGATCACGCCCTACTCCTTCCGGAGGATCCCGACGCGAGTGCACGGCACCTACGCGCGGGCATCGCACACCACTGTGGATCCCGGCCGGCGATCGTCATCACTGACACCTTCGGACGTCCCTGGCGCACGGGGCAGACCGACGTCGCCCTCGGCGCGGCCGGCTTGGAGGCGGTACAGGACCTACGCGGCACCCGGGACGGGTACGGCAACACTCTGGAGGTCACCCTTCGTGCCGTGGCCGACGAGGTGGCCGCGGCCGGCGACCTCGTCAAGGGAAAGGCAGCCGGAACCCCCGTCGCCGTGGTGGAGGGGCTGAACCACCTCGTCACCGAGGCGGACGGCGACGGAGCGCGCGCCCTGATCCGGCCCGCCGACGAGGACATGTTCCGGTACGGCTCCAGGGACGTGGTCGGCGCGCGGCGCACCATCCGCGAGTTCAGCAACGCCCCGGTCGACCCCGCTGCGGTACGCCGCGCCGTGGCGACCGCGGTGACGGCCCCCGCACCCCACCACACCACGCCCTGGCGGTTCGTGCTGGTGGAGAGCCCGGAGCGGCGGCAGAAACTACTGGACGCCATGCTGGACGCCTGGATCGCGGACCTCCGGGCGGACGGGTTCAGTTCCGAGGCGATCACCCGCCGGACGCGCCGGGGCCAGGTGCTGCGAAACGCCCCCTACCTGGTGGTTCCCTGCCTCGTCGCCGACGGAGCCCACACCTATCCCGACGCCCGCCGGGCTACGGCGGAGCGCTCCATGTTCCTGGTGGCGATGGGAGCGGGAGTGCAGAATCTTCTGGTCGGCCTAACCATGGAGGGCCTGGGATCGGCGTGGGTATCCTCAACCATGTTCTGCCCGGAGGTGGTGCGCGCGCAGCTCGATTTGGACCCCGGGTGGGAACCAATGGGAGCCGTGGCTGTGGGCCACCCCGCGACACCACCCCCGGAACGCGCCCCGCGGGATACTGAGGCCTTTCTCACGGTGCGCTGAGCTGGTCCGGACTTACACTGGCCAAGCTCGGGGGCACGTGGTGGGTGGTGCTGCGCTTCGGCAACGCTCGCTCCCCGTCCAAGGGCACACGGTGGTATGCGGTGCCCCCGCTTCGCCGTGTTCCTCCCACCCTCCGGCCGCTGACGCTGCCAGGCTGGATACGCAGAGAGGAGGCGAGGAGGCGGGGAGGAACAGTGTCCGCGGAGAACCACATCCTGGTGGGGTTCGGGATCGTCCTCCTCGTGCTGGCCGGCCGCCTCCTCGCGGGGCGTGTGCGTATCCCGGACGCGATCGTGCTGGTGCTCCTCGGTCTCGCGGTGGGATACGTGCCCGGGCTGCCGGAGGTCGAGGTGCCCCCGCAGGTGGTCCTGCTCGTATTCCTTCCTCCCCTGGTCTTCAGCTCCGCGTTCTTCTCCGCCCCCCGGGAGCTGCGTGCCGAGGCACGCCCGATCGTGGCACTCGCCGTGGTCACCACCCTGGTCACCGCCTTCGCGATCGCCGGCATCACCTACCTGGTGCTTCCGGACGTGACCTGGCCGGCCGCGATCGCCCTGGGTGCGGCGGTGGCCCCGACCGACACGGTCGCGGCGTCGGCCGTTCTGAAACGGGTGGGGGCGCCCCGCCGCATCGTGACCCTGCTGGAGGGCGAGAGTCTGATCAACGACGGTGTGGCGCTAACCCTGTTCGGCCTGGCCGTGTCGGCGATGGTGCAGCCCGTCGGCTTCGCCGACGGGGTGGGTGAGCTGGTGTGGGTGGTGGCCGGAGGCCTGGTGTACGGCCTCGTCTGTGCCCTGGTGATCGCCGCCGCACGGGCCCGGGTACGGGACGGCAACACCCAGTTGGTGATCTCCCTGCTGACCCCGTTCCTCGCCTACATTCCCGCCGAACAGGCGGGCTTCTCCGGGGTGCTGGCGGCCGTGGTCGCCGGATTCTACCTGGGCACGCGCGGCGAAGGGTTGCTGCCGGCTCGGGTTCGCGCCACGGGGCGCACCATCTGGCACGGGGTGGTCGCGCTCCTGGAATCGGTCCTGTTCGTCCTGCTGGGGCTACAGCTGCACGAGGTGTTCGAGATCCTGCCGGAGCGTTCCCCGGCGGCGCTGCTGTGGACCGCGACACTCGTGGTCCTCACCGTCGTGGGGGTGCGTCTGGTGTGGCAACTGGTGGTGGCACCGTTGACGCGGTACTTGCCGGGCCGTCTCGGCTGGGACCCGGGAACGCCGGCGGAGCGCCTGGTGGTGGGCTGGAGTGGCCCCCGCGGTGCAATCTCCCTGGCTATCGCGATGTCGCTGCCGCTGACGCTGGACGGCGAGCCGTTCCCGGACCGACCCGTGCTACTGTTCCTCGCCGGAACCGTCGTGCTGACCACCCTGGTGGGTCAGGGAATGACCCTGGCGCCCCTGCTGCGCTGGCTCGGTATGACCAGCGCCGACGACTCCCGCGAGGAGCTCGCGCGGGCCCAGCTGGCGATGGGGCGTGCGGCCCTGGCGCGCATCGACGAACTGACAGCGGACGAGCGGGTGGATGCGCCAGCCGCGCAGACCTACCGCGAACTGCACGCCCTGCGGGTGCGTCAGGCCCAGGCGCGGCTGGCCACGATCCAGCCCGGCTCGGACGAGACGTCCGGCACCGAGGTGCCGCCGACGCGGCACGGCACGGTGTTCCTCCGCAACGAGATCACCCGCGCGGAACGGGAGGCGCTGTCCCGCCTCTACGACGACGGAGAGATCGGGCACGAGATGTTCCAGGCGCTACGCCGGGAGCTGGACCTGACGGAACCGCACCTGCCAGCACGGTGACCAGCGGACGTCGTGCTCCACGGGGACCGGCCGCACGGCGGGGTGATCTCCGTGGAGAGCCCTCCGAACCAGCCGGCCCCGGCGGTCTGCCCACCCGGCGCAGGCGATGCGACCAGCGGCGTCACACCACGGGCAGCTGTGGACGCCGCACACTCGCGGCGACCCCGTCGCTGGCCACCGCCGCGGCCTGGCGCTCGGCAGAAACCTCCCCGTAGCAGGTGTCGCGTTGCCGCAACGGTCGCCCGGTCGGCTCCACGAGTGCCCGGATGTCACTGACCGTCTTGAACGACCCGGACTCGGAGCCGGCCATGCGGCTGATGGTCTCCTCCATCAGGGTTCCCCCCACGTCGTTCACCCCGCCCGCGAGGAGCTGGCGGCAGGTGTCCTCGGCCAGTTTGACCCAGGAGCACTGGATGTTGTCGATCCGCCCGTGTAGCAACAGCCGCGCCAAGGCGTGCACGGCCCGGTTCTCCCGCAGGGTGGGGCCGGTCCGCGCGAGCCCGGCCAGGTAGATCGGGGCGTTGGTGTGCACGAACGGCAGGAGCACGAACTCGGTGAAGCCGTCCCGGCCGGTGCGTTCGCGCGCCTGGTCCTGCAACCGGCCCAACAGCCGAATGTGTGCCACCCAGTGTTCCGGGGAGTCCACATGGCCGTACATCATGGTTGACGTGGTGGGCAGACCCAGCTCGTGGGCGGTGGTGACCACCTCGATCCAGTCGCTGGCGGGCAACTTGCCCTTGGTCAACACCCACCGCACATCATCGTCGAGGATCTCGGCGGCCGTTCCCGGAAGAGAGCCCAGCCCCGCCTCGCGAGCCTGGGTCAGCCAGTCCCGCACCGACAGGTTGGTGCGGGCGGCCCCGTTGACCACCTCCATCGGACTGAACGCGTGCACGTGCAGGTCAGGAACGCGCGCACGCACCGCACGCACCAGATCGAAATAGGCCGTTCCCGGCAGGTCGGGATGGATACCGCCCTGCATACACACCTCGGTGGCTCCGGCCTCCCACGCCTCCACGGCCCGGTCGGCCACCTGGTCCAGGGAGAGGGTGTAGGCGTCGGCGTCGGTGCGCCGCTGCGCGAAGGCGCAGAACCGGCAACCGGTGTAGCAGACGTTGGTGAAATTGATATTGCGGGTGACGACGTAGGTCACCTCGTCACCGACGGTGTCCCGCCGCACCCGATCGGCGAGATCGGTCAGTTCCTCCAGCTCTGGCCCGTCGGCGTGCAGGAGGGCGAGGGCCTCCCGATCGGTAAGCCCGGCCGGATCCGCTTCGGCCTGCCGCAGGGCGGCACGGATATCCGGGTCGAACCGTTGCGCGGCTCCCGCCCCGGAAGCCCCGGTGGACGCGGCGCGCTCCGCCAGCTCGGACCAGTCGCCGTAAACCACGTCGAAGTCACTGCGGCGGTCGCCACTCCGGCCGGCACTGTCGATGTCGGTGTGCAGATCGGTGCGCCCACCAGCGGCCAGGCCCTCCGGCTCCTGCCAGGGGCGCCCCTCGGGCACGACGTCTGGCCGTGCCAGCCCGGTCTCGGGGTCCAGCAGTGCCGAGACGTGTTCGGACAGCCGTGGGTCCAGCCAGGGCTCGCCGAGGCGGGCGTACTCGGGATAGATCGTCAGTCGCTCGGCCAGACGGTACCCTCCGGCCTCCGTTCGTGCTGCCAGCTCGTCCAGCTGGGGCCACGGACGCTCGGGATTCACGTGGTCGGGGGTCAGCGGGGACACCCCACCCCAGTCGTCGATGCCCGCACGCAGCATGAGGTCGTACTCGGAACCGATGAGGTTGGGCGGAGCTTGGATGCGGGCCCGGGGCCCCAGCAGCAGGCGTGTGACCGCGATGGTCGCGGCCAGATCCTCCAGTTCGGCATCGGGACGGTGCATCATGGCCGTGTCCGGCTTGGCACGGAAGTTCTGCACGATCACCTCCTGGATCGCGCCGTGCGCCCGGGACGCGCGCCGAATCGCGAGGATGGTGTCCACCCGTTCGGCCAGGCTCTCCCCGATACCCAGCAACAGGCCGGTGGTGAACGGCACGCTGGACCGGCCGGCGTCCTCCAGCACACGCAGACGCACGGCCGGGTCCTTGTCCGGACTGCCGAAGTGGGGCTGGCCGCGCTCGGTGAACAGACGCTCGGAGGTGGTCTCCAACATCATGCCCATGGACGGCGCGACCGGCTTGAGCCGCTGGAAGTCGGACCAGGTCAACACGCCCGGATTCAGATGGGGCAGCAATCCGGTCTGCTCCAGGACCTGAATCGCCACAGCCCGCACATAGGACAGGGTGTCCGCATAGCCTCGCTCTTCCAGCCATTCCCGCGCCACGTCCCAGCGGTCCTCCGGCCGGTCCCCCAAGGTGAACAGGGCCTCCTTGCAGCCGAGCTCTGCGCCGCGACGGGCGATCGCCACGAGCTCGTCCGGCTCCAGGAACGGGGCCTCCACCTTGCCCGGGACGGTGGCGAAGGTGCAGTAGTGGCAGCGGTCCCGGCACAGCCTGGTCACAGGCAGAAACACCTTGCGACTGTAGGTGACGACGCCGCTGCGCCCGACCCCGTCCAGCCCTGCGTCCCGCACCCGTGCGGCATGGCCCAGGAGGGTGTCCAGATCCTGCCCGCGTGCCTGGAGCAGGGTGACGGCCTCACTCTCGTCCAGAGTCTTGCCGTCCCGGGCTCGAGCCAGGGCACGGCGCATCCCGGCAGGAGTGGCCTCGGGCGGGTGATCCACATCGCGATCCGAACTCATATCCCGCACGATACGAGGCGTGGCCGCCCGCACGGGTATCGCCCACCCACATCGACGACGAGCGAGGCGAAGGTCACCCCGACCGACGCCCGCCCCAGCGCAGCACCCACCCGGGCGCGTGGCCCGGACGGTGCCGCCCGAACCGTCTCAGGACGACACCCGCAGCTGGCCATGGCGTGCCGTGATCCGTTGCCGTAGGTAGGCATCCCAACGGTCGGCGATGACATCCGGGCTGTAGTGAACAGAGGTGGCACGCGCAGCGGCCCCCATCCGCCGCCGTCGCTCCGTGTTCTCCATGAGCTGGGCCAGCCCTGCCGCGAGGGCGGAGACATCCTGGTTGGCAACGAGCAGGCCGTTGTGATCGTGGGTGATGATCTCTGCCGGCCCGTGCGGACAGTCGAAGCTCACCACCGGAACGCCCACCGCGAACGCCTCAACGATGCTCATACCAAACCCCTCGGCACGCGAACTGACCCCGACGACGGAACATTTGGCGAGCTCGCCAAAGACATCCGCGGTGGGCCCCATCAGCGCCACCTGGTTGTGCAAGCCGAGGTCGAGGATCGCGCGGCGCACCTGGGGAAGGCTCTGGCCGCGCCCGTAGATGCGCAGCTGCCAGTCCGGACGATCCCGGGTGGCCTTTCCGAACGCTTCCAGGAGCTTCGGAAACTGCTTGATCGGAGTGATCCGGCTCACCGCCCCCACGATCGGGTTCTCCAGGCGGGATCGGGGATAGTCGCCCGGTGGCAGCGGGTTCGGCATCGTGGTGAGCCACCCCGACTCGGGCCGCAGGGCCGCCGCGTAGTCGCGCCGGTCGGCTTCGGTCAGCACGGTCAGGCCGTCCAGCCGCGGATACCAGCGCTGGATCGCGCCACGCGTGTCCCCGGAGTGGTGGGAGAAGTGCACGTGCTCCTGTCCGATCCGCAGCACCGAACGGGGCGCCCAGCGCGCCAGCAACAGGTTCAACCCGGGACGGGTTCCGATGACGACGTCGGCGTCGGTGGCACTCAGATACCGGCGCAGGGCCCGTTCCGTGCGCACATTGAAGAGTGCCCCCCGTCCCCGTGCCTCGGCGCGGGGTAGGTGCGGGCTCGGAATCCGCTCCAGGACGCGATCCGGCCAGCCCTGGGCCGGCCGGGCGGGCCAACTCCGGCTGGGGACGAGATTGCGCATGCCCACGCCGGCGGGCAGCTCGAAGAACGGTTGCTCGTGCTGTTGGACGAGACTCACGATTTCCACGTCGTGGTGAGTACCGAGTGCGTGGGCAAGATTGACCACGGTACGGATGGTGCCACCCATGCCGTAGCCGTTTCCGATCAGGATTGCGATCCGCATCAGGCCTCCACTGCCGGTGTGACGTCACCGTGGCCGTCCGCGTCCGGCCCGGCCACGCGCAGCGCGAACTCGTTGTGCATGGTGTAGTACGGCTGGATCCGCCATCCGGACCAGGCCCCCGAGGGGCGGGCGGCCGGCAGCACCAGCTGCTTCTTGCGCGCGGGGATGTCATCGGCGTGGGTACCGAGCCGTAGGGAGCGCTGGCCGTCGTCCGGACACAGCCAGACGTCCCAGATCCGGTTCGTGCCGTGGCGGGGCGCCCGCCCATGCGGGGCTTCCGTGTCGGCAGCATCGGAGCCGGAGGTGGGCGGGGAGCACAGCTCGGTGACGGGCAGATGGGCCCGCACGGTTCCGTCCGCCACCTCGGCGGGCATTCGCACGCGGTGTTTGGTCCCCCGGTGCCGAGCGAGCAGAACAGCAGTACGGTGACCACGCTCGCGCCGCGTGTAGGCGAGGGTTCCGGTCAGGGTGATGGTCGCGTCGTCCACCTCGATCCAGGACACCTCGACATAGGGACGGACCGGGCGCATCCGCACCAGAAGCCGCCCGTCCGGGGCCCGGACCACACGCAGTTCCCGGTCCCGCGGCCCGGTGAGGTAGGTCGACCAGTCGGCCAGACTCAGCCCGGGATCCTCGGTGTGGACCGGCTGGGTTCCCTGCCCATCGACCGTCACGAACACCTCCCAGGTGCCGACGGTGAGGGCCGCCCCGCTCAGGTCCGCGGTCAGCTCCCCCGCGTTGTGCTGCGTCGGGACGGGAACGGGGACGGAGACACGTTCCTGGTCCGCAGGCCACAACACGAGCTGTCCCGGCGCCGGTGGTAACTCCGCGGGCCGCAGGCGCAACACGTCCGCCGTATCGATCCGACTCACCTGCGTACGCATACGCCCCCCGATAAGCCCAGAGATGACGCGGCCGCGTACCACTCCCGGTCCCGGCGGGGCGGGCTTGCCCATTCGGGTTCGCATCTCCCCCGCCGACGCCCCGGCCACCCCCGTCGCCGGAGCACTCGGCCCGTCCGTGCGGAACGTAGCACGGTGGACCTAAACCAGCCGTGAATACGGAGGGTGCCGGCGTGTCACCCCAGAGCGAGAGTGGTGTCTGCTACGCCAGCCGCGCATGCCCGGCCCGGCGGTGTGTTGTGGCCTGGTATGGACGCGGGAGAGCTATGGCTGGGGTGCCCGGAGATGCCCACCCGGTAGGTCACGCCAGCACTAGGCAGCGGGGCACGCGGGCTTTCGGGGTGGGAGCGGTCCGGGCGTGCGGGACCGCTCCCACCCGATGTGGCAACGGCATCCGGCCGTCGCCGACAGGACCGCCGCCAGGGCCGCGCCGCGACAGCCATGCATACACCCACCCCGCCCCGGGGGCCGGTCACGCAGTCACGGCGAGAGCGGCCGGGGCTCAGTCCAGGCGCTCGGCCTCGGCCAACCACCGCTCCTCCAGCTCCGTGCGTTGGGATTGGAGCTTACGCAGTTCGGCGTCCAGCTCGGCCATGCGCGTGTAGTCGGAAGAGTTCTCGGCCATCGTGGTGTGCAACTCGGACTCCCGCGCCGAGATCCGGTCCAGCTGCCGTTCGATCCGCTGGATTTCCTTCTGGACCGTCCGCTGCTCCGCGGCGCTGAGGGCTGCGCTGCCAGCTTCCGCACCGGCCAGCGCCTGCCCCCCATCCTGTGGGGCCGCACCGTCGGTGTGCCCCCGGCGCTGTTGTGCTGTCCGGCCGGCGGCCGGCTGGCCCGGTGCGGCGGTCTGGGCGCGGCGGCGGAGATACTCGTCCACCCCACCGGGAAGCATGGTGAGACCACCGTCACCGAGCAGACCATGGATCTGGTCCGTGATGCGCTCCAGAAAATAGCGGTCGTGACTGACGAGGACCAGGGATCCGGGCCAGCCGTCGAGCAGGTCTTCGAGTTCGGTGAGGGTCTCGATGTCCAGATCGTTGGTGGGCTCGTCGAGGAGCAGCACGTTCGGCTCGTCCATGAGAAGCCGCAGCAGCTGGAGGCGGCGACGCTCCCCGCCGGACAGTTCCCCGATCGGGGTCCACTGGCGTTCCCCCCGGAAGCCGAAACGCTCCAGCATCTGGCTGGCGCTGTACTCGCGCTTGCCCACCTGGATCCGCTGACGCACCTCCTCCACCGCACGCAGGGGACGCGCCTGCGGGTCCAGTTCGGTGAGCCCCTGGGACAGGTGCGCCAGACGTACGGTCGTGCCGTGCCGCACCCGCCCGCTGTCCGGCTCCTGTTCCCCGGCCAGCAGGGACAGCAGGGAGGTCTTCCCGGATCCGTTTCCCCCCACGACCCCGACCCGATCGCCGGGGCCCAGCTGCCAGGTCAGACGTTCCAGCAGGGTGTGTGGTCCCGCGGTGAGGGTCGCGTCGGTGACATCGATGACGGTCTTTCCGAGCCGTGCGCTGGCGAACCGGACAAGCTCCACTGTGTCCCGTGGGGGTGGCTCGTTCGCGATGAGGGTGTTGGCGGCCTCCACCCGGAATTTGGGTTTGGAGGTTCGCGCGGGGGCACCCCGACGCAGCCACGCCAGTTCCTTACGCATGAGGTTCTGGCGGCGTTCCTCCGCAGCGGCCGCGAGGCGCTCCCGTTCCGCCTTCGCGAGGACATAGGCGGCGTATCCGCCCTCGTAGCGCTCCACCCTGCCGTCGACCACCTCCCAGGTGCGGGTGGTGACGGCGTCCAGAAACCAGCGGTCGTGGGTGACCACGACCACCGACTCCGAGCGGCCACGCACGTGCTCGGCGAGCCAGGCGATCGCCTCGATATCGAGATGGTTGGTGGGCTCGTCGAGAATCAACAGGTCGTGGCTATCGACGAGCAGGCGGGCGAGAGCGACGCGCCGCCGTTCCCCACCAGAGAGACCCTCCAACGGCGCGTCCAGATCCCAGCCCCCGAGGAGGCCCCCCAGGATGTCGCGGATGCGGGCATTGCCGGCCCACTCGTGTTCGGCCCAGTCCCCGAGGACGTAAGAGCCCACCGTGCCCTGGGGATAGGCGTCACGTTGCTGGAGCACACCCACCCGAAGATCCCGCGCGTGCACCACGCGCCCGCTGTCCGGGATGGTGTCTCCCGCGAGCACGGACACCAGGGTCGACTTCCCGCCGCCGTTGCGCCCCACGACCCCGATTCGTTCACCCGTGTCGACGCCGAGAGAGACGGTGTCGAGGAGTACGAGTGGTCCGTAGGCGAGCGAAACGTCCTGAAGGTTGACAAGATTCATCGCTCTCATTGTGCGGGCTGCGGAGAACTGACTGGTCCGTCGCGGCTGCGGGAGCCCGGGTGGCGGTGCCCAGCCCGGGGTGGGTGGCGGCACACTGTCCCGGTCCCGGGGCGCGGCATGGCCTACTCCTCGGGCTCCGCGGGCTCCTCGGTGCTGAGACCACCGTCCTGGACCGGTTTGAGGAAGGGTGCGCCGGGGCCGTAGGCGCTCAGCTCGTCATCGGCGTTCATCATGGTGCAGGTCTTGAGGGACAGACATCCACAACCGATGCAGTCGGTGAGATTGTCCCGCAGACGCTGCAAGGCGTCGATGCGTGCCTCCAGCTCGGCATGCCAGCGGGTGGACAGCCGCCGCCAGTCCTCCACCCTGGGCGTGCGACCGTCGGGAAGGGTGTCCAGGGCCGCACGAATCTGGGTGAGGGTGAGGCCGATGCGTTGCGCGGCGGTGATGAAGGCGAGCCGGCGCAGGATGTGTCGCGGATAGCGACGTTGGTTGCCACTGTTGCGCTCGGAGTGGATGATGCCACGCTCTTCATAGAAGCGCAGAGTGCTACGCGGTAGTCCGCTGCGTTCGGCGACCTGGCCGATAGTAAGGCGGGCGGGAAGCTGGCTCACAAAACGACCTCCGACCTTGACCTAAAGATAACTTTAGATTAGGAGCGTCCTGGCCTGCCCACAACCCCGCGCCGGCTGCCCGCCGTCGTTGTCGGCATGTGGGGGTGCGGGGACCGCAGCGGCCTCCGGCCGACCCCGATCCCGCCCCGAGGGCGAGCCCCGGCACCCCGCGTCCGAACATGGGATCAGCGGTCAGCCCTGGGTGCGGGTGGCACCCGGCACGGGCCCATGGGCACACACGGTACGCAGACACGTCCCAGACCACTCGAGTTCGGCGGCCAACTCCCGGGCATGCTCCCCGTCCCGGGCAAGAAACGCACAGGTGGGTCCGGATCCGGACACGATCCCACCGAGTGCCCCGGCATCGGCTCCGGCCTGGAGCGTCCGGGCCAGCTCCGGCCGCAGGTCCAACGCCGCAGGCTGGAGATCATTGTGCAAGGCCTGGCCCACGGCCGCCGCGTCCCCGGCCTCCAGCGCCCGCGTGAGCGCGTGCGAAAGCTCGGGCTCGGGCGCCTGGGGCCGGATGCGGTCGTAGGCGCGATACACCTCAGCCGTGGACAGGCCACCATGCGCGAGAGCGAACACCCAGTGCAGGGTGACAGTGCAGGTAAGCGGGGTGAGCTGCTCCCCACGGCTCCGTCCCACGGCGGTGTGCCCCATCAACGCGAAGGGGACGTCACTGCCGAGCTCCGCGGCGAGCGGAGCCAGCTCGGAGACCGTGTGTCCGGTGTTCCAGAGTGTGGCGCAGGCGAGGAGCGCCGCCGCGGCGTCGGCGCTGCCCCCGGCCATACCGCCGGCGACCGGGATGGCCTTGTGGATCCGAAGGTCGACAAGGTCACCAAGGTCGACTCCGCCGCGGTACCCGATGCGGTGCGCCAGCAGCTCGGCAGCGCGCGCGGCGAGATTGGTGCTGTCCTGGGGAACATCCGATCCGGTGGCGCCAGACAGGGATATGCCACTCACCCGAGCGGCCGAATCCGGCCGCCGCACGGTAACCTCGTCGTACAGTGAAACAGCGTGGAAGACATTGACCAGTTCGTGGTATCCATCTTCCCGCGCTGGCCCCACCGCGAGCTGGAGGTTTACCTTCGCTGGTACGCGGACGGTTACGGTGGTTGCAGCGGTCACGAGTCCCCAATCGTAGAGGAAGTCTCACCACCGTACGTCCGGTGTCGGGTCGCCGCGGTGAGTCTCCCCCAGAAATCGGGATCTTTTCGGCCCTAGACTCGGCTGGGAACAGTGTGGCCCTGAGGTGGGTGCACCGAAGCATTCACCGCTACCTTTGGGGCCAGACGGAGTGTGGACACCGTCGGGGAGGATCGCTTGCCGCCGGATGGGCTCCCAAAGAATCTGGAGCCGCTGGCCGCCGGGGACCCGGCGTCCATCGGTCCCTACATGCTGGCCGGACGCCTGGGCAGCGGCGGCATGGGTACGGTCTATCTGGGCCGCACCCCCCAGCGTGACGCGCTGGTCGCCATCAAAGTAATCCGCCCCGAGCTGGCTTTCGACGAGGCGACGCGGGCACGCTTCCGGGACGAGATGGAGAACGCACAGCGGGTCGCGTCGTTCTGCACCGCCAAGATCATCGACCATGGCACCTTCGAGAACCGGCCGTACATGGTCACCGAGTACATCGCGGGCACGGCGCTGGCCGAGCACATCGCCACGCACGGCGCGCTCGACTCGAGTACCCTGCACGGTTTCTCCCTGGGGGTGGCCGCCGCGCTGGCGGCAATCCACGGAGCCGGCCTGGTACACCGAGACCTGAAACCCGCCAACGTCCTCCTGTCGCTGTCCGGCCCCCGCGTGATCGACTTCGGGATCGCCCGTGCACTGAACACGGCCACGAGCCACACCCAGACCGGGATCGTGATGGGCAGTCCGGGCTGGATGGCGCCGGAGCAGCTCCTGGAAGAGACGGTCACCACCGCGGCCGACATTTTCGCCTGGGGATGTCTCGTGGCATTCGCCGGGACCGGACAACACCCCTTCGGCAACGGTGACGCAATGACCCTGGGCAAGCGGGTGTTGTTCGCCGAGCCACAGCTGGGCCAGCTGGACGCCCCCTTGGACCGGCTGGTGCCCGCCGCTCTGGCCAAGGAGGCGGAGCGGCGCCCCAAGGCGCAGGACCTGCTGTTGGAGCTGGCCGGTGGCGGAAACGACACGGGGGATTCCGGCGACCCGAACGCCATGATCAGCCAGGCGTTGAACCAGTCCTGGCGCCCCAACCTCCCCCCGATGATGCCACCCGCCTCCGGGCCGGCCCCGGCCGGCGCCGCGGGCCCACCCGGGGGCGCTCCGGCCCAGCACCCCGGACCACCGCCGGGGCACCCCGGCTACGGACCCCAGCAGGCCGGGCCGCCTCCCGGCAGCCAGCAGCCACCCCATCCCGGTGGCGCCCCGGGTGGGCAACACCCGCCCCACCACACCGACCAATTCTCCGTGGTCGGTGCCCACGGGCCCCACGTGCCAGGACAACCGCAGGGACCTCCCGCACCACACCAGCAGGCGGGACACCAGCAGGCGGGACACCATACCGGCCCGGTACCACAGGTGGCGCCCCCCGGCGGAAACCAACGCCCCAGCACCCAGCCCTATGTGCCGCCGGTTCCCCCCTCGGCGCACCATCCGGCTCCCCCCGAACAGCGTCGCACCCGATGGTTGACCATCTCCGCGGTCGTGGGGGTGGTGCTACTGCTGGTCCTGTTCGTCTCCCTCACCTGGCTGGGGGCCAGCGGCGGGGTCAGTCTTCCGTGGCAGACCGAGCGCGCGGGAGAGGCGGCACAGACCAGCGGAGACAGCCAGGACAACGACGGCGCGGATCCGGACGACCCCGGGAACGCCACCGAGGCGCAGCCGGGCGTGGAGGACCCCGAGACCGGTCCGGAACCAGAGGATGCCCTGGGACGGGTCCACGACGACTGGATCGAGTTCACGGTGTTCGCCCCCGAGTGCACCCGGGACGCTGGCGGCCCCACCTCGCTGGAGGACGCCGCCTACTGGGAGTTCGAGGTGAGCGCGCGGAACCTGTCCTCTGGGGAACTGGAGCTCTCCCCGGAGCGACAGCTGCTGCACGGGGACGGGGGGCCGACCCTGGAGGCGGAACCGGTTCTGGGCTCGGCCGAACGGGAGCTCTGGGAGCCGATCGGCCGCGGGGAAACCGCCGAGGGAACCATGGTGTTCGTGGTTCCCGACGAGATCCAGCCGAACCGCCTGGTGCTGCGTGGATCCGAGGACAGTCCGGGAGCCGAGCTGTCGATGAGTGGCGGCGCGGTGTGTGCCCACTAGATCGTGCGCTTCGGGATATCCGCGGGGTGGATCGGTGCGCTGACCACATGGCTTGACCAGGTGGGATACCGCTGACGGCCACCACGGAACCTGTGGGTGGACCATCACCGCACCCACCCCTGGGCGGCATGCGGATCACCCTGACCCCACCACCCCCGGGAAGGGAGGGGGTTTGTGGTCGTGGTAATCGCCGATCCGCACGCGCCATGTCGGCCGCCGGCGGCGTCGCGCCCTGGGGGCGCTCTCCCGCACGACGGCCAACGGGACATGGGGCGCGGCTGATGCGAGGACATCTGGCGGGTCTCGGCCACGGGCCATAAGGTGCAGGACAGATTCCTGGCTGAGCGTGCCGTGTGCACGGCGCCTCCAACCCACCCGCTGGCCCTCGAACGGCCGGGTTCACCCAGCGCCCGACGCGACCCACAACCACGACGACGCGGGCAACGAACCAATCACCGCCACCCCCACCGCTGCCCTCGTGCGGGGACGTACGTTTCCCCGGACAGCGGGATGCACCCCACGACCACCGCGCCCCCACCCCGCTGGCCGTCGTGCGGGGGAGCGCCTCGGAAAACAGGACATCGCCGGTGACCCACCAGGGCGCGACGCCGCCGGCGGCCGACACGGCGCGTGCGCGGAGCCAACCACCGCCGCCACCACCCCCAGGTGGCTCCGGCGGCGCCGAAGGATGACCGGACCCACGCACACGCGAAAACCACCGGCAACATCACAGCCCGCGGCACACCCCGCGCACCCGACCCACCCCGACGCCAGCTCCCGGGGCTGGCTCACACCTCGGCGATCCGCGCGAAATCGGTGATGGTGAGGCGTTCCCCGCGCAGGCCCGGGTCGATACCGGCGCGCCGCAGTGCCTGTTCGGCGTCCGCAGCGGAGCCGGCCCACGCGGCGAGGGCGCTGCGCAGTGTCTTGCGACGCTGCGCGAAGGCGGCGTCGATCACGGCGAAGACCTCCCGGCGCGAGGCTGTGGTTTCCGGTGGATCGTGGCGGCGTAGCGCGACCAACCCAGAGTCCACGTTCGGTGCGGGCCAGAAGACGCTGCGGCCCACACTGCCGGCCCGGTGGGCGTGGGCGTACCAGGCCAGCTTGGCCGAGGGCGCGCCGTACACTCGGGACCCGGGCGCTGCGACCAGCCGGTCGGCGACCTCGGCCTGAACCATCACTAACCCGCTGCGCAGGGACGGCAGCAGATCCAGCAGGCGCAGCACGACGGGTACCGCGACGTTGTAGGGAAGGTTCGCGACCAGGGCCGTGGGCTCCGGCGACGGCACTTCGGTGATCTGGAGCGCGTCACCGGTGACGACGGTGAGCCGGTCGCGGATTCCGGGGGCGTGCTGGGCGATGGTCTCGGGTAGCTGTGCGGCGAGCGCGGGGTCGACCTCAAGTGCGGTGACCTGGCGGACGTGCGGGAGCAGCGCCAGGGTCAACGATCCCAGCCCGGGGCCGACCTCGATCACGACGTCGGTGGTGTCGAGCTCGGCACGCCGGACGATACGGCGGACGGTTCCCTGGTCGATGACGAAGTTCTGCCCGAGCGAGCGGCTGGGGCGAAGGTCCAGCCGGGTGGCGAGGTGGCGCACCTCGACCGGGGTGAGCAGGTCGACGGATTCGTGGGTCACCGTTCCATTGTCGCAGCAGAGCGGGGCACGGCCGGGCGGACCGGCGCGGAAGGGACCAGGCCGGGACGGGGCGGCCGGACGGGCAACGCGCCCGACCGCCCCGATCCGGTCACACCCGCTGGTTCGGCAGGGTCAGAGGTAGGAGCCACAGTGCGGCCATGGTGAGGAGCCGCCCGCCTGCTCGTAGAGCATCTTGGCACGCATGGTCTGCTCGGAGGGGCTCGCCTCGCTGGGCAGTCCCGTTCCACCCACGGACTGCCAGGTGGGTTCGTCGAACTGGTAGAGGCCGTAGTAGGGCCCGGCGGGGTTGACGACGGTGGGGTCGCCCCCGGACTCACACTCGGCGAGGGCAGCCCAGTTCAGGTTGTCGACGTCGCCGCCGACGTTGGCGTCGCCGCCGCTCTGGCCCGAAGCCCCGGCGCCGTCGTCCGAATCGGAATCGTCCTCGGGTTCGGCGGTGCCGACTTCAACGATCCCGTCGGTGGGCTCCTCCAGGATCTCCTCCTCGAGCACGTGTTCGGTCTCTTCCCCCTCCATCCGCACCAGGGCGGTGGTGACCTCCTTGAGTCCGTCCTCGGGTTCCTGGACGATCTCCTCCTCACCGCGCTCGAGCTCGTCGGTCTCGACCTCCTCCGTTTCCGCTTCGATCACCACCTCCTCGGTCTCCGGTTCGGAGAGCAACTCCAGCACGTTGACGACCATGTCGTCCTCGAGCTCGGTGTCAGGCTCGGGGGTGACGATGTCGTGTTCGCCGGTCTCGACCCCGTGCGCATCGAGGAAGTCGGCAACGGTTTCCGCGACGGTCTCATCCTCGAGTCGGGCGGTGTCCTGGAGCAGCACTACCCGGCGGGCGCTGCGCGCCTCGATTTCCATCCCGTCCTCGGGGATCTCGGTGGCACGGTCCGTGGACAGGTCCAGGGGTTCGGTGCCGTATCCGAGCTGGCGCAGGGCCTGGCCGACCGTGGACGCGGTGACCCAGTGGGTGTCCGTGTCGCCATCCAGGGTCAGCTCGACGGGGCGGCCGCTGCGCACGACCACGTCGCCGCCCCGTTCGACGTCGCTGTCGAGGTCGGGGGCGACGGCGTCGTGCTCGTCCAGGTCGACCTCTGCGGCTTCCAGAACGTCGGCGACCGTGTCGCCGAAGGTGTGCACGGTCTGTGGTTCACCGTCCACGTCCAGGGTGACGCGCTTGTCCATGGCGAACGCGGTCGCGCCCCCGGCGACGAGGAGCACTGCGGCCGTGGTCGCGGCCACGGTGGTGATCCGGCCCCCCACCCAGCGCGGGACGGGGGCAAGGCGGCTCAGCTTCCGCGCACCACGGCGCCGGGCCGGGGAGGACGAGGCGGAGGCCTGGGGCGGGTGGGCCCCCGGCTCCGAGGAGGACGGGTCAACCGGCATGGAACGGGATGAGGACACTGTGGACAACCTCGAGACGATACTGCCTGACGGAGTCGGGGAGAGGTGCCGGGCGCGCCGGGGCGGCGCGGTCGTCCGGCGGGGTGGCCTGGTATGGCCAATGAGCATCAGGAAGCTACCACAGACAATGTACCGATTACATTAAGACTCGCGACGGACCGGGATGTCCTCGCGACACGACAGCACCCGAACCCCGGGCATGTCCTGACAATGACGGTGTGAGCATAATGCGGAGGTTCGTCCAGAATCGGCGTGGAGGTGCGCAATGGGACCACTCAACGGCATCCGGATTGTCGAGATCGCCGGAATCGGTCCGGGGCCGATGGCAGCGATGCTGCTGGCTGACCTGGGCGCCAGCGTACTCCGGGTGGACCGGCCGGACGTGGTCGAAGCCGCCCGACAGGGTGCGGACCGCCCCCACATGACCTCCGGACGGCCGATGCTGGGCCTGGATCTCAAGAGTGCGGATGGCCGGGAGCAGGCCCGACACGTTATCGCGGCGGCCGATGTCCTGCTGGAGGGGTTCCGTCCCGGGGTGATGGAACGCCTCGGGCTGGGACCCGATGACTGCCACCGGGACAACCCGGGCCTGGTGTACGCACGGATGACCGGCTGGGGCCAGGAAGGCCCCCTGGCCCAACGGGCCGGACACGACGTGAACTACATCGCGCTGACCGGTGCGCTGCACAGCTTCGGGCGCCGCGACTCGGCCCCGGTGCCGCCCGCGAACCTCGTCGGGGACTTCGGTGGCGGCGGGATGCTGGTGGTCACGGGAATCCTCAGTGCACTCGTGGAACGTCAGGGTTCCGGAACGGGCCAGGTTGTTGACGCGGCCATGGTGGACGGGAGCGCACTGCTGCTGTCGATGATGCACGAGGACCGGGGGCGGGGCTCGTGGAGTGACGAACGCGGCACCAACTATCTGGACACCGGGGCGCCCTGGTACGACGTGTACGAATGCGCGGACGGCGGATACGTCTCGGTCGGCGCGATCGAACCGCAGTTCTACGCCCAGCTGCTGGCCGGTCTCGGCCTGGCCGACGCCGAACTGCCCGACCAGTGGGACGCCCAGCGCTGGCCCGAGCTTCGGGAGCGTTTCGCCGCGGTACTGTCCGGGCGCACCCGGGACGAATGGGCGGACATCTTCGGGGACACGGACGCCTGTGTCCAACCCGTGCTCACCCTGGAGGAAGCCGCCACCCACCCGCACCTCGCACAGCGCGGAACGGTCCGGCACGCCGACGGCCAGGTGTGGGCCGGTCCGGCGCCGCGCTTCAGCCGTACCCCGGGAGCGGCCACCCGCGACCCCGCCGCCACGGCCCCCAGTGTCGCGGAGACGCTGGCCGCCTGGGGAATTCCCGACGCCGTCGACGGCACCACCGCCACCTGACCGCGACCGTCGCGTTTCCTCGCGGGGCGGCGTCGGCGCCCGGTGTCCCAGCCAGCCGCGGCGTGGCCCTGCGTAACCTCCGCGCAGCCAGCAGTGCGGAATCAGGCGGGATTCGCCTCCGTGGGCCAGGCCACACGGAGCCGTTCCGGGGACCGGTGCATCAGGCTGGGCAACATCGGCACCGGTTCGGGCTCCACCAGCCGAAGCCCCGGCAGCCGCGTGGTTACGGTCTCCAAGGTCGCATACACCTGGGTGCGGGCCAGTTGCGCCCCGGGACAGCCGTGCGCCCCATGCCCGAAGGCGAAATGGCGCTGCGGCTCGCGGGTGATGTCGAACTCCTCGCCGCGCCCGCACACGTCCCGGTTGGCGGATCCGAAAGCCACCAGCACCGTGTCCCCCGCCGCCAACTCCACACCCGCCAGGGTGACCGCTCGGGTGGTGACCCGGCGGAATCCCTGGATCGCCGTGTCGTAGCGCAGTATCTCCTCCACGGCTCCCGGAAGCCGGCTGACGTCGGCACACAGGCGTTCCCACTGGTCTCGATGCCGCAGCAGGTGGAGTAGTCCGGTCCCCAGAACGGCCGTGGTGGTGACCTGCCCGGCAATCAGAAGGTTGACAAGGTTCGCCACGATCTCCCCCTCCTGCTCGGCCGAGGGCGGCTGCGCATTCGCGGCGAGCCCGTGAACCAGCTCCGTGCACAGGTCGGGGCGGGGGTCGCGGCTACGGTGCCGCACATAGTCAGCGAGCAGGTGGTGGGTGGCCACGACCTCGCGCGCCAGCTCCACCTGCTGTTCGGGGGGACGGGGATGTGGGGGCAGATCGTTCCCGGCCCGGGCCGGCGGGCCGGAAGCCGGCTGGAACAGCTCCAACAGGGCCGCCGTGCCGCGCATGGCGACCGGAACGTCCGCGGGAGCCAAACCGAGCACCCGCCCCAACACATCCTGAGCCAGGGGGCGGGCAAATGCGCCCATCCACTCCGCATGGCCGTCCCGGAAACCGTCGATCAGGGACTGGACCCGTTGCCGAACGAACGGGGCCACCTCCCGAACCCGGGCGGTGGACAGGCCGCGCACGTGTGGGGCCCGGAGCCGCCGGTGCACGGCCCCGTCCGAGGTCACCACGATCGGTCCCTGCCCCGGCCCCCGGCCCAGTTCCGCGTACGTCTCCGGGGCCAGGGCAACCTCCGGCTGGAGCACGTTGGCCGAGGAGAAGTCCTCGGGCCGGCGCAGCACCTCCTGCACCTCACTACTGCGGGCCACCAGCCAGGCGCCCAACTCTGGATCGTAGGTCAGGCCGCTGCGCTGTCGGGCGCGGGCGAAGTGCGGGTGGGGATCGCGGGTGAACTCGGCGAGTGCCACATGGTCCATGCCGGCCTCCTGGGGGAACCGCTCGGCGCTACCCGTGCATCGTCACGGACGGCAGCCACTGATCACAAGTGTCGTGACGCCCTGTGGGGGTGGGAGTACGGCGGGGTGGCGTCTGCGGGGGGCACCTCCAGATGGTGGGGGGTAGGAAAGGCCGATGGGGTGGTCCAGGGGGAGCACGCCCCATGCCGAGGCGAACGGGGACCGCCAGCCTGGGCGTGGGGGTATGCCGGAGGGGATCCTTGTTTCTGGCCTCCGGCCGCGAGCTAGGGAGTGTTTCTTGAACGCTTTCGGATGAGGGAGCGGCTCTCCAGAGCGAGGTCTCGCAAGCCGCGATGTGCGAACGGCATCCTGGTTTGGCTGTGTGCGCGCATCGGCGCAGCGCGCGTCGTCCTGGGAGACGCGAGCCCGAAATGGCTCAAGAAACAGGACCTAGTCCACCAACACGCGGCGCGCGTTCGCAGCGACGGCGCTGGCCAGGTCGTCCTCGTCCATGCCCTTGGCCTCGGCGAGAGCCCGAACCGTGTACGGGATCAGGTAGGGGGCGTTCGGGCGGCCCCGGTAGGGCTTGGGCGTGAGGAAGGGCGCGTCCGTCTCCACGAGCAAGAGTTCCGGGGGCGCGATCCGGGCCGCCTCCCGCAGGGTGGTGGCACTGGCGAAGGTGATGTTTCCCGCGAAGCTCATCAGGTAGCCACGTTCGGCACAGACTTTGGCGACGTCGGCATCACCGGAGAAACAGTGCATCACGACACGGTCGGGGGCGCCCTCGTCCTCCAGGATCCGCAGCACGTCCTCGTGGGCGTCGCGATCGTGGATCATCAGGGTCAGACTGTGGCGCCGTGCCAGGTCGATGTGGCGCCGGAAGGACTCCTGTTGTGCCGCACTGCCTTCGGGACCGGTGCGGTAGTAGTCCAGCCCCGTCTCCCCGATCGCGCGCACCTGCGGCAGCGCGGCCAGCCGGTCGATTTCGTCGAGGGCGGCCTCCAGACCGGACAGGCCGCCGGCGGGGCGGGCCTTACCCGCCCAGTCGGTGTCGTCGGGCTCCACCCCGGCGGCACCATCGCCGTGCACGATCCGTGGCGCCTCGTTGGGGTGGACGGCCACGGCGGCCCACACGCTGGGAACGTCCGCGGCAACGTCGGCAGCCCACTGTGAGGAGGAGACGTCCACCCCGACCTGAACGAGCTGAGTGACCCCCACCGCGGCGGCATCCGCGACGATCTGGTCGACCTCGGGGGTCTGCATGTCCATGTGGGTGTGGGTGTCCGCCACCGGGACGCGCAGGGGCTCCGGTGCGGGTGGTGGCGTCTGGGCGTTGCGGTTACGCACCGCCTCACCGCTGCGCTTGCTCCTACTCACGTGTGCCGAGTGTATCCGCAGTTCCGGATGGGGCCGGACCGTTCCATCACGGGTCCGGCCCCGGGCCGACACCGCCTCAGGACTCGGTGAGTTCCAGGCGTTGGAAAATCGGGCTCGGCTTCGGCAGCGGGCCTCCGTGCTCCCCGGTCTGGTCCAGGATGGACTGTGCCGCGCCCGGTAGGAACGGCACCAGCAGGTGCCCCAGTTCCCGGCAGGTCGCCACGAGCTCGGCCAGGACCGTGTCCAGGGCCTCGGGGGCGGCCCCCTCCTTGCGTTCGGCCTTGGCCAAGGCCCACGGTGTGGCCGCCTCCACGTACCGGTTCCCCTCGTTACCGAGATCCGTGATGACCTCGGCGGCACGGCGGAAATCGAAACCGGCCATGGCCGCGTCCATGCGGTCCCGCGCCGTGGAGCGTGTCCGGCGCAGCTGATCCCGATCGGCGTCGCCGGTGTCGGCCCGGTCCGGATCGGCCAGCGGGGTGACCACTCCGTCGCGGTACTTGGCGACCATGGACACGGTGCGGTTGACGAGGTTGCCGATGTTGTTGGCCAGGTCCTCGTTGTTGCGGGTCACCAGGCGCTGGTCCGTGTAGTCGGTGTCCCCGGCGAGCGCGACGTCACGCAGCATCCACCAGCGCAGCGCGTCGGTACCGAACCGGTCGACGAGCTCGGCGGGGTCCTTGGCGTTACCGGCGGACTTGCTGATCTTGGCCCCGTCGGCGGTGAGGTACTCGTGCACGAAGATGGTGGTGGGCAGGCGCACGCCCGCCGAGAGCAGCATTGCGGGCCAGTACACGGCGTGGAACCGGATGATGCCCTTGCCGATGACGTGCACCAGTTCGTCGGCGTCGGTCCACCAGTAGGCGAAGGTGTCGGGGTCGGTGCCGTAGCCGGGAGCGGTGATGTAGTTGGCCAGGGCGTCGTACCACACGTAGATGACCTGGTCGGGGTCGTCGGGCACCGGGATGCCCCAGCCGCGGGCCCGCTGCATGCTGCGGGAGACACTGAAGTCCTCCAGCCCCGACTCGATGAACGCCAGGACCTCACGCTTCCGGGAGGCCGGCTCGATGCGTAGTTGGTCGGAGGAGATGAGCTCACTGAGCTGCTCCTGGTAGCGGCTCAGCCGGAAGAACCAGTTGTTCTCCTCGACGAGTTCGGGCCGCACCAGGTGTTCGGGGCAGAGCCCGTCCACCAGCTCGTCCTCGGAGTAGAACTGTTCACAGCCGTAGCAGTAGCGGCCCGTGTAGCTCTTGCGGTAGAAGTCGCCGTTCTCGGCGCACGCACGCCAGAGCTTCTCCACCCCGGGGCGGTGGCGGGGGTCGGAGCTGGTGCGGATGAAGTCGTCGAAGCGCAGGTCCAGTGGCTGTTGCAGGGCGGAAAAGCGCTCGGCGACGCGCGCCACGTACTCCTGCGGGGTGATTCCCTCGGCCTCGGCGCTCTGCACGTTCTTCAACGCATTGTCGTCCGTGCCCGTCTGGGTGCGGACCTCGTCGGAACGGCTACGCCGGTACCGTCCGAGAACGTCACACTGGAGCAGCTCCAGGGCATGCCCGATATGCGGGGTGCCGTTGACGTACGGGATGGCAGTCATCGCGAAATAGCGGCCCATGGCGAACCTTCCTCGCCCCCGCCGGGTGCCCCCGCAGTCGAAACGGAGGCTCCGCGAGGGCCTCCGTGGCTACGACGTCCTCAGGGCACGTGCGGGAGGCCGGATGACATCATCATCGGCGCGCCCGACATCATCGCGATCGGTCGTGCCCAACTCATGCCTCGCATGGTACACCCGGCGTGTACGGGCCAGCACCCACAAGCGAGGTTTCGCCCCGGTCCGGACCGCCCCCGCACCCCGCAGGGAACGGGACGCGGGAGCTGCGGGAGCACGGTACTCCCCCCGCCCCGGCGGCGGGGGCGGCACCAGCGCACCCCCTGTACCCGTGGCGCAGGACGGATAGGGTGGCGGGATCAAGCGGTCTTAGCTACCCGTGCCCGTCCGGCCGGCAGCGCCAGTGTTACCCAGCTGGCGTTGCCCGATCACCGCGCTGGAGGTGATCATCGCGGTGTCCCCGGCTCCTGCCCGGTCCCGGCTGGGATCGACCCTGCTGGCCCTGGCCATGGCCCTGTCCCTGATGGGCATGCCCATGGTCCTCCTCAGCGGGTCCACTCCCCTGGGTCAGCTGGCCAGCGAGGACCGTGCCGGGGCACCGGGTGCGTCTGTGTCTGCGTCTGCGGTTGCGCCTGCGGTTGCCACCGTGGAGGCGCCCTCGGTCTGGTTGTCGGTCACCACCGGTGTCACCGGGCCGTTGGAACAGCGGGTGACGCCACGCGACCTTCCCGAGGCCGTGGACGCCCCGCCGGTCACGCTGGGCGACCTGCCGAATCCGGCCGGATGGGTCACGCCGCAACGCACGGTGGTGGCCGCAAGTGCCGACCTGGCGCCAACGCCGGTCCAACGCGGCCCGCCACAGGCAACGAGCTAACGTCCGCGGGCCGAGCCGGTCGCCGTACGCGACCCGGCGTGGCCCGCACGTACCGCCCGTTGACCGAATCCGTCGGGAAAGGCCCTTGCCGTGACCTCGTCCATGCCCCAAGCGGCACTGTTCGGGATGGCTGTCGCCGTCGCCGTCATGCTGCTGATCGTCACTCTGCGTTTCGTCAGATCCCGACGAAACGCCGCCACACGCACGAGCCCGCCCGAGGAGCCGTTGAGCGGCCTCACCTCGGGCACGAAAGCCGCGGGAGCAGGCGCGGCCAAGGGCTCGACCAAGAAGCGCCGCGATGCCGGTTTCGGGTCCCGGCTCAGTCTGGGACTCCTGTCCCTGGTGATTCTGCTGGGTTCTCTGGGTGCCGCGCTGTACATCCCCCCCAACCTGGGGCTGGACCTCAGCGGCGGCACGCAGATGGTGCTGGAGACCAGCGACTCCGACACCGGTGCGGAGGCCAACGCTGAGAACACCGACAACACCATCGAGGTGCTGCGGCAGCGTGTGGACACGCTCGGCGTCTCGGAGGCGACACTGTCGCGGTCCGGGGAGAACCGCATCATCGTGGAGCTGCCCGGGGTGCAGGATCCTGCGGAGGCCGCCGAGATCATCGGTACCACCGCCCAGCTGACCTTCCACCCCGTGCTCGGCGTCGGCGAGCAGGCAGCCCCCGGGATGCCGGGCGGGGATACGCCGCTGCCGGACCCGGGCACTGCGAACGCGGGGGACGAGGACGAGGCCGCCGAGGACGAGGCGGATGAGGCCCTGCCTCCGGCAACGGACGAGGAGGACGCCGAGGCTCCCGAGGAGATGGATCCCGAGGAGCTTGAGGACCTCATGGGCGACGAGGGCATGGAGGGCATGCCCGAGGAGGCGCCCGAGGCCGATCCCGCCGAGATCGCCATGGAGCTGCCCGACGAGCAGGGCCAGATGCTTCAGCTGGGCGAGGCCGAGCTCGAGGGTGAGGAGATCAGCAGCGCCGAGGCGGGAATGGACGAGTTCCAGGCCAACTGGATCGTCAACGTGAACTTCCGCGGCACCGGCTCGGACGCCTGGACCGAACTCACCGGAGATGCCGCCTGCTTCAACCCCGGGGATCCGCGTCGCCGGGTCGCCATCGTGCTGGATGACCAGATCATCTCCGCGCCGCAGGTCAACGAGGAGTTCCAGTGTGATGAGGGTATGCCCGGCAACGCCATGTCCATCACCGGGGACTTCACCCAGGAGAGCGCCGAAGACCTGGCGGTGCTGATCGAGGGTGGTGCGCTGCCGCTGAACGTGGAGGAGATCGAGCGGCGCACCGTCGGCCCCACCCTGGGTGAGGAGGCCATCGAGGCCAGCTGGAAGGCGGCGTTGATCGGGCTGATCCTGACCGCGCTGTACATCACCGTCGCCTACCGCATGGTGGGTTTCCTGGCGTCGGTGGCGCTGGGGGCCTACACCCTGATCGCCTACGCCGCGCTCGTGGTGTTGGGTGCGACGCTCACCCTCCCGGGACTCGCGGGCTTCGTGCTCGCCATCGGGATGGCGATCGATGCCAACGTGCTCATTTTCGAGCGGGCGCGAGAGGAGTATCAGCGCCAGCGCCAGGTCTACGAGGCCAACAAGTCTGCGGGCATGGCCGATGCCACCCCGGAGGAGGTCGCCGCGGACGAACGCACCGGCGGGCAGAACAGTATCGGTGGCGCCACGGCCGGGGAATCGAGCACGGACAACGGTGGTACGCAGCGCCAGCGCCGTCGGGCGATCCCACCGAATCTGCACAAGGCGTTCCTCACCGGTACCCAGCGCGCCTGGAGCGCCGTGCTGGACACCAACGTGACCACGATGATCGCGGCGATCCTGCTGATCCTGCTGGCGTCCGGGCCGGTGCAGGGCTTCGGGTGGACGTTGAGCATCGGCACCATCGCTTCCATGATCTCGGCGCTGATCATCGCGCGGGTGCTGGTCGAATGGGCTGTGCGCCGTTCGGTGGTGCGCGCCAAGCCAGGGGTCACCGGGCTGTCCCGCTACAGCCGGGTGCGCGAGTGGCTGCTGGAGCGCAACCCCAACATTCTGGGGCGGAGTCAGCTGTGGCTCGGGATCGCGGCGCTGGTCCTGCTCACCGCCATCGGAGGGATGCTGCTGCGGGGGCTGAACCTCGGCGTGGAGTTCGAGGGCGGCCGCGTGCTCGACCTTCAGGTGTCCGAGGAGATGACGGTCCAGGAGGCGCGTTCGCTGATCAGTGACGCGGGGTACCCGCAGGCGGTGGTCCAGGAGTCCGGGGACGGCGACCTGGCGATTCGTACGGCCGAGGCCACGGACGAGGATGCGGCCGCGATCCAGGCGGCACTGGAGACCGAGGGAGAGGAGGTCACCCTTGTTTCCGACGAGATGATCGGCCCGTCCCTCGGGGACCAGCTGCGCAACCAGGCGCTCATCGCGCTGGGGGCGGCGCTGGCACTCCAGATGATCTACCTGGCCTGGCGGTTCCGGTGGTCGTTCGGGGTCGCGACAATGTCGGCGCTGGCCTTCAACATCACCCTGGTGATCGGACTGTTCGCCTGGTTGGGCAAGCCGATCGACGGGGTGTTCCTCGCGGCGATCCTGAGTGTGATCGGGTTCTCGGTGAACGATTACGTGGTGGTGTTCGACCGGGTTCGCGACGAATGGTCCCGGGACGAGAAGTCGCCGTTCAAACGCATCGCCAACACGGCGATCCTGCACACCCTGCCGCGGACGGTGAACACCACGATCGGCGCGGTCTTCATCCTGGCCACGCTCGCGCTGTTCGGCGGGGCGTCGTTGACGGACTTCGCGTTGGCGATGCTGGTCGGGTTGATCACCGGTGTGCTGTCCACGATCTTCGTGGCCACACCGTTGGCGATCTGGTTGAACAACTACGACCGGACTCCGCCACCGCACGTGATCAAGGAACGTAAGGCCAAGCAGCGCAAGGAGATGGAACGCGCCCGCGCCGAGGACGACGGGGCGGTGGTCTGAGCCCACCCCAACGGCGCGGCGGAGCACACGGCCCGGTCTCGGCACTGCCGAGACCGGGCCGTGGCATGTGTGTCGGATCGGCCGCGGGAGTGCCGAGACCGGGCTGCTGGCTGGGGCAGCTCAGGCGGGGGGATCCCCCGGGCCACCGTTCTCCGGGTCCTCGGGGGTGCTGGCGTCCGCAGAGTCCTTGTGGACGGCGTCGTAGACCTCACGTTTGGGCAGCCCGGTGCGGCGGGCCACCTCCTGGATTGCCTGTTTGCGGGTGAGTCCGTCGGCCTCGTGGGTGCTGACCTGTGCCCGCAGCTCCTGGGGGGCCTGCTGGGTGGTGGGGGCGTCCCGACCCAGGCCCGCGACCACCAGCACGATCTCGCCGCGGATGTCCCCGGCCGCCCACTCGGCCAATTCCCCCAGCGGTGCTCGCCGTACCTCCTCGGAGACCTTGGTGAGGTCGCGGCAGGCTGCCGCACGCCGGTCGGGACCGAACGCCTCGGCCATCGCGGCCAGGGTGCCGGCGAGGCGATGCGGGGCCTCGAAGAACACCATGGTGCGTCGCTCGGTGGACAGCTCAGCGAGCCGTCCGGACAGTCCCTTACGGGGTGGGAAACCCTCGAAGCAGAACCGGTCGGTGGGGAGACCGGACAGGGCGAGGGCGGCGGTGACCGCGGATGGCCCGGGAAGGACCGTGACGGTGATGCCCATCTCCACGCAGGCGGTGACGAGGCGATATCCGGGGTCGGAGATCGCGGGCATACCGGCCTCGGTCACCAGCAGCACGTCGTGGCCGCCCCGGAGTTTGTCCAGTAGCTGCTCGGCCCGGGACTGTTCGTTGCCGTCGAAATAGGAGATAAGGCGGGCACCGGCCACCCCGCCCAGGCGCAGGTCCAGACGCGCGGCGAGGCTGCGCAGGCGGCGGGTGTCCTCGGCCGCGATAATCTCGGCGCTCTCTAGTGCGGCCCGCAGCCGGGCGGTGGTGTCCTCGCTGTTTCCGATGGGTGTTGCGGCCAGAGTCAGCACTCCGGTGCTCTCGGCGATCCCGATCGCACGGGCGCCTCGGAAAGTTCCGGACAGCCGATTCTGGCGCTCCGAGCTCACCACTCGCCCCCGATCCCGACGTTCGTTACGGTAAGGCAGGTTTCCCTGTCCCCTCGCTCTAGTATGGCGCCGATGCCCACCATCTCATCCTCGGTTCCCGGATCTGGCCCGCACGGTTCACCGGCCGGGTCGCCTCCGGATTCGGTGCGGGATCGTCTGGTCCCCCCGCCCATACACCCACGTTGGCTGGCCTGGCTGGCGCCGGCGCTCGTGGCACTGTTCGCCGGTGCGCTGCGCCTGGTGCGGCTGGGCCAGCCTCCGGCGATCTACTTCGACGAGACGTACTACGCCACGGACGCACTCGCGCTGCGCACCTTCGGGGTGGAGTGGGGCAGTGTCGAGGACTCGGACGCCCTGATGAGTGCGGGCACCGTGGACGTGTGGACCGACGAACCCGCGATCGTGATGCATCCCCCCTTCGGCAAGTGGATGATTGCGGCCGGAGATGCCCTGTGGGGAATGCTGCCCTTCGACGCGGCCACCAGCCCGGTGGGGTGGCGGCTTGCCGCCGCCGTGGTGGGCATGCTGTCGGTACTGGTGCTGGCGCGAATCGCGATCCGGATGACCCGGTCCATCCTGTTGGGCAGCATGGCCGGGCTGATCCTGGCCCTGGACGGTCTGCACTTCACACTGAGCCGGATCGCGATGCTGGACATCTTCGTGATGTTCTGGGTCCTTGCAGGATTCGCCTGCCTGGTGGTGGACCGGGAACGTAACCGGGCCCGCCTCGCCGATCTGGTGAACCAGGGCCGGGCGGATGCCTGGTGGCTGGGGATGCGTTGGTGGCGGATTGCTGCCGGCGTGTGTTTCGGCCTGGCCTGTGGCACGAAGTGGTCGGCGCTGTTCTTCATCGCCGCGTTCGGTCTGTTGACGGTGGCCTGGGACTACGGGGCACGGCGGGCGGCGGGCCAGCGCCGGGCCGGGCTGCCGTGGCTCGCCGCAGATGCGGCACCGGCGTTTGTTCAGGTGGTCGGGGTCGCCTTCGTCACCTACGTGGCGACGTGGAGCGCCTGGCTGTTCAGTTCCCAGGGGTACTACCGGGACTGGGCCGCGCAGAACGCGGACGGGATCTGGCACCTGGTTCCTGGCCCGCTGCTGCCCGCGGTGGACGCGATACGCAGTCTCGTCGCGTATCACGTGCGCATGTGGGAGTTCCATACCGAGCTGGACGCCCACCATGACTACGCGTCCTCCGCCTGGGAGTGGCTCGTGATGCGCACTCCGGTGCTGTTTCACTCGGACTGGGAGGCCACGGGGTGCGCCACGGAGGACGCCACCGCGGACTGCGCGACGGTGGTCCTGGGAATCGGAACCCCCGTGTTGTGGTGGCTGTCGCTGGTCGCACTCGCGGTGATGCTGGGCTGGTGGATGATCCTGCGGGACTGGCGGGCCGGCGCGGTTCTGGTGGGTGTGGCCGCGGGTTGGCTGCCCTGGCTGGCGTTCCCCGACCGGACGATGTTCGTGTTCTACGCCCTGCCGATCCTGCCGTTCCTGGTGCTGGGCATCACGCTCGCGGTGGGTCTCCTGCTTGGACCGAACGCGGACAGCCCCCGGTTCGGGGCCGTGCGGCGGGTCGTCGGCGGCGTTGTCTCCGGCGTCACGATGTTGGTGATCCTGGCGAACTTCCTGTTCCTGTATCCGGTGTTGTCGGCGGAACCCATCACCCGCGAGGCGTGGAGCGAACGCATGTGGTTCGACACCTGGATCCACGGCAATGCCGACCCCGCTGCGGAGGCCGACGCCGACGCCGACACTGGCGCTGACACTGGCGCTGGCACTGACGCCACCGAGCATGAGGGCGAGGCAGACACCGGCGCGGGAGCCGACACGGAACCCGGTGACCACGGTGGCGACGCCGGCCCCGGGGGCACACCGCAGGCGCCCGAAACCGACCAGCCTGGCGTGCAGGACGACCAGGAGCCCCAGCCTGGGCTGGAGGGGGACGACGGCCCCGACGACGACCCGGCCCAGCCCCCGGCCGCGGGGAGCTGAACACCCGGCGCGGGACACCGTGAACCGGTGTCATATCCCTCCCATTTTCGGGCGCCGGCTGGTATTCTCGGTCGTGGTTGCGGTTGTAGTTTCCCTGGCCAGTGGCGCCTCGCGGAACTTCACGCGGGCGCTGGACAGTGGGGGCATCTCCCGGGACGGCGCTCGGCAGCCCGAGGCCAGCAGGGTGCGGCCTCGTCGAAAGTCCTCCAAGGGGAGAGCGCATGGCTCAGGGCACCGTGAAGTGGTTCAACTCTGAGAAGGGTTACGGTTTCATCGCTGTCGACGGTGGTGGTCCGGACGTGTTCGTCCACTACTCCGCGATCGCGGGGACCGGCTTCCGGAACCTTGAAGAGAATCAGGCAGTAGAGTTCGAGATCACGCAGAGCCCCAAGGGTCCGCAGGCGTCGGACGTGCGGTCGCTCTAGCGGCAACAGACCACCGCGTGGCCCCCGTTCCACCTTCGGGACGGGGGTTGACTCGTGTCGGGAGGCCGTGCCCGCACCCGTGGTGCGTAGCGGATAGCCTGCATGTGCGGTTCTACGCCCGCGCTGCGGTGTGGGCTCGGCAGGAGCGGAGATGTTTGGTTTCGGGTTCTGGGAAGTGGTGGTGCTGGGCGGGCTTGCGCTGCTCATCTTCGGCCCGGACCAGCTCCCCAAGGCGATCAAGCAGGTTGGTGGGGTGGTGCGTCAGCTTCGCCGGATGGCGGACAGCACCAAGCGTGACCTCCAGCAGGAGCTCGGACCGGAATTCCGCGACTTCGACGTCGCGGACCTGAACCCGCGGCGGTTCGTCCGTAAGCACCTGTGGGAACAGCCCGAGGAGGCCTGGCGCGCGCAGTCGGCGCGCAACGGCGGCGCCCGGTCGACCAGCGAGCGTCTCGGTGGACGGCGCCCCCCATTCGACAACGAGGCAACCTGACCTCGAATCACGCCCGCCCGCGCGGCGGAACTGCCGCGCGGGCGGAACGAACTCGGGTTACCACCAGCTCCATCCGCAGAACTCACCACATCCGGGGTGCCCGCTGTGGTGCACGACCGCCGGTGTTCCGGCGGCGGCCGTGTCGGCCATGTTGGCCGTGTCGGCAGCGGCCGGCACCGTTCCGACTCCGAACACGCCCAGTATGAGCAGCACGCTGGTGACAGCGAATCGTTTAAACACGTCGCACCTCTCGCTGAACTCCGCTACCCCTTCCCTATATAACGCAGAATGACGCATCGAACACTCTTTGCACAAGACCGTGGTGGGGTACCACGCGGACCAGGGGTCCGGCACGTACCGGGCGGGGCGACGGGCCAGGGGCAACGGTGCAATGCTGACGATGCGGAGCACCGCTGGACACCGGGGCGCACCCGGATGCCCGCAGATGCGCCTCCCGCGGCCTCAGGAGGTGGCGTCGATCCTGGCCAGGACCTGTTCCCCGATCTCCAGCATCGCGTCCACCTGCTCCGGGGTGAGCTGGTCGAAAACCAGGTCCCGCACGGTGTTCACATGCTGGGGAGCGGCCTGTTCTATGGTGCCTCTTCCGTGCTCCGTCAGCACAATGAAGGCACCACGGGCGTCCTCACTGCACTCCTGTCGTTCCACGAGGCCACGGCGCTGCATCCGGCCGAGGTGGTGGGACAGGCGACTCTTCTCCCACTGGAGGGTCTCGGCGAGTTCGCCGACCCGGGCTCGCCCGTCCGGCCGGTCGGTCAACTGGACCAGGACGTCGAAGTCGGACAGGGACAGGCCAGAGTCGGCCTGGAGCTGTCGGTGCATCCGCACGGTGAGTCGGGCGTGCATGTCGAGGTAGGCGCGCCATGCCCGCTGTTCGTGGTCGGTGAGCCATCGCGTGTCAGTCACACCCCCAGTCTACCCACTAGTTGACACATCATATATTTCTCCGTATATTAATTGATGCATCAACTAACCGGGGGGATTCGGGAGCGGAACCGGACGGCGGCTGCGGATCTCTGGCGGCGCGGCGGGCCTGACGCTCCGATATCTCTCCGGGGACCGCACATGACCGAACGCAGCAACGACAGGGAGAACCCCATGAGCCAGCCCGTGAAGCTGAGCGTGATCTACTACTCGGCCACCGGAACGATCGCCGAGATCGCGTCGGTGCTCGCCAAGACCGCGGAGGCCGCGGGGGCCGAAGTCCGGGTGCGTCGGGCGGCGGAGCTCGCCCCCCAGGAAGCGATCGACGCCAACCCTGCCTGGCGCGACAACCTGGAGACCACCCGCCATATCCCCGAGGCCACGGCTGAGGACGTCGTGTGGGCCGACGCGGTCCTCCTGGGCAGCCCCACGCGCTACGGCAACATCGCCGCACAGCTCAAGCAGTTCGTGGACACGCTGGGGCCGCAGTGGCAGCAGGGGTTGCTCGCGGACAAGGTCTACAGCGGGTTCGTGTCCAGCGCCACCCAACACGGCGGCCAGGAGTCGACGCTGCTGGCGCTGTACCACACCATCCACCACTTCGGTGGAATCATCGTCAGCCCCGGATACACCGACGCCTCGAAGTTCGTGGACGGCAATCCCTACGGCACCAGCCACGTGGACGCGCAGGGACAACGCCCGGTGGACGAGGCCACCCGGACCGCCGCGGCCGTACAGGCCAGGCGTGTGGTGAACGTGGCCGCCGCGTTGACGGCGTCGAGCACAACGTAAGCACTCACGGGCAGAAAGGTCGCCATGACACTGGCAACGAGTGGTCTGCACCATGTCACGGCCATCGCGGGTGATCCACAGCGCAGCGTGGACTTCTACCTGCGCACACTGGGGCTGCGGCTGGTCAAGTCCACGGTGAACTTCGACGCACCGGATGTCTACCACCTCTACTACGGAGACGAGTCGGGGCGGCCCGGCAGCCTGCTGACGTTCTTTCCCTTCGGCACGGCCCCTCCGGGGCAGCGGGGCACCGGGCAGGCCACGACCACGGCGTTCTCGGTCCCCGGGGAATCCATCGGGTGGTGGCAACGCCACCTGCGTGGGCTCGGGATCGACGTCAGTGAGGTCACGGAGCGAAACGGCGAGGAAGCGGTGACGTTCCACGACCCGGACGGGCTCCAGCTCGCCCTGGTCGCCCATCCCCAGGGGGATCCGCGGGCGCCGTGGGACAACGGTGTGGTGCCGCCGGAGCACGGCATCCGGGGGCTGCACTCGGTGACCCTGTCGACCGCCGCGGAGTCCGGGACCGTGGGGATGTTGCAGGATCTGGGGCTGCGCCCCGTCGAGCAGCACGAGAACCGGATCCGGCTCGCGGCCGGGGACGGCGGCCCCGGAGCACTCGTCGATGTCCATGTGGATCCGCGGGGGCCGCGCGGTCTGGTCGCGGGCGGCACGGTGCACCACGTGGCCTGGCGGGTACCGGACGAGGCCACCCAGGAACGGTGGCGAGCCGAACTCGCGGACCGTGGGGCCCGGGTCACCGCGATCCTGGACCGGCAGTACTTCCGCTCGATCTACTTCCGTGAGCCGGGGGGCACCCTGTTGGAGATCGCCACGGACACGCCGGGGTTCGACACCGACGAGCCGCTCCTGGAGCTGGGGCGGGCCCTGAAGCTTCCGCCGTGGCTGGAGCCCAGCCGCGAACAGATCGCGGGCGCTCTCCCGAAGCTGTCCCTCCCCCGGGAAAACAACCCGGAGCTGGCTGAGGGGAGGCCGGTGTGAGCGGGGTCCTGGACCGCCCGCACGTCTGGCTGCCCGGCCCTACCGCCGGGCAGCGCGGGGCACAGCGGCCGCTGCTACTCCTGCACGGCACCGGCGGGGACGAGAACGATCTGCTGCCCCTGCGGGAACACCTCGCGCCCTCGGCGCCCGTCCTGTCGGTGCGGGGTGCGGTTCTGGAGAACGGTATGCCGCGCTTCTTCCGACGGCTGCGGGAAGGAGTCTTCGACGAGGAGGATCTGCGCCACCGTGTGGACGAGCTGGCCCAGTTCCTGAGCGCGGCCGAACAGGAGTACGGGGTGAGCCCGGGGTCCTGGTGCGCGGTCGGATTCTCCAACGGCGCGAACATCGCCTCAGCTCTGTTGCTCCAGCGCCCGGAGACACTCACGGAGGCGGTGCTGTTCGCGGCCATGGTTCCGTTCCGCGCGCCGCCGCAGGCGGACCTGACGGGCCGGCGGGTGGCCGTGGTCAACGGGCAGGCGGATCCGATGGCCACGCCGCGGCACACCGAGGTGCTGAGCGAGCAGCTGCGCACGGCCGGCGCCGAGGTCAGCGTGTTCGGTCACGCGGGGGGACACACGATCGACGCCCGCTCGCTCCCGCGGGTGCACGCCTTCCTGAGCAATTCCTGACCACGGCTGCGGCACCGCACTCCCCGGGAACCTGCGGTTTCGGGCACGGGCCGCGACGCGGCGGCGGGCACATGTTTCGGTCCACCGCGGCGCAGCCCCAGCGGTCCGGGTTCTCGCCGGCCTGGCGTGCGTATCGCGGTGTGTGCGCCCCCGGGGGGCACGCCCGGTGCTCGACCCCGGTGGCGAGCTCACCGCCGCGGGCCGCTGCGGGGGTCCTCCCGGACCACGAGACGGGGCGCGGGAGGGCCGCCCCGCAGTGGGGACTGTGGCCACCAGGACCACAGCGGCGGGGCACCCGTGATCCCGCCGCACATGGTTTCTCGGTTGGCTCGGTGGCGCTGGTTGAGCGCCTGACGTCCGAGGGGTATGGGAGCTGTCCCCGCGGGTGGTGCCTGGCGTGCCACCCGCGCGGACACCTGGGGCCAACGGCTACACGGCCGGAGCCAGCCCCCGGCGGCGGGCTGCGGGTGCACGCCACCAAGTCTCCGAACGCGATCGGCCCGGGACCAATGCTGGGGACGAGGCACGCTCGGGTGCGCCGAGGTGTGCAACCCGGGGTGTCCACTTCCGGGAGCTCGTTCGCGGCACGATCGGCGAGGTCCGCCTGTCGGTTCCACGTTGAAGCCGGGTGGATCACTATGCTCAACTGCCATGTTCGGAACGCTGGGCGGTTGGATTCTGCGCGGCGGCGAGGCCGTGATCAGCTATATACGGAGCCGTCTCTGGCCGGTCCCGGTTGTCCTGGCTACTGTTCTGGTCATTGCGGCCGAGCTGCTGTCGCAGGTGCACGTACCCGCGGGAAGCGCGACCGAACGGTGGCTGTGGCCGGGCGAGAGCTCTGCCGCCGAGTCCATGCTCAGCCTGCTGGCCGGCTCTTCGCTCACGGTGATCAGCCTGACGATGTCGATGACCCTGGTGGTTCTCCAGCTCGCGTCGGCCAACTCTCCCCGCCTGCTGCGCGAGTTCACCAGCGATTTCTCGACCCAGCTACTCCTCGGTGGCTTCTTCGGCCTCTTCGGTTACTGCCTGGTCGTGCTGCGCAACCTCCCGCCGGATCCGCCCGGGCACGTTCCCGCCCTGGCCGTGGGCATCGCTCCGCTGCTGGCGTTGCTCGTGGTTGGGGGACTCATCGCGTTCATCGCCTACTTGGTCCAACTGCTGCGCATCGACCTCGTCATGTCCGAGGTCCGCAACGAAGGGTCACGCGTGCTGCGGGCTGTCTACGGACCTGTGGAATCCCCGTTCCCACGCGGGGACGCACCGCCCACGGCGGGAGGAGTCCCCATGCGGGCGCAGAAGGCCGGTTACGTCCAGTTCATCGACCTGGATGAGCTGTTCCGGAGCCTGCGGAGCACCGGATACACCGTCGTGGTCGATGTACGGCCGGGCGACCGGATCCGGCCGGGCCACCCGCTCGGGCGCGTCGTGTGCGAACACGAGGACGGGCCGGGAGATGTGAGCGATCGTCTCACCGACATGTTCGTCATCGGAGACGAGCGCACCATGGATCAGGACGTTTCGTTCGCCGTCCGCCAACTTGCGGACGTGGCCGTCAAGGCCCTGTCGCCGGGCGTCAACGACCCCACCACGGCCACCCACGCGCTCGACTTTCTGGGTGACTTGCTCAGCCAACGGGCCCGCTACCCAGACGGGCACCAGCGACTGGTGCACGGGGATGGTTCCGAACTGTACCTGCGCGGCTACGACCTGGACGAACTGCTGCTGCTCTCGACCGACCAGATCCTGCGATACGGCGGCGCGGAGCCAGCGGTGCTGTCGGCGATCCTTTCCGTCTCTCGCGATCTCGCCGCACACACCGTGCCCGACCAGCGGCGTCACGAGGCTGTGCAGCAGCTAATCGACAGGGTGTCCTGGACTATCGGGCGACACATCCCCGACCCTGTTGCCGCGGACCGGGTCCGCGACGAGGTCGACACCACCCGAGTCGCGCTGCGAACTGTGTGAGCCCACCGCGCTGGCGGCTGGGGCGGCCTGCGGTCCGTGTGCCTCTGCGTCGAGTGGAGAAGCGGGCGGTGTCCCCGACCGGGGTGGCTGGCCCCAGAGACGAGGCGGCTCTGGCAGCTCCGGGGCGCCTCCAAGCCGTGGGGTCCGCTGAAGACCGATGAGCACGTGGGGCGACCACTACAGCGTGCACGGTGAACCGTCTGCGCCACCCTCCGTTGGCCGTCATTCGGGGGAGCTCCCCGAAGCCCGAGATCACCGATCACCACCACGGCGCGATGCCGCCGGCGGCCGACACGGCCCGCACGGACAACCACCCCCACCGCAATCCCCCGGGTGCCGGAACTCTCGACACCGAGCCCTGGCCTGACCCACCAGCGGCGGACCCCCGCTACCAGGGCCACCACAGGGCCTGCGGGTGAACCACCCCCGCACCCCCCGTGCCCGGTGGCCCGTGGCGTAGGGGAGCCCACGGCCCTCGGCGCGAACATTCCCTCGACGGCACGACGAACACCCAGACCAAACCCTCCCCGGGGAGGGCAGGGATTGTGGTAGCTGGTCATCACCGATCCGCACGCGCCGTTTTGGCCGCCGGCGGCGTCGCGCCCTGGGGGCGCTCCCCCGCACGACGGCCAACGTGCCTATCAGGGGCCAGGTGAACGCACCCCCACCCTGAGAAATCATCCCCAGCACGACGACCAACAGCGATGTCCGGGGCAAAATGGACATGTTTCGGCCCGGCCAAACATCCCCGCGCACAGCAACCAACGGGAGCGCAGGGAGCATCCCAGCCGGACCAGAAACCCCACACCGCGACGCCACTACCCTGCTGGCCACCGCGCAGGAGTACACGACACCCGCGGGCACACCACGGCCACCGCACCCCTCCGCTGGCCGTCGTGCGGGGAAGCGCCCCCAGGGCGCGACGCCGCCGGCGGCCAACACGGCGCGCACCCCTAACCACCCACCGGAACCACGACATCCGCGGGCACACCACGGCCACCGCACCCCTCCGCTGGCCGTCGTGCGGGGAAGCGCCCCCAGGGCGCGACGCCGCCGGCGGCCAACACGGCGCGTGCGCGGAGCCAACCACCGCCACCACCCCCCAGGTGACTCCAACATCGAAACATGAGCCGACCCACGCACACGCGAAAACCACCAGCAACATCACCCCGCGAAAAAGACTGCGGCCCACAGGGACGACGACGGGATGTCATCGACCACCGTGGGCCAGGATCCGGGGGTGCGGGGGGCGTCCCCCCGCGAAAAAGACTGCGGCCCACAGGGACGACGACGGGATGTCATCGACCACCGTGGGCCAGCTCGTGGAGCCGAGGGGATTCGAACCCCTGACCTCCTCAATGCGACTGAGGCGCGCTACCGGACTGCGCTACGGCCCCGTGTACCGCCCTCAAGGCTAGCAGCGTGTGTGGGGTGCTCGAGCCAGGGTGGGGTGGGGATTCAGTCGCCGACGGCGCGGAGGTAGGCGTCGGCGTACTGGTCGTAGACCTGGTTGCGCCGTTCGGCGAGTTCGATGATTTCGGCTTCGCGTTCGGCTTGGGCGGCTTCTTCCTGTTGGCGTGCGCGTTCTCGGGCGCGGCGCCGGCGCTGTTCGATACGGGCGCGGCGGCGTTCGGCGTCGAGTTTGGCTGCGGTGCGCAGCAGGGCGAGGTGCCCGATGAGGAGCACTGTGGGGGGCACGAGGACCCACCAGGGGCCGAGTCCGGCGGTGACGGCCACGATTGTGGCGAGGAGCAGCAGGGTGAGCCCGCTGGTGCGGCGGCGGCGTCGGGCGATGACGCGGGCGCGGGTGAGGCGGGGACGGTGGTTGCCGCTGGCGGGCCGCGGGCGGTGCTGCGCGGGTGTGGTGCGGTCGGCCCGGGGTGTGTCGTCGGTGTGGGGGGCGTGCCGTGGTGACGGGGGCTCGCCGGGGTGGGGTTGGTCTTGGGGCTCGTCGGTGTCGTGTGGGAGGTCGTCTGGGTCGATGGCGGCCTGGTCCGCTGTGGTGTCGTGGTCGGCGGGGCGGCGGGTGCCGCGGGGGGCGGTGTCGGCGACGTCCCTGCGCAGCAGCATGGGGACGAGTACGATGATCCATACCAGCACGATGGCCAGATACAGCGGAGAGTTGCTCATCGCCCCTCCTCGCTCCACCGGCTGGTGCGTCGCGCCGAGTTCCGGTCGGCCCCCCTTGCCTCCCGGGTTGTCACGTCCGCAGCCACTGTGGAAACGGCTAGTCCCGGTGTTGCCATCCGTGGACTCTCGTTGCCAGGGTTGACTGCCCGTGTTCCATTTGTGCGCGTTGCCCCCATCGTCAATCCATCTACGTTCCGCACCGTACGACCAAGTGTCCGAGAATGCGCAGTATTCGGCCCGGAGTGTCGCGAGATTGCCGCCTGTCCCCTTCCTCCGATCTGGGTTAGATCAGTAGAATTACGCCACACCCGGCAATTACGTGACGTAGTCATACATAACGGAAAGTAGCGTCTGGCCTCGTGGGAGGGGGCACCACACGCGTAGGGAGATTATTGCGCGCCCTGCAACCGCACGGTAGTGGTTCCGCACTTCGGAGCTACCAGCACGCCGACCCCACCGGGAGCCCCGGGGCCAGCCCCGGCCGCACCCGGTTCAGTCGGAGTACAGTTCCTGCTGGTCGTGCGGGCCGTCGTCGCGGGCTCCGTGCCGTAGCCGGGCCAGCACCCCCTGCGGCACGTCCTCGACAGTGATCGCATAGCAGACATGGTCTCGCCAGGCGCCGTCGATGTGCAGGAATCCGCGGCGCACACCCTCCTCAATGAAGCCCAGCTTCTCGGCGACGCGCCTGCTGGCCCGGTTCTCCGGGCGAATATTGGCCTCGATCCGGTGCAGCCCTACCGTGAAGAAGCAGTGGTCCACAGCCAGTGCGACCGCTCTCGGAGTGCACCCCCGGCCAGCAAGCCTCTGGTCGATCCAATACCCCACCTGGCCAGATCTGGCCGATCCCCACATGAGCGCCCCTACCGTCAGCTGGCCGGCGAACTCGCCTTCGTAGGTGATGGCCCACGGCATCGCAACCCCCCGCCGCGCTTCGCGGCGGATGGAACGGGCCATCGCGAGGTAGGGCGCCACATGGTTAAGTTGCGGCGGCGGGTCAGGATGCGTTGGTTCCCACGGGCGCAGCCACTCGGCGTTGCGCGTGCGGACCGTCCGCAGCCGGCCCGCGTCCCGCAATCGCAACGGTCGCAGTCCGACCGGACCGTCGGCCAGCTGTGCCGGCCATCCTGGAATCCGGGTCACCGGCCCTCCTTCCCGCTACCCCCAGTATCGCACCCGCGCCCCACCGGCGGCCCTCGAGCGGACAGGACACACTGACCACGCCGCGACCAGGGGACCACTCTGACCGGCCCAGGGATCCGGCCGCAGATGCCGCGGCCCGGCCCACCTGACGCTCGGGAATGTTTCAGCAGCCACCCGGCCTGGGCACCCGTAGACCGGGCTCACGGTGAACTCACGACGCCGAACGGGGGTGGTCCACTCCGCGCAGCTGGGCCAGGGCGTGCGTGAGGATCGGCGTCAGGACGGCCATCCCGTCGGTAACACCTCCGCGGGAGCCGGGAAGATTGACGATCAACATACGGTGACCGTCCCGTTCGGCAACCCCGGCGACGCCGCGTGACAACACGGCCGAGGGCACGCCACCGGCACTTCCTGCCGCCCGCAACGCCTCGGGAATCCCGGGAATCTCGTAGGTGAGCACGGCACGGGTGGCCTCAGGGGTGGCGTCGGTCGGGCTCAACCCGGTTCCGCCGGTGGTCAGTACCAGCTCGGTGCTGGCTGCCAGCGCCCGCTCCAGAGCGGATGTCACCGGGGGACCGTCGGGAACCACCCACGGCCCGGTGACCGAATATCCAGCGCCCCGCAGCTCCTCCGCCAGCACCGGCCCGGAGGAATCGGCGTAGACGCCGGTGGCCGCACGGTTGGAGGCGGTGATCACGACCGCCGACCAGTCAGGTTCCGGGGACATCGCGCTCTCCCGACCGCCGCCAGTCACCGGATGTGCCACCCGTCTTCTCCTCCAGGCGCACATCGACCACGCACGCCTCCGGATCCAGAGCCTTGATCATGTCGATCAGCCCCAGCGCCGCCGTCATCACACAGGTGAGCGCTTCCATCTCCACCCCGGTGCGGTCGGCGGTACGCACGGTGGCGGCGATCTCCACCCCACGGTCCGTGACCTCCAGGTGCACGTCGACCCCGTGCACGGCGATGGGATGACACAGGGGAACCAGATCGGGGGTGCGCTTGGCGCCCTGGATTCCGGCGATGCGGGCGACCGCCAGGGCGTCCCCTTTGGGGACCTCATCGGCCCGCAACGCGGACACGGCCGCGGTGGAGAGGAGAACGCACCCGGTCGCGGTGGCGGTCCGCGCGCTGCTCCCCTTCGCCGTAACGTCGACCATGCGGGCCGCCCCCGTGGCGTCCAGATGCGGCAGACGTTCGTGGCCGGTGTCCCGACCGTCGGATCGCGGGGGGTTCTGCCGCGGTTCCTGGGCAGCGGTCATCAGTTCCTCGATCGGTTCGTCAACAGTCCTCACTCGCGCCCGGGCAGGGCGATGGTCTCGACGAGGCTCCCCGCGGGCAGCTCGGTGATCTGTTCGGGCACCACGACGAGCGCATTCGTTTCGGCCAGTGCCGAGAGCTGGTGGGAGCCCTGGCGCGATACGGCCTCCACCGTGTAGGCGGACTTCTGCGCCGTGTCCCCACGGTACTCCAGCACCGCTCGCAGATACGAGCGGCGACCCTGTGGGGAGGTCACCGGGCTGGCCAGGTGCGCCCGCACCGTGGTCGGGGGCTCTGGGGACAGCCCCTGCATCCGACGCAGGGCCGGCAGCACGAACAGGTAGAACGAGACGTAGGCACTGACCGGGTTGCCGGGCAGAGTCAGGATGGGCACCTTGGACTCGGAGATCGTGCCGAGCCCCTGGGGCATTCCCGGCTGCATCGCCACCCGGTCGAAGGTGACCGTGCCGTACTGGGACAACACCTCCTTGACAATGTCGTAGGCCCCCATGCTGACCCCACCGGTGGTCACGACAAGGTCGGCCTGGAGGAGCACGTCCTCAAGGGTGTCCATAAACGAGCGTGGATCGTCGCCCACGAAGCCGTACCGGTAGCCGACACATCCGGCTTCGGTCACCGCGGCGGTGAGCGCGTAGCTGTTGGAATCCCAGATCTGCCCCGGGCGCAGGGGGTTCGGGGGATCGACCAGCTCGGCGCCGGTGCCCAGGACGACGACCCGGGGCCGGGGGTGGACCAGGGCGGTATCCCGGCCGACCGCGGCCAGCACCCCAATCTCGGCGGCCCCGACTCGCATCCCGCGCCGCAGGACCGTGGTTCCGGCCTCGATGTCTTCCCCGGAGCGACGGATCGCGTTGCCCGTGGGCGCGGGGCGGCGGATCGCGACCCGCGCCTGGCCGCCGTCGGTCCACTCGACGGGAACGACGGCCTGGGCGTGTGCGGGCAGCGGCGCCCCGGTCATGATCCGGGCGCAGAGACCGTCCCGCAGGGCGTGCGTCGCGGTGTCGCCGGCCGCGATGTCGGCGATCACGGGCAGGTGCACGGGATCATCCTCGGTGGCGGCGGCAACGTCGGCAACCCGAACCGCGTAACCGTCCATCGCCGAGTTGTCGACCTGGGGTAGGGACACCTGCGACACCACGGGCTCGGCCAAAACCCCACCCTGGGCGCGCAGCAGATCCAGCTCGATCGGCTCCAGCGGCCGAACCAGATCCAGAACCTCGGCCAGGTGCTGCTCAACCGTGCGCATCTAGCTTCTCCTTGTCGACGAACTCCCGCAGCCACGGAACCAGCTCGGCCGCGAGGTCGGGGCGGGCACAGGCGTATTCCACCACGGTGCGCAGGTAGTCCACCTTGTTCCCGGTGTCGTAGCGGCGTCCCCGGAACACCACACCGTGGACGGGGCCACCGGCTGCCGTGTCGCGCTGGGCCAGCACACGGAGTGCGTCGGTCAGTTGGATCTCCCCACCGCGCCCCGGTGGGGTCTCGGCCAGAACGTCGAATACCCGGGGGTCGCACAGGTAGCGGCCGATGATGACATAGCGGCTGGGCGCCTGCTCGATCGGAGGCTTCTCGACAAGGTCGGTAACCAGCACGGTGTCCGCGGACACGCTCCCGGTCACGCCCGGTCCCGCGTCGCTGTCCGCCACCGGTTGGATCGCGGCGCAGCCGTACTGGGACACCTGCTCGGGGGGCACCTCCATCAGGGCCACCACGCTGCCGCCGAAACGGTTCCGGACGTCGATCATGCGGTTCAGCAGCGTCTCCTGTCCCTCGATGAGGTCATCGCCGAGCAGGACCGCGAAGGGCTCGTCGCCCACGTGGGCCGCCGCGCACAGCACAGCGTGACCGAGACCGCGGGGCTCCCCCTGGCGAACGTAGTGGATCTGGGCGAGAGTGCTGGATTCCCGGACCGCGTGTAGGCGCTGCGTGTCGTTTTTCGCGCGCAACGCCTCCTCCAGCTCGTAGGCGCGATCGAAGTGATCCTCGATGGAGCGTTTCGACCGTCCGGTGACCATCAGTACGTCGTGGAGGCCCGCGGCGACGGCTTCCTCCACCACGTACTGGATCGCCGGTTTGTCAACAATCGGCAGCATCTCCTTGGGGGTCGCCTTGGTCGCGGGCAGGAACCTGGTACCGAGACCCGCCGCCGGAACGACCGCCTTACGTACCTCGGGGGCTGCGCCTGTTGGGGAATGCGTCATGTCGGCACTGTAGGCCACCGCGGTGGCGATGGTTCTGCACGCCGCGCGGGCGGTGGCCGCACCCGTGCTCGCGCAGCTGCGACGGTGCTGTCACACTGCGGACATGGACAAGCAGGAACTCCGTCGGCAGGTGTTGGAGCAACGGCGCCACCGTTCGGCGGCCGAGATCCGTGCAGCCGGCTCTGCCCTACGGGACACCCTGGTGGCGCTTCCGGAGCTCACCATGGGTGGGACGGTCGCGGTGTACTACTCGGTGGGCGAGGAGCCGGATACCCGTAAGCTGGTCACGGCACTGTGGCGGCACGGGGTGTATGTGCTGCTGCCCGTGTTCCAGAAGGACCGGAATCTCGACTGGGCCGCCTACGAGGGCCCGGACAGTGTCGAGCCGAGTCGCTTGGGGCTCCTGGAGCCGACGGGGCCGCGGTACGGTTTGGACGCTCCCTACCGCGCCGCGGCGGTGATCTGCCCCGCTTTGGCCGTGGATACCGCCGGGCGGCGGCTGGGCCGGGGCGCTGGCTGCTATGACCGTGCCCTGGCGCGGGTGGGCCCCAACACCCGCACCCTGGCTGTGGTCTACGACACGGAGGTTGTGGCTACGGTGCCCGCCGAGCCGCATGACATCCCAGTGCAGGGGGTGGTGACCCCGCAGGCCGGTCTGCGTTGGTTCCCACATGCTAGGGACGGTGGTGGATCCGGAACAGACCCGGACGGCACCCGCTGAGGCCGGGAGCTGAGTCCGGGAGCTGAGTCCGGGACGGGTGGGGAACGGGCCGAGTGGAGCGGGAAGGAACGCCGAGCGCGCAGTGTTGTACGTAGGGGACGGTCCGTGTCCCCGTGCCCAACCCCACTCCCCGCCGTCGCAGGCACCGGTTCGGGCGCATAGTATTTAGCAGTCGACGGCATAGAGTGCCAGCGAGGAGGATCCGTGCCTACATACCAGTACGCGTGCACTGAGTGCGGAACGCAGCTGGAAGTCGTACAGAGTTTCAGCGACGACCCCCTGACAACGTGCAGCGCCTGCGAGGGGCGGCTGCGCAAGGTCTACTCGGCCGTGGGTGTGGTGTTCAAGGGCTCCGGGTTCTACCGGAACGACAGCCGGTCCGGCTCGGGGGGCTCCTCCGGCTCGACCACCCAACGCAACGGCTCGGACAGCGCCGCCAGCTCCAACGGCACGAATGGCAGCTCCGAGGGCGCCTCCACCGAGACGGCAGGCACTGGATCGGACAGTTCCACGTCCTCGGCCGGGTCCACGGATACGGGCTCGTCTTCCTCGGCGTCCAGCTCCAGCAACGGCTCCGCGAGCACGAACTCCGCCCCCGCCTCCACCGCAAGCTGAGGCCCCACCGCCCGCCTGTGGACGACGGCGGCGGGGCGCGACGGGTTCGGTCTAGCGTGTGCACATGCCCGAGTCCATCGTGCCCCGCACGCCCCGGGGATTTCGCCTCGCCCGCTGGCTGGCGCGCTGGCGTCGGCTACTCAGTGGTGCGTGTGTCGCACTGGCCGTGACCGGCGCTGTTCTCGCGGTGCGCCCACCGGACGAGCCCACAGTTGAGGTGGTGGTGGCAGCGACGGATCTCACCGCCAGCACCCCACTGACCGGGGATGACCTCAGCACACGGGAACTGCCGAGCGCCCACCGGCCCGATGGTGCCGTCGATGAGGTGGCCGCGATCACCGGGGCGCACCTGACCGGGCCGGTGCGTCGGGGCGAAGTGTTGACCTCGGCGCGGATCGCCGAAGACGCGGCCGCGGAGTACGGGGATGACCTGGTGGCCGCCCCGGTACGGATCGCCGACTCCGGGGTGCTGGACATCCTCACTCCGGGAAGCCGCGTGGACGTCCTTGGGCGCGCGGCGTCCGAGGAACTCGCCATGGGATTCGGTGGCGCAGCCGAGGCCCAGGTTGTTGTCGCGGATCGGCCCGTGCTCGCGTTGCCGAACCAGGGCGACACCTTCGGCCCGGCGGGGGCCCTGATTCTGGTTGCCGTCTCCGCCGACGAAGCGCAACGCCTGGCCGGATATCCGGATCCGGGCCAACTGTCGATCACGATCCGAAGTTGATGGGTATCCCCATGTAGTCGTTTGTTGGCTACGGACGTGAGGATGATCCATGGCGGGATTCCGACAGTTCCTCCTTCAGGGCAATCTGGTCCAGCTCGCGGTGGCGGTGGTGATTGGCACCGTGTTCGCGGCACTGATCGACGCCTTCACCACCGGCTTCATCACCCCACTGTTCGGGATCTTCGGTGGGGTTCCGTCCTTCGCCGAGCTGTACGTTGAGGTTCGCGGCAGCCGTTTCCTGTACGGCCAGTTCATCGACGCACTCCTGTCATTCCTGATCACGGCCGCGATCTTGTACTTCCTGGTGGTGCTGCCCGTGACCAAGCTGATGGAGCGGATGTCCCGGGAGCAGGAGGCGACCACCCGAGAGTGCCCGGAGTGTGTCAGCGCGATCCCCCGCGCCGCCACCAGATGCGCCTACTGCACGGCCTCGGTTCCCCCCGAGGAGCCGGTGCCCGGCGGGCCGTGCTGATCATGGATCCGCGTGGAGCCAACCCGGCTGGGCTCAGCGTTCGTACTCCCAGTGCCAGGGTTCGAACGGGCTGGACTTGGCCCAGTCGGGATGGAACCAGCCGAAGTCGGCTCCGTTCTCCTCCATCCACAGCCACCGCTCGGACCGGTAGTTCTGAATCCCGCCGCACAGGTCGATGGCTTCGCCAAGCCCGTGGTTACTGGTTCCGGGAACCGCGGCGTAGCCCGGAGGCTGCTCGGCGAACACGCGCTGCTGGTTGGGCAGGTCCCGATAGGCACTGGTGATGCACATGTCCTCGCCGAACTCCTCGCGGTAACGCTCGTTGAGTTCGAGGAAGTCCACGGCGGCGTCGGCGCGCAGCGCGTAGTCCTCGTCGTAGAGGGTGCACAGTGCCTCCTCCGGCAGGAGGCCGTTCGGGGCTCCCTCGGCGAGCTCCGCGGCCGAGGGGTCACATTCGACGCCGGCCATGTAGGCGTCCACGGACAGGCCCCGCTCCTCCAGTTCGTTGGTGAGCTCTTCCGTGGACTCTTCGGAGCGTTCGCGAAGCTCCTCCAACTCGGTCTCCAGCTCGACCCGTTCCAGCTGGGTAAAGGACTGGAGTTCCTGAGCGTCGGTGGTGAGTTCTCCCTGGGTGTCCCGGAGCTCGTTGGCTTCCTCCAGCAGCGCCTCCCGGTCATCGGCGAGCTTGAGGACGTGTGTTTCCATCTCGAGGTCGGAGGCGATCTCCTCGGAGACCAGCACCCCCAGCGGGCCGAGATCCGCCTGCTGGTACATGGTGTTGGCCATCTCCACCAGCGGCTCCCGCATCTCGGACAGCTCCAGCTCGACCTGCTGGAGCTCGTGCAGGGTGTCCACCAGATCGTCCTGGGCCGCTTCCAGCTCCTCTTCCCGCTCGGTGTACTCCTCCGTGGCCTCTTCGAGCTCCTCGCGCGCCTCGTCGGCGCGCTCGCGCAGCTCTTCGAGGTCGTCAGCGACGGCCGGATGAAAGACCGGGGCGAACGCGCCCTGGGTGACCGGGCCCAGGGCCAGAGTCAGCACTGAGGCCCCCAGGAGGAAGCGCGCGGGCCGCGAGGTGACGGCGCTCCGCGCCCTCGGAGGCCAGGCTCGTGGTTCTCGGCGGCGCCGAGCTGGCTCGAGGGGGAACGGCACGTGACTCCTCCGACTGCCTTGTCCATGTTCGCGCGGCCGGAACGCAAGGTACTACATGTCCGAATCCGGCCATGCGTATGCGCACACGGGCCGTGCGACCGGCCAGGGATGGCCCTACATTGCCTGCCACCTGGGAAGATCCACGGAGTATCCCCCAGGATTCGCGTCGTCGGACAGCACGCCGCCGAACATGTGACACATTTCACTTACAGTGCGTGTGAACCATATCGAGGGCCAGGGTACTCCCGATCCCCGATCAGCGCAGCCCGGCGGCCCTCCCAGGGCGCCACACGGCCCGCACCGGCCCCCAGGTCAGTTACCCTTGGAGCCGCACCGGCCTCGTAGCTCAGGGGACAGAGCACCGCTCTCCTAAAGCGGGTGTCAGAGGTTCGAATCCTCTCGGGGCCACCCATATCTACCCCCATCGGCTTTTCTTCGCTCCCATCGGCTTTTCTTCGCTCCCATCGGCTGGGGGCGCCCCCGAGCTGCCAGAACGACACCGGCTCCACCCACGCAGCGTTCTTGTGGGGGCCGGCCCTGGTGGCCGTCTGCGTTGCGGGGGCACGACCCGGGGCTCTCGGCTTGCTTCTCCCGGTGTCCATCGTCGCGTAGGTGCCGGAGCACCATGGCCGGGGTGGGGGTGGTTACCGCCGCACCGTGGATTGCCGCGGTCGGCGGGGTCGCGTTGCCCTCGTTCATCGGGCGCGCGAACGCCGCACTGTCCTCGTTCGGCCAGATGGTGGGTCCGGTGACCTGGCCGCGACGTCGGCCCAGCGCTCCGCGCAGCCGAGTACAGGGCATGCAGCCCGTCGGCCAGTGGATGACCCTCGGCGCTGGTCTTTCGGTAGCTCGTTGTGGCGCATCGTCTGCTCGCCGCGCCACGGCACCATCTACTGTGCTGCGCACAGCATCACCCCTGCGGATGGGATTCCGGCTGCCGGTGAGTCCCGTGCCAGCGAGCCACCCACTGTCAGCCCGGTGAGCGCCATCCCGATCCACGCCCGACGTTCCCAACGCGCTCCCCGGTGACCTCGGCGCCGTCCTCCTGGGCACGGCGTGGTGCGTGGTGTATCACGGACCCACCCGGATCCGAGGTATAGGGGGCCAGGGTGGGGGCGACACGGGAATCCTGGCCCGCTGGCGTTGGAGGAAGGCTGGCCCCGTCGGCTGATCATCGAAGGGGTGATCACTGGGGAGGAGGGGGCGGAGATCCGGCGTTTGCACAGGTCCGAGGGTGTGGCGATGGGTGCGCCGATCGCGCCGTCGGCCGCCACCCGGGCGGAGGTGCGGGCGATGGTCACGGAGTACGGGGCCATGTTCCTGGTGCATGCCCCCTGTGGGGTTGGGCCTCTGGGGCGCGTTGGGGTCATGGTGGGTGGCGAGTGTGCCCCAGGTCCTGGATCCGCACCCCGGCTGGACAGCGCGGCACGCGTCACGGTAAGACATCCCTGCGTGTTCCCACCCACACCGAAAACCACGAAGAGTAGCAATCCAGATACAGACCTTCCTCCGAACCCCCAACACCCAGTCACAAAACCATAACGCACCCTGAACGGTGCAGGTCATCTGGTGTGCGCCCCACGCAAGTGGGGATGGACCTCAGCAGAACCGTTCGACTTTCGGTGGACTTTCGTGCGCCCCACGCAAGTGGGGATGGACCGCTGCCCGAGTGGCGCAGCTGGCAGTTCCAGCTCGTGCGCCCCACGCAAGTGGGGATGGACCGTCATCGACGATCTCCGCGTCCAGGACTTCGCCGTGCGCCCCACGCAAGTGGGGATGGACCGCAGGTGACGACAGTCGAGGTGGACCCCACGCTGTGCGCCCCACGCAAGTGGGGATGGACCTCCTCCCTGCCGGCCGCGGAGCCCTCCCCCGTCGTGCGCCCCACGCAAGTGGGGATGGACCGGTCGTTCATGACCTCGGCGAGCTGGTTTTCGGGTGCGCCCCACGCAAGTGGGGATGGACCGAGTTGCTGGCCGGTCGACGACGATGGCCCCCGTGCGCCCCACGCAAGTGGGGATGGACCGCCCACGCAGTACCCCGCCTCGCTGGAGCCGGGGTGCGCCCCACGCGAGTGGGGATGGACCAGGGAGGCGCGCGCCGCGCGGGCCACCTCGACCGGATCGACCTCCGGCGCGTCGTCCTCGTTCGTTCCCGGCTGGGTGATCGTGTCGCAGGTCGGGTCTATGTCGCACTCGGACGGCTCGGCATCCGCAGTCGCAGCACCATCGTTGTCACCCGTGGCCCGGTTGACGGCCAGTCCGGGCAGGAAGAACACGGGCTGGTCGTGGTTGGCCAGGAGTTCCAGCAGCAGGACCGCTCCGCCGTGTGTGACGTCCACAGCCCAGGTCGTCTCGTGGCCGAGGCCCAGGACATCGGCGATCAGGGCGAAAAGTTCGGGTTGGTCGTTGGCCACACGGCGAGACAGCAGGTGTCTGCCCTGTGCGTCGATCACCACGCAGTGGGGGTGCGTCTTGCCGATGTCCACCCCGGCCCACATGCGATCCATCGCTCCTTCGGCGCTCGTTTCCGTCGTGTCCGCAGACGATCTCGCCGGCAGGTCCTTACTCAGCGATCTGTTCGCAAATCCCAATCAGCGGCCGAGTCGTCGCAGGGTGCGAGGCGGTCAGTCATAGGAAGCCACGGGCGGCAGATTGCTGAAAGCCGCACCCCTCGGACGGTCCAGCCCTACGAACGGCTGAACCGAACCGATCACCAAGGTAAGGACCACTGACCAGGACACACATATCCCATCAACGATCTAGGGAAGGTGGTGCGCCCGGAGGTCGAGTACGTCGGTACGGGCGCTCAACTGTTCCAGGCTGCTTCGGATGAGCTCAGTCAGTACCACCGTCCTTGAGGGATGTCCCAGGCTTCCTTGGATACACAGGACATCAGCTCTTACGGTCGATCCGACCACGGTTCTACCCTTCCCGCGATCTGCTGCGGTTCGTTGTCGCGCAGCCCGCGCAGCGCAGCCGCAGAGATCTCGTGATTCGTCAGCCAACGGGTCCCCCGTCCGGTGTCGGCGAACCCCAGTACGACGCTGCGGTAGCTGCGCGGCGGTGCGTACTGTGTGGGGTGGGGACGGCTGCGGCGCGGGTCGACGCCGGAGCTTCCCCACAGCTGCACCACGGTCGCACCCTCGCCCAGCAGCGGATCCAGCACCTCGTGGACGCCCTCGTCGTAGGGGGTGTGGACCCAAAGCAGCGCCTCGTCGACCCGCCGGCCCGCGATCGCGTGACTGATCGCCTCGCCCAGGTGTCGAGGGGCCGCCCAGTCCGCGGGCACCGTAACCAGCTCGCCGGTGTCGGGGGCCCCGACCGCGGCCCGTTCGGGTCGTCGTGCGACGCAGACGACACGCGCGCCGGTGTGCAGCAGCTCATGCACGGCGGGCCGAAGCATGCCGGTGCCGCCAATGACCACGATTTCGCGTGCGGTGGTCATGTATGCACCGCCCAACGCAGGTCGGGAGATGCGCCCGCCGCCCGGTGCACCACCCCGGAAAGTCCGGGCCGCTGCAACCGCATCCCCGACCAGGAGTAGAGCGGCACGACAGCGTCGTGGTCCAGTAGCCGCTGCTCGACCTTCAGAGCGCGCTCCCGCTCCAGGGCTACGTGATGGTGGGCGACGCTGTTGGGCAGCCAGGACTGCGCGATCTGTTGGGGCGAGCGGTCGCTGTAGATCGTGACGGGGACGTCGTGCTGTCGCAGGTACAACCCGAGGTGCAGTCCGGCGACACCGCTTCCGACGATTCCGATGTCCGGCATGGCTTCTCTACTCCGTACTGTCGTTGCACAATCTCGGAACGTGTAATCGGAATTGGTTCCGATTTTACGCTAGCGTCGGCCGGGGCGTTCGGGCAAGCCAACTGGAAGGGGTTCCACTACGCTGTATCCGTCGCCGCGCGCCCGGTGGTGTCCGAAGGCGAGGAGGGTGAGCGCATGCAGGAGGATGACCAGGCAGCGTTGCACCAACAGCTCCGCACCGAGCTGCCGTTGTTCGACCGTCCCCCGACCGAGCGTGCCGACGCGGCGCGCAACCGGCGGCGCATACTCGACGCGGCGGCGCGGATCCTTGACACGGACGGCCCCGACGGGTTGGCGATGGAGAACGTGGCCGCGGCGGCAGGCGTCGGTATCGGCACGCTGTACCGCCGGTTCGGCAGCCAGGGCGGGCTGGCGCTCGCGCTCCTCGACAAGGAGGAACGTTCCCTACAGTCCGCGGTGATCAGCGGACCACCCCCGCTGGGACCCGGCGTCGCCCCCTTCGAGCGGCTGCGCGCGTTCCTACGCGAGCTACTGCGCCGGGTGGCGCGTCAGGGGCAGCTGCTTCTCACCGCCGAGACCAACAAGCCACACGCCCGGTTCACGGCGGGCGCCTACCGCCTCCACCACGCCCACGTCAGTAGCCTGCTGAGGCAGGCTAGTCGTGACATCGACGCCCATGTGATGGCCGACGCGTTGCTGGCGCCGCTGACCGCGACACTCGTCACCTACCAGCGTGATGTCGCAGGTGTCGACCTACAGCGGATCGAGGACACGCTCGAAACCCTCGTCACCGCCGTGGAATGCTGGTCCGTGGACAGCGGTTCCTGAGCTCCACGGCGCGGCGCGTCGCCACTGGCGGTGGGTGTGAACGTTACGGGCACGATCTCGGTGCTGGAGTGTGCCCGCCGGTGCGCGGTGCCCCGCGTCGTCCTCGCCAGCAGCCTGGCCGTCTACAACTGGTCCGCGCCTGCCCGTTCCCGAGGAGCGGGCGGGAAACCCCGGATCGTTGTACGGAGCCAGCAAGCTCGCGGGCGAAACACTCGCCCGCACCTTCACCGCCGGCAACGGCCTTACGGTGACCGCGCTGCGCTTTGCCGGGGTCTACGGCGGTTCGGGTTGTGGGGACGGCGCCTTGCTGTCGGCGACCCTGGACCGGGTCGTGCGGCGCATCCTCGCGGGTGAGGAGGTCACCCTCCCTGCTGGGCTGCGTCGAGTACCTCGCCGCCTCCCACCCCGCGGCCGCGGTGAGGCCCGACCCACAGGAGTTCCGCCGCACGATGGGCCGATTCGCCACCGGCGTCCTCTGGTCACCACACGCACCGACGAAGGCGTTCACGCCATGACCGTTAGCGGGTTCCTGTCCGTATCCCGGAAACCGCCCTGGTCGTGATGTCGCTGGGAACGCATACCGCGTATGACCACCCTGCTGCACCGCACCGGCCACTACGGCATCAGTGTCCTCGCCGGAGACCACGTGCTCTTCTTCGGCCGTGTATGGCACCTGGACCACCGCGACGGCGATCCGCTGGTGTTCTACAGCAGCAAGGGTACCTTCGGCGTCGTCACCGCGATGGTGATCGACCTGTTCCCGGTTGCCCGCGTCTACGGCGGCGGCGTGTTCTTTCCCGCGGAGCACGCCGAGTCGCTGCTACGCACCGACCGCGGCTGGGCCGCGGTAGGTGCCGGAGGGGATGTCCGCCGCGTTCGAATTCCGGCGCACACGGCAGCGAGACCGGCGCCGACCACGGGATTGACTTAAAGCTTGATTTAACTTCTAGTTTCGTGGTGCCGGTGATGACCGGTGCAGCGACGGTCCGCACGAGATCGGTGCGGTGTCGCGCCGTGCGCCCCGACCACCAACGCGAAGGATGTGCAATGTCAGTCACTGACCACGCGACGGGCCGGGCCTGGCTGGGCCTGGCCGTGCTGACGCTCCCCCTGGTGATGGTCGCCACCGACATGACGGTGTTGTTCCTGGCCCTGCCCAGCATCGCCGGTGACCTGTCCCCGGGCAGCACGCAGCTGCTGTGGATTCTGCACGTGGGCATGTTCCTCGCCGTTGGGTTCGCCCTCACCATGGGACGGGTCGCCAGCCGACTCGGAGCGCGGCGACTGCTGGCAGTGGGCTTGTCGGTCTACGGATCCGCCTCCCTGGCCGCGGCCTTCGCCCCCTCCCCCGAGGCCCTGATCGCGATGCGCGCCCTGCTCGGCTCGGCGGAGGCAACCGTGATGCCCGCAACCATGATGCTGCTGCGGCCGATGTTTCCCAACGCGCGGCAGTTCGCCGTCGCGGTCGCGGTCATCATGAGCTCCTTCTCCGCGGGTATGGCGCTGGGCCCCCCACTGGGTGGTGTGCTGCTGGAGTACTTCTGGTGGGGCTCGGTGTTTCTGGTCAACGTGCCGGTCGCCGCACTGGTTCTGCTCGCCTTGCCGCTGCTGCCCGCACCGCCCGCCGAGGCCACGGGCCGGGTCGACGCACGCAGCGTACTGTTGTCGCTGTCCGCCATCGTCGCGGTGATCTTCGGACTCCAGGAGATCGCCGACATCCAGGCGAGCGGCGGCGACACCCCCATCTGGCCCTACCTCCTCAGCGTCGCCTCCGGCCTGATCCTGGGCACGATGTTCGTCCGCCGTCAGCTGCGTCTGGACGACCCGCTGCTGGACCTGCGGCTGTTCCGTACGCCCGGCTTCGGTGCGGCTCTGCTGGCGTTGTTGCTGTTGCTTCTGGGAATCGGTGGCACGGACATGCTGCTCGCGCAGTTCCTGCAATCGGTGCGGGGAATCTCGCCCGGCCAGGCGGGCCTCCTACTGCTGATCCCGGCGCTGGCCTCGGTGGTCGGCGGCATGCTCGGCCCGGTGCTGACCCGCTGGATGCGTCCCGCCTACGTGATGAGTGCCGGTATGGCTGTCGCCGCGGCCGGGGCCCTGGCCGTGGCACTGCTGGCCGACCGTGCCGGGACCGGAGCCCTGATCGCCGGGGCCACGGTGATCGCACTGGCCGCGGGCCCCCTGTTCACACTCGGCTACAACATGATCGTGGGCGCTGTCCCCGAACGCCACGCGGGTTCGGCCGCCGGAATGGCGGATGTGGGTGGAGGCCTGGGCAACGCGTTGAGCTTGGCATTCATGGGCAGCATGGCAGCCGCCATCTACCGCTGGGGTCTGGACCGTTCCGCCCCGCAGGGCGTCACCGACAGCACGGTGGACCGGGCGGGCGAAAGCATCGGTGGTGCGGTCAGCGTCGCCGACCAGCTTCCCGCTCCCGCCGGCCCGGCACTGGTGAACGCGGCACGGGACGCGTTCACGACCGGGGTCCAGGCCGGATACGCCTTCGCCGCGCTACTCCTGCTTGCGGTGGCGGTGCTGGTGGCCGTGCGGCTGCGCCACATCGCCCTGGACGACCGCACCCACAACGGTGCCTCCCAGGACGACACCTCCCAGGAGGAGACCAACACGGTTCCCGACGACGAACACGGTGACGCAACCGAATACCCCGCCGCACCGGCACCCAGCGCAGTCCAGCACCCAACACCCGCCTGAACACCCGAGACAGCTGCCCTCGCGCCAGGACCACGGCGCGAGGGCACGGCCGCGCATAGCGACCTCACCCCCGTTCCCGGGGACGACGCGCCCCAGCGGGCAGGGGAATCCTCCCCGCAGCCCGAGGACCGGGGACCAGCTTCGACGAAAACCCCGTGGTGAGTGGCCTTCGCCACGATTCCAGACCTGCACCCGTCTGTCCCAGTTCGTCGTGGATACGATGGTTTACACCGTTCACTCTCGTGGGGTGAGCTGACGTCCGCGGTCCGCGCACCGCGCCCCGGACGACTGCGCCGCACACCGCTATCCACCCAAGGGGGTCCCTCCCGTGGCCAAGCTCCTCTACCGGCTCGGGCGCATCTCGTTCCGACGACGCTGGACTGTGCTCTCGGTGTGGCTGCTCGTCCTGGCCACCCTCGGTCTGGGTGCGCTCGTGTTCCAGGAGCCCACGGACGACTCGTTCGCGATCCCGGGAACAGAGTCACAGGACACCATCGACCTGCTGGAGGAGCGGTTCCCGGACGAGAGCGGCGGAGTCGTCCAGGTCACCTTCCAGGCGCCGGACGGGCAGGACCTCACCTCGGAGCGCTATCTGGACGCCATCTCCGGAACCCTCGACGAGTACGAGCAGGTCACCGGCGTGGAGTCCACCACCGACCCGTTCCAGGGACTGCGCGACGCCCAGGAGGAACGCGCCGAGGGGATCACCGAAGCCGAAGAGCAGGCCAGAACCCAGGTCGAGAACGAGCTCGCCGGGGTCCCCGAGACACTCGTTCCCGAGTGGGAACGTGAGCTGCTGGTCGAGGAAGCCCAGGAGGAAGCCCGCGCCGAGGTCCCCGACCTCGACGTGGACGAGATCCTGGAGGAGCTCCCCTACGCCGCCGAAGACCGAGAGACGGCCGTGGCCCAGGTCCGCTTCGATGAGCCCGACGGCGAGATCGGACCCGACCAGGTCACCGAACTCATGCGTACCGTTGGTCCGGCGACCGACGAGGGCCTGGACGTCAACTTCACCGGCGCCCCCATCGACGCCGCCGAGGTGGACCAGATCGACGGGGCCGAGGCCGCCGGGGTGGTCGTGGCCCTCGTCCTGCTCGCGGTCAACTTCGGAGCGCTGGTCGCGGCCGGGCTGCCGATTGTCGCGGCCACAGCCGGGGTTGGTGCTGGAATCGCCGGTGTGTACATCGCCACCGGCTTCATAGACCTGTCCAGTACCGCCCCGATCTTGGCCCTCATGCTGGGCCTCGCCCTGGGCATCGACTATTCGCTGTTCCTGCTCGCCCGCTACCGACAGCTACGCGCCGCGGGAACCGAACCCCAGGAGGCGACGGCCTGGGCTGTGGGAACGGCCGGAAGCGCCGTCGTCTTCGCCGGAGTCACCAACGTGGTGGCGCTCCTGGGCCTGGCCGTGATCCAGATTCCGTTCCTCACCATCATGGGCATCGCGGCCGCGTTCACGGTGACTGTGGTGGTCCTCGTCGTCCTCACCCTGCTTCCGGCCCTGTTCGCCATCACCCGCGGCTCGACCATGGCCGGGCGTCTGCCGGTCCTGGGGCGCCGCGCGGAACGCGCCGTCACCAGCGAGAACACGCTGGGGGCCCGCTGGGTTCGCCTGATGGTGAAGCGACCGGTACTTCCCGTCGTTGCGGTCCTGAGCATCCTGGTGACCCTGCTCATCCCGATGCGTGACCTGCACCTGGCGCTTCCCACCGGTGAGGCCAATCCTCCCGACAACACCCAGCGCGCCGCCTACGAGGCCATCACCGACGGCCTCGGGGAGGGCTACAACGCTCCCCTCTCGGTGGCCGTGGACCTGGCACAGGCCACGTCCCCGGACGAGGCCACCGACGACGTGGCCGAGCACGTCGCGGACCTACCCCAGGTCCACGAGGTCCTACCCGCCACGCTCAACGACGACGACAACGGCGGCGACGGCAACGCAGACACCGCGGTCCTCACCGTGATCCCGGAGTCGGGCCCCACCGCCCCGGACACCGAGGCCCTGCTGCACGACATTCGCGCGCTCGACCCCACGGAGATCACTGCCGAACCGGTGACCCTGTCGGTGACCGGCCCCACCGCCATGAGTATCGACATCTCCGAACGTCTGGGAGATGCAATGCCCGTGTTCCTTTCGGTGGTGGTCGGGCTCGCACTGATCCTGCTGGTGTTGGTGTTCCGCTCGATCCTGGTGCCGATCAAGACGGCGCTGAGCTTCGCCCTGAGCTCCATGGCGGCGCTCGGGGCGACCGTGGTGGTCTTCCAGTGGGGCTACGGTGCCGACGCGCTGGGGCTGATCACGACGGACAGCCTGATCTCGTTCATGCCAATCCTGGTGATCGCCCTGATGTTCGGGCTCGCGATGGACTACGAGATGTTCCTCGTCTCCCGGATGCGCGAGGACTACATCCGTACCGGCGACGCGCAGGGAGCCATCGTCACCGGTTACCGGCAGGCCGCACGGGTGGTGGCCGTGGCCGCGTTCATCATGATCGCGGTTTTCGGGTTCTTCGTGTGGGGCGACAGCACGATGATCCAACCGATCGCCTTCGCCCTGGCCGCGGGCGTGTTCCTGGACGCGATCCTCGTCCGTATGACGCTGGTCCCCGCCGTGATGGCGATGTTCGGCGGCGCCGCCTGGTGGCTACCGCGGTGGCTGGACCGCATCCTGCCAAACGTGGATGTGGAGGGAGACCGGCTGGCCCAGGCACTCCGGAACAGTGGCACCCGACCGGCCACCGAGACCGACACCCCGTCCTAGACGTGTCATGTGGAAGGGCTCCGGGTCGGGGTGCTGGTCGGACAGCCTCGGTGGGCATGGCAGCAGGACAGGAACCCCCGATGTCGAAGGGGGCTGCTGGCTGCGCCGATGCGCGCCGATCCGCCCAGGCGAGGCCCGAGGGCACCACCCGCACCCACCCTGTGGGCCATGGGGCAGCGCTCCCCCGGTGGCACCATCCCCGAGGCCGCCCCGTCTCCGTTGGCCGTGGTGCGGCGGAGGGCGTCCGACGCTGCCGGCGGTCGGGTCGGCGGGTGCGGGGTGGTGCTTGCCGGGGCCACAGTCCCGGCCTCTTCCCTCCGGGGGTGGTGGGGCCGGGGTGGTCCGTGTGCCGTCGGGCCAGGTCCGCGCCGGGGGTGCGGTGTTCTTTCCCACGCTCCGGGGCAGTGGGGCATGGGTGGTGGTGTGCCCGCAGGCGGTGTGGGGGCCGTGGTGGTGGGGGTCTGCTGATGGTGGGTTGGGCCAGGGCTTGGTGTCGTGAACTTTGGCCCCCCGGGGTGGTGTGGTGGCGGTGGTTGGTTAGGGGTGCGCGCCGTGTCGGCCGCCGGCGGCGTCGCGCCCTGGGGGCGCTCCCCCGCACGACGGCCAGCGCAAGGGTGCAGGGTGCGGGGGCCGTGGGGTGCCCGCGGATGTCGTGGTTCCGGTGGGTGGTTAGGGGTGCGCGCCGTGTCGGCCGCCGGCGGCGTCGCGCCCTGGGGGCGCTCCCCCGCACGACGGCCAACGGAGGGTTGCAGGGCGCGCTGCGGCAGCATGCTGTGGCGCTCCCCCCACGACGGCCAGCGCAAGGGTGCAGGGCGCGGTGGCCGGGGAACGCATCCCGCTACCCGGGGGAAACACACTTCCCGGCACGGCGGCCCTCGGGACCGGGGCGGGACCGGGGACGGGGTGGCCACCCGCCTGAACGCCCGTCGTGCCCCCGGACTGGCCTCCGGCCTTCCCCTGCTTACCCCCGGAGGAGCGAATCCAGGGATCCGGGGACTCGAACGGTTCTGCCATCATCGAGACTGGTCATGGCATCCTGCGGGCGGACGCAGGCCGTCGCCGCCGGTGTGTTCCGCCCGCCACCAACGCTGCCCGAGACAACAAGGAACCAGGGTTAACCGTGCAACTCGTTCACTCCGGCAAGGTCCGTGACGTCTACGCCGACGGGGCGGACCTGATCCTCGTCACCTCCGACCGCGTCAGCGTCTACGACGTGGTGCTCCCCACCCCGATCCCGGACAAGGGCGCGGTGCTGACCCAGCTCTCCCTGTGGTGGTTCGAGCAGCTCGCCGACGTGATCCCCAACCACGTTATCTCCACCGACGTTCCCGAACAGTGGGCAGGGCGCGCCATCCGCTGCCGCCGTCTGGAGATGCTCCCCGTGGAGTTCATCGCGCGCGGCTACCTCACCGGGCTCGGGCTGGCCGAGTACCAGAAACAGGGCACGGTCTCCGGGGTGAAACTCCCGGACGGACTGGTGGAGGCCGACCAGCTACCGGAACCCATCTTCACCCCGACCACCAAGGCTACCGAAGGCCATGACGCCTTCATCAGCTTCGACGACGTCGCCGCCGAAATCGGATGGGACACCGCTACATACCTGCGTGAGACTACCCTGGAGATCTACCGCCGCGGATCCGAACTCGCCGCACAGCGCGGCATCATTATCGCCGACACCAAGCTGGAGTTCGGGCGGGCCGCCGACGGCTCCCTGGTGCTCGCCGACGAGGTCCTAACCCCGGACTCCTCCCGGTTCTGGCCGGCCGTGCAGTACCAGCCGGGACGTGCCCAGGAGTCCCTGGACAAGCAGTTTCTGCGGGACTGGTCGGCCACCCTCACCGACTGGGACCGCACCCCGCCGGGACCGGAGATTCCCGCGGACGTGGTCACCGCCACCCGGGAGCGGTACCTGGACGCCTACGAACGCATCACGGGACGACCCTGGCAGGGCTGACACCGGGGTACCCACGGAACCGGATGCCGCGACCCACCCCGACGACTCGTCGGACCGGTCGCGGCCCGGCCCGCTGCCACCCACAAGCCACCCCCATCGACCTTTTCGGGCTCCCATCGGCCTTTCCTGGCCCCTGTGGCCTGGGGGAGCACCCCCAGATGCCATTACCACCCCAGCCGCACCCACGCCAGCGCCCCGGTTCCGGCTCCGGCACGGACACCGATGCCGGAGCCGGAACCGGGGTCGATCTCAGCGCATGGTCTCGGGAATGTCGTGGTAACGCTCCGGGTCGATGTCCGTCACCGACCCGTCCGCGAGCTGGTTGATCATGCCCTGGAGCCCTCGTTCGACCGTGGTCACCAGCTGTCCCCGCTGGCGCGCGCCCCAACTCTGGGTCTGGCCCCGGATCTCGAACAGCACAACACCACTGCCGTTGAGGGAGAAGGCCCCCAGCGCGGTTCCGGGAAGATCGAGCCCCTGCGGATACAGTGTGGTGGAGCCGAACGGTGAATTCCCGTAAGTATCCAGCGCGTCGTAGGCCGCCACGTTCAGCTGCCGGGACAGGTCGAAGTTGAAGTCGTCGGCGTACTCGGCGTAGTCGGCCCCCTCCGGGGTACTCGGGTCGGGCACGAAGTCGGCCGACAACGACATGTTCACCCAGTTCTCGCCGTCTTCGTCGAGATAGCACGGCCCTTGGTGGTGCAGGTCGACGAAGGCGTCGACGCCGCCCTGCTCCGCGTCCAGAGACTGATACAGGTCCCGGACGGCCTGCGCCTCGGGTTGGATGTACCACCCCGGCTCGGCGGACTCTCCGGGAAAGTCCGCTGCCTGGGGCGTGTAGTCCAGGTCGGGGTGGAAGTCCCGGTTGACGTCGAATCCGGGGGCCTGGGCGTAGTCGTGTCCCTGAAGCTCGTCATCGTAGTAGTTCCAGGCCGGTTCGGCCCCCTCCAGGTGTGGAAAGTCCGCTACCACGTCGTCCCAGGTCCGATCGTTGCCGCGCCGGTCCAGCTCGCTGCCGTCCGGGTTCATCTTGGGCACCGCTACCAGAGTCACCTGATCACGGAGTTCACGTGCCTGCGGGGAATTACCGGACATGCTGCGCAGCAGGCTGAGGATGGCCTCGGTCCCGGACTTCTCGTTGCCGTGGATCTCACTGACCACGAGCATCGTCCGGGGGCCGCTGCCCACGGTCACGGACCAGAGTTCCCGCCCCTGGTTGGATGTTCCGATCTCCGCCACGTCGAGGACGTCGGAGCGCTGTCGGGCTAGCCGGTCGAGTTCCCGCTCCAGTTCGGCGTGATCGGTCCAGGACGGGCCTCCGGTTCCACCCGTGTTGGGGGAACACTCGGCGTCGGACGGCTGTGCGGCGGCGGGAGCGGCGTGGGTGATGGTGGCCCCGGCCAGGAGGGCACCGGAGCACAGGGCAGCCAGGAGGGAGGCGCGGCGCGATCGCCGCGGGTGTGGTGGGGGCATTGGGACTCCTCGCGGTCGGGGGACGGGGCCCGTGCCGGACGTGGGGCACGTGCCCGGGACCGGCCCCGAATCCCGGGCTGGTCCGATCCACAGGTAGCCCGTGGCCCAACTCGGGGTCAACGGTGCTGGTCAGGCCTCGCTGGGGACACCGCTGCTGGGCCGGGCCGCTGCGGATCACGGTGACCAGCGCACACGCGACCCCATCGCGAAAACTCCAGCGATGATCCCACCATTACGTCTGGCCGAATGTGGACATCGGGCTGGACAATAGCGGAACCCGGTGTCTACACCGGCGCCTGGCAATCTCGGTCGGTCCGGACGTGCGTCCCCAGTCCGAGTGCCGGCCGTCCGCTGCATGGGAGTACCTGCCGGGAGCTCACACCTCGTCGTCGCGGAGCGCAGAATCCAGGTCGATCCAGGGGGCGAGTGTGGCTGACAGGCTCCGCCAGCGGGCCACGGCGTCCGGGTCCCCCGAGGACAACACCCGGTTTCCCAGGCGCTCGTGCAGCCGGGACCGAATCCTGTGCACACCGGGGGCGGTGGACCGCGGCAGCAGGGGGCCGGGGTAGTCGTCCAGCAGCCGGCCCACGCTCGTATCCGGATTCCGCAGCTCCTGTTCCAGCTCCCGGAAGTCCACCGTGAACTCGCCGGTGATCCGGTAGGGCTCCGCCCGCAGACGCGGGCCGAGTAGAGCGCGGAGCCGCGCCAGCTCCCCTCGGATCGTGGTGAGCTTGCCGTGGTTCCCGTAGACCGCCCGGCACAGTTCCGCCGCGCTGAAGCCGTCGTGGTGGCCCAGGAGCAGGGTCACAATCTCGCTGTGTCGCGGACTGAGCTCGTGGGTGGCCCCGGAGAGGGTCAACCGGCCACGATGGCGCCCCAGGACCTCCAACCTGCCGTAATCCTCCGCAGCCCCGTCCGCGATCACCAGGTACGGCCCGCCGACAGCGAGTGGCTCCACCGTGACGGGCCGGCCGTCCTCCAGGACCTGGGTGTGCTCGGTCACCGGCGCGATCCGGGGTGGCAGCCACCCTAGCGGGCTGGCATGGGCAACCACACCGGTGGCGTCCACCAGCGCCGCGTGTCCCCCCAGCCGGGTGGACAGCCGGTGTGCATAGCGCTCACGGGTCTCGGCGACCCGCGCCAGATACTCCGTGTGCAGGTGGGACTCGGCCAGCCGCGCCACGGAACGCACCAAGGACATCGACATCGGCCCCGCGGTACCCGAGGGGCAGGTGTGGTCCACCGAGCCCAGCACCTCTCCCGTGACCGGGTCGTGGATGGGGGCGGCCGTACACGTGTATCCCGTCGCCGCCGAGAGATAGTGCTCCGCCCCGACCACCTGGAACGGACGCCCCAGGGCCAGGGCCATGCCCACCCCACTGGTCCCGGCGGCGTGGTCGCTCCACAGCGCCCCCGGAACGAGGTGCACCCGCTCGGCCACCTGCATCGCGGGTGTCGCCCCCGCAACCCACAACAGGTGACCGTTGGCGTCGCTGACGAACAGGAGGCCGCCGGTTTCCCGGTTCGCTCCCGACATTCCCGCCTGGATCTCCGGCCACACGGTGGCCAGGGGATGATCCCGCTGGCGTGCGGCCACCTCGGTGGCCCCCAGCGGGACCGGAGGAACGTACCCGTCGGCGGCAAGCCCGCGTCGGCGCGCCCGGAGCCAGGACGCCCGCACCGGTGTCCGAACCTCTCCAGCGGCCCCACCGGAGAGGGCCTCCTCCCGCATCCGGGCGACCTCACGCTCGCTCACGCGGTCATTGTCCCTGGATATCCCCATAACGTCCATGGTTGCATCCCCCATGCAGCCCCCGCGGTCCGGGCGAAAATTCCGGGCGAAGCAGACATACTTGAGGGCAGGGACGCTGGCTCTCCTGCCGGAACGGCGCTCGCGTGCGAGCGCGCCGACGGAGTTCGAAACCAGCGCAGCCGCGGGTCCGGCGTTACCGGTCGTCATGCCACCCCTCCAGTGCCAGACGCCATGTCGCCGGACCCTGCGGCTCCCCACCCGCCTACCCACGCGTTGATGACCCGCGCGTGGCCGCGGCATTGCTAAGGTTTTCCCCGACGGAACCACGCGAATCCGGCGTATGGGATCGCCGGCCCGATGATCTTCCTGCTACGGTCGCCGCGCACCATAGCCGGAACAGGGAATCGGGGGAGCATGTCCGAACGGGAGCAGTGGGGAACCCGAGCGGGGTTCCTGCTGGCGGCGATCGGCTCGGCCGTCGGGCTCGGCAATATCTGGCGGTTTCCGTACGTCGCCTACGAGGGCGGCGGAGGCGCGTTCCTGGTCCCGTACCTGGTCGCGCTGGTAACCGCGGGGCTCCCGCTGTTAATCCTCGTGTACGCCATCGGCCACCGCTACCGCGGATCACCCCCGGTGGCGCTGCGGCGAATCTCGCGCCCCGCCGAGGCGATCGGCTGGTGGCAGGTGGGGATCTCCTTCATCATCGCGATCTACTACGCGGTTATCATCGCCTGGGCGATCCGCTATGTGGGCTTCGCCGTCACCGAACAGTGGGGTGAGGACACCGCGGCCTTCTTCGACGGGTTCATCGGTAGCGCCGCCGAGCCCGGTATGATCAGCGCCTACGTTCCCGGGGTGGTCTGGCCACTACTCCTGGTGTGGATCGTGACCCTGGGCGTGCTGGCCTTCGGCGTTCGGCGCGGAATCGAACGCGCGAACAAGATCTTCATCCCGCTGCTGGCGATCCTGTTCTGCCTCCTGGTGGCACAGGCCGTCACCCTGGACGGGGCCGCGCAGGGCCTGGACGCGCTGTTCACCCCGGACTGGGGAGCCATCACCGACGGTGCGGTGTGGGTCAGCGCCTACGGGCAGATCTTCTTCTCCCTGTCCATTGGCTTCGGCATCATGATCACCTACGCGTCCTACCTGCGTCGGCGCGCCGATCTCACCGGCTCAGCGCTGGTTGCGGGCTTCGCCAACAGCTCCTTCGAGGTGCTGGCGGGAATCGGGGTATTCGCCGCGCTGGGCTTCATGGCGTTCAGTGACGGGGTCGCCGTGGACGAGGTCGTCGAAAGCGGGATCGGACTGGCCTTCATGGCATTCCCGGAGATCATATCCACCATGCCGCTCGGGGCCCTGTTCGGCATTCTGTTCTTCGTCTCGCTGGTGGTGGCGGGACTGTCCTCGCTCATCAGCATCGTGCAGGTCGTCGTCGCCGCCGTTCAGGACCGGTTCGGGATCAGCCGCACCGCGGCCGTGGCCGGAGTCGGCGGTGGGACCGCCGTGGTCTCCGTGGCCCTGTTCCCCACCGACCAGGGCCTGGTGGTCCTGGACGTGGTCGACCGGTTCATCAACTCCTACGGCATCGCCGCGGCCTCGCTGGTTCTGCTCATCGTGGTGGCCTGGGTGCTGCGCCGCCTGCCGGACCTGAAGCGGCACGCGGAACGCTACTCCTCGATTCCGCTGACCGGATGGTGGATCGCCTGCCTGGGAGTCATCACACCCCTGGTTCTGGGCTGGATGCTGGTGGACACCCTGCGCGAGGAGTTCGCGGAACGCTACGGGGACTATCCCCTCCAACTCCTGGTCGGGCTCGGTGGCGGCGTTGCCGTGGGGGTCATTGTCGTCGCGGTGGTGCTCACCCTGGTACTCCGCAACCGCGAGGTCCCCGCACTACCCGATCCGGACGAGACCAACGTAGACGAGGGGAGCCGCTGAGTGTCGACCAGCGCGATCGTGATGATGGCCGTTGCCATCGCCGTGGTGTGGGGCGGGCTGGTAGCCACAGTCCTGTGGATATGGCGCCACCCGGAACACCCGGAGCAGGATCCACCCGCCTGAACACGCCGTGGCGGGGGCACGGGCGCTTCCTGCCGTACCCCCGCCGCGGGCCCCGCGCGGCTATGCCGTGCCCGCGGGGCCGAACCGCTCCCACAACAGGGCGGCGATGGTCTCGTCCTGGTCGGCGGGCAGCGTGTCCTGGTCCAGGCCGAGAAAGGCACGCACCTGCGCATCCTCGGCATGGCGCGCAATCCAGGCGTCCCCCAGCAGGACGCGCAGGGCCGAACGCAGTTCGTCGAAGCGCTCCTGCGCCAACACCGGGTCCTCGGCCATCGCTTCCTCGCAGGCGACCAGCGCGTGGAACACCTCCAGCGCCCGTAGGTGTGTCGCCTCCTCGGAACTGTTTCTGAGTACGTAGTCGGCGGCGACCCGCGTCTTGCGGAACGGGGTCATGGCTCGCGCCATTGGTACCTCCCGAATGGGCACAGCGCCTCCCCCGTTAATCCTCGTCAGTTGCCGCGATCTCGACACGTCGGGGCTGCGCAGCAGCGAGCTTGGGAACGGTCACCCGCAGCAGCCCCCGGGACAGAGACGCGCTCACCGCATCCCGGTCCACATCGCCGGGCAGCCGGATCCGCTGGTCAAACTCGCCGACACGGCGCGTACGACGCCAGACGCGACGGTTGGGGTCACTGGCCCGCAGTTCGCCCCGCACGCGGAGCTCCTGCTCGGAGACATCCACGGTGAGGTCGCGCCGTCGTACCCCCGGGACCTCGATCTCGACAACGTAGGCGTCCTCGTTCTCGCTGATGTCCACGGCCGGTTGCCACCGGGGCACCTCGGCCAGAGGCTCTGGCGCCAGCTCCCCGAAGATCGACCGGAAGAGCCGGTCCATCCGCTGGTGCAGGTCACCGAAATCCAGGGTCGGCGCCTGCGGCTCCGTCACCTGCGGCTGAAACCGGTCACGACGCACGGGCACCAGGTTCATCCCCATCACTCCTTACTTGCCAGGTCGGTGGGCACGCGACATCGCCCCTGGTGGGGCCGGTCGGCTCCGGCCCCACCACGGCGGCAGCTCACGTCGTGATCTGCCGCGCCTGGGAGGCTCCCTCCTGCACCGAGATCTTGCGCGGCTTGGCTTCCTCCGCGACCGGAATGGTCAGCGTCAGAACACCGTCGCGGTAGTCGGCGTTGATCCGGTCGGTGTCCAGGGTCTCCCCCAAGAACAGCTGGCGAGAGAAGGTGCCACTCGGCCGCTCGGAGACCACAACTTCCCGATCCCGCGCCGAGTCCGCACGCTGAGCGCTCACCGTGAGGACGTTGCGTTCGACCTCCAGGTCGATGGTGTCGGCGGACACTCCGGGCAGGTCGAAGTGAATGACGAAAGTGTCGCCCTCGCGGTAGGCGTCCATCGGCATCGTGGCCGCGCGGGTCGTCTCGTCGAACAGCCGCTTGGTGATCCGGTCGAAGTCACGGAATGGGTCAGTACGCACCAGCATCATGATCACCTCCGATAGGCTCATGAAACCTGATCCGATCTCACGCAAGTTTTATACCACATCTCTGGGGAGATAAACAGAGCCTGAGACCATGATTCGTAGCTGTGATACACGTAATATCGCCGGCGACCACAACGGGAGAAGGGGAGCGTGTCTGGAGAGTCAGCCGCAGGGAGATACACGATCTCGGTAATGGCCGAACTGACGGGAATACCGATCCGCACCCTGCGCCGGTACGAGGAACGGGGACTACTGGACCCGCCCCGATCCGACGGAGGCACCCGGCGCTACACCGACGCGGACCTCGCACGAGCGCGGCGGATCGCCCAGCTGGCCCGGGACGGCGTCAACCTGGAGGGAATCCGGCGCATCCTCGAACTCGAGGACACGACGGCCAGCGCGAACCACATCCCGTGACCGTTCCCGGCACCGCTCCGGGGACACTACAGCGACCCGCCGGGGACGAACGCGTGGCGACACCAGCCCGCCGCCCAGCTGGCCTGGCTCGACACGTTCGGTGACATCGAAAGAACATACAGCAGGGCGGATGGGCACACGACGGCCCTGCACCGCCGGCCCATCCGCCCTGACCCAGAAATTCGGTTTCGTTCGGAGACGCGCGGCACGCCGGGGTGGCCACACGCACCTCATGGCGCCCTCGCCCTGGTCCGGACACGGTACCCACCGGCACCGCGGTCCCGAACACCCCAGCGGGGCCTAAAGCTGCTCGACCCCGGACAGGAACGCGGCCCATTCGCCGGCCGGGAACCCGAGCCACGCCTCCCCCGGATGTTGGGAGTCCCGGACCTCCACCCGGGTGCTGTGCGCGGCGCGAGCCTCGACGCAGTTGTCCATTCCGCCCTTGCTGTAGCTGCTCTTGCGCCAGCTCTCGTTAACCATCGGCGTGCTCTCCTCGCACCCGTTCGATCAGCTCCCGCGATGCGGCGAGGGGCAGGGCCGCCGCTCGCAGCTCGCTGAAGACCTGCACGTACTCCTCCACCCCAACCGGATCGTCGACCGGGTACCCGTCAATCCGGGTCTCGGTGTACAGGACCTGCCCGATATCCGGTGCGCTGAACAGGGCGAACGCACCGTCCAATCCGGGCTGGTCAGGAGACGACAGCGGCAGTACCTGCACAGCCAGTCGGGGTCGCTGTGCTTCCGCCAGCAGGCGGTCCAGCTGTTTGATCATGATGGCACGCCCACCGATGTTGCGCCGGAGAATCGACTCACAAAGCACCAACTGAATTCTGGGGCCGCGCTCGGCCTCCAAGATCTCCTGGCGATGCATCCGCGCCGCGACCTGCTCTTCGATCTCGGCTGGCGTGTCCGCCGGGGAACCGAACCGGATGACCGTACGCGCGTAGTCCTCGGTCTGGACGAGTCCGGGAACCACCAGGGGATTGTGAATCCGGATCAGGGTGGCCGTGCGTTCCAGTTCCGCCGTTCCACGAAACCAGTCCGCATAGCCGTCCTCGCGCTTGTGGAGATCCTCCCAGCGGCGCATCAGTGCCCCACCCGCACCCAGCACACTGTCCAGCCGGGGCACCTGCTCCTCGCTTGTTCCCTTCCGGCCCCGCTCCAGTTGACTGAGGTGGGACTGGGCCATCGGCACGGCAAGCGCCACCTGTTGTTGCGAGAGTCCGGCCCGCTGGCGGAACCGCCGTACCTCGGCCCCGAACCGCAACCGCATCGACTCCGGAGATATCGCCATGTCAGTACTGGCTATCACCGAGTCAGACCCTGGGTAACCCCATCAACACAAATCTTCCCCCGTGGTGAATCTTCATGGCACGGCGATAGAGCCCCGGCGATGATCGCGGCATGGCGACACCGGCCCGGGATGGGCACAGACACACGGTGGCGCCACGTCAGGGTCCCCCGCGGAATCCCCAGGTCCGCGGGAGTCGGCCGGTCCCGGAACGGTCCGTTGCGGGACAAACTCACCATCGGGGGAGGCTGGGTGGTACGGATCAACGCGAAAGAGCACTACCGAAGCTTTTCCGGCCAGCCGGAGAGCGTATCGGTAGCACGGGACTGGGTGGTCGGGTTGCTACGCGAAACCACGGCCGACGACGAGACCTGTTGGCAGGCGGCAGTGGTCACCTCGGAGCTGGCCACCAACAGTGTGCGCCACACCGCCAGCGGGCAGGACGGTGGCCGGTTCGAAATCTGGGTGTTTATTTCCAACACCTTCGCGCGCATCGAGGTTCGGGACGCCGGAAGTGACCACAGTGTGCCGCGGGTGACCACCAGCAGATCCGAATCCGGACACGGGCTGGCCCTGGTGGAGCAACTCGCACGCAGCTCCGGCACCCAACGCCGGGCCGGATACCAGGCCACCTACGCCGAGGTGTGCTGGCGCGACCCCACCGGAGGCCCCCGAATGGACACCGCCGAGGAATCCCAGCCGGCCGTGAACCGGCCGTGGCGTCGACGTTTCCACGACGACACCCTGCCCGCGCAGCCAACCCGGCTTCGGTGATTCCACGGTCCCGCCCGCGGTGATGCCACGGAGGCGTGCCCGTGGATTCACCGCACCGGCGTCCCCGCCCCTGGAAGCCGGGGCCGAGGCTGCCGCAGGTCCACGCGGCCCCGCCCTCCGGGCCGGGCCCCACCCCGTACAGTCGAGGCATGGGGCCAGGACGGCAGCACGCGACACCCGACCTGTCGGCCGCGGACAGCCAAACTCGGAGGCTGGAGGTGCGGCGGCAGGACGCGCCCGCGGCGCGCCGATGGCGGCTATGCCGAGGGATGCCCGCAGGGTGGTCCCGGCGCTGGACTGGTCCCGAACACGCCTGCGTAGCAGCGATTCCGCGAATCGGATCGTCACCCCCAGCACCGTTTCGGCCCAGGAGGGCAGCCCATGAGCTCCAGTACCCCAGCCCAGGAGCCCGACCCCGCCCCGGACCCGAGCCCACCGCCGGCCGGCCCGGATCGCCGCCCCTGGCCCCTGCTTCTGGTGGGGCTCGCGCTCGTCGGGATCCTGGCCGTGGCCGTTCTGACGTCCCAGGACGAGGCTCCGACAATGGAGGAGCCGGGTGACGCCGCCACGGCGCCCGGAGAGTCCGAGGTCACCGACGAGATGCGTCAGGTGGGTGACGCGCTGGCCCGGCGGGACGGCGACGACCCCTTCGCGCTCGGGGACGTCGACGCACCCGTGGTGATGATCGTCTGGTCCGACTACCACTGCCCCTACTGCGGGCAGTGGGTCCGCGAGACGCAGCCCGAGCTCGTCGAGGACTACGTTCGGTCCGGCGATCTACGCATCGAGTGGCGCGAGTTTCCCGCCCTGGGGGACGGCTCGGCCGTCCTCGCCCGGGCCGGCTACGCCGCGGGCGAGCAGGACCGGTTCTGGGAGTTCCACGAGACCTACTTCGCGGAGGATCGTCAGCAGCTCACCGGCGATGACCTCGACGAGGAGATCGCCGAGGTCGCCGACACGGCAGGAATCGACGTCGAACAGCTGCGCACGGACATGGACACCACCGCAGCCGAGGACCACGTGGAACACGACGCACAGCAGGGCCAGGGCATCGGGGTAAGCGCGACTCCGGCCTTCCTCGTCAACGGGGAGATGATCATGGGTGCCCAGCCCACACCGGTATTCATGGAGGCCATCGAACGCGCCCTGGACGAGGCCGAGGACACGCCGTGAGTACGGCATGGGAGTGGGAACTCAGCAGGTCAGCACGGTCGGGAGTCGTCGCGAGCAGGGGGTGGAACGCGTCATGGCCCTAACCGCCACCGAGTTCATCGATGTGGCCCTGTGGTTTCCGGAGGTGGTGGAGACCGAACCGTTTGTCCCCGGCATTCCGGTGTACAAGGTGGCTGGCAAGATGTTCGCGCTCCTGGATGGCTCGGGCACCGACGCACCGGCGCGGGTCACCCTGAAGTGCGATCCGGAGCGCGCCCTGGTGCTGCGCACCACCTATTCGGCGGTGCGCCCCGGCTACCACATGAATAAGCGCCACTGGAACACGATCGACCTGGACGGTACCGTGCCGGACGACGAGCTGCTGGATCTGGTGCACCACTCCTATGTGCGCACTGTTTCCGGACTCCGCAGTGCCGACCGGGATCGCATTCTCGCACTACTCGGTGACGACCGGCCCCCGCTTCCGGACACCCGGGAACCGTGAACCGGGTGCCACCGGCCCCCAGCCGACCGTTTCGGGACGGAGGCCCACCCCCATGTCCGATATCGGCTACCTGGTGGCACTCCTGGGCGGGGTACTGGCCCTGCTCAGCCCGTGTAGTGCCCTCCTGCTGCCCTCCTTCTTCGCCTATGCCTTCCGGGAACGCACCCGCCTGCTGGGGCGAACGGTGGTGTTCTATCTCGGACTGTGCCTGACCCTGGTCCCGCTGGGGATGGGCTCGTCTGTGGCGAGCCACCTGTTCTACGGCGAGCGGGACCTGCTGATCGCTCTCGCAGGCTGGCTGATCATCGCCTTCGGCCTCGCGCAGATCGCCGGTGTGGGGTTTGCTCCGTCCCTGGCCCGCACCGCACAGGGACGCCTGTCCGGACGCCGTGGCGTTCTGTCGGTTCTCGCGCTCGGAGCCGTATACGGCTTCGCGGGATTCTGTTCCGGCCCGATTCTCGGGGCGGTGTTGACCGTGGCCGCGACCGGAACCGCCCTGCGCGGGGCCGCATTGCTGGCGGTGTACGCCCTGGGGATGGCCCTGCCATTGTTCCTGCTGGCCCTGTTCTGGGACCGTCTGGATCTGGGCAACCGCTCCTGGCTACGGGGACGCACCTACCGGGTCGGGCGCATGCGGCTGCACAGCACCAGTACGGTCTCGGGGCTGCTGTTCCTGGCCGTCGGCGCCGTCTTCCTGCTCTCCGACGGCACGGCCTCCCTCGTCGGTGGGGCGCTCGCGCCCGAAGCCAACCACCGGATCCAGAACTGGCTGTTCCGGTTGGGCGATGCCCGGCTGGACCTGTGGCTCCTCGCTGCCGTGGCCGCGGCACTGGTGGGTACGGCGCTCGTGTGGTGGCTGGGGCCGCGTGTCCGAGCCCGGAGGTACACGCAGGCGCAGGCCGGGGCCTGAGAGCAGCCCGGACGAACCCTGCACACGGTGTTCGGCCCGGCCGCCCCGCGGACACCAGGGCGTGAACGGGGTTGGGCCTGGTCTGGCGATGTTCGCCCCGTCCCCGATCCCGCTGGCCGCTGCGCCGGAAAGCGCGTTCCCCCAGGCAGCGGGATGCGGCCTACGGCCACCGCACCCCGGGGCGGGGATTGTGGTCGTGGCAATCGTCGATCCGCACCCGCCGTGTCGGCCGCCGGCGGCGTCGCTCCCTGGGGGCGCTCCCCCGCACGACGGCCAACGAACGGGGAGGACGGTGCGGCTGGTCGGCGCATACCTACGGGCAGGGTGGGTGCGGCGGTGGCCCCGCGCTCCGGTCGATCAGGCCCTGGGCCATGAGGTGTGGGGCGTGTTTCTGAGTGACCGTGGGGGTGTGCACAGCGACCCCCACCTACCGCTGGCCGCCGCGCGCAGAGCCATCCGGCCCGGCAGAACACTCCCAGCACACTCCCCCACGCCCCCGCTGGCCGTCGTGCGGGGGAGCGCCCCCGGAAACAGGACACCACCGGTGACCACCACGGCGCGATGCCGGCGGCGGCCACCACGGCCCGCACGGGCAACCAACCACCCCCACCCGCACTTTCCCCAGGGAACGTAGGGTTCGGGCGCGTCCCGCCAGCCTCCCCGCGGGCTCCCATCCACGCCCGGCAACGCTCCCCCGCACGACGGCCAACGGGACGTGCGGGGCGGTGGCCGTGGGGGTGCCCCCTGGTGAGGTCATGGGGGCGCCGTGGTCTGCTGCACAACGACCCCCGAGGTGGGGCGGGAGCGGCGCATGGTGCACCCGCGGGCGCCCCGATGACGGTGCTCGGTCAGGGGTGCGCACCGTCCCGACCGCGGCTCTCGGGCATGCAGGCGCACGCCCGAGGACCGGGCCGGACTCGCACAGCGGCCGTGGTCGGTACCGGTGCGCGAGCCCGGGCTGGGGCACGCCTTAGCCCAGTCGCTTGAGCAGGGCCTCGTACTGCTCCCAGAGCTCGGCGGGCAGGTGGTCGCCGAAGGTGCGGAAGAACTCCGGCACCAGCTCGGCTTCCTTACGCCAGGTGTCCGGGTCTACCGAGAGCACGTAGCGCAGGTCCTCCTCGCTGATGGACAGGCCCTCGGTGTCCAGGGACTCCGGAGTCGGTACGTTACCGATCGGGGTCTCCTGGGCCTCGGCCGTACCGTTCAGCCGTTCCACGATCCACTTGAGAGCTCGGATGTTCTCACCGAATCCGGGCCACACGATCCGGCCGTCGGCGTCTTTGCGGAACCAGTTGACGTAGTAGATGTGTGGGAGCTTCTCGGGGTCGGCCTTCGCTCCGGTGCGCACCCAGTGGGCGAAGTAGTCGCCCATGTTGTAGCCACAGAAGGGAAGCATGGCGAAGGGATCCCGGCGGAGTTCCCCAACCGTGCCCTCCTGGGCGGCGGTCTTCTCCGAGGCGACGTTCGCCCCGAGGTAGACGCCGTGGTTCCAGTCGAAGGACTCGGTGACGAGCGGCACGGCGCTGGCGCGGCGGCCACCGAACAGGATCGCCGAGATGGGAACGCCCTTGGGGTCTTCCCATTCCGGGGCGATCGTGGGGGCCTGGCCGGCCGGGGTGGTGAACCGGGCGTTGGGGTGGGCGGCCGGTTCGTCGGAGTCGGGCGTCCAGTCGCGGCCCTTCCAGTCGATCAGGTGTGCCGGTGGTTCCTCGGTCAGTCCCTCCCACCAGACGTCCCCGTCGTCGGTGAGGGCCACATTCGTGAAGATGCTGTTGCCCCACAGCGTGCGCACCGCATTGGCGTTGGTGTCCTCGCCGGTGCCCGGGGCGACCCCGAAGAAGCCCGCCTCCGGGTTGATGGCGTACAGGCGGCCGTCGTCGCCGAAACGCATCCAGGCGATGTCGTCACCCACGGTCTCGACCTTCCAGCCGGGGATGGTGGGCTGGAGCATCGCCAGGTTGGTCTTGCCGCAGGCGCTGGGGAAGGCGGCGGCGACATAGCGGGGCTCCCCCTGCGGTGGGGTGAGTTTCAGGATGAGCATGTGCTCGGCCAGCCAGCCCTCATCCCGGGCCATGACCGAGGCGATGCGTAGGGCGTAGCACTTCTTGCCGAGCAGGGCGTTGCCGCCGTATCCCGATCCGTAGGACCAGATTTCGCGGGTCTCGGGGAAGTGGGAGATGTACTTGGTGGAGTTGCAGGGCCAGGGGACGTCCTGCTGTCCCGGCTCCAGCGGGGCCCCGACCGAGTGCACGGCCTTGACGAAGGTGCCGCGCTCCTCGATGAGCCGCAGCGCCGGGGTACCCATGCGGGCCATGATCCGCATGGACACCACAACGTACGGAGAGTCGGTGATCTCCACGCCGAGCTGGGAAATGTTGCCGCCGAGGGGGCCCATGCAGAACGGCACGACATACATGGTGCGGCCGCGCATGCTGCCGGCGAAGACGTCCGCGAACGTCGCGCGCATCTCGGCCGGGTCGACCCAGTTGTTCGTGGGGCCCGCGTCCTCCTTGCGCTCCGAGCAGATGAAGGTGCGGTCCTCCACCCGTGCCACATCGCTGGGGTCGGAGCGGCAGTAGAAGCTGTTGGGACGCAGCTCGTCGTTGAGCCGGACGAAGGTCCCCGCCTCAACGAGCTCGCTGGTCAGGCGGTCCCACTCCTCGGCGGAGCCGTCACACCAGACGATCCGATCCGGCCGGGTGAGGTCGGCGACCTCACGCACCCAGTCGGCCAGCTCACGATGGCTGGTCGGCGGTGCGTCGACGGCATGGGTCAGGTCAGTCACAACGGCTCCTAAAGGTAGGGGTCTTGCGCTCGCATGATGACCGATCCACACCTACGCTGGCCATTTGGCGTAGACAGTTGGCCTAGACCCTTGGCTTAGACCTATTTGCCCAGCGCTCGCCGGGTGTTCACCCCGCGCCCACTGCCTCGACGCGTTCCGCGACGGCTTGCGCGATCGTCCAGTCCTGGATTCCGGTACCCACTGACGTGAACACGGTGCGTCCCGATCGCCGCACCGGATGCCGCAACAGCTCGCCCAATTCGCAAATGTCGCCCTCGGAGCGGTGACCGGACTCCACGGCGTGAATAACCTCACCCGACTCGGCCAGAGCGGCGCTCCGTTTCTCCACCGCCAGCACCTCCGCCTCCGCGAGCAGCTCTGCGGGCAGCTCACGCATACTGGGCCGGAAGGATCCGATGGCGTTGACGTGCACCTGATCATGCAGGTCACTGGCGGCAAGCACGGGATCACGGGCGGAGGTGGCGCAACTCACAATGGGCATGCCGGACACGGCTACGCGAATGGCATCCGGCCCGGACGAATCCGTGCCCGTGGCCGTGATCCGCGTGTCCACAAGTTCGGCCCGTAGCAGCGCGGCCAAGCGCTGGGCGTTGTCCGTACTGCGACTGACGATCCGCAGCTCCCGCAGCGGGCGGACCGCGTGGACGGCGCGAACCTGGTCCGGGGCCTGTGCCCCGGATCCGACCAGCGCCATCCGGTCGGCGTCCGCGTCAGCCAGCAGATCGGTGGCCAGGCCGGCAATGGCACCGGTTCGCAGGGTGGTGACCGCCTCCGCCTCCATCACCAGCGGGGTGGCGCGCTTCGGGTCCAGCCAGGAGAGAGTGCCGACCACTGCGGGCTGCCGGTTCAGCTGCACACTCAGCGCCTTCACCACCGCCGTGCCGGTGCGTACATGCCGGGCCACCATCACCAGCACCGAACCGTCCGCCAGCGCCTGCCGGCCGGGCATGTCGAAGGCCGCGTCACCGTGTTCGGCCACCTCGATCAGGACCCTGCGCAGCTCCGCGATGGCCGCGGACATGGGCACGCTGCGACGAACCTCGTCACCACTGACGGTGTGCACGGTCATCCACGTCCCCACTCTCGGCGCGCGTGGTGAATGTCAGGTTCCTCACCCTAGAAGATGTGTCACCCTAAAAGGAACGACAAAGCACGAACCATGACGACGGCGAACCGAGGAAGCCGGTGCGAATCCGGCGCGGTCCCGCCACTGTGAGTCGGGGAGCCGGTCCCATCGATGGCCACTGTCCTGCGGGATGGGAAGGCCGGGACCCAGGCAGTGACCCGCGAGCCAGGAGACTCCTCGCCGTTGTCCCTCACCAACCGGGGCGGATTTCCCCGAGAGAGGACTGGCCCAACCATGGCTGTGCCTGTGGTGCCGGCGCTCGCTATGGCCACGCGCACCCACCGCCACTGGCCGCTGCACGCCGCGGACCCCACCGCTGACGTGGAGCCGGTGGCCACTCTTTCGTGCCCCCGGTGTGGATCCGGTCCCGTCCTCGCACGGGACAACGACATGTTGGCCGCCGGCCCCAGTCCCGTTGGAACACACCATGCACTCTGCTCGATTCCTGCTTCCCATCCTCGCGCCCACGCTCGCCCTGACCGCCTGCGGCGCCACCGGAACTGAGAACGCAACCGACGACACCGCGTCTGCACCCCCGGCAGCTTCCGCCGACTGTGTGCAGGACTACGACCCGCAGGCAGACGCGGACACCGACTACTTCCCAGAGAAACTCGAGCTGGACCACGCCGAGAACCTCACCATCGACTACGAGAACCACTACCAGGTGGTGACCGTCGAGGAACCGGCTCCGGATGCGGATCCGGAACGCTACGTGCTGCTGCGCTGCGGCCTCCCCGAACCCGAGCTGACGGACGAGCTCGCGGAGGCTCCCGTGGTGGAGGTTCCGGTGGACAGTGTGTTCTCCCGCTCCACCACGCACCTGCCGCTGTTCCAACTGCTGGACCGCACCGAGACCGTCACCGGAGTCGCTGATGGGTCCACGGTCAGCACAACGGAGTACCGCGAGCGCCTGGACGACGGAGACATCGTGGAGTTCGCTGTTGACCAGACCCTCGATCAGGAATTGGTAATCAGCCACGATCCGGATCTGGTCATGACCGCGGGAGTGCAGGACCCCGACGATCAGGGAGTACGCGATGCGGGCATTCCCGTCATCGCGAACGCGGAATGGCTGGAGCCAACCCCCCTGGGCCGTGCCGAGTGGATCAAGCTGGCCGCGGCGCTCACCGGGACCGAACGCCAGGCGCGCGCGGAGTTCGCCGACATCGAGGCGGACTACCGGGATATCGCGGAGCAGGTCGCCGACGCCGAGTCCGTGCAGGTACTCACGGGCCAGATGCGCGACGGGGTGTGGACTGTACCGGCCGGGGACTCCTACGCCGGCCGGCTCCTGGCGGACGCCGGGGCCGACTACGCCTGGTCGGACACCACCGGCGGGGCGAGTGTCGAGCTGGACGTGGAGGAGGTGCTGGCCCAGGCCCAGGACACCACTCCCTGGATCGCCGGCGCCGACTGGGGCAGCCTCGACGACGTCACCGCAGACGACGGCCGTTACGCGGAGTTCACGGCGGTCACGACCGGGGAGGTGTGGACCAACAACAACAAGATCGGTCCCACCGGCGGCAACCTCTACTGGGAAGAGGGGGTGAGCCGGCCCGACCTGGTGTTGGCCGACCTGGTGCGGATCGTGCATCCGGACCTGCTGGAGGAGCACGAGCTCGTGTACTACCGACAGCTGGACGAGGCATGACCCACACGGTCGACGGTGGGGTGGGGATGCACCAGGCAGCACCCCCACTCCCCCGCCCCCGTGCTCGGATGCCCGTTCCAGCACGACTCGGGGCGCTGAGCGCCGCCACGGCCAGCCTGCTGGCTCTGGCGCTGGTTCTGGGGTCCACTCCGATCCCACTGGTCGAGGTGGGCCACGCCCTGTTCGGAACCGGCCCCGTCAGCGCACAGACGCACACCATCGTCTGGGAGGTCCGGCTCCCCCGCGCGGTGACCGCGCTGGCCGCCGGATCGGCGCTGGGCCTGGCCGGGCTCCAGATGCAGACCCTGCTGCGCAACCCCCTGGCCGAGCCCTACATTCTGGGGGTCAGTTCCGGTGCCAGCCTGGGCGTGGCCATCGTGGTCCTGGCGTCGGGTAGCGGAAGCGCGGCCTTCACCGCCGGTCTTGCCGGCGGTGGCCGTGCGGGCACGGTGCTGGCGGCGGCCATGGGTGCCGCGTCCGTCCTCGCGCTCATGCTGCTGCTGGCTCGCTGGACCCAGTCGGTGGCGACACTGCTGATTATCGGGGTGATGGTCGGCTCGGGAGTCAGCGCACTGGTGAGCGTGCTGGTGGCATCCGCCGACCCGCGTCAGGTCCAGCAGTTCGTGATGTGGGGGATGGGGAGTTTCTCCGGCCCGACCTGGCCCGACCTGGCCTGGCTCCTGCCGATCCTCGGGGTGGGGAGCCTCGCGAGCCTCGCACTCGTCAAACCGCTGAACGCGATGCTGCTCGGGGACACCTACGCCCGCACCATGGGCGTGAACGTGCGCGTGGTGCGGTGGCTGGTCCTGTTCGTCGCCTCCGGGCTGGCCGGCACCGTCACCGCGTTCTGTGGCCCCGTCGCGTTCCTGGGGTTGGCCATCCCCCATCTCACCCGCATCGCGCTCACGACCGCGGACCATCGGATCCTCATGCCGGCCTGTGTGGTGATGGGCGGCGCCGTGGCCCTGCTGTGTGGCACCGTGGCCAGCCTGCCCGGGACGGCCGCTGTGCTGCCGTTGAACAGTGTCACCGCCCTGGTTGGGGCGCCCATCGTGATCACGGTGTTGCTGCGGGGCCGAGCCAACACGCACGGGGGCGCACTATGAGCGACACTGGACGGCCCCGCCACCCCGGCACGGGCAGCGGACTGGTCCTGGAGCAGCTGTCCGTCGGGTACCGGGACTCCGGCCGGAACTGGGTTCCGGTGCTGCGCCAGGTCACAGCCGAGGCTCGGCGCGGTGAACTAACGGTGCTCCTGGGGCCGAACGGGGCGGGCAAGAGCACCCTGGTACGCACCGTGTGTGGGCTCGCTCCGCCGCTGTCCGGGCACTGTTACCTGGACGGGGTTGACCTGGCGCGCATGAGCGATTCCGAGCGTTCCCGGTCGCTGGCTGTGGTGTTGACCGAACGCGGGGTGCCCGGGCTCGTGCGGGCTCGCGAGCTGGTGGCGCTTGGCCGCCACCCCCACACCGGCCTCACCGGCCGCCTGAACGCGCACGACCACCGCCGTATCGCGTGGGCGCTCGCGGCCGTGGGCGCAAGTGACCTGGCCGAACGCAGGGTGGGTGAACTTTCCGACGGGGAACGCCAGCGCGTGTTCACCGCCCGCGCTCTGGCTCAGGAGCCCTCGGCACTGCTGCTGGATGAGCCCACCGCATTCCTGGACATCACCGGCCGGGTGGCCGTGACCAGCCTGTTGCGGCAGCTCGCCGAAGGGCAACACCTGGCCGTGGTGGTCTGCACGCATGACCTGGAGCTTGCGCTGCGTGTCGCCGACATGGTGTGGCTGGTGTCCCGGGGGCAACTGCGCAGCGGCACCCCCGAGGAACTGAGCCTCTCCGGAGAGATCGGTGCGGTGTTCGACGGTGACGACCTTGTGTTCGACACTGACTCGGGAACGTTCCGGCCGCACGGGAGCCCGGAGCAACGCCGCAGCGCCGTGGTGTCCGGAACCGAACCGGCCGCCGCGATGACGGCGCGGGCCCTGCGTCGCGTGGGCTGGCACGTTCCCGGACCCGACGAGCCCGCCCCGCCGTGGCCCGCGTTGGATGTCCACGTGGGCCGGCACAGATTCCACAGCACACACGCGGGCAGCCCGCACGAGCACGCAACGCTGGGGGAATTCACCCGATGGGCGAGGGGACTCGCCCGGGAAAGGAGTACGAGTTGACGGTCCGCGACATTCGCACTGCCCTCACCGACACCGCCGAACTCGGCGGATTCTTCGACGTCGAGGTACCCGACCCACCCGTCAGGGTGGTGGATGCCCCGTGGCGTCCCCTGAACCAGTTGTGGTCGGATCCAGGGGTCCTTGCCCAGCGCATCGCGGATGTGCGCCAACGGATCGCCCACCGCTGCGGGCGCGGGGTCGGCGACATCGAGCCCCGGGTTGCCGCCTCCATCATGTTCCAGGGGACCGCCTCGCGGCTGCTGTCCCCGAGCATCGCAACCACCGTCACGTATGGGCTGCTGTGTCCACCGTCGGCACTGTACTGGCAACCCAGCCAGGAGGGCCCCATTCCTCTACGGGTCGGCGATACCGAAGCCGTGCGCTGTGGCACGGATCCGTCGGCGGCGGCGCACGCCATCAGTGAACACGTTCTGACCGAGGTGTTCCAGCCACTCGCCGCGGCAGCACGCGAGCAGGTGAAGCTCGCGCCGGGGCTGCTGTGGGGAAACGTGGCGTCCTCGGTGTCGGGGGCGTGTCGCCGCCTCGCCGACCTGCGTCCCGGGATGAGCCAACCGGCGCTGGAACTGGGACAGGCCCTGCTGGAGCTGGAGCCCCTGCGGGGGCGTGGCGAGTTTGTGCGTCCGTTTCCGCAGCTGCCACAGACCGCGTTCTTCGTGCGGCGTACCTGCTGTCTGTACTATCGGGTGCCGAACAACGGCAAGTGCGGGGACTGCGCGCTGCTGTCGGAGCAGACGCGTCAGGAACAGTGGCGCCGTGCGGCTGACGTACGCTGATACGCGATGAGTGAGCAGGTGGGGGTGGGGCCCTGGAGCGGACCATGGCCCGCGGGCGAGCACTACGACCCCGAATTGTTGGAACAGGGAGATCGCCGGAACGTCGTGGACCGCTACCGCTACTGGCGGCGGGAGGCGATCGTGGCGGACCTCGACACGCGACGGCACCCCTTCCACGTGGCCGTGGAGAACTGGGAGCACGACCTCAATATCGGCTCGGTGGTGCGTACCGCGAACGCATTCCTGGCCGAGGGGGTGCACATCGTGGGGCAGCGTCGGTGGAACCGCCGTGGTGCGATGGTGACCGACCGCTACCAGCATGTGCACCACCACCCTGATGCTGCTGCCCTCGTGGACTGGGCACTGGAACACGGACTGGACATCGTGGGGGTGGACAACCTGCCGGGCGCCGTTCCGTTGGAAACCTATCCGTTGCCCCAGAACTGCATGCTCGTCTTCGGCCAGGAGGGCCCCGGCCTGTCCCCAGAGACCCGCGCGGTGTGCACCGCGGTCCTGTCCATCGCCCAGTTCGGGTCCACACGTTCCATCAACGCCGGCGCGGCCGCCGCGATCGCCATGCACGCCTGGGTACGGGCCCACGTGTTCGGGCAGCAGCCGAATCCGCAGTAGCTGGCCGTCTACGGCGGCCAGCATGGGCGTCGGCTTCCCCGCACCGGGGGCCGACAGCGTCAGTTTCCCCGCTCCTGACGGCGCGCCGCCAGATAGGTCACCGAGGCGGCGCCGGCCGTGCCCTCGTCCGGCACGGGGGCCGTGGGTGGTTCCTGTTGCGGATCGGCTTCGTAGCTGATCCCGAACAGTTCGGTGGACTCGGCGTCCTCGGCCGCATCGGGGGCCGTCTCCTGCCCCTGCACGGTCGAGCCGCCGCGTCGCAGACGTGGCCACACGCTCCGAAGCGACATCCGCTGCGCCAGCTCGCGCAGTCGGGAGCCGCGTCGTGGCGGCAGTGGGGTCTGCGCCCCGGCCTCTCCCGCGTCCTCCTTCCCTTCCGCCACGGGTGTCGGCAGGTCGCCCTCCGCGTCGCTCGCGATTTCCGGGTCGGCCTCCGAGGTGACCGCCCCACTGGTGGCCCTACGCTGGCGCCGGTAGATCACCCAGTTGGTGATCCAGCCGGCGATCGCGGCCACCACACCCACCTGGATCGCGACGGCCGCGCCCACCTGCCACGCCGACGGGCCGACCACCGCCAGCCGCTGAGCGCCCAGGGGCCCACCGGCCAGCAGGGCCAGGGCCGCACACACCACACCGGTCACCGCACCGCAGGCCAGTCCCCACAGCGGTGCGGCCTCACTGACGGGGGTCGGTGCGGTGCGCAGGGTGCGCCAGCCGCCGACGGCTCCGGCGAGGAACGGCGCGGCCAACGCGATGAGGGACACCAGCGGTGCGGGGCCCTCCTCCGGCAGTGCAGCCAACATTGGGAGCTGTGGCAGTTGCCCGTAGCTGACGCCGGTCGGCGCGACGATGGTCTCCGCGCCGACGGCGAACCCCGGGCCGGCCGCGTAGGACATGCCGAAAATGACGGCGTTGGGCAGATACAGCAGCTGGAGAATCAGCAGCAGGATGCCGCCCACGATTCCGGGACGCAGCTGCGAGGTGACGGCGGCCGCCTCTCCGGCATTGGCCACGAGGCCGGCGAGAAACAGCGTGAGTCCGGCCGCCAGCAGCAGCCCGGCCGCGTTCACCGAGCCCAGCAGGAGGGAGCGGGGGCGTCGCGGCATCAGCCGCAGCAGCCTGCGGCGCGCGATGTCCTTGTCGATCAGTAGCTGCCGGAGCACGCCCAGCCCACCGGCGACGTAGGCCACGGCGAATCCCGCGGCCAGGGCCTGCGGCATGCTGGGCTGCACCAGCTCCGTGTGCGCGGTCAGGGCCAGAGTTCCGGCGATCGCGGCATAGGGTCCGGCGATCGCCAGTGCCGCCTGGAAGACGTGCCGGACCCGGGGGAGCTCACAGCTGCGGGCGAGCCACCGACCGGAGCGGTACAGCACCAGCCCGGGCAGAACCACCAGGCCCAACGGCAGCATCGCGACATCTCCGCCGGGGATCGCGAATCCGGCGAGATGCCCCACGAGCCAGGCCTGTACAACCAGGCGGAAAACGTCCGGGATCTCCACCCCGAAGCTCGCGTGCGGGGCCGCGACCCAGCCGATCAGGGTGAGGGTGGTAAGCACCGCGAGGCCGATCGCGGCCGAGGTGGCGGCAGCGATCCCGCCCGCGGTGTAGAGCGGACGGGGGGCCTCCACGAACTCGCTGGACTCGGTGTCGCCGCCGGACTGGGCGCCCGGCGGCGGGCTTCCATCGGGCTCCCCATCGCCCGGGCACGGAGTCGCCGCCGACGTCGCAGTGATGTCCGGGGCATCCGGAACAGCACCGCGCTGCGTCGGCGGGTCGCCGCCCCGCGAGGGAGCCGCTGCCCTACGGCGACTGCGATGGTTCGTTGGACCAGCGGGCGCGCTCACACGTCCATACTCCCAGCCAATGCCCGCTTTGCCGGTTAGTTCCGCACGCGTGTCGCCCAGCGACCGCCACTGGCAGTGTGGTAGATGGCGTAGGTCGGTAGATCGCCCCGCGGGGCGTCGAACGGCGCAGCACGGGACGGGCGACAGGGGCAGCGATGCAGGACACCAACAGCGCAACCGAGCAGGTCACCACAGTCGTCGTGGGTGCCGGTCTCTCGGGGCTGAGTGCGGCGCGACGGCTGCTCTCCTCCGGCATCGGCTCGTTTCTCGTGGTGGAGGGAGACGTCCAGGTCGGCGGGCGCGCCCTTCCCCTGCGGGGCAGCCCCGCCGGCCAGCCACCCGGGCACATGCTGGTGTGGGCCGACGACTCCGACGTCCTACACCTCGCTGACGAGCTCGACGTTGCGCACAGCCGGTTCGATCCCACCGACAACGGTGTGGACCTGCGGCTGGACCGGGAGGGACACGTCAGCACGACCGACCACAACCTGCCCCTGGCGACATCCTGGTGGACCCGGCTGCGCAGCGAGTACCTGTACGCCCGCCTGGCTCGGCTGGCCCGCGACGCGGACCCGGACTCCCCCTGGCGCAGTCCCGACGCTGGGGAGCTGGACGCCCACACGGTGCGCGGCTGGCTTCGGCACCACAGCCGGGACCCGGAACTGTTGCGGCTGTTGGAGGAGAGCCTGACCATCGAGGCGTCCATGCCGGCGGACCAGATCAGCATGCTGTGGCTGATCGCGCACCTGGGGCCGGAGCCGGAGATCGACCCAAGCTATGTCCGCATCGACCAGGCGGAGCTGTGCCAGCGCATGGCGGCGAGCCTTCCGGCCGAGCGGGTACGCACCAGCTGGCACGTCGCCCGCATCACCCGCACGGCCGACGGAGTGGAGGTGAGCGGCCCCCGCGGTACGGTGCGCTGCGAACGCGTGATCATCGCCACGGCTCCCAGTGACGCCGGCCAGATCGACTACCGGCCGCGGCTCCCGCACAGCCGTGGCCGGCTCCATCGGCAGTGGCCAGCCGCCGAGCTGATCCGTTCGGAACTGACGTACTGGCGCCCGTTCTGGCGCAACTTCGGATGGTCCGGGACGGTCTACTGCGAGGACGGACTGCCGGCTCTGGCCTTGGATGACAGTCCGGACAGTGGCGCGTTCGGACGCCTGGTGGCCTTCACGCACACCTTCGGGGAGGGCGATCCGATGGGCGTGGACCTGGACGTGCTCGACAACCCCGCCCAGCACGAGGGCCTCCTGCTGGACAACCTCCGACGCGTGTTCGGTCCCCTGGCCGCCGAACCCCGCGAGATCGCACACAGCCGGGACTACCCGGGGCCCTACAGCCGTGCCTACCAGGCGCCGACGCCTCCCGGGCTACTCACCGACCTCGGGCCCCTGCTGCGTCGCCCGGTGGACCGAATGCACTGGGCCGGGACCGAGACCGGCCCCTATCCCGAAAACGGCACGCTGGATGGAGCGATCGCCAGCGGCATCCGCGCGGCCGACGAGGTCACAGCCCAGCTCGACCGGAACTGAACACCGGTGGACACCGCATCGTCCCGGCCATAACCACGTCCGGCCCGGGACGGCAGGCAGCCGTCCCGGGCCGGAGGAGTCCAGCTCGGACCGGGGTCAGAACTGGGCGCGGGCCAGTTCCGCGGTCTCGCTCGGCGTCTTGCCGACGCGGACCCCGGCTGCCTCCAGGGCTTCCTTCTTCGCGGACGCTGTTCCGGAGGATCCGGAAACGATGGCACCCGCATGGCCCATGGTCTTGCCCTCGGGGGCGGTGAATCCGGCCACGTAGCCGACGACCGGCTTGGACACCTTGGCCTGGATGTACTCGGCTGCGCGCTCCTCGGCGTCCCCACCGATCTCCCCGATCATCACGATCGCATCGGTCTCGGGATCCGCTTCGAACGCGGCCAGGGCGTCGATGTGCGTGGTTCCGATCACGGGGTCCCCACCGATACCGACACAGGTGGAGAAGCCGATGTCCCGCAGCTCGTACATCATCTGGTAGGTCAACGTGCCCGACTTGGACACCAGTCCGATACGTCCCGGCTTGGTGATGTCGGAGGGGATGATCCCCGCATTGGACTGTCCCGGAGAGATGACGCCCGGGCAGTTCGGGCCAACGATGCGTGTCGCGTTGCCCTTGCGGGAGGCGTAGGCCCAGGCGTAGGCGGTGTCATGCACCGGAATGCCTTCGGTGATGACCACAGCCAAGCCAATTCCGGCATCAACCGCCTCGATGATCGCGTCCTTGGCGAACTTCGGCGGCACGAAGATCACCGTGACGTCCGCTCCCGCCTGGGCCATCCCGTCGGCGACCGAGCCGAACACGGGCACCTGGGTGCCGTCGAAGTCGACGTTCTGCCCGGCCTTGCGGGGGTTCACACCGCCCACGATCGTGGTGCCGGACGCGAGCATCCGGCGGGTGTGCTTGGTGCCCTCGGCCCCGGTCATGCCCTGGACGAGAACCCTGCTGTCCTTGGTAAGAAAGATCGCCATTGGTACTTTCCCTACTTCTGCGCGGCCAGCTCGGCGGCCCGCGCGGCGGCGCCGTCCATCGTGTCCACCTGGCGCACGGCCGGGTGACTGCGGTCGGTGAGGATGCTGCGGCCCAGCTCGGCGTTGTTGCCGTCCAGCCGGACGACGAGCGGCTTGGATACGTCCTCGCCGCGCCCCTCCAGCATCTCCAGGGCCTGCACGATCCCGTTGGCGACCTCGTCGCAGGCGGTGATCCCGCCGAAGACGTTGACGAACACGCTGTGCACGTCGGGATCGCCCAGGACGATCTCCAGCCCGTTGGCCATGACCTCAGCGGAGGCGCCGCCCCCGATGTCGAGGAAGTTCGCGGGTTTCACTCCGCCCCGCTCCTCGCCGGCGTAGGCAACCACGTCCAGGGTGGACATGACCAGCCCGGCACCGTTCCCGATGATGCCGACCTGCCCGTCGAGCTTGACGTAGTTCAGGCCCTTCTCCTTGGCCCGAACCTCCAGCGGGTCCCCCTCGGCGGCCGAGGCGAGGCTTTCCAGGTCATGCCGGAAGTCGGCGTTCTCGTCGAGGGTGACCTTTCCGTCCAAGGCCACCACACGGCCGTCGCCGGTCAGAATCATGGGGTTGACCTCGACCAGTGTGGCGTCCCGCTGCACGAAGACATCCCACAACTTGGTGATGGCCGTGGCGGCGCCGGCGGCGGCGGACTCCGGCAGCTTGCCCTGGGCCACGATGTCGGTGGCAACGCTGTCGGGGGTTCCGGTCAGTGGGTCGATCGCCACCTTGGCCACCGCGTCCGGGTTGGTCGCGGCGACCTCCTCGATCTCCACGCCCCCCTCGGCGGAGCAGATGGACAGGAAGGTGCGGTTGGCACGGTCGAGGAGGAAGGAGAAGTAGTACTCCTCGGCGATGTCACTGGCCTCCTCGATCAGGACACGGTGCACGGTGTGCCCCTTGATGTCCATACCGAGGATTTGTGCCGCCTTCTCCTCCGCGTCTGCGGCGTCATCCGCGACCTTGACACCACCGGCCTTTCCCCGGCCGCCCGTCTTGACCTGGGCCTTGACGACGACACGCGGCTTTCCGGCGGCCGCGAACTCCTCAGCGATGGCACGGGCCTCCTCGGCCGTGCTCGCCACCTTCCCCTGGGGTACCGGTACCCCGTACTGCGCGAAGAGTTCCTTCGCCTGGTATTCGAACAGGTCCACGAGGATTCGTCCTTGTAACTCGCTGGCTGCGGTCTACTGCGGAGGTTGGTTACTTCAGCGGCGCCCTGGACGGCTAGCCCGCGAAATAAGTGCTTGTCTGGAATCCTTCCGCGTCACCGCGCAGCTTAGCTCCGTTCGCGATGTGAGATGCACAGCGGGGGCACCATGTCGCGACATCGACGCACGGATCACACCGCCGCTCGCCGGAGATCAGTGGGGCGTTCGGGCATACGCGCCCCTACGGGACGGATCGAACGTGCGTGGACTCACATCCGCGCCGAACCGGTAACCGTCAGGTGAAGTGCTCGTAACCAAGCCGCAGCAGCAGCACCACAACCACGACGAGCAGCACCACCCGCACGAAACCGGTCCCCCGCCGTAGCGCCATCCGACTGCCGATCAGCGCGCCCCCGATCGTTCCACCGGCCAGTACCAGGCCGAGCAGCCACATCACGTGCCCGGCGAGCGTGAACACGCACAGCGCACCCAGGTTCGTGGCCGTGTTCACGATCTTCGCGGACGCCGAGGCCTGAACGAAGTCCATGCCGACGATGGTGGTCAGGGCGATCATGAGGAACGTTCCGGTTCCCGGGCCGATGATGCCGTCATAGAAACTCACGAGGAGTCCCGCGACCAGCACGGCCACGATGACACGTCCCGGGGTGCGCAGCCGCGGGTCCGTGTGGGCCCCCAGCGCCGGCCGCGCCACAACCATGACAGCGACGAGCAGCAGCACAGCCATGATGATGGGGCGTAGCGCGTCCGAGGACGAGGACGCCATGCTAGCGAAAGCCGCCCCGGCACCGGAGCCCGCGAGGGCGAGGCCGGCCGTTGGCCAGACAATCCCGGCGTCGAGGCGCAGCCCCCGGCTGTAGTTCACGGCCGCGGAGCAGGTGCCGAACATCGCCGCGAGCTTATTGGTACCCAGAAGCGTCGCGACCGGGGTGTTCGGAAACGCGACCAACAATGCCGGCAACAGCAGCAGTCCACCGCCGCCGACGATGGCGTCGATCCAGCCTGCCGCAACCGCGGCCAGAACCAACAGGGTAAGCAGTTCGGGATCCACCACGGGTCATACCCCGCGCCACGGATCCGGATATCTGCCCACAATTCCGACAGACTACCCGGCCGAGCTACGCAGCGACGCCACCCAGGTGCCCCTGCACCCAGTCCACAATGTCCGAGGTGGACGCCCCCGGAGTGAAGACCTTGGCCACCCCCAGGCGCTCCAGCTCGGGAATGTCTTCCTCCGGGATGATGCCGCCACCGAACACCGTGATGTCGGTCGCGTCGTTCTCCCGGAGCAGCTCCATCACCCGGGTGAACAGGGTCATGTGGGCGCCGGACAGCACGGACAAACCGATCGCGTCGGCATCTTCCTGAAGCGCGGCGTCCACAACCATTTCCGGGGTCTGGCGCAGGCCGGTGTAGATCACCTCAACCCCCGCGTCCCGCAGTGCCCGGGCCACGACCTTGACCCCGCGGTCGTGGCCGTCCAGGCCCGGTTTGGCGATGACCACACGGATCGTCGACGAGGTCCCCATGGCTGTGTCCCCTTTCGCTCCCAGGAGGTTGTGCCCGATCGGTATCGCGACGATCGCAGCGTAACCCACGTCACCATTGTGCTAGGGCAGCGGGTTGACCGGGTAGGACACCGAGTATGACGCACGAACGCGACGCTGCCGACGCCCTGGACCAGCTCCCCACTCGTGAGCTGCACGACCGTGCGGTCGCACTCGCGCGTCGCCGGTGGGATCTGGGTTTCCTGTGGCAACTTCTGCGCACACTCCCAGCGGCGGAAGCCGCCGCCGGTCACATGGACGCGAGTAAGGCCGGGGTGACCTACCTGTCCGGTCTGATCTCGGAGGTCCTTGCCACCCGAGAGGGGGACGATGAACTTCTGGAAGCACTCCGCCCCTTCTATATCGACTATCTGAGGCGTCGCGGGGGTGGGGGTACGGTCACCCCTAACGCCCCCGGTAGTACGGCGACGTCCCCACCGGCATAATCCGGGAGGTGGGTGGCGGCACACCCTCGGTGGCGCTGGCTCGGCGACCGGTGCCGGCACCGCCGAGCGGTCGGGATGCTCACGCGCGGCGGGGACCCGAGCCGGTACGCTGTATCGCCATTGTTCCCCACATCCACGTCGCATCCCGAGGACCAGCCATCGTGTACCAGCAGGATTCGATTCCCGGCCTGTGTGCCGAGGCCCAATCCGCCGGGCCGGGGGGCACACGCGTCCCGGTAGAGTTTCGTACTCCGCCGGCCCCGAGCACCCCGCTGCACTATCGCTTTCTAGATTCCCCGGTTGGGGCGCTGCTGCTCGTCGGGGACGCAACCGCACTCACCCGCATCCAGCTTGGCGCCACAGCCCAGGACGTCGCTCCGGAGTGGCTGCCCGCACCATGCGGATTCTCGAGCACCACGGAGCAACTGGTGGCCTACTTCGAGGGGAAACTCACTCGGTTCGACCTCCCCCTGGCCCCGGAAGGAACCCCGTTCCAGCGTCGGGTGTGGCGTGCGCTCAGCACAGTTCCGTACGGGCAGACCACGAGTTACGGAGTTCTCGCGGGCCGTGTCGACCCACCCACGGGGGCGCGGGCGGTCGGGCTCGCCAACGGTAGGAATCCCCTACCCATCGTCCTGCCATGCCATCGGATTGTCGGCGCCGACGGCGCACTGACCGGGTACAGCGGGGGGATTTCGATCAAGGAGTGGCTGCTGCGCCACGAGCGCGACAACCGATCGTCCCATCGCTGCTAGCGCTGA
>NZ_JAVLVT010000003.1:0-352807 GCF_031628175.1 Lipingzhangella rawalii | reverse complement strand
TGTCGGGGCTGCCCCCGGCTGATCCTCAGCTTAGCAGAGAATCTCTTTCGGGGCAACCCTTCCAGTCTACCCCCGCAACTCAGCGAGTCAAGGGTTTTGACCGCTTCGTTTCGGGAGTGGTTCCACTCTACCGCAGTTTCGGAGTGCTCCGTCCCGGCGGTGTGTGGACCCGGATCACCGTGGTGGCAGGGCCACCCGCGCTGTCCGGTGTCTCCAGCATAACCCCCATACGGGGGTGCTCAAACCACACACCACCGACAGCGGTTCAGAGCTTGGTCAGGGGTGCGTAGCGGGCGACGAGGTCCTTTTCCCCGATGTCCGCGCCGAAGTCGACGCGCACCCGGGTGCGGTCCCCCGTACCTTCGACGAGCACCACCTTTCCCATCCCGTAGCTGTCGTGCGTAACCATGTCCCCACTACTCAGCGTGGGTTGTGCCCGGGAGTCCCCCCGAGTCCCCGACGAGGGATACCGGCCGGTTCCCGCTCCCGTCGTCGCCTCGCTGCGCTGCCAGTCCACGACCTCGGCGGGCAACTCGTCCAGGAAACGCGAGGGCGGATTGTAGGCAGGGGTTCCCCACGCCGACCGCACCGCCGCACGGGTGACGTACAACCGCTGTTGGGCACGGGTGATTCCGACATAGGCCAGGCGGCGTTCCTCCTCCAGCGCCGGACGATCCCCCAGGGTGCGTTGATGGGGAAAGACCCCGTCTTCCATTCCGCTGAGGAAGACGACGGGAAACTCCAGCCCCTTGGCCGCGTGCAGGGTCATGAGCGTGACCCGGTGCTCCGCACTGTCCGGAATCTGGTCGGTGTCCGCGACCAGGGACACCTGTTCGAGAAACTCGACCAGACTCGCCTCCGTCGGCTGTACCTCCTCCCCGGGCTCCCCGGTCTCCGCGGGTTCCTCGGAAGCGGCCTCCGGATCCGAATCCTGGGGGCCGTCCTGGCCGTAGCCGTTCTCGAACTCCCGAGCCACCTGGATGAACTCGTCCAGATTCTCCAGGCGCGTCTCGTCCTGGATGTCGGTGGAGTTCAGCAGCTCGGCCCGGTAGCCACTGCGTTCCAGGACTGCCTCGATCACCTCGGTGGGCCCATGGGTGGGCAGCAGCTCCCGCAGCTGGTCCATCATGTCCACGAAGTCGGCAATCGCCTTCACCGAACGTGTCGCGATCCCTGGGGCGTTGGCCGCATCCCGGAGCGCTTGGGCGAAGCTCACCCGCTCCCGAGAGGCGTGCAGCTCAACAGCGGCCTCAGCCCGGTCCCCGATCCCGCGCTTGGGCACGTTCAGGATCCGACGCAGACTCACGGTGTCCTCCGGATTGGCGAGGACCCGCAGGTAGGCCAGCAGATCGCGGATCTCCTTGCGCTCGTAGAAGCGCAGCCCGCCGACGATCCGATATGGCAGGCCCGTGCGGATGAACACGTCCTCGAACACACGGGACTGGGCGTTGGTGCGGTAACAGATCGCGACCTGCCCTGGGGTGCACGCACCCTCGTCGGTGAGCCGGTCGATCTCACCGGCGACGAAGGTGGCCTCCTCGTGCTCGTTGTCCGCAACGTAACCGACGATGCTGGCCCCGGATCCAGCCGCGGACCACAGTTGCTTGGGCTTACGGTCCTCGTTGCGTTCGATCACCGCATTGGCGGCGGTGAGGATGTTCTGGGTGGAACGGTAGTTCTGCTCCAACAGGATGGTGCGTGCATTGGGGAAGTCGCGCTCGAACTCGAGGATGTTGCGGATGGTCGCGCCACGGAAGGCATAGATCGACTGGTCCGCGTCACCCACGACGCACAGCTCTGGCGCGGCCAGGTCCGCCCCGTTGTCGCTTGGCGCCCCCAGCTCCCGCACCAGGGCGTACTGGGCGTGGTTCGTGTCCTGATACTCGTCGACGAGGATGTGCCGGAACCTGCGCCGGTAGTACTCGGCGACATCGGGGAACATCCGAAGCAGCTCCACCGTGACCATGATCAGGTCGTCGAAGTCCATGGCGCCGGAGGCGTGCAGCTGCTGCTGGTAGCGGCGGTAGGCCGCTGCGAGCTGACGCTCGGCGTCGCTACCGGCCTGTTCAGCGAAGGTGTCGTAGTCCACCAGGTCGTTCTTGAGGTTGGAGACCTGGGCGGAAAGGGACTTGGGTGGAAAACGCTTGGGATCCAGCTCCAGCTCACGACAGACCAGTTGCATCAGGCGTCGTGAGTCCGCGGCGTCATAGATCGTGAAACTGCTCGGGTATCCGAGACGGCTGGCTTCCCGACGCAGGATCCGTACACAGGCCGCGTGAAAGGTCAGCACCCACATGCCAGCGGCGACCCGGCTCCCCAGCAGCGACTCGACCCGTTCCCGCATCTCGGCCGCGGCCTTGTTGGTGAACGTGATCGCCAACACTTCGCTGGGCCGGACCTCACGTTGGGCCAGCAGGTAGGCGATCCGGTGCGTGAGGACCCGGGTTTTTCCCGACCCTGCTCCCGCGATGATGAGCAGGGGGCCACCCGCGTGGGTCACGGCGGCGCACTGCTGGTCGTTGAGTCCGTCAAGCAGCCGAGACGCTGCGGCTGACGCTGGGGCTGGAACTGGCGCTGACACCCTCCCCAGACTAGCCAGGTCCCGCGTCCCGTGTGGACCTGCGTAGGCTTATACCGCCGCATACCAGCATGTAAGGAGTCAGGTTGCGTATCTTCGTCGACACCGACCCGGGGATTGATGACGCGCTCGCCCTCGCCTACCTCACGGCGCAGCCCGAGGTCGATCTCCTCGGCGTCGGATCGGTGTTCGGGAACAACCCGGTCGACGTCACGACGGACAACGCCCTGCGTCTCCTGCACCTCTTCGACCGTGCGACGGTTCCGGTGGCTCGGGGCGCCGAGCGTTCACTGCTGGGCCGAACCGAGCTCGGCTTCGCCGAGCACGTCCACGGCAAGAACGGTCTGGGTGAGGTCGAGCTGCCCGCGAGCGATCACGCTCCGATCCAGGAATCCGCCGCCCGCCACCTGGTTGACCTTGCACGCCGGCACCCGGGGGAGGTCAACGTGCTGGTCCTGGGCACCTGCACCAACCTGGCTCTGGCACTCGCGCTGGAGCCCGAACTCCCGCAGCTGCTGGGGCGCGTCGTGGTCATGGGTGGGGCGGTGGCCGTCCCGGGCAATGTGCGCCCGTGGGCCGAGGCGAACGTGGCCAAGGATCCGGAAGCGGCCGACCGCGTACTCGGCGCGGGGTTCGACCTCACACTGGTGGCCCTGGACGTGACGATGCGGACGCTGGCCACCGAGGCGTGGTTGTCCCGCCTCGCCGCCTTCGACTCGGACCGGGCCCGGTACTGCGCGCGATTCCTGGAGTTCTACGTTGGCTGGTACGACGGGCGCATGGTCGCCGAACGTGCCTGTGCGATGCACGACCCGCTGGCTGCGGGGATCCTGCTGGATCCGGGTCTGGTCACCGACGCCCGGGTGTGTCCGGTCCATGTGGAGCTGACCGGCACACACACCCGGGGCATGACCGTGGCCGACCTGCGCCATCAACCCGGCCCCGATGATCGTCCCGCCGTGCGGATCGCGACCGCAGTGCGCAGTTCGGATTTTCTGGATCGATTGCTGACCGCGCTCCGGTAGGCCACTGCTGCGCCCGGGGCGGCGTCGCCCAGCGACCGGTGGTTTCCGGGATTTACCGGGGGTGTGGCTCGCGCCCATAGTCGTCGCACCGACTGTGGCCCTGTACCCCTACCCCGGCTTCCAAGGACGCGACATCATGAACCAGCCCTCTGTGCGCCTGTCCGTCATTGGTGCGGCGACCGTGCTCCTGGGTGGCCTCGCCGCCCCGGCCGCTGCCACGGACCCGGACAGCAACGGTGATACCGACCGGGGCGACGGCACCGCCTCGGTCCCGGCTCCCGAGGTGATTGGCCCCCTCGCGGGCAGCCCTCCCGGCGACCCCAAGTCCGACGACATCGAGGACACCTATCCCTTCTTCGCCAGCACCGAGGATCTCGACGCACACGGATACGTGGAGGAGGAGTTTCTGGTGCGGGGAAGCGCCCGCCAGTTCGAGGACCAGGCCGTGACCACGGAACACCCCTATACGACGCGGATCGTGGTGCGGCGCCCCGCCGAGGCGCGTTCCGCCAACGGCACCGCACTGGTGGAGTGGCAGAACGTCACGGCCGGGCACGATCTGGATGCGCTGTGGGCGCCGAGCGCACAGCACATCATGCGTTCCGGATACACCTGGGTGGGCGTGTCGGCGCAGCACGTCGGAGTGTCCCACCTGACCGGGTGGAGTCCCGCCCGGTATGGGGACCTCGATGTCACGGACGGGGGCACGGTGCCGGACGACCAGCTCTCCTACGACATCTTCGCCCAAGCGGGCCAGGCCATCGCCTCCGACGGCGCGGACCTCCTCGGCGATGTCGAGATCGACCAGCTGCTGGCGATCGGGGCCTCCCAGTCGGCGGGCCGGATGGTGGACTACTACGAGGACGTGCTGCCGGCAACCGAGCCCGTGTTCGACGGATACGGCTACATGGTCGGAGCCGCGCCATCCGAGCCGACCGGCCCCGAACCCGTGTTCCAGGTGGTCACGGAGAACGATGTGCTGATTGGTCTGGACGGGGACAGCCCCGCGGACAGTGAGCACTTCCGGAACTGGCAGGTGGCGGGCTCGGGACACTCTCCCTGGGCGGGCCAGGACGCCCGCAGCGAGGTCACCGAACGGGATCTCGGCAGCGAGGAGCAGTACAACTGCGTGTCCCCACCGTTCAGTCGGATTCCGCTGCACCAGGTGATCAACGCCAGTCTCGACCACCTCGACACGTGGTCCGGTGGTGGTGCGGCTCCGCCGATGGCCGAGCCGATCGAGCGCACCGAGGATGGCGCCATCGCGCGCGACGCCGATGGCATGGCCCTGGGGGGAATCCGCACCTCGGCCCTGACCGTGCCCACCGCGGTCAACACGGGTGTGAACGCGCCGGCGGACGACGACAGCGCGTTCTGTGTCCTGTTCGGCTCGTATGAACCCTTCGACGCTGCGGAGCTCGACGAGCGGTACCGCAACCATGGGCACTACATGTCCGAGGTGGCACAGGCCGAGCGTGAGCTGCTGCGGGACGGGTTCGTGGTGCCGGCCGACTCCGCGGAGAATCGCCGCGAGGCGGCCCGTTCCGACATCGGCCGCTGATACGGACACTGGACGGGCGGCCTCGGCCCGCGGGACCCGCCCGTCCAACGCAGGCCTCAGGAGTCCTCGGTACCGGGCTGCTCCCGCAGCAGGTGGCAGGCCAGATGGAGGGCCAGGCGTTGCTGCGGTGACTGGGGGTCGGCCCCCAGGGAGCGTAGGCGGTCCAGCCGCGCCGTGACCGTGTTGCGGTGCACACCCAGCCGGGCTGCGGCCTCCTGTACGGAACCTCCATGGTCCAGCACCACGGCCAGCGTGGTGATGAGCACCCGGTCCGGGTCCGCCGCCAGCACGTCGGCGAGGACCTCCCGGGCCGGTCCAACCAGCTCGGCCGGGATTCCGGCCAACAGGCGGCGCGGCCCCAGGGTTCCGGCCCGGACCACCGCCCCGGGGCCGCAGCTGCGGGCATCCCGGGCAGCCTCCCAGGAACTGCGGATCGTGGCTGCCAGTCTCGCAGTTCCGGTCTCCACCCGCCCCACCCCCGCCACCAGTTCCACCAGCGGTGCGAGTTCGTGTACGGCGTCTTCCACCTGGCGCACGAGTCGGGTGTGGAACCCCGCCTGCTCGGAGACGGCGTGGCAGCTGACCCAGCCGTCCGCATAGGGGATGAGGGTCGTCGTCAGGTGGCGCGACCACACGGCGTTGACCTCGCGGGAGTGGTCGATCACGGAGGTCGCTCCGTCCGGACCTGGTGCCGGCGGTGCGGCGGCCACGCCCGGCTCGGGGGAAGCCGCCGGTTCCACCGTGGCGGGCACCACCGCCACGGCGACCATGGGGCCTGTCGTCGGCCACCCCCAGGACGCCAGGCGTAGTTCGGCTGTGGTGTCCTCCGGTCGTGGGCTCTGTGAGACGGCGCCGTCACCAGGTACCGGTGCCGTGCTCTCCTCGCCGATCCCGCTGAGAATCCGCCGCAGGGTCACCGCGGCAACGCGCGGTTCCCGTTCCGCCTGGAGGCGCGTTGTCGAGGCCCAGCCCGTCAGGAGACCGGCGGCGAGGCGCAGAACCCCGCGAACCGTGGCTGCCCATCCGGTCGAGTACCCGTGCACCAGAGCGACGAGGTGGCCGAACTCCCGCCGGCCCGGACCTGGCACGGGGGCGGACACCAGCCGGTTCGCCGCGAGGGTGGCCTCGGGAGCGCCTGCGTCGGTGGCTGCCGCTGCCGCACACTCCCCCCACAGCCGGGCCGCACTGGTTCGTCCCGCGGCGATCGCTCCGGAGGGCGTGACCAGTGCCACGTCCACTCCAGGCAGTTCCCGGTTCAGGACCCCGAGGATCGGTCGTGCGGAGGCGCCGGCCTCGGCGAGGCGGTTGGCGCAACGTGCGGTCACCACGGCTCGGGCGGCGTCGGGACGGGCGACGGCCGCGGCCAGTTCGAGTCCGACGTCCTGGGTGGAGCGGTCCACGGCGAGCACGGGCACACCCAGCCGGGAGGCAACCAGTTCGGTGGATGTGGCCGCAGACGACGCGGGAATGACCACGCAGGCGGCAGCGCGCTCCCAGGCGGTCCGTACCGTGGCTTCGACGGTCCAGCCACCACGGGCCGCCCGCTCGGTGACCACCAACACGGCGTGCGCGATTCCTGTGGTGACGGGGGCGAGCTCGTCGAGCAGGCGCACCGAGTGCACCTCGCCGTCGAGTCCGGCGGTACCCAGCGGCCGCGCCTCGGCGAGTGGACCGCTGCGAACCAGTTCGGCAACGGACAGTGGGTTGGCTATGCGCATGGGCGGTTCCCCAGTTCGGGTAACCCGAAGGCCGCGGGGCCGGCGAGCGCCATTCCCGGTGCGGTGTGCCAGTGGTGTGCGGCCGGCAGGAGGATCACGTCCACGTCCAGCCCGGGAGTGACCTGTTCGATGTCGATCACCCGGCGGAAGTGTTGGCCGACCAGGCAGATGATGTCCGGCACGGACCCGATCACCCCGCCGTCGGCCAGAGCGAGGAGGATCTCGTTGTGGGCCTCGAGACGCACGATGCGGCGGGCCCGCTCGGCTTCCTCGATCACCAGGCTGGACACCGAGGCCGGGTGGGAGGTGGTGGATCTGCGGTCCGGACTGTACTCCACGTCGACGACCCGACCGCGGCAGAGAAGCCTCCCACCGAGCCGGCGCGCCAGCGCATGGCCGTCCGAAGTCGTGTCTCCGGGGTGGCGTAGGGCGTGGCCGGCCTGGATGGCGCGGTTGATACTGCCGGGAATGCCGGCCCGCAGGAACCGCGACACCCTGGCCGGGTAGCAGGCACAGATGACCCAGCCTCCACATCCCAGGACCAGTGGCCGCAGCATCGACTCCAGGCTGGCGGCCGGCTGGTCCACCACCACAACCTCACCGTTGCCACCGGCGACGGCCAGCGGGGTGGGGTCGATTCCGTCCAGGGCGTAGGTGGTTTGTTCCACCAGGGGAAAGCCACGCCCCATGCCGTCGATATCCAGAAGGGGCAGATCGAGCTGGGCCGCGGTGATGACCGCGGGAAGGCAGTTGACACCGGCGATGTTCAACGGCGCGATGGCCCGCAGTGACCCCCCGGTCCAGCGCTCCAGCGCAGCCACGGCCGCTCGGGTCTCGTTGCCGGTGGGGAGGTGCTCCTCCAGCATCGTGGGGGTACCGACGAGAAGCACGGCCACACAGTCGGGGTGTTGTGCGCGGTTTCCGGGATCGTCCGCGTGGGCCTCTGGGGCCTGCCCTGGGTTGCGGTCCGGGCCCAGCAGGCGAACGGGGCCGCGTGCCAGCGCCTGGCGTGCCCAGTCCAGCAGGGAGTCCGCGGGGCCGTCGGTTCCGCCTCCCCCGGACGAGAAGAGTTCGGCACCGATCACCAGATCGTCCAGCTCATCCAGGGTGATCTGGTCGCGGGGCGGCGGCGCGGATGGGGACGGAGGCGAAGCAGTCACGGATGTCCTCCCACATGGCCGGCGGCACGGACCCACAACCGATGCACGTTGGATGGAAGGTATCCCACCGGACCAACCCGTTCGGCGACAATGTGTGCGGAGGCGGGATCGGCGCCGGCGCGTGCCACCGCCGCGAGCGCCTCGGCGCGGGCCTCTTCCTGGATCAGGGAGAGATCGCTGCGCTCGGCGAGCACCACCCGACTGATCTCGGCGGCTGGCTGGGCCAGCGCCGCCCCCACCGCGGCGGCTGCCGTGCCGTTCGGGGGTGCGTGTGCTGCCAGGGCCTGCGGTAGGTGGGCCGCCGCCCCCGGGTCTCCGACGACGAGCACGGGCCGGGGCACGGCCGACTCCTGTAACCGGGTGACCACACGAACCAGGTCCGTGGCCGCCTGTGCCGCCCCGTCCCCAGTGAACGCCCGGGTGCCCCCGGACACCGTCTCGTGGATGGGAAGCGGCAGACTCACCGGCATTCCGGGGGCGATCGTCGCCGTGCCCTGGGGGGCATGGTGGGGACGCCCCCGGTCCACCAGTCCGATATCGGTGGTTTCGGCGCCGAAGGCCACGACGAGTGCGTTCTGTTGCCCGGCGAGCGCGCTCGCGCCGCAGAGTTCGGCGGCGAGATGCGCGTCCGCGGTGGTGACTGGGAGGCGGCGGAACGATTCGCCGTTGACCACCGAGCCGTCGTAGCGCACGAAGAACGGTGCGGCGCCCGGATGGTGGTGGGTGAGGTGGCTCTGGCAGGTGTGGAGCACGGTCGCGGCGAGTGGGCACAGCGCGGCGTTGAGCACGGCCGTGTTCTCGCGGGCCCGGAGGCCGAGCGCACCGAGTTCGTGTGCGAGCACGACCCGGAGGTCGGGGGCGACCTGCTCGATGATTTCGGCGGCCGCGATCTCGTGGCCGGGCACGGCCGGACTGCCTGCCGCGGTCACCGCGATTCCCTGGGCACCGTCGTCCCGGACACGGCGGGCGAACTCGGCCACAGCGCGCGTGTCCAGCTCGGCCAGGGGACGACCGAGGGGATCGTGGCCACCGGACACCACGGCCCAGCGTTCGCGGGCGGTTGTTCGCAGGTGCTCGGGCCAGCCGAGGAGGGGTGGAAGGGCGGTCCCTCCCGGTTGGGCGAGTCGCAGTGCGGCCGCTGGGGCCAGATCGACTCCGGTGGCCAAGCTGCGTGTCACCCAGTCTCCGGCAATGGTCACCGAGCTGGCCTCGGTTCGTGTCCCCGGTAGAGCGGTCGTGGACCGTCGGAGGGCCTCGGTGTCGGAGTCTGCCGGTGCCAGGGTGTTGGCCGCGGCCGCCCGAACGTCGTTCGTGTCCGGGTCGAGCACGGCCGCACTGACGCGTGCGCGTCCGCGGCCAATACTGACGCCGATACGCATGGACGCCCCCGAAGCAGCGGAGAAGCGGTACAGCTGGGCGGAACTGGGGTCTGGGACTATTCCGGGATCACGTCCCCAGGGCACACCTCCCCGGCGCCGGTATACGCGCACAGCCAGACCAGGGTGCCCGTCGTGGATCCGCGTGCGGCTCCGCGCTCCTGCGGGCCGCGCGCTGATCCGGAAGTGTCCACGAAACACTCCTTGGGTGAGTGACCGCACGATACCGGAGCTCAGCCACCGTGCTGCGCAGTGGTGGCGTCCGCAGCGGCCATCCCAACACCTCGGATGTCTGTGCCTAATGCACAGGCGTTTGAGGGGTGTCTATGCAGGAGGCACAGTCCGGGCGTCGGGCCGGGTGGCAGAGTGTGTGCCACGCGCTGCGGACAGCCGGATCAACGGCGGGTCGACCTCTCCCGCCGACAACACCGCAACTGCGCGGGCAGCGGGGCGACGGGGGTTCCGGCACCACGCCGGGGAGGGCCCCATCTTCCCAGACTGCTGTGGGCGGCGTCGTCCAACCCCTCCCGGGCGGCGCCGCCCGCGCATGCGCGCGGGGCCAACGCCACCGGGAGGGGAGAAGCGGCGCGGCCCCACAGGGAACGCTACCCAAGGCGCGCCCCAGAAACGAGCCCCATTTCCGGATTTTCCATCCGCTCCGGTATACGACCGTGCACACACATCCGTTGCCAACCTTGTTTCAGAACGCCCGGCATTTCGCAGAAGCGGGATTGCATACAAGCTTCACGTCGGGCATCCGGTGCGATAGCCTGAAGTCCCCCGTTACGGGGTCATTCCGCGTGCTGACGGACTGGGAGGGGGCGTCGGCACGCGGAATATTCGTGTGTCTGGGTCACTTAGTCTGTATGGGGCCGGGCACGTGGCCGTCACGGTCCCGACCAGCCAGCCATCCGAGGGATCGAGGGGGCATAGGCCGGTGAGCACGGCGACAGGAACAGCTCAGGACACCGCCGAGGTACGCGAAGCCGCCGCGCAGCGGCGCACCTTCGCTGTTATCTCCCACCCGGACGCCGGGAAGTCCACGCTCACCGAGGCCCTCGCGCTGCACGCCGCGGCGATCACCTCAGCCGGCGCCGTGCATGGCAAGGGAGACCGTCGGGGGGTGACCTCGGACTGGATGTCCATGGAGCAGGACCGCGGCATCTCCATCACGTCGGCGGCGCTGCGCATCACCTACGACGACTGTGTCCTCAACCTGCTGGACACCCCCGGGCACGCCGACTTCTCCGAGGACACCTACCGCGTGCTGTCCGCGGTGGACTGCGCGATCATGCTGCTGGACTCCGCCAAAGGCCTGGAGCCCCAGACCCTGAAACTGTTCGAGGTCTGCCGCGCGCGCGGCGTTCCGGTGGTGACCTTCGTCAACAAGTGGGACCGGCCGGGCCGGGAACCCCTGGAACTGCTGGACGAGGTGGAACAGCAGATCGGGCTTCGCCCCACACCGTTGAACTGGCCGGTGGGCATCGCCGGCGACTTCCGCGGGCTGATCCACCGCGCCAGCGGAGCCTACACCAAACTGCACCGCACACCCGGTGGCGCGACGCGGGCCCAGGAGGAACACCTGTCCGCGGAGCAGGCCGCCGCGGTGGAGGAAGTGGCCTGGGACCAGGCACAGGAGGAGCTGGCGCTCCTGGAGGAGATCGGAGCGGAGTACGACCCCGAGACCTTCCGTGCCGGGATCTCCTCCCCGCTGCTGTTCGGTGCGGCCCTGCCGAACTTCGGGGTGGCGCAGCTGCTGCGTACCCTGGTCGACCTGGCTCCCGCGGCGGAGGCGCGCCTGGACACGTCCGGCGAGCCGCGCCCGGTCGATGCTCCGTTCTCCGGCCAGGTGTTCAAGATGCAGGCCAATATGGACAAGGCGCATCGGGACCGGATGGCTTTCCTACGGGTGTGTTCGGGCCGGTTCGAACGCGGCATGGTCCTCACCCACGCCACCACCGACCGGCCGTTCGCCACCAAGTACACCCAGGCCGTGTTCGGTTCGGAACGCTCCACGATCGAAACCGCCTACCCTGGGGACGTGATCGCACTGGTCAACGCCAGTGCGCTGCGGGTCGGGGACACGCTCTACGATGGACCCAAGGTGCAGTTCCCGCCGATCCCGAGCTTCGCCCCGGAACACTTCGCGGTGGCCCGGGCCAAGGACACCCGTACGGACAAGCAGTTCCGGCGCGGGATCGCCCAGCTCGACTCCGAAGGTGTGGTCCAGGTCCTCAGCTCGGATGTGCGTGGGGAGCAGGCCCCGGTCCTCGCCGCCGTCGGCCCGCTCCAGTTCGACGTCGTCCGCGGGCGGATGGAGCAGGAGTTCAACGCGCCGGTGGAACTGTCTCCGCTGGACTACTCGATCGCACGACGCACCGACGCCGCCTCGGCCCCGACCCTGCACAGTCTGTCCGGAGCCGAGGTGCTGACCCGGCGCCAGGACAGTGAGCTGCTGGTGCTCGTGCACAACAAGTGGCGGCTCAAGGTCATCCAGCGTGACCATCCCGAACTGACCATGGAAGCGCTACTGGCGGGCGGGGTCTCGGCCTGAGCGGTCCGGGCCCGGCCGCCACGCCGCGCCCGCGTGCCGCCCTGATCGCGGCGCGCGCTCCCTGAGGAGTCATCCTGAACACGACACACACGCCCGAGAAGTTATCGGGCGCCACGCAGGCTGGCCACGCCGGCTCCGGCCGGCGACCCGCGGTCCTGGTGGCGCTGGCCGGAACCGTCCTCGCGCTCAGTGGCCCCGGCCAGACGGCCGGGTTCGCGGTGTTCATCGACCCCATGATCGCCGATCTGGGCATCAGCCGCTCCGTGGTGTCCGCCGCATACATGGTGGGCACCTTGGCTGGGGCGGTGTCCCTGCCCTGGATCGGTCGTGCCGTGGACCGGTACGGGGTGCGCCCCACCCTGGTGACGGTGGCGCTGGGTTTCGCGGCGTTCCTGCTGCTCCTGGCCACCACTCGGGAAGTCTTCGGCCTGACCGCCGGTTTCGTGGGGGCGCGTGCCCTGGGCCAGGGCGGTGTCACCATGATCGCGACCACCGCCGTCGGTATCGCGGTCACCCGGAACCGCGGAACCGCGCTCGGTGTGACCAGCGCGATCGGCACGGCCGGAATCTCGCTGTTTCCCCTGCTGGCGGAGCGCCTGATCGCCCTGCTGGGGTGGCGTATGGCATTCGTCGTCGAGTCCGGCATGGTCCTGGCGATCATCGTTCCGATCGCCTGGTGGGGAATGCGCGGCCTCCGACGCGGCACCTCCACCGACACCCCGGATCCGGGACGGGGCGCGCGGGGGGACAGCTCCGGTGCCACGGACGAGACGCCGCCCGCATCGCCGACCTGGCCGATGCGGGCCGTGCTGCGCACGTCGATGTTCTGGGCGATCGCGAGCGTGGTGACCTGTAGTGGCCTGGTCAGCACCGCGGTCTTCTTCCACCTGGTCGCCATCCTCGGGGAGCAGGGCCTGAGCCCCACCCAGGCCGCGGCCACGTTCCTCCCCCAAACTCTGGCCGGGCTGCTGGCGTCGTTGCTGTTCAGCTCGGCAACGGACCGGTTCTCGCCCAAGGTGCTGCTGTCGATCGCGATGGGCGCGCACGCGGTCACGCTCGCCCTACTGCCGGTGGTCAGCCCCGGGGTCAGCGCCCTGGCCTTCGGTGCAGCGCTGGGGGCGGCAGGCGCGGCCGCCCGTGCGGTGGAGGCCGCAGCCTTCCCGTACTACTACGGAACCGAGATCCTGGGGACCCTGCGGGGTATGAGCCAGTCGCTGGCCGTGGCCTCGACCGCGGTAGCCCCGCTGATCCTGTCCCTGGGGCATGACATCGTGGGGGCCTATGCCCCCGTCGTCCTCGGGCTGGCCGTGCTGCCGGCGGTGATCGCCCTCGCTGTTCCCTTCGCCCGCCCCCCACGTGCGCGTTCCGCACCGCCGGAGCAGCCCGCCTCCGCATGAGGCCGAGCCGTGGTGTCCGGCCGCGTCCACGTGGACTGGGCCGGAGACGCGTGCGGCATCCGTATGCACCGGTTCCGACCGTTCATCGCGGAAAAATGGCCGCTTGGCCGACCATGACGTGCTACGACCTCGACCGGGACGCCCACGGGTGCCAGTCTTACCCCTGTCACTTCCTGGGGAGTGCGGAGGAGATACGGGGCAGATGGCACGCAATCAGGATCCACCACCCTGCGGCAAGTGCAGGGGGACGGGCAAGCTCACCTACCAACGACCCAAGAAGCGCCCCGACGGGACGATCGACTGGGTGGACAGTGTCGAAGATTGCAGCACGTGCGGGGGAACGGGCCAATGCAGGTGATGGATCGCCAGAAGAGCACGCACTGTAAGCTTCCCGACTGCGAGTGGTGTCTCCGTCCGGACCGGCCGTGCCGGGGGTGTGACGGTACGGGATGGTGGCAGCCGGAGATGCCGCGTCGAGACACGATCTCGGGGGCTATCACCTGGGTGCGCGTCGACGAGCCGTGCCGAATGTGCGCCAACACCGGGCACGAGCACAACCCGCTTCCCGAGCAGGAGGAACCCTAGACCGGGGCTGGGGAGTGCCGTCCGGTGATCCCGGTACCGGGGCATCGTGTCGGGGTGGGATCGGTGCGGTTCTGGCGTCTCGGGGCCGCCCCCAGACCATGGGGGGCGGGAAAGGCCGATGGGGTTTCACTCCCCGAGCAGTCGCCGGCGTCGCCCGTCCCACGAGAAGTGCAGGGTCGCGATCCCGGGCACCTGCGGATCGCGCATGCACTCGTAGATGTGCAGGCTGGGCACGCTGGCGAAGCAGCCCCACAGTCGCTCGGAGGTGAGCACGAAGTCCAGGTCCAGCTCGGCGAGCAGTCCCAGCAGCCGACCGTGGGTCGGCTCGTCCACTTTGGCGAACGCATCGTCCAACAGGATCAGGCGCGGTGCCTGCGGGGCGTGCTGTGCCAGGGAGCCGAACTGGGCGGCGGCCGCGGCGAACAGGACCAGATAGGCGATGACCCGCTGCTCGCCCTGACTGAGTGCGGTACGCCCCGTCAACGGTCGTTCGGTGGTGTCCTGGGCCCCGCCGGCCACGTAGACGGTGAAGGTGAACCAGGACCGGTAGTCCAGGGCGGCGCGCAGCTGGGCCCCGTGGCTCGCCCCGGGGTCCAGGCGTCGGATCGCCTCGATACACCGGCGGAGCGCATCCCGCAGCCGGGTGGTCTCCAGCCGGCTGCGCTGGTCGGGTGGGCACTCCAGCAGGGGCACCACCGCGCTGATGTCGGAGTCGGCGTCCGCAGCAAGCTGCCAGTCGAGGCGCGCACCGATGCCCTGCGAGGTGGTGACCTCACCGAGCACCTCGTTCATGGTGGCAACCAGGGAACGCGCTTCGGTGATCTGCCGGTACAGGTGTCCGGCCAGCTCGCCGAGCAGCTGGCGTTCGTAGGCTTCGTCCTCCCGGAGTCGAACGTTCTTCTCCGCCTCGGAGATCGCGTCCGCGAGGTGGCTGGCGTAGCGGCTGATGTCGTGGGTCCCGTGGTCATCGACGATGCGCAGGCGCTTGACCGCACGGGTCTCGCCAAGCTCCACCCGCAGGTTGACCTCGGCCCCGATGTCCGCGAGGCGCTGGGACAACAGCTCGTAGCCGCGCAGGATGTCGTTGTCGTCGGGGGTGGTGCGTCCCTCTGGGGCGTCGGTGGGCTGGGGGCGGGGTGGAGATCCCGCGGGCTCATCCGGCTGTCCGGACTCGGTGGCTGCTGCTACGGCGGCCGCGCCATCGGGGACGTCGTCGGGGGCGTCGGTGTCGTCCGGCGTGGAGTGGTACGCATGGTCCGGGCTGTCGTCCCCGGCGCCGGCTGTGGCGGGCGCGTGTGCCGGGGGAGGGTCGGCCCGCTGCACGGTGTCGACCACGGCATCCACGAGGTCACGCAACGCTGTGAGGGCGGTGCTGCGGGCGGAGGCGGGTGCCTCCCCGGCGCCGTCCGACTCGGTGGCTCCGTCCGGCCCGGACGACCGACTGATCGCCGCATCGAAGGCGCGTATGGTCCCGGTGTGGGTGGCGAGATCACTCGCCCCGACACAGTGCAGGAGATCCTCGTCCGGTTCCGGATCTCCGAGTAGGGCACGGAACTCGGTACCGGCTGCCAGTGCCCGGTCCGCGGCGGTCGCGAGCTCCCGCTCGGCGAGTTCGTACCGGGTCTCCACCGCCACGCGCGCGTCCCGGGCGTCCTGCGCGGCACGCTCCAGCTCGGGCAGGCGGGATCCGGCCTCGGCCCCACGCCCCCGCACCTCGGTTCGGGCCTGCTGGATCTGTTCGGGGCTGGCGGTGCGGGCACGGTCGGTCAGCTCGATGTCGCGCCGCACACTGATCATGTCCTGGATGGCGGCGGTTCGTCCGTCTTCGGCGGCAATGCGGTCGGCCCGCAGCCGCTGCCAGGTGGCCACCTCGGAACTGTAGCGGTCGACGGCGGCGATCACGGAACGGGTGCCGCTCCGGAGCGTGGTCAGGGTTGCTTCGGTTCGGGTGAGGGCGGACAGGACCCTGGCCAGTGCGGCACCGTCGGCGGGCAGACCATGGTGGTGCGCGGTCTCGGTAACCTCCGCCTCGAGGTTCTGCACCTCGGTCTGGGCGGCGTCGGCGCGCTGCGCGGAGGCGCGGGCCTCCTGGGCGGCCGCGGCCCGAAGGTCGGTCGCGTTGGTGGCCACGGCCCAGGCCGACAACAGGTCCGCCCCGGACGGTAGGACGTGCAGCAGGCCGGCCACCTGGTCGTGGCGCTCGGCGATCTCGGTGTGGCGTTCCCGCGTCTCCGCCAACAGGGCCTCGGCGATTGCGATCCGTCGATCCAGTTCGGCGGTACTCTGCCCGTCGTCCTCTCCGCCCGACGGCCCCACGGGCGCGTCCGAATGCCGTGCGGTGTGCTGGCCCTGCGCACGTTTGCGTGCGGCCAGATCGTCCAGCTCACTGCCGAGCTCCCGCTGTTCCGCGACATTGGCGTCGCGCAGCTCCAGCAGCTCCCCGACGAGCCCCCGCAGGATCTCGGTGGCTTCCTTGGTGACGGTCGCGGGCAGGTCTGTGGGATGCGGCTGGGGCGTGCCATCCGGAGGTAGGGCCACCCGGGCCTCCAGGGCGGTCAGGTCGAGACCGGAGTCCGGGCTGAGCGTGCGCACCCGGGCGATCCAGTCCCGCACCGCCGTGGTGTAGCTGTCGCTGGCCGAGCGCACATCCTCGTGTGCCTGCTGTTCCCGACGCAGACACATCTCCAACTGGCCGTCGAGCCACTCGGCCTCGTCCCGCAGGGCGGTGGCGCGTCGGCGCGCCTGGGCCAGGGTGTCGGTGTCGGCGTGCAGGCGCGTGGCCACCTCGCGGCGCTCGGTGGCCCGGGTCGTGAGGTGGTCGATGTCGTGGGCCAGGCGGGAGAGCCCCGCGCGCAGCGCCGGAGCGTCGATCCCGGTCACCGGCTCCCGCTCCACAGAGTGTTCCAGCCCCTCCAGGTCCACCAGGGTGCGGCTTTCGCGGGCGGCCAACACACTGGTGCCCGGCTGGGGCACCGGCTCGGTCAGGTCGAGACCGGCGGCGTGCGCGGCGTCGCGGCAGGTGCCGTGCAGTTGTCGCAGCTCGTCGAGCTGCTGGTGCAGCACGGTGGTGGTGGCCGCCAGGTGCTGCTCGGCGTGCGATTCCGCGGCGCGGGCGTGCTCGGTACCGGCAGCGGCCGCCTCCGCAGCGCGGGCGTAGGCACCGATCGCGGCCTGGTGGGCCTGCTGCTCGGCCGTGGTGGGGGCGGTGCTGGCGGCGGCCGCACCGGCGAGGCTTCCGTCGTCCGCGGTGGCGGTGTCCCGGGTGCGACGTAGCCGGTCCCGTTCCTCCTGCCGGGCGGACTCTGTGGCGCGGCACTCCTCGACCTCGGTGCGTAGCCGTTCAACCGTGGCGGCACAGTCCGCGTAGGTGTCCAGGTGGCCGCGGACCTCGTCGGCGCGGCTGCGCAAGGCCCCGCGCAGGTACTCCCGATAGTCGGTGAGCATGCTGTCGATGTTCTGGGCTGCGGCCCGCAGCCCATGCAGACGGCCACGCGCGGCGTCCAGCGCGGCGAGGTGCTGGGCCAGCGTGTCCAGGATGGTCTCGTCGGTCGGGGGCAGCGCCTCGGCGAGTACGGAGACGAGCTCCCCGGCTTCGATGCGCTCTCCGATGGTGGGGCGGCGCAGTCGGTGCAACAGGTGTACGAGATTGCGGTACCGGACCGGATCGTCGAGTCCGAACAGTTCCTGCATGACCCGCGCGCGGTAGCTGACGCCGTCGCGGTAGCAGTTGTTCGCACCCACCGCGTCCTGGAGGTGGTCCAGGCTCAGCGGTCCGTCCGTGTCGTCGAGGAGGTGCAGGTCCTCGCCCACACGCAGCTCGGTCACGAAGAAGACCGGGTGTACCGAGTCCTCTTCGGGTACGGCGCTGATCGCGCAGCCGAGCGTCCTGCGCTGGGCTGCGTCGTCCTCGGTGCCGGCGACGAACTCCACCCACACATAGCCGCGGAGCGGCCCATCGTCGAACCGGCGGCTCTGCCGCATGAGCCAGCGCAGCCCCGTTCGTCCGCTTCCGGTGGTGTCGAGTCGGCGCGGATCCCCATCCAGGAGGAAGGGCAGGAGCATCTCCAGAGCCTTGGACTTGCCGGCCCCGTTCCGCCCACGCAGCAGCAGCCGGCCGTCCGCGAACTGGAACGTCTGGTCGGCATACTGCCACACGTTGTGGATCCCGGCTCGGGTGAGGCGATAGCGCGCGCTCCCCGGTGTTCCGTCGACGGTTGGCGTACCTGCGATCAGCTGATCGGTGCCCGTCATCGACCATCCTCCGCTTCGTGCCGCACGCCGTATCGTCCCATTCTGCTGCTCGTCGTCAGTACCCGGAACCGTGCCGATCCCGGTTTGCGGTTCGGTGTGCTCGGGCACGGCGAACCGCTTCGCACTCCACGCGGGGGGTGCTCATCCCGGTGTCGACCAACGGCCGGCGGCTGCCAACAGGCGCCAGCCGTCCTCCCCGCTGTGCTGATCGACGGACCGGTCCGGGTTGTCGTCCAGCAAGCCCACCTCGCAGAGGCGCTGCACCACGGCCGCACCGGTCACGGTGGCCGTGTCCGGGATAACCCGTTGCGTACACCGTTCCAGCAGATCCGCGGGGACGGGTACCCCCACCACCGGATGGGTGGTGGGACGCAGTTCCGCGACCAGGTGGTCGAGCAGGGTGCAGGCGAGCCGATCGGTCTCGGTGGGGGTGGGGAACAACGCTCCGGCGCCCCCGGCTGTGCCTGTGTCTGTACCTGCGCCCGTGCCCGTGTTCAGGGTTCCCGCAGTGGCCGCGACGGCACTGGCCCCGGTATCGGGCACCAGCAGGGCGACGCCCTCGGCCCGGACTTCGGCCGTGCCACCGAGGAAATCGGTGAGGGCGGCCACCGCCCGCCACTGGTGCCGGCCCAGCCACAGACGTTGCGGCTGGGGGAGCTCGTCCCGATAGACGACCGCGTGCTCCACCAGGCGTCGCAGTACGGCGCGACCGGCGGCGCGTTCCGCCTGGGCACTGCCCGCGGCACCCCCCGCTTGGAGTCCACCGGGGGGTGTCACGAGCTCGTCCACCCGCGACTGGGTCCGCGGCGGGTGGGTCACCAGGGCACGGACGATCGGGTGGCGCACGGTGTACCGCGTGGACTCGGGCGGCGCGTGGTGTCCCCGTCCTCGCCGCGGGGTGGCGGCCCCGGATTCCACACTCGACTCGGAGGTGCCCAACTCCCCGGTGTCGGGGGACAGCGCCAGTTCGGCCAGGGGCTCGACCGGGCCGTTGAGTGCCCGCCACTCGTGCAGTCGCAGGAGCGCGGTCGCGCAGGCACGCCGCTCGGCCCGACGCTCGATCGGGTCGCGGTTCAGGCCCGCTTCGGCGGCGGCGCTGCGGATCCCGGCCAGGAGCTGGTCCAGGCCCAGTGGGCTCGGTGCGTCCTGGAGTACGGCGATCGCGAGGGTGAGATAGGCGTAGGCGCGCGGGCTGAACGGGAGGCCGCTGGCCCGCCCCAGCGCTGCGGGCCGACGGGGCGGCTCGGACTTCACCAACCGTGCGTGGTCCCTGGTGACATCCAGCCGGTACTCCAGCAGGGCCCAGAACCGGCCGATGAGCCAGTCCGCGTGCGCCTGCACCAGGGCGAACTCCTCGGGAGCGTCCCCTGCGGTGATGAGCGGGCGGGTCAGGAGTCGGCGTGCGGCCCGTTGCCGTTCGACGCCCTGGGCCAGATCCTCGGTACTCACGGTGCCTCCGTAGCCGATTCCTCGGCCTCCCCCGGTCCCGCGCCCTCGGGACCCTCCCCCGGGTGGGAAAGCGTCGTTGGGGAAGGTGACTGGGTCGGGGATGTCTCCGTTGGGGGTGTGGTGGATGCGGTGGATACGAGGTGCCGGAACGGGACCGTATCGGTTCGCGCATCCGACTGTGCACAGCCGGATGCGCGCTGCGCGGCCGCGGGGTCACTCGCGGACGGGGGCTCCTCGTCGTCCCAGGCGCCGGCCCACAGCGACACTCCGTTAAGGGTCAGCTCCCCCTCAGGGTCGCGCACAACCACGGTCGCTTCGGGGTCGGCCACGACGTGCACCCGGATGTCGTACTCCAGATCGCCGGCGGAGCGGGGGGCGTGGTCGGGCGCTCCCCCGCCGAGCGCGGCGCCCAGAAGTTCCACCAGGAGTTCCCGCCCCTGCCGCGACAGCGTGAGTTCGCTGCGGTCCTGGGGCGTGGTGCCCTCCCGCAGGACCTGGCGTACTTCGGTGGCGGCGGCGCGCCGCCAGTGCGCCTCGGCCTCGGCTTCGGCGCGGAGCCGGTCGCGGGTGCGCTCCGTCTGTGGCGGCATCGCGATGGCCTCGGTGTCGTCCGGGGAGGACTCCCGTGGGGGCGGTGTCCACCAGCTGCGGGGTGGCTGGCGCGCCTCGATCTGGCTGTTCGTGGCTGATCCGCCCGGGTCGTCGGGATCGCCCGCCAGCCACTGTGCCGGATACAGGCGGAAGGTGGTGGTGAACAGCACGTGGGCCGTGTCCGCATCAGCGGCGTCGAACCACGCGGCCAGCCGCAGGAGTTCGGGTCGGCCGACGGACGTTCCCGCAGGTACGGCGGGCTGGTCCCACGCCGAGGTCGCGGGACGCTCCAACCGGTTCGCAAGCTCACCCATTCTCAGCAGACTAGGGGCAGTTGCGCCCGTGTGGGACCGGTGGCGGGCGGTCGTTTCGCTCACTGTGCGGATGGGCGCCCGGGCCGCAGGCGCCGCTGCCGCCGCCACCGCGGCAGTTCGGCCCGGGCGAGCTCGGCGGCGCCGATCATGCCGGCGTCGTTACCCAGAGCCGCGGCACGCACGGGCGCCTGCGGACGAAACCCCCGCCCGGTGAGGTTGCGCAGGTAGGTGCGGCGTGCCGGGCCGAGCAGCAGGTCATCGGCGTCGGACACACCGCCACCGACGATGATGAGCTCGGGATCGAAGGCTGCGGCGAGGTTGGCCAGGCCGAGACCGAGCCATCCCCCCGCATCGTCCAGGAGTTCGGCACAGGCGCGGTCTCCGGCCCGGGCCAGCTGGGTCACCAGCGGGCCCGTGATGCGTTCCGGGTCCGCGTCGACCGCCCGGATCAGGCCCTCGGCCACGGGTGAGTCCGCGGCCACGAGTTCCCGTGCGTCCCGGGTCAGGGCATTGCCACTGGCGTACTGTTCCCAACAGCCACGGTTGCCGCACTCGCACCGGTGCCCACCCGGAACGACGACCATGTGTCCGAACTCCCCGGCCAGGCCGGAGTACCCACGCTGGAGGCGCCCCTCCCGGACGATTGCGCCCCCGATGCCGGTTCCGAGGTTCACCACGAGTACGTCGGTGTGTCCCTGGCCGGCTCCCATCCGGATTTCGGCCCACGCGGAGGCGTTCGCGTCGTTCTCCACGACGACGGGACGTCCGAGCCGCGCGGTGAGGGCGTCCCGCAGGGGCTCGTTGCGCCACGCCAGATGGGGGGCGAACAGGACGGTGGAGCGGTCGACGTCGACGAAGCCCGCGGCCCCAACCCCCACCGCCGCGACCGGATAGCGCTGGCTCAGGCTCAGCACGGCCGCCACGATCGTCTCCTCAACGTCCCGGGGGCTCTTACTGCGGTCGGGGGTCTCCCGGCGTTCCCGGTCCAGAACCTGCCCGGCGGGGGTGACCACTCCCGCGGCGACTTTGGTCCCCCCGATGTCGACTCCGATGGTCAGACCCCGGCGGGGCGGACGGCCTCGCCCTGCCATAGCTAGTCCTCGCTGGTCAGGCCGGTGTGCTCCCGGCGTTGTCGGTGGCGGACACGACGGGGGCGGGGAGCCGCTGGAGATCGTGTCGACCGGCGATGAGTTCCTGCACCCGGATCTTTACCCGAATCATGGGACGGCGCAGTCGCAGGTCGCGTGCCTGGGCCCGGGCGAGCTGCACCGAGCCCTGGGGGTAGCGCCAGCGGGCCCACGGGGATCCGGGGACAGCCAGACGTAGGGCGGTGATCAGGGAGAGGCCGGGGAGGAACACTCCGGCGAGGCCCAGCCAGATCTTGCCCTTGAGGAGGCTGACGATCGCCCCGGCAAGGTTCAGCACAGCGAGGGTGACGAAGCCCGCGGCCCGGACCGCGGATGCTCCGTGGTCGGCGCTGGCTCCGGTCGCCGCCGCGGCCACCTCGGTCCAGCCGAAGGGGCGCACCCCCAGCAGTAGGAGTCCGGTCAGTGCCACCGCGACGAACACCGCGTCCACCGAGGTGCGTCCCTGTTCGGTCCAGTAGACGTCCCGGAGGTGCAGAATCAGCGCGAACTCGTCCAGAACGAGGGCTGCGCCCAGCCCGAAGGCTGCGGCGGCCAGGACCAGCGGCCAGCCGTCACGCTCGGGCAGAGCCAGCAGGGTTACCCCGCTGAGTAGGAGAAGAGCCACCCCGAACACGACGTGGTGGACGTGGACACCCCCGGGCGTGAGGTTTCCGGGCCACCAGCGCACCTGGGCTCGCACGAGCCGCACACTGATCCGGATCAGAAGGAAACCCGCCACGAAGGAGACGAAGAAGCAGAACAGGGGAAGGCGCCCGGTGCCCACGATGTGGCCGGTGAACCACTCGACCATTCCACGTCTCCTCGCCACACGGGAACCTCACGGACAGGCTGGCACTCCCGCGACCCTGGCCCCAGAGTCCGCATGGATGCACCAGCCCGCCACAGTACGTCCCCGACGTGGATGCTCGGACAGGCAGGTCGGACCCGTCCGAGCACGACTCGGGTATCGAATCAGGGGTCGAAGGGGAAACGGTCGGCTCCCAGGGCGGGCCGCAGGTCCGAAAGCCAGGCGGCGTTCTCGTCGTAGGCGGCGAAGAACGGGATCCCGACCAGTTCGGGGTTACGGGCCTGGAGCATGCGGAGCACGAAGACCCGCTCACCCGCGACCTCGGTCACGCCGTCCACACAGACCTTGCCGGGGGTGGCCGACATGGAGGGCCCCCGGACGGTTCGTGCCAGTCCCGACACCGAACGGTAGGCCCCCCGGAAGATCTCGTAGGCCTGGGCGAGCGGAACGGCGAAGTAGTCCTGGGGCCCGGTGTCGCGCTCAACGAACATGTAGTACGGCACCATGCCGTGCCGCACGTGGGTGCGCCACATGCTCTCCCAGGTGGCGGAGTCGTCGTTGATGGTGCGGATCAGGGGGGCCTGGGTCCGGATCACCGCTCCGGTGTTCCGGATCCGGCGCACCGCCTGCTGGACGAGGTCGGGGGCCATCTCCCGCGGGTGGGAGAAGTGTGCCATGAAAGCCAGGTTCTTTCCGGAGTCCACCACCCGCTCGAACAGGCGCAGCGTCTCGTCGGCGTCGGGATCGGTCACGAAACGTTGCGGCCAGTAGGCGAGGGCCTTGGTGCCGATCCGGATCGACTCCAGAGTGTCGATCTCCAGCAACGGTTCGATGTAGCGGGAGATGACCCCCTCCCCCATGATCATCGGGTCGCCACCGGTGAACAGCACACTGGTGACCTCCGGATGGGCGCGTAGGTAGGCAACGAGCTGGTCGATCTCGTCGCTGGCGAAGCGCAGGTCGGGCTCACCGACGAACTGGGCCCAACGGAAACAGTAGGTGCAGTAGGCGTGACACGTCTGGCCCTGCTTGGGGAAGAACAGCACCGTTTCCGGATACTTGTGCTGCACACCCTGCACGGGGTCCTCATTGCCGAGCGTGGGCACGTTCAGTTCCATCTGCCCGGCCGGGTGGGGATTGAGCTTGGCCCGCACCTCGTTGGCCGCGGCGGTCAGCTCCTTGCGGGAGGCCCCCTGACGCAGCAGGTTCGAGATCCGGTTCACGTCCGCTTCGGGGAGCATGTCCGGACGGGGGAAGGTCAGCCGGAAGATGGGATCGTCGGGCGCGGCCGACCAGTCGATCAGCTCCTCGATGACGTAGGCGTTCACCCGGAACGGCAGCACCGTCGCGACCGCCCGGGTCGCCAGCCGTTCCTCGTCCCCGAGTCCGGCCCGCGCCGTCAGCTCGTCCAGGTGCTTGGTGGTGTAGGCGCGGAACCGTCGCCCGCCGGACGGGGCGGGCGCGACCCCGGTCGGCGCCGCCGCGTCTGTCTGCACAGTCACTCGTCTCCTTCGTCGGTCACGTCGGGTTGGCTGTCCGGACTACCCCCGGCATTGTGCGTCATCTGCGCATACGTGCGATACCCGATCTTGCGGGATCCGATACCAGGTGACGTGTTGCATCCGCAGCGCACGGTATCCTCCGTATCCTCCCGAAGATCCACATCCTTCCCTTTTTCCTCCCCTTGTTCCCGTCTGCGCCACGGGACACGCCCGGACCGATCCGGGACCGTGCGGGTTTCGGGCCATCCCGGTGTGCCGCCCGCAGAGGTCACGGTGGTTGCATACGCTGACGCTGCGGTTGTCCACGAGCCGGAACCGCCTGGACCACCTGCCCGAATTCCCGGTTAGGAGCACCGTTGGCCAGCGTGCAGCGCGCCCCGAACGCAGTGTCGCCGTCAGTGTCTGCGTCTGCGTCTGCGTCACCCTCGACCTCGGCGGGCCCGGCCGGCGGTCGACGCCCGGCCCCACGCCGCCCCTCGGGCATCGCGGTCGACGCCATGGGCGGGGACTACGCTCCGCGGGAGGTGGTCCGCGGGGCCGTCCAGGCGGCCCGCGAGACGGGGACACGGATCACCCTGGTGGGCCGCTCCCCCGAACTGCTGTCCCTGCTGGCCGAGGACGATGCGACGTCCGAGGTGACCGTGGTCCACGCCGAGGACATCCTGGCCATGCACGAGGGGGCCCTGGCGAGCTGGCGGCGCCCCCGATCCAGTGTGGCCGTGGGGTGCAAGCTCGTCCGTCAGGGGGAGGTGGGTGCCCTGGTGTCGGCTGGATCCACGGGAGGCGTGGTCGCCACGTCCACGGTACGGCTGCGAACCCAGTCCGGAGTGCTCCGTCCGGCGCTGGCAGTGGTGTTGCCGACCCAGCCCACCCCCACCGTGTTGCTGGACGCCGGCGCCAACGCCGACGCCAAACCGGAGATGCTGGTGCAGTTCGCGCATCTCGGTGCGGCCTACGCGCACACCGCACACGGAATCACCGAACCCCGCGTGGGTATTCTCACCATTGGTTCGGAGCCCGGAAAGGGCAACCGCCTGGCGCGTAAAGCCGCGGAACTGCTCGCCGCCACCGCCGAGGGTCCACCAGCCCTCGACTTCCGTGGCAATATCGAGGGCAGCGACCTGCTGTCCGGGGAGGTCGACGTCGTCGTCACCGACGGCTTCACCGGTAACGTCGCGCTGAAGTCCGTCGAGGGCGCGGTCCAGTTCGCCTTCGCACAGATGAGTGCGGCTCTCGGCGGCACCCGCATGGCGCGGCTCGGCACGGTGCTCCAACGCGGCCCACTGCGGGAGCTGCGCGAACGGATGAACTCCGAGACCTACGGCGGGGCGATCCTGTTGGGGCTGAACGGCACGGTCGTGCTTGCGCACGGGGCGAGCCACGCCCAGGGTGTGGCACGGGCCTGCGCCCTGGCCGGCGATCTGGTGCAGGGGCGCATCGTGGACCAGGTGCGCCAACGCGTGCATGCGGCCGGGCGCAGCGCGACGCGACGTCAACGACGCGCCACCCCGGAGTGACGGGGTGACGGGATGAACCGGACGCGACCGCGGAACGCGGAATTCGGCCAGGCCGAGGCCCCGCGGCCGGCCGGGCGCAAGTCCAGGACCGGGCGTGATCCTCGGTAGGCTTTGCACATGCCCGATCCGCAGTCAGTCCTCACCCACCGGGTCCAGGCTGCCCTCGGCGCCGCCCTCGGCACCGAGTACAGCGACGCCGACCCGGTCATCCGCCCGTCCCAGTTCGCCGACTTCCAGGCCAACGCTGCCCTGGCACTGGCCAAGAAGCTCGGCCGGAATCCGCGTGAGGTGGCCACGGACATCGTCGCTGCCCTGGACGTGGCGGACATCTGCCAAGAGGTGGAGATCAGCGGCCCGGGCTTCGTCAACCTGACCCTCAGCGACGACTGGATCGCCGCGGAGACCACGCGTCTGCTGGATGATCCGGGGCTGGGGGTCCTCCCGCAGGAGGCCCAGCGCATCCCGATCGACTACTCGGCGCCGAACGTCGCCAAGGAGATGCACGTCGGGCACCTGCGCACCACGGTGGTGGGGGACGCGCTCGCCCGGACCCTGGAGTTCCTCGGACACCACGTGATCCGCCAGAACCATGTGGGGGACTGGGGCACCCCGTTCGGCATGCTCATCGAGCACCTCTTGGACGTGGGGGCGGACTCCGCCCAGGCACACCAGCTGGAGAGCGACCCGAACGCCTTCTATCAGGCGGCCCGCGCCAAGTTCGACGCCGACGAGGACTTCGCGGGGCGGGCCCGGGAGCGTGTCGTGGCGATGCAGGGCGGCGACCCGGACACCCTGCACTACTGGCGCACGCTGGTGGACCTGTCCACGACCTACTTCAACAAGGTGTACCGCAAGCTCGACGTCACCCTCACCAACGAGGACCTTGCTGGGGAGAGCACCTACAACGACCGGTTGGCCGGGGTGTGTGCGGAGCTGGAGAACAGTGGGATCGCCGAGATCAGTGACGGGGCCCTGTGTGTCTTCCTGGAGGGCCACACCGGCCGTGAGGGCCGGCCCGTTCCGCTGATCATCCGCAAGAGTGATGGTGGCTACGGGTACGCGACCACGGATCTGGCCACCCTGAAGTACCGGATCGAGCAACTGGCAGCAGACCGGATCCTCTACGTGGTGGGCGCGGCCCAGTCGCTGCACCTGCGTATGGTGTTCGACACGGCGCGGGCGGCGGGGTGGCTGCCGCCGGACGACAGCGTGGAGCCGATCCATGTGCAGATCGGTAACGTTCTCGGTTCTGACGGCAAGATCCTGCGCACGCGCAGTGGCGAACCGATCCGGCTGATGACCCTGTTGGACGAGGCTATCGAGCGGGCGGGCAAGGTCGTGGCGGAGACCCGGCCCGAGCTGGACGAGGACACCCGCGCCGAGATCGCCCGGGACGTCGGCATCGGGGCCGTCAAGTACGCCGACCTCGCGGTGTCCCACGACAGCGAGTACGTCTTCGACTTCGACCGGATGCTGGCCCTCAACGGCAACACCGGCCCCTATCTCCAGTACGCGGTGGCCCGCATCCGGTCCATCTTCCGCAAGGGCGGATTCACCCCACCCTCACAGGCCGGAACCGACGCGATTGCGGCCCCGGTGGCCCTGGGTGCGGCTTCCGAGCGGGCTCTGGCGTTGGCCCTGCTGGAGTTCGGGCCGACCGTGGCCGAGGTGGGGAGCACACTGCAACCGCACCGCCTGTGCAGCTACCTGTTCGGGCTGGCGCAGGCGTTCACGACCTTCTACGAGGAGTGCCCGGTCCTGCGTGCCGAGGACGCCGCGCAGCGGGACTCGCGGCTGGCCCTGACCGCGCTGACCGAGCGTGTCCTGGTGCAGGGGCTGGCACTGCTCGGGGTGCGGGCCCCGGCCCAGATGTAGCCGGGGGCACCCCGACACCTCCTGCCACCCGCCGGGCGGCCCGACCCTGGTGGCCGCACCGCGGGATCCGACGCGTGGGAGGGGGCCACCCGCCGGTTGGCACCGGCGGACGGGGGCCGACCCGCGTCACGCGAAGGGGGACCTTCTACCCTGGCAGGTCACAGGCGTGATCCGGCGGCCGATGGATGAGGGGGCATTAGGCCATGGGCACCAGCACGAGCGGTACCGAGACCAACGAGGAACAACACATGTCCGACACTCCCGGCCTGGTGGAACTGGGCCCCGGACCGGGAACGTGGCACCTGGATCCGATGCACTCCAGCCTGATCTTCGTTGCCCGTTACCTGGCCTTCGGGCGGGTCCAGGGAACGTTCGGCCGGGCTCGCGGGCAGGTCCAGGTTCCCTCGGATCCGCTCCAGGCGCGGGTGGACGTGACCCTGGATGCCAGCAGTATCAACACGGGGGTGGCAGCCCGGGACCACCATCTGCGTTCCCCAGATTTTCTCGACGTGGCCACCCATCCGGAACTCAGGTTCGTAAGCCGGAGAATCGCGCGTGACGGCACCCGCACCGGGTTCCGCCTCACCGGCGACCTCACCATTCACGGGGTTACCAACGAGATCGTGCTGACGGGCCGCTGGGTGGGCGACGCGCCCGACTATCTGCGCTACGGTCAGGCTCACGGTCACTTCTTCACCGCCAACAGCAGCATCCGCCTGTCCGACTTCGGGGTCGGTGACGGCGGCGAGGTCCCCTGGGGAGGGCGCCTCGTGGGTGACGTGGTGGACATCGTGCTGGAGGCGCGACTCCAGAACCAGGATCCGACCGAGGTGCTGCGCGAACTCGGGCACGAATAGCGCGGCGCGGTCAGACGACGCTCCGGTCGATCTCATCGCGCCACGGGAGCGAGCTGCTGGCTCCCTCCCGGGTCACACAGAGCGCCGCCGCGGCCGCGGCGAAACGCAGGGCCTCGGCAGCGGTGGTGTTCTCCCCGTGTTCCCCGTGCGCGTGGGCATCGCGGCCCCGCTCCGCCTGGGCCACGGCGAATGCGGCACAGAAGACGTCGCCGGCGCCGGTCGTGTCCACCACGGGGGCTGGCGGCTCCGCCGCCGGTACCTCCACTGTCGTACTGCCCCGCCGGGCCAGCAGGGCCCCCTCGGTGCCGCGGGTGATCAGTGCGGCGGGAACGTGCTCCAGGAGCGCCGGTGCGGCGCGACGCGGATCACTCTCCCCGGTTATGGCCGCGGCCTCGTGCTGGTTGGGCACCAGCAGGTCCACCGAGGTGAGAAGCTCCGCGGGCAGGTGGGCCACCGGTGCTGGGGTGAGGATCGTGGCCACCCCAGCCTCCCGGGCCGCGCGGGCGGCGGAGATCACGCCGGAGACGGGCAGTTCCAGCTGGAGCAGAAGCGCATCCTGGCCGGCCAGCAGTGCCGTGTCCGTAGCGTCGAGGTCCCGCACGCTCGCGTTGGCACCGGGCACCACCACAATCGAGTTCTCACCGCTGTCGGCCACCCGAATGTGGGCCACCCCCGAGGCTCCGGGAACCCGTCGCAGGCGCGAGGTGTCGCAGCCGCTCGCGGTGAGACTCCGTCCCAGCTCATCAGCGAAGACGTCGTCACCGACGGCCCCCACGAAGGTGACCTCGGCTCCCGCCCGAGCCGCCGCGATCGCCTGGTTGGCGCCCTTGCCCCCGGGCACGGTGCGAAACTCCCGTCCGGCAACCGTTTCGCCGGGCGCCGGGGCCGCGGTCATGTAGGCCACGAGGTCCATGTTGACGCTGCCGACCACCATGATCCGCGCGGAAGCCGTCTCGGTCTGTGCCTGTCGTGTCACTACGTTCGCCCTCAGACGTCGTCGGTGGGGTATGCGCGAACCCGGCAGGGTCCGGGCACAGCCAGCGCCCCGCGGCCGGCCGCGGGGCGCTGGCTCAGCCGGAGGTGCTCAGGTCCACGATGACCGGGGCATGGTCCGAAGGTCCCTTGCCCTTGCGTTCCTCCCGGTCGATACGGCCGTCGGCGACCTGCGCGGCCAGGGCGGGAGATGCCAACACGAAGTCGATGCGCATGCCCTTGCGCTTCGGAAAGGCCAGCCCCTTGTAGTCCCAGTAGGTGTAAACCCCCGGCCCCGGGGCGAAGGGACGCACCGTGTCGGTGAATCCCGCCTCCACCAGGGCTGCGAAAGCGTCGCGTTCCGCCGGTGACACGTGCGTGCTGCCCTCGAATTCGGCCATGTCCCAGACGTCGGTGTCCTCGGGGGCGACGTTGAAGTCACCGCACAGCGCGATCCGTGCCGCGGGATCCTCCTCCAGCCAGGCGGTGCCGGCCGTTCGTAGGGCGGCGAGCCAGTCCAGCTTATAGACGTAGTGAGGGTCGTCCAGCTCGCGACCGTTGGGGACGTAGAGACTCCAGACGTCCACCCCACCGCACCGGGCGCCGATCGCCCGGGCCTCGGGCTGGTCCTCGTCTTTCCAGGTGGGCTGGCCGGGAAAGTCTCGACGGACCTCCTCCAGGCCGACGCGGGAGGCGATCGCCACCCCGTTCCACTGGGAGTGGCCGTGGTGGGCCACGGTGTAGCCCAGCTCGGTGAACACCTCGGTGGGGAACTGGTCCTGCCGGCACTTGGTTTCCTGGATCGCCAGGACGTCGACCTCGCTGCGGGTGAGCCAGGCCGCGATGCGCTCGGAGCGAGCGCGCACACTGTTCACGTTCCATGTCGCCAGTCGCACACCGCAAGGCTATCCGTCACCGTGATCGGGGAGCGAGCCAACGCGACGGGCCGGTTGGTCCCTGGGGCGGCCGTCCTCCGCCCCAGGGACCAACCAACCGACAACGGCCCGTCTCCACCGTCGTCGGCATCCGCCTTCTGTTGGATGTGTGGGAACGCTCCCGGGTTCACTCCGATGTGTGCGGGTATCGGCACCGCTCCACCACACGGCACGCCGCGGTCACTGCCCACCCAGCGATTCGTTGTCGGAGTCTCAGCGAATTCTCAGCCGGAACCATGCTCTGTCCCAGGTTGAGGAGTTTTCATGACGATCGGCAGCCTTTTGGGACGGTGTCTGCACGACCTCCTGGGGAGCTGTGCGTCTGAGGGGTCGCCCGGGTGTCCTGGTCCGGTCCGCCCGGGCGACACGGACGCTGGACTCGGTGCCGGACGGACGGAGGTGGCTGTCCGGCGGCTCCGGGGGAGCGCGAGCACGGCGCGCATCGCGCCTCCCCTGGATCGAGTCTGTGACCTGAGTCACATTCATACGCGTTCTGCTCTGCGGCATCATGGGAGAGGGTCCAGGCGCAGGCCAGAATCGAGACATCCAGTCCCATGAGTGACCGTGACACCGTCGGGCAGCCACACGTCCTCGTCGTCGACGACGAGCCCAACATCCGGGACCTGGTCCAGGCCGCTCTGCGCTTCCACGGGTTCGACGTCACGACGGCAGCCACGGGCAGCGCCGGGCTCACCCAGGCACGCGCCCAGTCGCCGGACCTGATCGTTCTCGACGTGCTCCTCCCCGACATCAACGGCTTCGACGTGTGTCGCCAGCTTCGGGCGGAGCACAACCACGTTCCGGTGATCTACCTGACCGCCAGGGACACGCCCTCCGACACCGTCACCGGACTGTCCCTGGGCGGTGACGACTACGTCACCAAACCATTCTCGGTGGAGGCACTCGTGGCACGGGTGCGGGCGCTGCTGCGGCGTGCCTATCGGGGCTCGGGCGGAGTGGGGGCGAACAGCAAGGAGACCGACGTTGCACTGCGGGTCGCCGACCTGGAGTTGGACGAACGGTCCTGGACCGTACGGCGTGGCGGAACCCCCCTGGAGCTCTCGCCCACAGAGTTTCGACTGCTGGCCTACCTCATGGCCAATGCGGGCCGGGTACTGACCAGAACCCAGCTTCTGGAGAACGTGTGGGGCTGGGACTACGCCGGCCAGTCCCAGATCGTGGAGACCTACGTCAGCTATCTGCGACGTAAGCTGGACCCGCTGGGCCCCCCACTGATCCACACCCAACGGGGGGTGGGCTACATGCTCCGGTCACCCGACGAGCGACGTTGATGTCCGGGCGCAGATCCCTGCGTGCCCGACTGCTGATCGGGCTGCTGGTCGTGACCGCGACCGGCCTGCTCGTCACCCTACTGGTGAGTTTTCTGACCCTCCGGGCCTTCGTCACCACCCAGCTGGACGACCAGCTGGAGCTGACCGCCGAGCGAGCCATGGCACGGCTCGATCAGGGCACTCCCCCGGTCGGGGTGGACGCGCCCAGCCCCTCCCCGTACTTCGTCGTGCTCGTCAATCCCAGCACCGGAGACGTGGATCGCATCTTCGGGGATGCCGAGCGGGAAGACGTCGTTTTGGAACGGATCGCCGAGGTCCCCATCCAGGACCTGCGCCGGTACGCCCAAACCCGCGAGATATTCGAACTCGACGAGGGCCAGAGCACGGTCCCGCCGCACCGGGCCACGATTCGCAGACGGGACGATTCCCTGGTCATCAGCGGTGTCCCCACCGACGAACGGGAGGTGTTCACCCAACAGCTCGTATGGACGCAACTGGGCACGGCGGTGGTGCTGCTGACCGGGCTGACCCTGGCCGGGCGCTGGCTCATCACCCGCGGCCTGGAACCACTGGACCGCATGGCCAGCACCGCCAACCGCATCGGCACGGGCTCGGATCTGGGGGCACGTATGCCCACCGCGGAGTCCGACAGCGAGGTGGGCCGGCTCGCCCAGGCCATCAACACCATGCTGGGCCGGCTGGAGCGGGCGTTCCATGCCCAGCGGGCCTCCGAGGAACGCATCCGCGCCTTTGCGGCCGACGCCTCACATGAGCTCCGCACCCCGCTCACCTCAATCCGTGGATACGCGGAGCTGTACCGACAGGGGGCGGTGGGCCCCGGCGACGTCCCCGAGACCATCGGACGTATCGAAGCCGAGGCGGAGCGCATGTCGCGGCTCGTCAACGAACTCCTGGAGTTGGCACGCCTGGACCAGGGCAGTTCCCTCCACCCCCGGGAGTGTGACCTCGCGGCGATCGTGCGGGACATGGCTGCGGATGCCCGTGCGGTGGAGCCTCAGCGGGTGGTGGACCTCCACGCCCCACCGCAGCTGACCTGGGAGGTGGACGAGACCCGATTCCGGCAGATCCTGGCGAACCTGCTCGCCAACGTACGGGAACACACCCCGCCCGAATGCCGCGTCGCCATCGAGGTGCGCGAGGAGCCCGAACCCTCCGAGTGGGGGGCGCGGGACGACGAGGCCAGCCCGGATCAGCCCCGCGATTCCGTTGTCGCGCTGGAGGTGAGCGACACCGGCCCCGGGATGCCCGCCGACGATGTCGCCCGCGCCTTCGACCGCTTCCATCGCGGGCAACGCGCCCCGGGAGGCGGTAGCGGACTCGGTCTCGCGATCGTCTGGGCGAGCGCAACGGCTCACGGCGGGGACGTGCGGCTCGACTCCACCCCGGGTTCCGGAACAACGGTCACGGTCCGGTTGCCGCGACATCCACGCAGTGCACAACCGCCGCTGGACACGGAGTCCCCGACTCCGCCGGAGGCACAGTGACGCATCCGTGGCCGCTGTGCAGGCGTAGCTGCGCTACCACCGGGTAGGGCTGGGGCCACCGCAGAGACCACGCGTGCGAGGTGAGAATGACCACGTCGAAACCAGAAGCGACGACCCCGGACCCGCAGCAGGTGGACGAGCGGCAGGCCCGGCAGGTGGCCGAGGCCGCCCGGGAAACCGAATGGCAGCGTCCCAGCTTCGGTAAAGAACTGTACCTCGGTCGCCTGCGTATGGACCTGATCCACCCCTATCCTCGCCCCGACGACCACACGACAGCCGAAGGGGAGGCGTTCCTGGAGCGGCTGCGCACTTTCTGCGCGGACATCGACTCCCAACGCATCGAGGACGAGGAACGCATCCCCGACGAGGTGCTGCGCGGGCTGATGGACCTCGGCGCCCTGGGCATGAAGATCCCCAAGAAGTACGGAGGGCTGGGGCTGAGCCAGCTGTACTACAACAAGGCGCTGACCCTGGCCGGTTCGGCCTCACCGGCCCTGGGGGCCCTGCTGTCGGCGCACCAGTCCATCGGCGTTCCCCAACCGTTGAAACTGTTCGGCACCGAGGAGCAGAAACAGCGGTTCCTCCCCCGCTGCGCCACGACCGACATCAGTGCCTTCCTCCTCACCGAACCGGATGTGGGCAGTGATCCGGCCCGGCTGCACGCGACCGCGGTCCCCACCGAGGATGGCTCGGCCTACCTCCTGGACGGGGTGAAGCTGTGGACCACCAACGGCGTCCTGGGGGACCTGCTGGTGGTCATGGCCCGCGTACCGCAGAGCGAGGGACACCGCGGCGGGATCACCGCGTTCGTGGTGGACGGGGACACCCCGGGAATCACGGTGGAACGCCGCAACCGCTTCATGGGACTCCACGGGCTGGAGAACGGTGTCACCCGGTTCCACCAGGTTCGGGTTCCCGCGGAGAACATGATCGGCCGCGAGGGTCAGGGCCTGAAGATCGCCCTGTCCACTCTGAACACCGGCCGACTGTCCCTGCCCGCCTCCTGCGTCGGGGCGGCCAAATGGGCCAGCAAGATCGCCCGCGAGTGGGGACGCGCCCGGGTGCAGTGGGGCAAGGCCGTCGGCAAGCACGAGGAGGTCTCCCGCAAGATCTCCTTCATCACCGCCACCGCCTACGGCCTGGAGGCGATGCTGGACCTGGCCAGCCAGCTCGCCGACGACGAACGCAACGACATCCGGATCGAGGCGGCGATCGCGAAACTGTACGCCTCCGAGCTGGCGGACCGGGTCGCCGACGAGCTGGTGCAGCTCCGCGGCGGCCGCGGCTACGAAACCGCCGACTCCCTGGCCGCCCGCGGCGAGCGAGGCATTCCCGCCGAACAGCTTGCCCGGGATCTGCGGATCAACCGGATCTTCGAAGGTTCGACCGAAATCATGCACCTGTTCATCGCCCGGGAGGCCGTTGACGCCCACCTGGCCGTGGCCGGCGACATCATCGACCCCGAGGCCGACCGGGCACGCCGCGCCCAGGCCCTGGTGCGGGCCAGCAAGTTCTACGCCCGGTGGCTTCCCGGGCTCGTGGTGGGCTCTGGTCAACTCCCGACGAGTTTCACCGAGTTCGGGCCGCTGGCCCCCCACCTGCGCTACGCCGAGCGGGCCAGCCGTCGACTGGCCCGGGCCACCTTCTACGGCATGTCCCGGTGGCAGGGCCGGCTGGAACACAAGCAGGGTTTCCTCGCGCGCATCGTCGACATCGGCGCCGAACTGTTCGCGATCAGCGCCGCATGCTCGCGCGCCCGTAGTGACGCGGAGTTGCACCCGCAGCGGGCCCGCGGTTCCCAGGAGCTGGCCGACGCCTTCTGCCAGCAGGCCCAGCTGCGCGCCGAGTCCCTGTTCACCTCCCTGTGGGAGAACACGGACTCGCTGGACGGGAAACTGGCCCGGCGCGCCATGGACGACCGCTACACGTGGCTGGAAGAGGGCATCGTGGACCCCTCGATTCCCGGTCCCCTGATCGGTCCGGCGGAGCCGGGACCATCCCAGGCCGAGAACGTGCGGCGCACCGTGCCGCGCTCGGACTGACCCCGGGACCAGTCCCGAACAGTGGGCACGGATGCGGGTCCGCCACCCCGCATCCGTGCCTCGACAGCGCAACTCCCGAGAACACCACGCACCACCCTGGTAGATTCGTACTTATGTACGATCCCCACGGAGTGCACCCACGCCAGGACGCCACCCTCTCCCGTGGCCAGGCCCAGCGGATCGCCTTGGCCGCCCAGGGTTTCGCCCAGGCCCGCCCCCGGGGAGCCGTGGGGCCGCGCCACCTCCGCCGCGTCCTAGACCGGGTGGGACTCCTCCAGATCGACAGCGTGAACGTCCTCGCCCGAAGTCACTACCTCCCCGTGTACGCACGGTTGGGGCCCTATGCCCCACAGCTCCTGGACCGGGCCACCCGGGGGCCGCGACCGCAGCTGGTGGAGTACTGGGGCCACGAGGCCAGCCTGCTGCCCCCGAGCACCCACCGGCTGTTGCGCTGGCGCATGCGGCGGGCCGACGCTGAGGCGTGGCGGCATGTACGAGAGTCCGCTGTGGAGCATCCCGGACTGGTGGAGGCAGCCCACGCGGAAGTGGCGGAGAACGGGCCGATGACCGCTCGCGAGGTGGAACGGGCCCTGGCGCGCGGAACGGAACGGCCCACGGACCATTGGGGGTGGAACTGGTCCGCGGTCAAGCGGGTGTTGGAGTACCTGTTCTGGTGTGGGCGGCTCAGTGCGGCCGGACGCACGACCCAGTTCGAGCGCCGATTCGACCTACCAGAACGCGTGTTGCCACCCGAGGTGCACGAGGCACCGGACCCGGACCCGGCCGAGGCGCGTCGGGAACTGATCCGGATCGCGGCCCGGGCGCATGGCGTAGGAACCGAGCCGTGCCTGCGCGACTACTTCCGGATGGGTGCCGCGGAGGCACGCGCGGCGGTGCACGAGCTGGTGGACTCCGGGGAGCTCGTCCCGGTCCGGGTCGAGGGCTGGCGTCGCCCCGCCTATCTGCACCACGAGGCGCGGATCCCCCGTTCGGTGTCGGCGCGTGCCCTGCTCAGCCCGTTCGACTCCCTGATCTGGGAGCGCAGCCGCACCGAGGCCCTGTTCGACTTCCGCTACCGCCTGGAAATCTATGTCCCCGCCCCCAAACGGGTGCACGGCTACTATGTGCTGCCGTTCCTGCTGGGACAGCGCCTGGTGGCCCGGGTGGATCTCAAGGCGGACCGCCACACCGGGCGGCTCCTGGTGCGTCGCACCACCGTCGAAGCGGATGCACCGCCGGATACGAAGGCCGAACTCGCGGCCGAATTGAAGCAGCTTGCGGACTGGCTGGGGCTGGATTCGGTGCACCACGCTTAGCAGGTCACTGAAGGTCTTGGCGTGCGGTCTGTCGCGGGATCGCACCCTGCGGGGGCGTGGGTGAGTCGAAGGCCGATCTCGGCGCGCGGGTGGAGCCACGTGTCGGTGTCTACCTGTCGTGGTAACGCAATCGGTGGGTTGCCCGCGACCTCCCCCAGTTCCTCGGCTATCCGCGTGTTGCGGCGGCCCTGGGCGCAGGTCAGCCCGGTCCTCGGGCGCAGCGCGAGCGTCTGGCCGGCCGTCTGCGTTCGTTCAGCCTCTCAGCGTCCGGCGTTCGCGATCGGACGACGCCAGCGGTAGCGGCTTCTGAGTAGGAATCGCCACGTCGCATATCCGCCAGTGAACGAGCCACCCAGAACACGGTTTCCGCACTTGTGTGGCATCCAACGTCGATTCGAACTCTGCGTTCGGCGCGCGGCCCCGGACAGACCATATTTGCTCTGGACGTGCGCTAGGACTCTCGTCGTTCCATCCGTGCGGAGGAGATCGAATCCAACTCACGAAGGATCACACTACTCCAGACAACCCCTACCATAAGATATTCGCCACACAAACCCAACCAAGAAGAGTTGATCATGACATCGGAAACTCGGAACGAATTGGGGCCGAAACCAGAAACTCAACGAGAGATCGCACCCGATCTCGCCCGCGGATTGATGTTGCTACTGATCTCCATTGCCAACGCACCAATATACCTGTTGGGTCGAGACGCGTCTGGGACGAATTTTCACCCCACCGAGGGGTCAACGCTGGATCTGGTCGTGCAGGGTGTCGTAATAACCACGGTCGACATGCGCGTCTACCCCATGTTCGCATTTCTGTTCGGATATGGCATGGTACAGATGCTTCGGCGTCAACAGGAGAAGGGAGTTTCCGAACAGGCCGCCCGTCGCGCGCTGCGCCGTCGGAACCTGTGGCTGTTCGTGTTCGGATTCTTTCACGCTGCTCTGTTGTTCGCTGGGGACATTCTGGGCGCATACGCCCTGTCCGGACTTGTCCTTGCGTGGCTGTTCCTGCGTCGGTCCGGCCGCACACAACTGGTGTGGGCTGCGCTGGGCATGGCGTTGCTTACCGTTTCTGCCGTATTCAGCATATGGGTCGCCTACCGCACGAGTACCGGTCAGACCGCGGAGGGATTCGCGATATTCGACGCCTACCTGCGGATTCTCGAACAGACCGTAGAAGATCCGAATTACCTGTCCTCCGTTGTGTTCCGCGCGTCGATCTGGCCTACTGCCGTACTGGTCACGGGACTGCTATCCCTAAGTGCCCCGATTGCGATCCTACTGGCCTTCTGGGCAGCGAACCGAAGGATTTTGGAGGATGCCCGTGACCATCAGCCTCTCCTCCGGACCGTGGCGATCGGTGGCATCACAATCGGATGGCTGGGTGGCCTGCCGCACGCCCTCGCGCATACGGGCCAGTGGCAGGGGCCAGAGAACACCATGTGGGTGTTCTCGACGACGCACCCCCTGACCGGGCTGGCCTGTGGCCTGGGGTACGTCGCACTCTTCGGCCTCATCGCCCAGCGGATCCGCGAACGCGCCACCATCACCACTGCGTTGACCGCAGTCGGCAAACGCTCCCTTTCCTGCTATCTGGCCCAGTCGGTTATCGCGGCGCCGCTACTCGCGGCCTGGGGGCTGGGTGTCGGCGCCCATCTGAACAGCGCCGGAATGACCTTGGTCGCTGTCGCGATATGGGCATTGACAGTGGTCGGCGCCTATGTTCTGGAACGTCAGGAGCGTCGTGGGCCCGCCGAGGTGGTGCTGCGCCGCCTGACCTACCGCGCAGGTATTACCAGAATGCATTCCTGAGCTCCGAGCCACACCTGTCTCGATGCTCGGCAGTCGCACTGGGCTGCCCCAGCCGCCCGTGACGGGACCGATCGTGGACTCGCTCGACCCCGGAATCTCCGTGATTCAGCACGACCGACTCCGCGACCGGCAGGTCAGCGGCTACGGCTCCAGAACCAGAAGTAGATCACATTGAGCAGCAACAGCAGCACGCCGGCGACCGCCATCCCGGTGCCTCCCGCGGCATCCAGTCCCATCTGGGCCAGCGGGATGGCGACGATCCCGGTAGTGATTGGCACAGCTATCGGTGGGTCGCGTCGCGGCGATCCCGCCGAACGTGCCTCCAGCTGCTCCGTGATGCGGGCGCTGATGATCTCATCCAGTCGTTCCGTTAGTGCCTCGGCGACCTCACGGTCGTACTCCCGCCCCAGTTCCCGTGACGCGGACAAGCTGGCGGCCACCTCGGATGTAGACAGCATCTCCCCTCGGGTGCCCCCACGGCTCTCCCATTCAGAGGGGTGCTCGGGTTCCGCTCCGGAGGCTCCCGCTGGATGGTCCTGCATGGCCGTCCCTTCCTCGACACGATCCGCCGTTGTTACTACCCGCAGCACGATCTGACACAACAGTGGCACAGAGCATGGCCGGACCCACGCGCGTGGGGGCCGCCGCCCACGGCCCCCACGCACTGGATGTGGGTCGTCAGTGTCCTGCCGGCTCCAGATCGGACTGGCCACCGCCCGATCCGGAATCCCGGTCCGAAGCGGGGCCGCGGCGATCCTCTCCCGGCCCGTCTCCGGGACTGTCGCCCGGGCCGCCGTCGGATCCATCCCCCGGATCAGGGTCGCCGGCCCCGTCAACGGCGGGCTCGCCCCGGCGGCGAGCACGGCGCCGGGCACGACGCTCGGCCCGCCGTTCCTTGCCTTCCTCCAGCATCATGTACAGCGCGGGGAGGATGAGCAGGGTCAGCACCGTGGAGGTGACCAGGCCGCCGATCACGACCAGCGCCAGGGACTGTGCGACGAACACGCTTCCGGTGCCCAGCCCCAGTGCCATCGGAACCAGGGCACCGACGGTGGCGAGAGCCGTCATGATGATGGGTCGCAACCGCTGGCGCCCACCCTCGATGACAGCCTCCTGGAGCGGCATTCCGCGCTCGCGGTACTGGTTGATCAGGTCGATGAGCACGATCGCGTTCGTGACCACGATCCCGATCAGCATCAGCAGCCCGATCATTGCGGGCATGCTCATCGCCGTGTCGGTGACCAGCAGCGCCGCGATAGCTCCGGTGGCCGCGAACGGCACGGATACCAGCAGGATCAGGGGCTGGGCGAGACTGCGGAAGGTCGCCACCATGATCAGGAAAACCAGGGCGATCGATGCCAGCATCGCCAGCAGCATGTCCTCCTGCGCCTCGGCCAGGTCGTCCGCCTGGCCGGCGAGCTGTGCGGTCACGCCCGCAGGCAGCTCCAGCTGGTCCAGCTCGGTGGTGACCTCCGCCGTGACCGCGCCCAGGTCCGCGCCCTCGGGTACCGCACTCACGGTGACACTGCGCTCGCCGTCACTCCGGACGATCTCCACCGGCCGCTCAACCTCCTCGACGACGGCAACCTCGTCGAGCTCCACGGTCCCCGTCGCCGTCGGGATCTCGATCTCGCGCAACTCCTCCAGCGACTGCGGGGCGGTCTGGCTGTTGGCCAGGACCAGGGACCGTTCGCTCCCGCCGATCTGGCTGGTCCCGACCGGCTGCCCGTCGAAGGACGCGCTGGCCGCCTGCGAGATGTCCGCGACGCTCAGGCCATGTTCGGCGGCCTCCTCCTCACGGGGCCGGACCTCGATCCCGGGCTCCTCCTCGGCGAGGTCACTGCTGATCTCGCCGAGTCCGTCGACGTCCTCCAACATCGCGCTGACCCGTTGCGTTCCCTCCTCCAGATCGGCGCCGTCGGAGGCCAGTACCTGCACCCCGAGGTCGGCCTCCCCACCGGCGGGGCCACCCATCATGGTGGCGACGTCGAGTTCTCCGGCATCCTCCAAGCCCTCGAGCCGCTCCTCCAGGTCCTGCCGCACAGCGGGAATGTCCGCCTCCGGGTCGATGATCACGAAGTAGGAGGCCTGGTTCTCCCGGACCCCACCCATTCCGTCGCCGCCAACTGTGGTCTCGTAGGAACGCACCTCGTCCATCCCGTCGAGCAGCTCCTCGACGTCGCGGGCCCGATCGTCGGTGACCTCCATGGCCGTGGCCGCCTGGAGCTCCTGCTGGACGATGAGCTGGTTCTGGTCATCATCTTCCAGGAAGGTGAACCGGAGCCCGGTGGCGAGGCCAATCGTGACGACGAAGACGAGCAGGCCCGCCGCGAGGGTGGTCCACCGCCGCCAGGTGGGTACCAGCCCGCCGCCACGCACCGTGGCGGAACGCAGAACGGGAACGTAGGCGCGCTGCATCCAGGACCGGCGCTCGCGCTCCTGGATCTCCCGCCGCACCCGTTCTTGGTCCTGCGGTGGCACCGGTGTGGAGCGCACGAACCAGTAGGCCAGCACCGGGATGATGGTGAGGGACACGAGCAGGGAGGCCAGCAGGGCCACGGCGATCGTTATCCCGAAGGGGCGGAACATCTCGCCGATCATTCCGCCGAGAAGCCCCACCGGCAGGAACACGGCGACCGTGGTGAGGGTGGAGGCGGTGATGGCGCCGGCAACCTCCCGGACACCGGCAAGGATGGCGGCCATGCGCTCGCCGCCGTAGCTGAGGTGTCGTTTGACGTTCTCCAACACGACGATGGAGTCGTCCACGACCCGGCCGATCGCCACGGTGAGGGCGGCCAGGGTCATGATGTTCAGGGTGTATCCGCCGAACCAGAGGGCGGTCATCGCGATCAGCAGGGACAGTGGAATCGAGACGGCCGTGACGATGGTGGTACGCACCGACAGCAAGAACGCCAGGATCAGCGCGATCGCGATCACCAGACCGGCGAGCCCCTTCTCCACCAGACCGTCGATGGAGTCCTCAATGAAGGGGGCGGTGTCCAGGACAACCAGGAGTTCCCCGTCGTCGCCCAGGTCGTCGGCCAGGTCGGGAACGGCCGTGCGGATCTCCTCGGCGACCTCCACCGTGTTGGCGTCCTGGTCCTTGTAGACGATGAGGCTCATCGCCTCCGCACCGTTGACGCGACTGAGTGTGGACTCGTCCTCGGTGACCCAGTCAATGTCGGCGACCTCCCCCAGCCGGACCGGCTCGGGGCCACCGTCCGGTGCTGCTTCGGGACCCGCCAGCTCTGCCGGCCCCGCAGCCGTCGCCGGCATGAGGTGCACGTCGGCGAGGTCGTCGAGGTCAGCCAGTTCCCGGGTCACGTCCACGGACAGCGCGCGTTGTCCATCCTCGGTCAGTGACCCGCCGGGCAGGATGGTCGCGGTGTCCTGGAGCGCCTGGGTAATGTCGGCAGTGCTGAGCCCGTGTTCCTCAAGCTCGTCCTCATCCGGATCGATCTCCACGAGTTCTTCCCGCTGCCCGAAGAGCTGCACGTCGCGTACGCCGGGCAGTCCCTCCAGTTCGGGGAGCACATGCTCCTGAACGTTGGTGGAGAGGGTTCCCTCGTCCTCGTCGGCGGACGCCGCCAACGACAGCACGGGGATGTCCTCGTTGCCGCCGGTCATGACCTCGGTCTCGGCGTTGTCAGGAAGCGTTCCGGACTCCGCGGCCACCGCCTGCTGCACCTCGTCGACGGCGGCGTCAGCGTCGGCGTCGAAGTCGATCAGAACGAAGAGCATGGCCATGCCGTTGGTGGCGGTGGCTTCCACCTGCTCGACGTCATCCACCTGCTGCACGGCGGTCTCAAGCGGGACGACCACCTCCTGCTCCATGACTTCGGGGGAGCTACCCGGCGCGGAGACGCTGACCATAGCCTGGGGCATCTCGAGGTCGGGCATCAGCTCCTGGCGGATCGACAGGGTCGCGATGATCCCGGTCGCGATCACCAGAACCGTGATCAGCGCCGCCAGTAGTCGGTTCGTCAAACTGAGTCTGCTCAGCGCGGTCATTGGGGGGTCATCCTGTTCTCCCGGAGTTCAGGGGCAAAGGGGTGCACGTTCGCGGTCATTCTCGCGAGTACGGGCCTTCCGGGACGTCCACCCACAGGCTCGACTTGGGGACAACTTTGGGTGGATCACCCCCCCACCGCAGGGGGATACTTTCGATGTAGACGGGCCGAAACCGTGGGTGGAGCAAACCCCGAGTCCAGTCAGGGGTGCGGGAGTACCCGTCTCCGGGCACATCCCGGAGTGTTGCGCGAGGAGGATCCGTGGACGAGCAGTGGTGTCTGTCCGAGGTGGAACTCTTTGCGGACCTGTCTCCAGCGGAGATGGAAGCGATCGGGGCGCAGGCACCGGCGGAGGAGATGCGCTCCGGGGAGATCGTGTACTCCCCGGGAACGCGGGCGGCCACCCTGTACATCGTGAAGAGTGGCCAGGTGCGGCTCTACCGAATCCTGCCGGACGGGCGGACCGTCACGACGGGAATCGCGGGGCCGGGCACGATCTTCGGGGAAATGGACCTCCTGGGGCTGCACATGTCCGGCACCTGGGCCGAGTCCCTCCAGGACGGAACCCTGTGCCTGATGAGCCGCACCGATGTGCAACGGCTACTTCTGGCCGATCCCCGCGTCGCCACCCGCATCGCCGAGCGGATCGGGGCGCGAATCGGGGAGCTGGAGCAGCGCCTCGCCGACGCCTACGGCAAGACGGTGGCCGAACGCACGGCGGGGACCCTGGTGAGCCTGGCCGTCCCGGATCGGCGCCCGGGGCGCCTGGCGCCGATCCGGCTCACGCATGAGCAGCTGGCAGCGCTGGTGGGCACCACCCGGGAACACGCCACGAAAGCGCTGGGGGAGATCGCCGACCACGGGCTGGTTCGGCTCCGGCGTGGCCGGATCATGGTGCTGGACCCGGATGCGTTGTCCGTGTTCGCCGAGGGCGGGTACCGCTCCTCGGCCAGCGGGGTAGCCTAGGGCACCCCTTTTTGGCGTGTCTGCGGGCTGCGGTGCTGGTCGGGTCGCTCCGGTGGGCGCGGGCTGGGAACCGGGCACTCTCCCCGGATGCCGCATGGGGGCTGTTGGCTGCGCCGATGCGTGCCGGTCCGTGTGTGGGAGGCCCGAGGGAACGCAGCCGCATCCGTCCGTGGGCCGTGGTGGGGGTGCTCCCCCGGTGTCACCAGTCCCGAGGCCGGCCCGCGGTCACTATCCGTCGGACGGTTGGAGGCGTCCTCGCGCCCGGTTCGTCCGGGGATGTGGTGGCGGTGCGTGGTTAGGGGCGCGCGTCGTCTCGGCCGCCGGCGGCGTCGCGCCCTGGGGGCGCTCCCCGCACGACGGCCAACGGTGGGGGCGGTGGTGGCCGTGGGGGGTCCCCCCCAACCCGGGGGAGAACACACTCCGGCCCAGCGGTCGGTGGGGCGCGGGTGCGGGGTGTGCTGGGGGCGTTGTGCCGGGCCGGAGGGCTGGGGAGGGTGCTGGTGGCGGTGCGTGGCTAGGGGCGCGCACCGTCTCGGCCGCCGGCGGCGTCGCGCCCTGGCGGCGCTCCCCCGCACGACGGCCAACGGTGGGGGCGGCTGTGGGCCGCGGGCGGTCCCCCGCACCCCGAGGGAGCGCACTCTCCGGCCCAGCGGTCGGTGGGGCGCGGGTGCGGGGTGTGCTGGGGGCGTTGTGCCGGGCCGGAGGGCTGGGGAGGGTGCTGGTGGCGGTGCGTGGTTAGGAGCACGCGCCGTCTCGGCCGCCGGCGGCGTCGCGCCCTGGCGGCGCTCCCCCGCACGACGGCCAACGGTGGGGGCGGCGGTGCCCGTGGCGACCTCCCACCGCCGGCGGAGAACACACTGCCCCCGCACGACGGCCAGCGGTGGGGGTAACGGTGCCCGTGGGGTGCATCCCGCTACCCGGGGGGACGCACTTTCCGGCCCAGCGGCCAACCATGGGCGCGGGGTTGGGGGCCGCCGATGATGAGCTCACCGAACTCCTGGGTGACGTCGCTGACGTCGACAATGAGCTGCTGGATGGCTCGCTCGATGAACTGTCCGAGCTGCTCGATGTCGCCGAGCCCGCTGGCAACACAGCCAGTGCCGGAACCGACGTTGACGCCGTGCACCAGGACGCCCCGACGGGCTACGACCAAGAACTGTTGGCGCAGCCGGACGAGGCAGTGCCCTCCGAGGTGACCGAGACGCTGGACGAGGCCAACGCCCTTGTGGACGGCGTGGTGCAGGACAGTGAGGCTGCCGAAACCCTGCCGGCCGAGCCGGGCGCGGTCGAGGCTCAGCACGCGCACGAGGAGGACGTGGTCTCCGACGTGTCCGCTGCGGTCGACGAGGCCGGGGCCGTGACCGAGGAGACGGTTGCCGCCGCCGCGGACTCGCTCGTCAGCTAGCGGTTTTACGAACCATCAGGGAGAGGGGCGCTGGCCGGCCCACCCCAGCCAGGGGTGGGCCGGCCATGCCCGTGGTCAGCGCGCGTCCGCGTCGGTGTTCTCGTTCTCGCGTTCATCGTCGGTTCCGGTGCCCAGGCCATCGGTGCAGGGGTTGGCGGTTCCGTCGCGGTAGCCGATCGCGTCGCCGGTGTCGTCGATGACTGTTTCTTCGCCGTCGCCGTCGCCGTCTCCGTCCTCGGTGTCCTCCGGCGGATCGTGTGGCTCCTCCTGTGCGGGGTAGGAGGGAGTGGGCGTGGCAGCGGCCCCCGGCGTCGTATCGGGCGGGAACGTGGGGCTGGACCCCGGGTCCGGTTCCCCGTCCGTGGTGTTTTCGAGGTCGGCGCGGGTCACGCTGTCGATGGGTTGATCGTGTGCCACCGCGTGGAACAGGGGTTCGGCCAGATCCTCGTTCCAGACGACCCGGTTCGGGTCGCTGGGGGCCTGCCAGTTGGGAACGGTGTAGAAGACGATGTCGTTGAGGTCGACGTCGGCCAGGGTGGAGGCGATGGACAGGATCCGGTCCAGCCCAAGGTCGCTGTCGGTGCTGGTGTGCTCGGAGACCGCGTCCAGCAGCGCCACCATCTGGCTGGGTTCGGTCAGCAGGCCTCCTCCGCTGACTTCGTTGGCCAGCGCGGCCAGGAACATCTGCTGCCGGTCGATTCGCCCCTGGTCCCCGCCATCTCCGATCTCATAGCGGGCGCGTACGAAGGACAGGGCGTCCGCGCCGTCCAGAGTCTGGAGACCGGCATCGAGGTCGAGGTGCGCACGCTCGTCCTGAACGGGCTCCGGCAGGCACATTTCCACCCCGCCGATCGCATCCACCATGTCCTCGAAGCCGGCGAATCCCACGTGGGCGAAGTGGTCAACCCGGATATCGGTGAGTGTTTCGATGGTTTTGACCACACACGGTGGGCCGCCGTGGAACAGCGATGCGTTGATCATGCCGTAGTAGCCGGCGGTTCCCTCGGTGTCCTCGTACGGGGCACATTCGGGGAGTTGGACCAGGGAGTCACGCGGGAAGTTGACGGCGGTGACCGACTCCCGCTCGGGAGAGATGTGTACCAGAAGCAGCGTGTCCGCCCGTTCTCCCTCGAAGTCCTGGCCGCCGTACTGACCGTCGTGACCGTCGTTGCCGTCCGATCCGATCAGGAGAACCGTGACGTCATCGCCGATCTTGGGTGGCCGTTCTTCCTCGGCTAGGGTGTCCTCCAGGTCGTGGGCGTCCATGGTCGAGCGCAGATTCCAGTAGTATCCGTAGAGTCCTGCCGCCCCGGCGAACAGCAGGACGCCGAGTGTCACCGCGACCCACCCGGCCCAGCGCTTCCAGTGGCCGCGGCGGGTGTCGGGGGAAGATGTGGGGCGTGTTTCGCCCGGAGCCTCTGGCATGTGATCACTGCGCCTTCTCGCGTGCCGCCCGGATGGTCGATCGAGACAAACGCCGGGTCCGACCTTCCGTAGTATTTTAGTTACTCTATGTAATTGTATGGGATTCGGATTTCCCGGAGACAGCGCCCCGTGCCGGTGACATCCCGAACCGGCCGAGGGTGCCGGGAGGCCTGGAACTCGGAGTCCGCGGAAACCGTGGTTTCGTGATCACACAGGGTTCCATAGTCGGTGTCTCGGTGGTCTAGCATGGTCGAGATGAACTCTCAGCACGAGACCGACCGGCGGCGGCGTGGTCTGCTGGGCAGACTGCACCATGCCGCACGCAATCCGGGGCGGATCTACCCCTATCTGCGCCGCACGGCACGGGATACGATGCTGCGTCTTCGGCATCGGGACCACGTCAGCTACTACCGGGCCGTCATGGCCGACGACGCTGCACGCAGCCCACACAAAGCCGTGGGCAGCGCGAGTGAGGAACGTTGGCTCGCCCTGGGGCAGATGCAGTTCGACTATCTGGTGGAGCACGGTCTCACGCCGTCGGACCGTATGCTCGAGATCGGCTGCGGCAATCTCCGGGCCGGGTGGAGATTCATCGAATACCTGGAGCCCGGCCACTACTACGGGGTGGACATCTCGCCGGACATCCTCGTACACGCGCAGCGAACCCTGAGCGAGCGTGGCCTCCAGGACCGTATGCCGTACCTGACCATGGTCGCCGACCTCACCTTCGAGTTCCTGCCCAGCGAGCATTTCACGGTCGCCCACGCACACAGTGTCTTCTCGCACTGCCCACTGGACGTTCTGCGGGAGTGCCTGACCCACATTCACCGGGTTCTGGTGCCGGGGGGCTTCTTCGACTTCACCTTCAACCGCACCTCGGGAGCCGAGTACCAGGTGTTGCGGGAGGACTACTACTTCCGCACCGAGACCCTGTTGTCCCTGGCCGAGGAGCTCGGTTTCCACGCCGAGTTCCGGGAGGACTGGGAAGAGCGTCCGCATCGCCAGTCCAAGATCAGAGTCGTCAAGCCGAAGCCGGAGGAGAGCTAGGGAGTGTTTCTTGAACGCTTTCGGATGAGGGAGTGGCTCTCCCTGACCCGAAAGCGGTCCGAAACCATTCCTTGGCCCCGCGCTCTCGCCTCGCCGGGGTCGGCAGTTGGTGTGGGCACGCTGCCGTAGCGTGGGCCACACAGCTAGCCGTAGCGGCCAGGAGGTCTGATGTCTGCTCTGCCCGCCGTCGTTCCCCAGGCCGGCATGCCCACGAAGGTGCGGATCTACGAGGTCGGCCCGCGGGATGGCCTCCAAATCGAGAAGTCGGTTGTACCGACGGCGGACAAGCTGGAGTTCATTCGCGGCCTGGTGGCCGCGGGGCTTCCCGCTGTCGAGATCGCCAGCTTCGTGTCTCCGCGCTGGGTCCCCCAGCTGGCGGACGCCCACGACGTGACCTCGGGTGCGCTCGTTGAGGCCTCTCGAACACGCATGCCGGTGCTGGTGCCCAACGAACGTGGCCTGGAGCGGGCCCTCGCCGCGGGTGCGCGGGAGGTGGCCGTGTTCGCCAGTGCCACCGAGACCTTCGCGCAGCGCAACCTGAACCGGGGCGTGGATGCCGCCCTGGAGATGTTCGCTCCGGTGGTCGCCGCAGCGCAGGAACAGCAGGTTCCGGTTCGTGGATACGTGTCCATGTGCTTCGGGGACCCCTGGGAGGGGCAGGTGCCCATGGACCAGGTGGTTTCGGTGGCCGTGCGGCTGCGGGAGATGGGCTGCGCATCGATATCGATCGGCGACACCATCGGGGTGGCAACCCCCGGACATGTCACGGCCCTCATCGATGCACTGCGCGCTGCCGGTCTGGAGCCCGAGCGGCTGGCGATGCATTTCCACGACACCTATGGTCAGGCACTGGCCAACGTCACCGCGGCCCTGGCCGCGGGGGTCACCGAGTTCGACAGTTCTGCCGGGGGGATCGGTGGCTGCCCCTACGCTGGAAGTGCCACCGGAAATCTCGCGACCGAAGATCTGGTCTGGCTGCTCACTGGCCTGGGAATCGAGCACGGTGTTGATCTGGACGCACTGTCGCGACTGAGCCTATGGATGGCAGAACGGTTGGGCCGTCCCAGCCCGTCCCGCGTGCTCGCGGCCCTCACCCGCGACTGCACCACCTGACCCGCCCGCCCGACCGCACCGTGCCAGCGACGACCGTGTTGCGTACGGCGGATGCACAGCACGTTCGGTAGCGTTCCCCCGCCAGACAGTGGCAGAACGGGAGGCGGGCGGACATGTGGCAGGACCTACTCGTGATCGAGATTCCACCATGGGACAAGGTGCTGCGGACCGTGCTCGTCTACGGGGCCATCGTGGTGCTCCTACGGCTGGCCGGCAAACGCGATCTCGCGCAGCTCAACACCTTCGACCTGGTGGTGATGCTGCTGTTGTCCAACATTGTGCAGAACGCGCTGATCGGTGAGGACTACTCCGTCACCGGCGGGGTGCTGGGAGCCGCCGTACTCCTGGCCGGAAACGCCGTGATGGTGCGGGCCGCGGCCTCGTGGCCCACGCTGGGGAGACTGTTCGAAGGAAGTCCGACCACCCTGGCCCACGACGGGCACCTTGACCACGCCACCCTGCGCCGCCTCGGCCTGCGTCCCGCAGATGTCCTCCAGGCGGTCAAGAAACAGGGAGCCGACCACATGTCCGACACGGAGCGGGTGACCCTGGAGCCGGGGGGAGCGGTGCTGGTCCGGCTACGTCCGGAGGAAGAGAACGCCTCCGGAGGCGAGATTGCGGCCGTAGACGCCCGGCTTGCCCGCATCGAGCGGCACCTGGCCGAACTCACCGGGTCGTACCCACACACCCCGCCAAGTCCGTACAGCGACAGCAGTGCGGAGCAGGAGCACCCCAGGCCGCCCCGGGTCGACCCAGGTGACGATGGCACAGACGGCAGCGATGGTGCCGAACCGGCGGGACGCTAGACCCCGCTGCTTGGGATATCCGGAGGATGGCTCGGTGCCCGCCGCACCCTCAGCACGAGCCGCGTTGACCAGGGGCCGGGGTGCCCGAGCTGAGCAGGGATACCACCGCTGCGCGGGCCACGTTAGCCGCGGTGTGCGGGATTTTCTGGCCGGGCGGTGCCAAGCAGGCACGGGTGGGGCTCCGGGGCGAGGTGGCCCGCGGGGCACCCGAGCCGCGTCTGCTGCCGTATCCACACCATCCCCAGAGACCTGGCCTAACGCAGCGCCGCGGGAAGGTCGCGGAGAAACACGGCCTCACTCAGGGCGGTGCGTTCGATCTCGGTGGGGTCCACACTTTCGTTGGGAGCATGGATCCGGCACAGGGGCTCGCACACTCCCAGGAGCATGATCTCGGCTTCGGGGTAGGTGCGGGCGAGTGTGGTGCACAACGGGATCGATCCGCCCTGGCCCTGGGTCACGGGCCTACGCCCGTAGGCACTGGCCATGGCGTCGCACATGGTGGTGTAGGCGGGACCGGACGTGTCCGCCTCGAACGGAGGCCCCGACGCGGTGCGCCGTATCGAGACCTGAACCTGCCACGGGGCGACCTCCTCCAGGTGGCGCGCGAGTGCCGTGTAGGCGGTGTCGGGGTCCACGCCGGGCGGGATCCGGAGGTTCAGACGGGCACGAACCGTGGCCTGGACCGCGGCTGCGGAACCCACCACGGGTGGGCAGTCCACGCCGACCACGGTGAGCGCCGGTCGTGCCCAGAGCTGGTCCGCGACCGTTCCCGAGCCGGTCAGGTGTACTCCGCGCCGCACCCCGGCGTCGCGACGGAACTGCTCAGCCGGGTAGTCCGCTCCGGTCCAGGTGCCGGTACTGTCCAGCCCCCGCACTGTGGTGCTGCCGTCCGTGTCGTGCAGCGTCGCCAACATCCGTACCAGTGCCGTCATCGCGTCTGGGGCGGGACCACCGAACATGCCCGAGTGCATTGGACCGTCCAGGGTGGACACGGTCACCTCGGCGTCGACCGCACCGCGGAGCGAGGTCGTCAGGGTGGGTTCACCCACGGCCACGTTTCCGGTGTCGCACACCAGAATCGCGTCGGCGCGCAGCTCCTCGGGGTGTTGGGTGACGAAACGCTCCAGCCCGCCGGTGGCCTGCTCCTCCGAACCCTCGGCAACCACGGTGATCCCGATCCCCGGATCGTCTCCGAGCGCCCGAAGCGCCAGGAGGTGGGCGATCGCGCTGCCCTTGCAGTCGGCGGCGCCTCGGCCGTACCAGCGCCCGTCTCGTTCGGTCAGCTCGAACGGGGGCGTGTTCCAGGCGTCCTCGTCGAGTGGCGGCTGGACGTCGTAGTGACAGTACAGCAGTACCGTGGGCGCCCCGGCCGGCGCCGCCCGCCGCGCGATCACGGCCGTCGATCCGTCCGGGGTCTCATGCAGGGCGGCCTCGGAGAGGCCAGCCGCCACCAGGGCGTCCCGGAGCCATCTCGCGGCGTCTGCGCATTCCTGGGGCGGGTACTGCTGCGGGTCGGCGACCGAGCGGAAAGCGACGAGTTCGGCCAGTTCCCGACGCGCCTCGGGCATCATGGCCCGGATTCGCGCCCGCAGGGACTTGGTGTCCGTGGCTGCCGTGGCCGCACTGCTGCTCATGACCTCTCCTTCGCGGTCCCGACCCGATGGGTCCCCACCCGCTGCTGTGCCTGGCGTGCCACTCGGGGAGGAGACGCTGAGCCACAGGGCATGCGGACGCGGGAATATCCTTCCTGGCGAGGGAAGACTACACCTGAGCTGCGATAGAGCCGGTCCGGGCGCCCGCCACGCGGATCAGGTCGACCGGTGAGAGCTCCAGCTGTAGCCCCCGCCGCCCCGCGGAGACACAGATGCTTGCGTGCCGCAGCGCGGAGCCGTCCACCACGATGGGCAGCTGCCTGCGCTGGCCCAGCGGGCTGATCCCCCCGCGTACGTAGCCGGTCGCGCGTTCGGCCGCAGCCTGGTTCGCGAGGGTTCCCCGTTTGCCGCCGACCGTCGAGGCCAGTGCCTTGAGGTTCAGGCTGCTGCCCACTGGCAACACCCCGACGGTCAGTTGCTCGTCCACGGTTACAACCAGGGTCTTGAAGACTTGCTCTGCGGGCATACCGATCGCGGTAGCCACGTCCTCACTCAGTGACCCGCCGCCCGAGGGGGGAACGTAGGTGTGCAGGCTGAAGGCGATTCCCGCGCGTCGCGCGGCCAGCGTGGCCGGGGTGCTCTGCGCGCCGACGTCGCTCTTGCCCGTGCCCTTCGGCTTCGCGCGTACCACCGCACGTACCTCCCAGCTCCGACTCCTGGCCGGGACTCGCCGGTCACGACGAGCCGCCACACCGGCGCGCCTGTCGTGGACGCGCAGTGGGTAGCGCCAGTGTGGCGTGTTTCGGGAGCCCGGGTCAAAGAAGCCGCCGTAGCAGCCGATCCTTGAGACGGGAGTAGGGGGGATAGGTCGGCGCCATGGTGTCGGGAGTCAGCGACTTCTCCAGGATGGCCTTGGGATGGGTGAAGGCCTCGAAGGAGTACTGCCCGTGGTAGTTGCCCATGCCGCTTTCCCCCACACCGCCGAAGGGAAGGCCCGGAACCGTCAGGTGTGCGTTCGGGATCCCGAAGGTGATCGCTCCCGAGGAAGTGGCGGTGGTCAGGCGACGTCGGCTGTGCTTGGACTCCGTGAAGGCGTACAGCGCCAGCGGCCGTTCCCGCTGCTTGACCGTGGCGATGGCCGTGTCGAGGTCGGGAACCGACACGATCGGAAGAATGGGACCGAAGATCTCTTCCTGCATGGCCGGGGCCTCATTGTCGACGTCGGCCAGCACGGTCGGTGCGATGTAGCGCTGGGACCGGTCCGTGTCCCCGCCGGTGACCAGGCGCCCGCTGTTCAGCAGGGGGGTGAGCCGGTCGAAGTGGCGCTCGTTGACGATGCGGCCGTAGTCCGGGCTCTCGATGGGTCGGGGCCCGTACATTTCGGCGACCGCGGTGGCCAGCCGAGATTCCAATTCGGCCGCGCATCCGCCGACGGCCAGGACGTAGTCCGGGGCGACACAGGTCTGGCCGGCGTTCATGAACTTGCCCCAGGCCAGTCGCCGCGCCGTGGTGGTCAGGTCCACGTCGGGTTCGACGATCGCCGGGGACTTTCCGCCCAGTTCCAGGGTCACCGGGGTCAGGTGCTTGGCGGCCGCGGTCATCACGATCCGGGCGACCGTGCTGTTGCCGGTGTAGAAGATGTGGTTGAAGCGCTGTTCCAGCAGCGCGGTCGTTTCGGTAACCCCACCCTCGACCACGGTGATGGCCTGCGGGTCGAGATAGCGCGGCAGGAGTTTCGCGAGAACCGCCGACACGGACGGAGCCAGCTCACTGGGTTTGAGTACGGCGCAGTTGCCCGCCGCGATCGCCCCGACCAGTGGGGACAGGGCAAGATTCAAGGGGTAGTTCCAGGGGCTGATGATCAGTACGACGCCCAGGGGTTCGCGTACGGTCCGGGCGCGGGAGGGCATCAGCGGCAGGGTTGAGGACACCCGACGGGGCCGTAGCCACTGTGAGAGGTGCGACAGGGCGTGGTCGACCTCGGAGCGCAGGAAACCGATCTCGGTGATGTAGGCCTCTGTTGCGCACTTGCCGAGGTCGGCGTTCAACGCTGCCTGGAGTTCCGGCTCCTCCGCGGTGAGCATGGACCGGAGGGCTTCCAGCTGGGAGCGACGCCACTGGGCAGGTTTGGTGCGGTTACTGGCGAAGGTGTGGTGTAGCCGCTCGACGACCTCGGCGGCGTCGTGGGTGGGGGGCGCGATGTCATCCATGTCGGGAGTATAGGCACCGACCGAAAAGCCCCGCGGAAGCTGGGCCCGGTCGAGAGAGAACCCGCTGCACAGCACGCCCGCGGCAATTGGCCGGATTAACCCGGGGGGCGGGGGCCGGGCCGGCCGCGGAAACAGCTCCGCGCCGCCCCAACCGCGCGCCCCACGGAGCCGGGTCTAACGCTTCCGCTTGCTGACCCGGTCCACCAGCGCGAGCCCCCCGAGGACGACGATCCCCACGACGAACAGCCAGAACGCGGCCTGGACCACCATTCCGAGAATGGACATGGCCAACCACAGCACGATCCAGATGGCGAGCAGGGCACCGATCAGCTTCAGCATGGCGTGTGCTCCTTGGTGTGGACGTCTGGGGGCGTTCCCAGTCTAGCCGCTGGTGCCCGGCTGGGACGTTGCGGAGCTGTCGCCCTGCGGTGGGGCGTCGGCGTCCTGGGCGGGTGAAATGTCGATCTGGAAGTCCCCGTCGTAGTCGTGCGCCCCAGCGATGACCGCCGCGTCGATAAGTTCCTCCCCCACGGTGGACCGCATGACCCGCGGATCCCGTCGCAGGTCACGCACGAGGGCGACACACAGCAGCGCGATGATGACCGCGAATGGGGCCGCCACGATGATGGTCAGGTTCTGGAGGCCGGACAGGGCATCGTCCCCGCCGACCAGGATCATCACGGCAGCGACGCCGCCGATCATGAGCCCCCAGAACACGGTGACGTGCCGCCGCGGCGCGATCGCACCGCGCTGCGACATTGTTCCCATGATGATTGAGGCGGAGTCGGCCCCGGTCACGAAGAAGATCGAGATCAGCACGATCACGAGCAGCATCAGCCCGGTCGCCAGGGGGAACTGGGACAGCAGGGCGTACAGCTGCGCCTCGGCCCCGTTCGCACCCGAGATGGCGCCGGGATCGCCGCGCTCGATGCTGAGCGCCGAGCCGCCGAGCACACAGAACCAGACCAGGCTCACGCTGCTCGGGACGAGGATGACCCCGCCGATGAACTGCCGGATCGTGCGGCCGCGACTGATCCGGGCGATGAACATTCCGACGAACGGGGACCAGGAGATCCACCAGGCCCAGTAGAAGATGGTCCATTCCGACAGCCACTCCTCGGTGCCGGCGCCACCGAGCACCTCTGTGCGGGCCGCCATGGGCAACAGCTCGGCCAGGTAGCTTCCCAGGGCCGTTGGTACCAGGTTGAACACGAACACGGTGGATCCGCCGACCAAGAGGACCAGCATCAGTAGGAGCGCGACCACCATGTTGGTGTTGGACAGCCACTGGATGCCGCGGGCCACTCCGGAGACGGCAGACGCCAGGAAACAGACGATGAGCACCCCGATCACCGTCAGCAGCACCCGGTTGTCCACAGTGGAGATCCAGCCGAGCTCCTGGAGTCCGCCAGCGATCTGGTAAGTTCCCAGCCCCAGCGAGGCGGCGGTTCCGAACAGGGTCGCGAACACTGCGAAGACGTCGATGATGCGTCCCACCGTCCCCTGGGCATGCCGGGCCCCGATCAGTGGCGTGAAGGCTGCGCTGATCAACTGGCCACGTCCCCGACGGAACGTCCCGTAGGCGATCGCCAGTCCCACCACGGCGTAGATCGCCCAGGGATGCAGGGTCCAGTGGAACAGGGTGGTGGCCATCGCGGTGGCTTCGGGAGCGCCGTCCTCGGCGGTTCCGGGCGGTGGGGACACGAAGTGGCTGATCGGTTCGCTCACGCCGTAGAACATCAATCCGATGCCCATGCCGGCGGCGAACATCATCGCGATCCAAGACAGGGTGCGGAACTCGGGGGTCTCCTCGTCGCGACCGAGGCGGATGTCACCGTAGCGACTGAACGCCAGCCACAGGGCGAACACGACGAATCCAGAGGCGGCGAGGATGAACGCCCACCCGCCATAGTGGATGAGTTCCGTCAGGGCCCGGTCCGCCACGGAGCTCAGCGTCTCCGTGCGCAGCGCCCCCCACAGCACGAACGCGATTCCCAACACTGCCGCCACCCCGAAGACAACACGGTCGGTGCGGGGGCTGCGTTCCGCCGTCAGGACCGTGGGTGGCTCCCACAGCAGGTCTTCGGCGGTGATGTCGGTATCGCTGCTTGTGTTGTCCGTGCTCGGGTCCGTGCCGGCGTCAGTGTCAGGGTGTGCTGGCGTGCCCGTGGTGGTCGGTTGGTTGTTGTCAGGTGTCACCGGAATGTCAGCGCGGTGGCGCTGTCTCCTTCCCCCCGGATTGGCGGACGTCGACCCTGGTCGGCGTCGACATACGTCCTGCCGCCGGCGTGGTGGTCCGGCGGCAGGGCCTCCTCAGGACCGGGCTGCGGCAGGAACCGCGCCGCGGTCGTTTCGGTGCGAAACGCACCGCCACTCAGAGTAGGAACTGCCTGGTAAACAGATATGCAAACCCAGGGGTGAGCCTCGTCTAGGTTGTGCTGGGCATGGGCCAGGTGCCGTCGATCGTTTGCCCGTGCCCCGGGCGCGTACGGTCCAGCCATTCCTGCCGGCCCCGAGCGTATGCCCGGGCCCACTCGACCTGACGCTCGTGGAGCTCCGGCAGTGCGAGCTCGGCGACATCCCGGTAGCGAGCGCCGATCTCGACGGCCAGGTCCACACAGGCGCGGGCATCCCCCGTCGCTGTGTGTGCCCCGTTCAGCGCAATACCGTAGTGCTGGCACATGGATTCGAGATTGCGACGTCCCCGGCGGTAGGGGTCAAGGCCCCGGTCCAGGACCAGTGGATCGATCACCGGGCAGACGGTGCCGTCCAACTGTTCGCGCACGGTGGGCAGGTCGGCGCGCCGAAGTTCCCGGTCCAACACGACCAGGTCATAGGGGGCGTTGAACACGGCCAGGCCCCGCCCAGCGCGCAGATGGTCCACCAGGGCCTGACTGATCTCGCCGAGTACCTGTGTGGCGGGCCGTCCGTGGGCACGTGCGTACTCGGTGCTGATTCCGTGGACCGCGGCCGCCTCGGCGGGAATCTCCCGCTCGCCGGGGTCGACCAGCCAAGTGTGACTCTGACCCTGCACGTCCACGAGTGCCGCCGAGACCACGAAGGCCTCCTCCGGGTTGGGTGCGGAGGTTTCGCAGTCGTAGCCCGCCAGCGCCGTGGTGTGCCAACCGGCGTGGTCACCGCGTGGGGGTGGGGGGTCGGGACGCGGCTCGTGCTCGCAGCAGTAGGCTCGCCAACGCCCGGATTCGCGTACGACCACACCGGCCCCTGCCGGCACATGCTCCGAGCATGTCTGACAGGTCCCGGGATAGCGGTTCTGCATGGTCGCGCCCCCTGTTCGTTCGCGTGGGTCAAGCCTAGTAAGCCCGGGGGACAGTCCGGGAATCACGGCGACGGTGTCCCAGAGTTCCGGGAAATCCCTCCGCATGCTGGGCCGTGAGCGGGGAGGGGAGAGCGGAGGTACGTCGGGAGTGACGGCTGCGACGGGTGGGACCGTTGGCGCCTTCGGGGACATAGGGGTGGCCTCGCCTGGGTAGGTCCTCACCGGGACCGGGAGTTCCCGCCCGGCCGGCAATACCGCAACGGTTCCTGGTGGGGCGCCGCGAACCCGTCAACGCGAAGGGGCGAAGGGGCGAAGGGACACAGTCATGAGCTTGGAGGAGGCGGCACGCCAGCTGGAGTCGGCGATTCACGACGCGCGGGTGTCATTCGACTGTATTGGTCTGGGCAATCTGGAGCGGGCACACACCAGTGTGATCACAGCGAGAGCCGCGGTGGACGCGGCGGAGACCAGTCTCCGCGCGGAGTTGGAACGGCGGGACGACAACACTAATAACACTGACGACGCGGCGGAGGGCGCGGGTGTCGGGGAGAGCGGTGGTGAGCAGGGGCTCGCCGGAGAGGAGTCGCGCCCCGGCTGATCCGAACAAACGTTCGATAATGCGATATCCTGGGGGAATGGCCGAGCAACAGCTGCCTGCGGACTGGCCCGCGAGTGTGCATCCACCAGGGACCGAGGCGTTCGAACAGACCGCCGTCGTGTGGCTCTTCGAGCATGTTCCGCCGGACTACCGGTTGCACGGTGTCCTGCGTCGATATCCCGTGGCGCTGGCCCGGCTGGCCCGCGAACACGTCACGGCCTGTCTGGAGGCCGCACGCGGGGGGTATCGCGGGGCCCGCGTCGCGCTGCGGGACCATCTGCCCCCTCCCGCCATCGAGCAGGTCATGAACGCCTACCTTGCGGAGGGAAAGCGTATGGCCGCGACGTTGCGTTCGATCGTGGTTGTGGACGAGGCGCTTCGGAACACCTCCGGGGCACCCGAGGAGTAGGAGGAGTAGGGTGCGGTGCCCGTTGGGGGCACTACCGGGCGTCTGGGGTGACGTGAACGAGCAGTGCGGGACGATCCCCCGTGTTCAGGAGCTGGACCACCTGAGCCACATCCGGGCGTGCCAGGATCCGCCCACGCGTTTCGGCGAGCGCGTGGGCCGTCTCGAGCTCCCCCACCGCGGACACGGTCACCATGTGTGCCTGTCCGCGGGCGAGATACAACAGTCCGCCCCCGTGCGGGCAGGGCGATGCCGGGGGCGGGGGCAGCGAGACGAACCCGCTCGGACGCAGCGCCACCGCACGGACGCGGAGCCGGGCGGACACCGGATGTTCCGCCCAGGTTCCGTCGGGCCACTGCTGGTCGGTACCCAGCAGTGTTGCGAGGTGTTCGGCCGTGCTCAGCAGCTGCCCGACGGTGGGGATGCTGTCGCGTTGGAGCTCGGGGTAGGGGATGGCACGTCCCGCGTCGACGATGTCCCCGATTCCGTCGAGGTCGGCAACCGGTGCGGGACGGGGCTGTGGCCAGGAGAACTGATCGGAGGGGCGCGCTGTGGTGGTGGCGTCTACCGGCATTGGATACGGGTTCCCTCACGGGCGGGCCGTGCGACAAAGGCTACGGCGAGGTCTTCGGGACGCAGATATGAGCACTCCGGAAGCGGGCGGCCGGACGACAGACAGTGGGCCGCGGGAACCGCACCCGGGGAGCGAGGCGACGCCGCGGACGCGGCGTGCAGGTCGGCCTCAGCGACAGGAACCCGGACACAGGGCACACGAACGGGCAGGAACGGCCACGTGCCCATGCGGGGCAGTCTCGGGCTGAACCATACGTGTGCGCTGATGCATGACACGTAGCAGACCAACTCCGGGTGCCGTTGTCAAGGATCGCTCCTGCGTTGCGGTGGAAGTCACACTCCGCTCGTGACACAGTGCACACGACGTCGCTGTGTTCGCGCGTGTCCACACCGGGGTGGACGACGCGGGGCGGGAGGCGTGTGTCCTGGTGGTGCGCGGCGACGGGATCCCCGACGCCAGCATTGCGGCACCGGGGGTTCGGTGATGCCATAGGGATGGCACAGAAGCAGTGCGGGAGCGTTCGCCAGGGGGTGGCTGGTGCGGGACGGGGGAGAGGCCGAGGCTGGTCCTGTCCGGCCCGGGGACGTCCCGCCCACACCGGAGGCCTATGCGTCCCGCCTTGCCCTGTTCGCGGTGCGGGCGGTGGTTGTGGCCGCGGCCGGGGTGATGGCCGGAGGTTTCCTCGGCCTGGATGCGGGAGTGTTGGTGGCGGCCCTGCTCACCCTCAGTTACGTGCTGTTGGCCACGCTGGGGCCACATGTTCCCGTCCCGTGGGGCCTGGGACGGTGGCTGCGCCGACTGCAACGCCACGGGTACCACGTCCTCCCCGAGGGGCCGAGCGAGTACCTGGTCATCGGGCCGGGGGGTGTGTTCGTCCTGGAGACCCGAGCCTGGCGCAATCCGGTGTCCTGGACCGGAACGGAGTGGCTGATCGGCGAGATACCGGCCCGTAAACGCGTCGACCGCGTCTGTCGACACGCGGTGCGGGTCGGACGCGCCCTCGGCCTCGCCGACGTGCGTCCGGATGTGTCGGTTGTTCCCGTGGTTCTGGTGGGACGTCGTCTGCCCCAGCCTGCCGTGCGTGCGGGTGAGGCGCTGATCGCGCGCCCACGGGCGGCGATACGCCAGATTGTTGATGCGCCGCCGGTCCTCGAATCCGACGAGGTCGTGAGTCTCGTCACGGCCCAAAAAGCCTGACCTGGCCGACGTTCGCCGCTGTGCCGGGGGCACGCGCCCCCGGCAACCGCTGTGCGGCCACGACACGGTGCCTGCGCCTGCTCGGTCACCACTCCGCGGACTCGCGCGTCGGGCGGCCCGAGGCCGCGGACCGGCTACTCGAGAACGATGTGTTCGGTGCTGCCGTGCTGCCCGTGGTCCTCGGCACGTTTGATTGAGGTTCGGATCTCGGCCTCGGCGTCGGCCCGGCCGGTCCAGGTGGCGCCCTCCACGGACTTGCCCGGCTCCAGGTCCTTGTACACGGTGAAGAAATGCTGGATTTCGAGACGTTCGAACTCCGCGACATGGTGAATGTCACGCAGGTGTTCCATCCGCGGGTCCGTTGACGGCACGCACAACACCTTGTCGTCTCCTCCGGACTCGTCCCGCATCCGGAACATTCCCACAGCCCGGCACCGGATGAGGCAGCCCGGGAAGGTGGGCTGCTTCAGCAGGACCAGGGCGTCCAGGGGATCCCCGTCGTCACCGAGGGTGCCCTCGATGAATCCGTAGTCCGCGGGGTAGCTCGTCGAGGTGAACAGCATCCGGTCCAAGCGCAGGCGCCCGGTCTCGTGGTCCATCTCGTACTTGTTGCGTTCCCCCTTGGGGACCTCGATTGTTACGTCGAATTCCATACTCTTCCGGGCTCCCCTAGTGTCGCGGTATCAGGATGCTCAGGATCTCGCACGGGCGATGAAAGGCAGGTGCCAGGGTGCGGCACGACCAGCCGTGGGTGCTGTTCACGTTAGCCCTGCTCAACCTGTTCGTTCTGCTGGCGGCGTTGACCGCCTACGACGTCATCGCCACGCGTCCACCCGATCCGGTTGCCTCTCCGGTCACGCACGCCGCCGCCGCACCGGACGCGATGGAGTCCGATGTGGCCGAGGTCGACGCGACGCGACTTGCTGAACAGCTCGATGATCGCATGAGTGGCTCCGCGGTCGAAGAAGGCCTCTCCGGCTACGTCGCCGCCCCGGACGCCGTTGACGAACCGCTGTTCGAGCTGCACGCGGAGCAGGGCGCCACACCCGCCTCGACCACCAAGATCGCCACGGCGCTCGCGGTGCTGGCCACCGTCGGACCGGACGAACGGATCACCACCACGGTCGTCGGTGACTCCCTCGTCGCGGCGGAGGGGGACTCCGAGGGGGGGAATGTGCCCGAGGTGGTGCTCGTCGGGGCTGGAGACCCCACACTGACCGAGGTCCCGGATCCACACGCCTATCCGACGGTCGCCTCCCTCTGGGAACTCGCGGCCGAGACCGCCGCTGAGCTGGCGGAGGCGGACGTCGACACGGTGCGGGTGGGCTATGACTCCTCGGCCTACACGGGATCGGACCGGGGGCCCCGATGGCGGCCCAACTACGTCGACGGGGGCAGCGTCGCGCCCGTGCACGCGCTGATGCACGACGCCGGCCGGGTCGACGCCGACGACTTCTACGGCGAACGGGTGGGAGACCCCCCGCGGGCCACGGCCACGGCCTTCGCCAACCAGCTGGCGGCCGCGGGAATCGCGGTGGAGGGGGAGCCGCAGGAGCGGGACGCCACCCCCGAGGCCGTGGAGTTGGCAGCGGTGGACTCCCCACCGATCGGTGCACTGGTCGAGTACATGCTGGACACCAGCGACAACAATGTCGCCGAGGCCCTGGCCCGCCAGGTGGCCCTCGCCGAGGGGGAAGACGCCTCCTTCGCCGGCGCTGCGCGCGCGAGTGAGCGGGTGCTCGACGAACTCGGCATCTCCGGGGTCGAGCTCGCCGACGGCAGCGGGCTCTCGGTCGACAGCGAGATCTCCCCGCGCAGCCTCGTCGACATGCTGGCGGTGGCGACGGATCCGAATCATCCCGACCTCCACCCCACGTTCACCGGCTTGCCGGTTGCAGGCTTCACCGGAACGCTGTCGGGCCGCTACGCCGCGGACAGCGACGCCGCGGCGGGTGCGGGCCTGGTCCGCGGCAAGACCGGAACCCTGTCTGGGGTCAGTACCCTCGCCGGGACCGTGCACGACGAGCAGGGGCGGCTGCTGCTGTTCGCGTTCATGGCCAACGACCCGGCGGCCACGGGTTCGGCTCTGGACGAACTCGCCGCGGCCGTCGTCGAGTGTGGCTGTTAGCGAGCCCGCCCGCTGACTCCGGGTTTCCCTGCGCGCGGAGCGGTTTTTTGTCACCCTGTCCGGGAGCGCGGGCGATCGTGGACAGGGTGGGTACTGTGAGGAACGTGACTTTGATCGACTGGGATGTAGCCGTAACCACCGGGGTCCGCCTCGTGCGGCCCGGACCGCAGGTGGAGTTCACCGAGGCCCGCCATGCCGTGACCCAGCTCCGGGAGCTCTCCGTGGCGGCTCAGGCCCATGTGCGGGACTTCACCGAGATGCACAGTCTGGAACCCGCCGGGGCCGCGGTCGTCGTCGACCGCCCCGGCTGGATCCGGGCGAACGTGGACGGATTCCGTGCCGTCCTGGAACCACTGCTGGATCAGCTGGGCACGGACCGGCTGAACTCCTCCGCGGCCAGCACACTCACCAGCGCGGTGGGATCCCGGATCACCGGGGTCCAGCTGGGAGCGGTGCTGTCCTATCTCGCGGGGCGTGTGCTGGGGCAGTACGAGCTGTTCCTTCCGCCGGACCCGGACGGCCGCGCGCCGGCCGGCCGGCTGACCCTCGTTGCCCCGAACATCGTCCAGGCCGAGCGGGAGCTGGACGTGAACCCGGACGACTTCCGACTCTGGGTCTGCCTGCACGAGGAGACGCACCGCACCCAGTTCACCTCGGTCCCGTGGCTGCGGGACTACGTGCAGGAGCAGATGCGCGAATTCCTGCTGGCCTCGGAGATCGACGCCGGTGCCTTCCTGGACCGGTTGCGTGCCACGGGTGAGGCCGTGGCCGAGGTGATGCGCGGCGGGGACGCCACCCTGATCGACGCGCTCCAGACTCCCGGACAGAGCGAGGTCCTGGAGCGAGTGACCGCAGTGATGACCCTCGCGGAGGGGCACGGCGACTATGTGATGGACGCCGTCGGCCCCGAGGTGGTGCCGTCGGTTGCCGAGATCCGTGAGCGTTTCCAGCGGCGCCGCGAGGGCACCGGCCGGATCGATCGGGTGATCCGGCAGCTGCTGGGCATCGAGTTGAAGATGCGCCAGTATGCCGAGGGATCGGCATTCGTACGCCAGGTCATCGACCAGGTCGGGATGCGAGAGTTCAACCGCGTGTGGGAGAGCCCCCAGACCCTGCCGACCATGGCGGAGATCCGGGAACCGCAGTCGTGGATCCAGCGTGTGGTGCACGGCCAGGACAGCGTCACCGGCGCGGACGACTCCACCACAGGCGAGGGGCCCGCTGCCGCCTCCTCGGCCTGACCGCCGGAATGGGAGGCCCACCCGCCGCGGTGGCGACGGTGCGGCGCGCGGTGCGCCGCCACTTGGAGGAGTTCCCCTCCGGGGCGCTGATTCTGGTGGCGTGCAGCGGAGGCGCCGACTCCTTGGCCCTGGCCGCCGCCACGGCCTTTGTCGCGCCACGGCTGGGGCTACGAGCTGGCGCTATGACTGTTGACCACGGGTTGCAGGAGGGTTCGGCACAGCGAGCTGCTGCGTTGCTCCCAACGCTGCGGAGGCTCGGGCTGGACCCGGTGGACCTGCACACGGTCCGCGTGGGTCGGGCTGGTGGCCCGGAGGGGGCGGCCCGCCGCGCCCGCTATGCGGCTCTGGACTCCGGCGCGGAGGCGCACGGTGCCGAGAGCGTACTGCTTGGGCACACCCGGGACGACCAGGCGGAGACGGTCCTGCTCCGCCTGGCCCGCGGATCCGGGGCACGTTCCCTGGCCGGAATGTCGCCGTGCAGTGGTCGCTATCGGCGGCCCCTGTTGGACGTGGACCGTTCGACGGTGCGCAACGCCTGCGCCCAGATGGGTCTCACGGCTTGGGAGGATCCGCACAACCGGGACCCGGCCTACGCCCGCTCCCGCGTTCGCAGCCAGGCGCTGCCCATACTCGAGGAGACCCTGGGGCCGGGAGTCGCCGCGGCCCTCGCGCGCAGCGCGGACCTGCTGCGGGACGACGCCGCGGCGCTGGACGACGCCGCGGCACAGGCCCTGGACCGGTGCCGGCATCCGGGTGGTGGGGCGGATCTGGCTGTGTTGGCGGAGCTGCCGCGGGCCGTGCGCACCCGCGTGCTGCGGCAGCTGGCCGTGGCGGCGGGTGTGCCGGAAGGTGCCCTGGGGGCGGTGCACATCCACGCCCTGGACCGGCTGGTTACCCACTATCGTGGCCAGTCCCACGTCGACCTCCCAGGCCGCGTGTGTGGGCGGCGGCGGCACGGGTGCCTCTTCGTGGAACACACGGACCGGTCCGAGTGATTCGCTGTCGTCCTATCCTGGGTGTCGTTCGGTGCCGAGAGACCTGCGAGGATCAGCAGCGTGGATCTTAATGACATGGGCCAGGACCTCAAGTCGGTGCTGGTGACCGAGGAGGAGATCAAGACCAGGCTCGCGGAGCTGGCCGCCGAGATCGACGCCGACTACGCGGGGCGGGATCTGCTGCTGGTGGGGGTGCTCAAGGGAGCGGTCATGGTGATGGCCGATCTCGCGCGTGAACTGCACCACTCTTGTGAGATGGACTGGATGGCGGTCTCGTCCTACGGTGCGGGAACCACGTCCTCGGGGGTGGTGCGGATCCTGATGGATCTCGACATCGACATTTCCGGGCGGAATGTGCTGATTGTCGAGGACGTGATTGACTCCGGGCTCACCCTGTCCTGGCTCGTTGGTAACCTCCGATCGCGGGGGCCCGCATCGGTGGAGGTTTGTGCCATGGTCCGCAAGGAGCTGGCACTGGATGTGGAACTGGACGTTCGCTATGTCGGGTTCGACCTGCCCAACGAGTTCATCGTGGGTTACGGGCTCGACTACGCGGAGAAGTACCGCAACCTCCCGTTCATCGGAACGCTCGCACCGCACATGTACTCGTAGGTGGAGGTCGCAACGGCCGGATCTCCGGCGTTGTCTCCCCGGGAACAACCGGGGTGCGCGTGGTCGTTGCAGTCGTGACGGGAGTCAGTCGCAGCGATCGACACGACATGCCCACGCGATTGGGGGGTACGGTCGACAGCCGCGACACGATTGTAGGGAGCAGTTGTCCGATAGGTCCCGAGCCATGCCCTGGTGCCCGGTCGCGTCGGTAGCGGCAGCGGGGCGTCGCGGGGTGCACGACGGGCCGCCTGGTCAGGAGGGACGGACCCGACGGGGTTCGGATCGATGAAGTTGAAACGTATATTTCGCAGGCCGTGGCTGCTGCTGATCGGTGTTGCCATCGCAGTGGTCGTGGCCCTGAATTTCACAGGACTGGGCTCGGGTGAGGACTACGCCGAGACTGACACGTCCGACATCCACAATCTTGTGGCGGGCGACGAGGTTCGCGATGCGCTCCTGATCGACAAGGAACAGCGCATCGAGCTGACGACCACCGACGGGGAGCGCCTCGAAGGGTACTGGGTCGAGGGTCAGGGCCAGGAGCTCGCCGAGCTACTCCAGGAGCACCAGGACGCCGCGGATGGCAACCTCGAGGCCTACAACGTTGAGGTTCCGCAGGACAGCGCCTGGATGTCCCTGCTGTTCGGGCTCATCCCCCTGATCATCATCATCGCCATCTTCCTGTTCATCTTCAGTCAGATGCAGGGCGGTGGTTCCCGCCTGATGAACTTCGGCAAGTCCAAGGCCAAGCTCATCACCAAGGACACCCCCAAGAGCACCTTCTCCGACGTCGCCGGGGCGAACGAGGCGATCGAGGAGCTGCACGAGATCAAGGACTTCCTCCAGGATCCGGCGAAGTTCCAGTCGATCGGCGCCAAGATTCCCAAGGGTGTGCTGCTGTACGGTCCGCCCGGGACCGGCAAGACCCTGTTGGCGCGCGCCGTCGCGGGTGAGGCCGGGGTGCCGTTCTACTCGATCTCCGGATCGGACTTCGTTGAGATGTTCGTGGGTGTCGGAGCGAGTCGGGTACGTGACCTGTTCGAGCAGGCCAAGGCGAACGCCCCCGCGATCATTTTCGTGGACGAGATCGACGCTGTGGGGCGCCACCGAGGTGCCGGCATGGGCGGTGGACACGACGAGCGGGAGCAGACACTCAACCAGATGCTCGTCGAAATGGACGGCTTCGACGTCAAGGGCGGGATCATTCTGATCGCGGCAACGAACCGTCCCGACATTCTGGACCCGGCCCTGCTCCGCCCGGGCAGGTTCGACCGCCAGATCGTGGTCGACCGGCCCGACCTCGAGGGCCGCAAGGGCATTCTCGGGGTGCACGCCGCCGGCAAACCCATGGCTGCGGACGTGGACATGGACGTGATCGCGCGGCGGACGCCCGGCCTCACCGGTGCGGATCTGTCCAACGTGATCAATGAGGCCGCGCTGCTGACCGCCCGCAGCGACCGGAAACAGATCGACATGGCCACACTGGAGGAGGCCATCGACCGGGTGATGGCCGGACCGGAACGCAAGACCCGAGCGATGTCCGAGGCGGAGAAGAAGGCGATCGCCTACCACGAGGGTGGGCACGCCCTGGTGGCGCACGCCCTCCCGAACGCCGACCCGGTACACAAGGTCACCATCCTGCCGCGGGGCCAGGCCCTGGGCTACACGATGACCCTGCCGATCGAGGACAAGTTCCTGACCACCCGATCGGAGATGATGGACCAGTTGGCGATGATGCTGGGCGGGCGGGCCGCGGACGAGCTCGTGTTCCACGAGCCTAACACCGGCGCGGCCAACGACATCGAGAAGGCATCAGCACTGGCCCGGAAGATGGTCACCGAGTACGGGATGAGTGAGCGACTCGGCGCCCGGAAGTTCGGCGACGGCAACGGTGAGCCGTTCGTGGGCCGGGAGGTTGCCCATGGGCGCGACTACTCCGAGGAGATCGCCTCCATCATCGACGAGGAGGTGCGCCGGCTACTCGAGTCCGCTCACGACGAGGCCTGGGAGGTCCTCGCCCAGTACCGCGAGGTGCTGGACAATCTCGTGCTGGAGCTGCTGGAGCGAGAGACCCTCAGCAAGGAGGAAGTGCTGGAGATCTTCGCGCCGGTGAGCAAGCGCCCCACGCGCGGCTCCTACACCGGGTACGGCAAGCGTGTGCCTTCGGACCGTCCCCCGGTCACCTCCCCCCGGGAACTCTCGACTCTGGGGCCCGCGGACGTGGCGGATCTGACCGGTGGTAACGGGCAGAGTCCAACCGTGCGTTCCGCAGAGTCCACGGAGTCCACGGAGACCCAGGCAAACGTGGACGGTAGTGAGGATGGTGAGGACCGGGCGTGAGTGTGGCACAGCCCGACGAGTCGGGGGAGTTCGAAACCCCCGTCCCCGCCACGCGGGACGGGGTGGACCAGGACCGCATCGAGCGGGCCGTACGGGAAATCCTGTTGGCGATCGGGGAGGACCCCGAGCGGGACGGGCTCGTGGACACGCCGGCCCGGGTCGCGCGCGCCTACGCCGAGCAGTTCGAGGGGCTGCGCCAGCTTCCGGAGGACGTGCTCACCACGGTGTTCGACGCCGACCACGACGAGCTGGTCCTGGTCAAGGACATCGAGGTCTACTCGAGTTGTGAGCACCACCTGGTGCCGTTCTTCGGAGTGGCCCACGTCGGCTACATCCCCAACGAGAAGGGGCAGATCACCGGTCTGTCGAAGTTGGCGCGGCTGGTGGACGTCTTCGCCCGCCGCCCCCAGGTGCAGGAACGCCTCACCTCCCAGGTGGCGGACGCGCTGATGGCGAACCTGCGCCCGCTGGGCGTGATTGTGGTCATCGAAGCGGAGCACCTGTGCATGACCATGCGGGGTGTGCGCAAGCCGGGCGCGAAAACGCTCACCTCGGCAGTTCGGGGCAGCTTCCGGCAGCGGGACGAAACCCGCGCCGAGGCCATGAGCCTGATTCTCGGCCGGCGATAGGAACGATCCCCCACAGCCGGGCTGGGAAGCCCCAGCGGGGCTCTGGCGAATCGGAGCCGCCCTCCAGGCCATGGGGCATCAGGCCGATGGGGTCCGGCGCGCGGCCGCCTCGACGGGCGTGCCGGGGCCGCTGCACCCCCAGTTCCCGTTCCCGTTCCGTCACCGACTCGAGTACGGAGAGTAATGGATCGTCGCGACACGTGTCATAGGTTCGACGATCGGCCACGTTCCACGCATACGCTGGGAATCTGACCCGGAAACGGTGGGGCAAGGTGGGATTCTCGTTGCTGGCGATCCGGTGGGAACAATGAGTGGCATTCCGTTGCGTGCCCGTGCAGCGATGACCGTCGGTAATGGCCTGGCCTGGATGTCCCGGGCCACGGGCCGGGGCGACGGCTCCGTCATCGGGGGACGGGTCGCGCAGGTGATCGAGCCCCGGCTGTTGAGCAAGCTGGCCCGCCGCCGGAACGTGGCCCTGGTCAGCGCTACCAACGGAAAAACCACCACCACCCGGCTGGTGGCCACCGCGCTCGGGGAGCTCGGTGCGGTCGCCACCAACGAGCACGGCGCCAATATGCCCAGCGGCCACGTCACCGCCCTGGCCGCACAGTCCCGCGCTGCCCATGCCGTCCTCGAAGTGGACGAGAAGTATCTGCCCCAGGTGCTGCGGGAGACGCAGCCCCAGGTCGTGGCCCTGCTCAATCTCAGTCGGGACCAGATGGACCGCGCCACCGAAATCAACCTCCTCGCGAAGCGATGGCGGGACGCCCTGGCCACGTCCGCGAGTCGCGTGGTGGCCAACGCCGACGATCCCCTGGTCGCCTGGGCCGGCCTGGGTGCCCCCAGCGCCGTGTGGGTGTCGGCCGGGCAGCGGTGGAAAGAGGACTCCTGGTGCTGTCCGGAGTGCGGTGGGCACCTGAAGCGGGAAACCGACCCCCTGTGGGAGTGCCCCGAATGTGGCCTCCGCCGTCCCGAGCCCAGCTGGAGCGTGGATCACGACACGGACACCCTGACCGGGCCGGACGGGCAGGAGTATCCGGTGCGGCTACACCTCCCCGGGGACGCCAACCGCGCCAATGCCGCCTTGGCCCTGGCCACCGTCGCCACCTTCGGGATGGAACCGGCAGTGGCCCTACCGCGGATGCGCGAGGTCGCCTCGGTCGCGGGACGCTACACCTCGGTCGATGTGGCCGGGGTGGAGTTGCGCCTCCTGCTGGCGAAGAATCCCGCCGGATGGTTGGAGTCGTTCACGATCCTGGACCCCCCACCGTGCCCCGTGCTCCTGGCCGTGAACGCACGGGGACCCGACGGGCGGGACACCTCCTGGCTGTGGGATGTCGACTACAGCGTGCTGCGAGGACGACAAGTACTGGTTCTGGGGGAGCGGTCCACCGACCTCGCCCTCCGCCTGGACGTGGACGGGGTGGACTTCGAGGTGGTCCCGGAGGGGACCGTGGACGCCGCCCTGCGTCGACTGTCGTCCCAGTGGCCCAAGCTGACAACGGTGGACGTCATCGCCAACTACACCGCCTTCCAGCAGATCCGTGCGGCCTACGGCCGCGTGGTGTGACAGGGGACCACCATGACCGACACCAGCTCCACACTGCGCATCGTCTGGGTGTACCCAGACCTGTTGAGTACCTACGGGGACCAGGGAAACGCGCTGGTTCTCCGGCGCCGGGCCGAACAACGCGGTGTGTGCACCGAGATCGTGCACGTCAACTCCAGTGACCGGGTGCCCCGGGAAGGCGACATCTATCTGCTCGGCGGGGGCGAGGACCGGCCCCAGGTTCTGGCGGCGCACCGGCTGCGGGCTTGCGGTGGACTGCTGCGGGCCGCGGAGGACGGTGCGGTGGTGCTCGCGGTCTGCGCCGGCTACCAGATCGTGGGGGAAAGCTTCGGTGACGACGAGGCCAACCCCCTTCCGGGGGTGGGGCTGCTCGATATCCGCAGCGGCCGGGGACAGCATCGGGCCGTGGGTGAGGTGGTCGCGGACGCGGCGCCGGCCCTGGGAGTGGGGCAGCTCACCGGTTTCGAGAACCACCAGGGACGAACCGCCCTGGGCCCGGGGGTCGCGCCTCTGGCTGAGACCCGGGTTGGCGTGGGCAACGGCGACGGGACCGAGGGGTGTTTCCGCGGGCGGGTGATCGGGTCCTACCTGCACGGGCCGATTCTGCCCCGCAACCCGGCGCTGGCCGACGTGCTGCTGGGCTGGGCCATGGGCGATCTGCCGCCGCTGCCGCCCTCCTGGAGCGAGCGCCTACACGAGGAGCGACTGGCCGCTGCCGGCTGAGCCTCCGCGGGACGCCGCGGGGGCACCTCCCCTGGTCCCGAAACCGAGCCCGACAGTCATGGCTCTAGCTGGCGTGGTTCCGCAGGATTCGGCACACCGACTCCGGAGGGCAGTCGCCCGGATCGGTGGCCTCGGCGATCTCCGCGAGGCGCAGCAGCCGTGCGCGGGCATCGCGCAGTTCCACGAGACGTTCCTCGACCTGCTCCAGATGGGCGGTGAGGATGTCGCGCACATGGGCACAGGGGCGCTGCCCGCTGTCGCTCAGGCGCAGGACCTCGCCAATCTCGGCCAGGGACAGTCCCGCGGCCTGGGCCGAGCGAACAAACCGTAGCCGTTCGACGTCGCCGGGCGCGTAGTCGCGGTATCCAGCGGCTGTGCGTGGCGGCTGCGGCAGGAGCCCGGTCTGCTCGTAGAACCGCACCGTCTTCGCGGTGACCCCGGCCTCGCGCGCGAACTCCCCAATCCGCATTCCTCCACTCTACGCACTTGACCTTCCAGTGCGGGGGAAGGTCTAGCGTGCCCGGTATCCGAGCGCAACGACTGTTCGAGAAAGGGGTGATGTGCCGTGCTGACCGTACTGTCGGTACCGGAGTGCCCCACTGCGGCGATCCTGGAGGAGCGCCTGGCCGAGGTCCTGAGGGACTTCCCGGGCATCGCGGTCCAGCGGGTGGTGGTGACCGAGCAGGCGCAGGCCGAGGAGTGGGGTATGCACGGGTCGCCCACGCTGCTCGTGAACGGCGTCGACCCGATGGCGCCACCCGATACCGTCCCATCGGTCTCCTGTCGGGTCTGCCCGGGTGAGGACCACGACACCTGCCCGGTGCCCACCACCGCACAGATCCGCACGGCGATCGAGAAGGGGCATGCGTGATGGCAGACTGCGGCTGCCGCCTACCGGAGCCGCTGCACGCGGTGTTTGACACCGCCGCGCGCAGCGGCATTCCCGACACCGCCGTACACCGGGCAGCGCATCAGGCCATCCTGCGTTCGTTCGCGAGCTCGGCGCGGCCGCCCAGCCCCGCCGAGCTCGCCGACACAGTCGGCGCGGACCAGGAGCAGCGTGCGGGGGTGCTGGCCGAGCTGGCGCGGAATGACGTGACCGGGCTCGACACCACCGGTGCGATCCGTCTGGCCGATCCCTTCTCCACCCAGCCCACCGCCCACCGCGTGCGCATCAGCGGCGGCGCCACACCGTGGGCGATGTGTGCCGTCGACGCGCTGGGGATCCCAGCGATGTTGCGTACCGATGCCGTGATCGAGTCGGCCGACCCACGGACCGGAGCCGCGGTGATGGTGGAGGCGGCGGCGAGGGCCCGAGCTGGGGATACGTACCCGGCCCGCTGGCAGCCGCGGCATGCGGTTGTCCTCGCTGGGGCGAGGCCCGTCACCGGTCCGGCAGCCTCGGTGTGCTGCGAGACGGTGAACTTCTTCGCCGACCGTGAGGGCGCCGAGGAGTGGTCGCGCCGGAATCCCGAGGTCACCTACACGGTACTCGACCAAGAACAGGCTGTTCGGCTGGGGATTCGGACGTTCGGCACGCTCCTCGGGACACCGTGACGCCCGTGCGGGACCGCGCCGGTCCCGCACGTCCTGCTGGGTCGCGGCTATGCCGGCTTGCGGCGGATCTGAATATCGGCGTTCGCGCCGGTGTCCGGGCTGACAATGACCTCTTGGGCGGCGGCCACACCGTCCACCAAAAACTCGGCATCCACCGGGATGGAGCGTTTCACCAGGGCAAGTCCGATCGGCCCCTGCTCGTGGTGACGGGCGGTGGTGCCCAGTGTGCCCACGGAGCGGCCGTTGTACTCGACCGCGGAGCCGCGGGCGGGAAGCCGGTCGGCGTGCCCGTCCAGATGCAGCATCACCAGTCGACGCGGAGGCCGGCCCAGGTTGTGGACCCGCGCCACGGTCTCCTGGCCGGGGTAGCAGCCCTTCTCCAGGTGCACAGCTGGACCCACCCAGCCCATCTCGTGCGGAATGGCACGGTGGTCGCTGTCCAGACCGTGTCGCGGGCGGTGCTCGGCCACGCGCAGCGCCTCGTAGGCCCACAGTCCCGCCGGTCGGACTCCAGCGTTGCTGAGTTCCGTGGCGACGTCCACCAACCACTCCCGCGGCACGAATAGGTCGGTTTCATGCTCGGCCTGACGCAGCACGAGCTGTGGACCTTCCGGGCGGTCGGCCAGTAGCTCACCGGGGTCGATCTGGGAACGTTGCGGGCCGCGCAGGGTCAGCACTCCGTAGTCCGCGGTGCGGTCGGCGACCTCAACCCGCAACATGAACCGCATCGAGTCCAGAAACGCCGCCAGGTCCGCCGCACCGCCGGGCTCGGTGTGGATCCACACCGCGGTGCCGTCTTCCACCAGAGTCAGATGGTGGTTGATCCGCCCGTTGGTGTCCATGAGCAGCGCCTCGGTGGCGCTGCCCGGAGTCAGACCGTCCAGATACTGGCTGGTGAGGCTGTGCAGCCAACCCAGCCGGTCCGGTCCGCTGACCTGCACCACACCACGGTTGCTGCGGTCGACCCAGCCCACGGCACTGTCCAGGGCGCGCTGTTCGGCGACCGGTTCGCCGTAGTGGGCGGCGATGTCGGTGTCGGGCTCCTCGGCGGCGACGGCGCCGGGGCGGTCCAGCAAGCTCGATTCCCCCATGCCTGCGAGCCTATGCGGATGGCCTCGGTGGTCAACCCGCGTGGGTCGGGAAGCGAGAGTGCCGGCGTGCGAAAAACTTCTTGCCCGATCTGGTGACGTGCCCTAATGTCGATCGCACGCGGGAAAGGAGGTGGTCCGAAGAATGCATGCTTATCGGACTCGCGAGGTGTCCGTCCGCTAGGGCAGCCCTCGGTAGGGATTCGCCCAGCGAATCCACAACGGACACCCAGGCTCCCGGGTGACCGGCCTAGTCCAGCCGGTCCCGCCGTTGCCGTCCCGGCCGCGGTGGAGTAGGCCCGGGAGCCTGCCCATGTCGGGGGTGGCCGTTGTCCCGGTTCTGTGGGGGTGCGTCGGTTCGCGCCTCCGCTACGGGCCACACACGACCGTCCGTCCTGCTGGACGGTCCCTGGCGCTGGCAGGTTTCGACTGCGGGGCGGACACCCCGTGCGGCGTCAGGCCACGCGCTTGAGCTGCGCGGACATGTAGGACTGAAGTTCGTGCCCGTGCGCGGCCAGATCCCAGGCGTAGCCGAGGTTTTCCCGGTCTTCCCCGATCAGGCCATAGAGACGGTGGCTGGCGGTGGCCTGCAAGCCGGTCTCGGTACGCATCACCACGTCGGTGTACATCTCGATGCGGTTGGCGAACACGTTGCCGACGTACACCTCACTGAACCCTTCGGGGTGCGAGATGAGGGCCTCGACGTGAACGGTCTTCTCCGGATCCTCGCTGTCACCGGTGCCTGTCCCGGTGTCGTTGGTGTCCTCATCCAGCCGGACCCGCCAGTACCCGGACTCCGCGGTCACGAACTCGCCGAGGGAGCCGTCCGGGTTCATGCGCCACACCCGGCTCGTGTAGTTCAGGTAGGGCAGGCCGTCGTGGCTGAACTCGACCTCCTGACCGAACTGGAACTCCTCCGCCTCCGGGTATCCGGCCACTCCAACGCCCTCCCAGCGACCAATGAGGAACGCGATACGGGCCAGTGCCGGGTGCTGTTCTACGTGCATAGTCCCCGAGACTAGCGGCCGCCAGGGGGCACCTGGTCCCGGAACACGTCGATGGGTCGCTGCGGTGTTCGCCACGGTCCGCACCGACGTCATCCAGTGTTCGTTCCCGGTGTTTGTCGATGAGGTACTACTGTGCACAACCATCTGCCACGCACGGGAGTTGGGCATCGGTGCGGGGTGGTAGTCAGGGGCGGGGCAGTTGATCGGTGAGGGCTTGGGAGGCGGAAACGGTGACGGGCTTGGGGATCGCGCTGGTCGTGCTGGTGGCGACGGGGCTGCTGGTACTACTGTGGCGCAGCCGGCGGGCCAACAGCGGCAGCGCCGCCCTGTCCCCGTCCGAGGCGCGATCCCGGGTCGGGGAGCGGGTAACGGTGCGTGGTCGAGCCACCGTGGGCACGTGTGGGGTGCAGGCCTCCGGACTGGCTGGGGTGGAATGTGTCTGGCACGGCCACGAGGTGCTGCGCCACTACTGGGCATCGCCCACGGAGGGTGCGGATGCCGCGGCGTCCGGCCCCGAACGCGCGCGCCGGGCCGACTCGATCGCCGAGTACGCTGCGGAGACTGACTTCGGCCTCACGGCGGAGACACCGGATGACGCCGCCGGGATGCTGGTGGACCCTACGGGGGCGGAGGTGAGCCAGGTGCGGCTGTGCCTGCGACGGGTGGTGGGTCCGAGCCAGCCGGGAGCGCGGGTGGCGGGGGACGACCTCCTCAACCGGGTCCGCGGTCAGATCATCGGGGTATTCCGCGGTGAGACCATCGAGTTCGAGTACCGCGAGTGGGCTGTGTGCCCGGGTGACCTGCTCGAGGTGCACGGCCAGGTCGTTCTGCGCGACGGCCGTGCCGTACTGGCCGCACCGGACGGCCAGAAGCTGCATATCGCGCACGTCGTCCCGGCCGAGGCCCGGAACTGACCTCAGACCTCCAGCAACAGGGTCATCGGACCCTCGTTGGTGAGGCTGACCGACATTTGGGCCCCGAACGCCCCCGTCTCGACGCGCGCACCGAGCTGCTCAAGCTCGGTGACAACCTGCTCAACCATCGGTTCGGCCACCGGCCCCGGAGCGGCCGCGTGCCAGGTCGGCCGTCGACCCTTGCGAGCGTCGCCGTACAGGGTGAACTGACTGACCACCAGGAGTGGGGCACCCAACTCGGCACAGGACCGTTCGTCCCGCAGTAGCCGGAGATTCCACAGTTTCGCGGCCAGGCGACGCGCCTCCTCCTTCCCGTCGGTGTGGGTTACCCCCACCAGGGCCAGCAGCCCTTCCTCCCGCAGCTCGCCGACCACCGCCTGCTCGACGGTGACCTTGGCGCTGCTCACACGTTGAACCACGGCACGCAATGCCGGCTTCCCCCAATCAGCTCGTGCTCAGATGAACGTGCGGAACGGTCGAGTGCTGGAGATCACCCCGGACAGGGTCACCACGAAGGTCGATATGGAGCGGGCGACATCGTCGCGGTGCCAGGTGTCGGGGCCGTGGAACCACGGCAGGTCCTCGTTGCGGAGCTCCGTCGCGAGGATGCGAACCCAGACGTTCACATTGTCGAAGATGATCGCGTACGGCAGGTAGTGGGAGAACACGGAAAGCCGTTCCTCTTCGGGAATGTCGCTGGCCCGGGCCCGCTGTAGGTAGCGGCGGAAACCGAGGGTGTGCGCCAGAACAGTACTTCCACGGGCGGTTTTGGCCGGCATGTAGTTCGCACCGACCGTGACCGCGGCCCCAGCGATGATCACCGCGAGGCCGATGAAGGCCAGCGTGGTCTGGATCGCCAGAACGACCGTCAGCACCATCCCCGCCGCCGTGAGCACCATCCCGCGGGTGGTCCACCGGTTGCGGACCTTGTTGGGCCGACGGGCGAACCACCCCAGATGCACCATGTCCCGATAGAGCTCGTCCCGAGCCTCGGCCAGGCGGTCCGCGAACCCCTCGCCCAGATCCGAGACTCGGATCGTGTCTCCGTCCTGGAACAGTGCATCCAGCACCAGCTGCTCGTAGGGAAGGAGCCGGTCGTTGGCCGGCGGGGTGGCGCTGCGGAACAGGCGCCAGTCCACGGCGGCCAGCCGCTCCACGCCCGCACGGCCGGACGCCGGAAGTTCCTCGATCTCCATGTAGCCGCGCACAGCCAGATCCACCACGGTCGCCGTGATGTCGACCACGTCGGCCTGCTCGTCGACCAGGGTGCCGATCTGGCCCGGGTGCACACCATCGGGTGGTTCGAACCGCATCCCGGAGCTTTCACAGACCACCGGCGCATGGTCGCCGGCGGCCATCTCCGCCCGTTGGATCCGTTCCTCCCGACCCCGGGCACGGATCAGCAGCACCAGCCCCCCGACGAGCACCAGCAGGATGGCCGCAAACACCCCACCGGTGAGCGGCGTGATGCGGAAGGCCGAGGTCAGCGAGAACGGGCGATCGGTGATCGGACCGTAGGCCGGGCTCTCCCCGGGATAGTTCACGTTGATCCGCAAGATCTCGCCCGGGGCGAGCTCAGCCTGGGTGAACTGGGCGATCAACGCCTCGTGTCCACCCATACCAGAGGAGGTGCAGTAGATGGTGCTGCGGGGATCCCCGGCCGCGCAGGACAGGGCACTGGGGGGAAGCGGCGCGTCTACCTCGATCTGGGTTTCGGCGACCGGCCGGCTGTAGCCACCCACCGCCAGCCAGTCCAGTTCCACCCGGTCACCGAGATGCACCGTAGCCCCCCGGACCTCGTACCGCAGGACCAGGGTGGGAACAGCTCCCGGCGTCGGAGAGCTGACCTGTGAGGTGTCCATGACCAGCCTGGTCACTTCGCGGCCCGCATCGGTCTGCACATCGACCCGGGAGCCGGCATGGTCCTCGGCCCGCACGCCGTCGATCGGATAGAGCTGATCCAACTCGCTGTCGTAGGGCTCACGTACCAGGAAGGTGCGGGTGAACTCCTCGGGAACCTCGCCGGCGAAACTGATCCGCTCGGTGACCCGAAGGACACCGTCGCGGTCGATGACCAGCCGCATCTGGTTGGCGATACCGTCGCCCGCCTCGACGGTGTCGAGCGTGGACGGTGGACCGGACGTGGGCTCCGTGCCCGGCTGCGCGGAATCCTGTAGGGGCGTGGTGACGCCCAGTAGCGCGGGCAGCCCGAACACCACGAGCACCACCGTGCCCGCGCCCCTGAGCCGACGTCGCAACCACCACATCGCGAAGTGAGCCTATCCGGTGCCGTTCGGGGCGGCACGATCCAGCCCGATCGTGGTGACCAGGGCAACGTGGCCATGATCGGCCGCGACAGGCCCTCGCTGCGACGTCACCGCCACCTGCATAATTGGAAAGTTGCTCCTGAATACGAGCTGAACGTGGCACAGGTCATGGCTGAGCTAAGGATGGTGAGGACGGAATCCATGCTGGTGCGGGAGAAACGTTCCGGACTGCGGCCCCGGCCGCACCAGCAGCGCCAACGGTTCAGTTTCGGGGTCCTCGGGGTGGTCGCGGCGGGGCTGGGCGCCATCGGGCTCGCCGGATTCGTCAGTGCCGCGACGATCATGGAGGAACAGGCCAGCGGAACCGCACTGGCGCCCGCGGCCCCCGCCAGTGAGATGGAACCCACCGGCGCGACCTCCGAGATCCCCGAGGAAGGGGCCGGATCCGAGGGCATCGAGCACGAGATTCTCGTTGCCAACGCCCTGTACGACACCGGGCCTCTGGACAGCAGCGACTGCCCCGCACCCGACCTCGACGTCACCGAGCCAGAGTCGATGGAGGCCTACCTACACGAGCTCACGGACTGCCTGGACGACACCTGGGAACGACAGTTCGACACCGCCGACCTCGCGTTCAGCCCCCCGACCCGCGTGTACTGGATGACCGAGGGACAAAGCCCCTGTGGGCGTTATCCCGCCGCCGACACGGCCGCGTTCTACTGCCGTGCCAACCAGGCCCTGTACCTGGGGGTGGAACACATTGTGGAAAACACCCAGCACGCCAAGGAGCCCGAAAAGTACTCCATGCTGCTGAGCCACGAGTACGGGCACCACGTGCAGGGAGAAGCCGGGATCCTGGACTACTACCAGGCCACGCGGGGGGCCGAGAGCACCGCGGAACGCAAGGAGGCCTGGACCCGTCGCAGTGAGCTCCAGGCCAACTGTCTGGGCGGTGCCTTCCTGGGATCGGTTGCGGAGAGTTTCCCGATTGGGGAGGAGGAGCGCGGGAATATCCTCGAAGATGTGCGAACCCGCGGTGACGTCGAGCCGGAGCGCCAACGGACCCACGGCACACCGGAGAACGGGGCGATGTGGACCGAGCACGGCCTGGACCGGCAGGATCCGGCCGCCTGCAACACCTGGGACGCACGGGATGAGCTGGTCGAGTAGTCGATCGAGTGGAGGAACGTGCGGCTGAGTTCGCGGAGCGCCCTGCACGCGGCACTCGCGGTTGTGGCACTTCTCCTGGCCACACTCGTGTGGACCGTGGTCCGAGCCGAGCCCGCACCACAGCCGTCCGAGACGTCGCAGACCGACCGCGCCGACCAGGCGGGTCAGTCGACCGACTCCACGGAGACGCCTGCGGATGAACCCGCCTTCCCGCGCCCCCAGGGGCAGGACCTGGGGGCGGCCGAACCGGGCCAGCAGGACCAGCACAGCCCCGGAGGTGCCGGCCCGGATGCGGCCACACCGGACGCGGACGCCGCAGATGAGGACAGCAACGACGACACGCGCAGACCCAGCGGGGCGGAAGCGCTCCTGGACAATCCCCTCTACGGCACCGAGCCACTCGCCCCCCGGCCCTGCCCGGTTCCGGACCTGAACGTGCACGACTCCACGTCCATGGAGACCTTCCTCAACGCGGTCGCCGACTGTCTCGATGATGCCTGGTCCACCCAGTTCGCCCGGGCGGATCTTCCGTTCGAGCCCGCGAACCGGGTGTTCTGGTCCGAGCCCGGGACCAGCCCCTGTCGCGACTACCCCTCGGCCGCCGGTGCCTTCTACTGCCGGGCCAGCTCCGGAATCTACATCGGGACCTCCGACGTGGTGGAGAAGTGGCTGGGCGAGACCAACGGCGTCGTCTACGCCTCCCTGCTGAGCCACGAGTACGCGCACCATGTCCAAAGTGAGGCCGGACTGTTGGAGTACTACCACGACCAGCGCAGTGAGGCCCCCACCACCGCCGAACGCAACGAGTGGACCCGCCGCAGCGAACTTCAGGCGGACTGTCTGGCCGGGGTGTTCCTCGGCTCCATCGCGGTCACCTATCCCCTCGATGAGGACGACGTACAGGTGCTCCTGGAGGACGCGCGGGCCACCGCCGATGACACCAGCGCCGCGGGCCGGGGGGAGCAGGACGAGCTCGACGAGGACGAACGCACCCACGGGACTGCGGACAACAGCGAATACTGGACCCACGCGGGGTTCACCGAGCAGCGACCCGGCGCATGTAACACCTGGACCGCCGACGAGGAACTGGTGCAGTGACCATCGACCCCCACCCCACCACCCCCGATGTTGTCGAGCTCCGCATTCACGGAGTCAGCGGGGGTGTGGCGACCGAACTGCTGGACGTTGTCCCGGTGAAACGGGTGGGCGGGGACGAGCTCGCCGGCTTTTTCCAGCGACGCACGGCCGCAGACGCCGAGACCCGCCCCGGCGTTCGCCGTGAGGTTTTCGCCTGGGGCAACCTCACCTCCGGTACTCCCACCCGGGCACTGTGGCTCCTCCTGTTTCCGTTTCTCCTGGTCAATCTGGCCTACTGGATGCGGCCGCGACGCCTCGGCCCGGGCGCCAGCCGCCGGCACCTGTGGGCCAATCACGGTTACGGTGCCGTGGTCCGACTGCTCGCACTGAGCCTCACCGCGTTGCTCATCACCGCGGCCGCCGGGATCGGCATGGATCTCGTGGCCTGGCAGTGCGCCGGCTACGGCACCGACTGTGCCGAGCTGCGCCCCTGGCTGGGATTCCTGGCCGCCCCCGGCGCCCCCCTGGCCCAAACGGGGACCGCACTCGTGGTCGGGGCGGTACTTCCCCTGCTCGTCCTCGTGGTGCTGTGGCGGCTCTCCCGGCGTACCGGCGGCCGGTTCGAGGCTGTGTGCGCCGGCGAAGAGCCCCACGCGGCCCCCCGGTCGGCCACGGGCACAACCGTCCAGGACGACCCCAACACCCCCGCCCCGATCGCGCAGCATCCCGCCCCCCTCAGCCACCCGGATTTCTGGCGCGGATACCGTCTGGTTGGCGGCCTCCGCTGTTTACACATCGCGCTGGCCTGCTGTGTTATCGCCGCACTGCTGATCACAGCGCCTCTGGGGTGGGACCACGAACCTGCCGCCCGCCTGACCGGGTTCGGCCTGGCTCTGCTGCTGGCGATCCTCACCACCTGCTGTGTGGCACTGGTAGCCGTTCCGGACTCGGCCTGGCACGGCTGGGCGGATCCCATCGGCCGTTGGGTGCGGAACCTCGCCCTGGCCGCTGTGCTCGCTGCCGCCGGCTATGCCGCACTGTGGCCCCGTCCCACCTGGACCCCCGACGGGTCCCTGCCGGGGCTCGCCACCCTGCTCACCGCGCTGTTCACGATCCAGGCGGTCCTAGTGCTGATACTTGCGGTCCTCGCGATCGCCCTGTACCGCGGCAGTCGGGCCCGTGCCACCACGGCGATGCGCGGAATGGCGGGTCCAGCGGCAGCGCTGCTCGGCCTGTTCCTCGGCGGTGTGTTCAGCGCGGCCCTCGGCACCCAGGTACCCGAATGGCTCGGGGGATGCCTGTATCCGGGAGCGGAGCAGGCCGGCTGCCTGGCCTTCACCACTCCGGTGGTTTACCCGTGGCTCCAGCTGACCCTGGTGCTGGTGGCAGCCACAACCGTCGTGGTCCTCCCACTGGTGTGGCTGCTGGAACGACGCAGACACGCCCGGGCCGGACGCCTGGCCGCGCGCACCTACACCGACTGGACCGAGCATCCACAACGCCAGGACCGCGTTACCCGCGCCATCGCCCATGGCCAGCTCACCGAACGCCTGCCGTTGCTGGCGACCATCATGCTCGTCCCGGTGCTCGCACTCACCGGCACCATACTCGTGGCCGCAGTCGGCGGATGGCTCTTCCCGCTGCCCCCGGACGGTGGCCAGGCCAGCCTGACACCCCAGGCGCTCGGCACGTACGGCCCCGGCTGGCTCGGTTCGCTGCTGGCATGGCTCGTTCCGGCCGGCTCACTGCTGGGAGCCCTGCTCCTGGGCGCATTGGTGTGGCTGGGCCGTGCCGCGTACCAGGACAAGCCCACCCGCCAGATGCTGGGGATCGTGTGGGATATTGGCACCTTCTGGCCCCGCGGGGCCCATCCGCTGGCCCCGCCGTGCTACACCGAGCGGGCCGTGCCCCAGCTGGTGTGCCGGGTCACGGAACTCACCCGTAGCGGCAGCGCGGTGCTGTTCTCCGGCCACTCCCAGGGCTCGGTGCTGGCGGCCGCCGCCGTGTGGCAGCTTCCCCACCATGCCCAGGACCGAGTGGCCCTACTCACACACGGCTCTCCCCTGTACCGGCTCTACGCCCGCTACTTCCCGAGCTACTTCGGGCCGGCCGCACTGGACGATCTGGCCACGCGCATCAGCCACTGGCGCAACCTGTGGCGCGCCACCGACGCGATCGGTGGGCCGATCCATCTCAGCCGGGAAACCATCCCGCAGTGTGCACCCCTGCCCGATCCGCGGGCGCTACGCCGCGCGCCGGGGGAGGCGTTGCCGCCGCCCATCTCCGGGCACGCCTGGTACACCCGCGACGCCGCCTACGCGTCCACCCTGTGGGAACTCGTCCGTCATCTCTGCGGCTGGAACGATTCCGAGGCACAGGTTTCCGAGGGTGAGACCTCCATACCCGAACCGCGGAGCCAGTCCGGAACCGGCCACTCGGGGCGGCCTGTCGACCAGTGACGAGTGTTGGCTCGCCCCACGGGGCAGTACAACCAGGGCTTGCCTTCTTGGGGGGAGCGAGGCTGGGCCTGGCCTGGCGACGTCCGCTCCGTCCTCGTCCCCGACCCCACCCCCTTGGGAAGGGGAGGGGGTTGTGGTCGCGGCAATCGTCGATCCGCACGCGCCGTCTCGGCCGCCGGCGGCGTCGCGCCCCGGTGGTTACCGCTGGTGTCCCGTTCCCTGGGGCGCTCCCCCGCACGGCGGCCAACGGGACGTGGGGGCGGCGCGTAGTCCTGGGGGTGCCCCGTGATGGGGGTGCCATGGGCCACTCAACGACGACTCCCACGGTGGGGCGCCTGCGGCGCGTGATTCATCCACAGGCGCCCAGGTGATGGTCGTTGGTTACGGGTGCGCGCGGCCGGTGGCTACCGCAGCGCGTGCAGCTAACCGCAGTCACCAGCGCCACACCCTCTGAAGAACCCGGCGCGAGGACGTCTCCTGCCATCCGGCGGGTGGTGGCCGCGGGCGGCGTCGCGTCCGGGGGTGCCCTCCGCCGCACCACGGCCAACGAGCGCGGGGGAGCGGCGGCTGCTGGGCGTATCCCTTCGTGCAGAGTGGGTGGTGCGGGCGGATTCCTCTGCTCCGGTTGATGGTGGCCCGGGGGCTATGAGGTGGGGGCCGGGTTTCTGATGGACCGCAGGGATGTGCACAGCGGCCCCCACTCACCGCTGGCCACCGCACGCAGGGCCATCCGGCCCAACAGAACACCCCCAGCACACCCCGTATCCCGCTGGCCGTCGTGCAGAAAACCACGCCGCCCCCCCCACCACGGAGCCACCCCGCGGGCGCCGCACCCACGTCCCCGCTGGCCACCGTGCCGGAAAACGCTCCCCGGGCAGCGGGAGGCGCCCCCGCGGGCGCCGCACCCACGTCCCCGCTGGCCGTCGTGCGGGGGAGCGCCCCAGGGAACGGGACACCAGCGGTAACCACCGGGACGCGACGCCGCCGGCGGCCGAGACGGCGCGTGCCGCAACCAATCACCGTCACCCGCACGTTCCCCGGGGAGCGTGCGGGTGCGGGAGCGTCCCGAACGCCTCCTGCTGGCTCTCATGTACACCCGGCGGGGCTGCCCCCATGGCCCAGGGTGGGTGCGGCTGCTGTCCCTCTCGCCTGGGCGGATCGGCGCGCATCAGCGCAGCCAGTAGCGCTCACTCGACAACGGAGCGTTCCTGGCCTCCGCCCATTCCCACCGAGGCGGCACGACCAGCACCCCACCCCGCAGACCTGCCAAAAACCAGCCCTAACGGGGGCCGTACGGGCCCCGCCCCCCGGTGATCGCGTTCAGGGCCGGCCGCACGTCCAGCAGGTAGATTCCCGCGACGATACCGGCAGCGATCGTGAGGAACAGGATGCGGGAACCACCGAACACGGTGATAAACCCGACCAGGGTCGCCACCCCCAGCAGAATCAGCCAGAGCTGTTTGGTCTGCTTGTCCGTCGCCACGAACGCTTCCGCGGGGCGCTTCGCCGCATCCACCAGCGCGTACAGCGAGACCACGAAAACCGCGACGAAGATCAGCCAGAACAGGATATTGGCGACCGAAGTCACTCCCGGGATTGTCACCAGCGCGGCATCCATCGAACCCCACCCTCGACGTTCAACCCGCCAGGCGCGGGTTGGCTTCCTTCTTCAGACTAAACGCGCGAGGCACCCCGTGCGTGCCCGAGCCGCCCGAGTGGCTACCACGCTTCCCGCTAGAACGGGATCTTCCACAGGGCCATGGTGGTGGTCATCAGCGTGGTGGCGAACAGCAGCGCCCCGGCTGTCGCCGTGCGGGACAGCTCCAGGGTCGGGTCCAACAGGCGGGATACCCGGGTCACCACCTCGGGCTCGGACGAGTCCGCCTGCGCGGCCAGCGCCCCGGGCGGAACCGTGCCCTTGCCACTGGATCCGAACCGCAGCAGCGCCGTGGCTAGTTCCCGGGCGCAGTGGGTGCGGCGGGCGTGATCGTCGGCACAGATTTCGATCAACAGAGCGACCGCGCTGTAGCAGGACTCGACGAACGGCACCTTCGGAAACGCGCGCTTGAGCGAGGAGAACGGAAGCAACACCAGGTCGTGACGCTGCCGTAGATGCGCGTGCTCATGCGCGAGCACCGCGGACAACTCCCGCCGTTGGAGCACAGCGACCGCCCCGGTACTGATCACCACCTGCGCACCGGTGATCCCGGGCAGGCAGTAGGCGGCGGTTCCCGGATGGTCGAGCACGCGCGCGCCGGGAACCTCGGGATCATCCCGGGCCACCAGCCGCAGCAGCTCCCGGTGCCGACGCCGGGTACGCAGCACCTGGAACAGGGACACCGCCAGCGCGGAACACAGCAGCGCGGTCAGCGCCAGGGCGGCCAGAAGCGCCCCCAGCTCGGCGGCGCCGAAGGGGGAGGCGTCCAGCCGGGCCAGCGAAACTCCCCCGGAGCGGGCCTCGGCGTACAGCGCCGAGATTCCCCCGACCACGCCCAAGCCGTACGGGGCGACAGCGAAGGCGAGTAGGGCGCCGATCGTTGCGATACCCCACGCCAGCCCCAGTGCCTGCCAGACAACCACGGCGACGTGCGGTCCACGGATGGGCCAGGAGGCACGGCGCAGACACACCGCTCCCAGCAGGCATCCCACCGAGATCGCGGTAAGAAGCGCGGCACTGACCATACGGTTGCGTCCTAGGTGTCGTCCGTTTCTCCGAGGGCGCGCCGTAGCGCCTCCGCTTCCGGTCCGCTCATGGACCGGACGAAAGCAGCGAGCGCGGCGTCCCGGTTGCCCGTCTGTCCCAGGGCGTCCATCATCAGTTCCGAGACGTAGCTTTCCCGGCTGGCAGCTGGCTGGTACCGCCAGGCCCGTCCCTCACGTGTCCGTTCGACGATACCCTTTTTCGCCAATCGGTCGAGGACGGTCATCACCGTCGTGTGTGCCAGGTCCCGATCCGCGAGGGCACGACCTACCTCGCGCACCGTCAACGGCTCGCCCCGTTCCCAGAGTACGTCCATGACCGCGCGTTCCAGATCACCGAGCCGATTCATGAGGTTCAGTCTACTGCGCCACCTACTACGTCGCGTAGTGCCCCCGGAGGAGTGTGGACGCGGGGTGCCCAGTGCCCATCCCCACCCCCCTCATTGGCATTTCCCAACCCCTCGCCTGGTGGGCGCCCCCAGAAGCGCCCTCCCCGTCCACGCATCACCCCTGGCTACCGCCCGAGGGGTGTCCTGTGCCAGCGCCACCCCGGATGCCGGAGTGGATCCGCTCGGACGTCATCATTGGGTCCCGGGAACAGAGGCCCACGTGCCGGCGTTTGGGCTGGGTGGACCTCCAGCAGAGTCGGGATCAGGGAGCGAGACGACAGTGCGGCAGTTGCGGGTCCAGCGAGAGGCCCAGGCCGAGGACACTTCGAGCCCCGCGGTCGCGTCGACGCCACGACGCATCGCGATGCTCAGCATGCACACCTCCCCACTGGAACAACCCGGTTCCGGCGACGCGGGAGGCATGAACGTCTACGTGGCCGAAATCACCAAGCGGCTGGCGCGGCGCGGGGCGGCCGTGGACGTGTTCACGCGCGCCACGAGTCTCGACCAGCCCCCGACGGTGGAGCTCGCCCCCGGAGTGGACGTGCACCACATTCCGGCCGGTCCGGCTGGCGAACTGGACAAGAACAGCCTCACCCGCTATCTGTGCCCCTTCATCTTCGGAGTGCTGCGAACCGAAGCGGCGGGGCAGCCCTACGATGTGGTGCACGGTCACTACTGGCTCAGCGGACGTGCGGGCGTAACCGTGGCTCGGCGGTGGGGTGTCCCTCTGGTGCAGTCCATGCACACGTTGGCGCGGGTCAAGGATCTCGCTCGGCCCGCGGCCGGGGTCTCCGCCGAGCCCGAGGCGCGGCTCCGTGGCGAGGCCCACCTGGTGCGCTCCGCGGACCGGATCGTCGCGAACACTCCGGTGGAGGCCGAGCAGCTCGCCCAGCACTACGGGGCCGATCCGAGCCGCGTGACGATCGTTCCGCCCGGCGCCGACCTCGAGGTCTTCACCCCGGGGTCGCGCTCGGCGGCCCTCGCCGAGCTGGGGCTGCCGACGGACACCCTGCTGTTGCTTTTCGCCGGGCGGATCCAACGGCTCAAAGGCCCGGAGGTGTTGATTCGGGCCGCCGCGCAGCTCGTGCACCGCCACCCCGAGCTGCGGAACCGCCTGGTGGTCGCGCTCGTGGGCGGCTCCTCGGGCGAGCCCGCCGAGCCCCGGCGTCTCCTCCAGCTCGCCGCCGAACTGGGTGTTCGCGACCTGGTCCGGATGGATGGACCCACGTCCGGCACCAACCTCGCCACCTACTACCGGGCGGCCACCGCAACCGTCGTTCCCTCACACGCCGAGTCCTTCGGTCTGGTAGCCGTGGAGTCCCAGGCGTGCGGGACCCCGGTGCTTGCCGCCCGGGTCGGTGGGCTACCGCTCGCCGTACGTGAGGGGATCTCTGGAGTTCTGGTCGATGGTCACGATCCCACCGACTACGCCAGCGAACTGGCCCGCCTGGTACGGGACCAGGCCTGGTGGGGACGGCTGGCTGCCGGGGCACGTCAGCACGCCGAACGTCTGGGCTGGTCCGCCACGGTGGACGGCCTCCTCGACGTCTACCAGTCGACCCTGGGAACACCGGCACAGTCCGCACCCGCCTGAGTGCCGGGGCGGACCGCGTGCAGAGAGGACCACAGTGACCACACGCGCAACGGCGATCGAGGAACTCGAAACCGCGCTCGAACGGGCCGAGGTGGACTACGAACGCCAGGACGAACACGCCTTCCTGGTCACCCTGCCCGGACAGCGCAAACTCGCAACCAAGGTGTGGCTGGGCGTGGGCAGCCACAGCCTGCGGATCAAGACCTTTTTCTGCCGCCAACCCGACGAGAACCACGCCGCCTTCTACCAGTGGCTGCTGCGCAAGAGCGAGGACATGTACGTGCTGTCCTTCGTCACGGATGACATCGGCGACGTCTACCTGTCCGGACGGCTGCCGCTGCATGCCGTGACCGCGGACGAGGTGGACCGGCTGCTGGGGTGCGCGCTCACCTACTCCGACGAGAACTTCAACCCGGCCCTGGAACGTGGGTTCGCCTCCTCCATCCGCCGGGAGTGGCAGTGGCGAACCGCCCGCGGAGTGAGTAAACGGAACCTCGCCGCCTTCCGGCATCTGATCGAGGATACGGACACGCCACCGGACACGGACGCCACATCACCCCCGGCGGCCGAGGACGCCGGGGGCACGGGCGGGGATGCGGCACGGGGCAGCGAACAGTCCCGGGACAGCTCGCCGACCCCACCGCCCACAGCGCCGTCTGCGGAAACTCGCTAGGCTGGCCACCATGGCGAGACTGGTACTGCTACGACATGGCGAGAGCACGTGGAACGCGAAGGGCCTGTTCACCGGCTGGGTGGATGTGGATCTCTCCGCCACAGGGGAGGACGAGGCCCGCCGCGGCGGCCGCCTACTGGCCCAAGCCGACATTCGGCCGGACATCGTGCACACGTCCGTGCTGCGGCGCGCGATCCGCACCGCCAACATTGCACTGGACGAGGCGAATCTGCACTGGCTTCCCGTGCGACGTTCCTGGCGGCTCAACGAGCGCCACTACGGGGCCCTCCAGGGCAAGGACAAGGCGCAGACGCGGGAGGAGTACGGGGAGGAGCAGTTCTCCGTCTGGCGGCGCTCCTACGACACCCCCCCGCCGCCGCTCGCGGCCGACGACCCGTACTCGCAGGTCGGCGACCCTCGCTACGCCCAGCTGCCGCCGGAGCTAATGCCACGCACCGAGTGCCTGGCCGATGTTGTGGCGCGCCTGCTGCCCTACTGGTACGACGCGATCGTCGCTGACCTGGCCGCCGACCGCACCGTCCTGGTGGCCGCGCACGGAAACTCCCTGCGGGCGCTGGTCAAACACCTGGACGGTGTGGACGACACCACCATCGCGGGGCTGAACATCCCCACGGGAATCCCCCTGGTCTACGACCTGGACGAGTCGTTCACTCCGCGCCGGACCGGAGGACAGTACCTCGATCCGGAGGCCGCGCGGGAGGCCATCGAAGCGGTTCGTAACCAGGGCCGCTGATCTGCGGTTCCGGGGCGGAGCCGTCGGAGCGGCACCGCCCCGCGCGCCGTAGCGTCCCTTAGGGCTCCCGCTCCTCGTCGCCCGGCTTCTCCCCGGTCACCATGTAGATGAGGTTGTCGGCGACGTGCACCGCATGGTCGCCGAATCGTTCGTAGAACCGGCCGACGAGGGTCACGTCCATCGTCGCCTCGACCCCGTGCTTCCAGCTGGGATCCAGGATGCGGGTCAGCAGCTTACGCCGCAGCCGGTCCATCTGGTCGTCGTCCTTGTCGAGCTCGAGCGCCTTTTCCGCGTCCTGCTCCGTGATGACCTCGCCGGCCTTGATGACCAGCTGTTCCGCCTGATGCCCCATTTCCAGGACCGTGGCCCGCAGCTCCTTGGGGATGGCGCTGTCCGGGTGTCGCCGCCGCGCGACCTTGGCCAGATGGACGGCGTGATCACCCATCCGTTCCAGGTCACCCGCCATGTGCAGCGAAGTGATAATGGTTCTGAGGTCCTTGGCCACGGGCTGCTGGCGCGCCATGAGGTCGAAGGCGCTGTACTCGATCTCGTTCTCCAGCTGGTTCACCGCGTCGTCGCCGGAGATCACCTCCTGGGCTGCGGTGAGGTCCGCGTCGAGCAGCGCCGTGGTCGCGCGCGCGACCGCGTGGCGGGCAAGCCTGGTCATCTCGACGAGCCGTTCGCCCAGGGCGTCGAGTTCCTCGTGATAGGTGTCGCGCATGCCCCCATCCTTCCAGGGCGTGCATGAACCGCCCGCGGCGTGTCGGTTAACTCTGTGGGAATCTCGGTTATAACACGCGGCCGCGGGGAACGTCGTGGAAGCCTGTCCGGTTAGGCTCGAATTGTGCACGCAGAGCTGATCGCCGCGCTGACCGGCGTCGTCGGGCTGATCCTGGGAGTTGTGCTGGGGCGGTTCTCCCGGCGCCCGAAGCCGAGCCCACCGTCCCCGTACCAGCCGATGGAGCCCGAGCTACCTCCCGGAATCGCGGAAGTGTTGACCGCGCTTCCGTCCTCGGCCGTGGTGCTCGACTCGGCGGACCGGGTGTTGCGGGCGAGTTCTGCGGCACGTGCCTTCGGCATCGTCCGGGGGGAGGAGCTGGTGATCTCCGAGTTGCTCGCCCTGGCGCGGCAGGTGCGCCGAGATGGTGTCATCCGGGAAACGGAGATCGAGGTGTCGGTGCGCCGGTTCGGGCCGGACTCGACCTCCTTCGCGGTGCGGGTGGCCCCACTCGGCGGTATGGGGCTGGTGTTGGTCCTGGCGGAGGACCAAACGGAACGCCAGCGGGTCGAGGCCGTACGGCGCGACTTCGTTGCCAATATCAGCCACGAGCTCAAGACTCCGGTCGGTGCCCTGTCGCTGCTGGCGGAAACCATCTCCGAGGCCAGCGACGACCCCGAGGCGGTGCGCCGCTTCACCGCCCGGATGAGCCAGGAGGCCGACCGGCTGACCAAGGTCATCCAGGACCTCATCACCCTGTCCCGAATCCAGGGTGCCGAACCCATGACGGATCCGGTCGCCGTGGATCTGGCGGCCACGGTCGAGGAGGCTCTGGACGCGGTGCGGCTCTCGGCGGAGGCCAAGGACATCGAGCTCGCCTCCGGTGACTTCACCGGGCTGATCGTCTACGGCGACGAGGGGCTACTCGTCACTGCGGTTCGCAATCTGGTCGCCAACGCGGTCGCCTACAGCCCGGAGCGCACCCGGGTGTCGATCTCGGCGGAGGTTACCGAGCGCACCATTGACATCAGTATCGCCGACCAGGGGATCGGAATCCCGCACCAGGACCTGGAGCGGATTTTCGAACGCTTCTACCGCGTCGACGCGGCACGGAGCCGTGCCACGGGTGGCACCGGCCTCGGGCTCGCGATCGTGAAGCACATCATGACCCACCACCACGGCGAGGTCACGGTGTGGAGCAAGGAGGGGGCCGGGTCGACGTTCACCCTACGTCTGCCGCGGCCGACCACACAGGAGCCTGGACGCTCCACCAACGACACCGATCGGGAGGCAGCACAGTGACGCGTGTACTCGTCGTTGAGGACGAGGAGTCGTACAGCGATGCCCTGTCGTACATGCTCCGCAAGGAGGGCTTCGAGGTCGCGGTGGCGGAGACCGGAACCGCGGCTCTGGAAACCTTCGACCGCACCGGAGCCGACCTGGTGGTCCTGGATCTGATGTTGCCCGGACTGTCCGGCACGGAGGTGTGTCGCACCCTGCGCCAACGCTCGGGCGTCCCGGTCATCATGCTGACCGCCAAGGACAGTGAGATCGACAAGGTGGTCGGGCTGGAGCTCGGTGCCGACGACTATGTGACGAAACCCTTCTCCACCCGGGAGCTGATGGCTCGCATCCGGGCCGTGCTGCGCCGCCGAGGTGAGGAGGAGGCCATGGTGCCGGCCACCCTGGAGGCCGGCCCCGTGCGCATGGATGTGGAACGGCACGTGGTGACCGTGACCGGGGAGAACGTGCAGCTGCCGTTGAAGGAGTTCGAACTGCTCGAGGTGTTGTTGCGCAACGCCGGGCGGGTCCTGACCCGGATGCAGCTGATCGACCGGGTCTGGGGCGCCGACTATGTGGGGGACACCAAGACCCTGGACGTGCACATCAAGCGCCTGCGCGCCAAGATCGAGGTGGACCCTGCGGATCCCCGACACATTGTGACCGTGCGGGGACTGGGGTACAAGTTCGAACCGGCCGAGAGCTGAGGACGCCGGTGGGCTGACCGGGCCCACGCCCCCCGGCCGGGGCCGGGCGAATCACGGTATGCGGGCCTGGAGCGCCTGCCGTTCGCCCGGCACGGCCCGTGGCTAATCGTCCCGCTCCGGCTGGCACTCGCTGGGGGCTGTGGCCTCGTCCGCCTCGGCGTCCCCGTCCTCGTCTCCGTCTCCGTCTTCGTCCGCGGCCGCGGCCAGCTCCGGGTACTCCGAGAAGCCGCTGGTCTCCAGCTCGTTGCGGTTCATCACCGGTACGTCCATGGTCATGTCCCCGGCTTCTGCGAACGACAGGGTCATCTGGATGTACTCGCCTCCGCGCAGGTCGCTGTCCAGCTCCTCGAGTACCGCCAACGGGTCTTCGTGGGAAATCTGTACGGGCTGCTCGGGAACGACCTCAAGCGGGCCGTCGAAGTCCACACTGGCGGCCGAAACCTCCGCCTCGTGTTCCCCCCGAGGTTCGTCCGGGACGGACACGGTGATGTCGGTGAGCTCGTCGGTGTACTCGGCCAGCTCCGACTCCAGTTCGTCGCGGGTGAGCCCCTCCAGGTCCCGCCCGTCGGGGACCGAGGTGTTGGCGAGCATCGCGTAGAAACCGACGTCCGAGCCTTCCGGAAGCACCTCGCAGACCTCGGGGCCGATCACGACGGCACCGTGGGCCTCCATCCCGTTGGTGGCCCCGTTGGCGCCGGCGCTGGCAACGTAGTCCCACGCCGGGCTCTCCGGGTTCGCCTCCGCGGCACCGCATCCGGCAACGACCGGGGCGGCGGCGGCCGCGATGGCGGCGAAGCCGACGTTCCGCCTGGTGCTGGGTGCGGGCTTGCTACTACGCATGGCCAGGTAACTCCTCATGCCTAGGGAGACGACGAACCGGTCGGCCAGTATCCTAACCGCAGGCGTGCGCGCGGCGCTGGTGGGGCACGGAAAGCCGCGCAATCGCGATGACCGGCCGGTGCGCACCCTGGCCGTATCACCGTACCGACCAGAGAGGGCACCGGCCGCTCGGGTCCGAGCGATTGCCGAGGCAGCCACGGCGCCCCGATCCAGGACTGTCCTCCGCACACCGAGATCGTTCAACTCACGTTTGTCAAGACCCACATACCTGCCCTGACCTGCATCGTTGTAAACGTCGTTCGTGTCCGTCAGTGCCGATTCGTGGTAGGATGAGGCCAGCGGAAGGGGTACTTGTCACATGGCTTTCAAGGTCGGCGACACCGTTGTCTACCCCCATCATGGGGCTGCTCGTATCGAAGCGATCGAGAATCGCGTTATCAAGGGCGAGGACAGAACCTATCTCGTCTTGAAGGTTGACAAGGGTGATCTTACTGTACGCGTTCCCGCGGAGAACGCGCAGGAGGTCGGTGTCCGGGATGTGGTGGGCCAGGAGGGCCTGGACCACGTCTTCGAGGTGCTGCGGGCGCCGCACACCGAGGAACCCACGAACTGGTCCCGGCGGTACAAGGCGAATTTGGAGAAACTCGCCTCCGGGGATGTCAACAAGGTCGCAGAGGTCGTTCGAGACCTTTGGCGGCGCGATCGGGAGCGTGGCCTTTCGGCCGGCGAGAAGCGAATGCTGGCGAAGGCACGTCAGATCCTGGTCAGTGAGTTGGCACTTGCAGAGCGAACGAACGAGGACAAAGCCGAGGCATTGCTCGACGAAGTCCTGACGAATTGAGCTCCGGGAACGGACCGATTCTGCCGCGGGTGGGCGTCGGGGTCGACGTCCACCCCTTTGATGACACCAGGTCCCTGGCGTTGGCAGGCCTGGACTGGCCCGGTGAGCCCGGTATTGCCGGGCATTCCGACGGCGACGTCGCGGCGCACGCTGCCTGCGACGCACTGCTGTCGGCCTGTGGGCTCGGGGACCTGGGGAGCCAGTTCGGCACCTCGGATCCCCAGTGGAGCGGTGCCAGCGGTCGGGCGCTCCTGGCGGAGACCGCACGACGGGTACGCCAGCACGGCTACGAGATCGGCAATGTCGCGATCCAGGTCATCGGGAATCGCCCCAAGCTCGGTCCGCGTCGTGTCGAGGCGGAGCAGGTTCTAGGCTCGGCCGTCGGAGCCTCGGTCACCGTCACCGCGACCACCACGGACGGACTGGGATTGACCGGGCGCGGGGAGGGTATCGCAGCCGTCGCCACGGCCCTGTGCGTGGCCAGCGAGCCGCACCGCGATCCCCAGCAGGGCTGACTCCGGACGCCTCTCGGCCAGCCACACTGTCCGTAGAACCCGATAGAACCCGATGTGGTATCGGCCGGGACCGCCCGCTGTCAGTCGTCGTCCGGGGGCACGGGTCCGCTACGCACCCGCCCCGAGGGGGGCGCCGTGCCCGGACCCGATGGACTTTCCCGGCTGTGCCGGTTCCCGGGACGGGTGATCACGGCGCGGCGCGGGATGGCGCTGGTGGTGTTGTGCCGTTCCCCGGCCGCATCGGGACGCGGGATGTCGTCGGGGGAGCCGGCCACGGGGGCCAGGTCCTCGTCGGTGGCCGGGTCGTCCACCTGGTCCTCCGGCACGAAGCCCTCGTCGCGCTGCACCGTGGACGTGTCCCTGTCAGCCGGGGGATCGGGCGCCGCGCTCCGCGGGCCGGGACTCCGTCGGGGAAACGCGCTCTTCCCGGGAGTGCGCTGCGGGAGTGTCGCCGGGGCCTCCAGCCGTGGCCTCGCCCGGACTGAGGGGGACGTGTCCTCGTCGGGCGCGGTCCCGTCCGTGGGCTGCGGCTCGTTGTCCTCGGCCGTGGGTGTGTGCTCGGCGTGATCTTGGAGCTGGTCCCCGGGCGCTGCCTGCTCCGTCGGTGCCGCGTGACCGACGGTGGCGTCCGCGCGGGGCTCGTGATCGTCCGGTTCGGGTCCGGGGCGGGTGGTCTGCTCGGGACGGTCCTCGGGGCTGCTGTCCCGTTCCGGGGCATCTGTCGCAGTGCTATCCCCGCTGTCCCCGCTGTCCCCGCTGTCCGTGCTGTCCCCACGGGCGGGCGGATCTGCGGTGTCCGCGGTGGCCGGTGGCGTATCAGCGGCCGCCCCCACCGTCGGGGTGAGTCCGAGACCGGTTTCCCTGTCGGGCGAGCCGGAGCTCGGCTCGGGCTCGCTACCCGAGGTGGCCTCCCTGCTCGTCCCGTCCTCCTGGCTTTGCTGGCTCTCGTCGAGGTCGGCCGGGTTCTGCTTTCCGGCGGAGGCCCGGGGGGCCGCGGTGGCCTCGGTTCCGGACGAGTCCTCGGTGGTGGCGTCGCGAACGAAACCCCGCAGTGGGGGTGCCGCGGAAGGGGTGGAGGCGGAACCGCCGGTGGCGTCCGGGGCCTGCCGTGTCTGGGGAGTGGGTGACCGGCGTTGGGCCCGCAGGTGTGAACCGACCGCTACGGCCAGATAGAACCCGAGTCCCACCGCCGCCCAGGGAACCGCCGTAACCACCAGGGTCAGGTTCTGTTCGGAGATGGGGAGTTCCAGGGTGTGCACCGCGCTGGCGGCTGCACCCACGGCCAGCAGCAGCAGTACCGCCAGGTCGGCCAGTATGCGCGTGCGCAGCGGCGCGTCGCGCAGCACGTAGCTGGCCCCGAAGCTGAGCAGCACCAGCACGGTGAACAGGACGGGGTAGGCGTGCGCGTGTGGCTCACCGACGTTGCCGCGCACGGCCAGCTGGAGGAGCCCGTGGTAGGAGAGCAGCATGGCACACGCCACCAGGGCCAGGACTCCCACGAGGACCAGGGTCCCGGTGAGGATGCGTGAACCGCGGGAGGCTGCCGTCGTGGCGGGTGCGGAGGAGGACGTAACGGCCATCGTGGGAGAAGAGTAGTCGAGGTGGGCCCGCGGCACGAGGCGGGCGCTGAAATCCCCCGGGGCCGAAACCGGACGCGGTGTCGGCCACGCGCATCCGGACCGGTGCGGCTCGGTGAACCGCTAGGGTGGAGGCGTGAGCTTGCGTTTCTATGACACTCGTGCGCGCGAGGTACGGACCTTCACCCCGCTGCGCGCCGGATGTGTCTCGATCTACCTGTGCGGGGCCACAGTGCAGGCGCCGCCGCATATCGGGCACATCCGTTCCGGAGTGCATTTCGACATCCTCCGGCGCTGGCTGACGTTTCAGGGCTATCGCGTGACGTTCTGTCGCAACGTCACGGATATCGACGACAAGATCATCGCCAATGCCGAGGATGAGGGAATCCCGTGGTGGGAGGTCAGCGAGCGCAACCTTCGCGCGTTCACGGCCGCCTACGACACTCTGGGCTGCCTACCACCGAGTGTGGAGCCGCGGGCCACCGGCCACGTGCCGGAGATGATCACGCTTATGCGACGGCTGGTCGACGGGGGACACGCCTATGTGCCGGAGGACGGCGCAGGCAGTGTCTATTTCGACGTGCGCTCCTTCCCCGACTACGGCGCCCTGTCCAACCAACGCCTGGACCATATGCGTGCCGCCGGCGACACGGACGCCGAGCAGGAGCGGGCCAAGCGGGATCCGCGCGACTTCGCACTGTGGAAGTGTGCCCGTCCCGGTGAGCCGAGCTGGGAGACACCCTGGGGCGAAGGTCGGCCCGGCTGGCATCTGGAATGCTCGGCCATGGCCACCAAGTACCTGGGCTCGGAGTTCGATATCCACGCCGGCGGGGTGGATCTGGTCTTTCCGCACCACGAGAACGAGATTGCGCAGTCACAGGCAGCCGGCGACCCCTTCGCCCGGTACTGGCTGCACAACGGGCTGCTTACCGTGGGTGGATCGAAGATGAGCAAGTCTGAGGGCAATTCGCTGCTCATCCCCGTGATCCTCACGAAGGTACGACCGGTGGAGCTGCGGTACTACCTGGGGCAGGCCCACTATCGGTCCGTTCTGGACTATTCCGACGAGGCGCTGTACGAGGCCGCTGCCGCCTACCAGCGCCTGGAAGGTTTCCTGCGCAGGGCACAGGATCTGGTGGGCTCCGTGGAGCCTGCCTCGCGGGTGCCGGAGGACTTCGCCGCGGCCCTCGACGACGACTTGGGGGTGCCGGCCGCCCTGGCCGTGGTGCACGGCCTGGTTCGGGACGGCAACACCGCGCTGAGTGCCGGCGACAAGGAGCGGGTGGCTGAACTCGCCGGGCAGGTTCGGCAGACCCTCGCGGTGCTGGGCCTGGATCCCCTGGCACAGCCCTGGGTATCGGGCGACGACGGGGGTTTGCGCCAGATCGTCAACGCGCTGGTTCCCTTGGCGCTCGAACAGCGGCAGGCCGCGCGTGCCCGCAGGGACTACGCCACGGCCGACGAGATCCGGGATCGGCTGAGCGCGGCCGGGGTCACCGTGGAGGACACTCCCAACGGTCCCCGCTGGGTGTTGTCTCACGGCTGAGGCCCGTCCACCTCCGACGACTCCAGGCTGGTCCGGTTCCCGCCCTGGAGTGCGGGACCGCCCACGACGGGTAGCCTCACGAGCAAGGCCGTGGTTCGCGATAGTGCGGTCCGAGATCGTCTCGCCCAGGGGCGTCGGCGCGCGTGGGATTCGCGTCCGCCGTGCGCGGACCGGGAGTTCGGCACTGTAGGACACAGAGGGGACACGATGGCTGGCAAGGGTGGCCGCAAGGGGCCGAGCCGCGGCACCGGGGGCAAGGGCCGGAGCTCGCTCCAGGGCAAGAAGTCGACACTGCCCGCGGAGCAGCGACACTGGTACTCCGACCGGCAGCGTGCGCGCGCTGCCAAACGGCCGTCCCCTCCGGCACGGCCCGAGCCGACGGCGGACCCGAATCTCCTCGTGGGGCGCAATCCGGTTGTGGAGGCACTGCGTGCGGGGATGCCGGCGACACGGCTCTACCTTGCCAACAGCCTCGACTCTGACGACCGGATCACCGAGGCCGCCCGGCTGGCCGGAGACGCCGGCGTTCCCGTTGTGGAGGAGAGCCGGGCGGATCTGGACCGACGACTCCAGCGGGCCGGTCAGGGTGAACTCGCCCACCAGGGCATCATGCTGCGGGTGCGCCCGTTCCACTACGTGGATCCGAACGAGGTGCTGGACAGTGCGCGAAACACCGACGCCCCACCCCTGGTGGTGGCTCTGGACGGTGTGACCGATCCGCACAACCTGGGGGCTGTGGCCCGCTCGGCCGCGGCGTTCGGCGCGCACGGCCTGGTGATTCCAGAGCGGCGCGCCGCGAGTGTGACGACCGCCGCGTGGAAGACCTCCGCCGGAACCCTGGCCCGGCTTCCCGTCGCCCGGGTTACCAATCTGACCCGTACCCTGCGTACGTATCAGGACCAGGGAATGTTCGCTGTGGCCCTGGACGGCCAGGCAGAGACACGCATCGACGAGCTGAGCCTAGTGACCGATCCGCTGGTTCTTGTTCTGGGAGCCGAAGGAGAGGGAGTGTCCCGACTGGTCCGGCAGACCTGCGACGCGGTGGCGGCCATTCCCATGCACGGCACCGAGTCCCTCAACGCCTCGGTCGCTGCTGGAGTGACACTCTACGAGATTGCCCGCCGCCGGTCGTCGCGTGGCGCGTAACCAGGTAGCATGCGACTGTCGCCGTTCCGTGGGAGCGGTGGCCTGCCGGCGTGGCTCAATTGGCAGAGCAATCGCCTTGTAAGCGATAGGTTAGGGGTTCGAGTCCCCTCGCCGGCTCTCACACAATCTGACCTGGGTAAACGCGGAGGCGACAGATCGAATCTGTTGACTACACCGCTTCCAGAGGAACAAATTGTGGGGGACTGGGGGCACACCACGGCCACCGGACACGACGGTGCGGGGGCTAGGGTGCTGCCATGGTCGAGGCTGGGAGTGCGGTGGATCGCGTTGGTGACCAGTTCACTGACCACCAGCTGGGCATCATTGAGGGTCTCGCCGTCGGTGACGCGGGGGTCAGGACGCCATCACCCCCACCGGTGCCGGGCGCGTCCCATCGGGCTTCGGCAGTGTCTCCCTCTGCCCAGGAATCCAACGCGACTGCGACTGTCGCCTCCGCCCGCCGCACGTCCGCCCGCCGCATGGACGTGCGGCGGGCGGAGGCGGCGTGCAATCAGCTATCGGCGATGAGGTTCAGCTGGGACTGGTAGTAGGCCACTCCGGCGCCGAACAGGAACATCAGCAACAGCCCGGATCCTGCCGAGCACGTCGGGGTGAGACCCGCGGTCTCCTGGGCCGTGCGAATCCGCTTACCGGTGCGGAAGTACGAAACCAGCGGTGCGATTCCGAGGGTCCAGGGGAGGAACAGGAGGACCAGCATCGGCCCTGCCACCGGGTGGTTGCGGCTACGGCTGAATTCGGCCATTTCCGCATGGATCTTGTAGTACCACACGAAGTGGTAGATGCCGAGGGTGATGAGGGTCAGCCCCAGCCAGACACCGACCGGATGTCGCCGTTTGGTCGCCTCGGCGGGGGCAATTCCGGCCGGACCGGCCGGGGCGGGGGATGTGGGGGATGACTGGGTCATGGGGGTGCACCTCGGGGTGGTCGCGGTTGTAGCGTGCCCGCGCCATTCCCTTCCCCAGGGCATGCCCCAGCTGGGCCGGCACGCGTGGACAGACCTCCTGCTCATCGTGAAGCAGCGGTCCAGAGCGTGGCGGAACCGAAGGGAACACCCCGGTCCCGGGGGAGTTATGGCGCGCTGTCCCTTTCTATAATCTCGCCATGGTTGCCGTCGAACACAGCACACCCATCTCCTAGCTCATGGGACACCGCCATCCCGGACGGCTGTACAACGCCGAGGTCGAGCATCCACGCGCCCGCTGGCTGTTACGTGCCGAGCTGGCGAACTGCTCCGTGTGCCGCATCGCGGGGGACCGGGAGGCCCTCGCGGATCCATGTCCCGGCGGGATGTTTGACTCCCTGTTGCAGGGCTTCGTTCTCGCCCGCACGGCCCGGTGGCTCAGTCCCCAACACCGCCCCACCTTTCCTGCGGCCGTCTACACCTTGGCCCCTGCCGACGAGCGTGCCGCCTGGACCATTCCCACACGCGAGTGTTTGAAGATGTGCGTGGTCCGGGGCTCCGCGGGGAGTACCGTGGACACCACAGCTGTCCTGGCAGAGCTCACGCTCATGTCCCACCGGCATCGCGCTCTTGTTCTCGACGACGTCATCGACGGGCTCACCGAGAGTGAGGGCGAGTGACCGGGTTCCCCCTGGGTATCAAGGTGAGCGCGGTGGAACCGAGTGGGGAGGGGGCACGCCCACAATGCTGCGTGACGGGGACTGGGTGAACGAGACGGGCTCGGAGTTCCGTGGCATTCTCAAAGTCCTTGTCGACACCGGTCGCATACCGGGCGGTGTGGTCGTGGTGGGGACCGTACACACCTGGGAGTTCGTCTCCGTGGGGGAACTGTCGCCCGAGCATCTGCCCGAGGTGGCGACTGGCCCTGCCGTCCGCTACGACATCGCCAGCCTCACCAAGCTGCTCGCCACCTGGACCCTGACCGGCCGCGCGGTGCTGGACGGGCTCCTGGACCTGGATGCTCCCTTGGGTGACTACGTCCCCGGAGGACCGTTCGCCTGCCACGACGTGACCACCCGCCAGATCCTCACCCACACCTCCCGCCTCGATGCCGAGACCCCGCTGGAGGAGCATGCGGCGTCCGGACGGGACATCACCGAGGCGATCCTGGACACGCCGTCCACAACCGGTGGATACCGGTACATCGACCGTGGCTTCGTCCTACTCGGGCTGGTACTGGAGCGCGTGCTCGCTGCCCCCCTGGACCGGGTGGCCACAGAAATGTGGGCGCAGGCGGGAATGTCGGCAACGTGTTACGGCCCCCTGCCACGTGGCTCCGGCGTGGCCCCCACCGAGCGCCGGGTGCGCGGAGCCGCCCCGACGTGGGGAGTGGTGCACGATGAGGGCGCGGCGCTGCTGGGTGGGGTGGCCGGACACGCCGGCGTGTTCAGCACCGCCGCAGACGTGGGTGCCTATGCCCGCGACCTCCTCCGCAGCTACGCGGCCGAGGGTGGAGCCAGCGAGCTCGCGCGGTTCCTGCGGGACAGCTGGACGCCACAGGTATCAGTGGAGCCTGGCCTCTCCCGTGGCCTGGGCTGGCTGGTTACCGACACCGGTGTCGTCCACCACACCGGTTTCACGGGAACCAGCCTGCACCTACACCCACAGTCCGGACGTTATATCGGGATCCTGACCAACGCGGTGCACTACGGGCGGGACCGGGGCGGTCGGGTGCAGGAGCTGCGCTCCGGGGCGGAACACGCTCTGGCCGCGCAACCCGCCCTGTAGGTCGTCGGTCCCGCGAGGCGAGTGCGGGCCTGCCAACGCCACAGCGGTCCCAGACCTCCTGCGCGCCGGTAGGGCTGGAACGCGCCGCGCCGGGGCGGTCCCGGGTCGCTGCACCCCCTCCTTGGCCGGATCTTTCCCGGTCCGAGAATGCAGCTTGGGGGACTGTCAGTGCCCGCTGTCAGACTCTGGACATGGCACGACCCCAGGAAAGGACACGCTCATGCTCACCACAGACCCGGTACCCGGCACCCCGTCTTGGTTGGACATCGGCTCGCCCGACGTCGACGCCACGGCGGCCTTCTACCACACAGTCCTCGGCTGGGACCTCCAGACTTTCGGCGCTCAGGCCGGCGGCTACGGGATTTTTCGCCGGGACGGCGCCGCCGTGGCCGCCGTGGGGCCGCTCGAGGAGGAGGGGGCGCGCTCGGCATGGATGCTGTACTTTCACACTCCGGATGTGGACGCGGCCGCGGCGTCGGTCCGGCACCTGGGTGGCTCCGTGCGGGTCGCCCCCGGCGATGTCGGAGAGGAAGGCCGGATGGCGCAGTTCAGCGACCCGTTGGGGGGCCGGTTCGCCGTCTGGCAGCCCAACCGCGCTCCCGGCCTGGAGCTGGTGAACCGTCCCGGTGCGCTGTCCTGGACCGAGCTGATGACCCCGGACCCCTCGGTGGCGGCCCGATTCTACGGTGACCTTTTCGGATGGCACTTCGCGGAGATGCCCATGCCCGACGGGACGGGAACCTACCGGGTCATCACCTCCGCGGGGGGTGGATCGCAGCAGGAGCAGCAGGAACAGGGCGGCATCGTGGAGCTCGCCGCCGAGCACCTACCCGAGGGCACCCCGTACTGGCATCCGGTCTTCAACGTCGGTGACTGTGACAGCGCGGCCGCGCTCGCCAGCCGTGGTGGCGGTGACGTTGTCCTGGAGCCACAGGATGTCACCGGGGTGGGGCGGATGGCCGTGTGCCACGACCTATTCGGTGCGGAATTCGTCGTCCTGGCCGAACCGGAGGGATGAACAGGGCCCGGCAACGGTCCTGGTAGCCGGATCCTGTGGATCATCCGCGGGCTCGGCGGCGCGGGCCTCGGACCACCACGGGGAAGCCGGCCGTGGTGTGGGGGAGTGTGTCCCATCGCGGGGGTGCCCTTGACGGTCGCCGCGCTCCCCATGTCCCGTTGGCCGTGGTGCAGTGGACCACTGTGCCCCACCCTGGGGGCACTGCCAGGGCGGCCGCCCTCCCCGATCGTTGGCCGCCGGCGGCGTCTCGCCCTGGGGGCGCTCCCCCGCACGACGGCCAACGGAGGGTTGCAGGGTGCGCTGCGGCAGGATGCTGTGGCGCTTCCCCGCACGACGGCCAGCGGGGAGTGGGGACCGGGGTGATCCTGGGGCGCATCCCGCTCCCCTGCGGGGGAGAGCGTCCTCCCTCGCGCAACGGCCAGCGGGATCGGGGACGGGGTGAACGTCGTCAGGCCAGGCCCAACCTCGCTCCCAACTTCGAGTAACACGCCCTAGCGCCGTCGGGCGCGGCGGGTCCCGCCCCGGCGCCCGCGCGCCAGTCGGAACACCAGGAGCGCCGCCAGCACGATAAACGCCGCGCCCGCGGCCACTGTGGCCCAGAACAGCCAGGGGCTGTCCTCGGTGTCCTCCTCGGCCAGGGACGGGTCGAAGGGCGGAACGTCCTCCGCGCTGTCCGCGGCTGCTTCGAGCGCCGCGGCCGCGTTCAGGACCCCGGAACCGTACCCGGTGTCGGACGCTTCGTCGTTGGCCGGGGGGCTGGTCGTGCCGTCCTGGAGCGCTTCGGCGACGTCGTCGGGGCGGAGCTGGGGATACTCCGCCCTGATCAGGGCGGCCACGCCGGCCGCGAGCGCGCTCGCGGCGGTGGTACCACTGGCCTCGGTGAAGCCACCATCCGGGTCTGTGGTGAGGACGTCCTGCCCGGGTGCGGCCAGGGACGCCTCGGCGTTGGGCGTGGCGCCCTCCGGGGACACCAGCTGCTGCTGTTCGTCCACGGCGTTGACGCTAAGCGCGTTGGGCGTTGCGACGTGGGGGCCGTCTCCGGGAACGACCACGAACACGCCGCGGTTGTGGGCTTCGGCGATGGCCTCGCGTTCGGCCTCACTTCCGGTTGCTGGCCCGGTCAGCAGAATGACCTGGGCGTTCTCGGAGACGGCACGTTCGATTCCGGAGACCACCCAGTCCTGCTCGGCCGACTCCGCGCTACCGTCCTGCGCGGTTGTGGTGCGCACGGATAGGATCCCCGCTTCCGGGGCGGCTCCCAACACCCCACCGGCGTGTTCCTCGCCATGGCCGCGCGCCGCCACCAGCCCGGCCATCAGGGTCCCGTGCCGTCCCAGGGGGGCGGTGTCGGGGTCGAGGTCCTGACCGGTGACATCCACCTCGTCCACAATGGCGCTGTCGAGGTCGGGGTGGGTCTGGTCCACCCCGGTGTCCAGGAGTGCCACCCGCGCGCCGGTGCCCCGCCCGTGCTCCCAGGCTTCTTCCAGATCCAGCAGTTCGTGTGCCCACTGGTCCCGACTCAGGTCCGAGTGGTCCACGTCGGCGTTGGCCACAGCGGGGGCCGTAGCGCCGGTGAGGACGGCAAGGACGGCAATGATCCCGAACTGTGGTGCGCGTCGGGTGGACATGGTGGGGCAACTCTCTCGCTGGTACGGATTCCCTCGGCCGGTGTTGTGGTCTCCCCGTGGCGGTATCGAATCACCTGGGAACGACCCGCCGGCTCATTGTTACACGACCCGTTCAGGTGGGGCTCGGCGGTTGGTGGAGTGTGACCGGCTCGCCCGGGTGCAGGCCCAGCCGGGCCTGGGCGTTCCCCCCGTTGGCGGCGATGGCGACATGACCATCCGAGTCGACCAGGATGAGCAACTCCCCGTCGGCCACGTCTCCGAAGGTGGTTGCGACCGGCAGGGCCACCGGCAGAGGCGTGTCCCAGACTCGGGGATCCGCCCTGCCGTCGCTGTCGAGGTGGAGCGTGTCGCCCACGGAAGCCAGGTGGTGGAGGTCCACGTCCAGCAGACTCAACTGCACGTTGCCGAAACGGTCGACGGTACGGACCTCACCGTTGGCGGTGGGAACCTCGCCACGCGGCGACACGGACCGGCGTGGTTCCGGAAGCCGCACGAGGCTGTGGACCGGAAGCTCGGGACCAACCTCGGCGAGAGGGAGCCCCACCGCGAGCTGCGCGGCGACCGGGGCGTAGATGTCCCGCCCATGGAAAGTGCGGGACACGGGGTGGCGCCAGTACTGCTGCGCTGTGAGTTCCCGAGCCTCGACCGCACCGCCCAGTCGTGCGGCGGCCCACAGCAGGAGGCCGTTGTCCGGGCCCACGAGGATGTGTCCGCCGGCCCGGACGGCTATGCTGCGACGGTGGGTGCCCACCCCCGGATCCACCACCGCTACGTGCACTGCCGGTGGCAGCGTGCTGACGGTGTCGGCGAGGACGACCGCTCCACGCCTGATGTCACCGGGGGGCACTTCGTGGGTGATGTCGATGACCCGAGTCGCCGGCGCGTGGTGCAGGAACTGGCCGTGGCAGGCCGCGGTGAAGCCGTCCCAGGTTCCGTAGTCGGTGAGGAAGGACAGGCAACTGTAACCCCGATGCACAGTCATCGTGGTTCCACCCTTCGCAGATACACGTCAGTCGCTACCATGATTCGCGCCAACCGGACGAGGAGGCGCCCAATGTCAATTGTCGGGCCTTTTGACCAAGAACCGTCTGATAACGCTGCGGGGCAGTCCGCGGCGGACACGCCCGACCTCACCGAACGGGATGCGCGGATCCTCGCCTTCGAGAACCAGTGGTGGAAACTGGAAGGTTCGAAGGAACAGGCGATCCGCGACGAGTTCGGGTTCTCCCCCACGCGTTACTACCAGCTCCTCAACGACCTGATCGACCGCCCCGAGGCGCTCGCCCAGGATCCCATGCTGGTGAAGCGCCTGCGCCGGCTGCGAAACAGCCGGCGGCGCAAGCGCACCGCACGTCGGCTGGGAATCGAACTCTGAGGTCGTGGTGATGTCCACTGTGTCCACGTCCACGGGCGATCTGCCCTCGGGGCTGCCGGTTCCCGAGACCGAGGCTGGCCGTAGGGGGCTTTCGCACATCCGGGCCGACCCCAGCCGCGCGGTCGTGGCCCTCGACTACGACGGAACACTGGCGCCGATCGTCACCGACCCCGGCCAAGCGCAGGCCCATCCGCGGGCGGCACCCGCGCTGCGGCACCTGTCCGGGCGCCTTGGCGGACTGGCCATCATCACCGGGCGTCCCGCCGCGGATGTCCCACGGCTCGGCCCTTTCGAGGACATTCCCTCCCTGGTGGTTCTGGGCGCCTACGGGAACCAGCGGTGGCAGCACGGGCAGCTCACACTTCCCGCCGACGATCCCGGTATCGCCCAGGTCCGGGCGGAGCTGCCCACGATCCTGGCTGGCGCCCCGTCCGGGACGCACCTGGAGGACAAGGGGCAGGCCATCGCTGTGCACACGCGCGGCTGCGCGGACCCGGCCGCGGCCCTCGCGGCCCTGCGGCCCGTCCTCACCGATCTGGCGGAACGGACCGGCCTGCTGATCGAGCCGGGGCGGATGGTGCTGGAGCTCCGCCCCGGTGGGATGGACAAGGGCGCCGCACTGCGCGGCCTGGTCGCCGAGCTTGGGGCCACGTCCGTGCTGTACGCCGGGGACGACCTTGGGGATATTGCCGCCTTCGACGCTGTGGACACGCTTCGTGAGCAGGGCATGCCCGGGCTGTGCGTGTGCAGTGGTTCGGCCGAGGTCACGGCACTGGCCAGCCGGGCGGATCTGGTGGTGGACGGACCCGCGGGTGTGGTGGCGCTGCTCAGTGCCCTCGCCGCCGCGCTGTCGTCCTGAGAGGAACCCGAGCCTTGTCGGCTGGGCGGTCGCTGGTCGGCATGGGTCCGGGCGCCCGCGCGGCTGGCTACTCCCGAGGGGTGTTCGGGCTCGGGGACTCTGGAGAATCCGTGGTCTCGGTTGCGCGTTCGGTGCAAACCTGCGGCCCCGGGGCGGTGGTCTCGGGGTCCACGAGGGCGACCACGGTGAAGCAGTAGTCAACCTCCGTGTTCAACCCGATGATCTCAACCCGGTTCTCGCCAGGATCCGCGCGCGCCATGCTGGCGACCGGCTGGTCCTCCGGCCCGCCGACCACGTGGTGCGCATCCTCCCCGGAGGTGTTGTCGGTCCACGACAGGCGCACGCTGATACCGCCGTCGTCCAGGTCGACGCCACTGGGCGCCTGGTCGGTGTCGGCGGTCTCCTCGTCCAGGAGATCTGTTGCCTCGCCGGACGGGGTGGTCGGATCGGAGGTTGTGGTGGGGGAGGGGCGGGGCTCCTCGGTAGAGCCGGCTGTCGCGAACGGAACTCCGATGGTGCGGCCCAGCAGCAGCGCACCCACGCCAACGACGGTGAGCACGAGCGCCGCCAGGGCCATGGGTACCAGACGGCGCCCCCACCCCCGGGCCGGTTCGTGTGCCGACGTGTCGAGCGGAGTCCCCCCGGCCGGGGTGGTGGAGGCCGGGGGTGGTGTCGCTGTCGCTGCTGGGCTGTCCGGCGGGTCCTGGGTGTACCCGTCGGGGGGCGGCGCGGACCCGGACGCGTCGGTGTCCTGCCCGGGGGGTGGGGACTCCGGTCCCCGTCCGGAATCGGGTTCCGGTGCCGCCGCCGGAGGAGGATCCGGGGCTGCGTAGGCCCGGGGAACAGCGCCCGGTGGCAGCTCGGGGATGGTGTACTGCGCGGTGGTGGCCACAGGGTTGGGTGTGGCGTTCTGGAGTGCGGCTCCCAGCGCCTCGGGGGTGGCACAGCGTTCCTCCGGCCGCGGTGCCAGGGCGTGTACCAGGATCAGCTGAAGCCATTCGGGCGTGTCGGTGCGGGAGGACGCCGGCGGTAGCTGGGTCAACATTCCGGCCCGGTAGTCCTCCACCGACAGGGGACGCTGGCCTTTCCGATCGAAGGGGGCGTGTCCGGTCAGCAGGGTCCACAGCGTGACACCCAGTCGATACACGTCCGATGCCGGTGTGGGCGCCCCGTTGACGAGCGCTTCCGGTGGCAGCTGCCGGATGGTGGTCGCATCCACGGACACGGGTGGGAACGGGGAATGCAGCGGCAACGCGGAACCGAAGTCGGTGAGCAACGGCCCACCGGGGCCGCGCAGGATGTTCTCCGGGGTGACGTCGTGGTGGAGATAGCCTTCGGCGTGCAGCATTGTCAGCGCCTGGGCGACAGTGATCCCCACACTGAGGACCTCGTCGACCGGAAGCGGCCCCTGACGCAGCTGCTCCCGGTAACTTCCCGAGTATTCTTCCATCACCGCATAGGGAGTGCCCGACTCGGTGACATCGAGTTCCAGAAGTGGGGCGATCCCCGGCCGGTTCGCCAGCCCCCACCACACGTCGAACTCGTGCGGATAGGCCTGGGCCGGTTGGTTCCGGCAGATCTTGAGCACCACCGGAGTGTCCGAACCGTCCCGCAGGGCGCGGTAGACCGTCGACTCTCGACCCGCGGACAGGATCCGGGCCTGGTGGAATCCGGGGATCCCCGGCTCGGAGACACCGTTTCTTGATCGTCGTCCAGGGCCGCGATTTCGTCGGGGAATCCACATCGCTATCTCCGCAGCCAGATCAGGGGGCGGGGGTCCAGCCACCAGAGCAGACGTCGAATCCGGCTCTGACCGGCCAGCAGGGTTCGGGTGTAGCTCCGGGCCTCCGCGGCGGCACGCCCCGCCGCCGAGCTGGTGACCCGGTGAATTCCGGAATCGGGTCCAAAGGCCAGCTGGTTGACCAGCGGGCCCAGGGTCCACTGTCCCACCGGCGGGGCGGTGGGCGCCAGCACATCCGCGCGGGCGAGAATCTCGGTGACGGTCTCCGCCGGTCTAGGTGCACGGCCGGCAAGCCGCAGGCCGTCCTGCAACTCCCGCCAGGCACCGACGACCCGCCGGTCGGGGTCACGGTGGTGCAGCCGGTGTTGGCGTACCCCGTAGCGCGCCACGGGGATTGTCACGAGCAGGGCCACCGCCACCCCCAGGAGGGTCACCCCCAGCCGGCCGGCCCCGTCCCCCAGCGTCTCCCAGTCCACGATCGTGCCGCTGGTCCAGGTCGACCACGGTTTACTCTCGTCCTCGTCCTGCGGCAGCGGCATATCCTCCGACTCGGAACCGGCGTCGCCGTCGCCGTTCTCCTCGGATGCCTCCGCGGCCGTGGCCCCGGAGTCGGATGTCTCGCTGCCGGGAGTGACATCGAACGGAACCCAGCCGGTCTCCTCGAGGTAGACCTCACCCCAGGCCACGGCGTCCCCGGTGTGCACGGTTCGTTCCTGGGAGCCTGTGTCGTCGTCCTCGCTACCGCCGGAGGCGAAGCCGACCACGACCCGGCTCGGTAGGTCCGCCTGGCGGGCCAGCAGGGCGAACGCGCTCGCGAACTGTTCCGTGGTTCCCGCACCTGCCGGTTCGCCGGGAGGCACCAGAAGCTCGTCCAGGTTCGCGTATCCGTGCCCGCCGGGGGCGTGCGGATCCAAAGTGTAGGTTTCCCGGAGGTAGGCCGCCAGCCGGTTGGCGCGTTCGTAGCCGCTGCCCTCGTCCGCCACCGCCGCGGCGATCTCCGCGATCGCCGCGGGCCCATCCGGTGGCAGCGCCCGGTACCGGTCGAACTCCTCGTCCTCGGGGGCGTCGGCCGCGCGTAGCTCCTCCGGGTCCCACTGGGGCACGGCGCCGGTGACGGTGTAGTCCAGCCCGGAGGCGTTCCCCGACTCCGCGCGCACGGTCCCGGACTCGGGGTCGTAGCCGATCGGAACCCCGTCCAGGCGCAGTGGCGTCCCGGGGACCGGGAGCCATCCCCCGGGCAGGTCCAGCACCGATACCTCGGCCGTGTGGGCCCGCGGACTGGGTAGCGTCACCTCGGGCTCGGGCAGGACGTTGCCCGCTACCTGGTATCCGCTGTCCGGGGCCCACATCACCCCGGTGAACTCCGACAGGGCCACCCAGCGCAGTTCACTGGGCGGCCCTGTCGAGGTGACGGTGAACAACGGCTGTTCGGGTTCCTCCGACCAGGCCGACAGGTATCCCAGCGGGTTCAGGACGGCCTCTTCCTCATCTGGCGGGTCCATGGTGGTGCGGATCTCGGCGGGATGGACCCCGCTGCCGTACAGCGCGAACGGACCCAGGTAGCCCACGATCACCGCGGCTGTCGCGGTGAGGGCCGCGACGGAGCAGGACCGGGCCGATGTGCGTGCGGCGCGCCACCACCGGGCCGCGACGTTGCCCGACACCCGGTCGGAAACCGTGGCGGTGGGAGTATCGCTGGCGGAGCCGGGAGATGCGCTGTGGGCGTGGGCCGTGGCCGCGAGGAGCAGCACCACCGCGGCCGCGTAGGCCGCCGCCGGGACGTAGCCGGGGGAGACGACGCCCCCGTTGAGTGCGGCCGCTCCGAGGAGGGGTGGTAGTACGCAGGCAGCGGCGAGCAGGGGACGGTTCTCCCGGGCGGCGAGGGTCGCCGCGGCACCCGCCAGCCACGTGGCGAGTGCGGGAAGTGCCAGAGTGTCCACGGCGACCGGGGTGGGAACGCTCGCGGTCAGGATGCGCGCACCCGAATGGGCCACGGCGTCCAGGGTGCCGGCGAACACCGTCTCCTGCGGCCCCGGATACAGCACGGCGAGCACCGCCACACCGGCCAGGGCCAGCGGGACCCCGCCGAGGAGCGCGGCCGGGGACGCCGAGCGCCAGGACATCAGCGTGGTACTGAGGACGCTCATCACGGCCCACAATCCCAGGATCGCTGTGACCTGGCGGGGTTCGGCGTAGCTCTCGGCGAGGGCCAGGCCTGGGGCGGCAGCGGCCAGGATCAGGGCACCAGTGCGCACCAGAACACTCACCGCGACCACCGGGCCGCGTTCCAGACGGTGGCCAGCTCTCTGGCCGTGGCCGCCGATACCACGGTGACTCCAGGCGGGCTGGGGGCCCGTTCGGCCGCCGCGCCGACGCAGGCCAGCACCAGTGTGGGGTAGCGGTCCACCAGCTGCGCGAACCGTTGCCCGTCCTCTGGAGTTACCACCGCGCTGACCAGGACGACGGTGTCACCGTCGGGACGGTTGCGCAGTCGCCACAGCGCTCGGGACATGTCCGCGTTCGCGACCGGCTCGGCCTCGGCCAGCAGGTCGAGCATCGGAGTCACGCCCGCGCTGCTGTCCCTGCTGTCCCCGCTCACCAAGGTGAGTTCGCACGACCAGGCTCCGCGCACGGCGGTGCCCACCACACAGGCCGCAGCGCTGGCCGCCTCGTCCAGGCCGCTTGTCGGGTCCGCACCGCCGTCGCCACGGTCGTCCAGAAGGACCGTTAGCCGGGTGTGCGCGGTGTCGACATATTCCTTGACCATCAGCCGGTCGTAACGTGCTGAGCTACGCCAGTGGATGTGCCGTACCTCGTCGCCGGGCACATACTCGCGAAGACCGTCGAAGCTGAGGTTGCCGATCCGGGTGCCGTCGAGGACACCGGTTGGGTCGGCCTGCTGCCCTACGGGCATAGCGGTGAGTACCCGCCACGGCGGATGAATCCACACCCGCTGGCTGTCGCCACAGTCGCGTTGGCTGCGCACGAGCCCCAGCGGGTCGGTGCGCAGCGCGAGCACCGGCCCCAGCGTGCGGACCCCGCGCCGGTCGGTGTGTAGCCGGTAGTCCAGGGAATCCACGCCCCTGCCGCGCTCCGCTTCCCGGCTGCTCACGTCGACGTACTGCGTACCGGCGGTCGAACGGACCCGATCCCGCAACGCGTGTGGGGTCCGCCCGCTCCGGTGGGCCGGCCGGATCCGGAGGCGCACCGCGAGGTCCTCGCCGGCCTGAACCCTGGTGTTGGGAATCCGACGTTCCACCTGTGGGGCCCGCACCCGTCCGACCAGTCCGACCGCGCCAGCCACGAACAGGAGCGCTGTCGCCCCGAGCATCACGATCTCTCGGTAGCCCAGCGCCAGGCCGCAGGCAAGCAGCAGGACACCAGCGGCCACCAGAGTCCATCCGCGGCTGGTGGGCATCACCGTACTCCCTGGGCCGGCGGCATCCTAGGCTCGGTCCACCACGGGGCTGGGCACCGCCTCCTGCTCCAGAACCTGGTGCATCAGTGCGGTCAGGCTGCGGCCACTCACCGCGGACTCGGTGCTTCGGACGAGACGGTGCGCCCACACGGGAACCGCGAGTTCTTTCACGTCCTCGGGGGTGACGTAGGGCCGGCCGACGCTCAGCCCGCGGATGCGCAGCGCGCGCATGAACACCACCGTGGCGCGGGTCGACAGCCCCACCCGGATCTCGGAGTGGGTGCGGGTGGCCTGTGCCAGCCGCAGCACGTACTCGTACACCTGGTCCGGCACGTGTACGTGTGCGGCGGCCCGTGCGAACTCGGCCAGCCCCGCCGCGTCCGTGACGGGACTCAGCTCCTCCGGACGTCGGTGCCGCCCCCCACGCATCAGCGTGAGCTCCGCCTCGGGGTCGGGATAGCCAAGCGAGAGCCGCATCAGAAACCGGTCCAGCTGGGCTTCCGGGAGACGGTAGGTCCCGTCCATCTCCACCGGGTTCTGGGTGGCGACCACCAGGAACGGGTCAGGCACGGGATGACGGACCCCGTCCACAGTGACCTGCTGTTCCTCCATGACTTCCAGCAGGGCCGACTGTGTCTTGGGCGAGGCGCGATTCACCTCGTCCGCGATCACAACATTGGCGAACACCGGCCCCGGGTGGAACTCGAATTCCCGGGTGGCCTGGTTGAACACCGGAACGCCGGAGACATCCGACGGCAACAGGTCCGGGGTGAACTGGATGCGGCGCCACGAACCGTCCACGGAGGCGGCAATAGCACGGGCCAGGGTGGTTTTGCCGAGCCCCGGGACGTCCTCCAACAGGATGTGACCTCCGGTGAGGAGTGCGACCAGGCCCAACCGCACCACCTGGGGTTTACCGAGGACTGCCGTATCGATCTCGTTCGCCATGCGTTCGAACAGGCGGGCGTGGCGTTCGGCCTCCTGCGCGGTCAGCCCCGGCGCCTCGGCGTCCGGACCTGCCGCGGACATCGTCGTCAACGTGGGTGTTTCCCCTCAACCTGGCGCGGGTGTGCCCGGTGTCTCACAACGCCACGCACACCCGCCTGATGTCTCACTGCACGGTGGACCGGGCGGATACCCCGCCGGGAGCGGCGCCGCATCCGTAATCCAGGTCCACCCCTCAGGCCGTCTGTTCCTCGTCGTTTCCGCCCCCGCTCGGGGAGGTTTCGGACCCAAGGTCCTCGTTCTCGGGTGGGTCCTCCGCAGCGGGTGGTTCTTCCTGGTCGGGTGGCTCGTCGCCACCAGGTGGGTCCTCCGCACCGGGTGGCTCGTCCCCGCCGGGTGGTTCTTCCTGGTCGGGTGGCTCGTCGCTACCAGGAGGCTCGTCCCCGCCGGGTGGTTCCTCCTCGTCCGGGGGTTCTTCCCCGCCGGGCGGGTTGTCCCCGTCTGGGGGGTCCTCGTCGTCGGGTGGCTCGTCCCCGCCGGGTGGTTCTTCCTCGTCCGGGGGTTCTTCCTCATCGGGTGGGTTGTCCCCGTCTGGGGGTTCCTCGTCGTCGGGCGGATCCTCGTCGTCGGGCGGATCCTCGTCGTCGGGCGGATCGTCGACCGGAGGATTCCCGGGCGGTGGGAGGAGGGGGTCGTCGTCCGCGTCGCTATCGCCCTCGTCATCCGGTTCCCCGGGTCCGGGGCTGTCCGGGCCATCGGCATCCGGAGGTAGATCCGGCAGGTCGGGAAGGTCGGGCGCGGGTGCATCCGGCTCGGACGGTTCCGCCTGCTGCGTTGGCTCGTCGTCTGCCGAATCGTTCCCCGGGTCCGACGGGCCAGGGCCGTCGGGCTGCTCCTCAGCCTCGCTGTCCCGGTGCCCATTGTCCTCGTCGTCGCGGCCCTCGTCCTCGTCGTCCTCATCGAACAGGGGCCGCCCCGGGTCCTCCTCGTCCCGCGCGTCCGCGATACTCGGCAGGTCCACTGGTTCGGGATCCTCGGCGCCGTCCGGAAGATCCACGACCCCGCCGCCGGGCTCCTCGGCGGGACCGTCCTCGATGTCGTCGAGGTCCGGGTCATACTTGTCGACCAGGCGAACTTCACCATCCGGGCTCACCACCCCCGCCACCTCACTGTCCGGGGCGTTGATGAACAGGAAACCGTCGTTCTCGGAGAGTTCCAGGGGCTGATCGGCGACGTCCGGCAGCGTGATCGAGCGGGCGTGCTGCCCCTGCGGAGTGAACACCCGAACAGTGCCCTCCGAGACGTAGGGAACGTAGATGTGGTTCTCGTACGGAACCGCCACGTCAAATTCGGGATCCTCAGGAGCGAAGGCGTGCAGCCGCGGGTTGGCGTCCAACTCGGCCATCGACACGATCATCGACGCGGAACGCGCCGTCACCACCGCGAGCGTTCCCCGTATCCGCTGCGGAGTCTCGGCCCCGGCGAGCTCACTGGGCGATACATGGCGGTCGACCTCAGCGTCCCCACCAACCAGGCTCAACTCGTCGGTGTCCTGGTTCAGGACCAGCGCCCCCTGGTCCAGCACGGACACCTGGAGCTCCTGGCCGGGTTCCGCGATCGGCACACTGTCCGCCACCTGCAACGCGCCGGTGGAGTCGGTACGGACCTGGGAGACCGTCCCCTGCGACGAGGAAGCCAGCCACAGGACGCCGTCCTCGTCGAAGTCCCCGCCGGCCAACGGCCCGGGAAGGTGTACGGACTCTCCGGTCGGCTCCAGCGTGGTGGGCGAGACTGGACGCAGCTCGCCGGTGGTCCGGTCCACGATGACCGCGGACTCGTCGTGCAGCACGAAGTGCGTGTCGCCGCTGTCCGGCAGATCGACCTCGGCGCCCAACTCCGTGTCGGTGAGGTCCATCGAGCGGAGTTGTTCCTCGGCCAGGTCGTGCACCACCAGATTGTGGCTGTTCTGCACGAGCCGGACCGGGTTGGCTACCGAGGCGCGCACCGGCTGGGCCAGGTCCACCTGTGCGCTGTGCGCGTTGATCCGGGACAGCTCGCCGGTGCTGCTGCTCCACAGCCAGGTTGTGCCGTCGGACATGTCGTCCCAGTGGGTCAGCGCGCCGACACCGAACATGGTGCCGGCCAGAGCGACAGACAGGACGGAGACGGTGCCGATGTAGGCGCCCTGCTTGCCGAGCCAACGATTGGGGGGATGCTTTCGGTCCCGCACAGGTGCTCAACTCCTGCTAGGTCACGTGGGGGAGTCAGGCGCATGCGCCATGCGCGTGGAGATCTGGGACACGCGCCCGCAGCGTTCGCTCGCCCGGCAACCGGGGTGCGGTGTCCGCAGCGCGGTCCACGACGGTGTCTGCTGAGCCCAATGTGCCCAGTGTGTCGGGCTGCCGGTTATGCAGTAGAGTACCGCAGACCCACGCCCCGGGGAAGGACGGGTCCACAACGCACCGCCCGCTTCGGCCGCCTGGATCGGGGACACCCCCGGGACATCACCCGTGTCGCACGTCCACCCCGACACGATGTTCGGGCACGGGTGGGCGAGGCCCAGGTCCCGCACTAGCCAAGGTGGGTGAGTTGCTCGGTGAACCAGCGGTGCGGCGGCATCTGGGCCGCCCGGTCCGCCAGGCGCTCCCGGCGCTTCTGCCGTTCGCCCGGTGGCATCCGGAGCGCCGTGTCCAGGGCATCTGCGGTCGCGGACACGTCGTAGGGGTGGACCAGTAGCGCGTCCTCCCCAAGTTCCTCCACCGCACCGGCCCCTGTGGACAGAACCAGGACACTGTCCCGTTCCGACAGGATCGGGCCTTCCTTGGCGACCAGGTTCATCCCGTCCCGGATTGGGTTGACCACGAGGACGTCCGCCAGCTGGTATGCGGCCAGGGAACGAGCGAAGTCGTCTCTGACCTCCAGCAGTACCGGGGTCCAGTCCTCCGTGCCGAACTCGCTGTTGATACTCGCGGCCAGCTCGCGTACAGACTCCGTGTAGGAACGATACTCCGGAACATCCGTACGGCTCGGGTAGGCGAAGGCGAGGTGGGTGACGGCCCTGCGCCATTCGGGGTGTCGCTGCAACAGTTCCCGGAATCCCGCAAGGCCACGGACAATGTTCTTGGACAGCTCCGTGCGGTCGATACGCACCAGCAGTTTCCGATCCCCCACGGCCTCGGAAAGCTCGGCCCGGCGTTCAGCCACGTCGGCCTCGGCCGCGCGGGATCGCAGCCCCGCAGCGTCCACGCCCAGCGGGTGGACACCCACCCGCACCACGCGCCCACCCCGGCGTATCTCCCAGCCGTTGGTGGCGCTGACCGCAACCTCCCCGGGTAGTTCGGCGGTGCAGCATTCGGTGAACGCTCGGGCCCAGCCCTGCGTGTGGAACCCCAGGTGGTCGGCCCCAAGCATCCCGTCTAGGAGCTGGACCCGGATATCTGGGGGGAGCAGCCGGAAGTACTCAACCGGGGCCCACGGCGTATGGGAGAAGTGCGAAACCCGCAGGTCCGGACGCCGTTCCCGCAGCATCCGCGGAACCAGGGCCAGGTGGTAGTCCTGCACGAAGACTCGGGCCCCCGGGGCGGCGGCGCTGGCCAGTGCCTCGCCGAACGCGGCGTTGTAGGCCACATAGTCCTCCCAGCGTTCGCGGAATCGCGCGTCGAACTGGGGATGGTTGGGGATGTCGAACAGCAGATGGTGCACGAACCACAACACGGAGTTCGCGATTGTGGTGTAGGCGCCGGTGAATGTCTCGACCGGGATGTCCAGCATCTGCACGCCTGGGGAGGTGCTCTCCAGATGTTCGGCGAGCTCGCTGCTCTGGTCGAGTCGGCCGCCCGGGGCCGACCGGGCCGCCTGCCGGTCCGTCTCGGATAGTGCGGCACACACCCACAGGGCCTGTGTCCCGGCGTATTCCGGACGGTGGCCCAGGGCGCTGAGACCGGAGACGAGGCCACCTCCGCCGCGTTGGGCCCGGTAGTGACCGTGCTCGTCGGTCGTGATCGAGATCGGGCCCCGATTCGACGCGACCAGGACGGTGGCACGTTCCGGAGGGGGGATCGAGGAGGTGGTGGGGGTGGTGGCCGTGTTGCTGACGTGGGCGACCGGATCTGTTGCACTCACCGTATCTTCGCCTGCCTTCCCAGCGCCGCGGACTGTCGGGAACATCACTACACCATGGTGTTTCCCCATCCCGACAGGAGCGCCGCTGTGGTTTGTGTCTCGGCCGGCCGTGCGGCACGGCGACCGGGATTCGGGCCCCGGCATGGAGTGACCCGAGGGCAGTCCGTTAGAGTAAGGCGCAACCATAACCGAATAGCGCTCATCCAGAGGGGTGGAGGGACCGGCCCGACGAAGCCCCGGCAACCATTCCGGCATCAGGAAAGAACGGTTTCGCGATGGTGCGAGGCTGGCCGGAACAGGTGCCAACTCCGGCCTGGAGTCAGAGTGGCTCCCAGGGCAGATGAGGGGAGAGACGCCTCGCCTATGTCGACTGTCGCCGCCGAGTATTCCACCACCGTTCCGACTCCGTCGGCCCCTGACTTCGGGCCCGCGATCGCCCTGTCCTGTCGGGAATGCGGTCAACGCCGGGAACTCGGCCCCTACTTCGCCTGCGATTTCTGTTTCGGCCCACTCGAGATCGCCTACGAGTTCGGAGCCGTCACCCGAGAGCAGATTGAACGCGGACCCACCAGCCTGTGGCGCTACGCGCCGCTTCTGCCCGTCCCGGCCACGGTTGCCAGCACCCCCACCATGGATCCCGGATTCACTCCCCTGGTGCGCGCGGACCGGCTGGCGAACGAACTGGGCGTGCGCGAGCTGCATGTCAAGGACGACTCCGCCAACCCCACCCATTCCTTCAAGGACCGGGTGGTTGCCATGGCCGTCGAGGCGGCCCGGAATCTGGGATTCACCACCCTGTCGTGTTCCTCCACGGGCAACCTGGCTGGCGCCGTGGGCGCCGCCGCGGCCCGCACCGGGTTGCGTTCCTGTGTGTTCATCCCGGCCGGGCTGGAAGAGGGCAAGGTCGTTATGGCCGCCATCTACGGCGGGAAGGTCGTCGCGATCGACGGCACCTACGACGACGTGAACCGTTTCTGCTCCGAACTCATGGGAGACCCCGCCGGTGAGGGATGGGGTTTCGTGAACGTGAACCTCCGCCCCTACTACGCGGAGGGGTCGAAGACCCTGGCCTACGAGATCGCGGAGCAGCTCGGCTGGCGTCTGCCGGATCAGATCATTGTTCCGATCGCCTCCGGATCCCAGCTCACCAAGATCGACAAGGGATTTCGGGAGCTGGTCCGGCTGGGGCTGGTCGAGGACCGTCCCTACCGCATCTTCGGGGCCCAGGCCACAGGGTGCGCCCCGGTTGCGCGCGCCTGGGAGGAGGGGCACGAGGTGGTCCAGCCGGTCAAGCCGGACACCATCGCCAAGTCCCTCGCCATCGGGAATCCCGCGGACGGGCCCTACGTGCTGGACGTGTGCCGGCGTACGGGCGGCAGTGTCGCGCACGTCGACGACACGGAGGTGGTTGCGGGCATCGCCCAGCTGGCGCGGACCGAAGGGATCTTCGCCGAGACCGCTGGTGGCGTCACCACCGGGGTGCTGCGGCAGCTGCTGGCGCAGGGTGAGCTCGACCCCGAGGCCTCCACGGTCGTCCTCAATACCGGCGACGGCCTCAAAACCCTGAATGCGGCAGAGGCGGGAATCACGGCCACGATTCGCCCCTCGCTGGAATCCTTCCACGAGGCGGGACTGCGCTGAATCACGCAGGCGGAGCGGCTCGCTTCGTCTGCGTGACCGGCCCGCTGTGGTTCGTGGCCGGCCGGCTGGTCGGCCACCCAATCGTTGAGGAGACAACATGAGCGTCAGTGTGCGCGTGCCAACCATCCTGCGTACCTACACCAACGGTGCCGCGGACGTCACGGCCAGTGGTGAGACCCTGCGGGATGTGCTGCGTACCCTGGAGTCCGACTATCCCGGGATCGAGTCTCGGGTGCTGGATGACGACGGCAGGGTGCGGCGCTTCGTGAACGTCTACGTGGGAGACGAGGACGTTCGGTTCGCCCAGGGCTTGGACACACCGACTCCCGCCGGCAGCCAGGTGTCGATTATTCCCGCGGTCGCGGGTGGGGCCGGCCCACTTGTGGGGTAGGTACGCATATGGCGTCGGCTGGACCGGGGAGCGGTCCAGCCGACCCCGCTGCCGGGATGTTTGCACTCCCCGCTGTCGAGTGCTAAAAATAAGTGCGTTAGCACTCCGTTGTAATGAGTGCTAGTCAGGTTCGAGGCGACGAGGCCACGACTCTCGACAGCAGGGGTGCCGAGAAGGTCGGGTCGTCCGTCGCGGGCGTCGGCTCGTTCCTTCGTGCATCAGCCCGGTACTCGGGAGGACAGACAGTCTATGGCAGCCAAACTCATCGCGTTTGACGAGGAAGCCCGGCGCGGCCTCGAGCGCGGTATGAACCAGCTCGCGGACGCCGTCAAGGTCACGCTCGGCCCCAAGGGCCGCAACGTGGTCCTGGAGAAGAAGTGGGGCGCCCCGACCATTACCAACGACGGCGTCTCCATCGCCAAGGAGATCGAGCTCGAGGACCCCTACGAGAAGATCGGGGCCGAGCTCGTCAAGGAGGTCGCCAAGAAGACCGATGACGTCGCCGGTGACGGCACGACCACCGCCACCGTGCTGGCTCAGGCCATGGTGCGCGAGGGGCTGCGCAACGTCGCCGCCGGCGCGAACCCCGTGGGTCTGAAGCGGGGGATTGAGGCTGCGGTGACCCGCCTCAGCGAGGAGCTGGCCAAGCTCTCCAAGGAGATCGAGTCCAAGGAGCAGATCGCCTCCACCGCGTCGGTATCCGCCGGGGACCAGCAGGTCGGTGAGATCATCGCCGAGGCGATGGACAAGGTCGGCAAGGAAGGCGTCATCACGGTCGAGGAGGGCCAGACCTTCGGTCTGGAACTGGAGCTCGCCGAGGGGATGCGCTTCGACAAGGGGTACGTGTCGCCGTACTTCGCGACCGACCTGGAGCGCATGGAGACGGAGCTCGAGGATCCCTACATCCTCATCGTCAACTCCAAGATCTCCAACAACAACGAGTTCCTTCCGATCGTCGAGAAGGTGCTCCAGACCAACAAGCCGCTGATGGTCATCGCGGAGGACCTGGAGGGCCAGGCCCTACAGACCCTCGTGGTCAACAAGATCCGCGGAACCTTCAAGTCCGTGGCCGTGAAGGCCCCCGGATTCGGGGACCGTCGCAAGGCCCAGCTGGAGGACATCGCGGTGCTGACCGGCGGCCAGGTCATCACCGAGGAGGTCGGGCTCAAGCTGGAGAACACCGAGCTGGACATGCTCGGGCGTGCCCGCAAGGTGGTTGTCACCAAGGACGAGACCACCATCGTGGACGGCTCCGGCGACGCCACCACGATCCAGGGCCGCGTCAACGAGATCCGCGGCGAGATGGAGCGCACCGACTCCGACTACGACCGCGAGAAGCTCCAGGAGCGTCTGGCCCGCCTCGCCGGCGGTGTCGCGGTCATCAAGGCCGGTGCCGCCACCGAGGTGGAGCTCAAGGAGCGTAAGCACCGGATCGAGGACGCGGTTCGCAACGCGAAGGCGGCCGTGGAGGAGGGCATCCTCCCCGGTGGTGGTGTTTCGCTGTTGCAGGCCGCCACGGTCGGCTTCGACAAGCTGGACCTGGAGGGCGACGAGGCGGTCGGCGCCGACATCGTGCGGCGTGCGGTCGAGGAGCCGCTGAAGCAGATCGCCGTGAACGCCGGCCTCGAGGGCGGCGTTGTCGCAGCGAAGGTGAAGGGCCTGGAGCCCGGCGTCGGCCTGAACGCCGCCACCGGCGAGTACACCGATCTCGCCAAGGACGGCGTCATCGAGCCGACCAAGGTGACCCGGTCCGCGCTGCAAAACGCCAGCTCCATTGCTGGGCTGTTCCTGACCACAGAGTCGGTCATCGCCGAGAAGCCGGAGAAGGAGAAGCCGGCCGGCGGCGACCCGAGCGGTGGCATGGGCGGCATGGACTTCTAAGGAGTCCCGGCCGGAACCCGAGCCGCGAGGGCGGTCCCCCGCTGGGGGCCGCCCTTTTCGCTGTTCGAGGCGGGGAACCCGGGCCAAACCACGAGCCGGGACGGCGGCCGAGACGGCGCCGTTGGGGATGCGTGCGGGGCGGGCCGGTGTCTTGCGCATCCCGGATACGGGCTTCTCGTGTCCGCTGGTGCATGTTGGCCGGGGGCGGCGTCGCGCCCCGGGGAGGTCCCCCGCACCACGGCCAGCGGGCGCGGGGATGCGGGCGGTTTGTCCGTACTCCGGCGGGGGTGCACCCAGCCGCATCCACCCCCGTGCCGGCAGCATTCCCCGACCTAGGCGACCAAGCCGCGCTGCTGGAGCTCGTCCATGACCAGCTGCACTCCGGGGGCGCACCGTTCCCGTTCCGCATAGCTCAGCCAGGCCAGCTCGGCCACTTCGGCCTGGGCTTCCGGTTCACCGTCCCCCTGTGCCTGGAAGGCGGCCAACCGCACCTGCGTCCCCGACGGGTATCCGTGTGCGGGCGCGTGCACGACGGTGAGCGGTGCGACGGACTCTGGGTGCAGCAGCACCGAGGTTTCCTCCTTGACTTCACGGGCCAGCGCGGCCGTGTCACTCTCTCCGGTCTCTCGTTTGCCGCCGGGGAGATAGAACAATTCACTGCCCCGGGTGCGCGCCGCCAGCATCCGTCCCTGACGTGTGTGGGCCCACGCCAGCACGTCCAGGGGAGCCTTCCGGGCCAGCTCGGTCACCACCACCTCGGGTGCGGGGTCGATGGTAACCAGGTCCCGGGACGCCTCGGCCAGGAAACTCTCGTCGACCATGTGCTGGACGAAGCGGTGCAGGTGCGTGTAGAAGCCGTCGACGTCCAACAGGGCCAGGGGCTTCTCGTGCAGCCCCAGGTGTGCCCAGGTCCATACTTCGAACACTTCCTCAAGCGTGCCCACGCCGCCGGGCAGTGCCACGAAGGCGTCCGCCTGTCGGGCCATCAGGGCCTTGCGTTCGTGCATATCCGTGACGGCATGCAGCTCATTCAGCCCCGGGTGGGCGAGTTCGCGCTCGACCAACGGCTGTGGGATGACCCCCACAACCGTTCCTCCGGCCTCCGTGGCAGCGTCGGCCAGCGCGCCCATCGTGCCCACCCGAGCGCCGCCGTAGACCAGTCCGATGTTTCGTTCGGCCAGCAGCCGGCCCAGCTCGCGTGCCGCAGCCAGGTACCGTTCGCCCGATCCTGTGCTGGAACCACAGAAAACACAGATCCACATAGCGTCTCATCCTACGCGTGGCTGGCTTCCCGCCGGCGCCATACCGCCGCAGAAGGGGTGAGTGCGGCGCTCCGGGAGATTCCCGGGCATACTTGGCGCCGGTGCCCCGCCTCGTTCCGTTGCGGTAGCGGGAACCGGGCACGGTGCCCGAGCGTCGTATCTCTGCACGACAGCACCCCAACCACGGCCTGTACCCCCGGGAGAGATTGGACGTCGTCAATGGTGCCCCTGTACGCCTCCCCCGTGCTGATGGTGGAACAGCCCCGACAACTGTTCCAGGACAGCTACTACCAGGTGTTCGACACGCACGGCCAGCCGGTCGCCCATGTGCGTGAGGCCGCGCCGGCCGGCGACTTCATCGGCAGCGGGCGCCACCGGCCGCACCGTTTCCACATTGTCGCACCGGATGGTGAACCGCTGCTGGTTCTGGACAAGCCCTGGCAGTGGGGGCGTCCCCATATCTACGTCACGTCCGGTTACGACGGCACGCCGGTCGGCACGATTGTCCAGGACCTTACGTTCCTGGGGTCACGCTTCTGGCTTCAGGACGGGCACGGCCGCACCCTCGGCCAGATCGAGGGAAACTGGAACAGCTGCGACTTTCGGATCACCGGTGCGGACGGGCGCGAGGTCGCGCGGATCAACAAGCACTACACCGGTTTGTTCAGTGGTGAGTGGGGAACGGAGAGCCGCTACGCACTCCAGTTCGCCCACCAGGTCCAGGAGCCGCTGCGCACCCTCGTGGTCGCAGCCGCGATCACGGTGGACGTGATGCTCCACGAGCGTGACGAAAGCTTCTACCACTACGGTCCGCGCCGCCGCTGGCGGGGCGACCCCTTCTACTACGGCACGTCCGGCTATTGGGGGCCGCGTTCGGGATGGCGTCGGGACCGTTTCTACTACGGAGGGTTCTACCGCCGCGCCCGCTCCCGGCCACGCGGGTACTACCGGCGTGGATACGGTTACCCCACGCGGCGGTCCTACGGACCGGCACGCCGCAGCGTCCCCGTGGGGCGCCGTGTGGTTCCCCGCGAGCCAAGGCCGGATGGCCAACGCGTGTCCTCGGCCACGCGGAGCGGGGGAGTGGCCCGGCGAGCCAGCGCCGAGCCACGCCGAGCCAACGACTCGGTCGAGCGGCGTTCGCGCACGACCGGTTCCCGGGGCAGTGCTTCGGCTGCGAAATCGGGAGGCTTGTCCCCGCGTGGCACCGCCAGCGGTTCCCGTGCGGGGTCGTCCGGCGCCAAGTCCGGTGGGGCTTCGGCGCGGAGCCGGGGAAGTGCAGCACGTTCGGGATCCGCAGGGGGTGGGCTGTTCAGCCCCGGTGGTCTCGGAGGCGGTGGCCGTTCGGGCGCAGGCAAGGGCTCCCGTACGGGCGGCAGCAAGGGGAGTTCCCGGGGCTCGTCTCGCCGGGGCGGGCTCGGTGGCCTGCTCAGTGGTGGCTCCCGGGGCGGAAGCAGCTCCCGTTCCCGCCGCGGCGGCGGCCGCAAGCGCGGCGGAGGACGGCGCGGTGGCGGTGGCCGGAAGAGGTGAGGCCTTCGGGCGGGGCTGGTTCCCCCGCCCCGGGCCGGCTCGATGCCGGGACGCCGGGGCAGTGTCGGGTGCGGCGTTGGTGTCGGGGTGTCGTCGCCCGCGGGTCTGACCGGGGCGGGGGTTCCGGGCAGCCGGTATCCTGGGGGAGCCGTCGTGGGGTGAGCGGAGGCTAGGTCGGGGTTGCGGGCGGTGCATGCTCGTTGCCCCGATGCCACGGGCCGGACTGGGCAGGACCGGGAAACGGAGCGTGCGGGTGTTCTGTGGCGAGTTCCCAACGCAGGGCTGTGTCCAACAGATGCACTTGTTCGCGGTGGCCTCGCTCATTCCCGCGGGGCTCGCACTGACGCTCATGGTGGTCGCCTTCACCGCCCCCAGCCTTCGGGACCGGCCCACTCTGCGGGCCCGAACCCTGGGTTTCTCGCTGCTCGCATGGCTGATCGCCGCATTCACCTTCGTTCTGGGAGGGCTGCCGGCGATCTGAAGCCCCGCCTCGTTCGCGGTCCGGGGCATGGTGGGAACGACGGTTCGACCCCGTCTGGGGCTGGCGTTTCCCTCGCGATGGGCTGCCCCTCGGCCCGGGGAAGCGGAGCCCCGAACACTCCCACAGCGCCCCGCCCGCATTCCGGGAACCGCGCCAGAGATTAGCTACTGTGTGTCGTGGATATAAGCACAGTGTGACATTCGAGCCTGGTCCACTACTGCAACGCAACATCGCCCTGGAACGAGTCATCTGGCTGGTCACTGTGTCACCCACGGGCCAGCCCACATCCCGCCCCGTGTGGTTCGTCTGGGACGAGTCCGCCTTCCTGATCCACGCGCCGCCCGAGTCGGCCAAGATCCGGCACCTTCAGGTCAATCCGAGGTCGGCGCTCCATTTCAACACCGACACCGACGGTGAGCACGTGGACGTGATGTTCGGACGGGCCGAGGTGTGGCTGGACGCGCCTCCGCCCTCCGAATGCCCGGGCTACCTGGACAAGTATGCCGAGGACTATCCCGGTATCGACCACACCGTGGACTCGTTCGACGCGGCCTTCTCCGCGCGGCTGCGCATCGCGCCGGAGCGCTCCTGGGGACACTGAGGGCCGGGAACCCGGCACCGACCTGGGGCGGGCAGGGAGCCGGTCGGAGTCTCAGAGCTCGTGGCCGGCCAGCACGTCGGTGGCATCGACGATGCGGTAGGCGTAGCCCTGCTCGGCGAGGAACCGTTGCCGGTGCGCCGCGTAGTCCTGGTCCTGAGTGTCCCGCGCCACGACGGCGTAGAACCGGGCTGTGTGTCCGTTCTCCTTCGGACGCAGCAGCCGGCCGAGGCGCTGCGCCTCCTCCTGGCGGGAACCGAAGGATCCCGAGACCTGAATTGCAACCCGGGCTTGGGGCAGGTCCACCGAGAAGTTCGCCACCTTCGACACCACGAGGGTGTGGATGGCGCCGGAGCGGAACTCGGCGAACAGCTGCTCCCGCCGCCGTACTGTGGTGTCCCCGGTGACCAGCGGTGCGTCCAGTGCTGTGGCCAGCTCTTCCAGCTGGTCCAGATAGGTTCCGATGACCAGGGTCGGTTCCGCGGTGTGCCGGGAGGCCAGTTCGGTCACCAACTGCGTTTTGGTGGCCGAGGCGGCGCAGAACCGGTACCGGTCCTGTGGTTCCGCGGTGGCGTAGGCGCGCCGTTCCGACTGCGTGAGGTCGGTGCGGACCTCCACACAGTCGGCTGGAGCGATCCATCCCTCCTCTTCCATCTGCCGCCACGGAACGTCGTACCGTTTCGGCCCGATGAGGGAGAAGACGTCTCCTTCCCGGCCGTCTTCCCGGATCAGGGTGGCGGTGAGGCCCAGCCTGCGCCGTGCCTGGAGCTGCGCGGTCCTGCGGAAGATCGGCGCTGGCAGGAGGTGAACCTCGTCGTAGACGATCAGGCCCCAGTCCCGGGCGTCGAACAGCTCCAGGTGGGGGTGACTGCCGTTGCGCTTGGCCGAGAGAACCTGGTACGTGGCGATGGTGACCGGCCGGATCTCCTTGCGCGTCCCCGAGTACTCGCCGATCTCGTCCTCCGTGAGGGAGGTGCGGGCGAGGAGCTCGTCGCGCCACTGGTGTACCGCCACGGTGCTGGTGACCAGGATTAGCGTTGTGGATTTCGCCAGGGCCATCGTGGCCGCTCCCACCACCGTCTTCCCCGCGCCGCAGGGCAGCACCACCACCCCCGACCCGCCGGCGTAGCTGCTCTCGGCCGCGGCCCGTTGGTAGGGCCGGAGCTCCCAGTCCCTGGTATCGAGCTCGATGGGGTGCGCCTCGCCATCCACGTATCCGGCGAGGTCCTCAGCTGGCCAGCCCAGGGTCAACAGGGCCTGTTTCAGGTTCCCACGCTCGCTGGGGTGGACGACCACAGTGTCGCTGTCGCTGTCGCTGTCGCTGTCGTCAGAACCGGCCCCGTTTCCTGCTTCGTCGCTGTGGCCCGGGGCTGTGGACAGCCGCTGCCCGAGCATCGGGGCGATGGTGCGGGAGCGGACGACCTCCTCCAGCACCGCTTGGTCCAGCGATCGCAGGACCAAGCCGTGTGTGGGGTGCTGCTCCAGACGCAACCGCCCGTAGCGGTCCATGGTCTCGGTGATGTCCACCAACAGCGAGTGGGGCACGGGAAACCGCGAGAAGGTGATCAGAGCGTCGATGACCTGTTCCGCATCGTGTCCCGCCGCGCGGGCATTCCACAACGCCAGCGGGGTGATCCGGTAGGTATGCACGTGCTCGGGGGCGCGCTCCAGCTCCGCGAAGGGAGCGATGGCGCGGCGGCACTCCGCGGCGCGCTCGTGGTCCGCCTCGAGCAGCAGGGTCTTGTCCGACTGGACGATGAGACAGGACACGGGGACCTCACAGGCGCGGGTGGTGACTGGTGCCCGACCGCCCTGGAGCCGCGCGGCCGGGCGTCGGGCGCGGCCGCAGCCAGCCCCGCGGGCCGGGATCACCGCCGAGACTACCTGCCCCGCGTCGGGTCACCCGGGGAGTGCCGCGGGACCCGCCCGGGGTGACATCTAGCCATCGAATCCAGCGAACAGGAGGAGCATGACGGGAATCCCCAATAGAACTCCGATGATGATGCTCGTGTGGGCATAGCCCAGGAACCGTTCCTGTTCCACGGGGTCATCGTCTTTGGACATGGCTATGGCCGAGAACACGATTCCGAGTATGCCCGGAATCAAGCAACAACACAGGGTGACGCCAATGGAGCCCGCCAGGGCGAGGCCGGGGCTGCCGCCACCGGTTGGGGGCCGGGAAGCGGGCTGATGGTTGTGGGGGCCGCTCGAGCCGGGGAAGCCGTCGGAATACGCCACGGGGGAACAGACCTCGGTGGAGTCGGGGGATCTGGGGCGGTCAGCCAGGATCACTCTGTTCAGGAGGAGAGTCCCACTGTCAGAAACACCAGGAGTAGATATACCACGAGAATCACCACCCACATACCAATGCCGATAAGCATGGAGATGTTCGCGTAGCGGACGAAACGGGCTTGTTCGGTGGGTTGGTCTGGTTTGCCCATGGCGAGCGCAGCAAACACGATCGCGATGATGCCGCAGATCTGGTTACAGCACAGGGACATCAGAATGCCCAGAACCAGCGTGGGCGTCGCGTTCACCTGGTTGTCCGGGCCTGCCGCGCCGTAGGGGGAGGCCCCCGGGCCGGGGGACTGGTGGTGGGGTGTGTACCCGCCGTACGGCGGCTGCTGTCCGGGGAACCTCTGCCCACCGTAGGGGTCGTGCATGGCCTGGCCTGCCTTTCCGGCCGGATTGGGATGCCCAAGCTGGGACGCGTGCTGCACCAGGGCGGTTCCGGGGCGGGTTCGGACGAGGGGGCGACACGCACCGAGCCTGGCCCCGGACGTGCCCCGCCCGTCGGATTAGTGGCGTATTCAGCCCCGATGCGAAGATCCCGTGCTTTGGGCTAGGTTGAGGCTTTAACTGATCTTGACCTGAGGGAGTCTGATGACCACAGCTCCAGAGGCGCCGGACATCCTATCCGCCGAGTTCAACGCCGATCCGTACTCCGCTTACCAGGTGATGCGGAACGAGGCTCCGCTCATCTGGCACGAGGCGACGCAGGCCTACATCATTTCCCGCTACGAGGATGTGGAGAAGGCCTTCAAGCAGGAGACGTTCACCACGGCGAACTACGACTGGCAGCTGGAGCCGGTTCACGGCCGCACCATTCTTCAGATGGGTGGTCGGGAGCATGCGGTGCGCAGGGCACTGGTCGCCCCCGCCTTTCGGGGCAGTGAGCTCCAGCAGCGGTTCCTTCCCGTGATCGAACGCAACGCGCGGGAACTGGTGGACGGCTTCCGGACCGCGGGAGAGGCGGACCTGGTGAGCCAGTTCGCCACGCGGTTCCCGATCAACGTCATTGTGGACATGCTGGGCCTGCAACGCAGCGACCATGACCGGTTCCACCGCTGGTACACCTCGATCATCGCATTCCTCGGTAACCTCACCCAGGACCAGGACGTGATCGCGGACGGGCTGCGCACCCGGGACGAATTCGCCGAGTACATGTTGCCCATCATCCGGGAACGTCGGGAGAATCCCGGGGACGACCTGCTGTCGCGGCTGTGCCTCGCCGAGATCGACGGGACACACATGAGCGACGAGGACATCAAGGCGTTCTGTAGCCTGCTGCTGACTGCCGGAGGGGAAACCACGGACAAGGCGATCGCCAGCCTGTTCGCGAACCTCCTCCAGCATCCCGAGCAGCTGGCTGACGTGCGTGCCGACCGCAGCCTGATCCCCCGCGCCTTCGCCGAGACCCTGCGCTACAGCCCACCGGTGCACATGATCATGCGGCAACCGGCCGAGGACGTGGAGCTCGGGGGCGGCGTCGTTCCGGCCGGCAGTACCGTCACCTGCCTGATCGGGGCAGCGAACCGGGACAGTGACCGGTACTCGGATCCGGATTCCTTCAACATCCACCGCCCCGAACTCGACACCTCAACGGCGTTCACCGCCGCCGCGGACCACCTGGCCTTCGCGCTGGGGCGGCATTTCTGTGTGGGCGCCCTGCTGTCGGTGACCGAGGTCGAGGTGGCGACGAACCAGCTGTTGGACGCCATGGCCGACCTGAGGCTGGCCGAGGGGCACACTCCGGTGGAGCAGGGCGTGTTCACCCGCGGCCCGGCCGAACTCCAGGTGCGGTTCACCCCCACCACGCAGTGACCCGGGCCGCGGGATAACGGGACTCTCAGGTGGTCGGAGGCGCCGGGGTGAACTGCACCGGAAGTTCGAACAGGCCGCGCATCCACACCGAGGGGCGCCATTCGAGCTCGTCCTCGGCCACCGAGAGTTCCACGTCCGGGAGGTGATCCAACAGGACCTCGATCGCGCTGGTCGCGATGATTCGGGCCAGCTCGGGGGCGGGGAACGGGCAGCCGTGCTCCCCACCCCCGAACGACATCTGCGCCCGGTTCTCCCCGGATCCGGTGGGCTGGCCGGGCTGCACCTGCGGATCGGTGTTGGCGGCTGCGAATCCCAGCACCAGCAGGTCACCGGCCTGGATCCGCCGCCCGGCCAGTTCACAGCGCTGGGTGGCCCATCGCCCGATGAAGTTCTGGGTGGGGGTCTGTTTCCACAACACCTCGTTCAGCGCCTCGGTGGCGCTGCTGCGTCCACCCTGCACCGTCGTGGAGAACGTGTCGTCGGTGAACATGAGGCGCAGAGTATTGCCGATCCAGTTGCCCGTGGGGGCCTGTGCCGCCGCCATGACCACCAGCAGATCGATCACGATCTCGTCGAAGGTCAGGCCTGCGGGGTGGTCCAGCAGGCGGGACGGGACGTCCCGGCGGCGGCGTTGTTGTCGGTCGGCGACCAGCTGGTGGAGACGGTCGTGGACCCGCTGGTGCGCCGCGGCCGCCCCCTCGGCCGTGTCCAGGGAGTCGAGAACATCCCGCACCAGCTGGGGAATGTCCGACTTGGGCAGTCCGAAGATCCGCGCGACGACGTAGGCCGGAATCTGGTGCGCGTACTGAGAGATGAGCTCGGCCGTGCCGTCCTCGGCGAAGGTCTCGACCAGCTCTTCGGCGATCTCGTTGCAGATCGTCACCAGCTCGGCACGGTCGAGCGCGTCCAGGGCATCGCCGAGGGCCCCGGCCCGCCGGCGGTGTTCCTCACCTTCGGCGAACATCACGGAGGGGGTCCAGCCCACATAGGGCAGCAGCGGCCAGTCCGAGGGAATGTGGTCCCACAGGTTCCACCGGCGGCAGTCCCGAGCGAACAGCTGCGAGTTCGACGTGACGTGTTGGATCTCGCGGTAGCCGAGGACGAACCAGGCAGGGATGTCCCCGTCCAGCAGCACTGGCGCCACCGGACCGTGCTCCTGGCGGATCCGCGTGTACAACTCGTTGGTGTCCCCGGTGATCTGCGGGCCGTACAGCCGGGTCGCGTTGGTGTGTTCCGGGTACCCCGGCGGCAACTGGAGGGTGGGCGTCTGAGCTGGAGCCGGTGCGGCGGCGGAATCGGTCACGACATCCCCTCCGGAACAGGTGGCTGGGCGTACAGGTCCTGTAGGTGCTTGATCAGCGTGATCAGTACGGATGTGCAGGACTGACGTTGTCGCGCGTCACAGTCCACGAGCGGAACCCCCGCGGAGAGGTCCAGCGCGTCGCGGACCTGGTCCAGGTCGGGACCGTCGTCGAAGCGGTTGACCGCGACCACGAACGGGGTTCCGTGGTACTCCAGCCGGTCGATGGAATACCAGGAGTCGGCCAGCCTCCGGGTATCCACCAGGACCACCGCTCCGAGACTGCCCACGAACAGCTGATCCCACAGGAACCAGAAGCGCTGCTGCCCCGGGGCACCGAACAGGTAGAGCACCTGGCGTTCGTCCAGGGTGATCCGCCCGAAGTCGAAGGCGGCCGTGGTGGTGACCTTGTCCTGCACCCGGCTCGCGTCGTCGATCCCGGCACTCGCCTCGGTCATGGTCTCTTCGGTGCGCACCGGTCGGATCTCGCTGACAGATCCGACCATGGTGGTCTTGCCGACGCCGAAACCGCCGACGATCACGATTTTCAGCCCCTGGGAGGCCGTGTCGAGCAGGGGTGGGCGGCTGTCCGCCGCCGGGTCAGAGACGTTGGAGGGCATCGAGCACCTGCTTCAGTGTCTCGGGGGCAGGGTGTGGTGCCTGGCCGGCGTTCGCGGTGCCAACCGGCGGGTGCCGCACGGTGATGGCGCCACGATCGAGGAGATCCCGCAGGAGGAGACGTGTCACGCTCACCGGCAGGTTGAGGTCTGCGGAGAGCTCGACGGCAGCCGTGGGGTGCCGGCAGATGCGCAGGATCTGGGCGTGTTCGGACTGCATGTTCGCACTCGGTTCGCATTCGCTGACCACGAGTGCGACCGGATCGATCTCATTGTCCTGGGCCTGGTGGCGCCCCCCAGTGATCAGGAAGAGGCGATCCGGTGCCTCACTGTCGACGTCACGCTGGGTCATGGCATCTCGCTACCGGCGGCGGTGTTCTGCCGGGGGGCCGCGGTCAGGTGCCCCCCGATCTGTTCCACCAGCTCGTTCATGTTGTGAGCGACGATGCCGACATCGGCGTCCTGGGCTGCGACCCCGGCCAGGTGGGCACCGGCCCCGGCCTCGACCACCAGCAGCATCCCCCCACTGAACTCGACCATCGCCTGTCCGGAGCCCTGGCCGTCTCCGAATTCGACGGAGGCACTGAGGGCAAGGCTCTGGATCCCCGCCGACACGGCGGCGAGCTGGTCCGCGTTGTCCACGCTGAGGTCGGAGGTGAAGCACATTTTGAGGCCGTCGTTGGAGAGCACCAGGGCATGCTCCAGGCCGGGAGTCCGCTCCCGCAGGTTCTCCAGGAGCCAGTCCAGACTGCGGTCGGCGCTGCGCAACGGTTCTGTGGTGTTCATGTGGGGTGTGTGGGAACGGGGCCGTCCGGCGGTGACGACACTGCGTTCCCTACCTCCTTACTCTGCTTCGGGGCGGTTCGCCGGGGAGATGTCGAATCAGGGCGCGCGGCCCACTATTCGGACTCCTCCCGCTCGGACGGTGGGGACTCCGAACGGGCCTGGGCGCGTGCCTGTTGGAAGGCGGCGAAACGGGTGGTGGGGTTGCGGGGTTGATCCGACCGTTCCCGAGGCGGGGCGGGTGCCTCCTGGAGGGAGGCGGCGAGTGTGGCCCCGCGCCGGCGTCGGGGCAGGTTGTTCGGGTCGTTGTGCTGTTCCGTGGAGTCCTCCGTGGCCTGCGGCTGCTCCGTCGTCAGGGTGTTCGCCGCGCCGTTGCCGGCACCGGAGGTGACCGCGGCCTGTTCGCGCCGGTTTCGGCGGGCCTCGGCGCGGGCGGCGGCCCGCTCCTTCGGTGGAATGGTGCGATCCTCGCCCGAATGGGTCAGTAGGTGGTGCGGCAGGAGCACGACCACGCCGGTACCGCCGCGGGACGAGGGGCGGAAGTTCACGGTGAACTTGTACTTCGCAGCCAGCCGGCTCACCACGGCGAGTCCCAGTCGCGTACCCAACAGTGCGGTCAGGTCCTGGGGATGTTCGAGGATCTCTTCGGCGCGCCGGCGCTCGCGGTAGCGCATGCCCAGCCCACCGTCCTCGATTCGGATCACAACACCGGTGGGCTCCTCTTCGACATAGACGTGCACCTCGGTGTTTTGCGCCGAGAAGCCGGTGGCGTTGTCCATGAGCTCGGCCAGGGTGTGGATCACCCCTTCCGCGGCGTAGCCCACCACGGCCACTCCCGTGGTCGAGTGCGTACGAATGCGGCGGAAGCTGCTGATCCGGCCCATGGCGCCACGCAGGATGCCCTCCATGGGGATGGGTTTGGTCCAGCGGCGCCCGGAACGTCCTCCGCTGAGCACGGCGACCGTGTCGGCCATGCGTCCCATCTGGGAGACCCGGTGATCCACGTCGAGGAGATCCCCGAAGATCCTGGGCTGGTCGCCGTACCGTTCCTCCAGCTCGCGCAGCTCCGCGAGCAGGGTGGTCACCTGGGCCTGCATCCGGGCGGCCGCACCCGCACAGGCGGACATCGCCGCCGCCCCCCGGCGTTCCGAGGTGCTGAGTTCCTGCACCAGGGGCTCCCACAGCCGGTGCAGGATCTCGTGCTCGGGTTCGTCCATGTTGTCCAGCACGGTGTCGGAAGACTGTCGCTTCCACCGCACCCGGTGCACCAGCTCCGGAAGAAGTTCGTCGAGGAATCGGGTGGTCTCCGTGTCCAGAGCGGTACTCACCTCGGATTCGGAGTCGGCTCCGGATCCGGTGGTGTCCGTGCGGCTGAGGCGCGTGGTGACCATCTCCTCGGACACGGCGTGCAGCAGGTGCTGGTAGACCGCGTGTACGGGGGTGGGAAGCCCACTGCGGATGGCGTCGGCACTCGCCCGCGGTTCGGTTCCGTCGTGGTCACCGCCGGATCCCGGCGCGATGCCGGAGGCGGTGACGTCGACCTCGCACCGGGCGCGCTGCCCGAGCACCGGAAGAATCTCCCGCACCAGGTGGTCCGCCTCCCGGTCCATGCGGTCGAGTCGGGTCCGCAGCTCCTGGTTGGTCTGCTGGGCCTGCCGCGCGGTTTCGGCGTAGTACACGGCGAGTGGGGCAGCCAGGGCCAGGGCGGCCGCGAGGATACTGCCGGTGAGGAGGATCCCGCCGACTGCTCCGGTGGGCGGGACGGTTAGTGCTGCCACGACCAACAGGCCAACCGAGAGTGCGAGTACGCCTCCCAGGACGGCCAGCGCCCGCGCCTGCGGAGAGTTCCGGGAGCGGATGCGGTTCACGGCATGGTCAGACATCGGTGCGCACCCCACGGGAGGTTGGGGACAGGTGACTGCGATGGCGATCCACAACCGGACCGCGACCAAGCCCCGGAGCGAGGTTGGCGCATTCAGAACGTGCGATGTGCCAGGCGCTCACGGGCACGGACGAGTGTACTCCGTGCCCGCGTACCGTATGGCCGTTTTCGGGAAACTCCCGCAACAGCGGGAGGTTCGAAACGTAGCTCCGGTAGGGGCGGGCTAGTAGGGCACGAGCTCAGCCTGCTCCTGGAGGAACGGAATACCCAGGAGCAGCAGGACGACTGTGACGATGATCATGACGAGGAGCATCACCAGGCCGGCCCCCAGAGCCAGCCAGGCGTACCACACGAGGTTGTCCGCCTGGGTGTAGCGGCCGCGGTCTCGCGCCATCGCCCCCCGGGCCGCCAGTACGATCCCGAGCGGTCCGAAGATCCAGTTCGCACAGCACACGAATGTGAACATGTGCAGCACCAACACCATGAAGGCGCTGCTGCCCGCGTGCGGACCGGTCGCCTCCGGATTCGAGTCCGCGGTCGTGTCGTCCGCGGGGTGCGGCCGTGGCGTGGACCGACTCCCCTGGGGCTGCCGTGTCTGCGGCTCATCACTCATGATCCCCGTCCCCTGTACCCGTCGAGATAGCGGAGGCCATCCCATCAGAATCCGCCGTGGCCGGGGTGGCATCCTGCTCGTCCACTCGGGCCGCGCCGGTAATGCGGTGGATCGCGAAGCGGTGCACCGCCGCCCGAGTCGCGTCATAGGCGGTGAGGTAGCCACCGTCGAGGCGTGCGGGTTCGATGATCCGGCTGCTGGACTGTCCCTCGGCGTCCAGATAGCCGATCCACAGGGGGACGCCACTGGCTACGGCGGCACTCAGCGTGGTGAGTGTTTCCTCGGTCGCCGCACGGGGAGGTCGGCCCGTCGGCTCGGCCACCGCGGTTCGGTGTTGGCGGGCGGCCGCATCCCCGGCATGCACCGCTCGTGCCGCAGCGGTGCACAGGTGGGTGGGCGGGCGGGTTCCGGGGACCGGTTCCCGGGGTGGGGAACCGGTTGCGACTCCCTCCGCGCGGCGGTCCTGAGCCGGTCGGATCTGGGTGCTACCGTCCGTGGCCTCGGCAACCGGGTGGTACCCCAGCTCCCGCAGCCGCTCCAGCAGGGTGGGCCGCGGTACGGAGCTCGCGACCACCGTGGGTGCCAGGCGCGCCAGGGCGAGTCCGCCCACGCGGGGATCCGCGAGCAGTTCGTCCAGGAGGAGGGGATCGTCGCACCGCAGGTAACTGGAGGCACGCCCCGCACGCAGGCGGCCGTGCCGGCGGGACACGTCCCGAACGAGGTACTCCAGGGCCTGGGGAATCGGGGTGGCCGCATGGGTGTGCAGCAGGGCCAGGACATCCTCCGCGCCCCGTCCCGCATCCAGGGCGCGGCGGAGTGAGCTTTCGGTGAACCGGTAGACGGTGCCGCCCCCGGTGGATTCGACCTCGGCGCAGAGTTCGAGTTCGCGGGCGAGATGTGGCACCAGGGGCCCGGGCGCGACCGCGGTGAGGTCCCCCTGCACGAGCACGTGTTCCACGGCTTGGGGAAGATGGGCGGCGAGCGCCTGGACGACCCGCCGGTCCACCTCCGTCTCGCCACCGGTTGGGTCTGGATCGGGAGTGGCCGGGGTGTCGGACGTGTCGCCCTCGCCGGTCCCGGCGGTGTCCGTGTGGCCGTTGCGTGCGGTCCCGGCGTCGGGCATTGGTGCGGCGCTGGCCGCCGTCGCCCGACGCTGCTCCTGCGAACCCGGTCCTTCCGGGGTCGGTGGGTCAGTCAACCCGGCCACCAGGATCCGGGCGTGGGTGGCCAGAGCACCGCGCCCGCTCAGGCCGAGCAGCGCCGCCTCCCCTCGGGCCTCGGCGCGTAACTCCACCTCGTCACTGCGGCTGCGTCGCGGGCGAAGCCAGGTGAGCCGCGCCGCCAGTGCCTCCTCCTGCGGGGCGAACCCGCCGGGGAGCTCGGCGAGCAGACGCAGTACCTCCAGCCGCGCCAACGGGGCGGCCGTGTGGTCCAGGCCGGGCCCCAGCACGCTGCGCGGCCTCCTCGTGCTCCCCGTCGAGGCGGGGGTACCGGCGCGGGAGGCAGCTCGCGGCGCCGCCAGCCAGCCCTGAATCAGGCGAAGCCACCGGTATGCCGGATCCTCCGCCCGCCAGGCGTCGAAGGCGACGGTGGGCAGCCACTCTCCACCGACACCACCCGCCGTGTTGACCAGGCCCGCGGCGTGTGCCGCCTCCAACACCACCGCGGCCGCGGTTTCCTCGGTGCCGAGGAGCCGTGCCGCCTGGCGTAGGTCCCGCACCCCCAGGCCGCCGTCCCGCAGCGCCGCGGGGGGAGTCTCCGCCCAGGAGTCCAGGAGATCCTCCAGGCCCCGCACAACCGTGAACGCCTGACCTGCGGCGATCCGGTCCACCTGCTCCATCGGGAGGCTACTGCCCGTGAGTTCGGGCGGTCCCTCGATCGGGGAGCGGCGCAGCCGTCCACCGCGGAGGATCAACGCGATCTCGCGGGGGAGGGTCACGGTGGTCTCCCCGGACGGGACCAGGACACCGTGGGCCAACAGGCTCTCGATCGGCGAGGCGGCCTCGGTGCGTGGCACGGGATGCCGGACACTGCTGATGGTCCCGCGCGGTGGCCCCCAGGTCAGCCGGTCGAGGACGGAGCGGGCCTGGGGGTCCAGCTCCTCCAGGACCGCTGACACCCGGTTGGGTTCGGCCAGCTCGTCCGCGAGTTCCGAAACATGCTCCTCGGGGGTCATCGTGGTCAAATCCAGGTCCCGCACCAGCATCCGCAGACGTTCGGGGGAACACCCCGCCAGGAGGGAACGCATCCTGGGCCCCAGACCGGCCGGTTCGGTGAGGAGCGCGTGCAGATTCGGTGTCGTGCGCAGCCGACCATCGACACTCCAGGCCAGGGCCTGGCCGGCCAGGGTTTCGAGGTACGGGTCCAGCTGTGCTACCGGGGTGCTCAGGGCCTGTGCCAGCTCTTCCCGGTTCGCTCCCGGCTCTGCCGGAGTGCGGGGATGTTCGGTGTACACGAGCACCCCTTCGAGGACCTCGAGGCTGGGCCGGTCCAGCTCGTCCAGGGCCCGGGCGAGCGCCGCCCGGGAGACGGCGCGCCGTGCGAGTGCCGCCAGGTCGCTGGGAACCGGTGTCATCAGGTCCGGCCGTGCGGAGAACAGGGCGGACAGCGTGGCCGGGTCCGCACTGCTGCGCTCCCGCAGGCAGGTGACCAGCTCGGTATCGTCCAGATCCTCGTGCATCGGTACTCACGCTAGCGAACCGGCCCCGTGGGCCGCTGCCCGGAGGCGTGGCGGCTACGCGCCTCGGAATCGTGCGCTGTCTGCGGCACCATAGGGGCATGTCGCAGCAAGCGGATCAGCTGATCCTGGACTATCTGGCCAAGATCGGAACAGAAGCGGCGCCGTACCTCACCCCGACGAAACGTCGGCACTACATCGACCAGGTGCGGGAACGGATCGACAGTCAGCTGTCCTCCGAACGTGGGGAACACGAGGTGCGGCGGGTCCTGGACCGCCTCGGCACGCCACGGGAGCTCGTGGTCCGGGAGTGCGGCGACACGGCCCACGACACCTCGAACTCGGCCGCACCGAACGGCCGCGCGACCGCGGCGGAGGGGGACGCCGCAGAGACCGATGAGGAGGCGATGACCTCACCGTCCGGGCGGCGCGATATCGGGGTGTTGGCCCGTCCCGTCCGGCTCCGACGGGCCCCACCCCCGTGGAAGGGCGGTCCCAAACGGACCACGTTCTATCGACGCGAGACCGCCAGGAGCACCGAGGACACACCCGGTGGTGCCAGTGCGCAATCCCCGAACGGGACCGCGTCCACCAGCGGAGAGCTCCCCCCATGGGAGGGGCGGAAGTGGCAGTTACATCCGGGCTTGGTGTTCGTGCGGCTGTTGTACGCCGCAAAACACTATCCCCTCGACATCGTGGCCCTGCTCGTCTATCTGATATCCGGGCTGATCAGTGCCGTGTCCTTCCTGTGGCCGATCGCCGCGGTGCAGCTGGTTCTGGGGCGGTTGTGGCATACGGCCGACCGGTGGGTGGGTGTGGGCGTGCCTCTCGTCGCGACCATGGTCGCGATGGCCCTGTGGGACAGTAGCGCCTGGGAGGAGCAGTACGGCTGGGAGCCCTACCCCGACGAGTACCTGCTGCACTCACTCCTGGACACCGGGCTACTGGGACTCCAGATCGCGACAGTGGCCTGCTTTTTCTACCTCGCCTGGCGCGCCGCACGGATCGTGCGTGCCCCGAACGCACGTGTCGACGAGGCGTCGTGACCTCGGGGCCGTGGTGTGGGGGAGCGCGTCCCATCGCGGTGTGCCCTTGACGACGGCCAACGGAGGGTGGGGGCGCGGTGATGGGGTGCCTGCGGGTGGTGTGGTTCCGGTGGGTGGTTGTCCGTGTGGGCCGTGCCGACTGCCGGCGGCGGGGCGTCAGGGTGGGTCACCGCCCGGCAAATCCTCGTAAAATGTGGGTTGACCTGCGACGTTGTCAGAATGTTGCAGCGCTTGAGGGGGTAGGTATGGTGCTGCGTTGCATTCCGTGCGCCAGCGGAAGCGCACCGTGGTTTCGGTGGGAGCCGACTGAGCCACAGCGGATCCTCGCCGGCACCGTGGACAACGGCGCCCCTGCCGCGGGCCCCGTCCCTGACTCCGCAACCGGCGGTGGACGGCGCCGTGTATGGGGGCTCGGGCTGTCCGGGCTCCCATACGTCGTCCCGGTTCCCGGCGGTGCTGACCGAAAGTGGCCGGGGGCGCGGCGGGCCGGACACAACTCTCGCGTTGCTTCCGCACCGGAAGTAGCCTGAGGCTGTCCCCGTGGGAACATGGGGGGTGGGAAGCTGTGTGGGCAGGCGCGCGACGTGTGCGGGTGACCTGCTCGCGGGCTTCCTTGATTTCTGGGTCCGATACGAGCAGCGAGGTCACACGTGCCCACCGGCAAGGTCAAGTGGTACGACGGCGACAAGGGGTTTGGATTTCTCACCCGCGATGATGGCGGTGAGGTCTTCGTGCACTCCTCTGTCCTGCCGCAGGGAACGACCAGCCTACGCTCCGGTCAACGGGTCGAGTTCAGCGTCGTCGAGGGGCGGAAGGGAGCGCAGGCTCTCCACCTCAAGCTCCTGGACAGTCCGCGGTCGGTCAGTGGTGCACAGCGCAAGAAGCCCGACGAGATGGTGATCCTGGTAGAGGATCTCATCAAGCTGCTCGAAGGGGTATCCGAGAGTTACCGGCGGGGCAAGCATCCGGATCGTCGGGAGGCGCAGAAAGTCGCTCAGGTACTGCGCGCGGTCGCCGGTGACCTGGACCCCTCCTAGGACTGTCGTGGGTGCCCCGGCCCACAGGTGGCGACCGGGTGGCGTATGCAGTGACTGCTATCAGCGAAAATGGAGCTGTGAGCCGTTCGCGTCGTAGTCCCGTAGCAGACAAGGCCTGCATGGAGGCCGTGGAGCTGGCCCGCTCCGTGGCCACGGAGATCGGCCGCCCCGAATGGGTTGGCGAGCATATCTCGGCCACGGTAGAGGGCGACCGCCTGGTCACCCACCGGTTCTCCTGCCTGGACCCGGCCTACCCGGGATGGAACTACGCGGTGACCGTCGTGCGCGCCGCCCGTGCCCGGCGGGTCACCGTCAATGAGGTTGCCCTGGTCGCGGGTACCGGTGCGCTGTTGGCGCCGAGCTGGGTGCCGTGGAAAGAGCGGTTGCTGCCCGGCGATCTCGGGGTGGGTGACATCCTGCCGGCCGCTGAGGATGACGAGCGTCTCGCGCCCGGATACGGCCAGGTCCCCCTGGAGGGTGAGCTGGCCGAGGAGGGCACGGACCGCCAGATCAGCTGGGAGCTGGGGCTGGGCCGGTCCCGGGTGTTGAGTGAGGCCGGGCGTGCCCAGGCCGCGCAGCGTTGGTATTCGGGCGAGTCCGGACCGAGTAGTGCGATCGCGGCGAGTGCGCCCGCCAACTGTGGCAGCTGCGGTTTTCTGCTGCCGCTGGCCGGCGAGATGCGCCAGATGTTCGGCGTGTGCGCCAACGAGTACGCCCCCGACGACGGCAGGGTCGTGTCTCTCGACCACGGCTGCGGGGCACATTCGGAGGTGTCCCGCCCCACCGAGCCGGAGGAAGCCCCCGCGCCGGTCATCGACGAGTTGGGTTATGACACGGTGGTCTTCGATGACACGAGCGAGCTGGAACTGGTGAGCGCCCGGGAGGGCTGACCCGGACCGCCGCGCAGGGCCAACCTCGAGAGGGCAGGGACCAGGGTGCAGAGTTCGGTATTCGATTCCACACCACAGCAGTGGCAGCCCGGAATGTTTCTTCAGAACCCGCGCATGCTGCGCGTGTGCCTCGACGGTCAGGTTCTGGCACGCCAGGGGGCGATGGCCGCCTACCAGGGCGCGGTGGACTTCGCCTACCAGGGAGCGGGCAGTGTCGGCCGGTTTATGAAGCGTGCGTTCACCAGCGAGGGGCTTCCCCTGATGCGGGTTTCTGGCCGTGGGGATGTCTACCTCGCGCGGGACGCCTGCGAGATCCACCTCATCGACCTGCGCGGCGACTCGGTCACGGTCAGCGGTGAGAACGTCCTTGCCTTTGACGCGAGTCTAGACTGGAACATCCACCGGGTCTCCGGTGCCGGAATGATGGCCGGTGGCCTGTTCGGCATGGTGATCAGTGGGTACGGGCGACTTGCTGTCGCCTGTTACGGAACGCCGGTTGCGCTGCCCGTGCGCGCGGGCCAGCCGGTGTTCGTGGACACCTCCGCCGCGGTGGCCTGGTCCACACACCTGAACACCACCGTGAACAGCACGGTCAAACTCGGATCCCTGATCGGGCGCGGCAGCGGGGAGGCGTTCCAACTGGCCCTGGACGGGGACGGATTCGCCCTGGTGCAACCCTCTGAGGGGCCGCCTGCGGCAGCAGGTTCGTCCAGCTAGGTCGCGGTGGTGGGGTGACCATGACGGTGGTCTTGCTGTAGGGCTGTCGTGGTGTCGCGTCGCGGGGCCGGGTTCGCAGCCCGGGCGCGGTTCGCCCGGCCTGATGCGTGCTCAGTGACCCCCATCAGCCTTTCCCGCCCCCCATTGCCTGGGGGCAACCCCCCAGATGCCAGCACCACCGCAACTCCACCCCGAGGGCCGATCCCATAGCCAGCACGCGCGCGGCGCATGGCCCGCCGATCGGGGGCGTTCTCTCCGTCTTCCGGACTACTCGGGGTCGAGGGCACGTTCGTCGCGCAGACGTGCGGTCGACGCCGGGTTGTGCAGGATCTCGGCGACCAGGGCTCGGCGGGGCCACGCCCCGCTGGCCCAGGCGAGCCCTCGGGCGAGCCCCTCCACGCTCTGGGCGTGCACCTGGCCGTCGACGTAACGCCAGCTGACCGGAATTTCGTCCACCCGCAGTTCGGTGTGCTGCACGTAGGTGTCGGGTGCGTCGGGTAGGAGGTCCCGTACGAGCTGCGGTACCGCGCGTTGCCGACCGTGTGAGGTCACCACCGCGGGGTGCTCTTCGCTGGCCAGGGAGAGGTCCAGGACGTCGGCCAGGTCCGTGGCCCGCTGGGCCGGAGCCAGGATGACCGCTTGCTCCGTGAGTAGCGGCAGCAGGTCCGGGGCGTCCACGACCACGAGGTCTTCGGCCTCGGCGAGCACGATCTCCGTGGTCACCCCGGAGTCGTCCACCCACAGGCCGCGGGTGTGTTCCGGCGGGTGGAGCCGGTCCGGGCTGAGCCGCGCCAGTTCCCGCCAGACGTGTTCCAACCCGTCTCGGGAGATGCTGCGGTGCGGATCGGCGAGGCGCGTCAGCAGTTCGTCGGGGCCGTCCGGTTCCGACAGTAGGTCCACGAGGCTCCCGCGCACCCCGAGTGCGGTGGCAAGTTCGGGATCGATGAGGTCGGGGGCCGGCGGATAGAGCCCTTGGAGCGCCTCGTCGGCGTCGTTACGCCGCGTGTGGACCGGGGTTCCCGACTCCAGCCGCATGTGTCGGCCCAGCCACCAGGCGGCTGGCGCGGGCACGTCCAGTGCCGGGGCGTCGGGCCGGTGGATCCGGGTTGGGGTGACGATGGCCGCCCGCGTGTCGGGCGCGGTGAGCAGGTGCAGGGCCTGGGGCCAGGCATCGGGGCGGACCAGTTCGATGTCGCGCAGGCCGATGAGTTCGCCGGCGGTGACGGCGTTCTGGCCGGTGCCGAAGCGCCCGGTGACAAACGCCGCCCACTCCTCGATCCCGTCCAGGGGAAGCTCGTGCAGCGCCTCGGGGTGATCGAGGGGCACGTCGGCCGCGCGGAAGACGGTGAAGCCGTGGGTGACTCCGACCGCGTGGAGGGCTCGGGCGCTGTACCACCCGGCCACGTCCGGGGCGAGGACCCCGAACGGGGCGTCGTCGACCAGAAGGTCCCGCAGCGGACTGTCCGGGAACAGGAGCTCGCCTGCGGGGCAGTGGTTACCCTCGTCGTCGCGGAGCGCCAGTTCGGCCAGCCACGGTTCGGTGTCCGCGGTGACGTCGGTGGCGGCCACCAGGTTCAGGACACAGTCCGCGATCGGTTCGGGGTCCTCGGCGTCCAGGGAGGATTCGACCGCAGCACGCGTCATCGGATCGGTCAGTAGGGCGGTGGGACTGGCGGGGACGGCTCCGAGCCGTTCCAGCAGGGGATCCACGGCCGCCGGGTCGACGATGCGCAGCCCCAAGGGGTTCAGGTGCTCCGGCTGGATGGTTGTGTCGGTGCTGGGGAGCAGGAGTCCGCGCGGACCCCGTACGACGCGGCCGTCGGCAAGGGGGACGGGCAGTGCCCCCAGGTCGTGCAGGTCGGCTCCCTGGTCCCCCGCGGACCGCAGTGCGGCGTAGAGGTGACGCCACCAGTCCGGTTTCGCCGTGACTTCGACCAGCGCGTCCGCGAGTTCCGCCAGGGACATGCGGCTGACACCCAGGCGGGGGAGTGCGCGGTGGTGGTTCCACAGGCCGGGCAGGAGCCCCGGCATCAGCTCCCCCAGCACGCTGGCCAGGTGTGGCCCCCCGGGCAGGGCCACGGCGTCCCGAGGACGGAGTTCCTCTGCGCGGGCGTTGCGCAAGAACGGAACCTCGGGCAGCCGCTGTTCGAGCCGACGCCGCAGCTGCGCGTCGAATTCGCCTCCGGCCGGCAGCGCCTCGGGAATCAGGTCCAACGCGGCCTCGGCGGGCAGGAGGGTGAGCAGTTCCCCGTAGGCCTCGGCGGCGCCGTCCAGCATGGCGTCTGTGGCTTCGGACATGGCGAGCTGGCGCCGGTCTGCCGCAAGGGGGAAGGTGCCGAGAAGCAGGGCCGGCAGGTGCAGCTGTGTCTCGCTCGGGGTGGGCGCGTGCACGACCCGGGCGACCTCCGCAGGCCAGTCGGCCAACCGATTCTCTTCGGTGACCGGCAGTGCCCAGGTGATGTGCCAGCCTGCCCGCTCCTGCTCCTCGCGGGGACGTTGTGCCAGCGCAGCGTCGCTGTGGATGCCGTCCCTGTTGACCAGGAGCCACTCCGTGGACTGTGTCGCGGGCTCCCCGGCCGATGCTGTGCCGCTGGCGCGCACGTGGGTGCGTTGGCGGGCCGTGCGCGACGGGATACTGTCCCGGCTCAGCTCGCGGGTGAACTCGGGAGTTTCGATCCGGATTTCGGCGAGGTCCGGCAGCGCCAGCAGCAACGCGGGTGTGGCCGTGCGGAGCTCCTCGGCGATTCGTTCCCGAGTCGCCTCCTGGGATGCGGGCGTTGTGGTGCTCGGCGTGTCCCCCGTGGCCCGTAGCGTGATGCGCACTTCGGTGGTGAAGCCGTCCGGGGGGAGCCCCTGGTCCGGGTAGGGCAGACGCAGCAGCGGAACGGCCCCGTCGCGCCGGTCCAGCTCTGTGGCCAGGCCCGTCGACGTGGCGGCGTGCTGGCGGACCTCCGCTGTGGCCCATTCCCGGTCCCAGGTGACCGTCCCGGAACGGGAAGCGATCGTGACCCGCTGTGCCACGGGCACCACAGCAGCGAATCCGGTACCGAACCGGCCCACGGTGGCAGGGGTGTCGGGCGCTGATCGTTTGGCGGAAGCGCGCAGCGTCGCAAGCGATTCCACACCCGCAGCGGTCAGCTCCACCCCGGTGTTGGCGGCACGCAGTTCCCCCTCAGCCAGCCACAGGTGTAGCCGCCCCGGTTGGCCGGCCATGCGCGCGGCGTCCGCGGCGTTCTGTGCCAGCTCGACCAGGAGTCGATCCCGGTAGCCGTCCAGGGCGAAGTCATCCTCGAGGTTCGCGTCCGCTCGGAACCGGGCGGGCGAGTCCGCCCAGGCGCTCAGCACCCGGCGTCGGAGTTCCGCTGTGTCGAAGGGGTCTGCTGTGTGCAACGATGCGGCTCCTTGCCGATTGTGCTGGCCCGAAAGGCGGCCGGGTCCCGCTCAGCGTGCGACCCGGAAGAAGCCCTCGGTGATGAGCCCGCGCAGGGTCTCGGGTGTGGACTCCCGCAGCGCGGAGGCCTCCTGCCCGGTCAGCTCGGCGATTGCGTCCAGCAGTGGCCCCACCGGCATGGTGCCGTCACAGACTCCGGCGAGCGCCGCCTCGACGGTACCGACCTGGGCCGCGCGGCGTAGGCCACCGCGTTGTCGCAGCAGGATCTGTTCCGGATCGGCGGCGCCGGGCACCCCCACTCGTTCCTCGACGACGCCCGGCGCGAGTGCGACATGCGCCGACAGCAGCGCGGCGTCGGTGAGCCGGTGCGCGGTCATCGCCCCGTCCACCACGTCGGGCAGGTAGTGGCCAACAGGCTGCTCCACGTCGTGGCGCAGTTCTTCGATCCGCACGGTGGCGTCCGCCGCCGAGTCCTTGCGCAGGGAGATCCAGCCGTAGCCGATGCCTTTGACTCCCCGGCGTTCGAAGTAGTCCAGCCAGGCGTCGTAGCGGCGGGTGTACTCGGGGGTGCCGACCTCGCACGAGTCCCGGAGCCACAGTTCCACATACTCTGCGGGGTCTTGGACGTCGCGCTGGACCACCCATCCCGAGCAGGCGGTTCCGGAGACCCAGTCGCCAACCCGGTCCCGCCAGTCCTCCCCGTCGACGTGCAGCCAGTTCGCCAGTAGTTGGCACCAGCCGCCGTCGGTGAGGTGCGCTGGGGCCGAACGCACGATCTGGGCGCACACCTCGTCGCCGGGCAGATCCGACTCGCGGTAGCTGTAGTGCGCGCGCTCCGGCGTGATCACGAACGGGGGGTTGGCCGCGATCAGATCGAACTGTTCCGCGGCCACGGGTTCGTACAGCGATCCGGCGCGGGTATGAGCCCGGTCGACGCCGGAGAGGGCGAAGGTCCATTCGGCCAGGCGCAGCGCCCGCTTGTTGACGTCGGTGGCACACACCTGCCCGGCACGCTCGGCCAGGTGTAGCGCCTGGACCCCGCATCCGGTCCCGAGGTCGAGTGCTCGGTCCACCGGCCCCGGGACCAGCAGGTCCCGAAGGGAGGCCGAGGCGGCCCCGGCCCGCACCACATGGTCGGGCCCGGGGGGTGCCTGTCCCGGACGTGCGGAATGGTCGGCGACGACGAAAGCGGGTCGGCCGTCCGTGGTGTCCCAGGGAATCAGTTGCAGGGTGGCCCGGATCGTGTCGCCACTCGAATCGGGGCGGATCAGACCGGCGTCGGTGAGTTCGTCGAGCGGTAGGGCCGTGCGGAGTGGGCCGGCCGGCACCGACTCCCCGAGCCACCACAGACGTAACAGCAGCCCCAGTGGTTCCTCGCCTCCCGTGGCCCGGAGGGCGGGAACCAGCTCGTCTCGTGCGAGGGCCCGGGCGGCGGTGCTGCCCAGCCGGTCCCGGATGCCGGTACTTGTGTAGTCGATGTCGAGCAGCGCGTTGCGGAGGCGTTCGGCCACGGCGGGCACTGCTGGGCCGGGGATGTCAGACACCCTCCCATTATCGGATACGTGGTCGAACGACGCGCCCGTCGGCTCACTCCCCGCGATGCGGGGGTTGCTCGCCGCTGGTCTCGGGGGCGGCACCGGTCGTGGTCCCGGTATCACTGGAACCGGGGGCGGCGTCTGTGCCCGGGGACGACGGCGCCGTGCGCGTGGTGGACGCATTGTGGCTGTGGTCGGTTCCGGGATCCGCGGCGTCGGGTGCGGTCTCGGATTCGGGATCGGTCTGAGCGCTGGCCGGGTCCTGGCCGTCGGTCTGGGAGGAGCCGGCCCCGTCCGGGGCGGGGCTGTCGCCGCGGCGTTGTATGTGGGGAATGTAGGCCAAGGCGAACAGGCCCAGGGCCAGGCCGGTCAGGCACACACCGATCCACCACCGGTCCTCGCGTGGCAGGGAGTCGCCCATGGCCAGCAGGATGACCAGGGCGATTGCCCAGGCCACTGAGCCGAGGGCCGCGGGGATCCGGTGGTCGCCCTCGAATGCTGCTGGGTCCGGCTGACGTGGTCTAGGCACGTTCTCAGGCTAGACGATGCGTGCGCGCCCACGCCGCGCGGCACTTCTGGTCGGATGATCGGAGCCCAGGTCACGCGGGGGTCACGCTCACTGTGGCGCGGCTAGCCTGTTCCCGTACTTCCACTCGAACACGTTTGGGTCATCGTCGTGCAAGAGTCTCCATCCCGTAATAGCCGGATTACCCGCGGGATCGACCGCTACTTTGAGGTTTCGGCGCGCAAGTCCACTTTCGGCCGGGAGGTCCGGGGTGGGCTCGCAATGTTCTTCGCCATGGCCTACATCGTGGTGCTCAACCCGCTGATCATCGGCACCGCGACCGACATCGACGGGAACCTGCCCGGTGGGCTGGCCAACACCGAGCAGAACATCGGGATCGCGATCGGCATGGTCGCCGCCGTGACCGCGCTCGTTGCGGGTGTGGTCAGCATCCTGATGGGAGCGGTCGGCAAGTATCCCTTCGCGCTCGCCGCCGGGATGGGGCTGAACGTGGTCGTGGCCCACTCGCTGGCGCCGGAGATGACCTGGGCTGATGCCATGGGTCTGGTGGTGCTGGAGGGCATCATCCTGCTGGTTCTGGTCCTGACCGGGTTTCGCACCGCCGTGTTCCGGGCTATCCCCAGCGATCTGAAGACGGCCATCGCGGTGGGACTGGGCCTGTTCCTGACCCTGGTCGGTTTCGTGAACGCCGGATTTATTCGACGCGTGCCGGACGCGGCCGACACCACGGTGCCGGTACAGCTCGGCGACGGACAGCTACATGGCTGGCCCATTCTCGTGTTCGTGCTCGGGCTGGCCCTGACCATCGTGCTGCTGGTGCGGGGAGTGCGTGGGGCGCTGTTGATCGGGATCGTCGTGGCGACGGCGGTGGCGGTCCTGGTGGAAACCGTGGCACAGGTGGGTCCCGGTGGCGAGGATCACCCCTACGGCTGGGCGCTGAACGTCCCCCAACTGCCGACCTCGGTCAGTGACGTGATGGCGGTACCCGACCTGAGCCTATTGGGGCAGTTCCACCTGTTCGGCAGCATCGAACACGTCGGGGTGGTCGCCCTGGTCCTGTTGGTGTTCACCCTTCTGCTCGCCGACTTCTTCGACACCATGGGTACGTCCGTGGGCGTGGCGGGACAGGCCGGGATGCTGGACTCCGAGGGGCAGCTGCCCCGGGCTCGCGAGGTACTCGTGGTGGATTCCATCGGAACGATCTTCGGTGGGGCTGCCTCCGCGTCCATCAACACGGTCTACGCCGAGTCGGCGGCCGCCACTGGCGAGGGCGCCAGGACCGGGATCGCTGCGATCGTGACCGGGGGGTTGTTCCTGCTCGCCCTGCCTTTCGCCCCCCTGGTCGGTATCGTTCCGTTCGAGGCGGCGACTCCGGTACTGATCGTGGTCGGGTTCCTGATGATGACCCAGGTGACGAAGATCAACTTCTCGGACTACGGTCTGGCGATCCCGGCGTTTCTGACGATCGTGGTGATGCCGTTCACCTACTCCATCGCCGACGGAATCGGTGCCGGATTCATCAGCTACGTCTTGATCCGGACCGCACAGGGCCGGTTCCGGGAGGTCCATCCCCTGCTGTGGGTGGTCTCCGCGGCCTTCCTCGTGTTCTTCGCCCTCGGGCCCATCGAGTCCCTGCTGGGGCTGCGCTAGGCCGGGGGCCGGTGCTTCGGACTGGAGGAATCCGGCCACACCGGATACCGTTAGCAAAAGTAATGAGTGATGCTAATGAGTGCGCCGCAACCACCCCCACAGACCAGGACGGACGCCGGACTGGCGGCGACTCTGCGCGTGACGATCGGGCGCCTCGCACGCCGGCTTCGCCACCAGCGCACCGACGCGTCACTGTCGCTGGGCCAGAGCGCGGCCCTGGTCACGCTGGACCGGCACGGTCAGCTCACTCCCGGGGAGCTCGCGGAACACGAGAAGATGCAGCCCCCGTCGATGACGAGGATCATCACCGCCCTGGAGACGCGGGGACTGGTGCGCCGGACCCGACATCCCAGCGACGGCCGGCAGCAGCTGGTGGAACCGACCCCGGAGGGACGGCAGCTGGTGGAACAGGACCGGCGCCGACGCGAGGCGTGGTTGGCCCGGCGCCTCGCGGAACTGACCCCGGAGGAGAAGTCGACCCTGCGCCGGGCGGCGACGATTCTGGACCGGCTGAGCCAGACCTAGCAGACCCCGGTTCCCAGCCCGAACCACGGCGTGGCGGCTTCTCCTGGCCGCCCATGTTCCGCTCCCTGGCGATCCGCAACTACCGGCTGTTCGCCATGGGCCAGGTGGTCTCCAACACCGGAACCTGGATGCAGCGTATTGCCCAGGACTGGCTGGTGCTCCAGCTCAGCGGCGGCAGCGGGATCGCGCTCGGCATCACCACCATGCTCCAGTTCCTGCCCACCCTGATCCTGGGGCTGTGGGGCGGGGCCCTGGTGGACCGAGTCAATAAGCGCCGGCTGCTCATCGCGACCCAGGCCAGCATGGGCGTGCTGGCTCTGGGGCTGGGGGTGCTCGCCACCGCCGGAACGGCCGAGGTTTGGCACGTGTACCTGTTCGCGCTCGGGCTGGGACTCGTCACCGTGGTGGACACCCCCGCCCGCCAGACCTTCGTGGTGGAGATGGTGGGCAAGCGGGACCTACCCAACGCCATCGGTCTGAACAGCGCCAGCTTCCAGCTGGGGCGGGTCACGGGTCCGGCACTCGCGGGCGTGCTGGTGGCAGCGATCGGCAGCGGGCCCGTTTTTCTCGTGAACGCGCTGTCCTTCCTCGCCGTCCTCAGTGGGCTATGGCTGATGCGGACCCGCGAACTGCATGTCACCGAGCCCTCCGCCGCGGGTGAGGGACGGGTGGTGGACGGTCTACGCTATCTGCGCGGGCGCGCCGACCTCATGCTGCTGCTCACCATGACGGCGTTTCTGTCCATGTTCGGAACGAACATCCAGAACCAGATGGCACTCATGGTGAACAACGTCTACGCGGCCGGTGCCGACGCCTTCGGTATCGCCGGAACAGCTATCGCGGTGGGCTCCCTGGCCGGGGCGCTGCTGGCCGCCCGCCGGGACCGGCCCCGACTGCGACTGATCCTCCTCTCCGGGGTCGCCTTCGCCCTGTTGGAGATCCTGCTCGGCATAGCTCCGGACTACATTTCCTTCCTGGTGGTCCTGGTCCCCATGGGAGTGGCCTTCCTCACCCTCAACACCGCCATGAACGCCTACCTCCAGCTGACTGTCGATCCGCAGCTCCGCGGCCGCGTGATGAGCCTGTACCTGCTGTTCTTCCTCGGCATGGCACCGGTCGGTGCCCCGCTCGTGGGGTGGCTCGCCGACGCCTTCGGCCCGCGGGTCAGCCTCATGGTCGGCGGAGTGGTATCGCTGGTGGTCACCCTGCTGGTCGCCATCGCCCTGTTCCGGCATCTGGGTCTGAGGTTTCGGCCGGTACCGCGCTGGCCGGGGCTGACCGTGGCACGCACCCGGGACGAACCGACAGCATGACCTCCATGCGCATGTTCCTGGCCCTCGTCCCACCCCCCAAGGCGCTGCACGCTGTCGAGCGGGCGATACACCCCCTGCGGCAGCAGCGTCCCCAGCTGCGCTGGGCCGCCCCGGCCACCTGGCATCTCACCCTGGTGTTTCTGGGGAACGTCACCGAGACACAGTGTGACCAGCTCCGCCGGGCGCTTCCCCAGCAGCTGGCTGGACACGCCCCGCTGTCCCTCGCCGTTCACGGTGCGGGCGTGTTCCCGGCCGCCGTGGAGCGGGCCCGGGTGCTGTGGCTGGGTGTGCGCGGAGACACCGAGGCCCTGGAGCGGCTTGTCGACGCGCTACGGGATGCCGCCCAGACCAGTGACATCGCGGTGCAGAACCGGAAATACCATCCGCACCTGACCGTGGCCCGCAGTCGCCGGCCCACGGACATGCGCGGAGCGCTCGCTGGCCTGGACACCGTGGCCGGGGACAGCTGGACCGCCACCGAGGTGCGGCTGCTGCACAGCACGCTCGGTCCGCGGGGACCGCACTACCGGACCGTGTCCTCCTGGGCGCTAACCTGAGGTCATGAGCATGCTCACCAACAACCGCAAGCAGCGCTGGCTGCTACCGACGGTCCTGGGTGCGATCATGCTCCTCGTCGTGCTCGGCGCGGTGTTCGGATAGTCGTCCGGGCCGATACGTTCAGGCCGGGGCGGGGATGCGGGACACGGCCGCCCGCACCAGCTCGGCGTTGTCGCGGGCCTGGGCCCCATCCGGCCCCACGAGCGTGTCCTCCAACCCGATCCGGATGTCATAGCCGGCTTCCAGGGCCTGGTCCAGCAGTGGCCAGGCGGTGTCCCCGGTGCCGTGCAGCATCCGCGGGACCGTGACCTTGCCCCGGTCCAGGACCTGCTCCATCCGCTGCACCGTGCGTTGTGCCTCGTCCAACCGCGCTTCCTGCGGGCACAGCACCACGGCATCCACGTCCACCCCGGTGCGGGTCAGGATCCGCGCGGCGTCCACCGTGCACAGCACGGCCCGGACCCGGATCCTGCGGTCCACCAGGAGCCGTACCACCTCCACCGAGCCCGGCTCGTGCAGACTCACCGTGGCCGCGTCGGGCAGCTGGCCCCACCGCCCCACCAGGTCGTAGCGCCGCCACGAGTCGGGTTCGGCCGCCAGTGAGGTGGTGATTTCCACGGGCACCTCCGGTACGGCTGCCCGGACCTGCTCCAGGGTGGGGGTGAGGGCCTGCGGTTCCAGCGCCTGCTCGCCCCGGGCGTCCCGCGGATGCAGGTGGATCTCACTCGCCCCGGCCGCTGCGGCGGCGTGGGCGTCCGCGGCCAGCTGCCCCGCCGACAGCGGGAGCGCAGGGTGTGCGCCGGGGCGCAACGTGCCGTTCAGGCAGGCGACTATCCTCATGGCCTGGGTCCCTTCACGTGACGTGCTGGGCGGAAACATGCCCAGGTACGGGGAAGAATACGCAGGCAGGCTGGGGAACTGAACGATGCCGAGTATGCGCGGTAGCATCCGTGGGCTCCTGCTCGGGGTGCTGCTGCTCCCCGCCCTGCTGGGGGCCGCACCCGTCGAGCCACCGGGGGAGGGGGACACGAGCGCCGGTGCTCCCCCCGGGGCGGAAGTCGCCTTCGAACTCCAGGATCCACGGATCGACGAGTCCAGCGGTATGGCCGTCTCCCAGCTACACGACGACATCTACTACACCCACAACGACAGCGGGCCGGACATGACCCCGGACGTGTTCGCCGTCAACTCCTCCGGGGAGACCGTGGCCACCCTGCGGATTGCCGGCCCCGGGGTGGAGGCTCGCGACTGGGAGGGCATGGCCATCGGGGAGGGCCCGGACGGGCAGCCCGCCATGTTCGTGGGCGACATCGGAGACAACTTCGACGGACGCTGGCCCACCATCCGGGTCTACCGCGTGCCGGAACCCACCGAGCTCACTGACCAAACCCTGCACGCGACCACCTACACGTTCACCTACGACGATGGAGGGCGCGACGCCGAGGGGCTCATGATCGACCCACGGGACAACCGGCTGTACATCACCAGCAAGGAAGCGGGCGGAGGTGTATACGCCGCCCCGGAGGAACTGTCCGCGGAGGGCACGAACGAGCTCACCCGGGTGGGGCCAGCGCCGCTGTTCGCGACCGGGGCCAGCTTCGCCCCGGACGGGCGCACCTACATCGTGCGCACCTACTGGAACGCGACCGTGTACGACGCCACCGACGGGGTGCCCGGGGAGGCCACCGCACGGCTGAACCTGCCCAACCAGGAGCAGGGCGAGGCGATTGCCCACACCCCGGACGGCTCAGCGGTCTATGTGAGTTCCGAGGGGCAGCACACCCCGGTGTGGCGCCTGGAACTCACCGAGGAGCAGGGCGCACCTGAGCCGGAGCCGCAGGAGGACACCGATTCGGGGGAGGAGCCGCCCGAGGCGGACGCCGGCCCGGCCACGGATGAGCAGGAAGCGGGCCTGTTGGGCGGTGCCACCTGGGGCATCCTGCTGGGTGGGGTGGTGGCAACGGCTGCGATCGGCGGGATCGTGCTCGCGGCGCGGCGTGCCTGAGCTACTCGCACTCCGCGGGTGGGGGAAGGCGCTGCTGTCCAGCTCGATGTCGACGGGAGCGAGGAGGGTGAGTTTCGCTCCGGACGGCACGGTGGTGTGTCGCCGGTCGGCGCCGTTCTCGGGGTCCTCGAACAACCGGAGCGTTGGCGTAGCCCCACCGTGTAGATGTGGTTTCTCCAGGCATCGGTCATGGAATGCGTCCGGGCCGGGAAGCTCGGCGTCCCGGCCCGGACAGCGCACCCGGTTGGGTCAGGACTGCTTGGTCACCACGTGGTCGATGCACTCGGTGAGCGCCTGCACGTCCGCGGGCTCGATCGCGGGGAACGTGCCGATCCGCAGCTGGTTGCGGCCGAGCTTGCGGTACGGCTCGGTGTCCACGATCCCGTTGGCGCGCAGGGTGGCGGCGATCGCGGCGGCGTCCACACTGTCCACGAAGTCGATGGTGCACACCACCTGGGAGCGCTGCGCCGGATCCGTGACGAACGGGGTGGCCACCGCGGAGCGCTCGGCCCAGGTGTAAAGGATGTCCGAGGACTCCTTGGTGCGCTGCACCGCCCAGGACAGCCCGCCCTGGCTGTTGAGCCACTCGATCTGGTCGGCGAACAGCGCCAGCGTGGCAACGGCCGGCGTGTTGTAGGTCTGGTCCTTGCGGGAGTTGTCCACTGCGGTGGTCAACGAGAAGAACTCGGGGATGTAGCGTCCGGAGCCAGCGATCTCGGTCACCCGGTCCAGCGCGCGTGGCGACATGATCGCCACCCAGATCCCGCCGTCGGCGGCGAAGCACTTCTGCGGTGCGAAGTAGTAGACGTCGGTCTCCGCGATGTCCACGGGCAGGCCGCCGGCGCCGCTGGTGGCGTCCACCATGACCAGGGCGTCCTCGTCGGCGCCGGCCACCCGACGGATCGGCATGGCCACACCGGTGGAGGTCTCGTTATGCGTCAGCGCGTAGGCGTCCACGCCGGCCTCGGCCTGGGACTCGCCGTGCGTTCCCGGCTCACTGGTCAACACGGTCGGCTCGGACAACCACGGGGCGCTCGCGGCGACCTTCGCGAACTTCGAGGAGAACTCGCCGAACGACAGGTGCTGGGACTTGTTCCGCAGAAGTGCGTGCGCGGCGATGTCCCAGAACGCGGTGGTTCCCCCGTTGCCGAGGACGACCTCGTAGCCCTCGGGAAGGGAGAAGAGGTCCGCCAGCCCGGACCGTACCCGGCCCACCAGAGACTTCACCGGCTTCTGCCGGTGGGAGGTGCCGAGGAAGGTCGCGCCGGACTCGGCGAGCGCGTTGAGCTGTTCGGGACGTACCTTCGACGGCCCGCACCCGAAGCGGCCGTCCTTGGGTAGCAGGTTCGTGGGAATCTCGATCTCAGTCACCTGCTCAAGCGTAGTGGTGTGACCCGGGTTACAGAACCGTCGGGTCGGGGCCGGGGCGACTCGGTGTGGGGTGTGTGTGCCGGGTGGCCCCGGCTGGTGGGGTTTAGTCGGTGGGTGGTTGGGGGTATCCGCACCAGGTGCAGGTGGGGCTCTGGCCGGTGGTGGGGTGGGTGCACAGGCCGCAGCGGGGCAGGCGGGCCTGGGCGCGTTCCAGGGCCTCCTGCTGGGCCTGAAGCTCGCGGTGGCACTGTTCCAGCGCTCCGGCGGCGAAGTGCGCGGCGGCGGCCAGACGGCGCAGCAGATCCACCGAGTCCGCCACATCCCACGCCCCAGCCGAGAACACGTATTCGGTGCCCTCCACCGCCAGGGCCACATACCGATACTCATCATCCACGGACGCCCAGGCCCGCCGGGCCAGCCCGTCCGGCTCCGCGCTCGGAGGGCTGCCCTCGGGGTGTCGGGGAGTAGGAATCACTGCCCGCCACCTCCCCCGCGCACCAGCTGGCCCAGCAGCTGTGGACTAACGAGTCCCGCGAGCTCCCGCCGGGCGTTGGCCTCCGCCTGCCGCAGTTCCGCGGCCAACACATACGGCCGCACCAGCCACCCCCGGCCAACCGACGCGCGATACCCCCGCACCAACCGCACCGCAACTAGCATGTACACATCCATCTGGACACCTCCCAGGTGGGCCACGCCCCGGGGAGTGGTGCAAGCACTCCCCGGGGCTCGTTTTGTTTGGATGGCCCCACACTGCCCTAGCGGATGGACAAAAACCATGGCCAACGGGCTTTGGGGAAAACTCGAATATCCATGTGGCTGATTGAAGATTTTTATGTTTGACTGAAAAGATGGGACACCAGCAAGCCGAAGCAAATGTTCGTTTTGGGCGTGAAGTGAGTCGATTGCGGCGCTTGTCTGGTTTCACTCAGCAGCGTCTCGCTCGGGAAGTAACCGGACTGAGCTCGTCGCACCTCAGCAACCTTGAACTTGGACGCCGCAGCCCGAATCTGCGCCTGGTCGCGGACCTGGATCAGGCGTTGCACGCCGAGGGGCGGTTGCAGGAACTCTGGCGCAAGCTCACCGACGATGGCGAACCGGCATGGCTAGACGACCTCGCTAACCTCGAACGCGAGGCAACATCCATCATGGAATCCCACATCGAAGTCTTTCCAAGCCTGCTACAGACGGAGGGCTATGCCCGATCCGTAGCTCGGGCCGTATCGCCGTGGGCAACCGAAGACGAAATCTCCGCGATGGTCACCACACGGATGGAACGTGCCCAACGGTTTACCGAGGCTGCCGCACCCACGTATCGAGCAGTCCTTGACGGATCAATCATTCGCCGCCACTGGGGGAGCAACCAGGTCATGGCGAAACAGCTACGGCACGTGATCCACCTGGTCGAGAGAGGGCGCATATCGGTGCAGGTGGCAGACCCAACGAGCGGACATCCAGGACTCGTGGGAACCTTCAAGCTGATATCGTCACCGGTGGCACCAGAAGTAACTTATGTGGAGTCCGCACACTCAGGGCACCTCATCGATGATCCGGAACAGGTGCAGCGCTTCCGCATCCTTTTCGCCGACATCCAAGCGGCTGCCCTATCCCCGAGGCAATCGCTGCCTGTACTTCGGGACGAGTTGGAGGGTATGGACCATGACTGACGGCACGCCCTGCTGGCACAAATCCTCCTACAGCAAAGGAGTCCATCAGGACTGCGTCGAGGTCCGCGAGACTCCCCACAGTGTCGATGTTCGTGATACCCAGCACCGCCATCTCGGCCAGCTGACTGTGCCCCGCAGCGAATGGACGGCCTTCCTCAACGCCGTGCGCACCCACGAGCTGTAGCCCGCCGGCCCGGGGGACGCGCCCACCAGCCGCACCCCCGAAGCCCCGTTGGCCGTGGTGCGGGGGAGCGCCCCCAGGGCGCGACGCCGCCCGCGGCCGAAATGCAGCGGGAGGCAGGTACAACCCTCGCCCCGGGGGAAGCAACTTCAGCCGAAAAACCCGTCAATCTGGTTGACGGGCTGGGTTTGTCCACATGGTGGGTCTACACCATCAAGGGGGAACGCACCCGAGCCGGACAGTCGTGGGCCGAGGCATTCGCGGTCGCGGCAGATGTCCTGGAGATCGTGGCGGTGGGTGTCAGCTGCTGCGTACCTCCGGATGCGACAGCGGCTGTGCCAATGGCGCGCGAGGTGACCAGCGAACCGGTGATTGTCCACCCGAATAGCGGAGCAGGGGGGACCATCAGCCACACCAGCGGATCGGGTCGTCCCGGTTCGTCGGCGACCGTATCTACCTGTGGGGGAAGCGGAGGCCCGTATTGTCGGTGGAGACTGCCAGGTGCGTCCGTAGGACACCTCTCGAGTCGCTCATGCGGTGGCCAGCAGGGGTTAGCTGTTGTGGGGTGGGAGGTTGGTGACGCTCAGGTGGGGGTGACATGAGGAGAGCAGGCCCCTGGTGGCGATGATGAGAATTGCGACCAACACATCAAGCCGTTGGGAAAAAGCTACTCTCATGTCCCACCGCAATGCGCCGCTGTCCGTCGAGGGGCGACCTCGTCTGATCGAGCGCTGCCGAAGCCACCCGATCGCTCACGTGGCCGCGGAGATGGGCATTTCACGGGCGTGTGTCCCCACATGGGTCAACGGGTATCGCCGTCACGGCGAGCTCGGCCTGCACGAGGGCTCCTCGCCCCCCCCATCACAGCCCCAGTACCACTGCCGGCGCCGACCGACACGAAAGGCGCACATGAGTACCGCCTCCACCGAAATCATTGCCCGTGCTGTCATCCGCCGCGATGACCAGCTCCTCGTGGCGCGCCAACGCAACAAGGCCTGGTCGTTCCTGCCGGGTGGCCACGTCGATCCCGGCGAGCGGGTGGAAGCCGCCTTGGTCCGTGAGCTTGAGGAGGAACTCGGAACCGGAGCCAAGATCACAGGCTTCTTGGGCGCGGTCGAACATGGTTACGTCGAAGATGACACCCCCCACCATGAGATCAACCTTGTCTTCGATGTCGCCGTGACCGGTACGGAGCCGGCCAGCAGGGAAGAGCACCTCGAGTTCCACTGGTTGCCTCTGGATCGACTTGCCGAGACTGACGTTCGACCTGACGCCCTCAAGTCCGCCCTCGTCTCGGCTGGTGACGGTCGCACACCGTTCTGGCGCGGGTGGAACGGATGATCGTCGACTCAGGTACCGAGTCCTTGATGAGTTAGGCCATTGGGAGGTGCGGCTTTACAGAACCGTCGGATCGGGGCCGGGGCGACTCGGTGTGGGGTGTGTGTGCCGGGTGGCCCCGGCTGGTGGGGTTTAGTCGGTGGGTGGTTGGGGGTGTCCGCACCAGGGGCAGGTGGGGCTTTGGCCGGTGGTGGGGTGGGTGCACAGGCCGCAGCGGGGCAGGCGGGCCTGGGCCTGTTCCAGGGCCTCCTGCTGGGCATTCGCCAGCTGTTTCACTGCATCCGCGCACCTCACCCTGGTTCCCGGGGACAGCGGAATCATGCAGGAGGACGCGACACGCAGCACGTATGCCTGCCGGCGGCCTTCCCGGAAGTCCCGCAGCTCAGTACAGCTGCCGTAGACCTCGTCCCCGCAGATGGCATCGAAGGCCCGCCCATCGGCCCAGGCGTCTTCGCCGATGTCGAGGGCCAGCTGCCCCTTGGTGCGGAACCACAGATCCAGCGGCAACCCGATGACCAGCGAGGTCACCGCGTCGGTGCCCTGCCCGGCGGGGATCCACTGCCGCGCGCCGATCAGCGTATGCCTGGCCTTGTCCCGCACGTAGGACCGGTGCACGGTATTGATGCCGTTGGCGACGCGGCCCGCGCACCCCATGTACTGCCGTTTCACCCCGGCCGTCGTGCTTCCGTGCGTTTCCTGCCCGGTCTCGGCCAGCGCCCCGACTCTCAGGCCACCTGTCCTGCGGTTGCGCCGCGTGGCCTCGTCCAGGCCCGCCGCGGCGAACTTCCTGACCTGGTTCATTGCGGCCATCTCATCCCAGGCCGCCCGGTTCAGCAACCGCCGCGTCCGATCCGGTCCCCGACATGCCCGGCGATCGTCCACCCGTTCCGCCTCGGCAACTCGCTGGCCAGCGCAGACATGTACCTGCCCGCATGCAGCCACGTTTCCGTCCGCGCGAAGCACGACTTCAGCAGCTCCATCATCTCGGCCTGCTTCTTCCGTGCCTGCCCGGTCGCTATCCCGGCGGCAGCAGCCGCCCTCGATCCTGTGGTCCTCACAAACACATGATCGTCAGGCGGCTGCCCTCATGCGCGCGACTTTCCCCAACCACATCACACCAGGTCAAACCTCAATTAGCGGCTGCCGCACTAGCCATAGGCAGCCGCGGCGAGGTGGGTAAGGGCCAGCTCGGCCTACCCATAGGCGAGACGACCCGGAATCCTTGTTCTCCAGACGGAAACCTGGGTTTACTCCGGACCATTCGATCATGAGTGCAACGTTTGGCTGGTGTGGCCGAATTCGGCCACACCAGCCAAACGAGCAGCGAAAATAAAATTGATCTTGCTCTAGCAATAAGCAACCGCTGGGCAATATTGACGCCGGAACGAGGGTGCCGTGGTAGCCTAGTTGAAGATTGCAAGGGTTAATTCACGATTCTTTGTTTTGCGACTATCGAGTTTCGTGCCAACTTTTGAAGCGGGAGTGATTTTGCGTCGAAGTGAGGTGCAAATATATTCTCTGATATAGGCTTATTTTTCCTGCGTTTGATATATTCATCAATTATCGCAAGGAAAATTCGGCGCCTCTTTAGGCCCTAGATGGATCTTTGTGGCTCTCTCCGGGAAGCGATATATCCATCATCAGAGTATTGGATTCGCGGACTACGGGGAGCGAATCGGAAAGCACGTAGCCGTCTCTCAATTTCTGGAGTGGATGCCAGACTACTTGGAAAACTTTGGAGAATTTACTAGGGAAACTGCGAAGGACTGGGCAGTTGTGCAGTTTCTGCAAAATGAATTTGGAATGACGCTGGAGCAGATCAACAGCCTGGAACGCTGAACATTTCATGTCGAGAACTATCAGAAAGGGCCAGATCAGATCCGTACGTGACTTTCTGTCGCGTGGCACAAAGATGGCCCTGGCCATGTTCCTTGCCGGAGCCAAGGTACTGGTCTTTTTCGCTGCTCTGAGTGCTTACGGCCCCGAGATTCCGGCCTCCTACGGTAGTACGCTCTCCCTGCTACTAGTGGTCCTCGCCTTGGGAACCGCTTACCAGATCCTGGTGGTTTCCCGCTTACGCAGGGAAACACTCTTGCAGGACACCGAGCGGACGACCGCCCTAGCCGCTGTGGTGCTGGCCGGATCCATATTCCTCGCCGCAATAGCTCTGGCAATAGGAAGTGGCGCCTTCTTCTTCCAGCACTCCCCCCTCCTGTTCGCCGTATACTACATCGCTTACCTTCCGGCCGTGTTCATTGCTCCCCTGCTGTACGCTGCCGGGGGCGTCCTGGTTGTCACGGGGCAGGAGGGGGTTCGCCTACGCACAAGTGTGGAGAACTTCGTCGGTTATGCGGTACTCGCCGTCGCCGTTTTCCTCTGGCAACCGTCACCGGTTATCGCACTTGCGGTGATTGGCGCGGGATGTTCCCTGGTCGACTTCTCGACGCTCGTTCGCACAGTTCTGCGCACCGAGCCTGAGGCGAGAACCGCTATCATCCAATCGGTGCGCACCGGTTCTCGACAAGTATTTTCCGCTCGAGTGCTCCGCTCCGTGCCCGGATCCTTCTCGGGATCGTTCGACGTGCTCGTCCTGGTAGTGACTTTCGCTTCGGTAGCGCAGATTTCCACCACTCTGCCGGTGGAGCAGGCGGCTGCGACCGTCGTGTTTATTACCGTCATACGGACAGTGGTGGTACCGCTTAAACCCTATGGCATGGTGGCGGGACGCCTGTTAAACGCCTCCGACAGTACTTCTGAAGAGCGGGCGCGCAGGGTACGCCTGTTCACTGCGTCGACAACTCTCCTTCTGTGGCCACTTGCGCTGCTATTTCTGGCCGCGCCAGGCCCAGTCGCCGTCCTGCTCGGTTTGGGGAACGATCCGGTTGTGCTGTGGGGGATTCGCCTGATCGGGGTCCAGTTACTGTTGGAGCCTTGCGCGGGCTTCCTATCTGCCGTACTCAAGGTCGTCGTCGCGCCGCACGCCACGGTGCGTGGCCTGGTCATCGTGATGTGGTGTGCCGCCTTGCCTGTGATTGTGCTACTGGCACTGACGGGCTACCTACACCTGCTGTCCTTGTGGCTGATCCTGGTCTCGGCACGTGCCGCTTTCGCCCTGTTCACAGTTTACGCAGCCAAACGAGCCTTCTACGTTCCCGAGGTCGACCAATGACCGATGGTAGGACGTCTTGGGACCCGCGCTTCACAGGTGCACCCATACCGGGAACCAACCTGACTGAAGCAGACAAACAGGAATGACGCAACAGCAGCTCGCCAAGGCCGTGCTGCTGTCCCAATCACAGCTCAGTGGTATCGAGCTGGGAAATAAGGGCACCACAACCGAACAAATCCGACGTTTGGACACGGTCCTTAACACCGGTGGGGTTCTCCTGCGGCGCTGGCAGGATATGCAGCGCAGCGACGGCTACGCCGAATGGTTCCGCGGTGTGGTCCCGTTGGAGCAGGAATCAACCGAAATCAGGGCCTATCAGCCGCTCACCGTTCCGGGCTTGCTCCAAACGGAAAACTATGCCCGAAGCCTCATCCGGCAAGGGCGACCAACCGCCAGCACCGATGAAATCGATAAGCAGGTCCAGGGGCGCCTGCAACGCCAAGCCGTCCTCCAGGCCGACCCCGGCCCCCGGCTGCTGGCCGTGGTCGAGGAACACGTGCTGCGCCGTCCGATCGGGGGACGTGCCATCATGCGGGAGCAGCTCGATCACCTGCGGGAGGTAGCCACGTGGAGCCGCGTAACAGTGCAGATCGTGCCGATGAACACCGAACAGCACTACGGCACCGACGGCGCCTTCCTCATGTTCACCGTCGCGGGCCAGGGCACCATCGTCTACACCGAAACCCGCGTCTCCGGCACCCCGCTGGATAGCCCCACCGTGGTCGAGGACTACACCAACGTTTTCGCCGAACTGCGCGGCGTCGCCCTCCCGCCCCGCGCCTCGCAGACCCTACTCACCGAGATCCACCAGGAGCTCCACGATGACTGAACCCATCTGGCACACGTCCAGCTACAGCCAGGGCGGCGCGGACAACTGTGTCGAGGTCCGCGAGACTCCCCACAGTGTCGATGTTCGTGATACCCAGCACCGCCATCTCGGCCAGCTGACTGTGCCTCGCAGCGAATGGACGGCCTTCCTCAACGCCGTGCGCACCCACGAGCTGTAGCCCGCCGGCCCGGGGGACGCGCCCACCAGCCGCACCCCCGAAGCCCCGTTGGCCGTGGTGCGGGGGAGCGCCCCCAGGGCGCGACGCCGCCCGCGGCCGAAATCCAGCGGAAGGCAGGTACAACCCTCGCCCCGGATTTTCAGGGGGTGTGGCGCTGGTGACTGCGGTGAGCCGCACGCACCGTGGTGGCCGCCGGCGGCGTCGGGCGCTGGGCGCCCTGCCCCGCACCTTGGACCGTGGGAGACGGTGATTGGTTGGCCGTGCGGGCTGTCGTGGCTGCGGAAGGCCGAGACGATGGGCACGGCCACCCGCATACCGCCACTGCGGGCTCCCCCGGGCTCCCCCGGACCCCCGGGCTCCCCACCGGATCCGCTTTCGGGGGCCTGCCTGCCAGCATGCTGCGATCGCGCGCAGCAGCGTTCATCAACCACCTGGACGTTCTGTTCCCGGCCAGCCAGGAAAGACCTTCACACGTCAGTCCTCTGGCCCACAGGGCGTCGGACCGGCGGCCCCGAGAGCCCGCGGGTCCTCGAGGCCGCGGCGGGAGGTCACACGCCCTGGGCCAGGGCGTCCTCGGCGCCCGGAACCGCGCGCAGCTCGCGCTCCGCGGGGCCCACATAGTTGGCACTGGGCCGCACCAGACGCCCGGTGCGCTTCTGCTCCAGCACGTGGGCCGACCAGCCGGCGGTGCGTGCGCAGGTGAACATGGAGGTGAACATGCTCGGCGGGATCTGTGCGAAGTCCAGCACCACCGCGGCCCAGTACTCCACGTTGGTGGCCAGCACCCGGTCCGGCTTGCGGGCCTGGAGCTCGCTCAGCGCGGCCTCCTCCAGTGCGGCGGCCACCTCGTAGCGGGGCGCGTCCAGTTCCTTGGCGGTGCGGCGCAGCACCCGCGCCCGCGGGTCCTCGGCCCGGTATACCCGGTGCCCGAAGCCCATGAGTCGTTCACCGTTGTCCAGGGCCTGGCGCACGTATGTCGCCGCGTCCCCGATGCGTTCGGTCTCCTCCAGCATGTGCAGGACCCGTGCGGGGGCGCCGCCGTGTAGCGGTCCAGACATGGCGCCCACCGCCCCGGACAGGGCGGCGGCCACGTCCGCCCCCGTGGAGGCGATCACGCGGGCGGTGAACGTGGAGGCGTTCATCCCGTGTTCGGCCGCCGAGGACCAGTAGGCGTCCACCGCCTGCACGTGTCGCGGATCGGGCTCGCCCCGCAGTTGGATCATGAACTGTTCCACCACACTGCGGCCCTCGGCGACGCGCTCTGCCGGGACCGTGGGCGCGTCCCCGCGTGCGGACTGGGCCACCACGGACAGGGCACTCACCGAGGCGTGGGCGAGCTGTTCCCGTGCCGCCGTGTCCTCGGTGTCCAGCAGGGGCTGCCACCCCCACCGTGGAGCCAGTGTCGCCAGGGCACTCTGCACGTCCACCCGGATATCGCCGGTGCGCACCGGCAGGCTCGTGGGCTCGGCGAACGGCAGCCCGGCCGCGAGGCTGTCGTCGACGAGCAAACCCCACACCCGGCCGAAGGTGACCTGCCCCACGAGGTTCTCAATATCGACGCCCCGATAGCGGAGCGCGCCTCCGGCCTTGTCCGGCTCCGCGATCTCCGTCTCGAACGCGACGACGCCTTCCAGCCCGGGTTTGAACTCGGACATAGCGGCTCCTTCCAGAGTCCTGCCCCGGCCCGGCGGATGGCCGGCCGGGGACCGTCATGGTGGTGGCGCGATCCGCACAGGTCGTGTGAGGATGCACCGTTGTGGACGACTACGATCCCGCTGAGCTGCGCAGGCCCTACGCCGGCGCCCCCCTGCACCGGTCCGAGCTGCACGCGCATCCTATGCAGCAGTTCCGTCGCTGGTTCACCGAGGCCCTCGACGCCGGAATGTCCGAGCCGAACGCCATGGTGTTGGCCACCGCGGACGCCCAGGGGGTGCCGCGGGGCCGCACAGTACTGATGAAGGGCTACGACGAGGCCGGGCTGTGGTTCTTCACGAACCGCACCTCACGTAAGGGTGCCGACCTGGCCGTGAACCCAAACGCAAGTGTGGTCTTTCCCTGGCACCGGATGCGACGTCAGGTCATCGTCACCGGCCGTGTGGAATGTCTCAGCGAGGAGGAAAACGACACCTACTTCGCGCAACGTCCCTACGGATCCCAGCTGGGGGCGTGGGCCAGCGAACACCAGTCCTCCCCTCTGGCCAGCCGGGAAGAGCTCGACAAGCGGTTCGAGGCCTACCTCCAGCGCTGGCCCGAGGGGCAGGCCGAGGTGCCCCGTCCGCGGTACTGGGGTGGCTATCGACTGTTGCCGTTCGAGGTGGAGTTCTGGCAGGGCCGCGCCGACCGGCTGCACGACCGGTTCCGCTACGTGCCGCTCCAGGATCCGGGCGGGTGGCGTGTCGAGCGCCTCGCGCCCTGATCCCGGAGTTGTCCGTGGGACACGGAGAGCACGGTGTGTCCGTGCAGGTGTGACGGAATCGGGTTGTCCCCTCGGCACGTTATGATGACGGGTATCAGTGGGCCCGCTTGAGCTATTGGCGGTAGCCGCCGCTGCACGAGCGTTCCGCCCCGACCGGCCACGGGTCGAGACGTAGCACCCACTGGAACACGCGGCCGTTGTCACTCTCGACGGTGCTCGGACCTGGGAGGGGAGTCTTGACCGCACACGGACTGATCGACACCACGGAAATGTACCTCAAGGCGATCATCGAACTTGAGGAAGAAGGCATCGTCCCGCTGCGGGCGCGGATCTCGGAGCGGCTGAACCAGAGCGGCCCCACCGTCAGCCAGACCGTGGCCCGCATGGAGCGGGACGGCCTGCTGCGCGTCGAGGGTGACCGGCACCTCGTACTCTCCGAGCAGGGGCGCGGCCTGGCCACACACGTGATGCGTAAGCACCGGCTGGCGGAGCGTCTGCTGGCCGACGTGATCAAGTTGCCCTGGGAGGACGTGCACATCGAGGCCTGTCGCTGGGAGCACGTCATCTCCGAGGAGGTGGAGGAGCGGCTGGTCACCCTGCTGAACCAGCCCAACGTTTGCCCGCACGGCAACCCCATCCCCGCGCTGGACCAGCTTGGGGTGGACGACTACCAGACCGAGCCGTTCACCGACGACACCATTGTGCCGATGGTGGACGTGGCCGGGGAGACCCCGGTGTCGGTTCGGGTGCGGCGCATCGGCGAGCAGTTGCAGGACTTCCAGGACATCATGCGCACGTTGAAGGGCGCCGGGGTGCTGCCCGAGTCCGAGGTGTCCCTCGTGGCCGCGGACGACGGCGTGCGGGTCGGAGACACCGAACTTCCCCGCCGTGTCGCCAGCCACATTTTTGTCGTCAAACCCTGACGGAAACCGCGTCGTGGGGCGTACCGCACAGCGTGGTTGAGAGCGGCAATTGCATCGATAGTCTGCGCCCTACCATCGACTGTTGCTACGCTCGCGACATGTCGGGGGCTGGAGCAGCTGGAGCGCTATCCGCCCATGGGTCGGTGCCGTTGGTCCGAGGGGGAGACGGCACACTGACTTCGCTCCGGGACGGCGAGGTGTCGGGCTGATGAATCGCTGGGGGAACGCCTGCTACGAGGACAGTCCAGCGCATGCGCAGAGTATTCTCACCAGCGCGCAGTTGGGGGTGCTCGTCGTTGACCGGCAGGGCCACCTGCGCTACTGGAACCCGTATGCCGTGCGGCTCTTCGGGATGGTGGATGGTGCCGGTCAGATCGGCAGGTCCCTGCCCGAGCTCGGGATTCGGGATGAGGACAGTGTCTACCAGCTGCTGCGGCGCGCCCTGAGCGGCAGTGTCTGGGAGGGCACCCTGGCGATGGTGCGCCCGGATGCGACCCGGTTTCATCTGCGGGTGCGGGCCGCCCCCATGTGCACGGATCTTGGGGGAATCGACGGGGCCATCGTGGTGGTGGACGAGGCCCTGCGGACGGAACGTAGCGAGGAGCAGCTCGGCCTGCTGGACCAGATCGGAGACCGGCTCGCGAGCTCCTTGCAGGTCGAGAGCACGCTACGGGTGGTCGCCGAGATTCTCGTCCCGCAGTTCGCCGACCACTGCTTCATTGACCTGGTGGACCGGGACCGGCTGGTACGTCGGGTTTCGGTCCACGCCCAGGGATGGACCCCGCCTCCGGACAGCTGGCTCGACGTCGGCGAGGAAGTGCGCTACCCGGAGCACCATTTCGTCAGTCGCGCCATGCGTAAGCAGGAGTCCGTGGTTGTCGGCACCGAGATTCGGGCACCGGAGGTCGCCCCCAACCCCGAGTCCGCGGCCGTATCCGAGCGGGTGGGGATCACCTCCGCGATCGCCGCACCGCTGCGGGCGCGTGGTGAGCTGTTGGGCGTCGTGACCCTGGCCCTGTCCTCCCTCACCGACCGGGACAAGACCCGCTACGACGGCTTCGATCGGGATCTGGTAGGGGCGATCGCCTCCCGGGTGGCCCTCGCGATCGACAACGCGCGGTTGTACGAGGAGGAGCGCACCACCGCGCTGGCCTTCCAACACAACCTGCTGCCGCGGACGTTCCCCCCATTCGACGGCCTGTCGATCGCCCATCGCTACATTCCCACCAAGCCTCTGGAGACCAACGGTCGCGGTATTCGAACCCAGGTCGGGGGCGACTTCTACGACGTGATCCCGCTGTCCGCCGGTCGGGTCGGCATCGTGATCGGGGATGTCGAGGGACGTGGCGCCCAGGCCGCAGCGGTTATGGGTCAGGTGCGTGCCGCCATACGTGCCTTTGCCCAAGCCGACCGGGAACCCGCCGACATCATGCGGGAACTGGACGAGTGGGTGCGGCGTATGGCCCGAGCCGAGGGAGCGAGTGACGGGTACGCTCCCGGGGTCAGCTGTCTCTACCTGGCCTACGACGCCTGGTCCCGCGATCTCACCTACGCCAACGCCGGCCACCCCTCGCCGCTGTTGATCGTGGGCGACCAGGTGGAGGAACTTCCCCTCCAGGTCACGGACATGCTGCTGGGTAAACGGGCCCGCGGTGTTCCGCACGACGAGACGGTGTACCGGCAGGACTCGCTGACGCTGCCTCCCGGCGCCACCCTGCTGCTGTACACGGACGGGCTGGTGGAACGATGCCCCATCGGTGGGGAGCTGGACGTTCAACGCTCGCTCGAGCAGTTGCGGGACCGCGTGCGGGAGGTGTCCGGGGCCACGGTGGAAGAGATCGCGGCCTGTGCCCAAGACGCGGTGCCCGGGGACAGCGACGACGACACCGCGCTCCTCGTCGTGCGGACACACCCCGAGGAACTCGCCCTGCGAGAGCAGTGGTTCGTCGCGGAGCCACCCACGGTCGCCGATGCGCGGCACCTGGCCGCGCGCACACTCTCGGATTGGGGCATGGATCCGGGGCAACAGGAACTCGCCTGCCTACTGATTTCCGAGGTCGTGACCAACGTGGTGTTGCACGCCGCCCCGAGCCCCGTACGGCGGCAGCTGGGCCAGGGTGGGGGTGCGACGGACCCCGGGGCCGCGGAGTCTACTGAGTCGGCTCCGCACGAGCCGGCGCCCACCGACACGTCCGTGGCCCCGGAAGGAGCCGACGGCCTGATCGACGACGAGTTCAGTGAGGACTGGAGCGACCTGCTGGAGGAGGTGGGGGCAGCCCCCGCGCCCGCGGAGGAGCCCAAGCGGGAGTTCCTGCTGCGCCTGCGTCGCGGCGCGAACTCGGTGTGGGCTGAGGTCTACGACTCGGACCTGCGGTTGCCCCGCATTCGGAGTGCCACTGCCGATGATGAGGGTGGGCGCGGACTGTACCTCGTGGACCAGTTCGCCACCCGGTGGGGATCCCGACCAACCCCCGACGGGAAGTTCGTGTGGTTCGAAGTCCCGCTGCACGGCACCGGTGTTCCGGACTGACCTGCCGTGCCGGCCACCGGGGCGACTCAGCCCCAGGAGTAGGCCCACAGCAGCAGCACCAGAAACACGAAGAACACCACGAGGCCGCTGGTAGCCCAGGGGATGTACACGCGTTTGCGGAGCTTGGCGACACCGATGACCAGGAGTAGGACCAACAGGCCCAGCACGATCAGACCGTCGAAAGATCCGGTCACGCCGCGGCTCCCCTCTCTGGTGGGCGACCGGTGTGCGTCGGCCCCAGACTACAGCTCCAGGGACCGCCCCACGATCTCCTTCATGATCTCGGTGGTGCCACCGAAGATGGTCTGGATGCGGGCGTCCTGCCAGGCCCGGGCCACCGGGTACTCCATCATGTAGCCGTACCCACCGTGGAGCTGGAGGCAGCGGTCCATCACCCTGTTGCACAACTCCGTGGTCCACCACTTGGCCTTGGCGGCGTCGGCGGCGGTGAGCTCGTTCTCGTTGAGTAGGGTGACGGCGCGGTCAACGTAGGTGCGGGCGATGTCCAGTTCGGTGGCGAGCTCGGCCAGGACGAACCTGGTGTTCTGGAACCGGGAGAGGGAACGGCCGAATGCGGTGCGCTCGCGGCAGTAGCTGATGGTCTGGTCCAGGACGGCCTCCGCCGAGGCGACGGCGGAGACGGCAATCGACAGGCGCTCCTGGGGCAGGTTCTGCATCAGGTGCATGAACCCCTGGTTCTCGGTTCCTACCAGGTTGGTGGCGGGCACGCGTGTGTCGCTGAAGAACAGCTCAGCGGTGTCCTGGGCCTTGAGCCCGATCTTGTCCAGGTTTCGGCCCCGCTGGAAGCCGGGGGTGTCCCGTTCCACGGCCAGCAGGGAGATCCCGTGCGCGCCGGCGTCCGGGTCGGTGCGGGCCACCACGAGGACGAGGTCGGCATTGATCCCGTTGGAGATGAAGGTCTTGCGCCCGTTGAGGACGTAGTCGTTGCCGTCCCGGATCGCGGTGGTTTGGATGCCCTGGAGGTCACTTCCGGCCTCCGGCTCGGTCATCGCGATCGCACCGATCAGCTCCCCGGAGGCGAAGCCAGGAAGCCAGCGCTGCCGCTGCTCCTCGGTCGTGAGCTGCACGAGGTAGGGGGCGATGATGTCGTTTTGGAGGCTGAACCCCAGCCCCGGGACTCCCGCTCGGCACACCTCCTCGGTGACCGCCGTGTTGAACCGGAAGTCGGTGGTTCCCGAACCGCCGTACTCGTCCGGGATGCCCAGCCCCAGCAGGCCCACCGAACCCGCCCGCTCCCACACGGACCGGGGAACGATGCCGTCGCGTTCCCACTGCTCGTGGTGGGGGACCGCCTCCCGGTGCAGAAACTTCGCCACGGTCTCCCGAAACAGTTCCTGGTCGGGGGTGAAGAGGTCCCGTCGCATCCCTGGGCTCCTTTAGCGTCCGCGATGTGGTGGAGCCACTGTAACCGAACCAGGTTCGGTTCTTGGGAAGGGTAGGGCAGAGACCCACCTGGGTAAGCGAAGTGTAGCGAGTTTGGACCTATACGTAATCGCTGAGGGTGGGATGGCCGACAACGGAGCGCGGACAGCAACCGGCACCTCGACCAATGTTCCGCTGGTCATGACGTCCCTCGTGCTGGCGGTACTCCTGGCGGCCCTGGACCAGACCATCGTTGCCACGGCCCTGCCCACGATCGTGTCCGACCTGGGCGGGCTCAACCACCTGTCCTGGGTGGTGACCGCCTACCTCCTGGCGGTGACGGTCAGCACCCCACTGTGGGGCAAGCTCGGAGACCTCTACGGGCGGAAGGTCGTTTTCCTGGCCTGCATCGTCGTGTTCCTGGTGGGCTCGGCCCTGTGCGGCATGTCCCAGGACATGATGCAGCTGATCCTGTTCCGCGGTCTCCAGGGCATCGGTGGGGGCGGCCTGATGACCCTGGCCATGGCGATCGTCGGAGACGTGGTCTCGCCACGGGAACGAGGACGTTACCAGGGGTTCATCGGTGCCGCGTTTGGCGTGGCCAGCGTGGCCGGGCCACTCCTGGGCGGCCTGTTCGTCGACCATCTCTCCTGGCACTGGGTGTTCTACATCAACCTGCCCCTGGGCGCGGTGGTGCTGGTCGTGGTGCTGGTGGTGCTGCCGCGCAGCGAGCTTCGGGTGCAGCACCGGGTGGACTACATCGGGGCGGTGCTGATCGCGGGAGCCGCGGTGTGCGTGACCCTGCTGGCTTCCTGGGCCGGCAGCAGCTACGACTGGACCTCCCCGGTGATTCTCGGGCTGGGCCTGGGCGCGCTCGGGTTCGGGGTGCTGTGGTGGCTCAGCGCCCGTCGCGCGGCCGAACCCGTGCTGCCGCTGCGTCTGTTCGCCAACCCGGTGCTTCGGGTCGGGATGGGGCTCACCTTCTGTATCGGCTTCGCCATGATGGGCTCGATGACCTTCCTGCCGCTGTTCCTCCAGGTCGTGCACGGCTACACCCCCACGAATTCCGGTCTGGCCCTGATCCCCATGGTGGTGGGGATGCTCACCACGTCCATCGGCAGCGGGGTCCTGGTCACCCGCACGGGACGCTATAAGGTGTTCCCGATCCTCGGCTCCGTCGTGGTGGGCATCGCACTCGCGCTGCTGACCCGCCTCGGGCCCGACACGCCGTATCCGGAAATGGCTGCCTACATTCTCCTGCTCGGTCTGGGACTCGGCCTGATCATGCAGGTGGTCGTCACGGCGATGCAGAACGCCGCCAGCTACGCGGACCTGGGAGCCACCACCTCCGCGGCGAGTTTCACCCGATCGATCGGCGGCGCCTTTGGCACCTCGGTGTTCGGGGGGATCTTCTCGGGGCAGCTCGCCGCGAATCTCGCCGCACGCTCCGACGAGGTCACCCTGCCGCCCGGGATGTCCGTCGAGGACCTCCAAGCCGACCCGCAGCAGGTGGACCGCCTCCCGCCCGCGGTCCAGGCGGATTTTCTCCAGGCCTACGCCGATGCGATCGACCTCGTGTTCCTCGCCGCGGTACCCCTGGCCGTTCTGGCGCTGCTCCTGGCACTGGTGCTGCGGGAGCTGCCACTCCGGGAAACCATCCGAACACCTGACCTGGACGAGGTCGTCGCACCGGTGCGCACCGACCGCAGCGCCATGGACGAGGTGGAACAGCTCGTCTACCAACTGTGGGGACGCGACGGCCCCAGGCGGGCCTATACGCGGCTCGCCGAGGCGGCCGGAGTGGACCTCTCCCCCGGAGCAAGCTGGGCAGTGACCCACCTGGCGGCATCCGGGCCGCTCTCGGACGCCGCACTCGCGGCCCGCGCCCAGATCAGCCCCGCCGACCTGGAACCAATCCGCAACGAGCTGGACCGCTGCGGCCTCCTGGACGCGGATACCGACACCTGGACGCTGAGCCAGCAGGGCACCCGTGCGGCACACCAGTTGTTCGCGGCGCAGGGCACTGCCCTGCGCGAGGCCCTCCAGGGGCTCTCCGCCGAAGAGCATCCCGAACTGGTAGAGCTGCTGCGGCGACTGTCCCACCAGCTGCTGGGGGACGTCGCCGACGCCGACGAAACCTGCACCGAGTGGCGGAACTGAGCCACCAACCGACCCCGACCGTTGACCATCAACGTGAACCGAATATCGTTCGGTCAAAGAGTGCAGCGACCGTCCCAGGAGTGAACCATGGCAGAGGCGTACATTGTCGGCGCGGTGCGAACCCCGGTCGGCACCCGCAAGGGGGGACTGGCCCAGGCGCACCCCGCGGATCTGGCGGCCCACGTGCTGGCGGAAGTGGTGCGGCGCGCCGATGTCGACCCGGCCGCCGTCGAGGACGTGATCCTGGGCTGCGTGTCCCAGGTCGGCCCCCAGGCTCTGGACGTGGCCCGCACAGCCTGGCTCTCCGCGGGTCTGCCGGAGAGCACCCCCGGTGTCACGATCGACCGCCAGTGCGGCTCCTCCCAACAGGCCGTGCACTTCGCCGCCCAGGGCGTCATGTCCGGAACCCAGGACCTGGTGCTGGCCGGGGGAGTGGAGAACATGGCCATGGTGCCGATGGGCGCCAACGTGGGTTTCGCTCTGGAGCACGGCCTCGCACTCTTCGGTGACGACTGGACCCAGCGCTACGGTGACCAGGAGATCTCCCAGTTCCGGGGCGCCCAGCTCATGTGCGAGAAGTGGGGATTCAGCCGCGAGGATCTGGAAGCCTTCGCGCTGGAGAGCCACCGCCGCGCCGTCGCCGCGATCGAGGCGGGCCGCTTCACCTCCGAGATCACCCCCTACAACGGCGTCACTCAGGATGAGGGGGCCCGCGCAGACACCAGCCTGGAGCGCATGAGCCAACTGGATCCGATCCGCGAGGGATGGGCCCTCACGGCTGCCGTCGCCAGCCAGATGTCTGTCGGCGCGGGCGCGCTGCTGCTCGCCTCGGAACGCGCCGTGAACGAGCACGGGCTCCAGCCGCTGGCCCGGGTGGTGCAGCTGGACGTGGTGGGAGACGACCCGGTGTACATGCTCACCGCACCGATTCCCGCCACCCAGCGAGCCCTGCGCAAGGCCGGCCTCGACATCGGGGATATTGACGTGTTCGAGGTCAACGAGGCCTTCGCGCCGGTGCCCCTGGCCTGGGCCAAGGAGACCGGAGCAGACCTGGGGCGCACCAACCCCAACGGTGGGGCCATCGCGCTCGGCCATCCCCTCGGCGCCACCGGTTCTGTGCTCATGACCAAGCTCGTCTACGAGCTGCACCGCACCGAGGGCCGTTACGGGCTCCAGACCATGTGCGAGGGCGGTGGCCAGGCCAACGTCACGCTCGTGGAGCGCGTCTGATCCGATGGTCCGCGCCGGAACGCCGGCGCGGACCATCGGCGTCTGGGGCCGGGCGTCAATCCTGGCTCGGCTCCCGGACGGCCGCCATGGTGCGCCGGGGCCACAGTATGCGGACCGCGACCGGAAGCACGAGCGCGAGCAGTGCGGCCGCGGCCACCCACCCTGGGCCGATCTCCGCCAGCCAGCGGCCGAGTGCGGCCTGCGCCCGGATCGCGGTGCCAATCACCGGGTCCTGGGCCGTGCCAGCGGCGAGGGTGCGCAGCTCGAATATTCCGTAATAGGCCACGTAGCTGCCCGCCAGGAGCAGCAGCGCACCACTGGCCCGCGTGACGTGCGGAAGCAGCCGGCGCAGCCGGTGCGCTACCCCGTCCCGGGCCAGGGCCGTGCCGATGGTGAGCACCCCGATGACCATCCCCATACCGACGGTGTAGGCGAGGAACATTCCCAGCACGCCCGGGACGCTCCCGGTGCGCAGGGCGCTGGCGACCAGCGCGAGGAACGGCCCTACGGTGCAGGACAGGGACGCCACCGCGTAGCTCAGCCCGTAGGTGAAGGCCCACCGTAGCGATCGTGTCGGGCGGCCAGGGGAAAACTTTGGCAGCAGCAGCGTCAGTTGACGCCCAGCCAGCAGCCACACCCCCAGCCCACACAGGGCCAGCCCGATCACGATCGTCAACCACGGCAGGTAGGGCTCGACGGACACGGCCAACGGCGTCACCGCCAGCGCGAAGCCGCCGAACACCACAACGAAGCCCGAGGTCATGGCCGCCGTGGTCGCCACGGCTCGCCCCATCGCCCGCAACGGCGAGGCTTCTTCGGTGTCCCGGGCCAGCAGCAGTGCCAGATAGCCGGGCAGCATGGCGAAGCCGCACGGGTTCAGCACGGCCAACATCCCGGCGGTCACGGCGATGAGCAGCGGGAGTTCGGACATGTCCGGGCCCGCCGCTCAGTCGGTGATCTCGGCGATTCGGGAGTCCACGTCGTCGGGCGACAGTGTGCCCGGAACCGTCTCGTGGCTGCCGTCGGCCTCCAGGAACACGAAGGAGGGCTGTCCCGAGACGCCGAACCCGGACCAGATTGCCCCGTCCTCGTCGACCACATGCCGGATCCCGTCGGTTCCCGTGTCGTCGACGAACTCCTCCATCGCCGCACGTTCCCCCTGCCCCGGAACCCCGAGGAACGCGACGTCCCCGGCGTGGCGCTCCGCGGCGTCCGCGATCTCCGGGCCCTCCCCGCGGCAGATGGTGCACCACGGGGTCCAGAACCACAGCACGGCGGGCTCACCCAGCAACGCGGCCCCCTCGGCGGGTTCCCCCTCCAGGGTTTCGGAGGTGAAGTCGAGGGCCGCGGGAACCTCGCCATTGGACGCGGCGTCGGCGTCCGGCTGGCTGTCCGGCTCGTCCGTCGCTCGGGCCGCATCAGCCGGCGACTCCTCCTCGGCGCTCCCACAGGCAGACAGGGCGAGCAGGACAGCCAGCGCGGGGGCGACGGCGCCACGCATGCGGGCGGCTGTGGTCATCGTGTCACTCCAGAATCTCGGTCTCGGGGTTGAAGGATGCCCAGGCGAACCAGAAGGTGTCCAGATGGTCCACGGCGTCGAGCTGCTCGCCCTCCAGAGGGCCGGCGCTCGCCTCGCCGAGTACGGTCCAGGTGGATGCGGTCTCCTCGTCGAGGAATCGATCCTCCTCGTCAGGGTGGGGCGTGAAGGTCAGATCCTGCCCGTCCACCCGCGTGTGGAACGCGGCGGTGGTGCCGAGCTGACGCCCCTCGGCGATCCGGGCGCTGTCGAGAGCGGAGGTGTGTCCCGGCCCGGCCCACACCACTACCGGTTCCTCGTCCACCTCGGCCGTCACCACACGCTCCTCGGCCAGGACCTCGTGGGGGATCGCGAGCGCGTCTGTGTCCCCGTCCCGCGGCTGGGCCCCGATCCCCACCACGCGTTCCATGGCGCGGAGCCGGTCGTCAGCCTCGCCGTCGAACAGGTACGGTTCCCCGCCCGGCTCGTCGTAGCCCACATAGGGGTTGCCCCCGTAGTCGCGGTCGTGCCCGGTGTCCTCGCTGAGCACCAGCCCTTCCGGGGTCTCCTCCCGCCAGACCGACCACGGAAGCACCGCCACGCTGAGCTGGTCCAGCTCGGTTCCGGTCAGCGCGCCCGCAACAGCCTCCCCTTCGATCTGGGGCCACAGGGAGTGGGTCTGGCGGTCGAACATGACCAGGTCCGAGTTGTACAGCATTCCGGAGACCCCGAAATCGAGCACCCGACCCTCCACCCTGCGGTCGAACGCGAGCGAGGAGTCACACAACGGGCAGTAAGTTACGGCCACCGGAACGTCGGCAATCGTGTCATTGGCGATTTCGTGCCACATCAGAATCTGCACGGGGTAGGCGCGATGCTCGCCACCGACCTCCACCGCCAACACCGGTTCGTCGTCGGCCAGCCAGTCCACCTCGTCCGCCGGCTCCATGGCGGGATCGTCCAGAGCGGGGATCCCGTCCGGTGGGGGACCCCCACTGATAAGGCGGTCCGGGTCCACCAGTGGTTCGGGAAGGTCCGCGGATGCGGGTTCGTCCAGCGCCGAGACCACATCCTCGATCGGCTGCACGTCGCTCGCGTCCGGGGCGGTCGCCCCGGAGCCATCCGGATCGCGATCCGGCTCCGTGTGGGGCTGGCAGGCGCTCACAACCAGAACCCCAACCACCCCGGCCGCGATGCCACACCGCCGTGCCCGCCGCATCATCACCGTGCCCCTAACGAACGTTGGTGGGCCTGATCCCTGGTGGCCAAGTCAACCCTGCGGGCCGGGTGGAGTTATGTGACCCAGGGCACCGAATTCCGATCCGCGCCGCGGAATTCTGGGGGCAGCGCACTATCCGTTGTCCTGGGCCGCGCCGCGGCTCGACGTCAGTTGAGGAGTTTCGCCATGTCCACACTCGCCACCTCCCGTTCCAGCATCGTCACGCACGTGTGGCGCGGCGCCGTCGCCGGAATCGGCGGTGGTCTGGTTTTCGGTGCCATGATGGCCATGGCGATGCCGGAGATGTTGCCGATGATCGGCATGTTGGTCGGACTCGAGAGCGCGGTGCTCGGATTCGGGGTGCACCTGGTCAACTCCGCGATCATCGGGCTGGTCTTCGGCGTGCTCGCCGGCACCATTGCGGGTCGCGTCGGGCCGGTGCTTGCGGCCGGGCTCGCCTACGGCCTGGTCTGGTGGGTCCTGGGTCCGCTGCTGATCATGCCGGCCTGGCTCGGAATGCCGCTGTTCATGATCAACGAGGGCACCATGATGAGTCTCGTCGGTCACCTGATCTACGGCCTGGTGACGGCCGCCGTCCTGTACGCGTTGAGTCGCAGGGACGCCTGAGACCCCACCGTGCCCGGGATGCCAGCGCGGCCCGGTCTCGGCACTCCCAGGAACCAGTGGGGTGGTGCGGCCTGCTTCGTGGAGTTCGGAGCGAGGTTGGACCTGGCGTGGCGACGTCGGTCCCGTGCCCGGTCTCGCTGGCCGTCGTGCGGGTGAGCGTGTTCTCCCCGGCAGCGGGATGTGCCCCACGGCCTACCGTGCCGCCACCCCGCTGGCCGTCGTGCGCGGGAGTGCGCTCCCCCGGGTAGCGGGAGACCCCCCACGGCCACCACCCCCCACCGTGCCGCGATTCGCTCATTCCAGGTCACACCGGTCATCCCTGGCTTTCTGGCACACGCCGGACCTATCGCGAGAACTTCGGGGCCGTGACGCTGCTCCGCCGACCACGACAACCACCCACACACCGAAAAAACAACAACAAGCCGCTGGATCAATCATTCCCCGATAGAAACGATATACGCGAAAATGCGCCAGTCTCCGGCCTGGGAAGATTAAATCCAAGGACACTGTTGGGTATCGCACTATTTCCTTCACCGTCCGACACCACAAGATTCCATTCTTCAAGTTCTTCCAGCGTGAAATCTCCCTCTTCCAGGGCACGCTCGGCAGCAATGAGCGCCAGAGTGCTTCTCACATAGACTCCGTCGTCCAAAATAATAACTTCGGGAACCTCTTCCCTTGGAGACAATGGCTCTTCTACATAATCGGAGAGCCTAGGCATATCCTCCCAAATAAAGCTTTGATTCCCCCCAGGAAACCCATAAAGCGAATAATCAACAGAAGCTCCTCTTCTCGTCACCAAATCCAAAGGGTTGCTTTCATTCTCATCCACCAAGGAAAACATATCTATATCATAGATTTCCGGAACCTTAGACCCTTCCCATTCTTTTCTCCAATTTATTGAACCATCTACTGCATTGTATTGCACCATTTTTACGCCTTTCTGGCCTGAGCATTCCATCAGAACGGTGGCTGAGAATGTCGACATTACAACATTGCTCTCTATCTCATCCGCGGACCCAAGAGTGCATTCTCCAGGTATATCGATGCTCCATTCGTCATACTCTGAGGAAAATGGTCTAGCAATAATTTGACTAGGAAAAAACGACCATACATAATCCCGAGAAACAAATTCTATTCGCTTAGATGGATCGAAATCTGGCCACCACCACGAATTTCTTGATATTACTTCTCCGCTGAAAACATCAAGAGAGAGATAATTTTCTCTCCCGCCAAGCAAATTTATATCATCGAATGTTATTACAATACGCTGATTACTGAAATCCTCGCCCGCCGAAACAGATACATGAGATGCAGATATGTCCTTTCCTGGAACTTCAAATTCCCAGAGAAATTCCCTTGATTCCAAATCTATCGTTGCTACTTTATCTTTCTCCACCAAAACAACACCAGCTCCAGTGATAAATTTATCAATATAATCACTCCCCAAATCCTGTAGTTCAGAAGCAATGTCATTATATAAATGATGTGATATGCGATTTACGTCATCTACTTCACGATGAGTTTCGTGATAATAGTCAGAATGAAATTGACACGACGAAACAATCATACAACACAAAACAATCTTTAGTGCAGTGGACGAATATATCATAATCAACTATCCATACTGTTTTCTTCGGTTGGCGTATCTGACTCTGTCCCTCCATGATTATATCCAGTCAAATACCCTAAAATAAATTCCCCTCTTAAATCTTCATTTGCATCCAAATCAGGTGCTCCATAAAGCGCTGAATCAATTCTTCTGTTTAATGCAGCTCTAGATATTTGGCTGTTACTCTCTATCAGTCCCGTATCAGGGTCGTCAGGATCTCCAAAGTTATCGGCTGCATCTTCGATATCACTGATCAAAGAGTCCACATTGTCGGAAATATCGTCAACATCCATCTGGTCATGCCACTCCTGATGCTCCACAATATTGATCAATGGATCTTCGGTAGCTGCGGTAATCGCAGAAACACCAACACCGGATACAGTTCCCGCCAAGGGGCCCACTCCTGGAACTAATCCTGGAATCGCTGAAAGACCAATTCCTATACCTTGGTACGCACTTCTGATTCGATCTATACTTTGTGTCTCAATGTATGATTGGTCCATATTTCTTGCATTCATTTCATTCACAAATGAATTCTGAACAATCGACTGGATTTTTCCCGCCTGCTCTCCAACTATTCTCGCATGATCGGACGAATTTGCTGTCATCCCTTCTTCAATCAACAGCATTTCTTTTTCCGCGGAAGCAGTAAATATATTTCTACTAATATCTTCATTTGCCATGAATACCTGAAGGAAGCTGGTTCCATCCTGCAAGCTCACCCGAAGTCCCCCACCACCATCCATGTCACCTACATAGGAAGGTGAGTAGGCGTCCTCCCCTCCGTGCAATGATTGCTCAATTGCAAAATCATCGATATATGCATAATATATTCTAGAAATATCGCCAGCGATTACAGGGTTGAACTCTGCAAACCCTTCTCCACTTCCATCGTCTTGCCTTACCATTCTTAGATTGCTTCCGAGTCCATCGTGATCACTTAACAGGTCCACGATTGAAGCTGCGGACGTTCCAGCTACATTCTCCTTTCCAGGATCACCACTATTTGCATAATCAGGTATCCAGTCGGTCAGCTGCTTTACGATTTCCTCTTGACTTGATGTCCAATCATGTTTCCACAGCCCTTCCAATATTTCGGAAGGATCTGACCGGTGCGGATGTGAATAGATCCCATTCTCCGTTATGACGCTATGATTCGCATCAATATTTCGGGTAGAAACGTCAAGCAAGGACTCTATTGCGTAGTCGTCTATCTCTCCATGAGATGGAGATTGTCCATCCTCACTTAGAGTGTATCCATCGAGATAAGATCCGATTATTGATGTCACATAAACCGAGAATTGATCGCCTCCTGTTTGTTGCTGACTTGCAGACGAAAGCAGATTTCCGAGATGATTGAAATCTAGTTCCCACTGATATGAATTGTATGGGTCTCCGTCGCCCCCAGAGAGCGACTCACTTCCTTCCCACGGCCCTATTGCTACGTTTCTCACGCTCTGCGGAAGCCGATCGAATCCTCCATCCATACTTTCATCGGACAAGGCCAGCAGTCCGTTCGCCAGTGGCTGCTTTGCATCGTCGTCCAAGGCTTCGTTAGCGACGATATATTCAGGAAGTGACTGCTCGTTCGAGAGTTCTTCTAGGCGACTATAGAAGTTCTCCAGGTAGTCTGCGGCGTTGGAATGACCGCCTGACCGGTCCGGCGATCCTTGACGGTTTGGATTCCCCAAGGCAGCGAGCAGGGCAATTGTTTCCCAGTAGTGGGAGTCCGGTTCCGACCCGTCCTCCCCAAGATATTCGTCAAGTTGCTCCGCATGCTCCTCGGCATCCGCGGGGTCAATGTTGTTCTCAGGTACCGGCGCTCCTTCGGGGCCGAGAATATTGTGTGGTGCCCATTGCAGCCCGCCGTTGTCTAGGAGTTCAACAAACCGGTCTTCACTCACTCCCTTCTCTAGCATCTCCCCAAGGGTGTCAGCTTCAGACTTCAGATACTCTTCATTTTCGGTGTCCCGATCCTTAAGGATCTCTCGACTTTCTAAGAGGCGCCTTCTTCCTGCTTCTTTTCCATCTTCACGAGATTCCGGTGGAGTCCCAGCTGGAGTTCCTGCTCGATTTATAACTCCTTCCTTCGCCGATATAGCTTCTTCGACTGCTTTCTCCCACTCTCTTATTATTTTCTTTCTTTGGTCTTTGAACTCTTCAACTGCTTCTATCCATTTTTGGGTAACTCCCCAGCAGTACGTCAACGACGCAGCCGCGTCGAGCCACCTTCTTTCTGTCATCGAGCTTCGATCCGAGATCGGCCACTGGATCGGATCCGTGAAGTTGGTGGCGGCGGCGTCGAACTCGTGCATCGTCTCGCTCGTGTCACCCAGGATCTCCAGTGCCATATCCGACATCCCCTCGGCACTGCTCCGGAGAGTTTCTACTTCAGCGTCGGTGTCGGTTACGCTCAACGCCAAATGGGCGGCATCCAACTCCGAAGCGGCACGGGAATTTGCGTCATGCAGACGCTGATCATAGTGATGACTCACGGTTGGATCCGTTTTCAGTAGGCGTCCAGATTATCGAGATCACCGGCAAGGCAGATATTCTCGTAAGGAAGACCCCGGAGTTCGTAATCTTGCCCCAGGAGTCCGTGTAGGCTTTCGTCATACTCGTCCGCGTTCATGCTGTCCGCGTTCTGGATCTTTCCAGCCGCATCCCGGATATTCTCCGCAAGCTGCATACTCTCCTCCTGGACCGTGTTGAAGTATTCGAGATACTCGAACATGAAAGAGTTGAATCCGTTGCGCATCTCGATCTCTCCGGCCGCCTCGCGGGCGCTGTCCAGGATGTCCCGGAATCGATCTCGGAGATTACTCATTTCTTCCAGCTTGGTGGAGACCTGGTTGGCGCGCAGCCAGACCTCGTCCGGATTGACGCCGATACCGTCCTCAGACATAGGCGCTCCTGACTCGGAGAAACACGGGAGACGCCGGCGATTTTAACAGGGAACGGCGAATGGTCGACTTCTGGACCGAAAACACAAAAGTTGATCTTGAATGGCGTAGCTCACAGAGCAACAATTGGCGCCACATTCACCGCGACGGTGTGCGGGATGCCAGTGCGCGGCGCCGCCCCCATAGACCGTGGGTCGCTTTGCGCCATGGCCGGCACCAGTGGAACCGCCACCCAGGAACGGTCGGTGCCCGCTGCGGGCGTCTGGTCAGCTGGTCAACCCCAGCACCACGTCGAACAGCCCCATCGCCCAGGCCAACGCCGTGCACAGGGCGACCACCACGACAATCTCCACCACGTTCAGGGTGCGGCGCAGCGACGCCCGCGGCACGTCCGCCAGACGCACCAGGCTCAACACCGCGCACGCCACCGCCGCGGCCAACACCAGCGCCGGCAACCATGCGCCCAGCCAGCCCGCAATCTCCGGTAGCAGCACCACCGCCACCCCGAGCCCGCCCAGGGCGCACACCCGCAGTGGAAGCACGTGCCGGATCCGGTCGAACAGGCGCGAACGCAGCAGCAGCAGCCAGGCCACCAGCCCCGCCAGTAGGAAGTCCTGGACCGTGCCGCCAAGCACCGTCAACAGCCCCAGGGTGGCGCCCGTCGCCAGGGCCAGCCCCAACACGATCCCCAGCAGAATGCGGTCGCTGGCCGTGAACGTGTCCGTGAACCGTTCCGTGGCCACCTCGCCGCTGTGGCGGACCTCGTAGTCCAGCCCGGCCAGGCCCCCCATCGTCAGCGCCACCCGCGGTAGCACCCCCACCCCCAGGGCCAGCAGTGCCGCCAGCGCGCGGACACCCTGCGCGGGATCCACCAGCGCGGCCGTACCGCTCACCACCGCACCGGCGATGGCCAGCATCACCAAGGTCGCTACGTGTGACAGGGCCAGCTCGTCCACGAGCCAGCCCAGTGCCGCCAGCACCAGCGCCCCCACGGTGGCGAACGCCACCACCGTTAAGGGACTGGTGCCCGCCGTGACCGTCATCGTCGCCAGCCCGGTCGCGGTTGCGCCCCAGGCCGCTGCCGCAATCAGCAGCACGTGCGCCACCGCGGTCATGGAGCGCCGCGCCGCCACCGCCATCATTGCCAGCACCACCAGCGCACCCACGCCGGCCACGGCGATGTTGCCCGCGAACGGGTGGGTGACGGTCAGCGTCCACAGCACGGCCAAGGGGCCAAGCGCGGCCAGGAGCATCCCGAACGCGGCCGTGGTGCGCGGGGTCCACATCCCGCCGCTCTCGTCGACCTCGTCCTCTACAGCGCCACGCACATCTTCCACCCGGGCGGGCCGGGCCGGGGCGCTGACCCGTTCCAGCAGCAGCACATCCCCCTCGCGCACCCCCGCAGTGTCCAGGGACATGTCCGGGGTGAGGGGCTCGCCGGTGCCGGTGCGCAGGCTCCACCCGCCCGGCCGGGTTTCGGCGGTGTCCGGTGCGACCACCCGCACCATCTGCGGCAGCAGCGTCGCCACCGGCACGGTATCCGGCAGCGCCAGGTCCGCCCAGCGCTGCGGCCCGGTCACCGTCACGCGGCAGTAGCCACTCACCTCGTGCCTCCTGGGGCGGTAGCGGTGTGGAGGTGGCCGGGTGTGGACAATGGGGACCCTGTCCCGGTTCGTCGGCGTGGACCCGGCTGCGGAATCATTACCGTAACAGTCCGCGGCCGTGTGCCAATGTCGCCTGCCCTGCCTCGGAGCCCGGAGGAACTCGTGAGTACCACCCTCGTTCCGCGGCCGGCGCGTCGCGGCGTCCCCCGGCCCAGCACCACGCCGCTGTCGATCGCTGCGCCGCCACAGCTGCCGGACAATCCGCCCGCTACCAGCTCCATGGCCATGATGATCATGCCGATCATCACCGGATCCAGCTCGCTGCTGTTCACCCTCACCCTGGGGCACCGGCCGCTGTACGCGGTGGGGGCGATGCTGGTGATGATCGCCAGCGTGGCCGTGGGCGCCACCATGTTCCTGGTGCAGTACAACGGCCCGCGCAAGCGCATCCGAGAGCAGCGGGAACGCTACGTCGACTATCTGGACCAGCTACGCGAGACCGTGCGGGGGGTGGCCGCGACGCAGCGCGCCGAGAGCGCCTTCCGGCATCCCGCCCCGGAGCTGCTGCTGGAGCCGGCACGTTCCCGGGAGCGACGGTGGGAACGCCGCTCTCGGGACAGTGACCATCTCCAGCTGCGGCTGGGACTGGGCACCCGCCCGCTGGCACGCCCCCTGAGCCTCAAGGCCGACACCTCGGACCCGCTGGTGGTCTACGACCCGGTGTGTCAAGGACTCGCGGACCAGCTTGTGGAACTGTACGCGCACGTTCCCGAAGAGCCACTGGTGGTGGACCTTCGGGAACACGGGATGGTGTCGGTGGTGGGGGACCGCGCCACCGGCCGCGCGATGGCGCGGGCGATGGTCGCGCAGCTGGTGACCTTCACCGCCCCGGAGGAGGTGCGGCTGGGGGTGGTGCGGCATCCGCGCCTGTTGGAGGAGTGGGACTGGCTGAAGTGGCTGCCGCACAACGCCGCCGACGACCGCCACGACGGCCCGCTGTCGGCGCGACTCGTGGGCACCAGCACGATTCAGCTCGCCGAGCTACTTCAGGGAGAGTTCGAGCAGCGCACCTCGGACTGGCAGAAGCGCCGCGGTAAGCCCCCGGGGCCGGGTACCCGCCGGCTGGTGCTGCTGGTGGACGGCGAACACCAGCCGACCCTGTCCGGTCTGGCCGCCGAGGCCGGAGTGTCCTCCCTTGCTGACCTGGGGATTCACGTGATTCTGCTCGTGGGTGAGCAGCGTGAGGAGCCGGATCGGGTGGATCTGCGGCTGACCGTGGACGAGACCGGAGCCGTCGCCGAGGACCGGCCCGAGGAAGAGTCGCCCGAACCGAGCGGGGAGCGGCGCACGAGCCCGGCCGGCGGGGACCTGCCGCTGCGGGGGCAGGCCGACCAGGCCAGCGTGGCACTGCTCACCTCCCTGGCGCGGATCCTGTCGCCGCTGCGGCTGGCCGCCGGCGCGGACGACGACGGAATGTTCGCCACTGTGGGGCTGCCGGAGATTCTGGGTGTGCAGGATGTTGCCGAGCTGGACCCGCGGCAGACCTGGCGGCCACGGAGCGCGAACGAGTTTCTGCGGGTACCGATCGGGATGGGGCCGGCGGGTGGGCTGGTGCACCTGGACCTCAAGGAATCCGCGTTCGGAGGGATGGGGCCGCACGGCCTGGTGGTGGGCGCCACCGGATCCGGGAAATCCGAGATGCTGCGAACCCTGGTGACCTCGCTGGTGATCGGCCATCCGCCGGAGCAGCTGGCGCTGCTACTGGTGGACTTCAAGGGTGGCGCCACCTTCGCGGACATGGATCGGCTGCCACACAGCGCCGGACTCATCACCAACCTCGCTGACGACGACGGGCTGGTCACCCGGTTCCGGGAGGCCATGTACGGGGAGTTGACGCGCCGCCAGCAGTTGTTGAAGGACGCGGGAAACCTGCCGAACCTGCACGCCTACGAGCAGCTGCGCAGCACCCAACGGCCCGACCTGGACCCGCTGCCGCACCTGCTGGTGATCATCGACGAGTTCTCCGAGCTACTCACGGCGCATCCGGACTTCGCGGAGCTGTTCGTGGCCATCGGGCGGATCGGCCGATCCATCGGGGTGCACCTGCTGCTGTCCACCCAGCGCCTGGAGTCCGGAAAAATCAAGGGGCTGGAGTCGCACCTGTCCTACCGGCTGGGTCTGCGCACCTTCTCCGAGGCCGAGAGCCGCGAGGTGATCGGGGTCACCGACGCCTACCACCTTCCGCCCGAGCCCGGGTCGGGCTATCTGAAGGTGGACACCTCAGTGTTCGAACGGTTCAAAGCCGCCATGGTGTCCAGCCCCTACGTGCCCCCCACCGAGCAGTCCGAAGAGGAGCAGCCGATGCTGCCGGTAATCTCCTACAACGGGATCCAGTCGGTGCTGCGGGCCGCCAACCGCGACACCGGTACGGAGCCCACCAATCCGCAGCCGTCAGTTGCGGAAGAGACCACCAGCCGCACGATTCTCCAGGTGGCGGTGGACCGGCTGGTCGCGGCGGGTGCTGCACCGGTACGCCCGGTGTGGGTGGCGCCGCTGCCCGCCACACTGAGCCTGGGCGAGCTGTTGGCCGAACCGGACGGGAGCCTGCCCGTGGGACCGGCCACCGAACCCGACCCGGACGAGGTACGGGCAGTGGTGGGCCGCAGCGACTTCCCGCGCGAGCAGCGCCAAGAGGCCGCCACGGTGGACTTCACCGGCACCGAAGGCAACCTTGTCGTGGTGGGCGGCCCCCAGTCCGGAAAGTCGACCCTGCTGCGCACCCTCATCGCCAGCCTCGCCTGGACCTACCCGCCGGGCCGCGTCGTGGTCTACGGCATCGACTTCGGTGGCGGTGGGCTGGCCGCGATGGAGGAATTACCGCACGTGGCCGGGGTGGCGGGCCGCGCCTCCCCGGAGCGGGTGCGCCGGGTGCTGTCGGACGTGTCCGCGCAGCTGGACCAGCGCGAACAGCTGTGCCGGGACGCCGGACTGGACTCGCCCACGGCGCTGCGCCGCGCCCGCGCGGCCGGGGAAGTGCGGGCGGAGGTGCCCGGCGACGTGTTCCTCCTCATCGACGGGTGGGCCTCGGTGCGCGAAGCCTTCGGCGACGCGGACGAGCTGGTGCAGGACATCGCGACCCGTGGCCCCGCCGTGGGTGTGCACACCGTGCTCACCGGGGCGGCCAGCAGCCAAATCCGCAGTCGGATGCAGGCCCTGTTCGGCGGGCGGCTGGAGCTACGCCTCACCGACCCGTTCGACTCCGGCGTGGACCGTAAGCTCGCCGAGGCGGTGCCCAAGGACACGCCCGGGCGGGGCCTGCTGCCCAGTGAGGCCAACGTGCAGTTCGCGCTGCCCCGTGTCGACGGCCGCGCCGACGACGACGATCTGACAGCCGGGGTGCGGGACCTGGTGTCGCGGGTACGTCAACGCTGGCCAAAACAACGGCCGGTACGGCGGGTGCACACCCTCCCCACCCTGGTGTCACTGCCGGAACTGGAGCGGTCCCACTCGGGCCGCGGGCTCATTCTCGGCATGGCCGAACGGTCGTTGGCGCCGGTGGCGATGGACGATACGGACGAGTCACACCTGGTGGTGTTCGGGGACCCACAGACCGGCAAGTCCACCCTGCTGCGGGGCATGCTGCACCAGATCATCCAGCGACCCACCCAGGAGGTGGGGGTGCTGCTGGTGGACTACCGGCGGGCCCACCTCGGGGTGGTTCCCCAGGCGCATCAGCTGGGCTACTGCACCACGGCCGAGCAGACGAAGGCCGCGGCCACCGACCTGGCCCGCTCCCTCAAGGAGCGCATGCCCACCTCGGACGTGACCCCGCGTCAGCTGCGGGAACGCAGCTGGTGGAGTGGGCTGGAAGTGTTCGTGGTGGTGGACGACTACGACTTCGTGGGCGGGCGCACCAACCCGCTGTCGCCGCTGGCGGAACTGCTGCCCTACGGGCGCGACATCGGCTTTCACGTGATCCTCGCGCGGCGCACCGGCGGAGCAGCCCGGGCCATGTTCGAACCCGTGCTCCAGGGGCTGAGCGACCTGGCCAGCCCGGGCCTGCTGTTCTCCGGGGACCGGGCTGAAGGGCGGCTCGCCAACGGGGTTGCGGCTCGGCAACTCCCGCCGGGGCGGGCGCTGCTGGCACGGCGCGGGCAGAAGCCGGAAATGGTGCAGGTCGGCTGGACAGACCCACCGGAGTGACACGGGTGGCAGGCGTGATACCCGCAGGTATGGCGACCGGTCGGCCGGACCGGCGCCCCCGGAAGCAGGCAGGAGGTGGGATGTTCATGCGTCGCGGGTTGGGTCGGCGATGGGGCTGTGGCCTGGCCGTCGGGCTGGTGGCCGCAACGGTGGCCTGCGGGGATGCCGACAACAACGGGGACGGGAACGGGGAGGATCAGCCGCAGCTGTCCGGGCTGGCGTTGGTGTACCGCGGCTACGACGGCGGTGACCCCGAGGAGGACCAGGCTCTGGTGTTCACCGACCCGGACACCGGAGCTCAACGGGCGGTGCTGGAGCTGCCGGACGGTGTGCTGGATCCGATGGTGGCGGACGTGGCGGTGCACCTGCGCTTCTCCGAAGACTGGCGGCTGCTGGCCTACAGCCCGCCGGGTGGGGACACCGTGCACGTGGCGCAGCTCGACGCGGACGACAGCGCATACGAAGTTGCGGTCTCGCTTCGGCCTGACCAGGGCGCCACCTACCAGGATCCGCGCATCCACGACGAGCGGATCTGGTTCACCGCCCACCAGCCCCCGGCCGAATCCGTTCCGGGCCGGCAGGGTGCGGGCACCACCCGCGTGATGTCCGTACCGCTGGACGACCCGGAGAGCACCCCCCGGGAAGAGGCCGTGCTGGGCGAGACGGGCCCGGAACCGCAGGAGTGGCAGCTCACCCCGGACGGGACGGTGCACGTCCGCGAACAGGTCCAGGTAGAGCAGATCCCCGACGTGGACGGCCAGTTGAGTGTCCGGCGCAGCGGGGGCCACGTGATGAACGCGAGCTACGCCGAGGGCGGGCAGCAGTGGAGCTCCCGCAGCATCGACCCGGTGTGGGGTGGGGACACCACCATCCTGACGCCCGAGCGGGAATCCGCCGATCAGGGCGGGGCTCCGGAACAGCCACAGGCCGAGGCCGACAGTTCGGAGGAACCGGGGGATCAGCCCGGCGCTGCCCGGATGGTGACACTCTCCGAGTCCACGGACCCCGACAACACAGACACCAACGACACCGGCGGCGAGGAGGAAACAGCCCAGGACGGAGCCGGTGGGGAGGAGACGCAGGAGCCCACGGCAGCCGCGGCCCCGGAATCTGCCGACATCACCGAGCTACTGCCCGCGGATGCCGGACCGATGGTGCAGTACGTCCCCGCCCCCGACCGGGATGCACTTCTCGTGCAGTCCCCCACGGCCTGGTACCGCGTGGAGGTCACGGACGGCACCCCGCAGGAGCCCGAGGAACTGTTCGAGGCCCCCGCGGACGCCTCCCTGGCCGGTTCGCCGGTGGCGGCCGGCTGGAAACATGGGTGACTCCCGACCGGAAGCCGGGACGGGGTGTACTCCGCGGTGCCGCTGCGGGAAAGCCGAATCCCAGACAATGCCATATTGATCACAAAGATCATTTAGCACCCCAGGGTTGCCGAATATGAATAATACGTTACAGTAGCTTCGGTTATTCCGCGCTTTGTCCGCGTGTATTCGTAATCGTTCGGGAGGGCAATCCCGTGTCTGATCAGCATGTCGGTCTGACCGAGGGCGATGCACTGTCGCGTGGTGGTGAGGGCCTCGGCCAGGAGTCCGAGGGTCTGTACCAACAGCTCCAGTCCCTCATCGACGACATCAGCGAACGCGACGGTCAGGCCCTCCAGGGCTCGGCGCTCGCGAAGTTCCAGCAGGCCCGCACTGAGCTCACCCACCGCTTCGACGAGCTGATTCGCTGGTGCAACAACAACGGCATCGACCTGAACGAGGGCCAGCGCCTCGTCAACACCACCGACGAGGCGTCCGCAGACGACTTCGGTGGTGCCCAGACCGAGCTGGGTGGGTTGACCCGCGCGATCAACTAGGCCAGGACGCCAGGAGGGGGGCGTATGAGCTACGAGGTCTACGGCAATGTCGGCATGTTGGAGGAGCTGTCCGCCGACCAGCAGGGCTACATGAGCCGGTTCCACGGCATCATGGACGAGATCCGGACCCAGTCGGAGGACACCGTTAACCGGTGGGAGGGCGCGGGAAGTCAGGAGTTTCAGGCCAAGGCCGAGGAATTCGACTCCCATTTCAACGGGGTGTTGAGCGCCTTCGCGAAAATGATCGACGCCACCGACGAGTCCGCGAACAACTACTCGCAGCTGGTGCGGACCTTCAACAACATGTTCTGACCGGGCAACGATCAGCCGTGGCAACTCAAACCGCCCAGTCCGCGCCTGCCGACTCCACCGAGGAGCGGGTTCCCGAAGCGTTCCACTACACACCCAACGCCGAGCAGTACGTACTCCAGGCGGACGCGCTGCGCCGGCGCCAGCTGCGCGCCGCGCTGTTGTACGGCTCCAGCCGCTACTGGCGTCGGCGGCAACGCGTATGGCCCGCCGTGATCTGCGGTGTCGTACTTATCGGCGTGATCTGCGGTGGGATCGCGGTTGCCGGCGCATTCGAGGCACAGCAGGACATCAACGAGGAGCGTGGCCGCGGTGGCGGCCCCGCAGGCCTGTTCGGTGGGTCGGAGCCCGACGACTCCGAGGACGCAGGCCCCCTGGAACCGGAGGACGACGGGGCACGGCCGTAACGAGCCCCCGTCGGCCAGACGTCCACAGAAGGGACCGCCGTATGTCCGCCCCCCACATCCCGCCCGTTCCCGGATACGAGGACCCGATCCTTGTGTATCGGGGACGCGGCTGCATGGTCTACCGCGCTGTCGCACCGCGCCTCCAGACACCGGTCGCCCTCAAAGTGCTGCACAGCTCCGGCGCGAGCGCCGAGGTGGAACGGATGCGGACCCTCGGTGATGTTGGCGGCACCGTTCCGCTGCTGGCGCTGGAGCAGACGCCCGACGGGCACCCGGTGCTGGTGATGCCGTTCTACCCCGGTGGTTCCTACGCAGGGCCACTGAGCCGGGGCGAGCAGCTGTCCGCAGGCGAGCTGCTGCGACTCGCCCGAGCGGTCGCCTCCGCGCTACACGTCCTGCACAGCCGCGGGCTGCTGCACAACGACGTGGTTCCGGGCAACATTCTGCGTGCCGAGACCTCGGCCGTCCTCACCGATGTGGGGGCGCTTGCCGAACCCGGATCGCCGCGCCCGGTGCGCACCAGTTCCGAACTGGCGTTCCACGCACCCCCCGAGGTTCTGCGCAAGGAACCGACCGAGCCCGGATCCGACACCTACGCGTTCGCCTCCACCCTGTGGAGCCTCACCGCGGGCCGGCTGCCCTTCGCGGGGCACCTCACCGACCCTTCCGACGCCTATGCCTACGCCCGTACGGCAATGCGGCAACCCGTCCCGGACCTTCCGCGTACGGACGTCCCCCCGGATGTGGGTGAGCTGCTCCGGCAGGCCATGGCCCGGCGGCCCGCGGATCGCCCCGCCCCAGCGGATCTGGTGGCCGCACTCCAGGACGTCTGGCTCCGCGAGCCCCCGTCCGAACCGGCCCCACCAGCCTCCAGAGCCCAGCAGCCCCCCGTACCCGCAGCACCGCACCACCCCGCCCCACCGGCACAGCAGGATCCACAACACGCATCCCCGCACGTTCCGCAGCCGCCACCCACGGCACCACCGGCCACTGCGCCGAACGCGGATGGTCCGCCGGAGCAGGTCCACCCAGCAGCACCGGTCCGCCCCGAGCCCGCCACCGACGGGCCGGCGTCTCCCCCGGACGGCCCACCAGCCGGGCCAGCCCCGACCCCCACTGCCGCTCCCGAACCCGCGGCGGAACCGGCACCGGCACAAACCCCTCCCGAGACGGACCGCCTCCCCGAGAATGCGACCACGTACACGGGGCACGCGCCCCCCACGGATGCGCCCCCGGCACAGCCCGCCGTGGCCGCAGACGCCGCCACCACCGCGGCCGCCGAGCGCACCGACCCCCCGGACGCCAGCCAGCTGATCCTGGAGCTGGCCCAACAGCACTTGCAGGGCTGGACCGGCGCCGCCGAGGCCAGTCGCCTACCGGGACAGCAGCGTGCCTTCGACACCGACCCGGAAGATCCACAGTGGGACGAGGATCCGGAATGGGTCGAGGACACGCCCAGCGCCGTCGCCAGGCTGCGCACCCGGCTGCATGTCGCCGCCGTAGTCGGGGGTGTGGCTGTGGCGGCGCTGATCGGCGGGCTCCTTCCGCTGCTCCAGCCCGAACCGTGGCTGGGCAACTCCACCGCCGAGGCCGAAACGGTCGCCGCGCAGGACGACACCGCCGATGAGCAGGGACACGGCTCGGATCCGGTCGACGACACGGACACCGGCGAGGACGCAGCGGAGCCCACAGAGCAACATGGGGCTCCAGCCGCCCCCACCGAGGTCACGTTGGACGATCACCTGGACCGCGTGGAGCTGCGGTGGAATGACAACACCGGTGGACAGGCCGACTACTTCGTCGTGGGTGGGCCAGCCGACGGCGCCCAGCAGACCATGACCCGCACCGGCGCCGGGGTCACCTCAACCCAGGTGGCCACCGCCGACACGTATGTCGAGTACTGCTTCACTGTGGTTGCCGTCGATGCCACCGCCAGCTCGGGAGACCAGGTGTGCACCACGCGGGCCGCAAGCCGCGCCGAGCAGGAGGCCGAGCAGGCAGAAGAAGAGGAAGCCGACGAAGACGATGGCGATGACGGCGACGACGGCGACGACGACGAGGAAGAGGACGACGAGGACACAGATGACGATGACGACATGGCCGTAGGGATAGGCATCCCGCAACGCAGCGGCAGTGCCGACGCGGACGACTAGCCCGCGTGGCGTGGATCGGTGCCGGGGGTGGGGATGTGGTTGGAGGTGCCCGGGAAGTGTCCCACTGGCTGTGGTGCGAGGGGTGAGGATTGCCAGCGAGGAAACTCGGGGTGTGCGGGGAGGCGCGTTGGGCGCCCTCCCTCGCACGACGGCCAACGGGGGTGCGGCGCGACTACCGGAGCAGTCCAGCCTCCCGGAAGGCGTCCACCGGAAACAACCTCCCACCCCGCAACAACCAACCGTCGTAGTGTGCGCCGCCCGTCACCCGGTGATTCGCGCTGACATGGCGGCTCGGGCCGCCCCAGGGGCGTCCCACGGATATGCACGGCCACGCTCAATCACCGTGGTCTCGGTTCGTCGCTACAGCGCAGGCGGGTCTTTCCACACCGGGTCAACCGCAGCCAGTCGTAGTTCGCCCACATTGAGACCGGGAACGACAAACCGTTGCCACGCACAGCCGTAGACATCTCGGTCCGAGCACAGCCCAGCCTCTGACATCCAGACCGCAGCTCAAACTTCCCGACATTGACTTGGAATTACCCCTGTTCGGACGGCAGGCTCCGGCCCACCCTGCACCGCCCGCGCCGGGTCTGGATGCTAGGTCGGCTGCGCCGTCGCCTCCGCTGGAACTCGGCCCACAGCGATGTGGAAGGCGGCGTTGAGCTGGTTGACTCCGCGCTCGCGCATGAGGGTGCCCAGGTGTGCACGCACCCGTTCCTGCGCTGCGTCATCGAGGCCGGTCAGCATTCCGCGGGCGGCGTTGCCCAGCACGAACTCCCAAGCCGCGTCCGGGTCGAGGGGCAGGGTGTGGTCGTGGCGGCGCACGCGCACATCGACCAGGCCGAGCCGCTCCAGCCAGGACCGTAGGCGCTGCGCGTCGGCGATACGTTCGCGGGCCTGGGTGTAGCCGGGGGGCTCAGGAGGCTGGCCGGTCTCGGCGGCGATCGCCGCGGAGAAGACGGTGAGGAACTCCTGAAGTGCCCCGTCGGCCCACACGGTGACCGCGAGGCGCCCGCCGGGCCGTGCGGCCCGGATCAGGGCCGTGGTTCCGGCGTCCATATCGTCGAAGAACGCGACACCATGCACCACCTGAACCAGGTCGTAGCGGCCCGCTTCGGGCCAGGTGCACACGTCGTCGACCACGAACCGCAGGTTCGCGACCCCGGCGCGCTGTGCCCGCTGCCGGCCCTGCGCCACCAACGCGCTGGACAGGTCGACCCCCACCACCGAACCGCGCGGCTGCACGGCCCGGGCGGCGGGCAGTGCCGAAGCTCCCGCCCCGCAGCAGGCATCGAGGATCTGCTCCCCGGGTGCAGGGGCGGACTCTGCCACCGTCGCCGAGCCGATGGGGTCCCACAGCCGTTGCGACCACGCGGCGAACTCCTGCGCGCCCGCGTCGAAGATCGTTCCCACCGTGCTGGTGTCCACACAACCCCCAAATCGAAACGATAATCATTATTATATCCGAAGTGGAACGGCATTCCCACGAAAATCCGGACCCACCGGGCGGCTCTCGGCTCCACACTCCAGGGACCCCGAAGACACCTGACGAACACTCCCCCGCCTCGCCCTCCACCCCTGGCCACGCTTGACTTCGAGTTCACTTGAACTACCAGGATGGTGATCCAGCGCCGACCACCTACCGACCCGTGGGAGGACACCCATGCAGACGGACACCGGCTTCTACTCGATCATCGACTACACCGTGGACGGGCAGGAGACCCAGCTGGCCCTGGTGAACGCCTTCACCCAGATCCAGGAGGAGTGGGTGCGCAGCTACCCCGGCTACCGCGGAGCCCAGTTCCTGGTGAACACGGATGGCACCCGCGTGTTCACCATCGTGCGTTGGGCCAGCGAGGCGGACTACCGCAACTTCGTGGCCACCTCGGACGGTGCGGCCCGGATGGCCGCGATCGAGAACGCCCTGGCCGGGTTGTCCGGCACGGCCGAACTCCGCATGACCGAGGCCCCCACCTACACCCTCGCCTGGGAAGTGACCGCGAATTCACAGCACGCCTGAGCTGCGCGCTGGCTTGGATCCCCCCAGCGGCCACCGGGTGCTCCGGTGGGCGCTCGTGCCAGCCCGCCACGCTCGCCGCCGGCGCGGTTCGGGAACCAGCATGGTCACCCCGCGCTACCCCGCCACGGGTGTCCGGGCACCCGAAGTGTGGACTTCCGCAGTTCGGGGCGTCCAGCACGGGACAGGCTCTGGGGTTGTGCTGGGCGAAGGGCACCAGGTTGAAGGGCAGATCGCGGGGGACGGCGATCAGCGTGGTCTGGGCAGGGCCCGGACAGCTCCTTCCGCGGATGCTGGCTCGATGATCCGAAACCGCAGGCGACATCCGGGCGGGGCCTGTGCGGCCCGGGGCAGGTCGGCGCTGTGCACCACAGCAAGCACGGGATATCCACCGGTGACGGGATGGTCGGCGAGAAAGAGCACCGGTTCGCCGCCCGGTGGGACCTGCAACGAGCCGGGCATCATGCCCTCGCTGGGCAATTCTCCCCCACGGGCACGCGGCAACTCCGGACCGTCGAGGCGCAGGCCGATCCGATTGCTGCGCGGGGTCACGGTAAACCCGGATTCCCGCAGCGACGCGTGGGCCTCGTGGGTGAACCAGGCACAGCGCGGACCCAGCACCGCGCGCAGGGTGATCGACCCGTCGGGGACCTCCGGGACAGGGGCGCTGTCCAGCCGGGGAAACGCGGCTGGCGGTGGCCCCGCGGGCAGCCACGTCCCCGGGGCCAGCGCTGGCGGCCCCAGCCCGGCGAGCAGATCTGTGCTGCGTGAACCCAGCACCGGCGGCACGTCGATTCCGCCACGCAGGGCGAGGTAGCTGCGCAGCCCGCGGGTTGGCCGGCCCAGCCGCAGCGTGGCACCGTCGGCGAGGTGCAGCACCGTGTTCATGGCCGCACCGTGGACGGAGCTGGCGTCGGGCACGGCCACGGTGAGCGGGCAGGGAGCTCCGGTGACGGCGACGGTGACGCGACCGTGGGCGCGCACGTGCACACCACCCAGCGTGGATTCCACCACTGCGGCGCCGGGTGGGTTGGCCACAAGCCGGTTGGCCAAAGCCGCGGCCGGCCCGTCGGCCGCACCGGAACGTCCCACCCCCAGCGCGGCGTAGCCCGCCCGGCCGGTGTCCTGAATCGTGCTCGACGGGCCGGGATCGGTGACCGTGAGGCCGCGCATCACGCTTCCTCTCGAAAACGAACGTGGACACCGGGCCGCAGCAGGCCGGGCGGGTCGCGATCCAGGTTCCACACCTCCAGTTCGGTTGTGCCGATGAGCTGCCAGCCACCGGGCGAGCTGCGCGGATAGACGCCGCTGAATTCGCCAGCCAGGGCGACGGAGCCTGGCGGAACGGCCGTGCGGGACTCGCCGCGGCGCGGCACCTGGAAGCGTGGATCGTCGCTGACCAGGTATCCGAAGCCGGGTGCGAAGCCACAGAACGCCACGGTCCAGCCCGCTGCGGTGTGTGCGGCAACCAGGTCCCGTTCGGACATACCGAGCAGGCGAGCGGCGTCGGGCAGGTCGGGGCCGTCGTAGACAACCGGGATCTCGACCAGCGGCGCCTTGCTCTGCCCCGGAGCCGCGACACTGCCCGGGTTCAGCCTGCGCAGGTGACGTTCGGCCCCAGCGGGGTCGCACTGTGTGGGGTCCAGGCGCAGCAGAACGGTACGCGCGGCGGGCACGAGCTCACTGAGCCCGGGTGGTGGGTCGGCGCGCAGGGCGGCGTGCAGGTTCAGGACCTCCTGGAGGGTGTCCAGCTCCACGAGTAGCCCACGATCCCCACAGGGCAGGATCTGCATAATGTCCCCCGTGTTCGCAGGGTCAGGCAACAAACGTCCGGATCGGGACTGCCGCACCGCGCAGCCGTTCGGCGACGGCCCGGGCGATCTCCACCGCACCGGGACTGTCGCCGTGGACACACAGCGAGTCGGCACGCAGCGGCACCTGGGAACCGTCGATGGCCGACACCCCCGCGCCGAGGGCGATAGCCAGGCACCGCTCGGCGATCTCGGCGGGGTCGTGCAGGACGGCGCCGGGCTCTGTGCGGGGAACCAGCGTGCCCTCAGGGGTGTAGGCGCGGTCGGCGAAGGCTTCGTGGGCGATAGGCAGGCCGGCCTTGTCGGCGTGACGCAGCCACGCGGAGGACGGCAGGCCGAGGGCGGGCAGCTGCGGGTTGTAGCGCAGGACCGCCTCCACGACGGCGGCGGCCTGCTGGTCGTGGTGCACGATCGCGTTGTACAGCGCCCCGTGCGGCTTGATGTAGCGCACCCGGGTTCCCGCTGCGCGCGCGCAGGCGTCCAGCGCCCCGAGCTGGTAGAGCACGTCGTCGGTGAGTTCCTGTGGGGCGATATCGATGAACCGTCGCCCGAATCCGGCGAGGTCGCGGTAGGCGACGTGGGCTCCCACCGCGACGCCACGTTCGGCGGCGAGCTCGCAGGTGCGTCGCATCACGCCGGGGTCGCCGGCATGGAAACCGCAGGCGACATTGGCGCTGCTGACCAGGGTCAGCATGGCGTCGTCGTCGCCGAGCTGCCAGCGGCCGAAGCTCTCCCCGAGGTCGCTGTTCAGGTCGATTCCTGGTGGTGCGTCCCGTCCAGTCACGGTTCCCTCCTGGTGGTTCGTGTTGGGGTCGGTCGGTGCGGAATTCCCACAGCTCCCACACCTCGGGGATTCCCTGCATGGAGTTGCGGCTGAGGACGAGAGGAAACAGTCACACGGCGATATCGATGGTGATCAGCCAGCCGGGGGTAGCGGTATCCACGCAGCAGGTGGCGGCGGAACACGGCCCCGCCCACGACACGGCGCAGATTCGGCCGGCCGGTGGCGGAGGCGTCCTGGAAGTGTGGTCTGGTCCTGTCGTCGCTGGTGCGTGTGGGTATGCCCGGCATGCTCACCTCCAGTTTCCGGGGAGCGCAACAGTCACCAATATTGTTGAACAATCCTCCTGGAGGATTGTGCTACAGGGAAGTGTGATTTGACTCACATACCCTGAAGGGTTTGTGGGGTGCCGCGTACAGTTCCGGACCGGCCTGTTGCAGGTGCGGCGTTATGCTCACAGCGGCGACGCATCGGCAACGGAGGTGACGGTGGCAGCGAACTGGGTTCGCGACCTGGCGGCCGCACGCAGGTCGCTGGAGCGGTTGAGTACCGCCGAGCGGATCGCGGAAATCCTGCGCGGACAGATCACCGCCGGGGCTGTCGCTCCCGGGGAACGCCTCGCCGAGGAACAGATCCGCACCGCGCTGGGCGTCTCCCGCAACACACTGCGCGAGGCCTTCCGTCTGCTGGGCCACGAGCGGCTTCTCGTGCACGAGTTTGGCCGTGGGGTGTTTGTCGCCATGCCGACCGAACGCGATGTGCGCGACCTCTACCGGGCTCGCCGAGCCCTCGAGATCGGGGCGCTCCGTGAGTGCACCCCCGCGGACGCCACGGCCGAGCTTCAGGACGTCGCGGCCGCCGTGCACGAAGGCATCCAGGCTCGGGACACCGGCGACTGGTGGACCGTGGGCACCGCGAACATGCATTTTCACCAGCGTCTGGTCGCCCTGGCGCGCAGTTCACGCATCGACGAGACGATGGCCCAGCTGCTGGCCGAAATGCGTCTGGTGTTCCAGGTGATCACCACCCCCCGAGAACTCCACCTTCCCTATCTTGAGCAGAACCAGGGCATCTACGAACTCCTCGCCGCCGGCGAGACCGCCCAGGCCGCCAACCGCCTGCACGACTACCTGGTCAGCGCCGAACAGCAGCTACTCCAGGAGTTCCACTCCCGCGCCACGGCAGACGCTGGGGAGTAGCGCCCGGCCTGCCCGATGACCGCGCGATACCCGCCGAGCCAACAGCCACCGCTGTCGGCCGAACGTCCGTGGTCTCCTGCCGCGCACACCGGGGTCACTCCGCACTGGGTCGGCCCCGCGCCCGTGGAGCCCGCCAGCGAAACCGCAGCGCCAGTAGCCGGAGGCCGATCGCTCCGAGAGCCGCCAGAGTCCCGGTTACCACGGTGAACAGGTCGAGATACAGCAGGACGGCGGTTGTGGCGGCACCCAGGAGCGCGGGCACGGCGTAGATTTCCTCGTCGTCGCGAAGCACCGACGGGGAACGCCCGCCCAGGATGTCCCGGATCATTCCCCCACCGATCGCTGTGGTCAGCCCGAGGAGCGTAGCGGGTACCGGCCCCAGGCCGAACTGCCATGCCTTCACGGCTCCGGTCACGCAGAACAGGCCCAGCCCGATCGCGTCAGCGAAGTTCAGTGGATACCGGGTGAGCACCGGCGGTGGATGCCACACCACGATAACCGCGGCGGTGGCCACGGCCACCGCGAGATACCGCAGGTCAGTGAACGCGACCGGCGGCACGTCCCCCAGCAGGACGTCACGCGCCATTCCGCCACCGAACCCCGTGGCACAGGCCAACACGGTGATTCCCACGACGTCGTAGCCGCGTCGCACCGCAAGCAACGCCCCCGAGGCGGCAAAAGCCGCGGTGCCGACCAGCTCCAGCACGTCATAGGCGACCTGGGAAGCCTGCGACAAGTCCACCGCGCCCACCGCGTCCGCCGCGTCCGCCACAGGAGGGAGAACGGGCGGTTAGCGAGCCGACCCGGGAACGGCCAGTCCGGCCAGATGGTCCATCGCCATATTCACGTGCAACCGCACCCCGGTGAGGAGCGACGCGTCGTCAGCGTAGAAGCCGGGATTGTGGTTCACCACGACCCCACGCCCACCGGGAACCGGTTGCACATCGCCATCCACATACCGGGTGTCCTGGCATCCCAGCATGACGTAGAGCCCACCGTAGGCCCGCACGAACTCTGCGACATCGTCACAACCCAGCGTCGCCCCGGTGTCCATGACGTGGTCCTCGCCCGCGACCCGCCGCAGTGTGGGTAGTGCCGCGTCCACCCACGGCCCCGTGTTCTCCACCGGGGGCACTTCCAGCATGAACTCGGTCTGTGCCTGACAACCGTAGGCCTGGGCCAGATGCTGTGCGGTGCGGCTGAACTTCGACTGCACCGCGGCCATGTCCTGTTGCCGCATGCAGCGGATGGTTCCCCAGAGCGTCACCTCGCCACCGATGATGTTGAACCGTCCCTGGTCCTCGACGTGGCCGATGCTCACTGTGACTGGTGAGGTAGCCGGGACCTGCCGGTACACCTGGCCGCAGGCGGAGATGATGTCCGCGGCCACCGGCAGTGGATCCCTGCCCTGCCACGGTGTGGAGCCGTGCACCTGCTTACCGGTGATTGTGGTCTTGACCAGGCAGGACGCGGCGTACTGGTTCCCAGTGTGGTAGCCGACAACACCGACGGGCAGCGGGGTGACGTGCATCCCGAAGGCCATGGTGGGCTCCGGGTCCGCGAGCGCCCCGGAACGCAGCATCTCCCGCGCCCCGCCAGCCTCGCCCACCGGCGGCCCTTCCTCGGCCGGCTGGAAGACGAACATTACCGTGCCGGGGAGCCGATGCCGGATCCCACCGAGCACCTCGGCGGCTCCCAGCAGCATGGCGGTGTGGCAGTCGTGCCCGCAGGCGTGCGCGACCGGAAACGGGCCGCCCGGATAGTCGCGGTCCACCTGGGTAGAGGCGAAGTCGACCCCGGACGTTTCCTGCACCGGTAGGGCGTCGATGTCCGCGCGCAGTGCGGCGACCCGCTCCCCCGGCATGCCGCCGCGCAGCACCCCCACCACCCCGTGGCCCGCGATTCCGGTCCGCACCTCGTCCAGGCCGATCCGGTGCAGATGGTCAGTGATGAACTCCGCGGTGTGCCTCTCCCGATTGGACAGCTCCGGGTTGGCGTGCAGGTGATGTCGCCACTGCCGAACCTTGGGTTCCACCGTTCGGGCACGCCGGTCCAGCTCGCTGTATTCGGTTTCCACTGGAGTTGTACTCGCCGCGGTCCGCTGCATGACATCCCCCCGGCTGGGCGGCACTGTTCCCGGTGCTGGGGATGCCCGGTGGCGAGGCATCATAGTGTCAGCACCACGCATGGGCTCAGCAAAACCCGACACGATGACGGCGCCGGCCTCGCCGGCCCCGGCGGGCTGGCCGGTGCCGCCGAGAGCACCACCCTCACCCACCGCGGCCGCGACAGTGTGAGAACACGTCCAGAACGGGGGCGGTCGTACGGCGGCTGGGTTATTGCCGTGTCGACCAGCCCAGAACCTGGGGTGGGATCTGCTGGAGGAGGTCCACCAGGAAGTCGGCGACCCACAGCGACCGGTCCGGGTCCGACCTGCCGATACGGGCACAGAGGATGTGTCCGTCCACGATACGGAACACCTCCAGTTTCAGGGTTCGGTGCCTGCTACGCGGATCGGAATGCAGCCACGAGGTCACCTGTGGGCACAGCACGTCGCAGGCGAAGCGCTGGCTGGTGGTGTGCACCCGGAATGCGCCGTTGAACTGCTTGTCACGCAGCGGGAGTTTCGGTTCTTGCCCGAACGTGCCCAGCAGCCGGTCCGCCATGTTCTTCTGGGCCACCTTCAGCTCGGGGCGCTGGGTTGGCAGCTCGATCGCCACCACCTGGTAAGGCGTGCCCGTGGTACGGCGGAAGGAGTCGCCGCTGTGTATGACTCGGGCCGACGTCCACAGCTCGAAGAACAGCACCCGGTATCCCCGATACCAGCCGGTCAGCACATGGTGGCCGCTGCGGTCGTCCCGACACAGGTCGAAAGGATGCCCGCGGAACCGATCCAGCAGGCCGGGGACCTCCTGGGTGTACTGCCAGCCGCGCTGCTGGGACCAGTCCATGAGCTTCGACGGACGTGCCGTCCCGAGAGAGATCCCGATCACCGCCAGGATGACGAAAGCCAGCAGCACGAGCAGGCCAATGACAACCTCCACAGCTGTCCCACCTCTTCCCCACGTCAACGGTGTGATGTCGCCGCGACGAACCTCCCCGACCGCCGCCGCGTCCTGCCGGCCCGTGGGCACACCGGCAGCCAGCCTGGAGAGGCGATGTATCCGGTCCACGCGTCGCCTCGATGCCGGGGGCAGGGGCATCGTGTGCGGGCCAGATCTAGCAGCATGACAGCGACGCGGTCCAGCCTGGAGCGCACGCAGGAAATGCGGTTCCTCCGGTTCGGATTCATCGCCACCATTCATCCACGGACAGGATCCGACCTCCGGCCCCCGCACAGCCCGACACCACTGTGTGATCCTGTGGCCAGCGCGACCGCCACCACACCGAAAGGGGTCCGTACTGTGTTGACCGAAGTCGCCGGCGTCGAGGTGCGTTCCCAGACCGCCCTGGGCTCCTCCCACGCCTGGACACTGCACCGGGGCGAGCTCGCCGACGGGCAGGGATTCTTCGCCAAAATCGCCCCCGGACACAGCGAAGCCCTGGATGTGGAAGCCACCGGGCTGCACTGGCTGGGCGAGGTCCCCAACGGCGTCCCCGTACCCGAGGTACTGGCCACCGGCGCGGGAACCCTGGTGCTCGAATGGATCCCCGAAGCCCGCCCCAGCGCGGACGCGGCCGAGGAGCTGGGTCGACGCCTGGCACGGACCCACCTCGCCGGCGCGGAGTCCTTCGGTGCTCCCTGGCCCGGCTGGCTCGCCACCCTGCCGCTGGACAACACTGCGGGGGACCACTGGCCCACATGGTTCGCAGAGCATCGGCTGCGCCCCTATCTACGCCGCGCCCGAGACGCCGGCTCGCTGCACGCCCAGGACGTGGCCACGGTGGAGAAGGTGCTGGGCCGCATCGAGCACCTGGCCGGTCCGGCGGAGCCGCCTGCGCGCATCCACGGGGACCTGTGGGCCGGCAACATCCTGTGGAGTAGGTCCGGGGCGGTGGTGATCGATCCGGCCGCGCATGGCGGGCACCGGGAAAGCGACCTGGCAATGCTGCACCTATTCGGCGCCCCGCACCTGGACCGCCTGGTTCACGCCTACACCGAGATCGCCCCCCTGGCCGAAGGCTGGCGCGACCGTATCGCCCTGCACCAGCTGCACCCCCTCCTGGCCCACGTGTGCCTGTTCGGCACCAGCTACCGGGCCCAGCTTCTCCAGGCCTGTACCGGCCTGGGAGCCCGGTGACCCGCACGGCCGGAAGCCACGAACCTGCCGCCAGTATTAATCCCGGTCCCGCCCGCCCGCAGCACAGCCCCGTCGATGGTGGCCCACACCGCCGCCCCCGAACCCGTCCCCCTGGCCGTGGGTCACGGAGCACGGCTACGACGCCACACCGCCGGTGGCCACCACACTGCCCGCAGATTGGCTATAGCCGAACTCCAGCCCATCGGCCGTGGTACGGGGGAAGCGCCCCCAGGGCGCGACACCGCCCGCGGCCGAAAGTTGGCGGGAAGGCCAGTGGGAAGCAGCCGCTCCCAGCCCGTTGGCCGTCGGCGGCCAGCGGGGGGTCTGTGTTGGCCAGCCACCGGTGCCGGGCTTCGTGGAGTTCTGCTCCGGGGTGCTTCTCTGGGTGTGGCCGGTGTGTCTGCCTATGCGCTTCCGGAGGGCGCAGGATTCTCGCAAGGCCCGGCCCAGAGCCGGATCCCTTCTGGAGGCCGGCGCCAGCGCTGGCCCCGAGGAGAAGAAACGTGGTGCCGGTGGTGGGTGAGCCATGCGCGCCGTGTCGGCCGCCGGCGGCGTCGCGCCCTGGAGGCGCTCCCCCGCACGACGGCCAACGGAGGCGGAAGCCGGCACTTCGCTGCAATCTCGCCACAGCCATTCATTCCCCCTGGTGCCACTGCCACGCCGCAGCCAACGAGCAATCGAGATGCCGGTGGCGGGTTCGTCGAACACAGCCCCCTTGTGTCCGGGGCTGCGGGCCTCTACTCTTCGGGCGCGCCGGATGTCACCACCACGGCCGCCTCCCCCGTGCTCCCGTTCAGCAGGAAGCCGACCGATGCCCGAAACTCCAGCAGCCCCCGGCCCGGACCGCCACACCGACCCCACCCAGGACCCGTGCACACGTTTCATGCGTGGTGGGCCCGAGGACGGGCACCGAGAATACGAACCGCCCCCCGTGCCCACGGATGTCCCCACCCCCGCCCGCGCCTACGGCTGGCTGCTCGGTGGTAAGGACAACTTCCAGGTGGACCGGGATCTGGTACTCGGCGTGTGCGCGAAGTTTCCCGAAGATTTGGATATCGCTCGCCAGAACCGCCTGTTTCTCTACCGCGCCGTCCGTTACCTCGCACGCGACCTCGGAATCACCCAGTTCCTGGACCTGGGCAGCGGTTTCCCGACCGATAACAACGTGCACCAGGTCGCGCGCCAGTTCCAGCCCGATGCGCGGGTGGTCTACGTGGACATCGACCCGATCGTGTTGGCGCACGGCCGCGCCCTTCTCGCGGACAGTCCGCAGACCACGGTCATCACCGCGGACATGACCACTCCCGAGGAGATCCTCACACATCCGCAAACCCGGGAGCTGATCGACTTTACCCAGCCGTTGGGGATTCTCATGTTCAGCATCCCGCACTGTATCCCCGACGAGGAGGACGCTCTGCGGGCAATCCGCGGCCCTGTGGAACAGGCCGCCCCCGGGAGCTACCTGGCCATGTCCCACGTGGTGGCCGACGACGAGGCCACCGCGCAGGAGCTCACCGACGTGATCACCGGGCTCGGCATGCCGTGGCGCACCCGCACGCCGGAGCACGTGGACCGCTGGCTCGCCGACCTCCAACCGGTGGAGCCCGGGCTGGTGGACATCAACGACTGGCGGCCCGACCCGAACCAGCCTCCGCTCGGAGACTGCCCACCCGAGTTGGAGCGATACCTGGGTGCCGGCACCAACAACCGGCGCATGTACGAGTACGGCGGGGTGCTGCGCGTGCCGTGACACCCGCCAGCTCCCCCGAGCCCCCATCGGCCTTTCCTTTCAACGCACGAGCTGGACCCCGTTCACGCAGCGCAGCACGGGCGGCTTCCCCAGCTCCGTGGGCGGCAGGTGCGCACCTCCCGCGACGGTGAAGGTGTGCTCCTCTCCCGGCAGGAGGGTAACCAGGGCGTCGTCGACACTGGTGCTCCCGTCCAGGCGATCGGGAAACAGCGCCAGGTCCCGCAGCAGGGTCCGCGCCCGCACCGTCACCCGCAGGTCCTTCCCGTGCGGGCGGGTCGTGAGGTGGTAGTCCGGCTCCGGATAGTCCAGTTCGATGTCCTCAGCGAAGAACCACAACGCCCGCTGGGCTGCGGCGCCGCCAGTGTCGTCAATATCGTCAGCGCTGCCAGCGTCGCCAGCGCTGTGGACCTGCGCCGTCGCGAACTCCCGGCATGCATGGTCCGGCGTGGCGACCTCGGGCGGCACATTGATCCGGTGAACCGCACGGGGACCCACCGTGACGTCCCGCCTGGTCTCGCTGAGCACCAGCCCCGCCATGTCGCGCCGTGCCAGGCGCAGCCGCAGTGGCCAGGGCTCGTCGGTGTCGTTGCACACCACCGCATCGAGGCCCGTGTCCCCCGCAGGTCGCAGGGTCACGAGCCGTTCCCGGTAGACGTGCCGCAGGGCATACCACAGGGGTTTGCGCCGAGCCGCGGAGTCCACGGCGGACCAGGAAACCACGGGCCAGCAGTCGTTCAGCTGCCACACCACCGTTCCGGTGCAGCGCGGCCACTCGGCGCGGAAGTGTTCCACTCCGGCCGCGATCGCGCGGGCCTGGTTGAGCTGGGTCAGGTAGTGCCAGTCGTCGTAGTTCTCGGCCCGGCCCAGGTGCGGTTCCAGCCCACGGGCGAGCTTGCCTGCTCCGTCCTCGGCCTTCTGGTGGTGGCGCATCCCCGGGGAGTCCGGCGCGAGCGGGCTGTCGCTGAGGGCCGCACGCAGGGTCGCGTGCGCCGCCGGGGCCTGGAACCCGAACTCGGACACGAAACGGGGGCGGTACTCGCGGTAGGCAGAGTAGTCCCGCTGGTTCCACACGTCCCAGATGTGCATGGGCCCGTGGGCCGGGTCGTTGGGATGCGTCCCCTCCGCAGGCGAGTAGGGGCTTCCGGGAATGTAGGGCCGGGTGGGGTCCAGCTCCGCGACGATCTGCGGCAGCAGCTTACGGTAGTAGCTCTCGCCCCAGCTGCGGCCCGCCAGCTCCTCGCGCCAGCCCCAGTCCACGTGCCCCCAGATGTTCTCGTTGTTGCCGCACCACAGCACCAGGCTCGGGTGGTGGGCCCGGTCAACGACGGCCTGACGCGCCTCCACCTGTACCTCGCTGGCGATGGGCTCCTCCTCGGGATAGGCGGCGCAGGCGAACAGGAAGTCCTGCCACACCAGCACGCCGGCCTCGTCACACACGGCGTAGAACTCCGGGCACTCGTACCGGCCCCCGCCCCAGACCCGCAGCAGGTTCATGTTCGCCTCCGTCGCCTGCGTCACCCGCTCGACGAGGTCCGCACGGGTGATGCGGCTGGGGAAACAGTCGTCGGGGATCCAGTTCGCTCCCCGAACGAGGATCGGCCGGTCGTTCACCCGCAGAGTGAACTCGGTCCCGTCCGCGTCCGGGCTGGTGTCCAGCTCGACCGTGCGGAAGGCGGTGCGCCGCTGCCAGGAATCCAGCTCGCCCACCTGCCCGTGCAGGCGCACGGTGAGGTCGACCAGGGGCTGCTGCCCGTAGCCCCGCGGCCACCACAGTGGCGGCTCGGGCACCCGGAGCTCCAGGACGGCGTCGGTCTGTCCGGGCGCAACCGTCAGCTGCTGGTCCTGGCCGGCGATGCTGGCCTCCAGCAGCAGCGGCTCCTCGCCTCCGGTCGTGGTGCGTTCCAGTTCGACCCGCAGCCGCACCACTCCCGTGGTCGCGGCCCCGTCGAACTCCACGGTGACCTCGGGCACCACCCGCGCCAGGCGTGCGGTGCTCCAGGCGTGCAGCCCGATCGGTCGCCAGATGCCGGACGTGACCAGGGTCGGTCCCCAGTCCCACCCGAAGTTGCAGGCCATCTTGCGGATGAACTGGTACGGCTCGTCGTAGGCGCCGGGGCGGTGGCCCAGCCGCTGCTGGAGCTGCTCGGCGTAGTGGTACGGCGCGGTGAAGTCCACGTTCAGGTCGAGCCGGCCGGTGCGGGCCGCGTCGGTGACGTCGAAGCGGTAGGAGCGGTGCATGTTGGCTGTGCTGCCGGCCGTTCGACCGTTGGCGCGGACGGTGGCGACGGTGTCCAGGCCGTCGCAGACCAGATCCACACGTTCCTCGCGGGCGGCGCGGGTCAGCAGGTCCCTGTCGACGCTGTGGGTGTAGCGCCAGTCCGTGCGGCCGATCCAGGTCAGGACGCGCTCGTTGTCGTCCGTGTAGGGCTCGGGGATCAGCCCGGCCGCCAGCAGGTCGGTGTGCACACATCCGGGGACGGTGGCCGGGATACCGTCGTGGTCGGCGGCGTCCCGCACGGGGGCGGGGACGAGGTCGGTACTGCTGGGGGTGAGGGTCCAGTCGTCGTGCAGGGCGACGTGCTGTGCCATAGCGACTCCATACGTGTGGTGGATTGCGGCTCCGGGGCCGCCCGAGGGTGGCGTGGTCAGCAGCGTGTGCCCGTGCCGTCCCCGGAACAGCCCACAAAGTGGTCATCGTCGATGCGCACCAGTGGACCGGGCAGTACCTCGGTGTCCGCGGCGGTGTGCACGGGACAGGGCCCGTCCGGTTCGGCGCTGAGCTCGGCGTCGACCTCGGCCCAGGACCGATGCAGCTGCGGCACCGACGCCAGCAGGCTGCGGGTGTAGGGGTGCTGCGGCTTGGCGAAGACGTGCCCGGTCGGCCCCATCTCCACGATCCGGCCGGACCGTAGGATCACCGAAGTGTCACTGACGTAGGTCCCCAGCGCGAGGTCGTGGGTGACGAACAGGACTCCCAGACCACGGGCCCGCAGGTCCCCTAGGAGGTTGAGCACGTCGATCCGGGTGGAGGCGTCCAGCATGCTGATGATCTCATCGGCGACCAGCAGACGCAGATCCAGCATGAGGGCCCGCGCGATCAACAGTCGCTGGAGCTGGCCCCCGCTCAGCTGGTGCGGAAACTTGCCCAACACCTCGCCCGGGTCCAGGGTCACCGTTCGGATGCTCTCGCCCATGCGGCGTCGCCACTCCGGATCCGTTGTGCCCGGGAAGTATTCCGAGCGCAGCATCTCGAAAACCCGATCGACCTTGAAAATGGGGTTGAACGAGCTGAACGGGTCCTGGAAGACGCCCTGAACGTGACGGTAGTAGTCCTTGCGGTGCCGGTGCCGTCGCAGCTGGGAAACATCGTTTCCCGCAAAGGTGATGCTGCCGGACGTAACGGAGGCCAGGCGTAGCACCATACGGCCGATGGTGCTCTTGCCGCTTCCGCTCTCGCCGATGAGGGACACCACGCGCCCGGGGTGCACCTCGAATCCGACATCCGAGACGGCCGTGAGCCGGTCGGTTCCGAAGGTGCCCACCCGGTAGACCTTGTGAACACGGTCGAGCTTGAGCATTCCTGTCACTCCGCCTTCCAGCACGCGACCCAGTGGTCTGGTTCGACGTCGACGAACGGGGGCTCGGTGGCGCACGTGTCGTCGGCGAGTGGACACCGGGCCCGGAAACGACAGCCCGTGGGTGGGTCCAGCAGTCCCGGCGGGTTGCCGGCCACCCCCTCCTGGCGTCGCTCGTCGATGGTGACCCCGACCTCGGGCAGGGAATGCAGCAGCATCCGCGTGTAGGGGTGGCGGGGTTCGCTGACCAGGGTGGCGGTGGGAGCTTTCTCCGCGAGCTTGCCGGCGTACATGACCATGGTGGTGTCGGCGATCTGGGCGACCAGAGCCAGATCGTGCGAGACGAACACCATCGAGGAGACGTATCCGCGGTCTCGGAACTCCACCAGCGCCTCGGAGACTGCACGCTGCGTGGAGACGTCCAGGGCGGAGGTCACCTCGTCGGCGATCAGCAGTGCCGGGTCCAGCAGCGTGGACAGCACCATGACCACGCGCTGCTTCATCCCGCCGGACAGTTCGATGGGAAACCGACGCAGCACGTCCGGTTCCAGGCCCACGAGCGCCAGCCGACGTTCCAGCTCCGGGCGCACGGCCGAGTACTGCACCCCCCGGGAGCCGAGCAGCTCCCGGATCATCCGGCCGATCCGCCGGGTCGGGTTCAGTGCACTCATCGCGTACTGCGGGATCAGCGACACCTCATGGAACCGGAAAGGGTTCATAGCGGGGTCGTTACCGATGGGGAGCTCCGTGTCGTTGACGCGCACGGACCCGCCCACGTGCCGCATGCGGGAGTCGAGCCGGATCAGGCTTTTGCCGAGGGTGGACTTGCCGCTTCCGGACTCGCCGACCAGCCCCATGATCTCGCCGTCGGCGAGGGAGAAGGACACCCCGTCCAGGGCACGCACGTCGCCGCGCAGGGTCTGGTAGTACACCCTGAGGTCACTGACTTCGAGACTCATCCGGTTCAGAGCTCCCGCAGACGAGGGTTGAACACCTCGTCCAGGCCGACGTTCATGATGTACAGGGAGCCGACGACGCCCGTGATGCCGAGGCCCGGTGGGATGAACCACCACCACATGCCCAGGTGTAGGGCGCTCCAGCTCACCGCGTTGTGCATCATCAGCCCCAGCGACACGCCCTGGGTGGGGCCGAGGCCGATGAAGTCTAGGCCTGCGGCGATGAGGATCGCGCCCCCGAAGAGCAGAATGAAGGTCATGAACAGATAGGAGTTCATATTGGGAGCGACCTCCCGGACGATGATCCGCCAGGAACGCCGTCCGCTCAACCGGGCCAGGTCCACAAAGTCGCGTGTGGCCAGGGACAGCGCCTGGGCCCGGACCGCCCGCGCCGCCCAGGGCCAGGACGTCAACCCGACGAACAGGGCCTGAACTGCCAGGCCGCGGGCCTCCAGGTAGGCGGTGACGACAATCAGTACGACCAGGGTCGGCAGGACCAGCACGATATTGGTGAGCATGTTGAGGATCTCGTCGACGAGTCCGCCGCGGTAGCCGGCAACGAAGCCAACCACCATGCCGATGGCGGCCGCGAGTCCCCCACCGAGCAGCCCCACCAGGAAGGTGGCGCGTAGCCCGTGCACGAACTGCACGAAGACGTCCTGGCCGAAGCTGGTGGTGCCCAGCCAGTGCTCCGCCGAGGGGGCGGCATTCTGCGGACCGACGTAGGCGTTGGGCTGGTCACTGACGAAAATCGGGCCGAGGGCCGCCACGAGCGCCAGAAGCAGCAGCACACTGCCCCCCGCGATCAGTTTCGGATTGCGCAGGGCGAAGCGCAGTGACTCCCGGCCGTCGCCGGTTCCGGGACGTGGGGTTTCATCCTCGGGGCGAGACGTTGCGTCGATACTCACGGTCAGGCACCTCCCTGCATCTGCACCCGGATCCGTGGGTCGACCAGGACGTAGAGGACGTCGACGATGAAGTTGGCGATCAGCACCCCGAGGATGAGGAACAGGAACGCGCCCTGAAGCAGGAAATAGTCCCGGTTGTTGAGCGCCTCCAGGATCAGGTTGCCGAGCCCGGGATAGGAGAACACGACCTCGGTTAGCAGCGCCCCGGCCACGATGGTGCCGAGCTGGAGCGCCAGCCCGGTGATCTGCGGCAGCATCGCGTTTCGGAAGGCGTACTTGCGCACGAGGGTTCGGGGGGCACCGAGGGCCTGGAGATAGCCGGAGTAGTCGGCCTCCAGCTCGTAGATGATCATGTTGCGCATGCCGATCGCCCAGCCGCCGAACGCGACGAGGAACAGCGACAGGAACGGCAGAATCCAGTGCAGGAGCAGATCCAGCGCGAACTCCCAGGTGACGGATGGTGTGACCGCCAGGCTGTAGGCGCCGGTGGCCGGAAGGATCCCGGCAACGACCCCGAGCCCCCAGGCCAGGAGAATGCCCAGCCACATGTAGGGCATCGCGGTGAGCAGGTAGCCCACCGGCAGGATGGTGTTGTCCAGCCATTTGCTGCGTGCGGCATAGGCACCGAACTTGTTGCCCGCGATCCAGCTCAGCACGATCGCTGGGACGAGCAGCCCCACCGTGTAGGGCACCGCGCCCAGCAGGATCTCGGTGACCGGCTGTGGAAACAGCCAGACGCTCACCCCCAGATCCCCCTGGAGGAGCGACCCCCAGAAGTTCAGGTACTGCTGCCAGACCGGCACGTCGAGACCGAAGAGTTCCGAATAGTAGGACTCCATGCTGGCGACGGCCTCCGGGTCGTTGACGGCGGAGCGACCGATCATGGACCGGATCGGATCTCCCGGCATGAACCGGGGGATCATCCAGTTGATGGTTACCGCCGCTACGAAGGTCAGCCCGTAGACCGCGAGTTTCCTACCGAAGTATCGCCACAAGCGCTGCTCCTGGGGTGTGCGGGGACGGACGCGGGGTGGTCCGTCCCGCGCCGCCCCGGTGCGGCGATGTGCTCAGCCGGGGCGACGCGGGGCGGTTGTGGCCTCAGTCGGCCGGCTCGATCTCGGTGAGGGTCAGGATGGCGCCCATCTGGTGGTATCCGCGGAACGTGGTGGGGAAATAGTGCGGCGTGTCCTCGTCCGCCGAGGGCCAGTTCGTCCAGGTTCCCTCGTTGACCTGCGACCACAGGCCGTTGTACCAGAGCGGGATGGCAGGCAGTTCGGACAGGTGGATCTCCTGGAGCTCTGCGGCGGCCTCCTGCATCCGTTCCCGGTCGTCGACGGGAATGCGGGAGAACTCCTCGGTGAGTTCCCAGGCCTCCTCGTTCTCGTAGCGTCCGAAGTTGACGGTGGTCTGGCGTTCCTCGACGGGAAGCCGGAACAGGTAGTCGAAGTAGGTCCAGGGAGTGTTGCTGATCTGGCGCTCGTTGTTGATGATCAGGTCGAAGTCCCCGGTTTCGCGGGCGTCCTGGAGCGCGGCTTCGTCCGGGGTGTCCGAGGTGGCGTCGATCCCGACCTCCTGGAGGTTCTCGCTGATGATGCGGCTGGCCTCCATCCAGTCGGTCCAGCCCGAGGGCACAGCCAGGTCCAGTGCGATGGGGTCTCCGTCGGGCGTTTCAACGTAGCCGTCGCCGGTGGTGTCGGTGTAGCCGGCCTCCTCCAGGAGTGCCTCCGCCTCATCCCGGTCGTAGGAAAATCCCTGCTCCGCAACGAGGTCCTCGTCGATGTAGTTCTCCCAGACCGGCAGCAGCCCGGTCGGGTCGGCGGCCTCCACCAGATCGCTGTAGGGCCCCGCCACGATCTGCTCCACGTCGATCGCGTGGGCCATGGCACGCCGGAAGTCGGCGTCATCAAGGGGTTCCCGCTCCGTGTTCATATTCAGCCATGCGGTGTTGGCGGGAATCATGTATGGGGGGCCGTCGTAGTAGCTGGTGATGTGCTCGTCGGTGTCGAGGGTCTGGTCGATACCGGGCAGGAAGTTGGTACTCATGTCGATCTCGTTCTGGTCCAGCATCGTGAGGGCGTTCTCGTTGCTGGTCGTGACGACGTCGACGATGTAGTTCGGGGCCACCTCGAGGTCGAGGTGCTCGGTGGCCCACCAGTCGTCCTTCTTGGCCCAGATCATGCGTTCGTCGGTGTGATCCGCATAGGTGTAGGGACCGGTCCCCACGGGATCCTCGTTCGGGTCGGAGACGATCTCGTCCTCTCCCAGCTCCGACCAGATGTGTTCGGGAACGATGGCGTTGCTGTACAGCCAGTTCTCCCACTCCTGGTGCCGCGGCTCCGTGAAGGTGAACTCCACGGTCGTCTCATCCCGGGCCTCGACCCCATCGAGCCAGTTCCACAGGTTGCTGTAGGGAACCGAGTCGATCTGGCCGAGTTCCACGGTGAAGACAACGTCGTCGGCCGTGAGGGGTTCGTCGTCTTCCCAAGTGATGCCGTCGCGCAGGGTCACCACGTAGGTGTCCTCGTCGGTCCACGCTCCGGACTCGGCGAGCCAGGGAATCTCGCCTTCCTCCTGGGGGTCGTACAGGAAGAGGGTCTCGTAGGCGTAGCCCACTGTTCCGGTGGCATACGTCCAGTTCATAATGGGGTTCCAGTTGGACGGCGGTCCCCACTGCGTTCCGGTGGTGTAGAGCGTCTCGTCGCGGGGGTAGCTCCCACCGGCGCCGTTGTCCGTGGAGCAGGCCGTCACCACCAGGACAACCGCGCCCAGTGCAGCCATAGTACTTGACCGGTTAAGCATCATGTGTTCTCCTTCCCCGCCCGCCGCACGGCGCGCCGGGTTGGCACTGGGGGATTCCCGATTTCCCAGTCCAGAACGAACCCTGATCCGGAATGGCTTCAGGATCCCGGACGAGAACCAGGCCATCGGGCTCCTCCAGGCGAAGACCCGGAGGAGCAATGACTTAATCGAATAAGTTCTGGCAACTGAAACATCTCCGAAAGCCGGAGTCAACGTGTACCCGACGAGCTGTTACCCCACCGTAATGACCCGGGGTGTACTCGGGTTCCGCCACCGGAGCCTCCCAAAAGCGCAGGCGACACGACGACATCCGCACCGGGTGCCCCTCCTGCCGAACGGAAGCAGGTCGGGATCCCCGTCGCCCCGCCGATGACGAACCGATTCAGTTCCCTGGTTCAGTTCCGTGCGGATCGGATCGCGTAGCCGGGGATCGACAACCCGGCAGCCAGGGCGGTAGCCGTGTACCCGTGGTAGACGTCCGGGCGTCCCTGCCACACCACCGCCGAGGGCTGGTTGTTCTCCCCGAGTTCATGACGCCAGTTGTCGCGACCATCGGTCAGGTGCGTTCGGATATAGGCCCACCACCGTTCAGCGCAGGCGCGGTAGTGGTCGCTGCCGGTGCGGCGGTGTAGCACCTCGGCCGCGGCGGCCGCCTCCGCCACCACCCAGTGCATGCGCAGCCGCACTACGGGCTCATCCGTCCAGTCCAGGGTGTAGCAGAAGCCGTCCGCACCATCGCGGGACCAGGAGTTGCGCACCGCAGTGTCGAACAGGGCCTCGGCGTGCTCCACCAGCGCGGTGGGCGCCTCCGGTTGGGCCGCCTCCAGGTGCACTAACAGTCGAGCCCACTCGATGGAGTGCCCCGGGGTCCACCCGTAGGGGCGGAACGGGTCGTCGGGTCGCTCCCGGTTGTACTCGGGCAGCACGGTCCACTCGGGGGTGTAGTGCTCGGGCAGACGGTATCCGTAGGCGCGGGCCTGCCTCCCGATCAGGAAATCGGCGATGCGTTGGGCCCGGCCCACCCAGTCGGCATCCCCGGTGGCCGCGGAGGCTGCCAGGAACGCCTCCACCATGTGCATATTGCTGTTGGCGCCCCCGTAGGACTCCGGGACACGCCAACGACGGTCCCACGACTCCCGGCACAGCCCGGACTTCTCATCCCAGAACCGTTCCAGCACCACCTCCCGGGCCTCCCGCAACAACTCCGGAGCTCCGGGGACCGCCGCCGAAGTGGCGCTGGCCGCGGCCAGTAGCACGAACGCGTGCTCGTATCCGGCCTTGTTCGTGCCGCTGGGGGCACCCTCCCCGTCAACGCGGGAGAACCACCCGCCCGAGACCTCGTCGTGCAACGCGCCGCGGAGCGCTGCGACCCCATGCCCGGCCAGCTCCCGGGCTGCCTCGTCCCCGTGCCGGTGGGCCAGGGCCGCGACGTGGGTCATCCGCGCGGTGATCCAGAGCTGGATGCCGTGCGTGTGGTCAAGGGAGCCATCATCGCCCAGCCAGGCGAAGCCGTGTGGGTGGCGGGCACGCCACGCCCACCGCACCAGGGCGTGCCGCTGCTCGTGCAGCCAGGAGAGGTGCGGGGACGGCGATGTCGGCGCGGGGCTGGGATGACTGCTGGTCACGATACTGAACCTCTCTGGCGGGCGTTGGTGCCCGGTCGCCGCGGCACGTGCGGCACTGGCTCTCCCGCTCGGCTACCGGCAGGCCCACCCATGCGGGCGGGCCACACTCACCCGGCGGCCGGGTCGGGGACGATCGCGGTGCTGGAGCGCGGCACCAACTCTGCGGGAGGAGTCTCGACCGAGCCCGGATCCTCCCCCGCGCAGAGTCGCTGCAACACCTCAGCGGCGCGCTGCCCGTGGGCGGCGGCGTCCCGCCGTACCGCGGTCAGGGCCGGCCGTACGCTGCGGGACAGGGGGGAGTCGTCGAATGCGACGACGGACAGCTGCTCGGGCACGGAAATGCCCATCTCCTGGGCGACCCCGAGGGCTGCCACCGCCATCAGATCGTTGTCGAACAGGAGGGCGCTGGGCGGGTTCGGGTCGGCGAGCAGGCGGCGAGTGGCTCGGGCGCCGGCATCGTCCGAGTAGTCGGTGTGGACCGTGGGACAGCCCATGAGCCCGAGCTCGCTGGTCACCGACGAGAACGCCTCGGAGCGCGTCTGGGTGTGCAGGAACTTCGCGGGCCCGGCCACCCGTCCGATCCTGCGGTGCCGCAGGGCGAACAGGTAGTGCACGACCTCGCGGACCGCCGAGGCGTCGTCGGACCACACGTAGGGCTGGCTGACGCCCGTGAGCGGCCCCCCGATCAGCACGGCGGGCAACCCCATCTGGGACAGCAGCTCGGGTCGGGGGTCGTCCACCCGCAGGTCGACAACCAGGACACCGTCCACACGCCGTTGGGCGAACCACATCCGATACGTGTCCAGCTCCCGTTCCGTGTCCTCGGTGACCTGGAGCATCAGCGAGGTCGAGCTTCCGCTCAGCGCCCCCTGGATTCCGGAGATCAGCTGCATGAAGAATGGCTCCAGCCCCAACGCACGTGCGGGACGGTCGATGACCAGCCCAAAAGCGTCGGCACGCCCGTCCGAGAGCGAGCGAGCCGCGGTGCTGGGAGCCCACCGCAGCTCGTCCGCGATCTCCAGGATGCGCCGTCGGGTCGCGTCGGACACACCCGGCTTGTCGTTGAGTGCATAGGAGACCGAGCCCTTGGAAACTCCAGCGGCCCGGGCGATATCGGCAATGGTGACACGGCGCACGTAAGCTCCCGACAGGTCCCTTAACTGGTTAATCACAGCGTAGCCGTGTCGGATACCGAGAACGTTGGGGCCGGGGCTCGGTCGGAACGCGGGCTAACAGCCCGGCCGGTCGGCTGTTTCGGCGATCCCGTTCTCGCCGTGGAAGATGCGCTCTCCCCAGTCGGTCAGATGGTCACTGTCGAAGTCGTACACCATGTCCAGGTACTCCACGCCCCCGGAGTTACCGCTCCAGGACCAGCCCAGGTAGCCGATCCCGTATTCCTCGGCAGCCGCGAGGATGGCGTCCTCGTCGGGGGTGCTGTCGCTGTGTTCGTGTCCGAACTCGCCCACCACCAGCGGTAGGCCGGCATCGACGAAGTCACCGAGGTAGGAGTAGACCGTGTCCGCCTCCTCGTAGACCCCGTACATGTGAATCGAGAAGATCGTGTTGTCGTGCGGGTCGGCGGCGAAGACGGCGTCGGCGTTGTCACGCATGGTGTGGGACCAGTCCTGACCCCAGTTCGGGGCATCCACCATCAGGGCGTGCTCGAATCCTTCGGCGCGCATGCGCTCCACGGCCTCGACGGTGTCGTGGGTCCAGTCCTGGGCGTTGGAGTTGCCGTGTGGTTCGTTGCCGATATTGATGACGACGTTGTCCTCTTCCCCGTGCAGCACGTCCTGGATATCGACCCAGTAGTCCACGGCCCGGTCCAGGGGAACCGCCTGGTCGTTGTCGCCGTATCCGGTGGTGTCGTGGACTTCCAGGACACAGATCAACCCGTTGTCCTGGCACTGTCCGACGATGCTGCTCACCTCGCCGGCGGGAATCCGTTCCCAGTAGTCCCCACTGCTGAGGACGACACGGACCGTGTCCGCTCCGAGCGCGGCGATATCGTCGATGGATTGGCGTTCCTGCCGATACCAGGCGTGGGGGTGGTTGACTCCGCGCATGACGACATCGCGACCGTTGGCGTCCACGATCCGGCCGTCGTGAACCCGCAAACCGGGGGTGACGGGGCCGTTGGCGTTCCCGTTGGGGGACGCCGCCCCGTTCGTATTGCCGTTGCCGTTGGTGTTCGTGTGCCCGTTGGCCTGCCCGTTCGGGTCGGTATCGGCGCTCGCTCCGACCGGGGCGAGGACGAGTCCCGCCACGAATGCCGGGAGCGCGAGCAGTGTGCATGCTGTGCTGCGTGAGGTGGGGGATGGCATAAGCGTGACCTCCAACAGTGTGCCGGGGTACGGGGCCAGGAGGGGCATCGGCTTGGGGGACGTGGTGGGGGGACCGGCGGGCCGGGGTTGGTTCCACCGGAGGCATCAGGCTATAGTTCACTCGCCATCTACTCAACCGTTTAAGTTCAAATGATGGCGTCTAAGAAACAGAATCCTTACCGATACCACCGATATGAGCGGCGCTAAGGACTGCGCACGCCGTGTCCCCACACGGACGCCGGGGTTAATAACCTCGCTTGAATAAACCGATTCATCCAAGGATGTTGTCCTCGATCGTGTCCCCTCCGGGGGGAGGTCGTGTAACCATGGTTCCCGGGCAGCCAGGTCCCGGCCCGCGCCCGAGCGCGTTTGGCCGCTGCCCCACGCCTGGCGACGGGACGATGCCCGGAGAGGAGTTCGCGTGATCGTTGTCGGAGGCGAGGCCCTCGTCGACCTCGTGCCGGACCAGGTCGCGCCCCCGGGAGAGCTGGCACGGCTGGCCCCCCGGCTGGGTGGCGGCCCCTACAACGTGGCCGTGGCCCTGGGGCGTCTGGGCTCGCGCACATCCCTCCTGTCCCGGATCTCTCGCGACGGATTCGGGGAGGCCCTGGTGGAGCGCCTCCGAGGCAGCGGGGTGGACACCTCCCGGGTCCAGCGCGGCCCCGAACCGACCACGTTGGCCGTGGTGAGCAGGCAACCGGATGGTTCGGCCAGCTACGGCTTCTACACCGAGGGCACCGCGGACCGGCTGGTGGCCGACCCCGGACCGCTCGGCCCCGAGGTGCGGGCGGTGTCACTCGGCACCCTGTCCCTGGTGCTGGAGCCGGGCGCCACCACCTACGAGACGGTGCTGCGCCGCGAGTCCACCCGCGGGGCGTTCGTGACCTTGGACCCCAACATTCGTCCGGAGCTCATCGCAGATCCGGAGGCCTACCGAGAGCGCTTCCGGGGCTGGCTGCCACATGTGGACCTGCTGAAGCTCTCGGTGGAGGACGCGGCGTGGCTCGGCGAAACATCCCCGGACGATGCCACGACCCAGGCGCGGCGCTGGGCGGCACTGGGGCCGGCCGCGGTGGTCCTCACCCACGGGGCGAACGGCATCTCCGTGGTCACCCGCACAGGTGGAGATGTAGCCGTCCCTGGCCAGCCCACCGAACTGGTGGACACGATCGGCGCCGGTGACACCGTCCAGGCGGCCTTACTGCACTGGCTGAATCGTCACGACGCGCTGACGTCCACCGCGCTCACCGGGCTGAGCACCGAGCAGTGGTGCACGGCCCTGGACTTCGCGGCCCGTGTTGCCGCTGTGACCTGCTCGCGCCCCGGCGCGGACCCACCCCACGCCCACGAGCTGGACCGGGCCTGACCCGCAGCGCCCCGGTCGCACCGACCTGCGGCGCCGGGTAGCTCCCGCAGCCCGGTCCCTATTCGACAGTGTTGGTAGCAGGGCTACGGGTGCTGGCGCCGACGGTGTGTCGCGCCGGCACCGCACACTCCCCACGCCGCGCTCCGTGCCGGAGGTGGTGGCTTCCAATCACGGCCGCGGGCCGGGTCCGCGCAGCACGCCCAAGGCTCGAGCACACGAGAAAGCGTAACGACAGGCTCCCGCGTCCCCGAACATGCGCCCCGTCACCGTCGGCATCCCGCGGATTCGCCAGCCCTTCAAGTATCCATACAGTAATATTCAAATAACTTAGAGTAATTTAAATGTCATTCTGATGAATTGCCTTCACGGCTCCCAACATGAAAGTTACTCATGTAAGAATGGAAGTAACCCCAGCGACCCCATCCATACCTACACCGGATTGAGGCATGCCCACCATGAGAACTGAACTCTTCCGCATCCTCCACGAGAGCTTCGACGTGCCCAGCGACGAAATCCGCTCCGAGAAGACCCTGGACGAGCTGGGCATTGACTCGGTTGCCGCTCTCGAATTATCCGAAATACTCCACGAGCGACTGGGAGTGAGCGTCAGCGAGGACGAAGTGTCCACCCAGAACACCGTTGAGCAGCTTGCCACCATCGTCACCAAGAAGGCGGGTGCGTGACGCCATGCCAGAGAACGGTCCGGCCTCGATCACAGGAATCGGACTCGTCACTCCAGCCGGAATCGGACGTTCATCCAACTGGGCCACCGTCTGTTCCGGACGATCCACAACCACCCCTCTGGATATTCTCGCGGACGCACCCGTCGGATTCGCCAGCACCGTTCCCAGTACTTTTGATATCGACCGGTTCACCGGCCGCCACCTGTCCCGGCAGTACGACCGCAGCACCCAATTCGCACTGGTCGCCGCCCAGGCCGCCCTCAACGATGCCGAGCTCACCCCCACGGTTCGCTCAGACGCGCGGATCGCCGTCGTCATCGGGACCGCGTTCGGGGGAATCCACACCTTCGAGGACAACCACACCCGCTTCCACACCACCGGCCCCACCGCCGTGACCACCCGCTTCCTCCCCAAGGGCCTGGTGAACATGGTGTCGGGCATCCTGTCCATCGAACTGCGGGCGACCGGCCCCAACCTGGTCACCTCCACCGCCTGTGCCTCCGGCGCAACCGCACTCGGCGTGGGCCTGGACCTGCTGCGCGCCGACAGCGCCGACATCGTCATCGCGGGCGGCACCGACGCCAGCGTCACCCCCCTGCTGGTGGCTGGCTTCCACAAACTGCGTGCGCTGTCCCGATCCCAGCACCGGTTACGCCAAGCCTCCCGCCCCTTCGACCGGGATCATGACGGATTCGTCCTAGCCGAGGGGGCCGGAATCCTCACACTCGAACGGGGCAGCGACGCGGCCCAGCGCGGAGCCCGGACCTACGCCAAACTGGCCGGATACGGCGCCACCGCCGACGCCCACCACATCACTGCGCCCCACCCCGAGGGCCGCGGGGCCAAGGAAGCCATCCACGCTGCCTGCCGCGACGCCGGAATCGCCCCCGGCGACATTGAACACGTCAACGCACACGCCACCTCCACCCCCACCGGCGACTCCATCGAGGCCGCAGTCCTGGCGGAAATGACCCCGAACGCCGTCGTCACCTCCACCAAGGGGGTCACCGGCCACACGATGGGAGCGGCCGGGGCGATCGAAGCCGCCTATACCGCCCTCGCCCTCAGCAGCCAAACCATCCCGCCGGTGGCCCACCTGGAACAGCCGTGCGCGGCAGCCCGAGCGCTCGATCTGGTCACTGGTGCGCCCCGAACCGGCACATTCGAGACCGCCCTGTCGAACAGTTTCGGTTTCGGTGGCCACAACGCCGTGCTGGCCTTCACCCGAACCTAGCGCTGCTCACCCCGCCCCCACACCACCCCACCAAGGAGCACACCATGGGCAAGGTCGCCATCGTCACCGGCGGAACCTCGGGCATCGGACTCGCCTGCGCCAGGCGATTTGTCGACAACGACGACACCGTCATCATCTCCGGCCGGTCCGCAGAACGCGGACAGCAGGCCATCACCGAACTCGACGCCGGAAACAAGGCCCGCTACATCCAGTGCGACGTCACCGACCCCAGCCAGATTCGCCAACTCGTCGAGGAGACCGTGGACGAGTACCGGCGCGTCGACATCCTGGTCAACAACGCCGGAGGCGGCCCCGAGGAGGGGCCCCTGGTCACCGAGCGCGACGACGAGTCCCTCAGCCGCGCGTTCACGCTGAACGTGAACTCGGCCTTCTGGGCGTCGCGCTGCGCGCTGCCCCACATGCTGCCCCGCGGCTACGGACGGATCATCAACATGTCCTCTATCGCCGGCAAGACTGGAATGCCGGGACTCGCCGGCTACAGCACCGCGAAACACGCCCTCCTCGGCTTCACCAAGACCCTCGCGAAAGAGGTCACCGCCCGGGGCGTCAGTGTCAACGCCGTCTGCCCCGGCATCACCGACACCGACATGATCCCCCGAGAACTCAACACGGCCCTGGACACCGCCGGAATCGACATCGCCACAGCTTCGCAGCACTACACCGGTGACCTCGGCCGCATGGTCACCCCCGACGAGGTGGCATCCCTCGTCCTCGCCCTGGCATCAACGGACTCCGGCGCCATCTCCGGAACCGCGATCAGTGTGGACGGAGGCTTCACCCAGTTCTGACCCCGGATCGGAAAGGTGACAGCCGTGCCGACAACGCCATGGCTCCCCCGTGACCCCAACCCCAACGCCCAGCGACATCTGCTCTGTCTGCCCTACTCGGGTGCCCCCTGCACCGTGTTCGACAACTGGCGAATTCCCGGAGTGGACGTGCTGCCCCTGATCCTGCCCGGCCGGGGGCCACGCCGGGAGGAGCCGCTGGTCTCCTCCCTGTGGGCGCTGGCGGAGGACATCGTCGACAGCGTCCTCCCCCTGCTTCCCAGGCCCTACGACCTGCTGGGCCACTCCATGGGCGCGTGGCTCGCGCACGCCGTGGCCAGCCTGGTAGACGAACGCGGCGATCCACACCCAACACGCCTGTTCGTTCTCTCCGCTCCACCTCCCCACCTGGGACACCGCCGGTTCTCCTCCCTGCACGGACTTCCCGACGCGGACATGGTCACCGAGGTCATCCGGCTCGGCGGCGCTCCCGAATCCGCCCGGGACACGATCCACGCCAACGTCGACATCATCCGGGCCGACGCCACCGCCGTGGGCCGGCACCAACCCGCCCAGCGCACACTGTCCTGCCCCATCACCGCCATCGGCGGCACCCGGGACGAGCTGTTCGACCTGAACGACCTTATGGACTGGCGCACCGCCACCTCGGCCCCCGTCTCCATCCACCTCCTGGACGCCGGCCACTTCACAGTCACCGAGCGGCAGAACGAGATCATCCGCATCACCGCCCAGGACAGCACCGCCACGACGCAGTCCCCCGACCCCATCGCCGTGATCGGCATGGCCTGCCGCCTACCCGGGGCCGACACACCGGCCGCGTTCTGGGACCTGCTGCGCGACGGCCGCACCGCGGTCGGCCCCGTCCCGCCCGAACGAACGACCAACGACACGCAGCCCCTCATGCACGTCGGGGGTTTCCTCGACAATGTTGACCAGTTCGACGCCGAATACTTCGGGTTCACCACCCGCGAAGCGCACCGCAGTGACCCACGACTGCGCCTGCTACTGATGACCGTGCAGGAAGCCATCGACGACGCCGGCCTGGCGGCGCGTGACCTGGCGGGCCCTCGAAGTGGTGTCTGGGTCGCGGAGTCCCACTCCGACTACTGGGACCTGGCGACCCCCGTCCTGAAACCCAACATGTACACCCTCTCCGGAGGTGGGCTGAAGAGCTTCCTATCCGGGCGCGTCTCACACTGCTTCGACCTCCAGGGACCGAGCATCACGCTGGACACCTCCTGCTCGGCGTCCCTCACCGCCGTACACACCGCCTGCCGCGCGCTACGGAACGGAGAGGTGGACGCGGCACTCGCCGCCGGCACACACCTGATCCTGAATCCCGACGCCGGCCCATCCCACGGACTCGCCAAGGCCCTGTCCCCACGCGGCCGCTCCGCCTTCGCCAGCGACGACGCCGACGGATACCCCCGGGCCGAAGGGGTGGCGGTGCTGCTCCTGCGGCGCCTGTCCGACGCGCTGGCCAATGCGGACCCGATCCATGCGGTCATCGAGGGCAGCGCCATCAACGCCAACGGACAGTCCGGCCGCAACATCGTCACCACCAGTGTCCCCGGCCAGGTGCGCATGATGCGCGAAGCGCTCGCCGACGCCGGCTGCGTGCCCGCCGACATCGCCTACGTCGAAGCGCACGGCCCGGGAACCCCCACCGGCGACGAGGTCGAACTCGCCGCCCTCGACGAGGTGTACGGGGCCAACCCCGCCACCTGTCTCGTCGGCTCGGTCAAAACCAACATCGGCCACCTGGAACCCGTCGCGGGAATCGCCGGGCTCCTCAAGGCCATCCTCGCGGTGCGCCACGGGCAGGTGCCGGCCTCACTGCACCACAGCTCGCCCACCCCGGCTATCGACTGGGAACGGTCAGCGCTGCGGGTGCCCACCGGGTGCGAGCCGTGGCCCGCCACCGGCCCCGGCCGCGCCGCGGTGTCCTCCTTCGGCCTGTCCGGAGCGAACGCACACGCGATCGTCGCCGCCCCGCCAGCGCAGAATGATGCCCGTGCCCGGCTGCCGCAACGGACCTGGAACCTGCGCAGCTACTGGTTCACCGAGGTGGCCGGCCAACGCCCAGCCGCGGAGGACGAGACAACGGCACCGCCCCCGTCGAGCGAACCCGCGACCGTCCACGCCAACCACGGTGGTGACCCCATGCCTGCCGACCTCTTTTTCCGCACGCGCCTGCCGGTCTGGGCCGAACTTGACGAGCTGCTCGACAACCCCGAATTCACCCAGGACCTCGCCAGCGTGTCCGCCACCTACCAGCGCCTCCAGGCATTCGGCCGGCGGCTCGGTCCGGCACGGGAACTGCACCGCGACCCGGAACGGCTACTCGCGGGAATGGAGTGGGCCGGGATCGTGGACCCCGCCCTGATGCACGCAGCCATGGTGCACTATGGGGTCGCCACCACCACGCTGGTCGAGTGTGGTGATACGAACCCGGATCTGCACCCCCTCCTCCGGGATCTGGACCGGCTGGAGGCGCCGGGCGCGATCGTGGCCACCGAGCTGGGGCGCGGTGGATCGCAGGTCCACATGCGCACCGAGGCGCGCTACCAGCGCGACCGTGGCACCTTCACCCTGCACACCCCGGACGATGCCGCGGTGAAGATCATGCCGAACGTTGGTTGGACCGGGCTGCCCCGAACCGCGGTCGTCAATGCGCGTCTCCTCGTCGACGACACCGACCATGGAATCCACGCGTTCGCGTTCCGCTTTCCCCATCCGCAGGCCCGGGTGACCATGCTTCCGGGCGGGGCACCAGTTCCGCTGGACTATTCCACGATCCGCTTCCGCGATGCCGAGATCCCCTACGGATACTGGCTGGCCGACACGGCCACCATCACCGGCGACGGCGTCACCGACCCCTGCACCCCCCAGCAGCGGCTCGCCCGCTCCCTCGTCGGGGTCAACGCCGCGGTGACCGCGGCCGCGGTAGCACTCACCTCCGCCGCCCGCGCCACCGTCGCCACAGCCACCCGCTACACGTCCCAGCGCCTGATCGGCCACCCGGGCGCCCCCGCCATCAACCTCTCCACCCACAGCACGGAGCTCGCCTCCGCGGTCGCACGCGTCTACGCCACCACCTGCTATGTGGACCGGGTGCGCCGCGACTTCGTGCATGAGCGGCTCCAGACCGACAGCGGCGACACATCCACAGTTGCCGACAGTGCGCAGCACGCCCCCTGGCTCGCCGCCAACCGGGACCGGACGCTCGCGAAGGCCGCAGCCGCAACCACCCTCGAATCCGTCGCGGGAACCTGTCGCCGCCTCTGCGGGTTCCAGGGCATCCTGCACACCAATCGCATCGCCGTCTACGAGGACATGGCCAGATCGTTTCACTCCGCCGGGGGCGACACACGTCTACTGCTGTTGGAGGCCGGAAAACAACTTATCGGTGGCACCAGCCCCCCGTCAGCCCCCAGAGCCGTTCCTACCGACCTGGAGCACGAACACGCGGCCGTCCACCTCGTGGCATTTCAGGAAGGCACCCTGATCGAGCAGCTACAGCGCCTCGTCGACCAAGCCGACCCCAGCCCACACCTACTCGAGATCGAACAGTTGGCCCGCGTGCACCTCAATCGGCGCATCCTCGAGGAGTTCGACGCGGCGCTGACCACAGTGCAGGGCCAGCGACACACCATGCTGGACGCGGCCCGGCGTCTCTACGGGCTCGACACGCTCCTCGCATCGGCAGCCTGGCACCTCAATCAGGGGTCGCTCCGTCCGGGCGACGTCGACGTCCTGCGTCAGGCGCACGCCAGGGTATCTGCCCGGGTCGCCCGGTGGCTCCCCAGGCTTGTGGACGGTCTCGCCGTGCCGCCCGGCCGGGTCGGTGGATTCATCGGCCGCGACGACTACGTCTCGCGCATTGCGGCCGTCCCCGGCTGAAGAGGATCACGGTGCGGCCCGTGCTTCCGCGGCCACTGACCGCCATCATCAACGCAGGGACGTTCCTGGTACCCGCCCGGCGCCTCGGACTCTCCTGCGGGACATCGGACAGCGAGGAAAGCCCCACCGCCACCAGCAACCCGCGACCCTCGAATGCCCACGGGAGGTTCGGGAGCCCCCGCACCCTTCCCCACACCCGGGCAGGGAACCGAGCAGTATGGTCGCACCAGTCAGCCAAGACGCTCCTCGCCACGAAGCAGATGGGTCAGGAGGCGACGCAGGCCCCGAAGCTGGGTGGCGGCATCGAATCCGCTCTCGGTGGCCGCACGCAGAAACAGGGATCCGATCAGTGACTGGATCCAGGCGGCGGTGTCCTGCGCGGGCAACGGCAGGTCCACCTGGCCCGCGTCCGCGGCGCGGGCCAGCAGCAGAACCAGGGTCTCGTGTTCGGTGTCGTGGTCACCTTCCAGCAGCTCGGCGAGCTCGGGGCCCGCTGGACCTGCAAGAGCGCCTCCATGACCAGGCTGGACGCGACCGGCCTGGAAGCCGGCGCGGCGAGGTGCTCCACCAGGTCCAGCAGGGCGTCCCCGGTGTGCCCCCACCCGCCCGCTGGCCACCGTCCGGGGAGCTACTCGGCCCGACGGATCGCCCGCGGCGCAGCCCCGACAGACCCGCTGGTCGTCGTACGGGGGAGGGCGTCCACCCCCCGACGCCGCCGGCGGCCGACACGGCGTCAGCGAGTGGGCCGTTACCGCCACCAGAATTCTTCCCCCACGGCCACCACGGGTGGGGTCCAGGTGGATATCTCGCCTCACTGTGGGTGTTGGCCGCGGGCGACGTCGCGCCCTGAGGCGCTCCCCTGCACCACGGCCAACGGGGGTCTATGCTGCCAGTTTTACGCCGGTCTACAGGGCTGCGTCCCGTCGCGGATCCCCCTGTAACACGCAGACGTGGGAGGAATCCACCACCACCCCGGATAGGAGTTCTTAGCGTCCCGGAGGGAGACGAGCCCTCAGCCTGAGGTTGCAGTACTTTGCTGAAGTACGGTCATGAAAAAGGCCGGTTCCGATCACGGAACCGGCCTTTGACCTGGCGCGCTCGGGAGGATTCGAACCCCCAACCTTCTGATCCGTAGTCAGATGCTCTATCCGTTGAGCTACGAGCGCGGGTGTGTTCCCGATGGGCGTTCCCAATCGGCAACGGGAACGACTCTACCACAGGAACGCCGGGGACCTGGTGCAGTTGCCAGGCCCTCGGCACGATTCACGGCGATGGCCGGGCGACATCCGGGGATGACTCTGGCGCAAGCGCGGGCACACCCCTCAGGTGTGGGGCCGGGCTCCCTCCGTCACCCCGGCGTAGATCCGGTCCAGTTCGGCCCGGACCCTGCGGCGGGTCTCCTCCGGATCCTCAGGATCGTACAGTTCCTCAATGTCCCGAGCCCGCGATTCGGGATCCGACGCCGCTACGGGCTCCTCGCCGGTGCCGCGGTCGTCCCGAGCCGGCTGCTCCTGCCAAGACCTCATGGTTCTTCCCTACCCATCCACTGCACGCAGCACAAACTTTGGGCGATCCCTCACATCCGGGAAACCAGCGCTGCATACCGGCCGATCCAGGCCGAATAAGCACCACCCCACGGGCCGCAGCCGCCCAAACCCCCGACCCGAAACCGCCGTAGATTCCGAAGGCACCCATGATGCGCAGGAACAACGCTCACAACCCACCTGGGTATCCGTACCCGCAGCACCCACGACGCGAACGACCCCGCCCCGGGATGGGCACGAATGTCAACCCTCGCGGCCGAGATCGGCCATGGTTTCCCGCGCAACGCTGGGGCACCACCCGCCCCATCCTGCCTGCTGCTGCGGACTGTCCCGGACCTTCGCCCCGGTGCCCCCACCAGAACCGCCCGCACTCAGCCGCCCGGGGGCACCTCCGATGGCTGGTGGTGTGGGATCAGGTGGACGGCGTCCCCCGGCACCGTCACCGAGACGCGTTGCCCGGCGCACAACGCCACCGCGTCACGGTTGGCCACGGTGGCGACCATCGGCACCCCGTGGACGTCCAGCTCCAGGCGGTGTCGGCTTCCCTCGGGGGTGACCGCGGTGACCGTGGCACGCTGTCGTACGACACACGCCGCGTCCCCGACCCGTGCATCGGGCTCGGTGTCTGCGGTGACACAGATCTCCTCCGCCCGCACGCCCACCATCACGGCATCTCCGGCTCCGTATCCCGCCGCCCCGGACGGTGGGTTCGTACGCATCGACCATGCACCAACCGAAATCTCCAGCTGATCGCCTATGGTGCTGGTTACGTGCCCGGGCAGGAGGTTGTCCATCCCCAGTGCCCGCGCCGCCGACACCGTGGCCGGCCGGGCGAACACCCCGCGCGCCGGGCCATGCTGGTGCACCCGGCCGTCGACCAGAACGGCGATTCGGTCGCCCATGGCCAGGGCCTCGCCCAGGTCGTGGGTGACCATCAGTGTGGGTGTCCCCAGTCGCAGCAGGATGTCCCGAAGGTCGCCGCGCAGCCGTAGCCGGGTGGGCGTGTCCAGTGCGGAGAGGGGCTCGTCGAGCAGCAGCAGCCGCGGCTCGGGCGCGAGGGCACGGGCCAGCGCCACCCGTTGCCCCTCTCCCCCGGACAGCCGGGGGGTGGGGGTGTCCACGAGGTGCCCGGCGCGCGTCGCGGCCAGGGCCTCCGCCGCACGCCGCGGACGTTGGGCTCGCGGCAGGCGGTGCAGGCCGTAGCTGACGTTTCCCAGCACACTCAGGTGTGGAAAGAGCGCATGTTCTTGGAACAGGTATCCCACGGGACGGTGCTGCGGCGGTACGTACTGCCGCGCTCCGGTCCATTCCTGATCGTCGAGTGCGACTCGGCTTCCTGGTTCCGGCCGGTCGAGGCCGGCCACACACCGCAACAGGGTGGTCTTTCCCGCTCCGGACGGGCCGAACAGGACGGTCACCGGGCCGGTGGGATCCAGCTGCACCTCCAGCTCCGCGTCCAGCACGTGTCGTCGCAGCCGCACCGCAAGGGTCACGCGTCCTCCCGTATCGTTCCGGCGCCAGCGGCCGCACTCATGCCGTTGCTGCTGTCGCTGCTTGCGCACGTGTCCGTCGCATTGTGGGCTCCCGCCGCACGATCCCTGGCAGCGCTGTGCGGCAGGACGGGGGCGTTGCTGGCTCGGTGGCGCGCTCCGTGGCTCATCCCTGGGGCCATGCGGGCCTCCCCCCGCGGTTGAGCGCATAGGTCACGACCAGCACCAGCAGGGAGAACACCAGGAGCACGAGGCTGGTGCGGCCGGCGGTGGCATAGTCGAAGGCCTGGACACTGTCGTAGATCGAAATTGCGACGGTGCGGGTCTCGCCCGGGATGTTGCCGCCCACCATGAGCACCACTCCGAACTCCCCGATGGTGTGTGCGAAGGTCAACACCGCCGCGGTAACCACCCCGTGGCGGGACAGGGGCAGCACCACCCGCAGCAGCGTGGACCACCACCCCCGCCCGAGCACGGTGGAGGCCTCGACGAGCCGACGATCCACACTCGCGAAGGCGGCCAGCAGCGGCTGCACCGCGAACGGCAGACTGTGCAGCACCGAGGCGATCAGCAGCCCGGTGAAGGTGAAGGCGAGCGGCCGCCCGGTTGTCTCGGCCCACCACTGTCCCACCGGAGACTGGGTGCCCAGTGCGACCAACAGGTAGAAGCCCAGCACGGTTGGCGGTAGCACCAGCGGCAGCGCCACCACCGCCTCGACCACCACCGTCCAGCGTCGTCGCGAAAACGCCAACCATCCGGCGAGCATGGGCGCCACCAGGAGCAGGATCAGCGTGGTTGCTCCCGCCAGCCGCAGGCTCAGCTCGACCGCGTCCCAGTCCACGGCCGCGTCAGTCCCCGTCCCACTCGGGTGGATAGAACCCGTAGTCGGCGAGGATCGCCTGGCCGTCGGAAGATTGCAGATACGACGCCAGTTCCTCGGCCTCCGCGGGGGCTTCGGCCAACACCACCCCGGCCTGGTTCAGTCGGGGAAAGCTCTCCAACGGAACCTCGGCGTAACTGCCCTCGTCCCGCATCTCGGGGGCGCGCGCCAGGGACAGGGCGAGGACCCCCACATCGGCGTTTCCGGACCGAACAAACTCGGCGGCCTGGGCAATGTTCTCACCCCGCACCAGCTTGTCCGAGACGTCCTCGTACACCCCGGCGTCCTCCAGAGCGGCCACGGCGGCCGCCCCGTAGGGGGCGTGCTCCGGATTGGCAAGTGCCACCGTGTCCACGGACTCCGCGGTGAGCCCGGCCAGTCCCTGGTCCGGATCTGCCGGGGAATCCTCCGGTGCCCACACCACCATTCGTCCCACCGCATACCGGAACAGACTGTCCTCGTCGGCGTGCCCGTCCTCGATCAGCTGTTCGGCGTAGTCCTGGTCCGCGGACAGGTACAGGTCCACGGGTGCGCCGTTCGCGATCTGCTGCACGAAGGTTCCCGAGGAGCCGTAGGTGACCGACACCGAGAGGTCATCGGCGCGGTCCTGCTCGGCCACGCGGATCACCTCGTCCAGGGCGAACTGGAGATCCGAGGCAGCCGCGATGTGGATCTGGGTGGCAGGTTCGGCCGTCGCGTCGGCCCCGCACCCGCCCACCAGTAGGAGCACGGCCGCCCCGGCTCCTGCGGTCCGGGCCGGGAGGGCTGGCACGGGCCGGCTCCGGTGTGGCCGCGGCTTGGCGTCGTGTGGCCTGGCGTCGTGTGGCTCGGGGCGCGGGTTCATTCCGGGCTCCCGGAGGACTCGATCACCACAGTTGTGGCCTTGACGACGGCCGTGGCCCGAACCCCGGGACGCAGGCCCAGCTCTTCGGCGGCGTCCCGGGTCATCAGGGACACGAGGCGAAACCGGCCAGCGGCGATCTCGACCTGGGCCATAACCCCGTCCAGGGTCACGTCGGTGACGATGCCACCCAGACGGTTGCGGGCGGACACCTCGTTACCGCGCCCGCCCGCGTGCGCCTGCTCGCGGGCAAACTCTGCGACCCGTTCGCCGGGGACGACCCACCTGTTGGCCTCGTCCCGCTGCGCCGGCAGGCGGCCACTACTCACCCACCGGCGTACGGTGTCATCGCTGACTCCCACGAGCCGCGCAACCTCGCTGATCCGAAACTGCGGCATAGCACCAAGACTAGCGATGCAGATACTGCGTAGCTACGGATATTCCTCCGAATTTTCGGAGTCCTCCTGTCCGCCGTGACATGGTCGGACACCTGGGAGCCCGACGGCCGACAGCAGTGGTCGGCATGCGCTGGAACGGCCGTCGTGGCGTACATGTCCTCGTATCCACGGCCTGGTCGCGGATCTGGGTGCGGAGCTCAGTACTCCCGGCGGTCCATGTCCCCGTCTTGCCAGTGCGTGGGACAGTCGAGCCCCGCCGGATCGGTCCAGTACAACCCGTCCAGCAGCTCCCGGGCCTGGCTCCGGGCATGGTTCCATGCGGTCGCTGGTTCGTCCCGCTCCAGGCGGTCGTTCATCGAACCCAGGGCGCAGCTACGGGCGGGCTCGGGCAGTCCCGCCACGACGGGCAGGGCGTCGGCGGACAGGCCACTCACGTACCAGGCGTCCACAGTGGCTACCTCGCGGGTCTCCAGGCTCTCGGCGATCCGCGCATCCGGGTTCCAGGCGACGAACACCAGCATCCCCACCCCGGTGGCCAGCGCGACCGCGCGCGGAAACCAGGTCACGCCGTGGCCCCACAGGTCCCGCACCCCGGCCGTCAGCGTCAGGAGGAACACGGCCAAGATCCACAGGATCGCCCCGAAGACCATGGCACGGGTGCGGGTGAATCCGAACATGTCCACGTAGAGGTCGATCCGGTGCAGGGCGGAGGCAAGCACGATGATCGTGAGCACGCACAGTACTCCGAGTAGGACGGTCAGCATGCGGTGGTCGGTGACGCGCTCCCGGGGCACCAGCCAGCGGGCCAGCGCGACGAGCGCGAGCACCAGGACGGCCACCACCACGAGTTGGAAGAACCCCTCGCGTGCGTAGTCGGCATAGATCAGCCCGGTGACGTCCTGCACGGTGGCGTGTCCGCCGAACAGCCGGGGTGCCTGCACCGCAACGAACATCGCAAACAGCACATTCACGCTCGCCAGGGGGATCAGCCACAGCGCGCGGCTGGGGCCGGTGGTGCGGGGACGGAGCCGGGAGTCGGCGACCGGCCACGCTCCGACCAGCACTCCCGCCCCGGCGACCAGGACCGCGGCGAGGAACACCACGACGTTCAGCGCTGCGGAACCGGGGCGATCCGGCGTCAGGAAGCCACGCAGCAGCTCCGCGAACACGGCGTCCGCCCAGGCGAACAGCAGCCCGAACACCGCGACCAACACCACCGCCGCGGCCAGGCCACCCACAAGCGGCACCCAGGTGCGGCGAGCCTCGGGGGTCTGTAGGGGCGCGGCCAGGAACCGTGGCACGCTGCCCAGTGCCCTCAGCACGCTGAAGCTGCCCCACAGGAGACCGAACCAGTGCCGGCCCGCCCCCGAGACCGCGAGTGAGGCGAGCCCACCCGCGAGGAGGAGGCTGGGCACTGCCAGCCACTGCGCGTCCCGGAGTGTGGGCACCGCTACGAGCCCCACCGTGACCAGCCCGAACAGCATGGACCACACGCAGGCGCGATGCGCGGCGCCGCGGGCCACCACGAGCATCACCGTGACCGCGGCCAGGGTCACCCCCACCCCGGGTCGGGCAGCGGGAACCAGCACTGCGGCCAGCAGCCCGGCGACCAGCGCCGCGGGCAGCAGCCAGCGTGGGGTCTCCGGCAGCGGGGGCCGGGGGCGGGGAGCCGGCATTGGCCAGGGCGGGCCGTAGGCCGGGGAGTCGCTTCGCGGCTCGTGCCCCGGAGGGGGTGTGGTCCCGTGCGGCTGTGGAGAGCCAGCGGAATCGTGCCACCCCGGAGGTGTCTGTGCTCCCGCCCACGCCGTCGCCTCCTCGGAGACGTCCGGCGCGGCGGTGCTGGCGGGGTCGGACTCGCCGGTCGCCATCCCGTCGCCGTGATTGTCCCCGGACGCCTCCGGCGCTGGATCCTGCTCTGCCTCTGCGCTTACTGGCGCTCCTGGGTCGGGGTTGATGGCTGCGGTGTGGGGGGCTGGTTCGGTGGGTTCATCCTTGGCGGGTTCGTTTTCGTGGGATTCACCAGTCACCGTAATCCTTCCGGTCGGAGCAGGGGCTGCGGCCCGGATGCGTGGGGCATCCAACTCAGCCCGGTGTGGATATCGTCCCACCGGCGACCGAGGCCGTCGGGCCGAGGTCGAGCGGATGCCCCTGCGGTACGGCCCCATATCGGCTGGACGGGGTGTCTGCCGGCATGGGGCCGAGCGGTTCCGCCCCACGCTCCCGGAGGGCTTCAGCTCTGGTGTGGGGGATAGCCCATGACGGCCTCGAACGTCGGATAGTGCATGCCCACCGCGACAGTGTCCTCATCGATCTCGAAGGTGGCCGACACCCCCTTGGGCATGTACAGCATCTCGCCGGCACGGACCCGGAAGGTACGACCCTGGCTGTGTACGGTGAAGCTGCCCTTGGTGATGGCGGCGACCTCGTCGTAGAGAAAGTCGAGCTCGTGGACACCGGCGCCGCGAAAGTCCGAGAACGCGATCCCCATGGGGGATCCTTCAGCCTGGTCCGCGATGTACCCGACGTAGGCCCGCTGTTCCGCGTCCACAGGGATCCAGGTGGCCACGTCCGCGATCGTGAAGTGCTGCATGATGGTGGGGTCGAAGAACCCACCGGCCCACTCCGGGCCTCGGGGCGTGGACGGTGGCATCTCGGGATCCGTGCCGGCTTGACTCGCCGCTCGATACTCGGCGAGGGTCATGCCGAACGCCGCCGCGAAGGTGGGGTGGTGCACGCAGATCATCTCCAGGTCCTCCTCGATATCGAGGGTGCCCTGGACGCCACGCGGCTGGTTGAGGATCTCCCCGGCACGGGCACTGACGCGTCGACCCGCTGTGCGGATGGTCAGCTTCCCCTTGGTCACGATGGACAACTCATCGTAGGGCCAGGCAAAGTCGAAGGTCATCCCCGCACGCAGCCGCACGAAGGCCAGCCCCATCGGCGCGCCCTCCGGCTGGTCGGCGATATAGCCGATGGCCGACCCGTCCTCGTCATAACTCCCGATCCATTCCTCGACGTCGCTGCTGGTGTAGGTGGCGATCGTGTTCGGGTCGAAGGTCATGGTCATGCCTTTCCGGTCAGGCTGCGTAGGGGTGCTTGGCACGGGCGTCGCGCAGGGCGCGGGCCCACCAGGTCAGCTGGTCGAGGAAGGTTTTGGCAGCGGCGGTTGCGGACTCGTTGTCGACGGTCTGTCCTTCGGAGTCGAAGCGTTCCCAGAAGTTCGCGAAGCTGATGGTGTTGCGGATCGTGGTGGCGTGCACCTCATTGAACACCTGGCGCAGTTGTTCCACAGCGTGCAGGCCGCCGCCGACACCTCCGTAGGAGACGAATCCCACGGGCTTGGCACTCCACTCGTGGTAGAACCAGTCGATCGCGGTCTTCAGTGCGGCCGGGTAGCCGCGGTTGTACACCGGGGTGACCACGATGAAGGCGTCGGCTCGTTCCAGGCGCTCGCCCAGGGCCCGCACGTTGTCCGGAATGGTGTCCCCCGGGGATTCGGTGCCCAGGGTTTCGGGTAGTGCGGCCTCTTTGAGGTCGATGAGGTCCACACCCAGCTCCGGATGCTCGGCGGCCCGTTCGGCGATCCACTGGGCTGGGGTCGGCCCGAATCGTCCGGGTCGGGTACTGCCAACGATGACCGCCACCGTCAGCTTCGGGTCCGTGTGCATGGGTCCTCCTTGTCGGCCGTGGGTCGAACGGTGTTCGCGGTGCGAAGCACCCGGCATCACCCGATTCAGCACCCAAACCTAGAAGTTAAAGTTGACTTTAAGTCAAATTCGAAAGCGGAACGGTGTGTTCCCGACACAGGAGGGGCTGCGGACACGCGCACCCACGGGGTCGAGCGCCCCGGCCGGACAGCCATCGCGGACAGTGCACCGGCGCCAGGAGCGTCGGCTAGAACAGTCCCGTGATGGGCCCACTGGCCAGCGACACCACCACGCCCAGCACGGCACTGACGGCCAGGGTGCGCAGAATGCTCCACCGCAGCACGAAAACCATGCCCATCGCCGCGAGTCCGACCAGGACAGGCACGGGCTGCACGCTCGCCAGCTGCGGCAACTCCAGCCGCAACGGCCCCCAGGTGAGCTCCCGGACCTCCGTAAACAGGGTGTGGACGGCGAAGTACAACGCCAGATTCGCGATCACCCCAACCACAGCGGCGGTGATCCCCGTCAGGGCCGCGGACAGACCAGTATTTCCCCGCAGTCGCTCCACGTACGGCGCCCCGAGGAAGATGAACAGGAAGGACGGGGCAAAGGTGACCCAGGTGACCACCAAGGCCCCCACCACCGCGGCCACCCACGGGTCCAACGCCCCCGGATCGCGGTAGGCCCCCAGAAAGGCCACGAACTGCACGACCATGATCAGTGGCCCTGGCGTGGTCTCGGCGAAGGCGAGGCCCCGAACCATCTCGGTGGGGTGCAGCCAGCCGTACACCTCCACCGCCTGCTGGGCAACGAAAGCCAACACGGCGTAGGCACCGCCGAACGTCACCAGCGCGGCCGCGGAGAAAAACACGGCCTGGGTCGTGAACACACTGCCCACCCCGGTAGCCGCGGCGATAGCCAGGGGCGGACCCACCCAACAGGTCAGCCCCACGGCGAGCACCCGCACGTTCCGCCGCCACCCCGGAACGGCACGGTGCAGGACATCGTCGGCGACCACCGGCGCCCGACCATCCGCTTCGCCGTCTCCGGCTCCAGCGGTGCCGGTGCCCACCACAGCGTGGGGCAACAGCCGACTCACCAGATACCCAGCCACGCCGGCACCGAGCACCACCACCGGGAACGGCACGTTGAACAGGGCGAGCGCAACGAACGCCGCCAGGCCGATACCGGCAAGGCTCACATGGGTGAGGATGCGTCGACCGATCCGCAGCAGCGCTTGAGCGACGATCGCCAGCACCGCAGGCGCCAGCCCGGCGAACAGCGCGGTGACAATACGTGTGTCCCCGTAGGCCACGTACAGCACGGACAGCCCGAGCAGGGCCGCCACCCCGGGGAGCACGAACAGCACACCGGCCACGAGACCGCCGCGCACCCCGTTGAGAAGCCAACCAACGTAGGTCGCGAGCTGCTGGGCTTCGGGACCGGGCAACAGCATGCAGTAGTTCAACGCATGGTTGAACCGCCGCTGCCCGATCCAGCGTCGTTCCTCAACCAGCACCCGCTGCATTACGGCGATCTGCCCGGCAGGGCCGCCGAAGGTCTGGAGCGAAATCAGGAACCAGGTGCGCACGGCCGAGCGAAACGGAACCAGATCGGTTCCGGACCGCGCGGCATCCCCCGACCGTTCCGCCGGATCCCGGCCTCCGGGACCCGGCTGCTCGGTCATCAGAGATGGACGGGCTGGCTCACGCCGGCTCGTTGCCCGGCTTCCACTTCACACCACACCCCAGGCTGGGATTGTGCGGCTCGGGAACCGGAGTTCCGGCCAGCACGGCGTCGATCGCCCCGCGCAGGCTCGCCCCGTCCGAGGAGACGTCGTTACTGGGACGGGCACCGTCAAACTCACCGCGGTAGGCGAGCCGACGCTGGGCGTCGTAGAGGAAGAAGTCCGGGGTGCACGCGGCCCGGAACGCCTTGGCCACCTCCTGGGACTCGTCCACCAGGTAGGGGAAGGTGAATCCGGCCCGCTGGGACTGCTCGCGTAGATGTGCGGCGTCGTCGTCCGGATAGTTGGCGACGTCGTTGCTACAGATCGCAACCGCGGCCAGCTCATGGCCCGGATAGGCGGCGATGGTCTCGCCCAGGGCCTTCTCGATCCGCTGCACGTAGGGGCAGTGGTTGGACAGGAACATCACCAACAACGCCCGTGCGTTCGCGAAGTCGTCGCGGGCGACGGTCTGACCGTCGATCGAGGGCAGGGAGAAGTCGGGAGCAGGAGTCCCGAGTGGAACCATGAACGAACCTACAGCCATGGGGCCAGTGTGACACATGTCCGGCCGTTCCCCTGCTTGCCTGTCTCCGCGCCCCCTGTCGCCGTGTCTCCCTGCGGGAGCCGTCGCAGCCCCGGGCCGGTTGGTGGCTGCGCCGCCGGGACTATCCGCACGGCGCAGCCTCGCGGGCCGGGCACGGTCAGGAGGTAACGCAGACCTGCCCGCGGTCGGTGGCGACCGGTCCGGGGCCACCGGGGCGAATATCGAAGTCGAAGATCTCGGTGGGCAGGTAGAGCGAGCAGCAGGCGTTCGGGATGTCTACGACACCGCTGATCCGGCCCTCGATCGGGGCGGTGCCGAGGATGAAGTAGGCCTGCTCCCCGGTGTATCCCCACTTCTTGAGGTACTCGATGGCGTTCAGACAGGCGTTGCGGTAGGCCTCGGTGGCGTCCATGTACAGGTTGGTGTTGTCGCGGTGGTCCACCGACACCCCGATGAAAGTGAGGAACTCGGAGTAGCGGGGCTCCATCCGGCCGGGAATGAACATGGGGTTGCGGTGCACGCCATAGGTTTCCATTCCGTTCTTGATGACCTCCACCCGCAGGTCGATGTATCCGGCCATCTCGATCGCCCCGCAGAAGTTGATCTCGCCGTCGCCCTGACTGAAGTGCAGGTCCCCCATGGACAGCAGGGCCCCCGGAACGTGCACCGGGTAGAAGACGCGCGAGCCCCGGGTGAAGTTCTTGATGTCGTGGTTCCCGCCGTTCTCCCGCGGAGGCACGGTGCGCGCTCCCTCGGTGGCGACGCGCTGGGCGGCAGCGTCCCCGGCCTGCCCGGCGAGGGTGCCGTCCGGCAGGGGTGGCAGTGCAAGTGGCGGCACCCGGTCCGGATCCGTGGCGATCAGGGCACGCTCACGGGTGTTCCACGAGGACAGCAGATCGCTCGACGGGGCGACGCCCATCAGGCCGGGGTGGGTGATCCCGGTGTACCGGACACCGGGGATGTGCCGGGAGGTGGCCTCGTGTCCGTGGAAGTCCCACACCGCCTTGTAGGCGTCGGGGAAGTAGTCGGTGAGGAACCCCCCGCCGTTGACCTTGGCGAAGATACCGCTGTAGCCCCAGCCCTGGCCGCATACCGGGCCGGTCTGTTGCGGGATCGGCCCCAGGTCGAGGATGTCCACCATGAGGAGGTCGCCGGGTTGCGCCTCCTCCACGGCGATGGGGCCGCTGAGCACGTGACAGCCGTTGAGGTTGACGTCCCGGACGTCGTTGGCGGAGTCGTTGTTGCCGATCTGACCGTCGGTCCACTCCCGACACTCGACACGGAACTCCTGGCCGGATCGGGCGGTGGCGGCCGCGGGAATCTCGGGATGCCAACGGTTGTGTCCGGGCACGCGCTGTTCGGCCATGGGGCGGTCGGGATCGTGGGTGAAGAGTACCTCGGGCATGGTGGGCCTCGCTTTCTGGGTGTTGCATTCGGGACTGGTGGGTTCAGGGTGTGGTTGGGGGCGTGGTTGGGGGGGTGGGCGGGTGCTCGCGTTGGTGGACCGTGACCGGCCACAGGCCGAGGAGGGTGGCTACGCCCAGCACCGCCAGGACCACGGCGACGACGGGCAGGTCAGGCCAGTGGCCCACCACGAGGAGGGCGCCGGGGACCGCGGCCGTGACGATTCCGGTGACGATCGCGAACCAGCCGGTGTAGCGGGTGAGTTCCATGCGCTGAACCCCGAGCACACAGAAGAACAGGAACCACAGCACCGCCCAGTACAGCCAGATCACCGTGAACGGCCAGTCCCCGGGAACCAGGGCGGTGTAGGCGGCCATCCCTACCGCGCTCGCAGCCACGAACAGGGAAAACCACCCGAGGCCACGCTGGTCCCAGTCGGTGATCGCGTTGATGCCGACCCACAGGTAGGTGAACCCGAAAAGGTACAGCGGGGCGGCATCGGCGACCTCCGCGGTGGTTGTGGCCTGGGTGAGCAGAATCGTGGGTCCAACCACCTGGAGGGCGCCGACAAAAAGGTTGAGGGGCGCTGCGGCCCGGGCCGAGACGGTGCCGAGCAGCAGCAGCCCGTTGATGACGAGCACAGCGCCGACGTAGAACAGTCCGGCCGCACTCATGGCCGTGGGAGCCCTGCTGTTCGGGGATCGATGTGGGGGGAGCGGGACTGTGACCCGTCAGTGGGTGGCGGAGCGGAAACAACCTCGGGGTGTTCCGCGCTTTCCCGGGCCCGGTCGCGCGCACGGGACAGGTCCGGTGTGGTGGGCCGAAGGGCGGGTGGGGTGAACACGCGATAGGCGGTGGCCCCGCAGGGACAGTCGACACTGGGGCTGGCCTGCCCCATCGGCAACGGGACGGTGTGTTCGTGCCCGCAGGCACAGCGGTACAGGTAAGTCACCATAACAACTCCTTTTCAAATGAAAATGATCTATATGAAAGGAAATGTCAAGAGGTCGTCCCTGCACACCGAATCTCCGCGGCGCGCCGGACCCCGGCCCGCCCGGAGGATCAGAGACGGGCGAGGATGTCGAAACCGACCCCGTCGGCACGCGCGAGGTAAACATGCTGGCGCACATGCCCACGGGAGATCTGCATGGGTCCGCGGGGACCGTCGTAGCCCACCTCGTCACTGACCGCCATCAACCCGGAGGGCTGGACACTGCGCGCCCGGCGGGACAGGGCGGCCAGCGCCATCATTCCCTCGAAACAGGACTCGGCCATGTTGTTCAGTGCCGGCGCGTGCGGCCCGTGCATCCGCGTGTAGGCTCCGGTCAGGTCGAGGGCGGACTCCGTGGCCAGCGACCGGAAATAGGCCGCCGCCACATAAAGTTCCTCGGTCGCCTCCGGGCCACTGCCCAGGAGCATGTTTTCTTCCATCAACGGAGTGAGGCGACGGGTGTGCTCGTGCAGGCCCCACGCCGCGAAGGCCCGGTTGAAGTGCACCGCGTCTTGCCCCACCAGCAACATCAGCACCGTGTCCGCACCACTGGCCGCGATCCGCCCCATCGTGGTGTCGAAATTCGAGGTTCCGAGCGGGACGAACTCACGGCCGACCACGCTGAGGCCCAGTTCCCGGGCGTAGCTGCGCACGGCCCGTGCGGTTCCCCGCGGCCAGACATAGTCGTCCCCAACGAGGTAGCAGCGACGCATTCCCCGCTCGTCCCGCATCCAGCGCATCGCCGGGGCAACCTGGTCCGGCGGGGTCTCACCCGAGCAGAACACCCCGCTGCCCTGCTCCCCGCCCTCGTAAAGGGAGGTATAGACATAGGGCACGTGCTCGGCGGTAACCGGGACCAGGGCCTGGCGCACACGGGAGATGTGCCACCCCGTCACCGCGTGGATCCGCCCCGAACGCACGAGATCCCCGACTTCGCCGGCCACGCGCTGGGGCCGATCCCCACCGTCGATGACCACCGGGCGGACGCGACGCCCGAGAATTCCCCCCTCTGCGTTGATCGACGCAACCGCAACCTCGGTCACCGCCTCACACGACGGACCGAAGATCCCCGCCGGCCCCTGGAGCGGGATCACCACCCCCACCGGAAAATCCGCACCGCCCGGTGCGGCAGTGGCCTCAGCGTGCGTCGGGCAGTGACACCGCACGTGAACTCCCTTTCGATCCTGGTCCACGCCCGGGCGGGCGTAGCTGCGGCCGCGGTGGCACCCCGGCGGGCGGGACCGAGTGCTCCGTGCTAGATTCCCCGGTGGAAGAAATCTTCTCGAATGGAAATACTCTGGGCAAGTGGTCAACCGGAGGAGACTGCACGCGCATGGCCGGCCCCATCGACGCACCCGCTATCGATCCGCTACTCCTGCGTCACGTGGCCGCTGAGGTGGACCGACGCGCGGAAGAGATCGTGCACGGCCACGGGCTCACCCTGGACCAGTGGCGCACGCTCGACCTGTTACACACGCGCGGACCACACAGCATGGCCGCACTCACCTCGGCGCTGGGCCTCACCGGGCCGACCGCCACCCGGGTCGCCGACCACCTGGTGACCACCGCTCTGGCCTACCGGGACGCGGATACGACCGACCGGCGCCGAGTCGTACTGCGGGTCTCACGCCGGGGCACCGAACTTCACGACCAGCTCTCCACTCCGGTGCACGCCGCCCAGGCCGCGGTGTTGTCCCCCCTCGACGACACTGAGCGGGCCACACTGGTTCAGCTGCTGCGCAAGGTGGTGGACCGCGCGCAGGCCCCGTCCATGTCCGAGTGAGCCCGCCCAATCCACGATCCGGATGGGCTTTTCCATTGACGTGGGGCCAGCGCTTACGCGAAGATCTCCCGTCTAGTACCGTCAACTCGTGTAGCTTGGGCCACAGCTCGCTCTGACCAGAGGACCGCGCAGAGCGTCCGGGTCTCTAGGCCCCATCCGGCCCTGCACCAGATTCAGCCTCACGAGGGAGTGCCCCTATGTCCGGCGACCACTCCGCCGCCGCCCGGAATCGGCTGTCCACACCCTGGGCGACCCTTCTCGTCGGGGTGTTTGTGGTCCTGGCCATCATCGGCGCCGGAGCCTTCTGGTCGGGGATCGTGCCCAACCCCCTGTCGAATCGGGACACCCTGCACTCGAATGTGGCCGACGGGCCCACCGACAGCCCGTCTGCGGTCTCGGCGGAATCCGACGACAGCGACGACAGCGGGGACAGCGAGACCGACGAGGACGGCGCCGAGGAGCCCAGCCAGGACAGCGACGGAGACGAGGTCAGTCTGTCCGGCGGGAATCCCGCGGCAGAGGCCGAGGACGCCGGCGACACGTCCGGCCAACCCGACAGCACCAACACCGGGCAGGGCACCACCCACGAGAGTGACGACGCCGCCGACGCCGGCCAGGAAATCTCGGGCAGTGCTCCAGATTCCGGCGCCGAGGAGTCGCCGGAATCGACCCCGGAGGACTCCGCCCCGGAGTCGGGCGACAGCTCCGAGAGTGGGTCCGGAGACGAACGGGAATCCCAGTCCGGCACGGAGGAATCCGAGGGCTCCGAGGACACCGAGCAGGACGGGGATGACACCGAGGACAACGCGGACGAGGACGATGGCAAGGACTGGCCACCGTGGTGGTGGCCGTTCTGATCGGCGTCCGACAGCCCAACATCCCGACACAGCCCTGAGACGGCCTTCGGGGCGGGATCACGGCGGTGCTGACACCTGGGAGTGGTCCCCCAGAGGTTGGGGGCGGGGAAAGGCCGATGGGGGCGCTAGAAGCAGCTAGAGCGCCCGCCCCCGTCCAGGCAGCCGGCGGGCACCGACGTGGCGATCAGCCCAACCGCGTACGGGCGGCGTCGATACGCTCCAGGGTACGTTCCCGCCCCAGCAGCTCCAGAGACTCGAACAGCGGCAGTCCGACCGTGCGTCCGGTGACCGCCACCCTAACCGGCGCCTGTGCCTTGCCGAGTTTGAGTCCGTGCTGCTGACCGATCTCCTCCAGAGTCGCCTTGAGCGTGGCCGCGTCCCAGGACAGGGACTCCTCCGCGAACCGTTCCCGCGCCCCGGCAAGCACCTCGGCCGCGCCCGGTTTCATCGCCTTGTCCCAGCTCTTCTCATCAAAAACGGGCTCGTCGAGGAACAGGAAGTCCACATTCGCGACGATCTCACTCAACACGGCCACCCGAGTCTGTGCCAGCGGCGCGATCGCCGCGAACAGCCGGGCGTCGAAGTTCTCCGCTGGCCACGGGACGTCGTCGCCGTGCAGGAACGGCTGGCAGCGCGCCACGAACTCGTCCTCGCCCAGGGCCCGGATGTACTCGCCGTTGAAGGCACGCAGCTTCTTCTCGTCGAAGAACGCCGGAGACGGGTTGACGTCCCCCAGATCGAACAGCGGAACCATCTCGGCCAACGGCATGATCTCCCGGTCGTCGCCGGGGGACCACCCGAGCAGCATGAGGTAGTTCACCATGGCCTCAGGCAGGTAGCCCTCCGCCTGGTAGGTCTCCAGGGCCACCTTGTCCCGACGCTTCGAGAGCTTCTGCCGCTTCTCGTTCACCAGCACGGGGGCGTGTGCCCACACCGGTGCCTCGTGGCCCAGAGCCTGCCACAACAGCTGCTGCTTGGGCGCGTTCGAGAGGTGCTCCTCCCCACGGATCACGTGCGTGATGCCCATCTCGACGTCGTCGACCACGTTCGCCAGCACGAACAGCGGCGAACCGTCGCCGCGGGCGATCACGAAGTCCTCCAGGGCGTCGTGGGGAAACTCCACCTGCCCGCGAATCTGGTCGTCCACCACGGTGACGCCCCCATCGGGGACGCGGAACCGCAACGCACGCCCCGACCCCGGCTCCAGGCCCCGGTCCCGGCAGTAGCCGTCGTAGCCCAGGTTGGGGTTCTCCCGCCGCTGCTGGAGCTGCTCCCGAGTGCAGTCACAGTAGTAGGCCCGCCCCTCCGCGAACAGGCGCTCGGAAACCTCCTGGTGCTTCGGGGCGTAGGAGGCCTGGGAGTAGGGGCCCTCGTACTGGCTGGCGTCCACCCCGAGCCATGCCATGGCGTCCAGGATGCCCTCGGTCCACTCCGGACGGTTGCGTTCGGCGTCGGTGTCCTCGATCCGCAACACGAGCCGCCCCCCGGTCTGCATCGCCACCACCCAGTTGAGCAGCAGGGAACGCGCGTTTCCCACATGGAACATGCCGGTCGGGGACGGTGCGAAACGGGTGCGAATCGAAGTATCAGCCACGATCTCCAGCCTAACGCCGTGCCGGGGCGACTCGTTCCTCATCCGTCCTAGTCCGCGGGCAGTCCACCCTCGTCCAGCTCCTGCCCGGTCATGTCCAGCATCCCGTCCGCACGCATCGCCCCGGTCTCGGAATCCTCCCGCAGTCCGTAGCTCTGGCCGGGGCTGAGCCGGATCAGACCGAACCAGTCCCGTGCGGTCATCTCCCGCACCAGCTCTACGACATCGGCGGGACGCTCGCTGATCGGGGTCATCTCCACGGCGCGCACATCACCCTCCGTCATGGCCAGGACCACGGGATGACGTGCGCCCCGCAGTCGCCGGAACACGGTGGTCGCCGCCTCGTCGGGAGCGCACGCCACGATCGTGTAGCGCCCGTTGACGTCACGGACCTGGTCCCGGGACACGAGATAGTCCACGAAGTCCGGGGACCGTAGGGCCCGCTCCAACACCTGCGCGAGATTCGGCCCACTCTCCGGGGTGGCCCGCACGGTCAACTCCGTGAGCTTGCGCCGCTGGAGTCGCCATTCAATCTCGGCCATGTCCGCGCGGCTGGGGCGACGACGCCCGTCATCCAAGCCGAAGCCGGCGAGCCACTGGTTGACCTCCGCCCACAGCCACACGCGCTCTTCCGCCACGTCACCCTCAGGCTGTGGAAAGACTTCCCCCTCCGGGTTCGGACTGGCGATCCACTCCGCGACGGTGTCCACGGGGACTCCCACCCGAGACGCGATATCGGCGACCCGCACCAGGTCACGGTCCAACCGGGCCAACCGCACCCGGGACACCACCTGGGCGACATGAGTCGCGAAGGAACCAACGGCCGCCACCGGGTCCGGACCGGTCCAACGAACCTGAAGCCGGCACAGCTCGCCGCTCCTCCAGACCCGTGCGCCCAACTCGGCCCGCAGTCGGCGGGTAGCGGCCACGTCGTCCTCGACGAGGCCCTCCACGATGAACACGAACTCGTACTCGGGCACTTGCCACCGCCATCATCGCCAGGGCCGTCACACGGCCGGATGTCCCTCCCCGCAGTATCACCGAGAACCCAGTTCGTGGCACCTGGCCCCACATGGCCGGATGGCGCGGACCATACCGGCAGTGGGGGCGGCGCACACCGCGGGACCAGCACCGGCACCGCACCCCTCGCGGCACCCGCCTGCCCCTACTTCCCGGTCCTGGCCATCCACGTCCGGCACCTGCCTGGGTCCTGCTGTCTGCGCGTCCTTGTGCGGCCGTCCCGGCACCCCTCAGCCCTACCGCCGGGGCGGCATGTCCGTTCCCCTCCCAGTCTGACGGATACCGGGAGGCGCTGGAGTCCGCGGGGCCCGCCCCGCACCGCTCCCCCACCGCCCGTGCCCGCGGATACACCGCAGCGCGCCAGCACAGAAACCCCGGAGCCACAGAAACACGGTGCTGGCGGCCCCGCCCTTCCCCTAAACTCCATCGGTCCGGGCAGCGATCCCGCGATGCCGGAACGGCCCGTCTGGGACGGTCGAGGAGGATTCATGGACACGTGGTGGTGGCAACGCCTGGCCACAGACTGGCCCGCACTCCACCTTGTGGAACGGGACGGATGGCACCTGGGGACCAGCGGTGGTACGTCCCGACGCGCCAATTCGGCGCGCGCCATCCACGACGCTGCCCCGATCGAGCCGGTGATCGAGCACTACACCACGCGTGGCCACACTCCCTGTGTCCAAGTGGGCCCAGGCCAGCAGCACCTGGACCAACGACTGGCCGCAGCGGGATTCGAGACCTGTGGCACGACGGTACTGCTGGCGCGCGACACTACCCCCCACCACCGGCCTCAGCCCGATGTTGAGATCCGGGACACACCCGACGCCCGCTGGGACGCCCTGAACGAGCCACTGGGGGTCACCGCGGAGTCGGCGGCAATCACCGCACGAATCCTCGCACCAGCAGACGTGGGTTATGCGGTGCACGCCTCCGGCCGCGCCCGTGGGTGTGCGGTCCACGCGCCCAGCGCGGGCACAGTGGGAATCTACGCCTTGGCCACCGAGGAGAGGGCCCGCCGTCAGGGGCTGGCGCGACAGGTGCTGTCCGCGCTCCTGGCCTGGGGGCATGCGCGGCAGGCGAGCCGGGCCTACCTCGCGGTGGAGAGCGTCAACAGGGCCGCACTGGAGCTGTACGTGCAGGCCGGGTTCCACCACGTGTCCCGATACCACTACCGGATTCGTAGGATGACGAGCGTCTCCTAGTTTCCGGAGGTAGCGCCACCGTGATCGACCTGCGCTCCGACACCGTCACCCGTCCCACCCCCGAAATGCGCTCCGCCATCGCAGCGGCAGAGGTGGGCGACGACGTCTTCGGCGAGGACCCCACCGTCGCCGACCTGGAGACCGAGACCGCGGACCTGCTGGGCAAGGAAGCCGCTGTCTTCGTTCCGTCCGGACACATGGGCAACCAGATCGCGGTCTATGTGCACACCCGCAGCGGTGCGGAGATCTGGGCGCCACAACAGGCACACATCCTGGGCAACGAGCAGGGGGCCGCCTCGGTCCTGTCCCGGGTGCTGCCACGCACCTTCGACAGCCCCGACGGGGTTCCACCCGCGGACGTGCTGCACCGCTGGGCCACCGGAACCGAGGACATCCACCGGGCACGGCCCAGCCTGCTGTGCATGGAAAACACCCTGACCGGACGCGTGGTGCCCCTGGAGGAGCAGCGGCGCGCCACCGCGTTCGCCCACGAACACGGGCTGCGCACCCACCTGGACGGAGCGCGGCTGTGGAACGCCGCCGTTGCTCTGGACCAGGAACCGGCAGCCGTGGCAGCCGGTTTCGACACGGTCTCGGTTTGCTTCTCCAAAGGCCTCGGCGCCCCGGTCGGCTCCGCGCTCGCGGGGGACGCGGCCACCATCGCCCAGGCCCGGAGAGCCCGCAAGCTGCTGGGTGGGGCGATGCGGCAGGTCGGGGTTCTGGCCGCCGGCGCCCGGCACGCACTACACCAGCACCGCAGCCGGCTGGTGCAGGACCACGACCGTGCCGAGCGACTCGCGCGGTTCGTAACCGACAACACGCAGCTCAGCGCGGTCGCACGAACCAACATGGTGCTGGTCACCACCCCGGCGGACTCCGCCCAGCAGCTGGTAGCGGCACTGGAAACCCAGGGAGTGCGTGCCGTGGCCCTCGGGTCGGACCTGGTGCGGCTCGTGCTGCACCTCGACATTGACGACGCCAAGCTGGATGCGGCAACCGCGGGGCTGCACGCCGCAGCGAAGGAAATCTGACCAGGCCAGAAGCTGCCCAGACCACCACGGAGCCGCCCCAGCACCGACGAGACAACGGACGGTACCGTACCCGCATGATCCTCCCCCAGACCGACGTCCAGCACATCACCACCCAGGTACAGCGGTACCGCGATACTCTGGTCCAGCTCTCGCACGACATCCACGCCGAACCGGAACTGGCCTTCGCCGAGTACCGCAGCGCCCGCAAGGTGACCGAAGTGCTGGCCGAGGCAGGATTCGAGGTAGAGCCGGGTGTGGCCGGCCTGGATACGGCGTTCACCGCCAGTGTCGGCACCTCGGACCTGGTGGTCGCTCTGTGCGCCGAATACGACGCCCTCCCGGAGATCGGGCATGCCTGCGGGCACAACATCATCGCCGCGGCCTCCACCGGCGCGGCCCTGGCCCTGCGGGATCTGGCCACCGACCTCGACATCACGGTGCGGGTCGTGGGCACCCCGGCCGAGGAACAGGGCGGCGGCAAACAGCTCATGCTGGACGCCGGCGTGTTCGACGACGTCGCCATGGCCATGATGGTGCACCCCGGACCCGACGAGCGCTGTGCCCCCACGTCCCTGGCGTGCACCGACATCACGGTGACCTATACCGGTCGGGAGTCGCACGCGGCGATGGCACCCCACCTGGGCGTCAACGCGGCCGATGCGATGACCGTCGCGCAGGCCGCGATCGGTCTGGCCCGTCAACAGCTGGAACCGGGGCAACAGGTGCACGGTTTCACCACGGCAGGAGGCACCGCCAGCAACGTGATTCCCGCACACACCGCGGCGGAGTACCTACTGCGAGCCCCCGACGCCGAGGCCCTCCAGCGCCTCTACGACCGCATGCACGCCTGCTTCCAGGCCGGTGCCCTGGCCAGCGGGGCCGAACTCGCGCTCCACCAGCCCTCCCCGCCGTATGCGAACCTCACCCCAGACGCGTGGCTGGCGCGGGCCTACCATACGGCGATCCACACCACCGGACGCACCCCGGCCCACCCGGCCGAGGAGCCAGACCCGCCCCTGGGTAGCACCGACATGGGCAACGTCAGCCAGGTGTTGCCCTCGATCCACCCGACCATCCACATCGACAGCGGTACCGCCGTCAATCACCAGCCGGAGTTCACCGACGCCTGTGCCAGCCCCTCAGCCGACCAGGCCGTGTGCGACGGGGCACGCGCACTCGCGCACACGGCGGCGCTTGCGGCGCGGGACGAGGCGCAGCGCGCCCGGCTCCGGGCTGGAGTGCGGGCACGGCGAGCCACCGGTGGGTGACCCACGGCGCCGGCACTCGGCCAACGCAGCACCGACGGCGAGACCCGCAACGATGCCCAGGTGGTGGCCAGCGAACTGGGCATCAACGCGATCCACCAGCTCTCGAAGGCCAATAGGAGCACGCACAACCAGGCCGACGGGGGTGCAGGGTTACGGTGCGGCCCCGGCACCTACCCGGACCCGCCGGACACCAGCCCGTTCTCGTAGGCAAACACGACCGCCTGGGTGCGGTCCCGCAGATCCAGCTTCGTGAGAATCCGCCCGACGTGGGTCTTGACGGTCTGCTCCGCCAGGTACAGTTCCGCCGCGATCTCGGCATTGGAACGACCGCGGGCGATCTGGCGCAGAACGTCGACTTCTCGAGCGGTCAGCTGGGTCACCGCAGCGGGGTTCGCGACCGTGCTGCGCTGCCTACGCCGACTGGCGATCTCCGCGATGACCCGGCGGGTGACCGCCGGCGCCAGTAGCGCGTCGCCGTTCGCGACGACCTGTACCGCCGAACGGAGCTCCTCCATGGGGGCGTCCTTCAGCAGAAAGCCACTGGCCCCCGCGGCAAGGGCATCGTAGACATACTCGTCCAGGTCAAACGTGGTCAGTACGACAACGCGGGTGGGTGCGGGCGCAGTGGAACCATCCAGCTCGGTGATGCGCCGCGTCGCCGTGAGCCCGTCCATCACCGGCATCCGCACGTCCATCACCACCACGTCCGGGCGATGCTCACGCACCAGTTCCACGGCCTCGGCGCCATCCGCGGCCTGGCCCACCACCTCGATGTCCGGGGCGGCGTCCAGCAGGGTGGCGATCCCGTCCCGAACCATGGCGTGATCGTCCGCCACGACAACCGTGATAGTCACGTGGGTCAATCTAGCCAACCCACCCGGATGCGCTAGCCGCCACTCCCCGTGGACACGGTGATCGGAAGCTGGGCGACGACCTGGAATCCTCCGTCCGGCAGCGTCCCCGTACGCAGGCTCCCGCCCAGCATCACCACGCGTTCCCGCATCCCCACCAGGCCGTGTCCACCGCCCGGATCCGGCGCCGCGGGCGTGTCCACGTGGCTGCCCGGCCCGTTCCGTACCGATACCACCAGCTGCCCCCCGGCGGGTTCCACTCGCACCTCGACCGCGGCACCGGGCGCGTGCCGGCTCGCGTTACTCAACGCCTCCTGCACGATCCGGTACACCGAGACGTCCACGGCGTCCGGCAGCGGCACATCGGGGGAACGTACCCGGAGATCCACCGCCACACCCGCGGCCCGCACCCCTGCGACGAGTGTCTCCAGCTGCGCCAGCCCCGGCTGGGGGTCGCGCTCGGCATGCTCGGTGTCCTCGCGCAGCAGACCCACCACGCGCCGCATCTCCCCGAGCGCCTCCCGTGCGGTGTCCCGCAGTGTGTGGAACGTTGCCGTCGCCTCGCTCGAGAGTTCAGGATGCTTATAGGGGGCGGCGTCCGCCTGGATCGCGATCATGGACATGTGGTGCGAGACGACGTCGTGCAGCTCCCGCGCAATCCGGGAACGCTCCTTGAGTACGGCCTGGCGGGCCTGGTCCTGACGTCGCAGCTCGGTTTCGCGCTCCAGGTCGCGGCGGGCCGCACGCCGCCCCCGCACGGTGTGGCCGTAGGCGAGGATGACCCCGACCAGTGCCCCCAGCCAGACCGGCTGCCACCCGGGCGTCCCCACCAGGACCGCTGCCGGGAGCAGCACCCCGCACACCGTGAGGCCCCCTACCGCGACGGTGACCCGCGCCGGCAGACGCGTGGCCACCAGGTACAGCGCCACGGCCAGAGCCAGTAGCCCGGTCACCGGCCAGGGCCACAGGGCGATGGGATAGGCGGTGTCCTGGGGCACCGCGGCGGGGCCCTGGAGTCCCAGCAGCACGACCGCCAGCAGGTTGCCCAGGGCCAAGACGCGCCAGGCCGGCAGTGGTGCGTGCAGCACGAAGAGGAGTGGCACGCCCACAAGCAGGCCGCCGCCGAGGGCCGCAGGCCATGCGACCTGCGACATCAGCAGCTGCTGGGTGGATGTGGCAGCCACGACCCCGCTTGCCAGCAGCACGGTGGCCCAGCGGAGGGTGGCACGCAGCAGGCCATGGGCGGCGGGACGTTCCGTCTGGCCCTCGGGCTCGGACCGGGTCAGCTCCGACGGGAGGACGAACCACAGCAGGAGGTACAGCAGGATTCCCACCCCGCTGGCCAGGATCATTGCCGCCATGACGCAGCGCACTGCGACGACGGCCGTGGGGGAGTCTCCCGCGATCGCGCGGCACACGCCGAGGACCATACGTCCCCGATGTGGGTGTGCCCCGCGGTCGCCCCCGGTTTCCCCGGGGGCGAGTTCCGGCCCCCGCACCAGGGCCTCGTACACCGCGGTGCCCGCGAGTGCGCCCCATGCTCGAAGTCTCGCCCACATCGTGGACGCGCGCCGCTCCCGCCCTGCTGTCACGCCCGTTCCCACCTCGGTGCCGCTCCCGCCGCAGGCGTGGATGATGCTGCCCTGCGGTGCTTCCACCGTAGGCCGTGGCTTCCGCCCACGTCGTGCCTCCGCAGCGGGATCTGGAACTCCCCCGGAGGTAGTACCCCGACCAAGCCGACCCCGCTGGTGCACGAACCGAACCCGATTCCCTACCATCTCGGGTATGCGGGCGCACGAAAACACGGTCGACAGCCCCAGTGGCCTGGGCTTTCCTGAATTCCCTACCCCCTCGCGGGACGAGTGGCGCTCCCTGGTCACCGGGGTTCTGCGTAAGGGTGGCCTGGAGCCACCCGCGGACGGCCCGGTGGAGCAGGCCCTCACCAGCACCACCTACGACGGGCTGGAAATCGCCCCGTTGTACGACACGCCCGGTGCGCCGCCGGGCTATCCCGGATTGGCCCCGTTCACCCGGGGCGCGTCCCCTCAGGGATTCACCGAGGGCTGGGACATCCGACAGTGGCACGCCCACCCGGACGCCGAAACCGCGCGGGACGCGATCCGCGCCGACCTGGAGGGCGGGGTTACCTCGGTGTGGCTGGCCGTGGGCCCCGGCGGGATTCCCGCCACGGGCATCGAAACAGCCCTGACCGACGTGGACCTGGACGTCGCCCCGGTCACCCTGAGCGCCGGTGCAGCCGCCCCCGAGGCTGCCGAGGCCCTGCTGCGGGCCTACGCGGACCACGGCCTCCCCGAGGACGCGGTCCGGGGAAACCTCGGGCTGGACCCCCTGACGGTCGCCGCGACGAGCGGCGCCACCGGTCCCGGGGCACACGAACTGGCCGATACGGCCGCGCTGGCAGCCGGCTATGCACGGCGCTATCCCCAGCTACACACCATTGCCGTGGACGCACGTGCCTACCATGACGCGGGTGCGTCCGAGGGGATCGAACTGGGGGCCGCCCTGGCCAGCGGCATCACCTACCTGCGGCTGCTGACCCACGCGGGTCTCGACCTGGCCACGGCCGCGCGCCAGTTGGAGTTCCGCTTCGCCGCCAGCGCCGACCAGTTCCTGACCATCGCCAAGCTGCGCGCCGCCCGCACTCTGTGGCACCGCGTCACCGAAGCCTGCGGATTGGCGGAGTCGGAACGCGGGATGCGGCAGCACGCCGTGACCTCCCGTGCCATGCTGACCCGCCGCGCGCCCTACGTGAACATTCCGCGCACCACCGTGGCCTGCCTCGCGGCGGCCGTGGGTGGGGCCACGGCCATCACCGTGCATCCGTTCGACAGTGCCCTGGGCCGTCCCAGCACCGACGGGTACCGAATCGCCCGCAACGTGCAGGCGCTGCTGCTGCACGAGTCCGGCATGGCGCGGGTGATCGACCCCGCCGGTGGCTCCGGCTACGTCGAACAGCTCACCAGCGATCTGGCCGACTCCGCCTGGCAGGTTATGCAGCGGATCGAGGCGGCGGGCGGGATGCCCGAGGCCCTCTCCTCTGGCCAGGTCACCGAGATGGTGCACACCGTGTGGGAACAGCGCCGGGACCACCTCGCCCATCGCCGGGACCCAATCACGGGCGTGAGCGCGTTTCCCGAACTCGCCGAAGCGCTCTTGGAGCGGGACCCCGCGCCGGAACCCACGGCACCGGACGCGATCCTGCCGCTTCGCCGCTACGCCGCGGACTTCGAAGAACTTCGGGACCGGGCGGAGAACCATCAGGCCGCCACGGGCCACCGGCCCGCGGTCTTCCTGGCCACGCTCGGCCCACAGGCCGGGCACACGGCCCGCGCCACCGAGGTGGCGAACCTGCTCGCTGCCGGTGGAATCGACACCATTCCCGGTGGGGAGCTGACCAGTGCGGCAGCGGCGGCGGAGGGATTCGCCGCCAGTGGCACCCGGATCGCCTGCCTGTGCGGCAGCGACGCCGCATACGCGGAACTCGCCACGGACACCGTGGCGGCACTGCGGGCGGCCGGGGCCAACACGGTACTCGTCGCGGGCCACCCGGACGGGCCGGGTATACCCGAGGACACGGACGGGCACGTGCACGCCGCGGGCGCCGCGCTCGAACTGCTGCGCACACTGCACACAACCCTGGGGGTGGACACATGACGGCGGCACCCGAACCGTCCAGCACGGCGCGGATCCCCGACTTCACGACCGTGGGGCTGCACGGCGGTGCGGAGCACGCCTCCGCTGACTCTGCTGCCTCCGCCGCGTCCGCCGCGTCCCCCGAGTCCCCCGAAACCGACGACCGAGCCCGATGGGAACAGGCCGTGTTCGCCACCACGGGCAAGGGCGTGGACGCGCTGGAGACCTCCACCCCCGAGGGTGTGTCGCTGCGTCCCCTGTACACGGCGGCGGACCGGGCGGGGCTGGGCTTCGTCGACAGCTACCCCGGAATTCCGCCGTACGTGCGTGGGCCGTACCCGACCATGTACACCACCCAGCCGTGGACGGTCCGGCAGTACTCCGGCTTCTCGACCGCGGCGGAGTCCAATGCCTTCTACCGGCGTAACCTCGCCGCGGGCCAGAAGGGGTTGTCCATCGCCTTCGATCTGGCCACCCACCGCGGCTATGACTCCGACCACCCGCGGGTCACCGGCGACGTCGGTATGGCCGGGGTGGCGATCGACTCGATCCTGGACATGCGGGAACTGTTCGACGGGATTCCGCTGGACCAGATGACCGTGTCCATGACCATGAACGGTGCGGTACTTCCGGTGCTCGCGCTGTACATCGTGGCGGCGGAGGAACAGGGGGTCGCCCCCGAACAGCTGGCCGGGACCATCCAGAACGACATCCTCAAGGAGTTCATGGTCCGCAATACCTACATCTTCCCGCCACAGCCCTCGATGCGGATCATCTCCGATATCTTCGCCTACACCTCGGCGCGGATGCCGCGGTTCAACTCCATATCCATCTCCGGGTACCACATGCAGGAGGCCGGGGCCACGGCCGATCTGGAGCTGGCCTACACCCTGGCCGACGGGGTGGAGTACCTGCGTGCGGGCACCGCCGCCGGCTTGGACGTGGACGCCTTCGCTCCCCGGCTGTCGTTCTTCTGGGCGATCGGCATGGATTTCTTCATGGAGGTCGCCAAGCTGCGGGCCGCCCGCCTGCTGTGGGCCGGGCTGGTCCGGGATCACGGTGCGCAGAAGCCGCGTTCGTTGTCCCTGCGCACGCACTGCCAGACGTCCGGATGGTCGCTGACCGCACAGGACGTGTTCAACAACGTGACCCGTACCTGTGTGGAGGCGATGGCCGCGACCCAGGGCCACACGCAGTCCCTGCACACCAACGCCCTCGATGAGGCCCTGGCGCTGCCCTCGGACTTCTCCGCACGCATCGCTCGGGACACCCAGCTGCTGTTGCAGCAGGAAACCGGAACCCGCCGGGTCATCGATCCCTGGGGCGGCAGCGCTTTCGTGGAACGGCTCACCGCCGACCTCGCCCGTCGCGCCCAGGAGCACCTCCGGGAGGTCGAGGAGGCCGGCGGGATGGCTGCGGCCCTGGACGCCGGAATCCCGAAGGCACGGATCGAAGAGGCCGCCACCCGTGCCCAGGCCCGCATCGACTCGGGCCGCCAGCCGGTGATCGGGGTGAACACTTACCGCCCGGAGCACGACGCCAGCAGCGCCGGCATCGAGGTGCGGGCCGTGGACAACAGCCGGGTGCGGGCCGAACAGCTCGCCAAGCTGGAACGGCTTCGGGCCGAGCGGGACTCCACAGCCACCGAGGAGGCGCTGGAGCGCCTCACCGCGGCCGCCCAACGGGCCGCCGAGGCCGGCTTCGCGGCGGGTGGCGACGACGCGGATCTGCGGGACAACCTGCTCGCCCGGACGGTGGACGCGGCACGCGCCATGGCCACGGTCGGGGAAATGTCCGCCGCGCTGGAGCGGGTGTTCGGACGGCACTCGGGTCAGGTGCATACCATTTCGGGGGTGTACCGAGACGAAGCCGCCCACACGGGCAACGCGACCGATCCGGGCGCGCAGGAGGGTACGCAGACCCACACGGTCGCGAGCGTCAGCCAGCAGGTGGAACACTTCACCGAGGCAGAGGGGCGACGCCCTCGAATCCTGGTGGCGAAGATGGGGCAGGACGGGCACGACCGGGGCCAGAAGGTCATCGCCACAGCGTTCGCCGACCTGGGTTTCGACGTGGATGTAGGTCCCCTGTTCCAGACCCCGGCCGAGGTGGCACGGCAGGCGGTGGAAGCCGACGTGCACATCGTGGGGGTGTCCTCCCTCGCGGCCGGACACCTGACGCTGGTTCCTGCGCTGCGTTCCGAGCTGGACGCCCTCGACCGGCCGGACATCATGATCGTTGCGGGAGGAGTGATTCCCCCCGCGGACGAGGAGCCACTGCGCGAGGCCGGCGCCGCCGCGATCTTCGGCCCCGGAACCGTGATCCCGGACGCGGCCGCGGAACTGGTGGAACGGCTGGGGCGGGAGTTGGGGCACGACCGGTGAACTCCCCATCTCCGCGACGCCCGCAGCCCGATGTGGACACCTATGCCGAGGGTGTGCTCTCTGGGGACCGCACGGTCCTGGCGCGGGCGATCACTCTGGTCGAGTCCCGCCGGGCGGACCACGTCGAGGCTGCTCAGGAACTGTTGCGGCGGTTGTTGCCACACGCCGGCGGCGCACACCGGGTCGGACTGTCCGGGGTTCCCGGGGTCGGCAAGTCGACTCTCGTGGACGCGCTGGGCAGCCACCTGGTGGACCAGGGGCACCGGGTGGCGGTCCTTGCGGTCGACCCGTCCTCGTCCCGCCGCGGCGGCAGCATTCTCGGCGACAAGACCCGGATGGCGCGCCTGGCCACGGACCAGCGTGCCTTTGTCCGCCCCTCCCCGACGGCGGGCACGCTCGGCGGCGTGGCCCGCGCCACCCGGGAGACCATGACGCTGGTCGAGGCGGCCGGCTACTCGGTGGTCCTGGTGGAGACCGTTGGTGTGGGACAGTCCGAAGTGGCCGTGGCGGACATGGTGGACACGTTCGTGTTCCTGACCCTGGCCCGCACGGGGGACCAGCTCCAGGGCATCAAGCGCGGTGTCCTGGAGCTCGCCGACGTGATCGCGGTGAACAAGGCGGACGGGCCCCAACAGCAGGACGCCCGACGCGCGGCGCGTCAGCTCGCCCGGGCCCTGCGGCTGGTGCGCTCGGCCGAGGCGAACTGGAACCCTCCGGTTCTCACCTGTAGTGGCCAGGAGGAGACCGGGCTGGACGAGGTGTGGGAGGCCGTCGAGCGGCACCGGGAGGCGATGGTCGAGACCGGGGAGCTGGAGGAGCGTCGGGCCCAGCAGCGGGTGGACTGGCTGTGGCAGACGGTGCGAGAGGCGATCCTGGACCGGCTCCAGCGCGACCCGGAGGTGGCCAAGCTCACCCCCGAACTGGAGGAGCGAGTCCGCGGTGGGGAGCTTACGGCCCAAACCGCCGCGAACCGCGTCCTGCGGGCTCTGGGCATCAGTTAGCCCGGCGGGCTACTCCCGGGCGGCGGGCCGGTCCACTTCGCCCCGCGTGTGGTACCGCGCTTCCGGCAGACGGGACACATCATCCGAGGTCCGCGGGCATGGTCAAAACCGCGGGTGACTGAGAAAATAACCGAACCATCGGCATTTCCGGATGCTGATACAGCCAGTACGGTGTGTATTCGAAGCCTCACGGGCACTCAGAACACGATGTGTCCCGGCGGGACCTCTGCGCCTCATCCACGCTTTGGAGGGGCCGCGGGAGGCGCAGGTCTGTGAGGTCGCGGCGTACCACGAGTCCGCTGCGTTGATCGCCCCGGTACGGCGATAAGGGGACCCCCCAATGGCGGGGCTGGGAGGAGACAACGTGAACAGGCTTGGGCTGAATACCCGGGTCGAGAACAACAGCGTGATCGTGATGGTCGAGGGAGAACTCGACATCGCGACCGCTGACGACCTCCAGGGAACCATCGAGACGGCTGTTAACGTCCACGGCCCGTGGCTCATCATCGACCTGTCCGGTCTGGAGTTTATGGACTCCAGTGGACTCAACGCAGTGATCAGCGCCTACCGTACGGTCTCGGAGAAGGGCGGAGGTCTCGCCCTGGCGGCGCCGAACGACCGGGTGAACAAGGTGCTGCGCCTGGTCGGCCTCCACCGTCAGGTGGCCGTCCATCCGACCGTGTCCGCCGCCGTCGTGGCAATGGAGGCTGTGGAAGGGCGTCGCCAGGCGGGTTGAGCACCGCCCGGGATCCGAACTCCGCGTGACGTATGGTTCACTCTAGGGAGTGAACCAGTGCGTTGCTGTCGTACGCGGAGGTAGCCAATGCGAATGGCCGGTCCGGCACTTGGCCTGCTGTGCGTCGGAGTTGTGCTGTCCGGGTGCGAGGACGACCCCGTTTCGGCAATGACCGAGGACGGCGTGTTCGAACCCGCACCCGCGGACAGTCAGGGCGTGACCTACGACGAGGACGCGGTGCCGCCCGGCGCGGAGTACACCGTATCCGCGGCGCCCCTGGATGATGGCGGATTCGAGGTGTCCCTGGAGGTTGCCGGTCTGGAGGGCAGCCGCGACTTCGGTGCGCATGTGCACACGGACGCGTGTGGCGACGACCCCGGGGATTCGGGTCCGCATTACCAGCACGAGGAGGATCCCGCCGTTGCCGACAGCGACGACGAGGACGCCGTATCCACAGACCCGGACTACGCTAACCCCGACAACGAGATCTGGCTGGACTTCACCACCGACGAGGACGGCTCCGCGAGCGTCGAACACGCTGTGGACTGGGAACCCCGTGCCGGTGCAGCGAACTCGGTGGTGCTGCACGCGGAGCACACCGCCACGGACGAGGGGGTTGCGGGCACCGCCGGAGACCGTCTGGCCTGCATCACCACAGAGTTCTGAGCGGCAGGGACCCCGCGAACACACGACACACCGGGACCAAACCTTCCGGGTACACCCACATCAACGTTAGATACTTAACGTACTGATTAATCACTCTCAGTATCTACGAGGTGTACCGTGCCTGTTCGTCCCGCTTCCCTCGCCACAATGTCCGCCGCCATTGCGGGCGCGGTCCGTCAGGACACCGACGGCGCCGGCGCCACCGGCACCCCGCGTGCCACCCTGACCTTCGATTCCGGGCACCAACAGCACATCGAAGGCACCGGTTGCCACCAGGTCACCGAGGGCTCCGGTCGACTCGTCGCGCTCAGCACCGACTCCGACACCACGTTTGTCCTGTTCACGGGTCCGCACTGCCAGGGATCACGGATCCTGGATACCGGACAGGGCACGGTGGAGTACTCCACCCCGACGGCCGTGGGGTCGGTTGTCCTGGGCTAGGGAGCAACGGGGTCATGCCTTCGGGACCGGGGGTTGTCCGGGCGGGCGGGATCACGTCCGCCCGCTGCGCCAACGGCCTCCCGCTATGGCTGGCTGGGCGACCGGCGCGGCGGGCGGCATCCCCCGGGGGACGTGCCCGGACAATGCGGCACACACCCCGCCCCAGGCCCGCAGCTGGAGGAGCTCGATGACCAGACGGGAGGTGCGCACCGGGGCAGCGGCAGCCCCGGTCGGCACATGTAGCCAGGGCATCGTTGCTGGTGGTTTCCTGTTCACATCCGGATGCACTCCGCACGCTCCAGGTTCGCGGCGCGTGGCCCCGACGGTGTCCGGGCAGACGCGCCAGGCCCTGGAAAACATTCGCGCAATCCTTGCCGAACACGATCTGACCCTGGATGACGTGGTGCGGTGCACCGTGTATCTCCAGCACATCAACCAGGACTTCGCCGAGTTCGACGCGGCCTTCGCCGAGCTCTTCACGCCTCCCGGGCCCGCCCGAACCACCGTCGGCTCCGACCTCCTGGACGTCCTGGTGACCGTGGACGCGGTGGCGCCGCTGCGGTGACCCTCGCGTCCGGCTTCCGGAGCGAGGGCCACCCACCGATGCCGTTATGGCCGGATAAACGCGTGCACACCCGCTGGCCGGGGCGTGCGCCCCTCCGTGGCCGGCGCCGGAACTTCGTCACCCCGGCTCCGGCACGGCTCAGGCAACGCGTCGGGCCGTGCTGAAGACACTGTTCCAGTAGCCGGAGAGATGATCCACCCGCACCTGTCCCCCAGAGCTGGGTGCATGCACCATGCGGTCTCCCCCGACATAGATGCCCACGTGACTCCGACTGGAGTAGAAGAACAACAGGTCACCCTGGCGCAGCTGCGAGCGCGACACAGCGCTTCCGCGGGAGACCTGGCTGCTGGTGGTGCGCGGCAGGCTGTGTCCCGCCTGAGCGTAGGACCACTGCACGAGTCCGGAACAGTCGAACGAGTTGGGGCCACTGGCACCGAATCGGTACGGCGCCCCGACCCTGCTGCGCGCGTGCGAGACGGCGCCAGAGGCCACGTCGCTGGCAGCCACGGTCGGTTGGGTAGGTGGTGCGGTACTCGCCGCGGTGGCCCCGGCGTTGGCGAGCCCCAGGCCAGCGACGACCGTGACCACGGTCAACAGGCTGGTCACAGCCCGAATACCGCGGCAGATCGGGAACGAGAACCGGCTTGATAAGGACGGATGTGCGGACATGGTCACTCCCCCGCAATCTCCGGCAGGTTGGGCACGATATACCCAAACTCAATTACTCTGCGTAAGGGAAACACATGCGTGGAGCGAGAAACCGGAGCGCGGAAGCTGTGGCGTGTCGACACATCAGCTGACGCTGACTACAGATAGCGACGAAAACCTTCGGTCGTGTTGTCGAACCCCAACGTGGTGTAGAAGGCGTGTGCGCCGTGACGCCGCTCGTGGGACAGCACCTCGACCTTGTAGCACCCAGCGCGGGCGGCACGGTCGACGGCGTCGTCAACGAGTGCCCGACCGACCCCGCCACGACGACTGCCAGCCTCCACCACCACATTGTCCACCAGCGCCCACGGCTTGGCGTCGTGCGTCAGATTGGCCACCAGGAGCAGGTCGAGCGTACCGATGATCTGCCCACGGCGTTCGGCCACAAGCACCGTACGGTCCTCGTCTGTCTCGATCCGGGTCCAGGCCCGCACAGCGGCCGAGGACATGCGCACCGCGGAGGGGTGGGTGGGGGTCTCATCCCCGAGCTCCCGCAGCAGTCGCAGGATCGCACCGAGGTCAGACCGGATCGCCGAACGGATAATCATGGCGTTCGGCATCGTAGCCGACCTATCCAGCAAACCTGGCGGCCCCTGGAGGAAACGGACCGGAATGGGGGGCGCCCAGCGCGCCCCCCATGAGCAGCGAGTGGATCGGTGTGGAACTACGGGCGGATAATCCGTACGCCCTCGGCCTCACCGTCCTCGCCCTGGGGATGGGCGTCCGACGCGGTATGGCCGCTCGTGGCCGGCTGCTGGTAGATCCCGGTGATGCCCGGGTCTCCCCCTCCCGCCGGGGTCTCGTCCTGATTCCCGTCCGTGGCCCCTCCGGAGCGCGAGGGCGTGTTGCGCACCGCCGACTGTTGGGGCTCCTGCTGGCCCTGCTTGGACTGCTGCTTCGGCGAGATCCGGACCGTGGACTCCTCCTGCTCCGGAGTCTGCCCAGCGGCGCCGGACTGGTCCCCCGCGCCGCCCTGAGTCTGCTGGCTCTGCTTGGACTGCTGCTTCGGCGAGATCCGGACCGTGGACTCCTCCTGCTCCGGAGTCTGCCCAGCGGCGCCGGACTGGTCCCCCGCCGCGCCGCCCTGAGTCTGCTGGCTCTGCTTGGACTGCTGCTTCGGCGAGATCCGGACCGTGGACTCCTCCTGCTCCACACTCGCAGCGGGGCCGTCGGTGGATGTGCTGGACTCCTGCGTCGCGGAACCCGTCGGCGCGGCCTGTTGGGTCTGCTGGGTGGGCTGCTTCTTCTGCCCCTGCTGGGACTGCCCCTGCTGTGCGCCCGCGGACCGTTCCTGATGGTTCGGCTGGTTTTTCTGCCCCTGCTGGGGCTGTTGGGTCTGCTGGGCCGACGGGGCCTGCTGGTCCGTGCCTGTGGCGGCCGACTCGGGGTCGAGCGGCCCCGCGTCCTGCTCCGAGGTGAGCAGGTCGGCCAGGGTGTCCCGCATGTCGGTCAACCGCCGCACGGCCTCGGCGTGCGTCGCGGTCAGCGAGGTGAGCCGCGCCTCCGTACTCTCGTTCACCCGCTGTGCCCGCTGCTGCGCCTCGGTGACCTGACGCTCAGCGTCCTGCTGCGCCTGGCTACGCAGTTGTTCGGCTTCCTGCTTGGCCGACCCCACCAGCTCCTGGGCCTGCTCCCGGGCACTGCCCAGGACCCGGTCCGCGTGTGCCTGGGCGTCCTTGGTGAGCTTGTCCGCGGCCTCCTTGGCCTCGTTTCGAATCTGCTCGATCTCGCGGTCCGCCTGTGCCCGCTTCTCTTTGGCGTCTTCCTCGGCCAGACGCAGGATCTCCGCCATCCGTTCGCTGACCTGCTCGTGCTCCGGTTTGACCTCGACCTGCTTACGCAGAGCCGCGACCTCTTCGCGGGTTCGCTCCAGTTCGTCGTGCGACCGGTGCAAGCGTTCCCGCAGGTCGGCGTTCTGCTTACTGAGGGTACGGACGTAGTCGTCGACGGCGCGCTTATCGTAGCCCTTCTTCGCGGGCGGAAAGGCGTCTTCCCGCATCGGCACTACCTCGCTGCTGTATTCGTTCATATCCCAACCAACCAGTTGACGGTGGGTGGACACACCCGCCGCTGACTCCACATGCTCGCCACGGCGGTACCGCCGTGGTCGTACAGCGCCACTCTCGGCTCGGCAGCCGTTGTGTTGCCCCGACCCTCGGTCGGGTGGCCAACCGACGGCCGAGACCTGCGTTCTCCCAGCGGACGACGGGTCGGAGGTGGCCCGTCTCGCCGGGGATTGTTCCCGTGATCCGGTATGAACACCGTAGCGACCGAATTTTCCACCGTGGACGACAAAAACCACCCGTCGTCCCCAGCACGGGGGGCCATGCGCGGCAGTGGAAACTCGGGGCCATCCGTACTACCACGCGCACACAACCGGGCTGGGGCACCAACCGGGACCACCCCACCACCGCGTCATCCTCACTGCCCGTGATTTCATCGGCTGAGTCCACTCCCTACGTTATGCGGGATCTGGGCACCGTACTGTTGCTGAACCGGAGTTGGGGGATCGAGATGTATGACGCCGCGGCACACGCCCCGGTTGCCTGGATCGGCAGTACCCCGCACGGACACCCGGACATCAGCCCGGATGCCTGGCTAGCACCGGGGACGATCGTCACCGGGCGGGTGCGGATCGGATCGGAAACGAGCGTGTGGTACGGATCGGTTCTGCGGGGCGACAGCGAGGAGATCGTGCTGGGCCGTCGCTGCAACGTGCAGGACTTGTGCTGCCTCCACGCCGACCCCGGCGAGCCGGCCGTGTTGGGTGACCGGGTGAGCCTGGGCCACAAGGCGATGGTGCACGGTGCCCGCGTGGAGGACGGGGCGCTCATCGGTATCGGAGCGGTCGTTCTCGGTGGAGCGACGGTGGGTACGGGATCCCTTGTCGCCGCGGGGGCGCTTGTCGGCCCCGGGAAGCAGGTTCCCGCAGGCGTGCTGTTCGCCGGGGTCCCCGGACGAGTGGTTCGGGAACTGACCGAGGAGGACCGCGCCGGTTTCGCGGACACCCCGGAGACCTACCATCGGCTCTCCCAGGACCATGCCCGGACCCAGTGGCACCCCGCAGAGTCGTAGCGCGCCGGGCCCACACCCCCCTGCCCGTCTGGTACCAGAATGGTTCCGATGGGTCATGTGCCCGCACCCCCGCGACGCCTAGCCTGACAGGATACTGGCCTGTCGCCCACGGAGACGTGGCGTCACTCTGCGTAGGCAATCGGGTGGGAGGTGAACGCGATGGGTCCGGACATGCACACGGCCTCCGGGCTGCACGACGACGTCGCGCTCGCCGAGATCACCCTCTACACCGAGGTGCTCGCGGCGGTTGCCGGAACGGACGCCGCGTTGAGCCAGGAGCGGATCGACGAGATTCTCGGGGTCACCCCTGGGGTGGGTACCCATTCGGGACCGACGGGTGTGTGCCCGCCCCGAACACCGTCCTAAGGCCGTACCCGTCCGTATCGGCCGAAACCCGCGTGGGGACGAGCGAGCCCGATCGGTCGTACTGACAGCTCGCGAGGGCGAGGATGGGGATGCGGATACTGCCCATCGGTGCTCGGACGAGCGGACCGGCTCCACAACAGGCCGGGGCCGCATCCCGCCTGGGATGCGGCCCCGCCGGGTGGACGGCTCAGCCGTCGCTGCTCTGGCCGGCGGTGGTGGCACCGTCGTCGCTGCCCTGGCCGTCGGCGTCGCCCTTGATGGAGCGGATCAGCAACTGGGAGACATCAACGACGTGCAGGGAGTCCTTGGCTTCGCCGCTGGACTTCTTCTCGTTGATGGCGTCTCCCAGCATGACCTGGCAGAAGGGGCAGGCGGTGGACACGGTGTCCGGGTTGGTGCCCAGTGCCTCGTCCACACGCTCGGTGTTGATGCGCTTGCCGGTGCGCTCTTCCATCCACATGCGGGCCCCGCCGGCGCCGCAGCAGAACCCACGGTCCTTGTGCCGGTGCATCTCCTGGGTCTTCACCCCGGGCACCTGGGACATGATCTCCCGGGGTGGGGTGTAGACCTTATTGTGCCGGCCGAGGAAGCAGGGGTCGTGGTAGGTGATGTTCTCCTCAATGGAGTTCACCGGGGTCAGGCGCCCCTCGTCCACGAGCTGGGCCAGCAGCTGGCTGTGGTGAATGACCTCGTAGTGTCCACCGAGCTGTGGATACTCCCGGCCGAGGGTATTGAAGCAGTGTGGGCAGCTGGCCACGATCTTGGTCGCGCCGACCTCGTTGAGGGTCTCCACGTTCTGCTGGGCCAGCATCTGGAAGACGTACTCCATCCCCAGCCGGCGGGCCGGGTCTCCGGTGCAGGCCTCCATACCACCCAGTACCGCGTACTTCACTCCCGCGATGTCGAGGAGTTCGGCGATCGCCTTGGTGGTGCGCTTGGCCCGATCCTCCAGTGCGCCCGCGCAACCCACCCAGAACAGGTACTCGGTGTCCTCGGGCAGGCTGTCCTCCACGACCGGGACCTCGATCGGGTCCTCCTCGCGCTCGGCGAGTTCCTGCACCCAGTCCAGTCGCCGGTCCTCGGCCATCCCCCAGGGGTTGGCCTTGTTCTCGAGGTTCTTCAGCAGCGTGTTGGCCTCGGAGGGGAAGTTGGACTCGATCATGACCTGGTAGCGGCGCATGTCCATGATGTGGTCGATGTGCTCGATGTCCACCGGGCACTGTTCCACACACGCCCCACAGTTGGTGCAGGCCCACAACTCGTCCGGGTGGATGACACCACCCTCCTCCTCGGTTCCGACAAGGGGCTTCTCCAGCAGGGCGAGGGCATCCACGTTCGCGTGGCTGTCGTCACCCTGCTGGGACATGGACTCCTGGTTCATGCCCTGGAGGAGGTAGGGCGCCTTCTCGTAGGCGTGCTGCTGGAGGTCGAGAATGACCTTCTTCGGGGACAGCGGCTTGCCGGTGTTCCACGCCGGACACTGCGACTGGCAGCGGCCACACTCGGTGCAGCTGGTGAAGTCCAGCAAGCCCTTCCAGGTGAAGTCCTCGATCTTGCCGGCGCCGAATGGATCCTCGTCCGGATCGGCCTCCTCGAAGTCCAGGGGCTTCTTTCCGGAGGCATCCATCATCGGCTTGAGCGGACCCAGAGTGGGTTCCCCGTCGGCGTCCCGCTTGAAGAAGATGTTGACCGGTGCGAGGAAGCGATGCCAACCGATTCCCATGGTCAGCTTGGCGTACAGCACCACGAAGAACGAGTAGCTGATCAACAGCTTGAATGCTGCCACGAGCGCCAGGCCCGGTTCGGCAACAGCAGCCTCGCTCGGTAGCACGGACCCCACCGCGTGGGACACGGGAGTCGCCCACACAGGGAACGGGAAGTCGTCCATGGCGACCTTGAAACCGCGGATCACGAAGATCGACAGCAACAGCCCCCACAGGTAGGCCTCCACGTAGTAGGCCGTCCAGGTGCGGGAGTTGTAGAACCGCGAGTCTCGGCCCCGACGTCCGGGACCGTTCAGCAGCCGGTAGATCGTCAGGCCCACGATGCCGGCCAGACCCGCGGCCGTGATCAGCTCGATCGCCAGTCCGTAGACCGTCCAGTCGTAGATGACCGGAAGCGCGAAGTGCGGATCGAAGGTCTCCCCGTGCGCCTCGATCACGGTGAACACCAGCAGCGGGAACGCGATCATCACGAACCAGTGCGCCACCGCGACCCAGGGCCGCTTCAGCATCCGTGTGTGCCCCAGGACCTCGATCAGCGTCATCGCGAGCCGCCGCCCCAGCGACTCGCCACGCCCGGGCTCCGCCGCTCGGCCCACTCGCAACGTCCGCACGATCTGGCGAATCCCCAGTGCGAACAGAGTGAACGCGACCACGGCGGCGACCGACGTGATGACGCCCAGGGTCACGTACAAAGGCTGCATTGTCCGTGGCCTCCCCTACTGCTGTCGTCAGCTCCGGTACGCCACACACCGGAGGCGCAAGCCATGTTACTAGCGAGTAGCACGGCGCTGTCCACGGCCAGCCCGCACAGCGCTGCCCATGATGCGGACCACCCTAGCTATCGCCACCCCACAGTCAGTCGAGCACCCCCGTCTCCGCGCGTCATCGCACCTTTTCCCAGAGTTTTCCCTGGCTGATCCAGACCAGGACAGATCACGGCCGGCAACTGGGAACAATCCCCGTGGCACCCGCGTTGCACTCCACGAGCCAATCTTGAGTGAGACTGACTCAAGTGATTTGACAGGACTCACCACGATGGCGCACTATTGCGTCTGTAAGACTCAACCCTTGACGGAGGACAAGACTCATGGCACGTGCGGTCGGTATCGACCTGGGGACGACGAACTCGGTCGTCTCGGTCCTGGAGGGCGGCGAGCCCACAGTCATCGCTAACGCTGAGGGCGCCCGGACCACGCCGTCCGTCGTGGCCTTCGCGAAGAACGGGGAGGTCCTGGTCGGGGAGGTGGCCAAGCGTCAGGCGGTCACCAACGTGGAGCGGACCATTCGGTCGGTGAAGCGGCACATGGGCACCGACTGGTCCACCGAGATCGATGACAAGTCGTTCAACCCGCAGCAGATCAGCGCGTTCGTACTCCAGAAGCTCAAGCGGGACGCCGAAGCCTACCTGGGCGAGGACGTCACCGACGCGGTGATCACCGTTCCCGCGTACTTCTCGGACGCCCAGCGCCAGGCCACGAAGGAGGCCGGCCAGATCGCGGGGCTGAACGTCCTACGCATCATCAACGAGCCGACCTCGGCCGCTCTGGCCTACCACCTGGAGAAGGAGGACGAGAACACCATCCTGGTGTTCGACCTCGGTGGTGGAACCTTCGACGTCTCCCTGCTGGAGGTCGGCGACGGTGTGGTCGAGGTGAAGGCCACCAACGGTGACAACCACCTCGGCGGGGACGACTGGGACCAGGCCGTGGTCGACTGGCTCGTGGAGCGGTTCAAGAACTCCAACGGCGTCGACCTCTCCAAGGACAAGATGGCACTCCAGCGCCTGCGTGAGGCCGCGGAGAAGGCCAAGATCGAGCTGTCCAGCTCGAGCGAGGCCCACATCAACCTGCCCTACATCACCGCATCCTCCGAGGGCCCGCTGCACCTGGAGGAGAAGCTCTCCCGCGCGGAGTTCCAGCGGTTGACCAGCGACCTGCTGGAGCGGGTGAAGACGCCGTTCCACCAGGTCATCAAGGACGCGGGAATCAGTGTCGACAAGATCAACCATGTCGTGCTGGTCGGTGGCTCCACCCGGATGCCCGCAGTGGCGGATCTGGTCAAGGAGCTGACCGGCGGCAAGGACCCGAACAAGGGCGTCAACCCGGACGAGGTCGTCGCGATCGGCGCCGCCCTCCAGGCCGGTGTCCTCAAGGGCGAGGTCAAGGACGTCCTACTTCTGGACGTCACCCCGCTGTCGCTGGGCATCGAGACCAAGGGCGGGGTGTTCACCAAGCTGATCGAGCGCAACACCACCATCCCGACCAAGCGCTCCGAGGTCTTCACCACGGCCGACGACAACCAGCCCTCGGTGCAGATCCAGGTGTACCAGGGTGAGCGCGAAATCGCGCAGTACAACAAGAAGCTCGGCGTCTTCGACCTGTCCGGGATTCCGCCGGCACCCCGCGGGACCCCGCAGATCGAGGTCACGTTCGACATCGATGCCAACGGCATTGTCAACGTCACCGCGAAGGACCTGGGCACCGGCAAGGAGCAGTCGGTCACCATTACCGGGGGATCCGCCCTGGACAAGGACGAGATCGACAAGATGGTCCGCGAGGCCGAACAGTACGCCGAGGAGGACCGTAAGCGCCGCGAGGAGGCCGAGGTCCGCAACAACGCCGAGTCGTTGGTGCACCAGACCGAGAAGGTCATCCAGGACAACGCGGAGCAGATCCCCGAGGACGTCAAGTCCGAAACCGAGGGGGCGCTCAGCGAACTGAAGAACGCACTCGAAGGCACGGACATCGAGGCCATCCGCTCCGCGAGCGAGAAGGTGGCGCTGTCCAGCCAGAAGATCGGTTCGGCCATCTACGGCCAGGGTCAGGGCCAAGCCGACGGGGCCACCGCCGACGCAGCGGCCTCGGACGCCGGAACCGCCCAGGACGACGACGTGGTGGATGCCGAGGTCGTCGACGACGACAACACGAACCGGGGGAACGCCTAGTGTCCGGCAGGCACGAGAGGGAGGCGTAAGTCATGGCGCTGCCGGAACAGGACAACGAGCGCGAGGAGCCCGTGATCCGCGACACGCGGCGCATCGACCCAGAGACGGGAGAGTTGCGAGTGCCGGTGGACGGCTCGGCCAGCTCCCAGCCGGGAGGGTCTGCCCAGCAGGAGCAGCCCCCGGCCGGGGACGCGGCGGCCAGTGGCGATATCACCGCCGACACCGACGGTGGCACCGAGCCAGCTGTCGACGCCGCGACCGCTGAGGCGGCCGAGGCTGGTGATGACACCGCACGTCAGCTCGCGGAACGCATCGCCGACCTACAACGGCTCCAGGCGGAGTACGCCAACTACCGCAAACGGGTCGAGCGGGACCGGGCGTCTATGCGGGAACAGCTCGTCGCCCAGCTGATGGGGGAGCTGCTGCCCGTGCTCGACGACATCGGTCGAGCCCGGGAGCACGACGAGCTCACCGGCGGCTTCAAGTCCGTGGGTGAGGCACTGGAGTCGGTCGCGAGCAAGATGGGGTTGACCAAGTACGCCCAGCCCGGCGACGAGTTCGACCCCAACGTGCACGAGGCCCTGACCATGGTGCCCTCGCCCGATGCCACGACACAGACCGTGCTGGAGGTGTTCCAGCCGGGCTACAGCATCGGGGAACGGGTGATCCGGCCGGCTCGGGTGGTCGTCACCGGGCCCGCCGCGGAGGAGACAGCTGCCACGACGGACGTGGCGGACGAGGAACCGCCCACTCCGACACCGGAGTCGGGGCCGGAATCGTCCACCGCGGACACCGACGCCTCGAACCCCCAAGCGGGGGAACGAGAGTGAACGAGACGCCCCGGGTCCCCTGGACCCGGGGCGTTGGCCCAGGGCACGCGCCCGTGCGGACAGGTCACGAAGATCGGGGAGAAGGCAAACGTCGATGAGCACCAAGGACTACCTCGAAAACGACTACTACCAGGTCCTGGGAGTCTCAAAGACGGCCACGCAGGACGAAATCAAGCAGGCGTACCGCAAACTCGCCCGCAAGTACCACCCCGACGCGAACAAGGGGGACGACACGGCCGAGGAGAAGTTCAAGCAGATCTCCGAGGCGTACAACGTCCTGTCCGACGAGCAGAAGCGCAAGGAGTACGACGAGGCGCGTTCCCTGTTCGGTGGCTCCTACCGTCCGGGCGGGAGCACCGGAGCCGGTGGGTTCGACCTGGGTGACCTGTTCGGCCAGGGCACAGGAACCGGGAGTCCCCACGGTGGGGAGCGGCTCAGCGACATCTTCGGGGGCCTGTTCGGCGGCCGTGGCCGCACCGGAACGACCCAGGCACGACGCGGCGCCGACGTCGAGACGGAGGCGAAGCTTAGCTTCGAGGAGGCCGTACGGGGGGTTACGCGCTCCTTCCGGCTCACCGCCGACGCCGCATGCAGCGCCTGTCGGGGCAGCGGCGCGAAGACGGGAACCACCCCCCGGGTGTGTCCCAGCTGTGAGGGGACCGGCCACAAGAGCCGCAACCTCGGCGGTTTCTCCATGTCGGAGCCCTGCCCGCAGTGCCGCGGGCGTGGCCTCGTGGTGGACGACCCCTGTCCCGTGTGCAACGGGAGTGGACGTGGGCAGAGCACGCGCACCGTGCAGGCCCGCATCCCCGCGGGGGTACACGACGGGCAGCGAATCCGAATCAAAGGTAAGGGAGCGCCGGGAGAACGCGGGGGACCGGCCGGAGACCTCTACGTGGTGGTGCACGTGCAGCCGCATCAAGTGTTCGGTCGATCGGGCGACAACCTGACGATCACCGTCCCGGTGACCTTCCCCGAGGCAACCCTCGGCTCGGAGATCCGGGTGCCGACCCTGGACGGATTCCCGGTGACGGTGAAGATCCCCCCCGGAACCCCCAACGGCCGCACCCTGCGTGTTCGGGGTAAGGGTGCCCAGCGCCGGGACGGGACGACCGGGGACCTGCTCGTCACCGTCGAGGTGGCGGTGCCGCAGAATCTGAACAGTGCGGCGCGGGAGGCCCTGGAGGCCTACCGTTCCGCAACGTCGGACCAGAATCCACGCGCAGACCTCGAAGCGCGGGCGAAGGGGGCCTGAGCTGCCATGACCTCCCCCACTTTTGGCGATGACACACCGGTCTACGTGATCTCGGTGGCCGCCGAGCTGTCCGGGCTGCATCCGCAGACCCTGCGCCAGTACGACCGGCTGGGGCTGGTGTCCCCGGGCCGGGCCAGTGGTCGCGGGCGGCGCTACTCGATGCGGGACATCCAGCAGCTCCGCGAGGTCCAACGGTTGTCCCAGGAGATGGGGATCAACCTGGCCGGTATCAAGCGCATCCTGGAACTCGAACGTGAGGTGGCCGAGCTCCGGGACACCGTGTACCACCTGCACAACGAGCTCGCCGCCGCGCGCAGCGCGGTGGCACGCCGAGGGAGCCCCAATCCCCCCACCGGTGCGGAGCTCCTCCCCCTACGGCAGGCCCGGGTCACCATCGTCAGCAACGCGCCACCCCCTGACAACGCTCCGGACCAGTAAGACACGGCAGACGGGGGCAGGAATCCATGGACTACAAGTTCACGCAGAAGAGCCAGGAGGCGCTGTCCGGTGCGGTGCGGCGTGCAACCTCGGACGGCAGTCCGCAGGTCGAGCCGGCGCATCTGATGGCCGCACTTCTCGACCAGGGGGAGGGCATCACCCGTCCACTGTTGAAGGCGGTCGGTGCGCCCCCGGACGAGATACAGCACAAGGTGGAGCAGGCGGTCGCGGGCCTACCGAAGGCCCAGGGAAGCACGGTCGGCGCCCCGCAAAGCTCCCGGCAGCTCATCCGGGTGCTGAACACTGCCGGGCAGCGGGCCCAGCAGCTGGAAGACGAGTACGTCTCGACCGAGCATTTGGTGGTCGGGATCGCCGCGGACGGCGGCGAGGTCGGCCGGATCCTGACCGACGCCGGCGCCACCCCCGAGGCCCTGCTGGAAGCCTTCCAGCAGGTGCGCGGTAGTGGCCGCGTGACCTCGGAAAACCCCGAGGAGACGTACCAGGCTCTGGAGAAGTACGGCCTGGACCTCACCGAGCGGGCACGCTCGGGCCAGGTGGACCCCGTGATCGGTCGAGACACCGAAATCCGCCGGGTCGTCCAGGTGCTCAGCCGCCGCACCAAGAACAACCCGGTACTGATCGGAGAACCGGGCGTCGGAAAGACCGCGGTGGTGGAGGGGCTCGCCCAACGCATCGTGGCCGGCGACGTACCCGAGTCGCTGCGGGATAAGCGCCTGATCGCCCTGGACCTGTCCGCGATGGTGGCCGGCGCGAAGTACCGCGGCGAGTTCGAGGAGCGCCTCAAGGCCGTCCTCAACGAGATCAAGGAGAGCGACGGGCAGATCATCACGTTCATCGACGAGCTGCACACCATGGTGGGTGCCGGATCCGCCGAAGGCTCGATGGACGCCGGGAACATGCTCAAGCCGATGCTGGCCCGAGGCGAGCTACGCATGGTGGGCGCCACCACCCTCGACGAGTACCGCGAACGCATCGAGAAGGACGCCGCGCTGGAGCGCCGTTTCCAACAGGTCCAGGTGGGCGAGCCCTCCGCGACGGACACCATCGCGATCCTGCGCGGTCTCAAGGGACGCTACGAAGCCCATCACAAGGTACAGATCGCCGACTCGGCACTGGTTGCCGCCGCCACCCTGTCCGACCGCTACATCACGGCGCGGTTCCTGCCGGACAAGGCGATCGACCTGATCGACGAGGCCGCCTCACGGCTGCGGATGGAGATCGATTCCCGGCCCGTGGAGATCGACGAGCTGCAACGCACCGTGGATCGTCTCAAAATGGAGGAGATGGCGCTGGCCAAGGAGTCCGACGAGGCCAGCCAGCAGCGGCTGGAGCGCCTCCGGGCCGACCTCGCCGACCGGCAGGAGCAACTCAACGCGCTCAACGCCCGGTGGGAGGAGGAGAAGGCCAGCCTGAACCGAGTCGGTGACCTCAAGGAACGGCTGGACGAGGCCCGCAGCCGCGCCGAACGTGCCCAGCGAGACGGCGACTTCACCGAGGCGTCCCGACTGATGTACGGGGAGATTCCCCAGCTGGAGCAGCAACTGGAGGAGGCGCTCACCGCGGAGAAGGAGGCGGAGAGCTCCCCGACCACGATGGTCAAGGAAGAGGTCGAGGCCGACGACGTCGCGGACGTCGTCTCGTCGTGGACAGGCATCCCCGTCGGCCGACTGTTGGAGGGTGAGACCTCCAAGCTGCTGCGCATGGAGGAGGAACTCGGTTCGCGGCTGATCGGGCAGAGCCGTGCGGTGACGGCCGTGTCGGATGCGGTACGTCGCGCCCGCGCCGGAGTGTCCGACCCCGACCGCCCCACCGGGTCTTTCCTGTTCCTGGGACCGACCGGGGTCGGTAAGACCGAGCTGGCCAAGACCCTGGCGGAGTTCCTGTTCGACGACGAGCGGGCGATCGTCCGGATCGACATGAGCGAATACTCGGAGAAGCACTCGGTGTCCCGCCTGGTGGGTGCGCCACCCGGGTACGTGGGCTACGAAGAGGGCGGGCAGCTCTCCGAGGCGGTGCGGCGTCGGCCGTACACGGTGGTGCTGCTGGACGAGGTGGAGAAGGCGCATCCGGAGGTCTTCGACACCCTGCTTCAGGTGTTGGACGACGGACGGTTGACCGACGGCCAGGGCCGACAGGTCGACTTCCGCAACACGGTGCTGATCCTCACCTCCAACCTGGGTTCGCAGTTCCTGGTGGATCAGAGCATGGACGATGCTGCCCGCAAGGACCGTGTGATGGAGGTCGTGCGGGCCTCGTTCAAGCCGGAGTTCCTGAACCGGCTGGATGACGTGATTATGTTCGACGCACTGTCCACCACCGAGCTGACCAGGATCGTGGACCTCCAGGTGCAACGGCTGGCGAACCGGCTGGCCGAGCGGCGCCTGGACCTGGAGGTCACTCCGGCCGCTCGGGAGTGGCTCGCGTTGACGGGCTACGACCCGGTCTATGGGGCGCGTCCACTGCGGCGTCTGGTCCAGAGCGCGATCGGGGATCCACTGTCCAAGGAGCTGCTCTCCGGTGAGCTGCGCGACGGAGACACCGTGCTGGTGGACCTGGACAGCGCCAGCGACCGGTTGACGGTGCAGGCCAAGCGCGCCGAGCCCGCAGCGGTGTAGGCGGCGTCGCCGCGAACAGCACGAAGCCGGCGCGGGGCTTGGGACGTGTCCCAAGCCCCGCGCTTGTGCCGGTACGCGGCATCGCACCGGAGGAACCGGGCCGCGCCGCACGTACGCCGCGGCGGGAATGCGCACGCCTGTGCTGGTCATGCCGGGCGGCAGGAACCGGAGGCCCACGCATCCGCGCAGCTCTATCCAGATACACCCCACTGCCGTCAATGTGATGTTCCTCCCACCACATGTCCGCTCAGGCTATAGCGGTGCTACTGGCTAGTAACATAAGCTTGTTACCAACCAGTACAAGACGGGACGTGTGTGACCACGCGGCCACGCGACCACGAATCTGCGGAGCGCGCCGATGACGCACTACAAGAGCAACCTCCGGGACCTCGAATTCAACCTGTTCGAGGTGTTCAGGCGCCAGGACGTGCTGGGATCCGGCCCGTTCGAGGAGCTGGACGAGGACACCGCACGCACCATCCTGGACGAGGTCAACCGCCTCGCCACCGGAGCACTCGCCGAGTCCTTCGAGGACGGCGACCGTAACCCCCCCAAATTCGACCCAGCCACGAACAGCGTGACGATGCCGGAGAGCATCAAGCGCTCCTACCAGACCTACATGGACGCCGGCTGGTACAACCTGGACCTGCCGCCGGAGCTGGGTGGACTCGGCGCCCCCCGCTCCCTGGTCTGGGCCGCCGCCGAGCTCATCCTCGGATCGAACCCCTCGATCCACATGTACTCCGCCGGCCCTGGCTTCGCGAACGTCCTCTACCAGGAGGGCAACGAGAAGCAGAAGGAATTCGCCAAGCTTGCGATCGAGCGCGGCTGGGGCGCCACCATGGTGCTGACCGAGCCGGACGCGGGCTCCGACGTCGGCGCCGGCCGCACCAAGGCCGTGGAACAGCCCGACGGCACCTGGCACCTGGAGGGTGTCAAGCGCTTCATCACCTCGGCCGAGCAGGACATGACCGAGAACATCTTCCACCTGGTGCTGGCCCGCCCCGAGGGGCACGGCCCGGGCACCAAGGGGCTCTCCCTGTTCCTGGTACCCAAGTACCTGGTCAACGAGGATGGTTCCCTGGGTGAGCGCAATGGCGCCTACGTCACCGGGGTGGAGGACAAGATGGGCCTGAAGGCCTCCACCACCTGTGAGCTCACGTTCGGGGATAAGCACCCGGCCATCGGCTACCTGGTTGGCGATAAGCACGACGGCATCCGGCAGATGTTCCTGATCATCGAGTACGCCCGGATGATGGTCGGCACGAAGGCGATCGCCACCCTGTCCACCGGCTACCTCAACGCTCTGGAGTACGCCAAGGAGCGTAAGCAGGGCGCGGACCTGACCCAGGCCTCGGACAAGACTGCCCCGCGGGTGCCGATCACCCAGCACCCGGACGTCCGGCGGAGCCTCATGACCCAGAAGGCCTACGCCGAAGGGCTGCGGGCCCTGATGCTCTACACCGCGACCCAGCAGGACGCGGTGCAGCTGGCCGAGCACGAGGGTGCGGACACCAGCGAGGTGGACGCCCTCAACGACCTGCTACTCCCGCTGGTCAAGGGGGTGGGGTCCGAGCGCTCCTACGCACTGCTCGCCGAGTCCCTCCAGACCCTCGGTGGCTCCGGCTACTTGCAGGAGTACCCGATCGAGCAGTACATCCGGGACGCCAAGATCGACACCCTCTACGAGGGGACCACGGCGATCCAGGGACAGGACCTCTTCTTCCGCAAGATCGTGAAGAACAACGGTGCCGCCCTGGGCACGCTCATGGGCCAGATCCAGGAGTTCGCCGCCAGCGAGGCCGGAAACGGGCAGCTCAAGATGGAGCGGTCCGCACTGGCCGAGGCCGCCGCCGACGTGCAGAAGATGGTCGAGCACATGGTCGGCGACGCAATGCGCTCCGCCGAGGAGAGCACCGAGATCTACAAGGTCGGGTTCAACACCACCCGGCTGCTGATGAGCCTGGGCGACGTGGTTCTGGGCTGGCTGTTGCTGCGTCAGGCCGAGGTGGCCCTGTCCAGCATCGACGGCGCCAGCCAGGAGGACCAGGACTTCTACGCCGGTAAGGTCGCCGCCGCCCGGCACTTCGCCGCGACCGTCCTGCCGCACGTCACGGCCGACCGCAAGATCGCCGAGAGTGTCACCACCGAGCTGATGGACCTGCCGACCTCGGCCTTCTGAGTTTCGGCCCGGTCAGGGGCACAGCTCAACGGTGGGGGTGGCGCGTAGGCTGTCGCCACCCCCACCGTTCGCTCGTCGTCCCGTATCGCCACCGCCATGGTGCCGGTGGCGGTGCCGGCACCATGGCGATCCATACCTCCGCCGCCGTGCGGCCCCGTGGCGAAACATCGCTGGGACCACACAGTCAGTGTGGAGTAATGTCGTCCCCAGAAACGGGTAATCGAGTACGTGACAGGCTGGCGTCGGCACACGGTCCACACGGTGGACTCGGGGACGCCAGCCGGGACGACAGCGGGCACCGCGCGTAGCGACACGGAGCGGAGGGGCACCGATGGGCATCGGGCTCGGCGTATTCCTGGCGGTCATCGGCGCTATCCTGCACTTCGGTATCACCGCCGACGTTGAGGGCATCGACCTCGACGTCATCGGCGCGATCCTGATGATCGCCGGTGGCGCCATCGTCGTGTTGACCCTGGTGTATCCCCTGACCCGCCGGGGCCAGACGGTGGACGGGGAACGCCCCCCGCAGAACAATCAGCGCTCCTAGGCCGGGCTTCAGGGAACGCCTGTCGGGCGGGCCGCTGCGCCGACAACCTCGGGTGGCACGGTCGGAGGCTGTGGGGGTGGGATCGCGGCGGTTCGGGCGTCTCGGGGCCGGCCCCCACACCATGAGCGCCACGAAAAGCCGATGGGGGACGTGAAAGGCCGATGGGGGAGGCAAAGAGGAGGGGCGCCGCGTAGCAGTGCACGCCCGTGATATCGCGCACTGTGGCATACCGCATTGAGGCGCCAGCAGGGCGCCGAACGCCGACGCCGCAGGGCGTTATGGCTTTCGCAGCTCCCGGCGCCGGATCCAGTCTCCCCCGGATCCGCACCAACCGATAGTCGGACGCCATAGTATTTCGGACGGTCCAGGACATCTCCGAACGGACTGGACTCGTGTGCAGGGAGAGAAAACCGTGCGCCACTGGGGCACACGATATGTGGTGTGACGTGGGTTACATTGACGGAACCGCCCCAGCAACCGACAAACCCTGCTACTATCCGAACTCGCAAGGATAACTGCGCGGTAACGACCGGTACCGTGACGGTTAGGACCGGTTCAGCGCGACCGGGTTCCACGCTGATCGAGGAGACTCCTTGAGCCATCCCCGCTTGAACAACCCGCGGGCGCGCCTCGCCAAAGTGACCGAGGCGATGCGGGTCAAGCGAGCACCCAGGCACGCTCGATTTCGAGCGGACCAGGCGGTGTCGGAGCTGTGGCAGGAACTCACCACGGGCACCCTCCGCCCGATGTACCACTCCGGCTCCGCTGACGTAGCGGTCATCTCCATCGGACGGGGCGTCAACGTCTGGTGTCGTGAGGGGAAGTTCATCTGGAACGACGCCGCCGGCGGAACCGTCTCCCATCCGGCCAACGACCCCGCCGGCTGTGCCGCCAAACTTCGCCGAATCCCTCTGCTCTCCGGCGGCCTTCCACGCCCGGTCTCCACAGCGGCCTGAGGCGCCTCCTGTAGCGCTTCCCCCGCACTCCGGCGGGGCGAGGGAGAGACCCCACCCCATCGGGGGCACAGCGGTCTCGTGTGCCCCTGTGGCCGCTGGAAGCGAGCTGACTGAGCGGACTGAGCGGACTGAGCGGACGGGGTGAATCCACCCGGGCAGAACCACCCCGTCACCCGGACCCGCGCTCCGGTCTACTCGATCGGGATTCCGTCCAGTTCGCCGAACGGTCCGGCCCGCAGCGTCAACTCGTCCACGTCCTTCGGCGGCGCCGGGAACAACGCCACCGTCCGGTAGTCCTCGCCCGGCTGTAGCTCGTGCACCTCTTCCGCGAAGGCGTCGTACTCATCCTCGTCGTACTTCACCTGTGCGACATAGCGCACGAGATCGGTGTCCGGTTCCAGGAGCTGGAACCCGCCCAGAGTCCCCTCGCTGAACTGCTCCGGCCCACCTTCCGGCAGGGCGTCCTCATCGGTCATGTCCGGACGTAGCGCTTCGTTGGAGGTGTTGGTCAGCGAGACCGTTCCCCACAGGTAGGCGCCGTCCCGAACGAGTGGATGTACGTCCAGTTGGACGTCGTCCTCCGTTGCGGTGGCCACGACCTCACCGTCCTCCTCCTGGAACCGCGCAGGATCGGCGATATTGCGGTCTCCGGCGTCCAGGGTCTCGTCGTCACCGTCAGCGGCGCCCTGCGCACTGGAGTCGACCTCGTAGGAGAACTCCACGCGCCGGTTCCGTGCCTGGGCCTCCTCCTCGTCGGATCCGCTCTCGTCGGCGATCGGATCGCCACTGCCACGTCCCTCCACCTCGAAGGTGAAGTCGTCGCCGAGCTCCTCCTCCAGCAGCTCCCGCACGGTTTCGGCCCGTTCCTCGGAGAGGTCCTGGTTGTAGTCGTCAGAACCGGTACTGTCCGTGTGCCCGATGACCGTGATGTCGGTGGCGTCCGGGTCGATGTTCCCCTCGATGGTCTTGGCCGCCTCCTGCACGATCTCCTCGGCGTCGCCGCTGAGGGTGGCCTCGTCGTGGTCGAAGGTCACGTCCGAATGCAGGGAGATGGTCTCGGAGTCGCCGTCCCGGGTGGTCGAGGCGACTCCGGAGTCGACGAAGCTCTCCATACTGATGGGCTCACCCGCAACGTCGGCGGGCGGCGCATGGTCCGGATAGGTGATGTCGGTCCCCGGGGCCGGCGGATCCATGTCGTCATAGTCATCGAAGTTGGGCGTGGGTAGCTGCGCGGGCTCATCCACATCCGCCACCGGAATCCCGGACATGTGCCCCATGCCGTATCCGACGAACGTCGCATGTTCGACATGGTCGGGAATCCGGGGATAGTACAGCCGCCACACGTTGGGCGCTTCCTCGAAGATGGGATACAGGTCCCGATCCCCCGGGTAGGTGCCGTAGGCCGCGTCATCCTCGTCAAGGAGCGGTTCGTAGACCTGCCCCGATACGGGATCCACAATGCGGGGAATACTGGACAGGTTTTCGTTGGTCCCCGTCAACTGGTCCACGAAGGTGAGCTCGTAGTCCAGCACGGTGACGTCGTCGGTGCGCTGGAGGGCGTTGATCGCCAGCCGGATCCGACCGTCCTGCCCCGTGTCCAGAAACAGGCGCCCCTCGCGAACCAGGGGGTCGTGCCCGGGCTGGGCCAGGTCGGACTCCTCGTCCGTCTCCTCCTCGGTGCTCTCCTCCGGTTCCGGATCCGGACCCGGCTCCGAGTCGTCTCCGGTCAGCTGGTTGGCAAGCCCGCACCCACTCATCAGGAGCGCGCCACTCGCGAACAGGGACAGTGGCACGGTCACTGTCCGCAGCGGGACTCGAGGGGACATTGCTGGTCTCCGTTCACTGACGTCACGCCGTTGGCCACGAACTCTGACGTCTCCGGAGCGCGGGCTGGTTCCACTCCGTCCTCGAAGCCGTCCCGCCGGTCACCGCGATCGCGGTGACCGGCGGGACCGGGTGGACCGATGTCTCCTTCGGCCCACCCGACGACTTCCGGCACCCCACACAGCGGCAGGGCCGGGATCAGCTCCAGGCCAGAGCCGTGAGCGGATCCTCCAGCATCGCCCCGATGTCCCTCAGCGCCTTGGAGCCGAGCTCGCCATCCACCATGCGGTGGTCGAAAGACAGGGACAGCGTGGTCACCTTGCGCACCGCCAGCTCCCCCTGGTGCACCCACGGCATGTCCCGGATCTGCCCGAAGGCCAGAATCGCGGCCTCACCGGGATTCAGAATGGGTGTTCCCGCATCGACACCGAACACCCCCACATTGGTGATGGTGATGGTGCCCCCACTCAACTCCGCGAGGGAGGTCGCGCCTCGACGCGCCGTCTCGGTCAGGCGCTGCATCTCGTCGGCCAGCTCGGGCAGGGACTTGTCCTGTGCCTCCTTGATGTTCGGCACGACCAGCCCACGCTCGGTCGCAGCGGCAATGCCCAGGTTCACATAGTGCCGGATCACGATCTCCTGGGCCTCGTCGTCCCAGGAGGCGTTCAGGCCGGGATGGCGTCGCACCGTGGCCAGCAGCGCCTTGGCGATCAACAGCAGCGGGGATACCTTGCGTTCGGAGAACTCCGGCCGCTGGCGAAGCCGCTCCACCGCAGCCACGGTCTCGGTGACATCCACCTGGAGGAACTCGGTCACGTGCGGGGCGGTGAAGGCGCTGCGCACCATGGCAGCCGCCGTGTGCTTACGCACCCCACGAACCGGGATACGTTCCTCCCTACCCTCCCTACCACCATCCGTGGCCACCGCCTGCGGTGCCTGTTGGGCCTCGGCGCCGGTCGTGGCTGTGCTCGCGCTCGCGCTCGTGCTCGTGCTCGTGGCTTCGTGGTGACGGTGTACGTCCGCACGCGTCACCACCCCACCGTCCCCGGTGGGGGTCACGGCGGCCAGATCCACCCCCAGATCCTTGGCAAGCTTGCGCACCGGCGGTTTCGCCAGTGTCACCACCCGGCCGGAGGCCGGGGTGTCGTCGGCCCCTCGCGCACCTGTCCCAGCGCCGCCGGTCGCGGCAGCGGCTCCATCAACGGCGGCGGGTACACCCTCGGCCCCGGACCGGTCCCTCGCGGGCGCCGGTGGGGCGTCCCCGTTGGTCGCGGCCGGGCGCCTGCGGGCCCGTCTGCGGGTTGCGCCCTCCTTCGCTCCGGTGCCGACCAGGGGCTTCTCCGGCTGCTCCTCGGTGGCGTCCTGCTCCGGTACACCGCCACCGCCCGTCGCGGCACCCCCACCGGTATTCACCGTGATGATGGGAGATCCAACGTCAACCGTGGCTCCCTCGGCGGCAAGGAGCTCGTGTACCGTCCCGGCGAACGGGGTGGGCAGTTCGACCGCGGCCTTGGCCGTCTCCACCTCCACGATGATCTGGTTCACCGTGACCTCGTCCCCCGGCTGGACGTGCCAGGTGAGGATCTCCGCCTCGGTAAGCCCCTCCCCCACGTCGGGAAGATGGAACTGTTCCAGCTGACTCTGCTCGCTCACACTCCACCCCTTCAGAACGCCACCGCGCGGTCGACCCCGTCCAGCACCCGGTCCAGGTCCGGCAGATAGTGCTCCTCCAGCCGGGAGGGCGGATAGGGAGTATCGAATCCTGTGACCCGCTGTACCGGCGCCTCCAGGTGGTAGAAGCAGTGCTGGGTGACCTGCGCGGCGATCTCGGCCCCCATGCCCAGGGTGAGGGGAGCTTCGTGCACCACCACCAGGCGTCCGGTACGGCGAACCGACGCGAACAGCGTGTCGTAGTCGATCGGGGACAACGAGCGGAGATCCACCACTTCCAGGGAATGCTCCTCGTCGGCCTCGGCGGCCTGGAGTGCGGTCTTGACCATGGGCCCGTAGGCCGCCACGGTGACATCCGTTCCCGAGCGCACCACCTGAGCGTCCCCCATGGGGGTCACCGTGGACAGGTCCGATCCGTGTCCGGACTCGGTATCCACGGTCGCCTTCTCGTAGTACCGGCGTTTGGGCTCGAAGAACACCACGGGGTCGTCGCAGGCGATGGCCTGCTGGATCATCCAGTAGGCGTCCTCCGGGTTCGCGCAGCTGACGACGCGCAATCCCGCAGTGTGCGCGAAGTACGTCTCCGGAGACTCACTGTGGTGCTCCACCGCTCCGATCCCGCCTCCGTACGGAATCCGGATGACGACGGGCAGTTTCACCGTGCCCCCGGACCGCTGCCGCATTTTCGCGAGTTGGGTGAACGTCTGGTTCGCCGACGGGAAGAAGAAGCCGTCGAACTGGATCTCACAGACGGGGCGATAGCCACGCAGGGCGAGCCCGATCGCGGTACCAATGATCCCGGACTCCGCGAGCGGGGTGTCGATGACGCGCTGTGCTCCGAACTCCGCGTGCAGGCCGTCGGTGATGCGGAACACTCCGCCGAGCTGCCCGACATCCTCCCCCATGACCAGAACCTTGGGGTCGGCCGACATGGCGCGGTGCAGGCCGGCGTTGAGCGCCTTGCCAAGTGTCAGTGTGCTTGCCATGGTCCTACCGCTCTCCTTCCGCACCCTCGAACGAGGCCAGATAGTCGACGAACTCGGCCCGTTGCCGTTCCAGATGACGGTGCGGTTCGGCGTAGGCCTCGGCGAAGATCTGTGTGGGTTCCGGATCGGGCAGTCCACGGCAGTCGGCACGCAGGCGTTCCCCGAGCTCCTCCGCCTCGGTGTCCACCCCGGTCAGGAACGCCTCATCAGCAATCCCGGCCTGGGTGAGATAGGTGCGCAGCCGCGCGATGGGATCGCGTTGGCGCCACTTCTCCTCCTCCTCGGACGGACGGTAGCGCTTGGGATCATCATTGGTGGTGTGGGCGCCAAGCCGGTAGGTGAAGGCCTCGATCAGGCGTGGACCGTTCCCCTCCCGGGCCTCCTGCAAGGCCCGGCGGGTCACCGCCAGGGAGGCGAGGACGTCATTGCCGTCGATCCGCACACCGGGGAACCCGAATCCCGCGGCCCGCTGGTACAGGGGAACCCGGCTCTGGCGCTCCATCGGCTCGGAGATGGCCCACTGGTTGTTCTGGCAGAAGAACACGACGGGCGCGTTGTTGACGGCCGCGTAGACGAAGGCCTCGTTCGTGTCGCCCTGGCTCGTGGCGCCGTCGCCGAAGTAGGCGATGACGGCCGAGCCGTCCGGGCCGATGGCGCCGTCTCGCTGCACACCCATGGCGTAGCCGGTGGCGTGTAGCGCCTGGCTGCCGATCACGATGGTGTACAGGTGCAGACCGTACTTGGCGGGATCCCAGCCGCCGTTACTTACTCCCCGCCACATCTCCAACAGCTGGCGGGGCTCCACTCCGCGGCACCAGGCCACACCGTGCTCACGGTAGGACGGAAAAACCATGTCCTGGGAATGCAGTGCCCGGGCGGATCCGACCTGCGCCGCTTCCTGCCCCAGCAGCGAAGCCCACAGGCCCAGCTCTCCGGTGCGCTGGAGCAGCACCGCCTCACTGTCGATGCGCCGCACCAGCACCAGATCTCGGTAGAGCGCGCGCAGCTGCTCGGAATCCAGGTCGAGTGGATACTCGGGATGCTCGTGAAACTCCCCGTTCTCGGAGAGCAGTTGCACGAGCTCGGGCTGCTCCTCGGGAGCCGCACCGGTGCCCGACTGGCGGGTGGACGTGCGACTGCGGGTTCCGCTGGCTCGTCGACGCGTTGTCGTGCGCGCGTCACGCGACTGGTTGGAAGACACCTGAAGCGCTCCTCGGGTCTCGGGGCCGATGGCGCGGGGTGGCCGCTCCTCGGCCGGCTATCCACCCGCTGACCCGGGGTGCTGGGTCGACGCGGGTGGCCCTACCGCCATCGTGACAGAACGCACTATGGGGCGCGCAAGAGCTCACACCGAGCTTTGCGATCTCCGAGAAGCATAGGAAGTGAACTAGCCGACCGTCCTACTGTTGCCCGTCGCGAACCGAGGCCGGGGCACAACTCCGGGTGAACGGGGCGGCTCAGGCGGCGCGCTGGAACCGGTCCGAGTGCGCGGCGAGGCTCTCCCGTAGCTGGCGGCGCGCCCGGTGCAGCCGAGACATGACAGTGCCCAGTGGCGTCCCCATGTGCTCGGCCACCTCCTTGTAGGAGTAGCCCTCCACATCGATGTAGTAGACCACGAGGCGAAACTCTTCGGGGAGCCGAGCCAGGGCCCGGCGGATGTCGCTGTCCGGGAGACGGTCCAGAACCTCCGCCTCCGCCGAGCGCCCTCCGGTCGCGGAGTGCATGTTGGCAGCGGCAATCTGCCAGTCCTTGATCTCCTCTGTGGGCTCCTGGGCTGGTTGGCGCTGCCGTTTCCGGTATCCGTTGATAAAGGTATTGGTCAGAATACGGTACAGCCATGCCCGGAGATTGGTACCCGGGCGAAATTGATGGAAATTGGCGAACGCCTTCGTTACGGCCTCCTGAACCAGGTCCTCGGCATCCGCGGAATTCCGGGTCATCCGCAGGGCCGCCGGATACAGCTGGTCGAGGTAGGGCGTCACGGCGGACGCGAAGTCGGGGTGGTCGCTGGTGCCCGTTGCGCCGTCGTTGGTGCGCTCGAGCTCGATGGTCGTCAAGTTCTCCCCCTGTGGGACGACCGAAGATCCTTACCATCCAGTCAGACGCGCACAGAGCCCGCTAATGATGACCAGGCACGGGGTGATTCCGGTCACTGGCCAGGGCGCGCCATGCCGCGCGGACGGGCGGGCACGGCGACCACGGCCGGCGAGGACGGCCGAACGGCCCCCACAGTGCCGTACCCTGCGAACCGCGCATGTTCGGCCCCCGACCGTGTCCCCAGCACCGTCTCCCAGACGAGCACGGGAGGCACGGTGACCGACAACACACCTCTGGAGGACACGTGGCCCGCGTCATCGTCAACGTCATGCTGAAGCCGGAGATCCTGGACCCTCAGGGCCAGGCCATCGCCGGGGCCTGTGAACGCCTCGGGTTCACCGGCATCTCCCAGGTTCGCCAGGGCAAACGCTTCGAGGTTGAGGTGGACGGAGAACCGGACGAACAGACGATGACGGACATCCGACAGATAGCTCAAACCCTGCTCGCCAACCCGGTAATCGAGGACTTCGAGGTGCACGTCCACTAGGGTGGACCGACCATCGCTCCACAGACCCGGTTTCATTAATTTCCGACCGGGAAGAATCGCCGGTGTAGCAATCGACGCTCAGGGGCGACCGATGGACGAGCGTTTCTCGATCGAACTTCCACGGAAGGCCTGCACGGTCGCCGTGGTGCGGGATTTCCTCGGGGCTGCCCTGGATGCGAGTGGGGTGGACACCGAAAGTCGCAACGACATTCTGGCCGCGGTTTCGGAGGCGTGCGGCAATGTGGTGGAACATGGGGACGGCGCCTCCGGATACCTGGTCTGCGCTCGAATCCAATGGGAGTTCTGCGACATCGAGATCAGCAACTCCGGCCGCGCCTTCGATATCGGCCGCCCTACCCCTCCCCCGATCGAGGCTGAATCGGGCCGGGGAATCCTGCTGATGCACGGCCTCGTGGACCAGGTGGGCTTTCGTACCGCCGGGAATGGTGGGACTCGGGTCTACCTCCACAAGCGGTTCCCGTCCCAACCGCGACCACCACGCCAGCACAGCTCCCGGGAACGGCCCGCGTCCGCCCCTGACTCCAGTGGCACCTGCCCGCTGGGCGCCCCGGGCTCCGGATCCATCTTCCCTATGGTCAGCGGGTAGTCTCGAAGGCGCCCGGCTCCCGCCAGGGAGGCCAGGCATACCCGTACCCTGCGTGACTTCGGAGACTACCCATGGTTGCCCGTGTGGGCGTCGTCACCTTCCCAGGTTCCCTCGATGATGTGGACGCGGCGCGCGCCGTGCGCCTCGCCGGTGCCGAACCTGTCGCCCTGTGGCACGGCAACCCCGACCTCGCCGGGGTGGACGCCGTGGTTCTCCCCGGAGGGTTCTCCTACGGCGACTATCTGCGCTGCGGCGCGATCGCCCGCTTCTCCCCGGTGATGCGGGAGGTCATTCCTGCCGCTCAGTCCGGGAACCTGCCGGTGTTGGGAATCTGCAACGGTTTCCAGATCCTGTGCGAGAGCCAGCTACTGCCCGGGGCCCTCACCCGAAACGCGTCGCTGCGTTTCGTGAACACCGAACAGCGGATCAGGATCGCAACCGCCGAAACGGCCTGGACACGTGCCTACTCTGCGGACCAGGAGCTGACCATCGTCCTGAAGAGCGGGGAGGGCAACTTCGTTGCCGACGACGCCACGCTGGACGCCCTGGAACGCGACGGGCGGGTGGTGGCCTACTACGTGGGTGACGCTCCGAACGGTTCCCGGCGCAACATCGCCGGCGTGACCAACGAGCACGGCAACGTGGTGGGGCTCATGCCGCATCCGGAGCACGCCGTCGAGGCACTGACCGGCCCCTCCACCGACGGCCTGGGCGTGTTCACCTCCGTGCTGGACCACCTGGACCGACAGCCCGAACCCGCCTTGCCGCTGGGAACACCATGATGTCGCTGCTGCGCACCCGCACCATGATGAAAATCCTGGTGGGAATCTGCATTCTCGGACTCGTTGTCACCGGAGCGGTCGGGCTGATCACGGCGCGGGACGCCCCCCAACAACCTCCGCCGCAGGACCTGCCCGGGGGTGCGCAGGACCCTGGTCCCCCAACGGCGCGGGACGCCCCCCAACAACCTCCGCCGCAGGACCTGCCCGGGGGTGCGCAGGACCCTGGTCCCCCAGAGGACCTCGCCGACGCGCCGGAGCTCAACGTCCTTGGTTCACCACCGGACCAAATCAAGTACTCCGACCTCGGTGAGGAATGCGACGCCACCGAGTGCGGACGCGTGGCCGGGGTCGAGAGTGCGGACCTGGACGGGGACGAGGCCATCGATACGGTCTACACCACGCTGCTGGACGGGGACTTCGCGCTCCTTCTTCCTCCCGGCGAAGAGGATCCCGAGGGTGTGGACTGGGAGGATGCCGCACTCACGAACAGCAAGGTCGTCGTCCAGGGCTCACCACAACCCGCGGGTGAGGACGACGTGGCCCACCTCGTGATCCTGAATGCCCAGCACTAGCCACCAGCACGAGCGAACGGAAACAACCGCACATGCCTGAGGTGCCCCTGATCGACACCGTCGCCACCGCCGAGGGGAGTCCGGACACTCCGCAGCCCTATGCGGAACTCGGGATGGCCGACGACGAGTACGCGCGGGTCCGGGACATCCTGGGCCGTCGCCCCACGGCGGCGGAACTCGCCATCTATTCGGTGATGTGGAGCGAACACTGCTCCTACAAGAGCTCACGGGCCCACCTTCGCCAGTTCGGCGACAAGGCGCCGCACACGGATGCGCTGCTGGTCGGGATGGGCGAGAACGCCGGTGTCGTGGACGTCGGCGATGGACACGCGGTGACCTTCAAGATCGAGTCCCACAATCACCCGTCCTATGTGGAACCCCACCAGGGCGCCGCGACCGGTGTTGGTGGGATCGTGCGGGACATTCTGACGATGGGAGCCCGCCCCGTCGCCGTGCTGGACGCGTTGCGCTTCGGTCCCGCGGACGCTGTGGACACCGCCCGGGTCCTGCCCGGCGTCGTCTCCGGAATTTCCTTCTACGGCAACTGCCTGGGACTCCCCAATATCGGCGGCGAACTGGGCTTCGACCCCGGGTACGCGGGAAACCCCCTGGTGAACGCCCTGTGCGTGGGGGTGTTGCGCCACGAGGACATCAAGCTCGCCCAGGCCGCGGGCCCCGGAAATCTGGTGGTGTTGTTCGGGGCACCCACCGGGCCGGACGGCATCGGCGGGGCCTCGGTACTCGCGAGCGCGACCTTCGAGGACGAGAGTCAGGCGAAGCGGCCCAGTGTCCAGGTCGGGGACCCGTTCTTGGAGAAGCTCCTGGTCGAGTGCAGCCTGGAGCTGTTCGCGAACGACCTGGTGGAGGGAATTCAGGACCTTGGGGCCGCGGGGGTTTCCTGTGCGACCACGGAGCTCGCCGCGGGGGGCACCGGTGGCATGCGGATCTCGCTGGACAAAGTCCCGCTGCGTGATCATCGACTCACCCCCGAAGAGATCCTGATGAGCGAGTCGCAGGAACGCATGATGGCGGTCGTGACGCCGCAGAAGCTGGACCGCTTCGCGGCGATCTGCGACAAGTGGGGGGTGGAGGCCACCGTGATCGGCGAGGTCACCGACGTGTCCTCCGAGGAGCACGAGCGTGGTGGCCGCCTGGTGATGACCTGGCAGGGGCAGACCATCGTCGATCTTCCGCCACGTACCGCGGCGGACGAGGGGCCCGTGTACCAGCGTCCCTATGCCCGCCCCGCCACGCAGGACGGCCTCCAGCGGGACTCGGCCACGCACCTGGAGCGCCCGGGCCCCGGTGAGCTGCGCGAGCAGCTGCTGCGGGTGCTGGGCTCCCCCGGGGTGTGCGACCCACGTTGGGTCACACAGCAGTACGACAGCCACGTGCGCGGGAACACCGTGCTCGCGACTCCCCACGACGGCGGGGTGCTCCGCGTGTCCGAGGACAGCGCCCGAGGGATCGCCCTCGCGGTCGATGGCAACGGACGCTTCTCGCGCCTGGACCCCTACGCCGGCGCCCAACTCGCCCTGGCCGAGGCCTACCGCAACGTGGCGAGCACTGGAGCACGTCCGCTGGCCGTGACCGACTGTCTCAACTTCGGCTCACCCGAGGATTCGGGGGTGATGTGGCAGTTCGCGGAGACCGCGCGTGGCCTGGCGGACGCCTGCCAACGACTCGGCACCCCGGTGACGGGGGGCAATGTCAGCTTCTACAACCAGACCGGCGACAGCGCGATCCACCCCACACCGGTGGTGGGTGTGCTGGGTGTCATCGACGATGTGCACACCCGGCTGGCGAGCGCGTTCCCGACGAGCCCGGACCAGGCGCGGATCTATCTCCTCGGTACGACCCGTCCGGAGTTGGACGGGTCGGCTTGGGCCCAGGTGGTCCATGGACACCTGGGGGGGCATCCCCCACAGGTGGACCTGGACGCTGAGGAGGCGCTGGCCCGGATCCTGTCCGGGGCGGCCGGGGAAGAACTCCTCCTGTCGGCCCACGACCTCTCCGACGGCGGGTTGGGGGTCGCCCTGGCCGAATCCTGCCTGCGGGGCAACGTGGGCTGCACGGTGCACCTTCCTGGGGACGCCTTCGAGGACCTCTTCAGCGAGTCGGCGGCCCGCGTGCTGGTCTCGGTGGCGGCGGACAGCCCGCAGGAGGAACGCCTGCGGGAGCTGTGCCGGGAACACGGTGTTGTGTCCACAGCTCTGGGGACGGTGGGTGGCGCCAGCCTGAGCGTCACGCACACCGGCGGCGAGTTCACCGTCCCACTGTCCGAACTGGCAGCCGCGCACACAGCCACCCTGCCTGCCCTGTTCGACGGCTGAGGCGCGTGGCGTCGGACCGGTTAGTGCCGGCGCCCCGGCGGGTATCGCCGGCAGTAGGAACATCTCGACACGGGAGGACGACGGCCGTGGGTCGTGACGGCGTACGCGGGGCGTTCGGCAGCCATGACCGCCCCGCGAGCGCACTGTGGATGCGGCTGGGTCTGGCGCTCTTCGGAGTCGCCGTTCTCGGTACCGGCGCCGTGCTGGCCTGGGTCTGGGCCGCGTCCGTACCGCTGACCGTGGTGCTGAGTGCCGGCACCTTCGTGGCCGCACTCAACGTCTACTGGGTCGGTGCCCGCATCCGCGGTGAGCGGAGGTAGCAGACACCGACCCAGTCAGCTGCCGTCTGGCTGTCGTCCTCCCCGGACGTTAGTTGTGGTCCTCGGCGGTTCCGTCGGGGATCCACTCCTGCCAAACGTCCGGGTTGTCGTTGGCCCATTCCTCGGCGGCCTCGGCCGGGTCCATGCCCTCGTCCGCGATCATGCCGGCCACCTCGTTCTGGTCCGCGTTGGTCCACGTCCAGTTGTCCACGAGCTGGTAGGCGGGACCACCGTCCACCGCGAAGCCGACCCGGAAGATCTTGTTCAGATCGTAGACCGGGTAGTCGCAGGGCACGTACTCGGGATCGTCGGCGCAGCCCTCCTCGTACTCGGGCAGCTCCACCCGCACCAGGTCCAGCTCGTTGAACAACCACTGCGGCTCGTAGAAGTAGAACAGCACCGGTTCCTCATTGGCGTACCTGTTGCGGACCTCAGTGATCTGAGCCGCCTCGGAGCCGGCGTAGACAATCTCGTAGTCCAGGTCGAAGGCGTTGATCATTCCCTGATCCTGGGTGACGAACCCGGGATCGCCGGCCAGGAACTCCCCCGCATCCCCGGTCTCGGCGGTCTGGAACACCTCCGCGTGCTCGTGCAGCCCCTCCAGGGTGTTGATTCCGGGATATTCCTCGACGAGGTACTCGGGCATGTACCAGCCGATCTTGCCTTCGTTACCGTTCGGCCCGCCGTCGATGACCGTGCCGTTGCCGTCGGGCCCGTAGAGTTCGAGGAGGTCCTCGTGCCCCCAGTTCTCCACGATCACGTCCAGCACGCCCTGGTCCAGGGCCTGCCAGGAGGGCTGTTCGTCCAGCCGCATCAGCTGGACCTCGTAGTCCAGCTCCTCCTCGAGTAGGTGGGCGAGCACCTCGGCCGAGGCCTCGTAGCCAACCCATCCATTCAGTGCGATGCGGACGGTTCCCGGGTCCTGCACCAGTGCGGTGGTTTGCACGGCACAGGAGGACAGCACCGCGGTGGACACGGCCACGGCCGCGCCCGCCCGCAGCGAGCGGGTGGTCCGGGCGGTCCACGGCTCACGCATTGGACTTCCTCCCCTGAGTAACGCGGTCCAGGAACAGTCCCAGGCACACGATGGCGAGTCCCGAGGTCAGCCCCAGCCCCAACTCGTTCTGGGCCAGACCGAACACGACGTCGTAGCCCAGGGAACCGGCACCGACCAGCGCCCCCATGACCACCATCGCGAGGACCATCATGATTCCCTGGTTGACGGCCAGCAGCAGCGAGGACCGGGCCAGTGGCAGCTGCACCTTGGTGAGCAGCTGCCAGGAGGTCGACCCGAGGGACCGGGCCGCCTCCATCGCGTTGCCGGAGACGCCCCGGATCCCGTCATTGACCAGGCGAATCACCGGCGGAAGTGCGAACACCACTGCCGCGGCGAGGGCGGGGACCCGGCCCACACTGAACAACGCCACCGCGGGGATGAGGTAAACGAACGGCGGCAGCGTCTGCATCGCATCCAGAATCGGACGCAGGATGGCGGCGAACACGTCGCTGCGTGCGGCAAGCACGCCGATCACCACACCCAGCCCGATGGTGACGGCAGCGGCCACCAACACCTGGGAGAGGGTGTCCATACTGTTGTCCCACACCCCGAGCAGGCCCGTGGCCAGGATGGACAGGCCGGCGGTCGCGGCAATGCGCCAACCACCGACGACCGCGCCGATGGCGGTGGCACACAGGACCACGATCACCCACGGTGTCTGGGTGAGCAGCGCGCTCAGGGGGTTGAGTACCCATTCCAACAGCAGGGTGCCCGCCGCGGCACTGGCATCGCCGATCGTCGCCTGGATCTGCTCGTTCACGGCGTTGACCGGGGAGGCCAGGTCGAAGGACCACGCGTCCGGCCAGCCATCCACGTCCAGCATCCAGGCGATCACCGCACCCAGGGCAACCACCAGGCCGCCACCGAGCAGCGTGGGAATCCGCAGCGCCGGGGGAATGTCGGGGGTGTGTGCCCCGTGCCCGGCCGCGCCCGTCACCCGGTCCATGGCGATGGCCAGCATGACGATGGCCAGACCGGCGGTGAACGCCTCGCCGACGTTGACCTTGGCCAGGGCGTCGTAAATCGCGTCACCGAGACCACCGGCTCCGATCACCGAAGCGATCACGACCATGGAGACCGCCAGCATGATCGTCTGGTTCACACCGAGCAGGATGGTGCGCTTGGCCATGGGCAGCTGCACCTTGGTGAGCAGCTGCCAGGAGGTGGAGCCCAGCGAGGTGGTGGCCTCCACCGCCCCCGGATCCACCTGTCGGATGGCCATCGCGGTGATCCGAACCGCCGGTGGAATCGCATACACGGTGGTCACAACCGCGGAGGCCGGGTTGCCGATGCCGAACAACAACACGAACGGCAGCAGGTAGGCGAACGCCGGCATGATCTGCATGAAGTCCAGAACCGGCCGGATCAGTGCGTGGAACCGGTCGCTGCGACCGGCCAGGATACCCATCGGGATGCCGACCAGCAGTGCCAGCGCCACCGAGGTGATGATCAACGCCAGGGTGGTCATCGCCTCGTTCCACAACCCGGTGAGTCCGAAGACCCCGAATGTGGCCACCACCAGTAGTGCGACCCGCCATCCGGCGACCCGCCAGGCGGCGAGGGACCCCAGCAGGACGACACCCGGCCAGCTGAGCGCGGTAAGCCCCTGGTTGATCCAGGAGACGGCCGATCCGAGACCAACCGAGATGTAGTTCAGGAAGTACAGGAACAGCGGGCTCGCGTTGCGATTGGCAACCACCCACTCGTAGACGGCGTCCAGGCGGGCCATGATCCAGGCCCCCAGGGCATCCGGGAAGGTGCCGAGCCAGGCGGGCAGGTCGACGACGCGCGCCACCAGGTAGCCGGCCACCAGCAGGAGCAGTACCCCCGCCATCTGGGCTCCCGGGCGCCGGGTCCAGTCCGGCAGTCTGCGCGCTGTCGACGCCGGGTCCGCTGCGGATTCGGCTGTATCTGCGGTTCCGATCGGGGTTGCGGTGGCCATGTCACGCCTCCGCGGTGCTGTGGTCGGTGGCGGGTGCACTGTCCGTGACCTCGTCGACGCCGACCTTGCCGACGTCGTCGGCCTGCTCCTGTGCGATGGCCCGAAGTACGTCGTCCCGGCCCACGTAGCCGAGTAGCTTGCCGTCGTCCATCACCCGGACCGGGGCAGTGGACGAGGCCAGCACCGGAACGATGTCGGAGACGATGGTGTCCGGGGCCGCCACCGGCCCATCCAGCCGCTCGGACTCGAACGGTTGCCGCATCAGCCACCGCACGGTCAGGACCGTTGTGCGCGCCACATCGGAGGTGAAGTCCCGCACGTAGTCGTCGGCGGGAGTTGCGACAACCTCCTCCGGGGTGCCGACCTGGACGAGCTCACCGTCCCGCATGATGGCGATCCGGTCCCCGAGCTTGAGTGCCTCGGAGAGGTCGTGGGTGATGAACACCGCTGTCATCCCCAGCTCCCGCTGGAGCCGGCACACCTCCTGTTGCATGTCCCGGCGAATCAGCGGGTCCAGGGCACTGAACGGCTCGTCGAACAGCACGACCTCCGGATCCACCGCCAGCGCACGGGCCAGACCAACCCGCTGCTGCATACCCCCGCTGAGCTGGGATGGCTTGGCCTTCTCGCTCCCGGACAGGCCAACCATCTCGATCATCTCCCGGGCCTTGGCATATCGCTCGGCCCGGCCTATGCCCTGAACCTCCAGGCCATAGGCGACATTGTCGATGATCCGTCGGTTGGGGAGCAGTCCGAAGTGTTGGAACACCATCGCCAGCTTGTGCCGGCGCAGTTCCCGCAGCTCCTGCTGGGTTGCAGTGCCGATGTCGGCGCCGTCCAGGATGACCTGTCCGCCCGTGGGTTCGATCAGCCGTGTGAGACAGCGCACCAGTGTGGACTTTCCGGAGCCGGACAGGCCCATGACCACGAAGATCTCACCGGGACGGACATCGAAGGAAACGTCACGCACCGCCACCGTGCAGCCGGTCTGGGCATGGATGGTGTCGCGGTCGAGTTCCGCGGTGGGGGTGCCGAGGATCGTGTCGGCGCGCCGACCGAAGATCTTCCACAGGCCGCGGACCGAGATCTTGTGGTCGCCACCAGCGCCGTCGTCACTCTCTGTGTCCACGGGGGGCTCCGAGCTACTACCTGGTGCGGGGTTCATACTCCTGTATCTCCTGGGTTGGGGTCGCTCTGGTCAGCCGAGCGAGGCAGGTTTCGGCGTTCCCTCCGTTTCCTTAGGCGTCCGCCCGGATCAGGTCGGCGGCACGCTCCGCGACCGCCAGAACCGTGACCATGGGATTGGGGGACGGCATCGTCGGGAACACCGAGGCGTCCACCACGCGCAGACCCGAGAGGCCACGCACCCGCAACTGGGGATCGACCACCGCAGTGGTGTCGGTGGGCGCGCCCATCTTGCAGGTGCCTGCGGGGTGGTACACGGTGTGCGCCGCACGGCGTCCGAACTCCGAGAGCTCTTCGTCGGACTGCACCTGTGGTCCGGGAGCGACCTCACGGGAAATCCAGGACGCGAAGGGTTCGGTGGCGGCGATCTCGCGGGCGATGCGGATGCCGTCCACGATCGTGCGGGCGTCGTAGTCGTCGTCATCGGTGAAGTACCGGAAGTCCAGAGCGGGATGGACCTCCGGATCCGCGCTGGTGAGCCACAGCTTGCCGCGGGAGCGTGAGCGTGGAATGTTCGGGGTCATGCAGATCGCGTTGCGTGGCCCCGGTGAGGGGTAGCCCAGTCGGGCCGTGTTGTCGTCGAAGGGGACCTGGTAGACGTGGAACATCAGGTCGGGCCGGGAATCGCTGCTGTCCCGGCGCACGAACAGGCCACCGTCGGAGTGCATCACCGTGTTCTCGGGCACCGGCTTCGTGGTCTCCCACATGATGATGGACTCGGGATGGTCCAGCAGGTGCTCACCGACGCCCGGTAGGTCATGGCGGACCTGCACACCGACCGAACGCAGTTCCTCGGCCGGCCCGAGACCGCTCAACAGCATGAGCCGGGGCGTGTCGATCGCCCCGGCGCACAGCAGCACCTCGGTGCGCGCCCGGATGGTCTCCTGGTGGCCGTCCTGGGTGCGTACCCGCACACCGGTTGCCCGGTCACCGTCCAGGACCAGCTCCTGAGCCCAGGTCTCGGTACGCAGGGTGAGGTTGTGTCGCTGCCCCAGAATTGGGTGCAGGTAGGCAACCGAAGCCGAGGACCGGTGTCCCGTGTAGGGATCATAGGCGATGGACAGGAAGCCCACCCCTTCGCTGAATCCGCCGCCGTGTGAGGTGAGCGCGTTGAAGTCGCGCACCACCGGAACTCCGGTGGACTTCGCCGAGGCGGTGACCCAGTCCTGCACGAGCTCGTTCCGGTCCTGCGGAGCGACCGGGATGATGTTGCACTTGATCCGGTCGGCGTAGGACTGCACGGTCGCGTTGTCCCACCCTTCGGCACCGGCAGCCACCCAGTCGTCCAGGTCCTGGGGAAAGGGCCGGAAACTGATCAGGGTGTTGTGCGAGGAACAGCCCCCGAGCACCCGCGCACGCGAGTGCACGATGTGGGAGTTGCCGCGGGGTTGCTCCACGGTGGTGTAACCGTAGTCGAGGTCGCTGTCCAGGAGATCCAGCCACTCCCGCAGCCGGAGTACGCGTTCCAGGCCAACGTCGGAGGGGCCGCCCTCGATCACACAGACGGTCGTGTTCGGGTCCTCGGTGAGCCGGTTCGCGAGGACCGAACCGGCGGTTCCGCCGCCAACGATGACGTAGTCGAACTCGGTGTGCTCCACGTGTTCAGGTCTTTCTACTCACCGAACCAGCGCTGTGGCTGCGGGTTCAGGTTGCGGTAAATGTGCTTGGCCTCGCGGTACTCGTCCAGACCGGCGTGGCCCAACTCCCGGCCCACACCGGAGCGTTTGAATCCGCCCCACTCGGCCGCGGGAATGTAGGGGCCGTAGTCGTTGATCCACACGGTGCCGTGTCGGAGCCCCGCGGCGACGCGTTCACCGCGACCGGTGTCGTTGGTCCACACGCCACCGGAGAGTCCGTAGTCGGTGTCGTTGCCCAGCGAGATCGCCTCGGCCTCGGTCTGGAACTTCTCGACGGTGACGACGGGGCCGAACACCTCGGTCTGGACCACGTCCATTCCGCGGTGGCAGTTGGTGAGCACGGTCGGCCGGTAGAAGAAGCCGTCGGCCAGGTCCGGGCTCTGGGGCCGGTGGCCACCACACAGCACGTGCGCACCCTCGGCCACCCCGCGGGACACGAGATGCTCCACCTTCTCCCGGTGCTCCGCCGAGATCAGCGGACCGCATTCGACACCTTCGTGTTGCCCGCAGCCAAGTCGGATGTCGGAGGCGCGGCGGGCCAGCTCGTCCACGAAGGCGTCGTGGATGTCGGTGTGCACGATCAGCCGAGCTCCGGCCGAACACACCTGCCCAGAGTGGAAGAATCCGGCGATCAGTGCATAGTCGACTGCGGTGTCCAGGTCAACGTCGGGGAAAATAATGTTGGGGTTCTTGCCCCCGAGCTCCAGCGCCACCTTCTTCACGGTCTCCGCAGCGCGGGCCATGATGCGCCGTCCCGTGTGTAGACCCCCGGTAAAGGAGACGAGATCGACATCCGGGCTGTCGACGAGGGCGGAACCCACCGGGTCTCCCGCCCCCAACACGAGGTTGACCACCCCAGCGGGGGTCCCCGCCTCGACCGCGAGTTCGACGAGCTTGCCGGTGGTGACGGGGGTGAGTTCACTGGGCTTGATCACCATGGTGCAGCCGGCCGCGATGGCGGGGGCCATCTTCCAGGAAAGCTGGAGGAGTGGGTAGTTCCAGGGGGTGATCATGGCGCACACACCCACCGGCTCGTAGACGACCCGGCTGAGCACCTCCTCGGGACCGTTCACCAGCCGTCCCGGGTCGCTGGTGGCGAGGTCGGCGTAGTAGTCGAAGACGCCGGTCACGTCGTCGACGTCGATGCGCCCCTCTTCCACGGTCTTTCCGGTGTCGAGGGATTCCTGGAGGGCGATTTCCTCGCGGTCACGTCGGAGTCCCGCGGCGATACGGCGCAGGATCTCGCCACGCTCAGCGGCTGAGCGCGTGCGCCAGTCTCCGTTGTCGAACGCCCGGCGGGCCGCGGCAACTGCCGCTTCGGCGTCGACTGCACCACCCTCGCTGGCCACCGCCAGCACGGAGGCGTCGTAGGGGTTGAGGATGTCGCGTACCCCACCGGCGATCGAGGCGCGCCACTCGCCATCAATGAAATGGCTGGTGGCGGAGCGTGCACCGGGCTCGGAAACGTAGGTAGCTGACTGTATATGTGGGTTCGGATTTTGCGTCACGTTCATGGCTTTCCCGAGTCTAACCAGGGCAAACACCAAGACTTTGCCATCGGCATCCCCGGGCAATGAAATGCGATTACCGCAACAGCCCTACACAACAGGGATATTCTCGGAAAAACCTGGAGGGGTAGCCCGCCCGTGAGTGGCGAGGGTCACCCACGGGCGGGTGGCGTCGCCCACGAAGGGAGGGGAACTCGTGGGCGACGCCCCGCGAGCGGGACGGACACTCGCGGGAACCACGCGGGTGGAGGAGTCCCGCGACGGAGGATGCCGCGAGGCAACACCCTTCTGCCCAGCCAGGACAGTCGGACTCCCCGGGCCCGGAGCCAACTCCCTGGCTGCCTCCTCAGAATCGGGGACGGCCGCAGAGGGCGTCAATCCCCACAGACGCGAGCGGCCAGTTCCGGACACACGGTTAGGGCTGGACACGCCCGCCCGGGTCAGGGCTGAACCCACACTCCGGCGCCGGCCGCGAAGCCGGATGTCGCGGCGGTCAACCGACCGGACGCCGAAAGGCCATCACCGGTCAGCTTCCGGCCGCGGAGCTACCGGCACCTGTGGTGCCCAGCCGGGCGAAGGGTCGGATGGAGAACACGACCTCCACCGGAACCTCGAAATACTCCGCGATACGGAGAGCCAGGTGCAGGCTGGGACTGTACTCCCCCCGCTCCAGGTAGCCCACGGTCTGGTAGTGCACCCCGAGCGCCTCGGCAAGCTGGCGACGGGACACACCACGCTCCGCTCGCAGCATGGCGATCCGGTTGTAGACAGTCTCGCTGATCGCCGATCGTCCTCTCCTACGGGTCACCAGGGCTTGCCGGTCATACCCATCCCTGTAGGGCCTGCTGTTTTCGGGCCGCAACCCGGGCACCGGACTCCCCCCGCACCATCCGCCGCATCAGGATCGGGGCGAGAACCAAACCGACCGCCGCCCATACTCCCAGCACGCCAACCATCTCCAGCTGCCGCCAGGACCCACCGATCTCTGCTGCGGCCATCTGGTCCGGCAATAATGCGGCACGCACCCCGAGCCCGAGCCAGTACACCGGAAACACCTGGGCGACACCCTGCAACCAGGCCGGAAGTTCGGTGATCGGGTAGAAGATACCCGAGACCGCGATCAGCGCCATCATCGGCATATAGACCACGAACAGGTTCCGGGGGTTAGCGAACAGTGCCCCCACAACGGCACCGAGCGGAAGCACCGCCACCATGCCGAGGGTAAAGACGGCCAACAGGTGCAGCCATGCGCTGGGGTCACCCACACGGAGCCCCTCAACCAGCATCACTCCAGGTACCAGGAAGGCGAGCAGACCTGCCAGAGTCAAAACTGCCACCTTGAGAATCCTGCCAACCAGATAGCCCACCATTCCACGGGGTGTCGCCTTGGCACGCAGCAGCGTCCCATCCTCACGGTCCAGTGATATGGGGCCCGCCAGGTTCAACATCGCCATGGCGATGAACACACCCACGATCCCGGGCAGGACCATCACCGTCAGGTCGACGTCCGTGCCCGGGACCGTCGACCCGCGCATGAACACGAGAACCAGCAGCATCAGTACCGGCCAGAAGAAGTTGTTCCATAGTTCCTGGCCACTGGTAAACGCGTGCCGGACCTCGATTCCTCCGCGTTCGACGCCGAGCCGAACAGCCGTTGTCCACCTCGTCACGGGGCCACCTCCTCGGTGAAGGCGCGAACCGCGGTCTCGGAGTCACCGGACTCATGGGTGCGCACCATCGTCATGTAGGCGTCCTCCAGGCTGGCCCGGCGCACTTCCAGACCCTCAATGTCCGCACCGTGCTGGCTGTGCTGGCCGTGCTGGCTGTGCTGACAAAGCAGTTCCCGCACGTATCCGGTCGCGTCTGTCGTGCTGTGGACGAACTGCCGCCCGCCCTGGATCCAACGCACCTCACTCGTACCCGCCACCCGGAGCTTGAGCGCCTCCGGGGATCCGTCGGCGATGATCCGTCCGCCAGCCAGGACCAGGATCCGATCCGCGAGCTTCTCCGCCTCGTCCAGATCGTGGGTGGTCAACAGAACGGTGGTGCTCTGGTCGGCCAGCTCATGGACGACATCGTGGAACTCCCGCCGCGCCTGCGGATCGAACCCGGCGGTGGGCTCATCCAGGAACAACACCTCCGGACTACCGACCAGCCCCACAGCGACGTCGAGGCGTCGCCGCTGGCCCCCGGAGAGATTCTTGATCCGTGCCTGGGCGTACTCGGCAAGCCCGACGGTGGTGAGTAGTTCCTCCACGTCTCGGGGGCGAGGTCGCTGCGGAGTGGAATACGGCGCGTAGTAACGGGCGAGGTGGCCCAACAGTTCCCGTACCCGCCACAGGCTGTGATCCCGCCATGACTGCACCACAACGCCCAGTCGGGCCCGCCACGACTCACCGCCGTGAGCCGGGTCCTCGTCCAGCACCGTCACGGTTCCGGCCGAACGGCGCCGGAAACCTTCCAGTACTTCCACGGTGGTGGTCTTCCCGGCTCCGTTCGGCCCGAGGAGACACACCACCTCGCCACGATCGACACGGAAGTCCACACCGCGCAGGACCTCGGTCTCTCCGTACCGCATGCGGAGGTTGTGCACCCTGACCGTCGCCGGCGGTGGCGAGTGTTCTGCGTCGGTGGACGCCGACGCGTGGCGAGATGTCATCCAAGTCCTCCATCCGATATATAAAACGCTATGTTCGATAGTACATGTTATACATATCCGGGCAGGTCGAGGTGTCCGGCGCAGAGCGCATCAACAAGCTATGGCGCCACGTGGTCGGTGCGGAAGCTGGTCCATGACGCGGAGGCGTGGATTCTGTGCGCAAGACTGCCAGCGATGGACACGCCACCCGGCGCCGCGAGAAACACCCAGACCACACCACCCACCGGAGGGGAGGGCATTGTGGTCCCGGTCATCGCCGAACGGCACGCGTCGACTCGGCCGCCGGAGGCGTCGCGCCCTGGTGGGCACCGGTGGTGTCCTGCTTCCGGGGCGCTCCCCGCACGACGGCCAACGGGTCTGTCGCGGGCCCGGCGAAAAGCACCCCGGCCTGGTCCGAATCGCCCTCGCGGCATGGGAACGTGCCGTTCCCTCGTGCACAACGGTGCCGGACCTGCACGGCGACACGAGCGTATCCCATGCGTATACCGAGGCGGATCGCTCGGCGGGAGGGGAACTAGACAGTGTCGGCAAGAGCGGTGCCGAGGACGGCAGCGCCAAGGCCGGCGGTTACCGAGGCTGCGACATTCGCGAGTGCCAGCAGCCGTGCGCGATTCTGCGCAAGCCGCAGTGTCTCGTAGGCGAAGGTGGAGTAGGTGGACAGCGCCCCGAGGAAACCAACAGCCAACAGTGTGAACAGCCACGGCGGCAGACCGAGCGCCGCCACGAATCCGAACAGCAGGCAGGCCAGGACATTGGCCACATGGGTTCCCCACGGAAACACCGAGTCGTGCCTGGCCTGGACGAAACGGTCGACGAGGTAACGCGCGACCGCCCCCACAGCACCGCCAAGAGCGATCAGCACCACCATCATGTCTGGCCCCCACGCTGACGTGCCGCTACGGCGGCGATCGGCCGGCGCAGGACGCGTTCCGTGAGGGCAACACCGATCCAGGCAGCCGCCAGGCCACCCACCACATTGGCCGCCAGGAACAGCAGTGCCCCGGCCGCATCCGGTTCAGCGGCCGTCAACATGAGTTGGGCATCCACGATGTGCGTGGAAAAGGTGGTGTAGCCCCCGAGCAGACCGACCCCCAGGAAGGGACGCAGCAATCGGGAATGCGGAACCACCTGGGTGACCACCACCATCAACACCCCGATCAGGAGGCATCCCGACAGGTTGACCAGGAACGTCGCCCAAGCAAAATCACCCGGATCACGAGAAAACCACACATCCATCCCATGCCGAGCCACAGCCCCGCAGGCTCCCCCCACCGCGATCGCGGCCAGTACCGCCCCGGGGGTCCGGCGCAGTTCCCGCACATGCTGCGGGATGTGCAGATCCACGTCGGAATCGATCGGCTCCTGCGGACGAGGGCCGTTCTCGGGGACTCCCGGACGGTTGGGATCCCGGTGACTCACCTGCGACTCCTCGACTGACCTGGGGCTGAGCTGCGGTCAGCCTACCGCCGTCCCCTACCGGACGACATGCGGAACCATCGCCTCGTTGACCGCCGCGGAGCGTTCGATGTTGACCAGGTGGGCCCCACCGGGGATGCGCTCGTACCGGGCACGCGGCAGCATCGAAGCGAGGCGTTTGCCGTGTGCGGGCGGGGTCAGGGTGTCGTGCGCGGCTGCGACGACAACAACCGGTATGTGCACTCTGGCCAGCAGCGAGCGCTGGTCCGCGGCAGCCATCGCGGCCAGGCAGCCCGCCAACCCGTTGGCGTGCATCGCTGCACACTCCCGGGTGAGGCGGTCGATGATCTCGGGGCGCTGCATGTCGAACGCGGGAGTGAACCAGTGCTTGGTCAGTGCGGGGACCACGCTGGAGGTTCCGGAGGCGCGCACCTGGGCACTGTACTGCCACCACTGACGCCCGGCGGTGACCCGCGCGCTCGCCGATACCAGAGCCAGCCGGCGCACCCGTTCCGGCTGGGACACGGCCAACTGAACCGCGACCATGCCCCCGAATCCGCATCCCACCACACTGACCGTGTCGATGGCGCAGCGGTCCAGTACCGCGCGTACGTCCACGGCCAGTTCCTCCAGGGTGTAGTCCCCCGGCGGGGCCGGCGACGCCCCACTCCCACGATGGTGGATTTGCAGGACACGTGCGGTCCGGGTCAGCTCCGGCAGTTGTGGTTCCCACATGGTCCACTGTGGGCCGAGCGCGCCCAGCAGGAGTACCACCGGCGCGGACCGTGGCCCGTCAAACCGGTAATCGAGGGGAACGGCGGCCATTGGTGACCTCCCGGAGACAGCGGGAGAAAAAGCGTACCGGCTGCCGCTGTCCACAGTGGGTGATTCCACAACATCGGTGCCTGATGCTGGCACGAGCGGCCGGAGCGCACGAAAACGCGAGGGTCGCCTCCGCATCCCCCCTCAAAGTACGGAGGCGACCCTCGCCTTGGGAACGGTCGCGTTACTCCTCCCCCCAGAAGTCGCGACCTCACCGTGGCTTCGTGTCGCTGCTGGGCTCATCTCCAGCTCGCTGATAACCAGAGTACTCATCCCCACCTACTCGGACAACCCTCTGTGACTAATAATTACTTAAAGTAACTACCAGGTTCAGTTCTGGATCGGACCAAGTCGGGGCCAACCGCCCGCCTCACGGGGGGTGGCGCCAGCATCGCCCCAGGTCGACATAGCCTGGAACCGTGCTTATGCGACTTCTGTCCCCCCGGTGGCTTGGCATCCACCTGGCCATGGTGCTCGTGGTGGCGGGCTGCGCCCTGGGGGCCTACTGGCAGTACGCCGCGGCCAAGGAACCGGAACGAGACGCCCTGCCCATGGCGGAGAACTTTGCCGACCCCGTGGAGGTCGCCACGGTGACGTCTCCCGGTGAGTACCTGCCCACCGACAGGGCGAACCAGCCGGTGCAGGTCACCGGTCGTTACGACGCGGATCACCAACGGCTCACGCCCGGACTCTCCACAACCGGTGAGCCCGGGTTCCACGTGGTCGCGCCCGTGGTGGTCGACCCACCTCCCGATGCACCCGCCCCGGAAACGGACACGGCGGTCGCGGTCATCCGGGGCTGGCTGTCCGACGAGGAGGTCGCCTCCGGCGCCGATGCCCCACCCCCACCCGAGGGAGAGGTAACCGTCCTGGGGTGGCTGACCCCACCACAGCAGGAACCCACCGAGGGATTCACGCCGGTGGACATTCCCGAGGGACACGTGGAGCGCGTCTCTCCCGCCGTCCTTATCAACGAATGGCCCTACCAGCTCTTCGAGGGTTCGATCACCCAGACGGAACCCGACACGCCACAGCTGGAAACCTCCCCACCGGTGGAGACCCCGGAGAAGTACGAGTGGAACCTGCGCAATCTCAGCTACGCGGGACAGTGGGGACTGTTCGCCGTGGTGGCGCTGGCCTTCTGGGGATCACTGATCCGACGCGAGGCACGGGACACGGCCCTCCAACACGACGCGGCCGACCAGGACGGGCGGCCCGACACCCCGGCCCCGAACCCGCCCACGCCGATGCCCTGACCCGGGCCGGCCGGCGCCCGCTACGCCCCGCCGGATCCGGACACCATCGCGGCCTGCCCCCCGTCGCCAGCTTCGTCACCGTTGGCAACCGCACCGCCCTCGGTTCCACGCAGCCGCTCCCGCTCCCTCACGGCAAGGCGGTGCTCCACAACGAAGCCGAGAAACGGAATCGTGCCAGCCAGCATCGTGCTGACCGTGCCCCAGACGCCCCAACGCCGATCCACGGCCAGCCACAACACCGCCAGCACGTAGGCGAGATAGATGTAGCCGTGGGGCACGGCGATCAGAGTCATCAGCAGGCTGTCGTCACCGAACCATCCCGCCGCGGCCGCGGGCGGGTGCACCAGCGGAAAGGCCGCGTCCGCCCCGACCAGGTACTTCGCGGGCATCGCGACGAAGGTCAGCAGCAGCAGCCAGCCACTCGCCAAGAACGCCAGAACCCGGTACACGGTGAAGTTGATCGAGCCACTTCTCTGGGACACGCCGGCAAACCTCGCCCTGATAGACAACAACCGACCGGGAGAACCCCCGTAGACCCGGCCTGTCCCCGAGCCTAAGCCCGCACCGTGACCTGCTGCTCGTGGGGGCCGGAACCGACTACCCGCCTCGGAGCCGGGAACCGTGCATACGGGCACCCCTCAGAGCCGCGCGGCCTTCCGGCCCGGGCTGTTCCACCGGCCGTCCGAGCGCGCCCGCCAGGCCTGCGGCAGGGTACGCAGAATCAGGTAGGAGTCGATGAGCCGCAGGGGAAGAAAGAACAACCCGTAGATCAGGTAACTCGGACGACGCCGAAGTGCAGCCAACACGCAGGTCAACACGTAGTCCGGAACCAGCAACCCCACCAGCAGCACCGGCAGCGGAAGTACCGCCGTCACCGACTCGTAGACACTCGCGTAGGCCCCCACCTCCAGCACCACATCCCCAACCACCAGGGGCAGTGCGGTGAACACGGCGAGAGCGGCGGCACTCAGTAGCACCACGGAGACGAACATCACCTCGACCAGGTAGCACAGGAGCGCGAACCAGAACAGGCTGGGCCAGATCCCGTGCAGCCGAACCGTCTGCCAGAACCCGAGAGTCCAACGTCGCACCTGACGGACGTAGTCGCCGAGGGTGAACGGATCCTGACACACGGCGCGCGCGTTCGGTGCCATGGAGATACGGCCCAGGCGCCGACGATGGACCTCGAACGTCATATTGAAGTCCTCGATCACCAACCCCTTGGGATTGATGTCCACCTCGCGCAACACCCGGGTGCGGTACGCGCTGGCGAACCCCGGAACGATGAAGGTGGTACTGGTGTGGCGCCAGGTCTGGCCGAACCGCATCAGGTACTGCAACATCACATACAGACGGTCCCGATACGCGGAGATCAACCGCCCCAGCAGGGTGCGTTCCCAGGGCTTCCACTCGGCAACAACCAGCCCGGCGACCGCAGCCACCCGCGGATCCTCCATCTGCCGGCGCACACCCTGGAGGTAGTGTTCGTCCAGCTCGGTATCGGCGTCCAGAATGACCACGGCGTCGTAATTGTTCACCAGGTCGAACTCGGAGATCACCGCTTCGAGGGCCCCCGCCTTGCCCCGGTTCGTGAGCAGCTCCAGCACGTTCACGCCCGTGTCCGCAGCGATGTCCGCGGTGGCATCCCGCGAGGAGTCGGACACGACGTAGATGTCCCACCGGTGAAACAGACGCAGCGCGGAGCGCACCGCGGCGCCGATCACCGGTTCCTCGTTGTGCGCCGGAATGACCACCGCGATCCGCGCGGGTGCAGCATCCGCCTCGTCCGGTCCGGCCGCAGCCGGTGTTCGCCGCTCGGCACGCGTATCCGCCGGGGCCGCGCGGGTATCGTCCACGGCGGGTGAATGCCCCAGCCCCACGTCGCCGGCGGCGCGGGCCAGCGCCAGGGCCGTCGAAGGGGTGTGTACATCGTCTCCGCCCGTGCCTCCGGGGGCGGACCCACGCGCATATCCCAGCGTCGGAGTCGGGACACGCGGCGCCCCCGACGTGCGCTCCGCCCCGGTGGCGGGTACGGCCCGCTGGCGGATCCTGGAGGCCCCGGTCACGGCGGACGGTTGGCGTGCCGCGGCGATCCGTCGTCGCCGGGCGAGGCTGCGCGCACCGTCGTCACCGGCGCGCACGAGGCCGATCAGGAACCAGACGGTGAGGTTCACTCCGAAGACCAACCACAGGAACAGCGCGGCCGGGACGGTGCTCCCCGCCAGCCCGAGCGCGAACTGGATCCACTGCGTGAACAGCCCACCGGCCAGGGACAGGGCGAGGACGACCGTGGTCAGGCCTCCGATGAAACGTGCGGTACGCACACAGCCTCCGCGGGACGTAGCGGGCGTTGCCCCTCGATCCAGACAAAACGGTCTCCTGATTTGACGCGTCACCGAGGGAGTCAGTTCACACCAACCGACGGCCTACATAGGCCACCAGAATCCTATGCCGACGGGCGGATGATGTTGGCACTATTGGGGACATAGTGGCGTGACTCAAGGAGTCAGCATCCCAAGACACAGATAACACTTCAATTCAATGGAATCCCAGACATATCAATGAATCAGCTGTCACTCTGGTGACGCCTTGGCCCACCGGACGAACAGGCATCCCGGAACGACCTGCCGTCCCAAGCGCCGCAGAGGAGAACGTCCGTGCGCGTCGCCATGCACCAGCCGCACTACCTGCCCTGGCTGGGGTACCTCGACAAGATTGATCGCTGCGACCTGTTCGTCGTCCTCGATCATGTGCAGTACGAGCGGAAAGGCTGGCAGAACCGCAACTACCTCGGATCCAAGAACGGGCCGGTCCTCCTCACGGTCCCGGTTGTGCAGCGCAGCCGAGACGAACGAATTCTGGACAAACACATCGACAACTCCCAACAGTGGCGACTCAAACACCGACGGAGCATGGCAGATCACTGCTACTCGAACGCTCCGTTCTGGGACGAGTTCGGATCGGAGTTCACTGCGATCTACGACCGGGAGTGGCACCGTCTGGACGAGCTCGCCCTGGCCACGACCAACGCACTGCTGCGCTGCTTCGGCATCACCACCCCGGTCGTGCGCGCCAGCGAGCTGGGGGACTTCCCCGGGCAGAAGAGTGAGCTACTGGCCCAGATCACGGCCAAGGTCGGAGCCACCACCATGCTCTCCGGAGATGGCGCCCGCGGCTACGTCGACGAGGAGGTGTTCGCGCGCTACGGCGTTTCGGTCGAGTGGCAGAACTTCGCCCACCCGCGCTACACCCAGTTCTGGAATCCGTCCACGGAGTTCCGACCCCGCCTGGCGGCGGTGGACCTGCTCTTCAACGAAGGTCCCGCCGCCCTCGACATCCTGCGGGCTGCCCGCCATAGTGCCCAGGCGCCCGCCACGCACCCGTCCCCCGGGCCGAGTGGCGTCGGTCCGGACCAGTATCGGATCCCCCGAACGAAGGACTGAACTCATGACCATCGACTGGTCCCAGGAACGGATCCTCATCCTCGCCCCACATCCGGACGACGAAACCCTCGGCTGCGGGGGATTGATCAACAAGGCCAAACGGGCCGGGGCCGACGTGCACGTCCAGTTCCTGACCGTCGGCGACACCAGAGACTTCTCCCCGGCGGGCCTGTCCACCGCCGAAGAACGATACGGGGAAATCAAACGGGTGGCCGACCATTTCGGTTGGGACAGCTGGGACATCGCCTTTCCCGGCGACGACTACCACCTCCGCCTGGACACCGTGGCCCGGGTGGACCTCGCCGGTGTCATCGAACGGTACAGCTCGCTGTCCGTCGCCGAACTGGAACCCACGATCGTGGTCGCGCCACACCGGACCAGCTACAACCAGGACCACCAGGTCACGGCGGAGGCCGCGCATACGGCCCTACGGCCGTCCAACACCCGGCTGCGGCACCATCCCCGGCTGGTGTTGTCCTACGAGGAGGCGGCCGACCAGTGGCGGTATGACAGCTGTCCCGCTCCCAGTCTGCTCGTGGAGCTGAGCGACGCCGACCTCGACGCCAAGATCTCGGCAATGCGTCTGTATGGAACACAGATGCACCAACATCCCCACACGCGATCCGAACCGACCCTGCGCAGCCTGGCGACCCTGCGCGGAATGCAGGGTGGGGTCGCACTGGCCGAAGGGTTCCACGTCATGCGCCTGCTGGTCTGAGACCGGCAGCCGTACCGGTCGGTTCTGCGGTTTCGGTGCTGAGCCGCAGCTCGTCTTGTTTCTCACGGAGGGTATTTCAGTGAAGGCTCTGGTCACGGGCGGTGCCGGATTCATCGGCTCCCACCTGTGCGACTATCTGGTCGCGAACGGACACGAAGTGACGGTCCTCGATGACCTGTCCACCGGGTCCATGGCGAATCTGCACCAGCTCGACGGGGCGATCCGGTTCGTGCACGGTTCCATCCTGGACCAGGACCGGGTCGAGGAGTGCGTGCGAGGCCAGGACACGGTGTTCCACCTGGCCGCGGCCGTCGGTGTCCATACGATCGTGGATCGTCCCCTGGAGTCGCTGCGCACGAATCTCACCGGAACCGAGAACGTCGTCGAGGCGGCGGTACGCCACGGCGCCCGGTTCACGGTCGCCTCCACGAGCGAGGTCTACGGTAAGAACGACAGCCCGGGGCTGCGGGAGGACGCCGACCGTGTCCTCGGATCACCCCTCAAGAGCCGCTGGTCCTACGCCGCGGCCAAGGGACTGGACGAGCTCCTGGCCTACGTCCACGGCCAGAAGAGCGGTCTGCCGTGTGTGATCCTGCGCTTTTTCAATGTCGTCGGCCCCCGACAGACCGGACGCTACGGCATGGTGGTTCCCCGCTTCGTTGCCCAGGCCCTGGAGGACGCTCCGATCACCGTCTACGGAGACGGCACCCAGCGGCGCTGCTTCGGTTCCGTCTTCGACGTGGTGCCCGCCATCGTGGCGCTGCTCGATACCCCTACCGCCCACCATCGCGCCGTCAATCTCGGCGGTGTCGAGGAGGTCTCCATCAAGGGGCTGGCCGACCGCGTCCGCGAGCTCGCCAACTCCCGCAGCGAGGTCTCCTTCGTTCCGTACACGGAGGCCTACGGCCCCGGCTACGAGGACATGCAGCGCCGCATGCCCGACATTTCGCTCGCCACCGAACTGATCGGCTACCAGCCCGAGTACGACCTGGACCGCATCATCACCTCCATCATCGAGGCCCGGCCCGCCGGCACCCCCTCAACGCGGATTCCGGCCACACCCCGGTAGCAGCAGCGCGGGGGCGCCCCTGGTCACGGGGGCACCCCGGTCCATCCCAGTCCAACATCGGCCAGGACCGCCACACCCAACCCAACGACGATCCCACTCACCGCCACGATCAGCCACGGAGGTGCCAACGGGGCCGGCGGGGCCCCCGTCCGGTGGTCCAGGACACCGTGCCGGGTACGGCGCCACCGCACGCGCAGCACGGCGATGAGGACCCCAGCCGCGGCCAGGAGCAGACCCACCACCAGCAGTCGGCCGTCCACCTGCCGATGCGTGCCCGCCACAACCAGCACGCCCGGGTCCCGCAGGTACAGAGCCGCCACGACCACCAACGACGCCACCGTGCGCTGCCAGGACAGCAGGGTACGTTCCGCCTGGAGACCGGGATCCTCGCCCCCGGCGCGACTCCCACTCACAGGAGGGGTCCCACCAGAACAACCAGGATCACCCCGGCCAGGGCCACCGTCGTGAACAGGGGCAGCAGCGACGTCGGCAGCGGTTCCTCTCGCCGCATCGCACGTTGCACCCGTGTCCACCGCAACGGCGCCCAACACGCCACCACCAGGGCCAGGATCGTGAGGCAGAGGCCGACCAGGAGCCGCACCGGACCGCCCCAGTCCAGGGGCACCAGATACAACACGGCCACACCGCCCGCCAACAACGCCAGTGCCGTACGCATCCAGGCCAAGAACGTACGCTCGTTGGCCAGCGTGAACCGATAGTCTGGCTCCCTGACCTGACGCGACTTCACGTCTGGATTCGGCTCCGGTGGGTCATCGCCACCGGACTGTGCTGAGACCGTACTCACCAGGGCTCCTTCGTGTCCGCACCGGGGTGCTCACGGGCCGGATCCAGCGGCCAGGAACAATCCATGGTTCCGTGCCGCTGTAGCGCAGGGAGAGCATGCACCGCTCATCCGAGCACATCGATATGACATAGGGGCAGACAGTGGCAACACTCGAGCTCACCACCGAGAACTTCAACGAAACCCTGACCGGGAACGACGTCGTCCTGGTCGACTTCTGGGCCGAGTGGTGCGGTCCATGCCAGCAGTTCGGCCCCGTCTACGAACGCGTTTCGGAGAAGCACCCGGACATCGTCTTCGGCAAGGTGGACACCGAGGCACAGCAGATGATTGCCCGCGAGTTCGGGATCAGCTCCATCCCGACACTCATGGCGGTCCGGGAGCGCACCGTGCTGTACCAGGAGGCCGGTGCCCTGAACGAAGAGTCGCTGGAGGACCTGATCCGCCAGATCCGCGAACTGGACATGGAGCAGGTACGGGCCGAGATCGCCAAGCAGCAGAGCTCGGACGACGCCAGCTGAGGCAACCTCCGCCCCGGTGTCGTCCGGCGCCGGGGCGGAGTCGCACACCGCGGGGTCAGCCCCCCAGGCGTGCCACGTAAACCGTGTCGGGTTCCCCCCGGTCGGTGGGCACCGTCACCGTCTCCACCGTGCCCCCGTGGGGCGAACAGCGCTGTGTGAGCCACCGGACGAATCCGGGCGCCGGTGCGGAGCTCCAGAAGGCGACCACTCCCCCCGGTCGGGTCACCGCCCGTAGCCGCTCCAGGGCATCATCCCCGTACAGCCACGCATTGGCCGTACGTAGCGTCCAGTCCGGACCGTTGTCCACATCGAGACAGACCAAGTCGTAGCCGGCCGTTTCCGGTACGGATCCGGCCGCATCCAGCCAGGCCACCAGGTCGGCGCACTCGATCAGGCAGCGGTCCTCGGCCAGAAGGTGACCGGCCCCAGCCGCCAACGGTCCCTGATGCCAGGCGATCACCCGGGGCTCGAGCTCCAGGACGTGGACATGGTCCACACTCGGCTCGTCCAAGGCCGCCCGCGCCGTGAAACCAACTCCCAGCCCACCAACGAGCACCCGCACGCCCACGCGTCCCCGGGGTAGGGCTCGCAGGCCGGCACTGACCATCGCGCGTTCCGAGCGGCCGTCCCGGGTGTCCATGAGGAACATCCCGTCCGCGATAATCTCGTACTGGCCGTCCACCTCACGTAACACCAGCTCACCGCAAACCCCCATGGTGCGCTCCACAACACGTGGGGCGTGGTCGGGCTGGGGAACCGCGCCGTTCACAACCGGCAGGCGTAGATGTCGGTCACCAGGATCGCGCGCGCCCCGATACCCCACAGATCATCCATGATGCGTTGAGCATCCCGACGCGGAACCATCGCGCGGACCGCCACCCACCCCTCCCGGTGCAGCGGGGAGACGGTCGGACCCTCCATTCCCGGGGTGAGCGCCACGGCGTCGTCCAAACGTTCGGCGTGCACGTCGTAGTCCATCATCACGTAGTCCCGGGCCACGAGAACACCACGCAGCCGCCGCAGCAGCTGTTCGACGGACGGGTCGGTGTCGGCGCCGTACTGCCGCACCACGACTCCCTCGGACTCCAGAATCGGCTCACCGAAGGTCTCGAGTCCGGCGTTCCGCAGTGTCGTTCCGGTGGACACGACATCGGCGACGGCGTCGGCCACCCCCAACTGGATGGAGCTCTCCACGGCACCGTCCAGGTGGATCACCCGCGCGTCGATGTTGCGCTCCCGGAGGTACTGGGTCAGCAGACCGGAGTAGGAGGTGGCCACGCGCTTTCCGGAGAGGTCCTCCACACGCATGTCCCGGCCTCCGGGAGCGGCGAACCGGAACGTGGATCCGCCAAAGCCGAGGGGAAGGACCTCCTCCACGGCGGCCTGGGAGTCCAGCAGCATGTCCCGGCCCGTGATACCGACCTGGAGGATGCCCTCCCCCACGTAGACGGCGATGTCCTTGGGGCGCAGGAAGAAAAACTCGGCGTTGTTGTCCGGGTCCACCAGGACGAGATCCCGGGAGTCCTTGCGCTGGATGTAGCCGGCCTCCCGCAGCATGTCGGCGGCGGGTTCGGCGAGCTGTCCCTTGTTCGGTACGGCGATACGGAGCTGGTCAGGCATTCGGTATTCCTCGCGGTTTCCGGGGCGGACGTGGGCGGCGTCGGGGCGAGGACACGCCCCGAGCACGGACGGCACCGGCCGGTTTGCGGATGCGACGACCCCAAACCGGCCTAGAGATGCGCGTAGACGTCCGCTGGCCGCAGCCCGCGCGCCAGCATCAACACCTGGAGGTGATAGAGCAACTGGGAAATCTCTTCGGCCGCTCGGTCATTCGACTCGTACTCGGCGGCCATCCACGCCTCGGCAGCCTCCTCGACGATCTTCTTGCCGATGGTATGGACCCCGGCGTCCAGCGCCGCCACGGTTCCCGAGCCCTCGGGGCGGGCTGCCGCCTTCTCCGCCAACTCGGCGTACAGATCGTCAAAGGTCTTCATCGTGCTCTTCCTCGGTGGATGACGCTCCTCCAGGTTACGGTACCGGTACCGCCCGCCCGCACACCGGGACTCCCCGCTGCCCGCCGGGACCAACGCGGGATCCGTCCCTGCGCACGAAGACCGGAACGAGGTACGCGGCGACGACAGCCGGCACAGCACCGGAGGCCGGTGTCGCCTCTACTCGCGCCGACGGCCGAACACTGCCTGGGCCACGCTCGACGGCACCAGGCGCAGTACCCCGCCCGCCAGCTTGTACTGCGCACCGGGCGTCACGCTGGAGCGCCCGGTGGCCCACGCACGCAGCGAGTCCACAACCACGCGGTCCTTGTCCACCCACGCGATCTCGGGCGCGCCCTGTTCCTGCATCTCCCGGGTCATCTCGGTGCGCACGTACCCCGGGAGGACCACGGTGACGGTGATGCCCTGCGGACGCACCTCGGCGGCCACGCTCTCACTGAACGAACGCACGAACGCCTTCGACGCCCCGTAGGCCGCGTTACCGGGAACAGCCGGCAGTGCGGCCGCCATGGAGGACACGTTGACCACGCCGAGGGGAATCGTGATCCCGGCACTGCGACGGGCCAGCTGCGCCGGAAGTACGGCGCGGGTCAGTCGAACCAGTGCGCGTACATTCAGTTCCAGGAGCCGGTCCAACTCCGCGACCGGCTGGGAGGCAACAGCCCCACCGGCTCCCATCCCGGCGTTGTTCACAAGCAGGTCGATGGGCGCTGTCTCCGGGTACTCCCCCGAGGCAGCTGGGTCATCGGGGTTGCCGACGGCCAGCCGGCGCTCCACCCGTGCGAGGTCCTGTGCCTGGGTCAGGTCAGCAACCAGCGGGGTTGCGGTGACGCCGAAGCGTTCCCGGATCTCGGTCGCCAACTCGCTGAGGGCCTGCTCCCGACGCGCCACGAGTACCAACGAATGACCGCGGCTGGCCAGCTGTCGGGCGTAGGCGGCGCCGATACCGGTGGAGGCTCCGGTGATCAGTGCGGTGCGGGGGGTCTGCTGGTCGGAGCTCATGCCGCTGTACCCTATCGCTCCGGCGGGGCCAGCCGTTGCGCGGTACGGTGGCTGCCATGACAGCCAGCGACAGCCCCATCGACAGCCGCCAGATCACCGACCAGGTTCGGGACGCCGGGATGTTCCTCCAGGAGGCGTTCCGAACCTTCCGGGAAACCGGATCCATCACCCCCAGTGCGGCTCCACTGTGTAATGCCCTGACCCGCTACGTCCGTGAACGCGATCCCGCGGACGCCCCGCTGGAGATTCTAGAGGCGGGGGCTGGAACCGGCCCGGTCTCCGTCGCGATCGCTGCCTCCATGCAGGAGAAGGACAGCCTCGCCCTGGTCGAGTCGAACGGAAGGTTCGTGAGCCGACTCGAGGAGGTGGTGGCAACGGACCCGGCGTTCGCCACCGTGGCGGACCGGACCTCCATCCACCACTGCCTGGTCACCGAGCTTCCACCGGAGCGCAACTTTGACCTGATCGTCTCCGGTCTTCCCTTCGCGAACTTCGAGAAGTCCGAGGTGCGGGCGATCCTGGAGTACTACTTCGATGTGCTGCGGCCGGGTGGGCACGTGTCCTTCTACGGGTACCTGGGCACAAAGCAGTTCCGGGCGGTGTTCGGGCGCCGAGACGAGTACCTGCGCCAGGCACAGTCCACCTGGGTGGTGGAGGAGTACATCGCCCGATACGGCGTGGATCGGGAACGTATCGCCGCGAACGTCCCGCCGGCCTGGGTGCACCATCTGCGCAAGCCCTGATCGCACTGCTTCCACGGCCCCCTGGGGTCGGGTGTTCGGGCGGCATCGTAGCGGGCAGCGGGAACGGACCCCGGACATGGATCCGCGGGGTCAACCGCCTGCGCGGACTCGGGACGTCGCCGCTCCCGACCCCGCGCAGGCAGCAGTCACTACGGTGGGAACGCCCACGCCCACCCCCCAGCACGGCCCCACACGGAAAGTTCGGGCGGGTGCCGAATAGCTGACCACGGTCGGTGACACGATGCGCATGCAGCCGATATCGGCAGTGCGAACCGCGCCACCACGACGCCCCTGCCCCCGGAATGTATGCCGAAGGGGCTTGCACGCTTGGGCGTGGAGCACCTGGAGTCAGTGCTCACAGCCACCGGTCGGCGCCTGGTCGTCCTGGAAGACGACGGCACCGACAACGATCTGGTGCGGGACATGACCGAGGTCCTGACCGCGCTGTGCGCCCGCCGGTACGGGCAGCGCTCCGCCAAGCGGCGGGCCGCCCGCGCCGTCACCGTCGCTACCGAACCGGAGGTGTCGTGACCGAGCAGGTGACGCAGGCCTACCGGTTGCCACACCATACCGAATAATGCATGCGAAATGCATGCTATGCTGGCTCTATGGGCGAAACGACGGTTGTCCAAGTTCGAGATGTTCCCGCCGAGGCGGTCGAAACTCTCAAGGCGCGAGCCGCCCGCCGCGGACTGCCGCTGGCCGCGTACCTGCGTGAGCTGATCCTGGAGGAGGCGTCTCTCCCGGCGGTCGACGAGGTGATGGCGCGCCTCGCTGAGGATGAACCCGTCAACTACACGACCGAGGACCTACAAGACTTCATGACTGACGGTCGTCGATGAGCTACGTCGTTGACTGCTCGATCATCATCAGGCTATTGGCGGCCCGCCGTGAGGACGACCTACTCCGCCGTCGCCTCATGCGCCGGGTACACGCCCCAACGCTACTCGACGCCGAGGTCTCCAGCGTTGTCCGCGGGCTGTCCATCACGAGCAAGCCCAACGTACGGATCTCCGAGCAACGAGCCCGAACGATGCTGGACCGCTACCAGGGGCTGCACATCACACGTCATCCCATGACACCGCTGCAACTACGCGTACACGAGCTTCGCGACAACCTCACCGCCTACGACGCCATGTACATCACGCTCGCCGAAGCCCTCGATCTCCCGCTCCTCACCGACGACGCCAAGCTTGCCAAAGCCGCGGGGCACCGGGCCCAGATCCTGCACTACCCGCAGGACGTCACACCGTCCCCCTAGTGCTTGAAGTGCACGAACAACCGGCCAAAGTTCTTGGAGTCCTTCTCCACCCGGTGGTACATCTGCTTGACGTCCTTCTGGTCCAGGAAGCGCAGCACGCGCTTCTTGAGCTGTCCCGAGCCCTTACCTGGGATGATCTCGACCATCTTGGCCTTCTTCTGGATGGCCTCGGTCATGATGTCGTTCAGGGCGCGGTCGATGTCCCGCCCCTTGTTGTAGATATCGTGCAGGTCCAGTTTGAGCTTCATCCAGACTCCCGCTCGCACACGAAGATCGCGGTTCCCGGCAGAATGCGGCCCCGGACGGGGCTCCAGCCACCCCACACCTGGTGATTGTCCTCGGGCCACTCCGGCTCCACGAGGTCGACGAGCCGCAGGCCGGCCCCGGCGATGGCCCGGACCCAGTCCCCCAGCGTGTGGTGGTGCTCCACGTAGATCGCGCGTCCCTGCGCGTCCTCCTCCACATAGGATCGGCGATCGAAGTAGGGCGTATCCGCGGTCAGGCCACGCTCGGTCGGATCGTCGGGGAAACACCACTTGATGGGGTGGCTGGTGGAGAACACCATCCGGCCCCCGGGCCGAAGGACCCGGGCTGCTTCACGGAGGGAAGCCGCCGCGTTGGACACGAACGGGTAGGCCCCGAAGGCCGAGCACAGTACGTCGAAGCTGGCGTCCCGGAAGGGAAGGTACTGCCCATCCGCCTGGGCCACGGTGACGTCGTAGCCGGTGTGGTCGTCAATGCGGCGCGAATGCTGGAGCTGCCGGTAGGAGATATCGATCGCGACCACGTCCGCAACGCCCTGGGAACGCAGCCAGCGTGCGCACTGTGCCGCCCCGCATCCCACTTCCAGGACGCGGGCATCGGCGAGGTGCTGGGGGTCTCCGAGCAACCGCGCCTGGGCTTCGTCCAGACCCTCGGGCCCCCACACGAATCCAACATCGCGCAGGAACACCGCCCCTTCGGCCTGGTACTCGTCCGCAACGTGTTCCCACCACAGCTTGCTGGCTGCTGCGCTCTCCACCGGATCGGGACGGCGACGGGTGACGGCCGCCAGCTCCGGACCGGCCTCGGGCTGTTCGGTCATGGTGCGATTATTGCAGCGAGGCCCCGGTCTGCACCCGGGTGTGTGACCCCGGATCCTCGTCCCCGCCGGGGCTGGTCCCGCCCCGGCGGTGCTCGTACAGTTCCCGGCGCACCAGGAAGCACCAGCCACCGATCGCGATCAATGCGAACACCCACCACTGAACCGCGTAGGCGGCGTTGAGACCGTAGTTGTACCCACTCGGTTCGAGAGCCATGGGGGCGGATTCCGGAGCAGGGTCTTCACTGGTGCGTTCCAGGTGCCCCCCGTACACGGGATAGGGCAGCTGCTCGGCCAGTACGTCCGAGTTAATCAGCATGATCTGTCCCTCGGGCAGCCCGCCACGGTCCCTGATCCCGGTGTTCTCCTCGGTTTCGGCGAACTGGGCGTTGCCTGTAACCGTGACCTCGCCGCCGGGCGGTTCCGGAACATCCGGCCCGTCGGTCGCTGCGCCCTCCTGGGGAACCCACCCCCGGTTGACCAGGACGGCATCCCCATCGGCACTCACCAGCGGGGTAACGACATAGAAGCCGGGACCCCCGTCCGTACTCCGGTGCCGGACCAGGAACTCATGCTCGGTGTCGTAGTGACCGGTCGCCGTGCTCGCCCGCCAGCGGTCCTCCTCGGACACGTTCCCGCCGACCTCGGTCAGCTCGGCGAACGGGACCGGTTCGGCGGAGGCGTTCGCCTCCTGCCGCTGCGTGGCCGCAGACCGTTCCTCGAACCGGTCCCATTGCCACATACCCAGCGCGATGAAAATCGGGACGAGTACGAGCACAAGTGCGGCGAATCCGAGCACCCGCCGCGTGCGTAGAACATGAAGCACGCCCCCGAGGGTATGTGACCCCAGTTGTCCCGGGATGATGCCCCCGCCAGGGCATCGGGTGCGGACACCATTCCGCGGCCCGGGGTGGTTCTGGCCCCGGGCCGCGGGAGTCCGCTCAGGCGGTTGGCTCGGCTGCCGTCCCGGAACGGCGCATCAGGTAGCGAACGAGTCCGCCCAGCCCCAGTGCGGCCACTGCGGCGGCGACCAGCCCACCCAGGGCGGCACCCGTCACCGGCAGCGTGTCGCCACCGTCGGCCTGGTCCGGAGGTGTCGCCTCGTCCGCCTCCGGCTCGGTGTCCTCATCGTCCTTGCCGTTGTCGTCCTCGTCGTCCTTGCCGTTGTCGCCCTTGCCGTTGTCGTCCTCGTCGTCCTTGCCGTTGTCGCCTTCGCCGTTGTCGCCTTCGCCGTTGTCGCCTTCGCCGTTGTCGCCTTCGCCGTTGTCGCCTTCGCCGTTGTCGCCTTCGCCGTTGTCGTCCTCACTGATCGTGGACGTGCACTCGGCCTCCGCGATCCCCAACACAGACACGGCGTTGCCGCAGATGTCCGCGGCGACGTCGACCGGGACGTTGACCTGGTTTCCGCTGGCCACACCCCCGGAACCATCCGACGACTGCCCCTGGGACTCCTCGTTCTCCTCGGACTCCTCCAGGGCGATCACCACGTCGCTGCACTCGCCCTGAGCCACCCCGAGCACCGAGACGGCGTTGCCGCACATGTTCACCGCGACGTCGACCGGGACATTGATCTGGTTTCCGCTGGCCACACCCCCGGAACCATCCGACGACTGCCCCTCCGAGCCCTCGTTCTCCTCGGACTCCTCCAGGGCGGTCACGACATCCTCACACTTGGCCTGGGAAACTCCCCCCACGGCAACGGCGTTGCCGCACACGTCCAGGGCTGCGCTGACCGGAATGTTGATCTGGTTTCCGCTGGCCACACCCCCGGAACCATCCGACGACTGCCCCTCCGAGCCCTCGTCACTGGCCGCGTAGAGCGTCTCGGCGATCTCCGTGCACTCGGCCTGCGAGATTCCGAGTGCGGCGAGTGCATTGCCGCACAGTTCTGCCTCGACGTCGGCCGGGACATTGATCTGGTTGCCGCTACCCACACCCCCGGAACCGTCGGTGTCCTGGTCCGCATGGGCGGCTGGGGCCAGCGCCATACCCATGGCGGCAACGGAGGCGGGGATGATGAGTCCACTACGCATGTGAGGCACGTCCTCTCGCGTTGGAAGTGTGTTACTAAGAACATTCATAAAGTTCTCGATGGGAAGTTCGCGCTCCCGGCATGATCTCTGCACATGACAACCGGGGGACACAACGGAAAGCACCGAAACAATTCCCCAAAACACGCATGACGGTCACGCGCTCCTGAAACGGATACATGAGCGACCGTCCGGAAAAGTCACGGTAGCAGCACCGCGCCACAACGGTAACCAGATGACCGAAAAACGTCCAAGCCGATCTCAAAAAATACCCGGGGCAAAACCGACAAACGACGGACGCGGGACACGGAAACGAACGTTCAACCCAAGGGTGCACCAGGGCTCAATGCCGCGTCCAGAGCCGCCGAGCGAGCGAATTCACCACCAGAGAAGAATAAATAGAACAATGACGACAACACCGACGAACGAGGGCACACTCGGGCAGGATTGCGGGAGCGTCCAGGTTTCCCGGCCCCCGCGCGGTGGCTCCACGACCACAACGACCCCAAACCGCGCGGCTCGCGGTCAGCGGGACGGGGGACACCGCCGAATGCGACGGCCCGATACCCCATCCCGGGACCAGCCACGGCGAACACGAAACACGTGCGGCCATCACGCGGCAATCCGGAACCCGCCCCCTGCACCCACCCCGGGAGGTGCCCCACGGATGGCGTGTCCCAGCTCGACCACCGGATGACGAACCGGCGACAGATGCACAACGCGCCGTGGCCACAATCGCCACCAACTTGCGACCATGGCCCCGACTCCGAACCCCGAACCGGGGCCTGGGGCACACATCCAGTGCCACGTCAGGGTCCCACGCACACTCCGGAGCCACCCGAACCAACCGCCGACACGCCCCGGAGCGCGAATGCCCCCCTCCACACTGTCGCCACGCTGGCATCGTGGCGGGCCCCTGGTCGTTCTGTGCCTGGTGGTGCTAACCCTGGGATCGGGCACCAGCCTCCCGGACAGCCAGCCGGATTCTTCGGGCGGACACCCCGCACCCAGCCAGCCATCACCCGAGGCCCCCGAACCGGAGGCGTTCACTGTCGCCTTCGGCGGCGATGTGCACTTCGAGGGAATGCTCGCCAACCGACTCAGCGAGGACCCCACCACTGCCGTGGGACCGATCTCGGAGGTCTTCGCCGACACGGATCTCGGCATGGTGAACCTCGAGACCGCCATCACCACGGATGGCACACCATCCCCGGGAAAGGACTTCGTCTTCCGCGCGCCACCGGAGGCGTACCAGGCGCTCGAATCCGCCCACATCGACGTGGCCACCCTCGCCAACAACCACGGAATGGACTACGGCCGGCAGGGTCTCGACGACACCATTGCCCATGCCGAGGACGCGGACTTCCCCATCGTCGGGATCGGCCACGACGCCGACGACGCGTACGCGCCCTACCGAACGGAGGTCCGCGGCAACGACGTGGCGATCCTGGGTGCCACCGACGTCCTCGACACCCGGTTGATCCCGGAGTGGACGGCCCAGGAGGACCAGCCGGGCCTTGCCTCCACCAAGGGCCCCGCGCTGGACCGGATGCTGGAAGAGGTCCGCGCGGCCGACGCGCAGGCCGATACCGTCCTGGTCTACCTGCACTGGGGGCTGGAGGGCGACCACTGCCCCCTCCCACACGCCCCCGAACTCGCCGAACAGATCATCGAAGCCGGGGCGGACGCCGTCGTCGGCGGACACGCCCACGTCCTCAGCCCGGGGGGCTACGTGAACGGCGCCTACGTCCACTACGGCCTGGGCAACTTCGTTTTCTACAACTTCTCCGGGCCCACGGCGGAGAGCGGCGTCCTGCGCCTCACGATGCGCGAGGACGAGGTCCTGGACGACGAGTGGATTCCCGCCCGCATCGAGGGTGGGGTCCCGGTCCGCTACGAGCAGGAACAGCGCGCGGAGGCCATTGGCGACTGGGAGGAGCTGCGCCGCGACTGTGGTCTCGACCTGCACGCCGATCCACGGTAGTGCTCACAGTCCGACACCGTGGGCAAGGGCCGCCACGCGCATCCCCGCGACCCGGCGGATTCGGCCGGGTCCGGGCCTCATCCGTGGGGTCGCGCCGCGCGGCACAACGGCACCGAATCTCTGGGAACCTGTGGGGCCCGCACGCACATCTGATTCGGTGTGATGAGCGACAGCGCCACCGGAACGGACCTACCTCCGGCCGCAGATCCTGCGCCCGACCCGACCACCGCAACAGCCGTACTGTTCGGACCCGAGGCCGCGAACCTGGCGAGTACCGCCCTGACGCAGGTGCCACTGCGCCGCCTGCCCACCCAACAACGCAGCCGTGAGCGGGTCCACCGGATGCTCACAGCCTGCGCCGAACTCCTCGACGAGGGCAGCTACACGGCCCTGACCACCACACGCATCGCCGAACGCGCCGGCGTCGCGATCGGTTCGGTCTACCAGTTCTTCCCCGACCGCCAGGCGGTCGCCCGCGCACTGGCCCTGATCCACGCGCAGACCCTGCGCTCGTGGGCACAACGACGCCTGGCGGAGGTGCAGCCAACCGGCTGGTGTCAGACGGTGGACGCGGTGCTGGACGCCTATATCGACATGCACCGACACGCGCCCGGTTTCCGCACCCTGCACTTCGGCGAGGATGTGGACGCCCGCCTGTTGGACGTCTCCGAGACCAGCCACCAGGTCATCGTGGATCTGCTGCGGTCGGTCCTCGGGGAAAGTCTGCCCGAGGACTGTCACCTCGATCGACTCATCGGCGTGGCGACACAGGCGGCCGACGCCGTTCTCCGGCTCGCCTTCCGGGACACCCCCCAGGGGCAGAGCCAGCTCCTCGTCGAGTGCCGGATCCTGGTCCGTAGCTACCTCGCCGCCCATACCGGGGAGCAGCAGTGCAGCACCCCACAGTTGGCCGCAGCGGGCGACGCCGCACCGCAAGACCAGGACGACCAGGACACTACCCCGGGACGGTCCGGGGCCCCCGGACACAGCCCACCGCGCGGCGGCGGCGATAGGGTAGCCACCGCACTCCACATCCAGGATCCGCACCAGAACGAACACCCCCCTGGCACTATGGACAGGGCGGGGTTGTTTCCGTCGACGCGTGCCGCCACGGGGGAGTGACGAGATGGGGCCCGTCCCGGACCAACACGGGGGACAGCGGTGTGGGAGCTCCATGCCCGCAGGCCGCGCCGCCTCGCTCATCCACCAACCGACGTCCCACTCGCACCCGGCCACTCATGCAGTAAGGACAGGGAAGGGGCCACAGTGGTAGCTGAAAGTACACTCACCCGTCCGCTCACCGGAGTAGCAGCCGGCGTTCCCTATCTCGCTGTACCGCCGCCGGACCAGAACTCGCCCGCCCCCGTGGTGGTGGCCTGGCACGCCTTCGAACCGCCACGCAGCGAGGCCGCGCTCGCCGGGACCCTGCCCCTGTCCGGCCTGAACGCCTGGCGGTTCTATCTGGGATTGCCCCTGTTCGGCAGCCGGCTCCCGGCCGGCGGGGTCGCCGAGATCAACAGGTTGGGCCACACCGACTACCTCAACCTGCTGTTCGGGCCCGTGGTCGAACAGGCCGCCGCGGAGCTGGCCTACGCGCTGCACGAGCTACGGGAGTGGTTCCCGGTCCATGACGGCCCGATTGGTGTCCTGGGAGCCGGAGCGGGTGGGACCGTTGCCCTGCTGGCCGCGTTGGAGAGCCAGGCCCCGATCGGGGCGGTGGGGGTGGTAAATCCCATCATCGAGCCGACGCCGGTGCTGGAGGCTCGCCGCCAGCGTCTCGGCGTGGACTATTCCTGGACCCCCCGCGCCCGGGAGGTCGCTGCCCGGCTGGACTTCACCCGCCGTGCGGAGGAGTTCACCCAACCCTCTCCCCTGCTCCTCGTCACCGGTGGGCAGGACGAGGTCATCGTGCCCCAGCGGGGGCAGAGCCTCCACGAGCAGCTCGCGCCCCACTTCGCTCCCGGGACGCTGCGGCATCTCACCATTCCCGAGCTGGCGCACACCATGGGCCCGGAACCGGGTCTCGACCCCGGCCCCGCCACGCCCGCCACGGTCCTGACCGACCGCGCCTTGGTGGAGTGGCTCCATCTGCACCTGGCGTCGGGCGCGGCGACCACACACACCCTGCACCGGCCGGTGGGGCAGCAGCAGTAGGCCGGCCCGCTATCCGGTGCCGGTCAGCAGGTCGACGATGAGCTGTCCGGCCGCGGTCAGCCCGATCACCACGACCAGTAGTCGCAGAACCTCGGGGCGCAGGCGTCGCCCGAACCGCGCACCCAGGTACCCCCCGGCAATCGATCCGAGAGCAATGAGTGCGACGACGGACCACACGGGGCTGGCCAAGACGATATAGAACACGGCGGCCGTAGCATTGACCACAAAAGTCAGCGCGTTCTTCAGGGCGTTGACGCGCTGGAGATCCTCGTCGAGCGCGGTGCCGAGCAGCCCGAGCAGCACGATTCCCTGCGCCGCGGCAAAATATCCGCCGTAGGTCCCCGCCCCGTAGATCCCCAGGGGCAGGAGTCGACCACCATTGCTGCTGCTCGGCCGCCGCGAACGCACCCAGCCCTGTAGCCGCGGCTGGAACACGATCAGTAGACACGCCCCGACGATGAGGGCGGGAACCACAGCCATGAACACCGTTGCCGGCAGGACCAACAACAGGGTGCCCCCGGTGACCGCACCCAGGGCCGACATCGCGCCGAGCCGTAGCAGCCGTGGACGCTGTCCCGCCAACTCTCGCCGGTAGCCGAGGGCCCCGCTGAGCGCGCCCGGAGCCAGGCCCACGCTGTTGGAGATGGTCGCGGTGACCGGTGGATACCCCAGGGCGAGCAGTACCGGAAAGGTCAGCAGGGTTCCCGAGCCCACCACCGCGTTGATCGCGCCCGCGCCGACTCCCGCCGCGAGTATGGCCAAGGCTTCCCATAGCCCCATTCCGCCACCTTTCCTGGATTCTGTATACAGTCTACGAACGTCGACGGTCGCGGAAATGCCCGCCCGGCCCAGGGGACACCCCGCGAGCGGCGCTTCCCGCGAGCCGCCCGGAGCCGAACGTCGCGGTGGCGCTAGGTCGTGTTTCTTGGGGGTGGGCCTGGTCTGGCGATGTCCACCCCGTCTCCGGTCCCGCTGGCCGCCGTGCCGGGCAGCGGGATGCGCCCCACGGCCACCGCAGCCCCACCATCCCCGGGGAGGGGCGGGGATTGTGGTTGCGGCAACCACCGATCCGCACGCGCCGTGTCGGCCGCCGGCGGCGTCGCGCCCCGGTGGTCACCGATGGTGTCCTGTTTCCGGGGCGCTCCCCCGCACGACGGCCAGCGAGGCGTGGGGCGATGGCTGGGAGGGTGCCTCCGTGGTGCGGGCACCATGGTCTTCTGCACGACGGGCAGTGGGACGTGGGGGCGGGGCGGCCTCGGGGACGTCGTCACCGGGGGAGCACTCCCCCGCCCCGCAGACCTTCCAAAGAACCACGCCTAGGAGTTCTGGTCGTTCTCCGGGGCGTCGAGCTCCACCGCGGTGGGCAGGTCCACACCCGGGTCCACGACGGGCCTGCCGGGTGCCTCGGAGGTGTCCGCGGCGTCGTGCTGTTCGGTCGGCGTCGCGGCCTTCTGCCCCCCGCGCAGGGCGTCGGTAATCTCGTCCATCTGGTTCGCGAACGGCCAGAACGAGGAGTTCGCACCCATCTCCGTGGGGACGATCCAGAGCTTATTGGAATCACCCTTGGCGATTTCGGGCAGCTTCTGGAGGTACTGGTAGGCCAGCAGGTCCTTGTCCACCCCACCGGCGTGGATGGCCTTGAACACCATGGAGATCGCGTCGGCCTCACCTCGGGCACGCAGGGTCATCGCCTCGGCCTCGGCCTTGGCCTGCACGGTCTCCGCCTCGGCCGAACCGCGGGCCCGCAGCACCTGTGCGGACTTCTCCCCCTCGGCGCGGAGCACCGCGGACTGCTTATCACCTTCCGCTTGCAGGATCTGGGCGCGCTTCTCCCGGTCGGCGCGCATCTGCTTCTCCATGGCCTCCTGGATGGACTCCGAGGGGTCGATTCCCTTGAGCTCGATCCGGGTGACCTTGAGGCCCCAGTCCGCCGTGGCCTCGTCCAGGACCGAACGCAGTTCGCGGTTGATCTGGTCCCGCGAGGTCAGTGTCTGTTCGAGGTCCATTCCACCGATGACATTGCGCAGGGTTGCCGATACCAACTGCTCGACCGCGGTGATGAAGTTCGAGACCTTGTACGTCGCGTTGTACACGTCGGTGACCCGGTAGTAGACCACCGTGTCCACGCTCACCCCCAGGTTGTCCTGGGTGATGGCGGCCTGGGGCGGGAAGCTGACTACCTGGTCCCGCTTGTCGACGTCGACCCGAATCTGGTCCACGAACGGGATCACGACCTTGGGGCCGGACTTCAGGGTTCGGTGGTATTTGCCGAACCGTTCCACCACGGATTCCTGGGCCTGGGGGATGATCCGGATACTGCGCCACAGCACCAACGCGGTGATTGCGACGAAGATCGCAATTGCAATGAGGATTTCCATCGAGACGACTCCGGCTCTAGAGGTCGAGGGGTCGGGGAACAGGTGGTACTGGCCGGTATCGCGCACGGACGGCACCGGCCAGGGTCACAACGCCGGGACGGGGCGCCGGACACAGGCGAAGTCAGCCTGGATACTCCCGCTCCGGCCCGGAGGTGGCTGGACTCGTCGAAAGACGGGAGTCGGAAACTGGTGGCAGACATCACTCAGTCCCCTCCCGGGGATTCTCCGGGGGCCTGCGGATCGTGACCTCGACGGCGACCAGCTGAACTCCCCAGCGGGTCACGGACTCGTCGATGACCGACCACACCCGATCGTCGAGCTGTCCCCGCGTCGCCGGAATCTCCTCGTGCGAGACGTCCTCCAGGAGTAGGCGCAGGGCGTTACCCGCGAGTTCGGTAAGCGCGCTGCGGTGATTCCCAATGGTGGCGAGCGTGGTGCGGGCATCCACAATCCGATAGCGCACGGTCGCGGTCGCGGCTACCGGGTGGCCGTCACGGGTCAGCGCAGCCTGGTGCGAAAGCCGAAGCTCCTGGTCGGCCTGGTCCACGTGCGCGGCGATCCGGTCGAGCAGCGGAACGACCGGGTTGAGCCCTGGCCTCAGGGTGCGATGAAGCCGGCCGCGGCGCGTCACGACCGCGACGTGCCCGGGCCGGACGAACCGGATCGAACTCCAGGCCACCAGGACAACGAGCAAGCCGAGAAATACGTACAGGAGCGGGCTCTCCATCAGGGACGCCCCCAGGACGCCCCCGCACGAGCGGCGCGCACGGAAATTCCCACGCCGCGATCATAAATCCCACCACGCCGTGCCGTTAGGCGGATCCGGCATCAAATCCCACACGATCGCCTGGATTCGGACTCAGGATCTGTTTCCGGACACCACGGACAGAGAATTTTCAGAATCCGGATCCGAGCTCAGTCCGCCCGGGCGCTCCAACGGTCCCCGACCTGTTCGACCTTCAGCCGCATCCCGAAGGTGTCGCTCAGATGCTCCGGCGTCAGTGCCTCCTCGATGGGCCCCGCGGCGACGACACCCCCGGAACGAACCAACATCGCGTGGGTGAAATGTGGGGGAATCTCCTCCACATGGTGGGTCACCAACACGGTGGCGGGCGCATCGATGTCCTGCGCCAGTGCACTGAGCCGGCCCACGAGCTCCTCGCGCGCCCCCAGATCCAGCCCTGCGGCCGGTTCGTCCAACAGCAACAACTCCGGATCGGACATCATCGCGCGCGCGATCTGGGCTCGCTTACGCTCCCCCTCGGACAGGGTTCCGAACGATCGTTCGGCAAGCGTGTCCATGCCCCAGTCCCGCAGCAGCGAACGCGCACGGTCCTCGTCCATGCCCGCATACTCTTCCCGCCACCGCCCCACCACGGCGTAGGCAGCGCTGAGAACCAGATCCAGAGGGCGCTCAGTCTCGGGAATCTGCTCGGTCAGTGCGGCACTCGCGAATCCGATGCGTGGCCGCAGCTCGAATACGTCGCTGGAGCCCAGCCGCTCCTCCAGCAGATCGACCTCCCCGGTGGTCGGGAACAGCTGCGCGGCCGCGATCCGCAGCAGGGTGGTCTTCCCGGCGCCGTTCGGCCCGATGATCACCCACCGGTCGTCCTCCTCGATAACCCAGTCGATGTCCCGCACCAGCCACGACTGCCCCCTCCGGACGCCGACGCCACGCATTCGCAGTACCTGTCCGTGCATTGCTGCTCCTCCCCCGCCAGGACCCCCGCCCCGGCCTGCCTTCTGCCTACCTGGACGAACACCCCAGCCACCTAAGCTGGAACCGTGGTGCTTCGAGAACTGTCGTCGGCGACCCTGGTCGCCTGGGGTAATGCCTGGCTCACCGGCCAGGCCGGGCTGGATGATGCCGTGGACACCGTCGAGCACGGTACCGGGCCGCATATTCTCGCCGCCCCGGACACGGGCCTCGTCCCGGGGGTGACCGGGGAGCAACCACTGCGCAATGCCCTCGCGGACCTGCGCAGCCACGGCATCAGCGCCTTGCGCCTGTGTCTGCCAGTACCCGGTGACCCACTGGGGCTCGTGGGCGAGGCGGAACTCAACATCGCGGCAATCGAAGCTCGGGAGGCGGTGCTCGTACGGATGTACGACCGGCAACTGGGGCTGGTGCCCGCCGAGGACCGGCGGGGCTCATCCTATGTCGGAGTGCGCTGGACTCCGTACCCGGCCACGGACACCACCCCCCAGATTCCCTCCCTGCCTGAGGCAGAACAACAGCTCACACACGCGATCCGAGACTGCATTCCCCTGTTCGAACAGGTCACGGAACTGGCGGACTGGGGACCGGAGGTGACCGCGGCCCTGGAGGACCTCCGGGATCCCCGACAGGCCCCGGGGGACGGACTACCGCCCGGCTCTTCCCAGCGCGCACACCGGGTAGCTGCCCTGGCGGAGCGGCTGACCGTGGTGGTCCGACTTGCCGACGCGGACGCGGGAACGGGCATCACAACCCACCAGATCGCAACCCATGCGACCGCCCTGCGCATGTTGGATCGGGCCGTGCGACGAGCCCGCGTCGCGGCCTATGGCGCCGCGAACCAGTAACGCGCGACAACCCTGACCCCACGTCCGAGAATCTCCGGGTTCTCCCAGGGGCACGCGGCCTTTTCCGGAACACCACCACAGGCCGATACTGGACACGGCGCCCCACCGCGCAGCGCCCAGCCCCGAAGGGAGCCCAACATGGCTACACACGACCAGGGAAACGTCCGTGCCTCGGACGCCGATCGGGACCAGGTCGCCGAACGGCTCCGGGACGCCCTGGCGGAGGGACGCCTGACCCCCGAAGAACACGGAGAGCGGGTGGACCGGCTGTACTCCGCACGGACCCTCGCGGAACTGGCCGATCTCACGACCGACCTGCCGCAGACCACCGGCAGTACGGCAGCGACCGGGCCAACGGGGACGCCGGGGCCGAAGCTCGACACCCCGCACGCCCGAGAGCTGGCTGCCCAGAGTACGGGCCAGGATCGCATCGTGGCGATACTGAGCGGAACAGACCGCACCGGCCGCTGGCTCGTGGAGCCACAAACCCAGCTCACCGTCCTGTTGGGTGGAGCGGACCTGGACCTGCGGGAGGCGGTGCTCGCCGAACGGCAGGTGGTCATCCAGTGCGCCGTCATCCTGGGTGGAGCGGACCTCACGGTCCCGCCGGGGATCCGGGTCGTCAATCAGGTCAACAGCGTCCTCGGCGGTGTGGAGGTCGCCTCCGAACTCCAGACGCCCACAACGGACGCCCCCACGGTCCGACTCACGGGGACCTGTCTGCTTGGTGGAATCGACGTGCACACCACGCCCAGCGCCGAGCGTGCGGGCTGCTGACCACGCGGGCGCTCCCCAACCGCGCCGCACCTACCGTTGGTGCACGCGCCGAGACGGTGGGTCCAACATGTGGCCCTGCCCGAAGGCGCGCAATCGGCAGCGAGTAAGTTGGGGCTCGCGATGGATACCTCACTACTCGTGACCGTGACCGGAGAGGACCGCCCGGGCGTGAGCGCACGGCTGCTCACCACGCTCGGTGCGTTTCCCCTCACTATCGTTGACCTTGAGCAGGTCGTGATCGGGGACCGCCTCGTTCTCGGTGCCCAGCTGGCCGTTGATGAACGCGTTGCCCCTGGGGTGCGCCACGACCGGCTGTTCGCCGAGGCACGCGAGGAGATCAGCAAGACCGCCGCGGACCTCGGACTGGATGTGGAGTTCGGTGACGGGGCCGCGGACAGTCGAGTGCCGATTGCCGAACGCCTGCACGTGACCCTGCTTGCCGACCCACTGCGTCCGGCCGCGCTCGGGGCGATCACCTCCTGCGTGGCCCGCGGAGACGCCAACATCGACCGGATCGAGCGGCTGGCGAACTATCCGGTAACCGCAATCGAGCTCACGATTTCCGGTGGCGATCACGAACAGCTCCGCGCCGAGCTCGCCACCGAAGCCTCCACGCAGGCCATCGACGTGGCGGTCCAGTCCAGCGGCCTGCATCGCCGCGCCAAGCACCTGATCGTCATGGACGTTGACTCCACCCTCATCCAGGGTGAAGTGATCGAGCTGCTCGCGGAACACGCGGGCTGTCTGGACCAGGTCGCCGAGGTGACCGAACAGGCGATGCGCGGTGAGCTGGATTTCGAAGAGTCCCTGCGCCGCCGGGTGGCCCTGCTCAAGGGCTTGGACGCCACCGCGCTGCACGAGGTGAGCCAGAAGCTGGTGCTCGCTCCCGGGGCCCGGACCCTGGTTCGGACGCTGAAGCGGCTCGGATACGAATGCGCGATCGTCAGCGGCGGCTTCACCCAGGTCACCGACGCGCTGGTGACCGACCTCGGCTTGGACTACGCGGCGGCCAACACCCTGGAGGTGGTGGACGGCAAGCTCACCGGGGAACTGGTCGGGCCGATCATCGACCGTCCCGGCAAGGCTGCGGCGTTGCGTCGGTTCGCGGCTGAGGCGGGAGTTCCCCTCAACCGCACGGTCGCGATCGGTGACGGCGCCAATGACCTGGACATGCTGGCCGCGGCCGGGCTCGGTGTCGCCTACAACGCCAAACCCGTGGTGCGGGAGGCCGCCGACACCTCCGTCAGCGTTCCCTACCTGGACACCATCGTGTTCCTGTTGGGGATCTCCCGCGAGGAGATCGAGGACGCCGACGGGAACACCGGCCAGTAGCCACGCGCGGGGCGGTGCTCCGTCGGGCACGGGCCGGGGGTGTCACCGCCACCGCGCCACCGCCGGATTCGTCCCACCGCTGTGGCCGGGCACAGCGCATGCCTGGTATTCCTGCCACACCTGGCGGTCCTGGTGCGTCGGCACGGCGAACACGCCGGCCGGTGGGGGACGGCGTCGCGTGGCCACGAGCTCAGAGCCGCCGGGCGGTTCCTGCGCCCGGTGCCGTGTACAGCCAGGTGACATCCAGGTCGATCACGGCGAGACTCGCCGGTGCGAAGTCCGAATCCACACCGCCGTTCCCTCCGACGTGCGGGAACGCACCGGCCAGGTGGGCCATGGTCGGATTGTGCCCGATGACCAGCAGGGTGCTGACCGTGGCCGGTGTCTCGGACACCAGGGCCAGGGTTTCGTCCAACCCGGCTCCGTAGAGCCGCCGGTCCAGCTCCACAACCGGCTCGGTCGACAGCGCCGGCTGTACCATCGTCCACGTCTCCCGGGCCCGGCGCGCCGTTGAGCACAGCACATAGTCCGGGCTGAGTCCCGCGGCGGACAGCCGGGCCCCCGCCGCGGCCGCCGCGTCGCGTCCCTGTGGAGTGACGGGCCGCTGCTCGTCGGTTCCGGGGGCGCTGGCCGGCTCCGCGTGCGCGTGCCGCATCACGACCAGGCAACGGGAGCTCTGGGAATTCTGGGAACTCACGGTGCGGCCACCATCGCCGCCGCAGCAAACCCGACCAGGATGAGCAGCATCAGCCCAACGACGACCACCAGGCCGCCTCGTCCAGAAAGCATGGTCCCAGTGTGACACGGAACAACGCCGGGGCCCCCACAACCCTCGTGGGAACCCCGGCGTCCTGGCTGGTCAGATGCTGCGCAGCGTCTGACTACTGGTCGTTCCGGCCGTCGCTGACCGTGGCCTGTTCTGCGGTGTCCGCACTGCGCAGCCCGGGGATGACCTCCCCGTTGCCCGCAGGCGGGTCCGCCTCGGCCGCACCGGTGGCCGCGGGTGGAGTGGCCCCCGGCCCCGCCGCGTCCACCTGTGCCGCGTCGCCACTCGAACGCCGCTTGGACCACACGATCGCCCCGGCGATGATCGCGACCGCGGCAGCGGCCACACCGAGACGCAGCAGCAGGTTGTCAGCGTAGAGAACCACGCTCGGTGCGATCAGGAGCGCGACGAGGTTCATCACCTTGAGTAGGGGGTTGATTGCGGGACCGGCGGTGTCCTTGAAGGGATCCCCCACCGTGTCGCCGATCACGGTGGCGTCGTGGGCCTCGGACCCCTTGCCGCCGTGTTCCCCGTCCTCGACGAGCTTCTTCGCGTTGTCCCACGCTCCCCCCGAGTTGGCCAGGAACACCGCCATCAGTACGCCGGCGGTGATGGAACCGCCGAGGAAGGCGCCCAGCGGTGCATACCCCAGGGCGAATCCCACGGCGATGGGGGACAACACCGCCAACAGGCCGGGTGTGGCGAGCTCGCGCAGGGAGTCCCGGGTGCAGATGTCCACGACGCGGGCGTACTCCGGCTTCTCGCTGCCGTCCATGATGCCCGGCCGGCTCCGGAACTGGGCGCGCACCTCCTCGACCACCTGACCGGCGGCCCGACCGACCGCCGAGATCGTCAGTCCGGCGAACAGGAACACCACGCAGGCGCCGATGATCACGCCCACCAGAACGTTGGGTTCGTCCAGGGACAGCGAGAAGCTCTCCGGGTCCAGGCCGGTGACTTCGAGGGCCCCCTGGACCGAGGTCTTGAACGCCCCGAACAGGGCGGTGGCCGCGAGCACCGCGGTCGCGATCGCGATCCCCTTGGTGATGGCCTTGGTGGTGTTACCGACAGCGTCGAGGCTCGTCAGGACGTCGGCGCCCTTCCCTTCGACGTCTCCCGACATCTCGGCGATGCCCTGGGCGTTGTCCGCCACCGGGCCGAAGGTGTCCATAGACACGATCACACCGACGGTCGTGAGCAGTCCGGTTCCGGCCAGCGCGACGGCGAAGAGGCTCAGGGTGGTGCTGCCCCCGCCGAGGAGGAAGGCGCCGTAGACGGTCCCCGCGATCAACAGTGCGGAGTACACGGCCGACTCCAGTCCCACCGAGACCCCGGAGAGAATGACGGTGGCCGGACCGGTCTCCGAGCTCTTGCCGATATCCCGCACCGGTCGCCGGTTCGTTTCGGTGAAGTACCCGGTCAGCACCTGGATCGCTGCTGCGAGCAGGAGCCCGAGGAGAACGGCGCCCACCGCGAACAGCTGCGGGTTCCCGTCCATATCGGCGATCTCGGCGCTCGCCCCGGTCAGTTGGTCGAAACTGCTCGGCAGGTACAGGAAGGAGGCGAGCGCGACCAGCACCGCGGAGACCACCGCGGAGATGAAGAAGCCACGGTTGATGGCGGACATACCCGTGGTGTCGCGGGCCAGCGGGGTGACCGCGAAGATCCCGATCACTGCGGTGATCACACCGATCATTGGAACCAGCAGCGGGAACACCAGTCCCTCCTGGCCAAAGGCGACTCCGCCCAGGATCAGTGCCGCAACCAGCACCACGGCGTAGGACTCGAACAGGTCGGCTGCCATACCGGCGCAGTCCCCCACGTTGTCGCCAACGTTGTCGGCGATGGTGGCTGCGTTGCGGGGATCGTCCTCGGGGATCCCCTGCTCCACCTTGCCGACCAGGTCCGCCCCGACATCTGCTGCCTTGGTGTAGATGCCACCACCAACCCGCATGAACATCGCGAGCAGCGCGGCACCGAATCCGAAGCCCTCCAACACGATCGGCGCGTCGCCCGTGTAGGCGAGCACCACCAGGGCCGCTCCTGCAAGCCCAAGTCCGACGGTGAACATCCCGGCGACGCCGCCGGTACGGAAGGCGATGCGCATCGCACGATTGTGCCCGCCATCCCGGGCCGCCGCCGCGACGCGTACGTTCCCGCGCACGGCGAGCCACATACCGACAAAGCCGGTGACCGCGGAGAAGCCCGCTCCGATCGCGAAGAACAGGGAACGGCCGATCCGCACCCAGAGTTCACTCATGTCGCTGTCCGGGACCGGAAGGAACAGCAGGAGGATCGGAATCACGACCACGAAGACAATGAGGGTACGGAACTGGCGCCGAAGGTAAGCGCTCGCACCCTCCTGCACCGCCCGCGCAATATTCTGCATTCGCTCGGTGCCCTGACCGGCGTTCAGGACCTCGCGGACCAGTCGGGCGGCCACGGCGAGCGCCAGAAGCGCTACCACCAGGACCGCAACCACCAGCCCGAGATCCATACCGCTCAGATTGAGCACCGGCCCGCCATCCGCGGCGGCTGGGTTCTGCTCAGACAAAGCGTCCTCCTCGAGCGGGTGCACGCCCCCAAGCTCGCGCATCAGCGCAGCTGGCGGTGAGGCAACAAGGGGAGGTGCCACCGCGACTACGGGTTGAACACACCGGTACCGCCGTCGCCAAACGGCCGCGGCGTGCCGGGAATTCTACGCATCACCGTCGCGGAACGCCGAGCGCGGATGCCATAAGCCACGCCAACAACGGAAGTTGTGATCCCGCAGTGATCTTAAAAAACCAAGAAATTACACATGAAGAAAAAGAGCATTCCAAAACCGCAATGCAGAATTTCCTCACAAAAAACTCATTTGGCAATATAAAGGACAAATGAGACAGGATTCACATCCCCGACCGGGGGCGCACAGCGCGCCGCACCCAGGCCGCGGCTTGTCAGAAACCAAGCCTCCCAGTTCGCAATGCGAGAGACCAGACCCTATGCACAACTGTGGTCTAGTCCACTTCCAGCACCCGAACTTCCCCCATCGGCCTTCCGACACCCTCATCGGCCTTTGGCCATTTCCATGGCCTGAGGGGCCGCCCCGAGGGGTCCTAACCGCCGCAATCCCACCCAGACGCGGCTGGGATTCCGCGGTTAGTTATCGGCGCGTAGGCGCAGCTGCGCCGGATCCACAGTCGTCCTGCGGCCGGCCTCCACCTCGTCCGCGAGGTGGAGGGCGTAGGCCGCCACGTCAGCGGTCGCGACGCCGTGCGGAACCGGACCTCCCACCTCGTCCGCGAATGCCGCGACACGCTGCGCACCCCGGCGCAGCAGACGCACCGCGCCGGTCAGATTCTGCCGCTGGACGTGGGTGAGTCCGACAGCGACCTGGGCAAGTCCCTGCCACAGCTCCCGTTCCGTACTGGCGGCCGACTTCCACACCGCTTCCAACACCTCGTGTGCGGTGAAGGCGTATCCCTCGTCGAGCAGCTCCTGCGCCCTGGCGAGACCCTCGGCCGGCGTGTACTCGGCGTCCTCCGGGATGACGGGCGCGCCCTGCGGCGACCCGTGTGGCAGCGGACGCCCGTAGGCATCCCGCGGGCGTTGGTTCTGCGCCCGGCCCTCGACGTCACGGTCCCGGTCAGTCATCCGATTCTGTGGCATGCAACCATCCGATCAATGTCCCTGCCCCGCGCCGGTACGCGGCGTTACGACGATACGGCGATACGCCGGTATGCCGGTACGGCCATGTCGTCGTCCTGCGGCCCGACCGTGCGTGGAGCACAGCACGGCACTGCGGCACTGCGGCACTGCCAACCGTATCCGGCCAGGAAGAGCGCAGGTCAGTAGTGGCCGCCCCGACCCCGGGGGCGACCGCAGCAGTCCCCGCACCCTAGGTCTGCTTCGGCTGCCGGTCCCCCACCAGGTCAAGCAGGCTGCCCGTGGGCTCCCGCCGCCGGAGGACCCCGAAAATCTCCCGCACCGCGGCCTTGGTCTGGGGAATCCCCTGCCGTCGCTTGAACCGGCGTACTCCCAGGAACAGCAGCAGCACCGCGGACAGGAGGTAGGCCCCCGTCACGATCAGGAAAGACAGCCATGCGGCGAGGCCCGCCGCCGTGATCCCCAGGGCGATCGTCACCGAGGCGAGGATCAGTACAAGGTGCCCCACGACCAGGGCGACCACCAGCATTCCCGAGCCGATGGCCATCGTCCGTCCCTCACGGGACAGTTCCAGAGCCGCGATCTCGCGTTGCAGTTCGACCAGGCGCTGGAGATCCGCGCTGGCCGCCTCCCGCAGTTCCCGCAGCGTCTGCTCGTGGCGCTGCGTCTGCTCCTGCTCGAATTCTGCACCACGCTCGTCGCGGGGGGAGGCGTTCCCCGCATTCCGGCCCTCTGGCTGAGTCCCGGCCATGGAGGTCACTCCCTTCACCGTTGCCACACGCGTTCGCCCGTGCATCTTCGCATACTCAGGCGCGCGGAATCGGACGGCAGCGCCGTCAGTTCTGACCTCCCCCAATCCGCGGGCTCCAGCACCCTGCTCTCGACCCCACCACGCGAACAGACCCGGTGGCACGGGACCGCTGCTCGGCGTCCCGTGCCACCGGACGACAGACGCGGGGATCAAGCGATCCGCTCACCCCGCTTTCGGCCCACGACTCAGTCGTCACCACCGGAGCTGGGGATCTGTTGGGAGATCAACTCCATCACCGAGGAGTCGGTCAGGGTCGTCACGTCCCCCAGTTCCCGGTTCTCCGCGACATCCCGCAGCAGGCGGCGCATGATCTTGCCCGAGCGTGTCTTCGGGAGTTCCGGAACGATCATGACCTGACGGGGCTTGGCGATCGGCCCCAGGGCGGCCCGGACATGCTCCCGCAGCTCCTGCACCAGCTCCTCGCCACCGTCGCCGGCTTCACCCCGCAGGATGACGAACGCGGCGATGGCCTGGCCCGTGACCGGGTCACTGGCCCCAACCACGGCTGCCTCAGCGACAGCCGAGTGGGAAACCAGCGCGGACTCGACCTCCGTGGTCGAGATGTTGTGTCCGGACACGAGCATGACGTCGTCCACACGGCCAAGCAGCCAGAAGTCGCCGTCCTCGTCTCGCTTGGCGCCGTCGCCGGGAAAGTACAGCCCCTCGAACCGGGACCAGTAGGTGTCGCGGTACCGCTGCGGATCCCCCCACACCCCGCGGAGCATCGCCGGCCAGGGCTCGCGAACAACGATGAAGCCACCGCTTCCCTTGGGGACCGAGGCTCCCTCCTCGTCCACGATGTCGGCCTCGATCCCCGGCAGGGGTTGCATGGCCGCTCCCGGCTTTCCCGAGGTCACACCGGGCAGGGGGGAGACCATGATCGCCCCCGTCTCGGTCTGCCACCAGGTGTCGACCACGGGCGTCTGGTCCCCGCCGATGTTGCGCCGGTACCAGATGTAGGCCTCCGGGTTGATTGGCTCCCCGACCGTGCCCAATACCCGAAGCGTGGACAGGTCGTAGCCCGCGGGAATCTCCTCACCCCACTTCATGAAGGTGCGGATCGCGGTCGGAGCCATGTACAGCAGGCTCACCCCGTAGGTGGAGACGATCTCCCAGAACCGTCCCCTGTGCGGCGTGTCCGGAGTGCCCTCGTACATCACCGAGGTCGCGCCGTTGGCGAGCGGTCCGTACACGATGTAGGAGTGCCCGGTGACCCAGCCGATGTCCGCGGCGGTCCAGAAGACGTCCGTCTCCGGTTTGAGGTCGAACACGGCCCAGTGCGACCAGGCAACCTGGGTGAGGTATCCGCCCGTGGTGTGCAGGATTCCCTTCGGCTTCGCCGTGGTCCCGCTGGTGTACATGATGTACAGCGGATGTTCCGCATCGTGGGCTTCGGGGGTGTGCTTCGTGGGCTGGCGGTCCACGACGTCGTGCCACCAGACGTCCCGCCCGTCCGTCCAGTCGACGTCCTGGCCGGTGCGCCGCACCACGAGAACGTGTCGAACCCCGGAACGGGAACGCAGGGCCTCGTCGACATTGGGCTTCAGGCCACTGGCTGTCCCTCGGCGGTAGCCACCGTCCGCGGTGATGACGACGCTGGCTTCCGCGTCGTCGATCCGGCTGCCGAGTGCGTCTGCGGAAAAGCCGCCGAACACCACCATGTGGATCGCACCGATGCGGGCACAGGCCAGCATGGCCACGACAGTCTCCGGGATCATCGGCATGTAGATCGCCACCCGGTCGCCCTTACTGACCCCCAGTTCCAGCAGGGCGTTGGCCGCCTGGCAGACCATGTCGGTGAGCTCGGCGTAGGTGATGGTGCGGGTATCCCCCGGCTCACCCTCCCAGTAGTAGGCGACCCGGTCGCCGTTGCCCTGCTCGACGTGCCGGTCCAGACAGTTCACCGCCGCGTTGAGCTGGCCACCGGTGAACCACGAGGCGAACGGCGCGTCCCACTCCAGCACGGTGTCCCAGGTCCGTTCCCAGGTGAGTCGGCGTGCCTGTTCCTCCCAGAATCCGAGCCGGTCCGCCGCGGCTCGCGCGTAGGCGTCGGCCTGGACATTGGCGTGCGCAGCGAGCTCGGCCGGTGGTGGGAAGCTGCGCGACTCCTGCATGAGATTGGACAACGCCTGGGTCTGCGAATCCGATCCCGCCACCACTGCGGCGCCCTGATCCGACGCCGCGTCGCGCCCGGAATGGGTCTCGGCCACGGTCGTGCTCCTTAGTTCTAGAGGGGTCGTTGTAGGTCCACCCGACGACTGTCCCGTTCAGCCGAGCGGGCACGTGACGCCACTCACAAGGGGAACGCTACAACCCCTGACCCGTCAGAGCCAGGGATGGGGGAGGACATAGAGTACGAGGAATGAGCAACGTGGATCCCCTGGCCCGCATCGCGGAACTCCCCGCCGTGCAGGAGGCCGTGCAGCACGCGCGCACCACCGTGGACCGGCTGTTCGGGCACCGGGTGCTGCGGCGCAGGGGAAGCGATGTTGCGATGGAGGCAACGCTTCGGGGGGCTCGCGCCTCGGCCGCCCTGGCCGGCGCCGACGTACCCCTGGAGGTGCTGCGGGCCCAGGGAGCGGCAGACACCGGGGAGACGGGCGAACGGCATCCCGACGACGCGGCCGACGGCGCTGGCACCGTGGCCACGACAGACGGAGGCACCACCGACGCGCGGGTTCGGGGAGCGCTGCGTATCTACGGAGACCTGGGGCCGCTGGTCCAGACGTGGAGTACCGCACCGCGACAGGTCCTGGCTCGGCTGCACACCCTGGCGGCGGCGGACCTGGTCGCCCCGGAGCACCTCGGCCGCCCCCGCGAGGCCGGCCATGCGCCGCCGGTGGTTGATCTCGAATCCACGACCGCCGCGGACGGCCCGCTGGGCGAACCGCCAGCCTCCGCCGAACTCACCGCGCGGCTCCAGGCTCTCGGACAGCTGGTCTCGACCCGCAGTGCGGCGCCAGCACTGGTGACGAGTTCCGTGGTGCACGGCGAATTGATGGTGCTGCGGCCATTCGGCTGGGGAGATGGACTGGTGGCCCGGGCGGCGGAACGGCTCACCCTCATCGATCTGGGTCTGGACCCCAAGGCGCTCGCGCCCACGGAGATCGGGCACGCGCAGGACCTTCAGCAGTACCGGACGGCCCTGGCGGCGTATCGGTCCGGGACACCGGAGGGCATCAGCCAGTGGATCGCGCACTGTTCCGAGGCTGTCGCCAGCGGAGCCCGGGAGACCCTGGCGACGTGTGAGGCACTGATGCGCGGCTGACCTACCAACGGTCACAGAACGTAGGCGCCGCACATGGGGACGGCGTCCCGACAAGGAGTTTCGCGCACTCGGTCGAGACGCCGCCTTTCACCATGTCAGTCCGGGTTAACATGCGTGCATTCGCAATTCTGACCAGGTACTACCTGTGTTCAGACGGGCCTCTTACGGCGTGGTGACGCGTGGGTACCCGGCTGCCATGTCCCTGGTGGGCGCTCCCACCTGCTAATTCCTTTCTACGTCCTATCGGGCGTTTTGAAAAGGGGGTGCACGCAGCGTCAGCACCGCAACGGGCATTAGTTCGCTATCCGTGCTAACGTTACGTGCTAGCTTTGCTACCTTAGTTGCGGCGGCGCGCGCGCCGGCAACCGCGGTGTGACTGTCCGTGGACCCTGAGGTCCGTCCCCGTACGTGCGCCGGCAGGTTCGCCCGTGCGTGCCTTCGCCGCCTCCGAGAACCCTCCCTGGAAAACGGAGCCGGCTCTACCCCCCCGGAGCCGGACCGTCAGACGGCCCCCGCTCTCCCCCCGGCGGGGGCCGTCACCTACCTCAGGGAAGGTTCCAGAACTCCAACTCGTGGCGCATGCCTTCCTCGAACAGGGCGCGAGCGCGATCACGGTCGATCTCGCACTCGTCGATCATCTGGGCGATCCGCTGCGTGAGTTCGGCAAATCCCGGGTCGGCATAGGTATCGATCCAGGTGCGGTAGCGGGTGTCCTCGGGCGGATCCTCGGCGAGAATCTGCCCCAGCGACGAGTATCCCCACATGCAGGGATACAGCGCGACCAACCCCTCGGCGTAGTTCGCCGCGGACGTGAGCAGGAAATCCGTGTAGGCCCGGCACGGGGCCGCCTTCTGTGCCCCCTCGAGATCGGCGTGGAACTCCGCGGCCAGGGAACGGTGCAGGTCGAGTTCCTCGTGCCAGGTGGCGTGGGCGAGATCCACAAGGTCGCCGAGATGTTCGGCCGGTGCCTGCCAGGCGAGACGGCTGAAGACCCGGACGTAGTCCAGCAGGAACAGGTAGTCCTGTTCCAGCCAGGAGCGAAAGCTGGTCTCGGGAAGATCCCCACGTCGGATCCCGGCGACCGTGGGGTGTTCCAGCTGCGCCCGCACGTGGGGGGCGCCATATTCGTGTAGCTCGGCGGAGAGTGTCACCCGACCATCGTAGGAAGCCCGCGGCCGGCGGGGAAGCCTGGGCGGGGTCGGCACGGGCGCCCGGCGACACTGTTCCACAGCCCCGACATTCTGCCTGGCTGTTGTGCGCGCGGATCGGCTCTAATGCGTTACCTCGCACGTCCCGCGCCAACCGCGGCAGGAGGCACCGATGTCCACCACCCCGGCCCCGCCCGACGCACCACCCCCAAACGTACGGCCACTGCTGGTCACCGACGATGGCACGCTCCTGGACCAGCTCCTCCAGCTCACCGCCGCCGCCGACGTCCAGGCGAGTGTGGCCCACACGCCATCGCACGCCCTACACACCCCGGAGACACCGCTGGTGGTGGTCGGCACCGACTTGGCTCCCAGCCTGGTGCTCCCGGACCGCCATCCCAACCTGGTCCTCGCGCGACGTTCCGAAACGGCCGGCTCACCACCGGACGAGATCTGGCAGCAGGCGGTCCGACTGGGGGCACACAACGTGTACACCCTGCCCGCGGACAACGAGGAACTGACCGAGATCATCGCCGAAGCCGTCGAAGGGCGCGCACCCGCGGCTCCCGTGGTGGGGGTGATGGCCGGGCGGGGTGGGGCCGGCGCGAGCCTGCTGGCCGTGGCCCTGGCGATGGCGGGAACCCGTGCCGGGCTGCGCACACTCCTGATCGACGTCGACCCCGTCGGTGGCGGCCTGGACCTCGTTCTGGGGGAGGAACACGCCTCCGGCGCCCGGTGGGGCGAATTGACCGAGCGCCAGGGCCGCATCAGCCCCAAAGCCCTGTGGAACGCCCTCCCTCACGTCCACGGCATGGCCCTGCTCACCTGGTCCCACGATGCGACGACACCCATTCCCGCCCAGGCCATGCGGTCCATACTCGGTGCGGCTACCCGCGGCACCGAACTCGTCGTCGCCGACCTCCCACGCAGCTGCGCCCCGGCCACCGAGGAGGTCCTGCGGCAGGCCGGGTCCGTGTTCGTGGTCATTCCCGCCGACGTCCGGTCCACGATCGCGGCGAGCCGCCTGGCCCGGGACCTGCGTGGGCGCACCACACGACTTCGGGCCGTCGTACGCTCCCGCCCGACCGGCGGGCTGGACGCGGACGTGGTGGCGGGATCGGCCGGTATCCCCCTGGCCGGGGAGCTGACTCCGGAACCGGGCTTGGAGCGGCTGCTCGACCGGGGGGATGTTCCGGCAAGCCGGGCCCGCTCACCGCTGCGAACTCTGGCCACCCAGCTGGTGGCCGAGCTCAGCCCGGCGGGGGTGTCTTCGTGAATACCGCACCCGCGCCCGGCGTGCTGGCGGCCGTGCGTCGTCGACTCGCCCGCGAGGCCGCCGAGCCCAGCCCGTCGCGGGTCGCCGCAGCCCTCCGCGCCGAGGGCGGGGTGTTGGGAAGCGCCGAAGTCCTGGACACGGTACGGACCCTGCGGGCGGACCTGACCGGGGCCGGCCCACTGGAACCCCTCCTCGAGGACCCGGCCACCACCGACATCCTGGTGAACGGCGCCGGACCGGTATGGGTGGACGACGGAACCGGCCTGCGCAGAAAGCCCGAGATCACCTTCACCGACGAGGCCCAGGTCCGCGACCTGGCGCAGCGTCTCGCGGCACAGGCGGGACGGCGCCTGGACGCGGCCTCGCCCTGGGTCGATGCACAGCTGGACAACGGGGTACGCCTGCACGCGGTCCTGCACCCGGTCGCCCGGGACGGCACCTGCCTGTCCCTGCGCCTTCCCCACCGTAGAGGGCTGTCCCTGGACGAGCTGAGGAGTCGGGGAGGCCTTGGCCGGTTCGGAGCGCAGCTCCTGCACGGGCTCGTTGCCACCCGGACCACGCTCCTGGTCTCCGGTGGCACGGGTACTGGAAAGACGACCCTACTCAACGCCCTCTTGGGCCTGGTGTCGCCCACGGAACGGCTGGTGCTCATCGAGGACTCCACCGAGCTTCGGCCCGATCACCCGCACGTGGTCCGGCTGGAGGCTCGCCCGCCGAACGTGGAGGGTAGCGGCAGTGTCACGGTCGAGCATCTGGTTCGTCAGGGCCTGCGTATGCGGCCGGATCGTCTGGTGGTGGGTGAGGCACGTGGCGCGGAGGTCGTCTCCCTGCTCGCCGCACTCAACACCGGCCACGAGGGGGGCGTGTCCACCCTGCACGCCAACGCGGCCACGGACGTCCCCGCGCGGATCGAGGCCCTGGGGTGTGCCGCCGGGCTGAGCCGGGAGGCGGTGCACAGTCAGCTGGCTGCCGCCCGCGCCGTGGTGGCCCACCTGAGCCGCACCACCACAGGACGACGCCGCCTCACCGAACTGTGCGTTCTCACCCGCGACGACGGCGACCTGGTCCGTGCCGTACCCGCGGTGCGCTTTCACGACGACGGGGAGAGCCGGCCGGGGCCGGGTCAGACCCAACTCGCCCACCGTCTGGGGCGCTGGTGGCCGCAGGCCCCCGAGCCCGGGGAGGCCGAACAGTGAGCACAGCGACGGGCCTCACCCTTACGGCCGTCGCGGGTGCGGCCCTGCTTCTCCTGGACACGACGCCCGATCCGGCCCAGCACCGACTGCGGGTCCTGCGCGCGGGGACGACCCGCCGGCAGACACGGCAACCTGGATGCGGAACCTGGCGGGAGGTGGTGTCGTCCCGGCTGCGGGCGCGGTCCCAGCGCACGGCCTGGGACCGCGCCCAGTATGTGGTGGAACTGTGTCAGGCACTGGCCGGGGAACTGCGGGCGGGCCATCCACCCGCATCCGGACTTGCCGCAGCGGTGGACAGCCTCGCCGAACGAGGACGCTCCGAACTGGCCGTCCTGCGGGGTTCCGCTGCGGCCGGGCACGATCCCGTGCCGGAACTCCACCGCTGCGCACTGCGGCCCGGCGCAGAGGGACTGTGCCACCTGGCGGCGTGCTGGCGGGTCGCCGCCACAGCGGGCGGCTCACTCGCCGACGCGGTGACCCAGCTCGGGGTGGGCTTGGCGGCCGAACAGGCGAACCGCCGAGAACTTCGGGCCCAGCTCGCCGGGCCCCGAGCTACGGCACTGCTGGTCTCCCTCCTCCCCATCCTGGGGCTGGCTCTCGCCACCGCGACGGGAGCGAAACCACTGGAGTTTCTCCTCACCACGCCTACGGGGCTCGTCCTCCTGTGCGTCGGCCTCGGTCTCGACCTGGCCGGCCTGTACTGGACCAGGCGCATGGTCCGTGGTGCGCTCGCCCCCGGGCAGGCGGCCTCGTGGTGGAAGGACCAACGGTGACCCCCGCCCCGGCCCTCGTCCCCAACCTGTCCAACCTCGCCGCGGGGGTCACGGTCGTCGCCGCGGTGGCCGTCGTGCTGCTCCCCGCGACGACCACCTGGTGCGCGAGCCGGCGGCTGCACGCCCTCCGGGCCTGCGCCCGGCCCGCCCCCATCTCGGATCACGAATTCCGGACTGGGCCCAGTGTGGCCTCGCTCCTCATCCCGGCCACGGTGCTGGGGACGGCCGGAATCCTGCTGGGCTGGCCGCTGGCGCTCCTGGCGGCAACGATCCTGGCCGCCGGCGGGTGGGTCCGGCACCGCCTCAGGCACGCCGCCCGGAACCGGATCCAGCAACACCGGATCCGCACGGACCTCCCGATCGCCGTGGACCTCTTGGTCTCGGCGATTCGAGCGGGGAGCCACCACGCGGGTGCCCTCGCGACCGTGGGGACGGCGATCGGAGGGCCGCTCGGCGCGTCGCTGGAGCGGGCTGCCCGGCAGCTGCACCTCGGCGCCCGCGCCGACGAGGTCTGGGGGCGATCCGGCGATCCTCCCGAACTGGCGGCGCTGGGGCGGGTCCTGACCCGGACCGGGGCCACCGGGGCCTCCCCGGCCGACGCCCTCGCCGCGTTCGCCGAGGAGTGTCGCGACCGGCTACGCGCCCAGTACACGGCCCGGGCGCAACGGGTCTCAGTCCTGGTCGTGCTGCCGCTTGGTCTGTGCTTCCTCCCGGCTTTTCTCCTGCTGGGTGTGCTGCCATTCGTGGTGGGACTGGCCGATCAGCTGAGCCTGCCCTGAGGTCTGCGCCCACCGCCCTCGGAACTGCGGCGAGGAACCTCCGCCGTATCACCACAGTCGCCCCTGACCCAGGATGCGGCTGCGCACGGTCTCCACCGCCAACACGGGTGCCGCGTCCACGCGACGCGTCAGATACAGCGAGGACCGGGGCGGAACCCGCGGCACACACACGGGCCGCACCGCGTTGCACGCCAGATCACCACCGCACAGGTAGTACGGCAACACACCAACCCCGGCGCCGGCGAGAATCGCCGAACGCACGGCCCGTAGGTCCTCGAGCATGAAGTCGGCGGGGCGTTGGGGAACCGGGATACCGGCCTGGGTTCCGTACTGGGCCAGTGGGGCCTGCTCCGTCCCCGTCCCTGCCCCTGCCCCGGCCCCGGTCCCCACAATCGGAACACCACGCAGCGCCTGCGGCAGCACGTCCGGACGCAACGGCGCACCGAGACGATGCGCCAAGTCCGAGCGGGTGACGAGCACCAGCTCCGAGTCACCGACGTGTTCACAGGCCAGGTCCCGGTCCGTGGACGGCCGGGTAGAGAGCACGAGGTCAAGACGTCCGCCCATGAGCGCCGCCTCCAGCTCCGCCGCGGGAGCGGGTGTGACGGTCACACGCAGGCCCTCGCGCACCAGGTCGGCCAGCGCGGGGACGAGAACGGCTCCCGTAACCTCCGTGGGGCCACCCAGATGCACGGCCTGAACCGGCTCCCCCGGGCAGGTCGAGGGAACGAGCGCGGTATCGATGCGGTCCAGGGACGGTCCGAGACGGCGGGCGAGCCGGTCCGCGTCGCGGGTGGGCTCAACCTCGCGGGCCAGCCGCCGGAACAGCGCGTAGCCCAGGTCCCGCTCCAGCTGCCGGATCTGGCCGGAGATGGCGGACTGGGAGACGTCGAGCTGGTCGGCAGCGCCGGTCATACACCTGCTCCGGTACACGATCAGGAATGCACGGAGCGCGTCGAGGGAGACAGCCACAGGCTTAGCGTTGCATCTTCAGCTTTCGTTGCCATCCCCGGATCCGGGTTTTCTCGGACACATCATCCACAGGTGGTGGATTCGCGTGGGCACACCCCCACGACACGTCGCACAGTGATGCGTATCGACGCGTCCGTCCATCCGACGTTCCCAACCCGAGGGGGAGTCATGCGCACACCGGCACCGTCGTCGCCGGCCCGCAACCACCACCCCACCACGGCGCCGCGTCCCCACCCTGGGGACCGGGGTATGTCCACGGTGGAGTACGCCTTGTGCACACTGGCTGCCGCCGCCTTCGCCGTGGTGCTGTACGCCGTCCTCACCAGTGACGAGGTACGCCAGGTACTTCTGGACATGGTCACCGGTGCCCTGAACACCCATGGCTGAGCCGACGCCGGCCGAACAGACGGGCGGCAGGGACCGCGGAACGGTAACGGTCGAGGTCGCGGTGGCACTGCCCGCGTTGGCGCTCCTCCTGGCGGTCGCGCTCGGCGCAGTCGAGGCCGGCGCCACCCAGGTGGCGTGTGTGGACTCGGCGCGCCTGGGTGCACGATCCCTGGCCCGTGGGGACAGCCCCCAGGTGGCTCGGGAGCTAATCCGGCAGACCGCCCCAGAAAGCTCCACGATGGTTCTGGAGGTTCAGGCGGAGCATGCCCGGGTCACCGTGTCGGCTCCGGTGCGACTGGCTCCGCTGCCCACCGGGCTGCGAGTCACCGGACGTGCGGTCACGCCAGCGGAACCAGGGTCGTGACCCGCGGGTCCGAACGGGACGACAGGGGCGCGGCAGTGGTGTGGATGGTCCTGTTGTGTGCCGTGATCTGGTTCGTCACCGCGACTGCCCTGGTGTCCGCGAGTCTTCGGGTGGACCGTCAGCGTGCCGCGACCGCTGCGGACCTGGCGGCGCTGGCGGCCGCACAGCATGTGGGAACTACGGACCCCTGTGTCCGGGCTCGGTGGGTGGCACACGCCAACGACGCCGTGCTCCAGGAGTGTGCGGTGCACGGGACTGAGGTGATCGTGAGTGTCACCGTCGAGCCCCGGCTGTGGCCGCAGGGCCAGGCCAGGGCTCGGGCCCGCGCCGGTCCGGCCGCTACGCCCGCACCTCCCGCCACGCCGAGAGACGGGAGTACGGACGCCCCCCACCCGGAACCGCCCTGAACCGCGGTGGGGCGCGGTCCCGTCCGTGCAGTGGTCGCGGACGGGCCGGTATCGGCCCCGGGTCAGGACTGAGGGAGCAGCGCGTCCAGGAGCTGCACGGCCCCGTGTTTACTCAACGGTTCGTTCCCGCTGCCACATTTGGGGGACTGCACGCAGGAGGGGCATCCGTCCGGACAGGGGCATGCGACGATCGCCTCCCGCGTGGCCACCAGCCACTCCCGGGCCGCGGAGTAGCCCCGTTCGGCGAAGCCGGCCCCGCCCGCGTGTCCGTCGTAGACGAACACGCTCAGCCGACCGGTGTCGGGATGTGCCACGGTGGACACCCCTCCGATATCCCACCGGTCGCAGGTGGCGAACAGGGGCAGGAGGCCGATCGCGGCGTGCTCGGCGGCATGTGCGGCCCCGCGCAGATCCACCCCGGTACGGGCGAGTCTCTGTTCGGTGTCCTGGGGGATCGTCCACCACACCGCTTTCGTGTCCAGGGTTCGTTCCGGAAGCGTGAGCCGGTGCTCCCCCAGCACCGCCCCGGTGCGTCCGTCCCGCTGCACGTATCCCACCACCCGGCGCCGAACCTGGACCGCACCGAGATTCACTGTGGCTCCCTGCCAGGAGACGGTCTGGTGCACACCTTGGATCGCCAGCTCGGTGTCCTCGCGGGCCCAGGTGCGATAGTGCACCTCCATCTCGGTGACCAGCGCGACCTGCCCATCGAGGTCCAGTTCCCGGACCAGGTAGGTGTTGCCCTGGTGGAGGTGGACCGCTCCCGGGTGCACACTCGTGTGGGCGGCGGAGGCATCAACCGTGCCCAGCAGCTGGCCGGTTTCCGCTTCGACGATGTGGAGCTGCGCACCCTCCCCGCCCCGAATACTGGCCAGGTCAGTTGCGCGTTGTGAACTCGTCCAGAACCAGCCTCGGGGGCGTCTGCGGAGCATTCCCTGCTCGGTGAGCCGCTCCAGGACACGACCCGATTCCGGGCCGAACAGCTCCAGATCCGCTTCGGTGAGGGGCAGCTCGGCCGCGGCGGCACACAGGTGCGGTCCCAGCACGTACGGATTGTCCGGGTCGAGGACACAGGCTTCCACCGGACGCCCGAAGATCGCCTCCGGATGGTGGACCAGATAGGTGTCCAGCGGATCCTCCCGGGCCACGAACACGGTCACGGCATGCTGTCCGGCGCGTCCGGCACGTCCCGCCTGCTGCCAGAGGGACGCCAACGTCCCCGGCCAACCGGCAATGATCACCGCGTCGAGGCCGGTGATGTCCATGCCCAGTTCCAAGGCGTTGGTGGTCGCCACACCGACGAGTTCCCCCTCACGCAGTGCGTACTCGAGGTAGCGACGATCCTGCGCCAGGTATCCGGCACGGTAGGCCGCCACCCGCTGGCCACGGTGCGACTGGCCACGGTCGCTCAGGTGACGCTGGGCGGACAGGGCCACGGCCTCAGCTCCCTGGCGAGAGCGCACGAAGGTGAGGGTGCGCAGCCCCGCCGCAACGAAGGTCGCCAGAATGTCGGCGGCTTCGGCCGTTGCGGACCGCCGCACCGGCGGACTCTGGGGGCTCTGGGGGTTCTGAACTGTGGGGGCGTCCCCGTCGAGGGCGCCCTCGGGCGCGCTGTCCGGGGATGCCGGCGGCTGTTCCCGCATGGGAGCCGGCTCCACCAGGGCGAACTCCATCCGGCCGTGCGGCGCCCCGTCGGTGGTGACGGCCCGCACAGCACGGCCCACGATCCGCTGTGCGCACTCCTGCGGGGCCGCGGTTGTCGCGGAGGCGAGCACGAAGGTGGGGCCGGGGTCATCCGGACGGTACCGGGCGCAGATGCGCCGCAGGCGCCGCACCAGGTGGGCCACGTGCGATCCCAGCACCCCACGATAGTGGTGGACCTCGTCGATGACGACCAGGCTCAGCCGGCGCAGGAACCGCCGCCAGGATGCGTGCCCCGGCAGGACACCGTGGTGCAGCATATCGGGGTTCGTCAGGACGACGTTGGCGTGCTGACGCGCCCAGGCACGCTCCGCGGTGGGGGTGTCCCCGTCGTAGGTGGCGGCGTACAGCCCTGGCAGGCGCAAGCCGTCGAGGAGCCGCCGCTGGTCTTCGGCCAGCGCCTTGGTGGGGGCCAGGTAGAGCATGGTGGCAGCACCGCCAGCACCGCCCAACACCGCGGACAGCCCCGGAAGTTGAAACGCCAGCGATTTCCCGGAGGCGGTTCCGGTGGCCACGATCACGTCCTGACCGCTCCATGCGAGCTCCGCCGCCGCGACCTGGTGGGACCACGGAGCGGCGATTCCGGCCTCCCGCAGCCGCGTCACGAGCTCGGGGGCTACCCACCGCGGCCAGTCTTCTGTTACCCCTGGACGCTCCGGCACATCCTCCGTGTGCGTGACCTGGGACAGGCGGGTAGGGTCACGCCAGAGCATGCCAAGCGTTGTCTCCCGCGGGTTCACCAAACCCCCTTCACGAACAGGCGGCCGAACAGCGACCCACCGTTCGGCTGGTTTCAGTGTGTCACCGGCGGGGAAGACACGGGCGGCACCGCCGGTTTCTTGTGGAACACCAACGGACACACCGATCAGGCGTGATTGAATGCGGACCTGAGGGGTATCGCCCGCAGAGATCACCCGCGACCCGAGGTCGCGGTTCGCGCTGGAGGACTAGTGGACTTGAAGCTTGACCACCACACCGAGGACGACACCGAGATCGTGGTCGTTGAGGGTGAGATCGACGTCTATACCGCGCCACGACTGCGTGAGCTCCTGATCAACCTGGTCAGTAACGGAAACTTCCATCTTGTCGTGGACATGGAGAAGGTCGAGTTCCTGGACTCGACCGGGCTCGGTGTACTCGTGGGCGGGTTGAAGCGAGTGCGGGCGCACGACGGGACCCTGGACCTCGTCTGCACCCAGGAACGTATTCTCAAGATCTTCCGGATAACCGGGCTGACCAAGGTGTTCGGTATCCACGATTCCGTGGCCGACGCCATCGCCCAGCGTAAGTCGAAGTAGCGGGGCTAACGAGCGAGCGATGGCCGTCGTCCAGCTCACTATCAGTGCGTTGCCCGCCCATGTGCGAACGGCACGGCTCATGGCCACGTCCGTGGCGCGCCGGGCGGGCATCGCCGAATCCACACTCGACGAGATCCGCCTGGCGGTTGGCGAGGCGTGCTCGCGTGCCGTCGAGGCCCACCGTGCCCTGTGCCCCAAGGAGCCGATCCAGCTTGACCTGGTGGCCAGTGGAGACTCGGTACCGGCCGAGTTGCCGCCCACGTCCGGCGGCAACGGTGCGGGGGCACGGTCCAGCGCCCCCCCGACCCACGGCCCGGGCCGGTTCGAGGTGATTGTCACCGACCGCGCGCCGGCACCGCAGGCGCCCGCGGATCCGGGGGCGCGCGAGCAGGCCGTACCTCACGGGGAGGCCTATCTGCACCTCAACACCCCACCGGGTGGCGTCTCCGGACTGTCACCGGAAGTGGGCCTGGCGGTGATCACCGGGCTCGCCGACAAGACGACCGTGGACCGTGGGGACACGGGAACAGTCGTCCGCATGAGCTGGCCCTTCCCCGATGAGGAGGAGGGGGCCGATCCAGCCGGGGAGCACCACGGCCACACCGACAACGCCGCTCCCGGCTGATCGCAGCGGTCACCGCGGAATCCGGTGCGGCGCAGCGTGATCAGTCGCACTCCTGGGTGGAGACGGGATCATTCGCCGTGCGCCCGGCTTCCGCGTTCTCGGCCACCTCGTCGGCCGTCAGTACGTATCCGGTCTCGGCCTCCTCGGTCGCAGCAGCGAATACCACCCCGTAGACCTCCCCTTCCGGGGACAGCAGGGGCCCACCGGAGTTCCCGGGTTGGACGTCGGACCGGATCTGGTAAATTTCCCGGCTCACCTGCTGGGACTGGTAGAAGTCCGGCCCCTGCGCGGTCTGCTCGGCGCGAATGCGGGCTGCGGACACGGTGAACCCACTGTTTCGAGGAAACCCGGCAACGACCGCATCGTCTCCGGACTGGGCGTCATGGGCAAAGTCCAGCGGGGTGGACGCCAGCCCTTCCGTCGCCAGCACGGCGAGATCCTGCTGCGGGTCGTAGAGCACCACCGTGGCCGGCACCTGCTCACCGGAGCGGGTGACGACCCGCAGGTCCTCCCGAACGCCGGCGACCACATGCGCGTTGGTGATCACCCGGTCATCGTCGTAGACGAACCCGGTTCCCTCGACACGCCGCGCACAGTCGGGCGCCGTCCCCAGCACCTTCAGCACGCTCTGGCTCGCCTCCCGGAGTTCGGGTGTGTCCAACACCTCGGGGTCGGGCGGCTCAACCTCGACCGTGGGGCCGTGCCCCAGGCCCCCGAACACCTCCGGAAAGGCACTCTGGTCCACGAGCCGCCGGAAGGTGGAGAACCACATGCTGACGCTCTCGGGTACGACACGGTCCACCGTCTGGAGCACCCGAGAGTTCTGCACCTGGTGCGCCACCTGAGGCAGGGCCGAGTTCGCGAGCGCACTACCGATCAGCCAGGCAACCAGCAGCACGGACACCGCACTCACCACGGCGCCCCCCAGGGCGTCCAGCGCCCGCCCGGAATCCCCGGTCACCCGGTTTCGCACCAGCGCACCGAGGTAGGAGGCTACGAACTGGCCCAGCGCGGCGGCCAGGAACACCACCGATACCGCGAGCAGGGCCTGGTTGCTGGGGGTGAGCACGAGTTCCTGGATATAGGCGGGGGCGAAGAGGGCCGCGAGGACACCCCCTCCGATGAAACCCGCAAAGCTCAGGATCCCAACGATGAAGCCCTGCCGGTACCCGGACAGTGCGAACAGCAACACGACCACGATCAGGATCGCGTCCAGCACGACGCCCTCCATCCCGTCACGTTATCCAACCGGCCGGCACTCGCCCACGGTTCACGGCGGCGTCACGAGTGGGGCGTGGTCCGGCACCCGTTCCGGAACCCACCCCCCCAGTACCAGCAGGTGACGGAGGATCACCCCAGTGAAACCCCACACCAGCATCCGACGGACGCGGAACCCCGGCCCGGTGCTTCCGTCCGGATGCCGCACCCGCACCTGGTTGTCCGCGAGTTCCGTCAGGGGTACACGGCTCACCGCCGCCACCTCGCCCGGATCGGCAGGACGCACGGGTGTGGGGGTGTGCCACCATGCCAGCACCGGTGTGATGCGGAAACCGCTGTGCGGCAGATAGAGCTCCGGCAACGGGTCGAGGACCTCGATCCCGGACGGGTTGAGTCCCGTCTCCTCCTGCGCCTCCCGCAGGGCGCAGGCGACCGGGCCACTGTCCACCGGCTCCTGGGCGCCGCCGGGAAACGCCGGCTGCCCCGCGTGGCGACGCAGCCCGGCGGTCTTCTGGATCAGCAGCACGTCCACATCGTCGACGGGCTGCCACCCGAACAACACCAGTACCGCGGATGGGCGTCCCTCCGTCGCGCTGGGGCGCATCCGTGCGGGTACGGACATGGAGCTCGCCGCGGCGGCCACCTCCCGCAGCCACTCGGGCGCCGCTCCGGCCCGTACGTCCTCCTGGCGCATCCCGGCCGCTGTTGGGTTAGCTGCCTGCGTGGGCTTCGGCGGCTCGTGCTGCGGGGCCCCGGAATCGGATCCTCCCGCGCAGGCCGCCCCCGGCCTGGTCACGAGAAGGGTCCGTTACGCACCAGGCGCCGGGCGGCCTCCGTGTCGGTGGGCCCCGTGCCGTAGGCCGGACACAGCCGAGACAGGGTGCACACCCCGCAGGCCGGCCGGCGCGCGTGGCAGATTCGACGCCCGTGCCAGATGAGCCGGTGGGACAGCAGTGTCCAGTCAGCCGGCGGAAACAGGGAGGCCACGTCCGACTCGATGCGCTCGGGGTCGGTCTGATCCGTCCATCCGAACCGGCGCACCAGACGCGAGAAATGCGTGTCCACGGTCAACCCCGGCACGTCGAAGGCGTTGCCGAGCACCACGTTCGCGGTCTTGCGGCCTACCCCCGGAAGCTGCACCAGCTCGTCGAGCGTACTGGGCACCTCCCCACCGTGTCGGTCGCAGAGTTGCTGCCCCAGCCCGATCAGGCTGTTGGCCTTGGACCGGAAGAAGCCGGTGGAGCGGATGAGCTCCTCCAGCTGAGCCCGGTCGGCTCCCGCGTAGGCCGCCGCGTCGGGATACCGCGCAAAGAGCGCTGGAGTGACGGCGTTGACCCGCTTATCCGTGCACTGTGCGGACAGGATGGTGGCGACCAGGAGTTCCAGTGGGGTACTGAAGTTGAGTTCACATCCGGCGTCCGGATACAGCCGGGCTAGCTCCCGGTTGATCCGGCGGGCGCGACGGACCAGCGCAAGACGGGACTCACCGGTGGGTGTTTCCGGCGATGCGCCGTCGTGCGGATGGGACTCGGACGCGGTCCGGCGCCGGGACGGGCGAGACGCAGCAGCTCCTGTGGACGCTGTCGAGGTATCACGAGACACCCCCCAAGCTTACGTACCGTGCCCCACCGGCGGACAGATCCCGACGTTGGGGGCGGGGAGCACCGAAACGGCCCGTCCCGTGGAGCATCTAAGATCGTATCTGCTGACGTCGACCGTGACACGGGGGTGCTACGAGGCGACAAGCCGAGGTAATGACGTCGTTTCCCAACCGGATGCGATATAGGTCACACTGTTGACGGTCAGGTGTGCAAGGAGGAATGGTGGACAAGACCAATGAGGTGCTCAGTAGCGCCCCGCTGTTCGAGGCGCTCAACGAGGACGGCGCGGCGGCACTGCGCAACTCGGTCACAGAAGTCCGGCTCGGACGGGGGCAGACCCTGTTCCACGAGGGAGACGAGGGGGACCGCCTCTACGTCATCCTGAGCGGGAAGGTCAAGCTGACCCGGGCCGCGGTCGACGGCAGGGAGAACCTGGTCAGCGTTCTTGGCCCGGGCGAGATGTTCGGCGAGCTGTCGTTCTTCGACCCCCGCCCACGCACGGCCAGCGCGATCGCGGTCACCGACGTGGTGCTCGCCGGCCTGGGGCACGATGAACTTCGCCCGTTCGTGACCAGCCAGCCCGAGGTCGCCATCCATCTGCTGCGGGCGCTGGCGCAGCGGCTGCGGCGTACCACGGACGTGATGGCCGATCTCGTGTTCACGGACGTTCCGGGACGGGTCGCCAAGGCCCTTCTGGATCTGGCCGACCGGTTCGGCAAGGAGGGCGAAGACGGGCTCCACGTCCACCACGACCTCACCCAGGAAGAACTCGCGCAGCTTGTGGGAGCCTCCCGGGAGACGGTCAACAAGGCCCTGGCCGAGTTCGCGCTGCGTGGCTGGCTGCGCATCGAAGCCAAGGCCGTGGTGCTGCTGGATGTGGAGCGGATGCGGCGCCGCGCGCGGTAGCGCGTGTTCGGTGAACCGTTCCGGGCTCGCGCCCCGCAGGACGATCCTGGCGGCATGGAGCCGCACGCACAGCCAACCACGTGGTGTGATGTCACGGTTCGCCACCGTGTATCCCAGTGTGCCGTGGCGTGCTGTGGCGTGACGTGACTGTGACGCACGCATTCCCGCCCGGGCCTCGTTGCGACCGTGTCGCCATGGAGCCCCGGTCGGGGTGCGGGCCGCCCACAGGCCCGCAGGTGTGCACGCCCCCGGGTCAGGACCGGGCCAACTCGGCCGGAACCTCGCCCCGCGCGGCCAGGTAGCGCAGCTGTGCCCGCACCGAGGACTCCGCCGCCGGGACCAGTGCGGGGTCCAGGTCACCGTAGACGCGGGCTACGACCCCACGCAGCTCCTGCGCACCGGCGGCCACCGCGGCGCTGACCTGTTCCAGGCGCTGTTCCCGATGGGTCAGGTACTCGGTGAGCCGCTGCGCGGGGTCGGGGCAGATGGGTCCGTGTCCGGGCAACAGGGCGCGAATCCCGGAGGCGGCGACGAGGTCTCGGAGCCGGCGCAGGGAGTCCAGGTAGGCGCCGAGCCCGTCCTCCGTGATGACCGTCGTTCCCTGCCCCAGGACCGTGTCCCCGGTCAGCAGGACGTCGTCCGCGCCCACCTGGACACACACCGAGTCGGGCGTGTGTCCCGGGGTTTCCAGAATGCGTAGGTGGAGGCCGTCGACCTCGAACTCCTGGCCGTCGGTCAGCGTGGCGTCCTGCCCCTCCCCGGCAATGCCGAGCCGAGGGTCCACAGCATGCACGGGTGCGCCCGTCAGCTCGGAGAAGTACCGGGCGCCCTCACTATGGTCGGGATGTCCATGCGTGAGCAGCGTGAGCACCACGCGGGCCCCCTGCTCCTGCACGGAACGCGCCACCCGCTCCAGGTGCCGCTCGTCCTGGGGACCAGGATCCACCACGACAACCCGATCTGCTCCCGGCTCCCGCAACACCCAGGTGTTGGTACCGGACAGGGTCATCGGTCCCGGGTTGGGACACAGCAGGCAGTGTGCACGCAGTGTTCCCGAGCCGTCGATCACAGTGGTCACCTCGTCCGCTCGTCCGGCAGGCCTCGGGCTCACCGTAGCGGGTGTGTGGTCCCGTCCGGCAGCAGGACCCGCTCCCGACCGTCCACCCGGTCCAGCTCTGGTTCGATCGGGGTCAGGTCTCGGTGGGCCGCCAGAACCTCGGTTACCGCGGTGTATTCCGCCAGCTGGCGCAGGGAGATCATGGTCGGAGGCAGCATCGGCAGCTCACCTCGCTTCCACGCGGAGAGGGCCGCCGCAGGCGCGTACCAAGCCGCCCGGTCGGCCTCTCCCCCGACATCCCGTGCCTGTTGCCCCGCAGGCAGCGCGGCGGCAAAGAACCGGGTGTCGAAGCGTCGGGGCTGCCCCCGCGGAGTGATCCACCGCGACCAGGGGCACAGGAGGTCGGACCGCAGCACGAGTCCACGCCGGGCCAGGAGCTCGGCCAGGGACAGGGAGCGGTCCAGCAGCGCCCGGCGGTCCCGTTCCCATGCCTCGTCGCGGGTGTCGGCCACGAGCTCCCGCGTGGACGGTCCCGCGAGCAGCACCCCCGACTCTTCGAACGTCTCCCGAACCGCAGCACACACCAGAGCCCGGGCCGTGGCGGTATCGACGCCGAGCCGCTGGGCCCACACCTGAGGGCTGGGGCCCGTCCAGCCGGGAGCCAGCTCCACATCACGCCGGTCCACGCCCCCGCCGGGAAAGGCGTGCGCCCCGGGAGCGAAGGCCATCGACGAGGCCCGGCGCAGCAGGTACACCTCGAAGCCCGACCCTGCCGGTTCCGCCACCGAACGCAGCAGCATCACGGTCGCGGAGTCACGCGGCCGCGGCGACTCCGAAGCTCCTGCCGCACCGGTCTCTGTCATAGCGTCGTCCCTGCTCTCTGTTTGGGCCGCCCGGATCAGGCGACCCACGCCAGCCATCCCTGTCTCGGCTCGTTTCTAGACGACCTCGACGATCATCTCCACCTCGACGGGGGCGTCCAGTGGCAGGGCAGCCGCGCCGACCGCGCTGCGGGCGTGCACACCCGCGTCCCCGAACACCGCCCCCAGGAGCTCGCTGGCCCCGTTGATGACCTGGGGTTGCCCGGTGAAGTCGGGAGAACTGGCCACGAATCCCACAACCTTCACGATCCGGCGCACCTGGGACAGTTCTCCCAGCTCGGACCGGACCGCCGCGATGGCGTTCAGCGCGCAGGTCGCAGCCAGGTCTCGTGCGGTCTCCGGATCGACCTCGGCTCCCACCTTGCCGCGATGCGGCAATTCCCCGTTCACCAACGGCAGCTGTCCGGCCACGTAGATGTGCGGACCGGAACGGACCGTGGGCGCGTAGGACGCCAACGGCCGGACAACCTGGGGCAGCTCGTGGCCCAGCTCGGCCAGCCGTTGTTCCGGGGTGGGGCTCACTGTTGCTGCCGTTTCATGTAGGCCACGTACTGCTGGTTCCGGGGGTCGGTGCCCTCCGGCAACGGAGCCGGAACGACTGCGACGAGCTCCCAGCCGTCCTCTCCCCAGTTGTCCAGGATCTGCTTGGTCGCGTGTGCCAACAGCGGCACTGTCTGGTACTCCCATTTCGTCATGGGCGCCACCCTACTCACCCGGCTCGCGCGGCCTCACCGCGCCAAGCGGGAACGGCACTCCCCGAAACCGCGGTGGCGTGCGTAAACTTCTGGAGGGTGAGTGTGCGTGACCGGGGCTGGAACGATGCCCGACTTCATGTCGTCACCGGCAAAGGTGGCACCGGGAAAACAACCATAGCGGCGGCCCTGGCCCTGGCGCTCGCCGCGTCGGGACGCACGGTGCTGCTGACCGAGGTGGAGGAGCGCCAGGGCATCGCCCAGGTGTTCGACTGCGCACCGTTGCCCTACGCGGAACGGCGCGTGGCCGTCGCCCCGGACGGAGGCGACGTCTACGCGCTGGCGATCGACGCCGAGGCAGCCCTCCTCGACTATCTGGAGATGTTCTACGGCCTGCGGCGGGCCGGGGCCGCGCTCACGCGGTTCGGAGTGGTGGACTTCGCCACGACGGTCGCTCCGGGCACCCGGGATGTCCTGTTGACCGGCAAGGTCACGGAGGCCGTCCGTCGCCGTCAGGGCGAGGAGCGCGGGCGGACACCGCGGGATGCGACGCGACGCGCCCCGTTCGTGTACGACGCGGTGGTTCTGGATGCTCCCCCGACCGGGAGGATCGCCCAGTTTCTGAACGTCAACACCGAGGTGGCCGGCCTCGCCCGCATGGGTCCCGTCCATCACCACGCGGACCGCGTGATGGAGGTGATTCGTTCGGCCCAGACCGCCGTGCACGTGGTAACCACCCTGGAGGACATGCCGGTCCAGGAGTGCCTCGACGGTGTCGAGCAGATCACCGACGTCAACATTCCGGTGGGCTCCATCCTGGTGAACATGCGGCGCCCTCGGTTCCTGAACGAGACCGACCAACGGGCGGCAGCCGAGGGACGGGTCGACACCGAGGCCCTGGCCCGCGGACTCAAGGCAGCCGGTCTGGAGCAGGCCGAGCAGACCGCGCAGGAGCTCGTGCCCGAACTTCTGGCCCACGCGCATACCGTCGCCGCCGAGCAGGGGCTGCGCGAGCGCCTGGAGGCCGCACAGCGCCCCACATTCGACCTGCCGTTACTCGAGGGGCCCATTGACCTCGCAGGCCTCTACCACCTGGCGAACGTGCTACGAACTCAGGGGGCTGTGTGACCGTGCAGAAGCTTCACCAGGAAGCCCCGCCCCTGAACGTGGACGCCCTCCTGGACGACACCCAGACCCGCATCGTGGTGTGCTGCGGCTCCGGTGGCGTGGGCAAAACCACCACGGCCGCCGCGCTGGCGCTGCGAGCGGCGGAACGGGGACGAACGGCGGTGGTCATCACCGTCGATCCGGCTCGTCGTCTCGCCCAGTCGCTTGGTTTGGACGAGCTGGACAACACGCCGCGACAGATCGACCTGGGGCCGCGGGACTCGGGGCGGGGCACGCTGCACGCCATGATGCTGGACATGAAGCGCACCTTCGATGAGGTGGTGCGGGCGCACGCCGACCCGGAACGTGCCGAACAGATTCTCGCCAACCCCTTCTACCAGTCCCTATCCACGAGCTTCTCCGGAACCCAGGAGTACATGGCGATGGAGAAGCTGGGTCAGCTGCGTGCCTCGGAGGAGTGGGACCTGATCGTGGTCGACACCCCGCCCAGCCGCTCCGCCCTGGACTTCCTGGACGCTCCCAACCGGCTCGGCCGATTTCTGGACGGACGGTTGATCCGGATGCTCGGCGGGACCGGTGGCCGGTCCTACCTGCGGATGCTGGGCAGTGGCTTCGGGTTGATCACCACGGTGATCAACCGGGTCATCGGGGCTCAGCTCCTGTCCGACGTGCGTACGTTCGTTTCGGCGTTCGACGCCGTATTCGGTGGTTTCCAGGATCGGGCCCGGCACACCTACGAGCTCCTCAAGGCCCCGGGGACCGAGTTCCTGGTGGTGGCGGCCCCGGAGTCGGACGCGCTCCGGGAGGCCTCCTACTTCGTGGAGCGGCTCGCCGCGGAAGGAATGCCCCTGGCTGGACTGGTACTCAACAAGACCCACGGCCACGGCGCGGCCCCCACGCCGGCGCGCCTGTCCGCAGCCCGAAGCGACGCCGCGGCCGAAACTCTCGAGGATCTGGGGGAACACACCCTCGCGGCCGCGGCCCTGCGGCTGCACGCCCGTAGGATGGACACCCAGGCGGCGGAGGCGCGGGAACGGTCCAGCTTCGTCGCGGCCCACCCCACCACCCCCGTGGTCGAGGTCCCCGCCCAACCCGATGCCGTGGCTGACCTGACGGGGCTGCGCCGTGTCGGGCACGACCTGGGCAGCGGCTCCGGCGCGGAGTCCACCTGAGGACCGGCGAAAGGACGGCGGTGCCGCGCACCATCTCGCGTCCCGGATGGCGGGATTTCGGAGGTTCGCTGCACGGTCGGACCCCGAAACCTCCGGTTCATCCCGGGCGTCGTCGCCTCGGGTCCGCCGTGGCCGGTGGCGTGCCCCGCACCCGGTTGCCGCACCCGGTCGCCGCACCAAACCGAAACTCGGGCCGCAAATCACGCGCCGAGGGCACACATACCTGCCAATCCCTGGCGTTAAGGACGTAGGCTAGAAGAGTGGGGCATGGGATTTCACTGCACAAGGTCGGTCAGCTCGTCGGGGTCAGTGTCGTTGCGGGGGTGCTTGTTGCTGCGCTCGCTCTTCCCGCGCTCGGTGGGGCCGGAATCACGGCCCGCAATATCGCCACGAGTTTCCTCAACATGCCCGCAGACCTGGAGACCCCGCCGCCACCCGAACGCTCGACGATGCTCGACACCGAGGGTGGCGTGATCGCGGACATCTATGACCAAAACCGCGAGCTCATCGATCTCGAGGACATGGCGCCTATCGCCCAGGACGCCATGATCGCGATCGAGGACAACCGGTTCTACGAACACGGCGGGTTCGATTTCCAGGGGACCTTCCGGGCGGCCCTGCGCACCCTCCAGGGGCAGACCGAGGGTGGCTCCTCGATCACCCAGCAGTACGTCAAGAACATCCTGATCGAGAGCGCCGAGTCCCAGGAGGAGCTGGAGGCGGCGCGGGAGGAGACTCTCGACCGTAAGATCCGGGAACTGCGCTACGCGGCCAGCCTGGAACAGGACATGACCAAGGACGAGATCCTCGAGGGCTATCTCAACATCGCCTACTTCGGGGACGGGGCCTACGGCCTGGAGTCCGCCGCCCAGCACTACTTCGGAGTCAGCGCCGACGAGCTGGATCTGAGCCAGTCCTCACTGCTCGCCGGGATCGTGCGCTACCCCTACCAGTACAACCCCCGCACCAATCCGGAACAGGCCATGGACCGCCGGCAGACCGTACTCAACGGCATGGTCGACGCGGAGATGATCACCGAGGAGGAGGCGGACGAGGTCCGTGCGGAGGAGGAGCTCGACCTCGACGTCAGCGAGCCCGACAACGGATGCATGCCCGCAACCGCCCCCTTCTTCTGTGACTACATCGTGCGGGAGATCGAACAGAACGAGGAGTTCGGTGAGGATGCCGCCGAGCGGGCGCGGTGGCTGCGCACCGCCGGGCTGGAGATCCACACCACCCTCCACCCGGATATGCAACAGGCGGCGCAGGATGCGGTGGACTCCTGGGTGCCGCGGGACAACGAGTCACGTAAGGTCGCCGCCCAGGTGTTGATCGAGCCCGGAACCGGTGAGATCCGCGCGATGGCCCAGAGCCGCGACTACGGGCCCGACGAGAGCAACCTCGGTGAGACCTCCATCAACTTCATGGCCGACTACGACCATGGCGGCAGCACCGGTTTCCAGCCCGGATCCACGTTCAAACCGATCACCCTGGCCGCCGCGCTCGACCAGGGAATGGGCTTCGGTACCTCCTACGACTCCCCGGGCAGCACCACGGTGAGCGGCCAGGTCAACTGCAACGGGGGGCGACTGCCCTCCTGGACGATGAGCAACGCGGGCGACAGTGACGCGGGCCGATTGGACATGGTGGGCGGGACCCAGCAGTCCTCCAACACCTACTTCGCCCAGCTCCAAGCCGATGTTGGGTTGTGCGAGACCATCGAGATGGCCGAGACCCTGGGACTCCAGCGGGGAGACGGAACCAGTTTCGACAATCCCAACACCCAGGCGAACAACTCGTTCACCCTGGGCAGTGAGGAGATCTCCCCGATGGGGCTCGCCAACGCCTACGCCACCTTCGCCTCGGGCGGCGAGCTGTGCGAGCCGCTGCCGTTCACCAGGATCGAAGACAACCAGTCAGACACCACCATCGAGTTGGAGTCCGACTGTGAACAGGTCATCGACTCCGATGTGGCGGACGGGGTGAGCTACCTGCTCCAGCAGACCTTCAGCGGAGGCACGGCCGACGGTCTGGAGATCGGACGCCCCGCGGCCGGAAAGACCGGAACCACGGACGGCGGGGCGGCCGCCTGGTTCGCGGGCTACACGCCGAACCTGGCCGGAACGGTGTTCGTGGGTGACCCGCGCGGGCCGCAGAACTACCCGCTGCGCAACATCACGCTCGGGGGGCGTCACTACAGCTTCGTCTACGGCGCCACGATTCCCGGCCCCATCTGGCAGGAGACCTTCCAGGAGTCGGTGCAGCACATCCCCAATGAGGACTTCCCGGCTGCACCGTCGCAGTACCGTTCCGGCGGTGGGAACGCGACCCAGGCCAGCCAGCAGAGCGGCGGAGTGCCCGATGTGGTGGGCCAGTCCGAGCAGGCCGCGGTCAGCACACTGGAGGAGGCCGGCTACACGGTGAACGTGTCCGACAATCCGATCCGTTCGGAGGAGGCCGCCGGCAGTGTCGCCGCGGTGAACCCGAATCCCGGAACGGCGCTGCCGTCCGGCGCGACCGTGAACGTCTTCCTCAGCGCCGATGACAACACCGACGCGACCTCGGCGATCCCCGGCGATCCGATCTCGCTCCAACCCACCGTCGGCTAGGGATGGTGCCCTGCCGCGGTCACCGCGGTCGGTGGCCCGGGACGGTTGACGCTGTGCGCGCCGGCGTCTCGGGCCAGTCCAGCCCCACGCCGGATCGGATCGCAGTGCCTATCCCAGCTGGCGGCGTACCTCGGCCGCGATCCGGCCGCCCTCGGCGCGCCCGGCAACGCGTGGCTTGACCAGCTTCATGACCGATCCCATCGCGGATGGTCCACTGGCTGCGGTCTCGGTGATGGCGGCCGCGACGATGTCGGCCAGTTCGGTGTCGTCCAGCTGCGCGGGCAGGTACTCGGCCAGGACCTCACCCTCGGCGCGCTCCGCGGCTGCCTGTTCGGTCCGCCCACCGTCGGTGAAGGCCTCAGCGGCCTCCCGACGCTTCTTGGCCTCCCGGGTGAGTACGGTCACAATCTCCTCGTCGGAGAGTTCCCGCGCGGAGGTGCCCGCCACCTCCTCGTTGGTGATCGCGGTGAGAGCCATTCGTAGGGTGCGGGTTCGCACGTCGTCGCGTTCCCGCATCGCCGTGGTGAGGTCGGCCTGGAGCCGTTCCTTGAGGTGCGCCATGTCACGTGAGCATAGACCACCAGGGCAGCGGCCGTGCGCCAACCGCGAGGGGATCCTCGCCTCTGTCTCCGGAACCGCCACGGTCTGGCACCATGACGGACACAACCAAAGGAGGCACCCCACAGTGAGCACCCTGCGCATGACCCTGCGCGGCGCTGGGCGGGGCGCGGCCCTGCTGGCCGCGGCAGGGACGGTCGGCCTCGGATACGCCGCGATCGTCGAACGCAACTGGTTCCGGCTGCGCCACCACGAAATCCCGGTTCTGGAGCCCGGCCAGCCCCGAATCCGGATCCTGCACCTGTCCGACGCCCACCTCACCCCGCATCGTCGGCTGCTACGGACCTGGATCCGTGGCCTTGACGAACACGATCCGGATCTGGTGGTGAACACGGGCGACTCGCTGGCGCACCCTCAGGCGGTACACCCGTTTCTGGATGCGCTGGGTCCGCTCCTGGAACGACCGGGGGCGTTCGTGTACGGGTCGAACGACCTGTTCTCGCCGCGCCTGAAGAACCCTGCCCGCTACCTGTGGGGGGACAGTGCCGGGGATTACGCACACCGGAGTGTTCCCGATCTACCCTGGCAACACCTCGGAGCGGGCATGACACGGGCCGGCTGGCTGGACCTGAACAACGCTGTGGGCAGCCTGGATGTGAACGGGAACACGGTGGCGCTGGCCGGTGTGAACGATCCCCACATCGGGCTGGACCGCTACGACCGTATTGCCGGCCCGGCCCCGGACGCCGACATCCGGGTGGGCCTGGCCCACTCCCCGGAACCCGAGGTGTTGAACCGGTTCGCCGCCGACGGCTACGATCTGCTGCTGACCGGGCACACCCACGGGGGGCAGCTGTGCCTGCCGGGCTACGGCACGCTGGTGACCAACTGCGGAATCGACCGGCGTCGCGCCCGCGGGCTGAGCAGGTACGCGGGGGCGTGGCTGCACGTCTCGGCCGGGCTGGGCACCTCTCCGTACGCCCCGGTGCGGTTCGCCTGCCGACCGGAGGCCAGCCTGCTCGACCTGGTGCCCCGGGACTGATCCGGTCGCCCCAGCGAAGGAGACGTCGTCCAGGATGCGCGCACCCAGCTACGTCCGCTAGACTGCGGTGCGGAGCACACGGGGTGTAGCGCAGTTTGGCAGCGCGCCTCGTTCGGGACGAGGAGGTCGTGGGTTCAAATCCCGCCACCCCGACAGCGCAGTAGCAGGTCAGGCGGTTACTTGCCTCCGAGAACGGAGGCGAGTAACCGCCTTTTCTTCTGTTTTTCTAGAGTTTTTCTTGTCGAGGTCGCCGAGAAGCCGCTCCAGCACTCTCACTGCCGAGCCCGGCGCGAGCGCCGCGCGCTCCTCCAGCGCCTGCTCCCATCGCGCGGTCAGCGCGTCCCGCAGCTGCTGCCGCATCCGCTCGGTGATGTGCGAGTACACCGCGCCGATGCCGCCAAGCTCGTGGCCGAGGCGCTCGTGTTGCAGAATCTCGGGAATGCCGTCCTCGATCATCCACGTCTTGTGCGAGTGCCGCAGGCCGTGAGGGGTGAGTCCGGCTTTGATGGGCTCCCACTGCCCCCGGCGCGCGTTGCGCAGTGGAGCGCCCCGCTTGGTCGTGAAGACGTGGGCGTCATCGCCGCGCCTGTCGACCAGCGGTTTCAGCTCTGGGACGAGGGAGGCGGGAATGGGTACGGTCCGCCGCTCATCGGTCTTGGGAAGCTGTTCCAGAAGGTCGCCCCACCGGTCCCGGTGGTGGCGCTCCGCGCCGTCGTGGGGGTGGGGCGGGCTGTGGGCTGGTGTCCGGTCTTGGACTGTCCCTCCATTTGGGGTGCCGCGTGTGTGTTGCGTTGGGGGGAGGTGGCCGGGTGCTGGGGGTTGGTGGGGCAGGCTGTTCCGGGTCGTCGTAGGGGTCCGGTGGCACGGGATCGTGTGACCGTGGCCGTGCGCCGCGAGCGCCGTGGCGCGGTCGAGTACCACGGGCCGAGCGGTCGGGGATGCCATCGGGATTCCTGCCAGGT
>NZ_JAVLVT010000002.1:0-323128 GCF_031628175.1 Lipingzhangella rawalii | reverse complement strand
CGCAGCCGCACCCATGCGCGTGACGCCGCCGGGCACCGGGCTGGGACCGAGCCCGCACAGCCCGACACCAATGCCGGTTGAACGGCCGATTTCGTCTCCACGGCCAACGTCCGCTATGCTCGTACCCGGCGCGGGGCGCAGCCCCGAACGCCCCACCCAGGCAGGTTGCCCGAGCGGCCAAAGGGAGCGGTCTGTAAAACCGCCGGCTCAGCCTTCCAAGGTTCGAATCCTTGACCTGCCACCCAGCCGAAACGGCCCCGGACCAGGGATTTCCCGGTCCGGGGCCGTTTTGCGTGGGTCCGGTTGTGTTCCTGCTCCTTGACCCCCATCGGCTTTTCCTGGCCCTCATGGTCAGGAGCGTGTCCCCCATAGGTCACTACAGCCCCAAGCCCGTCCAGGGGTGGGCCACCCCCGGGTGTGGGGCGAGGTTCTCGTGTTAGCCGGTTAGCGTGAGCTCGAAGGTGTAGCGCGAGGCGCGGTAGGTGTGTGAGCCGATCTCCACCGGGCGGCCGACATCGTTGTAAGACGTTCGCTGCATGGTCAACAGGGGTGCCCCTGCCTCCTCCCAGAGTTCCTCGGCCTCGGCCTGGCCGGCGGTGCGTGCTCCGATCGTCTGGTTCGCGATCTTCATGGTCACACCGGCCGAACGCAGGATCTCGTACAGACCCCGGTCCATCAGCATCGTCTCAGTGAGCTCGACGATGTGGGTGGGCAGGTAGTTGTGGAGGAGTGCCAGGGGCTCTCCACCAGCGAAGCGGAGCCGGTGGAGTACGTAGATCTCAGTTGCTGGGGCCAGCTCCAGCGCCACCGAGATGGGGTCCGGTGCGGGCTCCACTGCGAGCTTGCGGACCTCGGTGCGCGGCTGTTGGCCCGCCTGGCACAGGTCGTCGTACAGGCTGGACAGCTCCAGCGGCCGGCGCACCCGCGGCTGCACCACCTGGGTGCCGACCCCTCGTTTCCGCACCAACAGGCCGCGGTCAACGAGATATTCGATGGCACGTCTCAGTGTGGGGCGGGACAGCCCGAGCCGTCCGGCCAGGACGACCTCGTTTTCCAGGCGAGTACCTACCGGTAGTTCACCGGAGAGAATGCGGCGCTCCATTTCCTGGGCGCACTGGAAGTAGAGCGGGACCGGGCTGCTTCGGTCGAGTGGGATCGACAGTGGTGATTGGGACACGCTTCTCCGTCCAAGTCAGCGGGGGTGACGGCACCTCGCGTGTGCGCCGCGCGGGCACCATTCTACGAAGTTGATCGATGTGAAACCGTCTTTATGTAATTATGTATAGACAAATAGAACGCGTTGGGCGTCGCCTCGTCGGTGTCGGGCCGGGCCACAGCGGTCATCGCCGGGAAGACGCCGCGCCTTGTAGCGGATCGGGATGTTTGCCTGCTTCGGACTGACGCCTCGAAGGAAGGGGGAACCTGTTCTAGTTCCGGTGGTATCGGGTGGATAGGGTGCGCCCATGGAACTCAACGGGAATGCGGCCCTCGTTACCGGGGGAGCCAGTGGCCTTGGGGAGGCCACCGTCAAGGAATTCGCCGCTGCCGGCGCCACGGTCGTCGTGGCTGACCTCAACGCAGAGCGGGGGCAGGCACTGGCCAAGGAGGTCGGTGGCGTCTTCGTCACCACCGATGTCTCCGATGCGGACCAGGTGTCCGCAGCGGTCAGTGCGGCCGTGGACACGGGCCGGCCGCTCCGCGCGGCGGTCGCGTGTGCGGGAATCGGCTGGGCGGAACGCACCGTGGCCAAGGATGGTTCGCCGCACAACCTCGACAGCTACCGCAAGGTCATCGAGGTGAATCTGCTGGGCACCTTCAATCTGGTGCGCCTTGCCAGCTCCGCCATGGCCGGAAGCGAAACCGCGACCGACGACGGCGCCCGGGGGGCGATCGTCAACACGGCCTCCGTGGCCGGGATTGAAGGTCAGATTGGCCAGATCGCCTACTCGTCCTCCAAGGGCGGGATTATCGGCATGACCCTGCCGGCCGCACGGGACCTCGGCGCCGTCGGGGTCCGGGTCAACACGATCGCTCCCGGGATCCTGGACACGCCGATCTACGGCAGCGGACCGGAATCGGAGGCGTTCAAGGAGAAGCTCGCGGCGCCGGTGCCGTTCCCGAAGCGGCTCGGTACACCTGCGGAGTTCGCCCACCTGGCCCGGAGCCTGGTGGAGAACGACTACATCAACGGCGAGGTCATCCGCATTGACGGAGGCCTGCGGATGCCACCCAAGTAGGCAGCACCCGACAGCGACGGGCGCGCACGCGGAACGGACGCAGGCCCCGGTCCGTGCCGGGTGCGCGCTCAGCCTGCCAGCTGGTGCTTCTCCTGTCGGCGAATCCTGCGCAGCTGGAGGCCCAGCACGAACCACATCACACCCAGAACAATCACGTAGCACCCGATCAGCCAGGCCACGGCGATCGCGCCCACAGCCGGCCAGACCAACAGCGCGATACCGAACAGCACCGACAACAGGCCGCTCAGGACCAGTAGCCACTCGCCGGTGAGCTCGCGACGCAGCCGTAGGGCGGTCACGATCTGGACCACGCCCGTGGCCAGTGCCCAGGCGGCAATGAACATCAGCAGCACCAGTGCGGAAACCTCCGGCCAGAGCAGCACCAAGCCACCGAAAATCAGGCTGAGCACGCCCTGGAAAACCGGAAGCCAGCGGTGCCCCTGTGCCGCGCCGGATATCGCCCCGGTCACAAGGAACACGCCGTCGACCAGGAAGAACACACCTACGAGGATCACCAGGACCACCAGGGTGAGCTCCGGCCACACCAGGGCGAGGATGCCGAAGACCAGCGCGGCCACGCCGCGGATAACCAGTGCCCACCAGCGGTCGGCAAGCAGATCCAGCATGGTTGTACCTCCCCCGTGGTTGGTGGAACCAAGGTCCCCCACACGTTGGGATACCCAAAGTGCCTCGGTAGACACGAAACGTTACGACAAAGGTTCAGGGTGCGCTGTGACCAGGTGCGTGATCGTGCCACACTTGTGACCATGCCCTCCCCGCCCCAGCCGTCATCCCACGCCGCCGCACAGGTGGACCTGGACGCCATCCGCTCCAACATCGCGCTACTGGCCGACCGCGCCTCCGGGGCAGCCGTCATGGGGGTCGTGAAGGCGGACGGATACGGACACGGGATGCTGCCCGCGGCGCGGGCCATGCTTGCCGGGGGAGCCACCTGGCTGGGGGTGGCTTTCGTCGAGGAGGCGCTACAGCTACGGGCAGCGGGGATACAGGTGCCCACCGTGGCCTGGATTCTGCCGCCTGGTGCCGACCTGGCCACCGCGATCACCGCGGATATCGACCTCGGAGTCAGCGATGCTCGGGTTCTGGACGCGGTTGCCGACGCCGCCGGATCCGTGGGGCGCTCTGCCCGGGTCCATCTCAAGGTGGACACCGGACTCACCCGTGGTGGAGTCCCCGCGGACCAGTGGCCCGCCGTCGTGGAGAGCGCCGCGCGGGCCGAGGCCACCGGACGAATCCACGTTGTGGGGGTGTTCTCCCACTTCGCCTGTGCCGACGAGCCAGGACATAGCTCAATCGACGCGCAGATCAGCGCATTTCACACCGCGCTCGGCGTCGTGGAGAAGGCCGGCCTGGAGCCCCGGGTGCGGCACCTGGCCAACTCTGCCGCGACGCTGACCAGACCGGAGACCCACTTCGATCTCGTGCGGCCCGGCATCGCGAGCTACGGCATCTGCCCCATCCCGGAACTGACCGACACCGGCCTCCGCCCGGCAATGACCCTGTCCAGCGATCTGGCTCTGGTCAAGCCCGCTCCGGCCGGGAGTGGAGTCTCCTACGGCCACCGCTACATCACTGACCGGGACACCCGCGTCGCGCTCGTACCGCTCGGCTACGGCGATGGCGTGCCACGCAACGCCACCAACCGCGCAGAGGTCGCCATCGCCGGTGACCGCTTTCCGATCGCTGGGACCGTGTGCATGGACCAGTTCATGGTGGACGTGGGGGACGCTCCGGTCCCCGAGGACGGTCGCGTCCACCTGTTCGGTCCCGGGGACGCCGGTGAGCCCACCGCCCAGGACTGGGCGGGTGCGACCGGCACCATCCCCTACGAGATCGTCACCCGGATCAGCCCCCGCGTTCCGCGGGTCTACATCGGTGACCAGTAGGTACGCCCGTGCCGGCCCCGGGGCTCCCGGTGCTCGTACCGGATACCCTGGAACCTGCGTGCGGACCTGCGGAGCCACGTCGGGCCCACTCCGTCCCGCACGTGTTCCTCGTCCCTGCCATCCATGCTGTGTGCTATGACCGATACCACCAGTCAGGTCACGATGCCTGCCCTCGCCATCACCGCGAGTACCGACCCCGAGATGCGCACTGTGGGGCGCGAGCTCGCCACCCAGCTGCGCGCCGGGGACCTCCTCGTGTTGTCCGGCCCTCTGGGGGCGGGCAAGACGACCCTCACCCAGGGGCTGGCCGACGGACTGCGGGTCCGGGGGCCGATCACCTCCCCCACCTTCGTACTCTCCCGGATTCACCCTTCGCTGTGCGGCGGCCCCTCGCTGGTGCATGTGGACGCGTACCGTCTCACCGACGCGGCCGAACTCGACGACCTCGATCTGGACACGAGCCTCCCGGAGGCGGTCACGGTGGTGGAGTGGGGCAGTGGGATTGCCGACGGTCTCACGGACACCCCCCTGGAGGTCACCATCGACCGGCATTCCGACGACACCCGAACCGTTTACCTGTCGGGGCACGCGTCCCGGTGGAGCCACGTTCTCGACGAGCTCGGAAACTGAGCATGTTCCTCGCCTTCGACACCGCGACCCCCGCGGTCACCATCGCCGTGTGCAGCGCCGACGCCACCGGCCAGACCACCGTTCACGCTGCGACCGACACCGTGGACGCTCGCCGGCACGGTGAGTTGCTCGCGCCCGGAATTCGGGCCACGGTGGATCGCGCCGGGATCACACTGGCGGACGTCTCCCGAATCGTGGTGGGGATCGGTCCCGGCCCGTTCACCGGTCTGCGTGTCGGAGTGGCCGCCGCCCACGCACTCGCACAGTCCCTGCGCGTTCCCTGCCACGGCATTCCCACCCTGGACGCGATCGCCGCAGCCGCCGACCGGAGCGGCCCGTTCCTGGTGGCCAGCGACGCCCGCCGCAAGGAAGTGTTCTGGGCCCGCTACAGCGATCCCTACACCCGTGCCGGGGATATCGCGGTGAGTCCTCCCGACGAGGCCGCTGCCGCCGCTGCCGGACTGCCCGTGCTCGGGCACGGAGCGGCGCTGTACCCACAGGAACTGGGCGAGTCGGGGCAGGAGCCGGAGCCGCTGTACCCAAGTGCCGCGGCCCTGTGCACGCTGGCGGCGCGCGCCCTCGCGGCCGACGAGCCCCTGGCCGAGGCACATCCGTTGTACCTGCGGCGTCCGGACGCGCAGCGTCCCGGAGCCCCCAAACGGGTAGCGCAGTGGCGGCAGTCGTGAACGGCGAGAACGAGACACAGATCCGTCTGCGCCCCATGCACAGGTCTGACCTGGAGTCGGTCCTGCGGTTGGAACAGGACCTGTTTCCGGCCGACGCGTGGAGCTCGCAGATGTTCCTGGACGAACTGACCGAACCCACCCGCTCCTATCTCGTGGCCGAAACGTGTAGCAACCGGCCTGAGCTGGTGGGCTTCGCCGGCCTGCGGGTGGTGCCCCCCGAGGGAGATATCCAGACGATGGCGGTGGACCGCCGGTACTGGTCCCAGGGGATCGGGGCGCGCCTACTCACCGCCCTCCTGGACATCGGGGCACAGCAGGGGGTCACCGAGACGTTTCTCGAGGTGCGCACGGACAATCCGCGGGCACAGGACCTCTACCGGCGCTTCGGTTTCGTTGAGCTCGGAATGCGTCCCGGCTACTACGCGGGAGCTGACGCGGTCGTGATGCGCCGTTCGGCGAGCAACCCGCACGAGGAGGACCCACGTGACTGAACAGCCACTGATCCTGGGAATCGAGACCTCCTGTGACGAGACGGGAGTGGCACTGGTGCGCGGCCACACCCTCCTCGCCGACGAGGTCGCCTCGAGTGTGGACCAACACGCCAGGTTCGGGGGTGTCGTTCCGGAAGTGGCCAGCCGGGCCCACCTCGAGGCGTTGACTCCCACCACCGAGCGTGCCCTGGACCGAGCCGGAGTGACCCTGGCCGACGTGGACGCGGTGGCGGTAACCGCCGGCCCCGGCCTGGCCGGTGCCCTCCTGGTGGGGGTCTCCGCCGCGAAAGCCCACGCCCTCGCGTTGAATCGTCCGTTGTACGGAGTGAACCACCTGGTGGGGCATGTGGCCGTGGACCAGCTCGCCCACGGGCCACTGGCCAGCCCGACTGTGGCCCTGCTCGTCAGTGGGGGGCACACCTCCTTGCTGCTGGTGAATGACCTGGCTACGGATGTGCGGCTACTCGGAGAAACCGTTGACGACGCCGCCGGGGAGGCCTACGACAAGGTGGCGCGACTGTTGGGCCTGCCGTACCCCGGCGGTCCCCCCATCGACCGGGCCGCCGCCGAGGGCGACGCCACGGCCGTGCACTTTCCGCGCGGCAAGCTCGGCGACGGCAGCTACGATTTCTCGTTCTCGGGACTCAAAACCGCGGTTGCGCGGTGGGTGGAGTCAGCCCAAGGGGACGGGGAGGATCTGCACGTCCCCGACATCGCCGCCGCATTCCAGGAATCCGTGGTGGACGTGCTCACGGCCAAGGCAGTGGCCGCGTGCCGGGACCACGGAGTCGGTCATCTCGTGATCAGTGGGGGAGTGGCAGCGAACTCGCGTCTACGCGACCTGGCCGCCGAGCGGTGCGCGGAGGCCGGTATCGAGCTGCGCGTGCCTCCCGCCCGGCTGTGCACGGACAACGGGGCCATGATCGCCACACTCGGGGCCGAGGTGGTCGCGGCGGGCTGTTCCCCCTCCCCGCTGGATCTCGCCACCGACACCTCCCTGCCTGTGGAGCAGGTGCTCGCCGGCTAGTTCCACGCCCGGGCATCATGCCGGGGGTGGGCGCGCGGCGGTTCTGGCGTCTCGGGGCGGCCCCTCAGTCAATGGGGGCCACGAAAGGCCGATGGGGGTAGCAGGCGCCGGAGGCGGGACCGCACAATGTTCCTCCCGGCGGCTGGCCAATGTGGGACGGCGCGCCGCCGCGCACACGCACCGGGGTGTCCAGCCCGCGCTGGACACCCCGGCGGCATTTTCGGGGCTAGTCCTCGTCGTCGGGGTCCTCGGCCGCGGCCCGCTTCTTCTTCCGGCCGCCGGGCTGGAGGAGAGCCTCGGCCAGGGCCAGCATGGTCTCTTCGAGTGTGGCCAGGCGCTTGGTGAGGTCGTCGTGTGTGTTCTCCATCGCCTCGGTCACGGTCTCCTCGAGCTCGTGACGGTCGGGCCGGGAACGCATCTCACTCAGTAGCGGGTTCACCGCTTCGGTCACCCGGGCCTCGAGCGCGTCGAACCGGTCCGAATGGTCCACGACGGGCCGCTCCAGGAGCTCGGTCAGGCGCCGGTGCACCTCACTCACCTCCAGGGTGGCCGGAAGCTGGGTGAGGCGCTGGGCCAGCGACTCCAGCCGGTCATCCAGGGCTTCCAGCCGGCCGTCGACGCCGTCGAACTGACCGTGCACGCCGTCGAACTTGCCGTCCACACCGCCGATTCGACCGTCGATTCCCTCCAGCCGGCCACTCAGACCGTCGAGCTTGCCCTCGACTCCCTCGAAGTTCCCCTCGAAGTGGCCTTCGAAGCCGTCGAACCGGTCACTGAGCTTGGTCAGGTTGTACTCAACCTTGCCGGCGAGGGACTCATTCCCGCGGTCGAGCCGGTCGGTGATCCCGGTGAGGTGGGACTCCAGCTGTTCGGCCACCGCCGAGCGGTGCGCCTCCATCAGTGTGGTCAGGGCCGCGCCGCGCTCCTCCACGGAACTGGTCACCTCATGGGCGACCTCCTCAATACGTCCGCGGAGTTCGGTGAGGCGTTGTTCGGTGGCGGTGGTGTGTTCGGTCAGGGCGGTGGTGGTGGTTGTGGTGGCTTCGTCGATGTGTCCGCGGAGTTCGGTGAGGCGTTGTTCGGTGGCGGAGGTCTGCTCGGACAGCGCGGTGTGGAGCTCCGCCTGCCGGGCGTCGGCACGTTCCACGAGTTCCGCATGCTGGGTGTCGAGCCGCTCACCCAGTTCGGTGCGCAGCTCGGAGATGCTCGCCCTGACTTCCTCGGTCCGGTTCTCGCTCGTTTCCGCCAGTGTGGTCACGGCGGTGTTGGCGTCGGCCACCGCGGCACTGAGCTCCACATGGTTCTCGTCCACCTGCGTGGACAGTGCCTGGGTTGTGGAGGTGAGTTTTGTTTCCAAAGCCTCGTGGCGCTCGCCGAGCGTGGTTCCCAGCTCCCCGAGCCGCTCTTCCAGCTGGTTGGCGCGCTGGGTCAGCGATTCCAGGGCGGAGTCGAGCTGCTCGAACCGGGACTCGATGGTGGTTGCGAGCGTCGTCACTTGCTCCGTGAGGCTCTCCAGCTGGCCCGCTGTCCGCTGGGTGGTGTTGGTGACGTCTTGCAGCCGCCCCAGGGCGGTGTCGACGTTCTCCCCGAGGGTTCCTACCTCGCGTTGTAGGTTCGGAATCTCCGAGATCGGTTTGGTGCGTTCCTTGACCTGGTCGATGTGTTCGGCCAGGGTCTCGGCCCACTGGGGAGGACGCGAGGTCAACTCATCGAGTTGTTCGGTGATGCCGGTGACCGACTCACTGAGCGTCGTGAACTCCCGCTCCCGCAGCTCCCGAAGGAGCCACTCCATACCCTCCAGGCGCTGGCGCATCTCCTCGGAGACCGCACCCTGCGATTTCTGCTCAGAGAGGTGATCCTGGGCCGCACGGGAGAGCAGGTCCCTCATCCGGTCGGAGATCCCGGTCTGGCCTCCCCCGTTCAGGAAGTTCTGGCTGGTCTGTTCCACCGAGGTGCTCCTTGTGGTCGGGCGCCCCCCACCCTGGAGTGTGGCTGGATGGGAGCTCTCCATGGAGTTTGGTTTGGCGCGCTGCTGACTGGGTCAGGCCCGTCCCGTCGCAGACCACCCGCAGGTCCCCGAACTAGCCGTACGGCAATCGCCTGCGGCGAGAACTGTGGTCGAGGCCGAACGGATTCTCGGATTCGAGGCTTCTGGGCGAGAGGGTGATGCTGGATCGGGGGTCAGGCACTGGCGGAGGTCTTCCGGCGAGCGGGCAGCCGTGCCGCTCGGAGCGAAACTCCGCGGCGACGGCCAGTGTATCGACTTTGACGCTCCCACACCGAGGGGGTACAGGAGCCGACTGTGTGTGGATTGCGATGATGCGGGTGGTTCGGCGCTGTGGTTCCGCGGCTGGGGGTGGTGTACGGCAGCAACCCATTTGGCGAATTACGCCAGATTTGTGCCTCTGGGTGTCGTGACCTCGGAACATACGAAACAGACCGGCTTTTTTCCTATTCTGGTTAGTACCAGTGTGGCGCTGTTGGGGCCGGCCGGACGCAGCTGGCGTCGCAGGTGATCCACGTCGACAGCGGAGCCACGTTTCTTAATCGTTATGGTTCCGAACTGGCGCTGACGGACCAGAGCCCGCAACCGCTTCACCGAGAACGGAACCATCTCGTCGATCTCGAACCCCCGGCAGAAGGGGGTGTCCACCTTCCGGTCACTGGTGATGTAGGCGATCTGGGGGTCCAGGAGTGCCCCGTCCACCAGGGCCGCCGCCTCTCCCACCAGCCCGGCCCGGATGACGGCGTCATCCGGCTCGTACAGATACCTCCGGGGGGCGGATAGGGGAGGATCGCCAAGCCCGGGGTCCGGGTCGAGGCTGACCCCCGGGTGTCGCGGGGTACCGCCCAGGTGTGCCTCGGCACTCCCGCCCGGGAGGAGAGTGGCCCGACGCGTTCCCGGCTCGGCCAGGGCGCCGAACCACAACGCAGCCTCCTTGAGCTCACCGCCGACCGAGATCCACTCCGCGCCGGCCCCGGTCGGGACCAGGGCATGGTCGATGCCCGGGGCGACCTTGAGACAACCGGCGGGTGCCCTGCGCACCAGTTCCACCACCGTGTCCCAGGGCGGGGTGTAGGCGCGGGGGTCGAAGATCCGCCGTCCACCGTCCCGGCGCGCCGGGTCACAACACACCGCCGCACAGTCCTCGGGCCGGACCGGACTGTCGGTCGTGACGTCGCCGAGACTCACCCGCGCGCTGCTCTCCAGACCCAGCGCCGCCACGTTGGCACGGGCCACGGCCACAGTGTCCGGGTCGATGTCCACGCCGTGCACGGTCAGCCCCAGGTTCGCCAGGGCGAGTAGATCCATGCCGACTCCACAGCACAGGTCGCCCACCAGCCCGGCCTCCGGGGCCACCCCTGCGATCCGTTCGGCGCGGTAGCTCGCCACCGCGGCACGGGTGGCCTGTTCCAGGCCCGCCGCTGTGAAGTACAGCCGCTGTGCCACCGGCCCCAGTTTGCGCTCGGCACGGAGCCGAAGACGGGCCTGGGTCAGCGCGGCCGCGCTGACCTCCCGGAGCCAGGACTCGGTGGTGGTGTTCGCGTCTGTGTCTGTGCCTGCGTCTGCGGATGTGCCGGTCGCACCGCCTGCCTCCGGGGGGCCGGTGACGTCCTGGGCGTTAGCGGTATCCGCCGTATCCGCCGTATCCGCCGTATCCGCCGGCTGGGGCCGGGACGTCGCTGCGAGGTGGGCTCGGGCGCGTCGCCGCAGCGCCGTGGCGGCCTGGAGTGGATCCGCAGCCAGCAGGGTGCTGTCCACACTGTCCAGGACGCTCTGCCCCTCCGGGGTCAGCAGTTTCACGATCGCTGAGCTGTCCGTTTCTGTCACCGTTCCCTCGCCCCTCCAACAACTCCCCGGCCCGTTGTGGCCACTCTGTGGCCACTCTTGAGGTCACTGCTGTGCCGCCCACCGTGCCCACCGTGCCCACCGGGTGCACTGTGCTCCGCGCGGAGCGCGGGTGGTGGCTGGGTGCTCGTGTGTCCAGTGGCCCGGACCCGACATCCTCGTCCCCTCAATTGTTTGACGACCTGATGCCGGGCGGCTAATGTTCCGTATTGGCACTCTCAATCATCGAGTGCTAATCGCGACGAGGACGGTCTGGCACCCGCGACGGCAGGCCGCCGTGGTCGCCCCTTTTCCAGCATGCCGTTTCCATATACACGCACCGAAGGGGGAGGTCACACCGTGTCGACCGCCACCGCCAGCAAGACTGTGCTGAAGCCGCTCGACGACCGCGTCGTCGTGAAGACCCTGGACGCTGAGCAGACCACCGCATCCGGCCTGGTCATCCCGGACACCGCCAAGGAGAAGCCCCAGGAGGGTGAGGTTCTCGCGGTCGGCCCGGGCCGTCTGGACGAGAGCGGCAAGCGCGTCCCCCTGGATGTCAACGTCGGTGATGTCGTGCTGTACAGCAAGTACGGCGGCACCGAGGTCAAGTACAACAACGAAGAGTACCTCGTCCTCTCCGCGCGGGACCTGCTCGCCGTCGTCGAGAAGTAGCGCAGGAGCGTACCGAGCACTGCCGAACCTGCGTGGCCCGGGCAGGTCATCCGGGCTGGTTGCTGTCTGTCCCGGCCGGCCCCCAAGCCGGGCGGGACAGACGCGCTCCGAGCAGAACCCAACTCGAAGCCTGAGGACGGACGAGACATGCCGAAGATCCTGGAATTCGAGGACGACGCACGCCGCTCGCTCGAGCGCGGCGTCGATCACCTCGCGAATTCGGTAAAGGTCACGTTGGGCCCCCGCGGCCGCAACGTGGTTATCGACAAGAAGTTCGGCGCCCCCACCATCACCAACGACGGTGTGACCGTCGCGCGGGAGATCGAGCTGGAGGACCCCTACGAGAACCTCGGGGCCCAGCTGGTCAAGGAGGTTGCCACCAAGACGAACGACGCCGCGGGTGACGGAACCACCACCGCAACGGTGCTCGCCCAGGCGCTGGTGCACGAGGGAATCCGCAGCGTGGCTGCCGGAGCCTCGCCCATGTCCCTGAAGAAGGGCATCGACGCCGCGGCGAAGGCGGTCTCCGAACACCTGGTCGCCCAGGCCCGGGAGATCGGGGAGCGCGAGGACATCGCCTACGTGGCGACGAACTCCGCACAGGACGCCCAGATCGGCGACCTCATCGCCGAGGCCTTCGACAAGGTCGGTAAGGATGGCGTCATCACGGTGGAGGAGTCGCCCACCTTCGGCCTGACCCTCGACTTCACCGAGGGAATGCAGTTCGACAAGGGCTACGTATCCCCGTACTTCGTCACCGACAACGAGCGGGGCGAGGCGGTCCTCGAGGACGCCCTGATCCTGCTGCACCAGGGCAAGATCTCCAACCTGCAAGAGCTCCTGCCGCTGCTGGAGAAGGTTGCCCAGACGAAGAAGCCGCTGCTGATCATCGCTGAGGACGTCGAGGGCGACGCTCTGGGCGGTCTGGTCCTCAACAAGATCCGGGGTTCGCTGAACGTCGCGGCGGTCAAGGCCCCCGGGTTCGGTGAGCGCCGCAAGGCGATGCTTCAGGACATGGCCGTCCTCACCGGCGGTCAGGTCATCGCCGAAGAGGTTGGCCTCACCCTGGAGAACGCCGACCTCGACACGCTGGGTAAGGCCCGGCGCGTGACCATCACCAAGGACGAGACCACGATCGTCGATGGTGCCGGTGCGGCCAGTGACGTCGAGGACCGGGTCCGCCAGATTCGTAAGGAGATCGAGGCCAGCGACTCCGACTGGGATCGCGAGAAGCTCCAGGAGCGGCTGGCCAAGCTCTCCGGTGGAGTGAGCGTTCTGCGGGTGGGTGCGGCCACCGAGGTGGAGCTCAAGGAGAAGAAGCACCGCCTGGAGGACGCCATCTCCGCGACCCGCGCCGCCATCGAGGAAGGCATCATCGCTGGCGGTGGATCGTCTCTGGTGCATGCGGCCGCCGTGCTGTCCGACCTCAAGGTCGACGGGGACCACGATGTGCAGACCGGCGTGTCCATCGTGCGTCGTTCCCTGGCCGAGCCGGCCCGGTGGATCGCGGAGAACGCCGGCCAGGAAGGGTACGTCGTCACCTACCGGATCGCCGAGCTGGGCAGCGGCCAGGGCTACAACGCCTCCTCCGACTCCTACGGCGACCTGATGGCCGACGGTGTCATCGACCCGGTCAAGGTCACCCGCTCGGCGGTGGAGAACGCGGCGTCCATCGCCGGAATGCTCCTGACCACCGAGGCCCTCGTGGTGGACAAGCCCGAGGAGGAGAGCGAGGACTCCGGGCACGGTCACGCACACTGACCTCGCCTCGACGAGCTGTGGCACAACCGACCTGCGTGTGTCGAGGTCGGGAACGAGCCAGGGTGGGGCGCCCCCCGCGGGGGGCGCCCCACCGGTGTTTTCGGCACTCCGAACGTCCGATACGCAACACGTATCGCCAGAATGTGACTGTTCTGTTGCCCGGAATCGTGCCGCAGCATCCAGCACGAGCGGGCACACTGCAAAGTGTGACCGGGTTAGACGTCTCGGAAGGCACGCGCCGCACGGGGTCCCTCCAGGGAGGCGGGCGCGAGACGGAACGACTCACGGAATTGAGCTCTCGCGCGGTTGCGGGGGATGACGCGGCGCTGGATGCCCTCCTGCGCGAGGTCCGCCCGATGGTGCTGCGCTACTGCCAGGCCCGGCTGTCCCGGGCCGCCGTCGCCACACCGGACGACGTCGCCCAGGACGTGTGTGTCGCCCTGCTGGCGGCGCTGCCCCGGTACCGGGATATGGGCCGGCCTTTCGCCTCGTTCGTATTCGGGATTGCCGCGCACAAGGTGACCGATGCGTTGCGCAGCATGAATCGGTCCGATACACCCATGGCCTCCGTTCCCGACCGGCCCGACGACGCGCCCAGTCCGGAGGAGGCTGCCGTTCGCTCCTGGGAGGTGGAGCGTGCGCGGGCTCTGCTGTGGGAGCTTCCCGCGCAGCAGCGGCACCTGGTGGTGCTCCGTGTGCTGGTCGGCTTCTCCGCCGATGAGACCGGCGACGCGCTGGGAATGTCCGCGGGGGCCGTTCGCGTCGCACAGCATCGTGCTCTGTCCCGGCTCCGGCACCGTGTCCGCCCGAAACCGCGGCGTTAGGTGCCGTCGGTCACACGACCAGCCCGCTCGTCCGGGAAGAGCGGCGGAACCGTGCCCGCGCTTCCCCGAGCAGGTTCTACGATGAGAGCACAGAGCGCAGCCGAGGCCGGGGGAGACGGGATGACACCACACGGGGGAGACCAACAGCCGGTGGACACCAAGGTGCTGCCACCAGGCCTGACCTACGACGACGTCCTGCTGGTGCCCGCGTACTCGGACCTCAACCCGGGGGACGCGGAGACCGACACCTGGCTCACCCGGAACATCCGGCTGCGCATGCCACTGGTATCCGCTGCCATGGACACGGTGACGGAGTCTCGGATGGCGGTGGCGATGGCCCGGCAGGGAGGCATCGGCATCCTGCACCGCAACCTCTCCGCACAGGAGCAAGCCACCCAGGTGGACCTCGTCAAACGGTCCGAGGCGGGGATGATCACCGACCCCGTCACCTGCCGCCCGGAGGACACCCTCGCCGCTGTGGAGGAGCTCAGCTCCCACTACCGCATCTCCGGAGCGCCGGTGACCGACGACAGCGGCGTGCTCTTGGGCATCGTCACCAACCGGGACATGCGGTTCGAAGAGGACCGCACGCGCATGGTCCGGGATGTCATGACCCCGATGCCCCTGATTACCGCCCCGATGGACGTCGACCGTGACCATGCCTTCGCCCTGCTGCGAGACAACAAGGTGGAGAAACTGCCGTTGGTCGACGCACAGGGCCGCCTGCGCGGGCTGATCACCGTGAAAGACTTCATCAAGCGGGAACAGTACCCCGATGCCAGCAAGGACGACGGGGGCCGCCTGCGGGTCGGTGCGGCGGTGGGCGTTGGCACCGAGGGAGAACAGCGGGCCCGAGCGCTACTCGAGGCGGGCACCGATGTCCTGGTGGTCGACGTCGCCCAGGGCCACTCCGCGGCGGCACTGGACATGGTCGCCAAACTCAAGGCCAACGCCAACGTCGACGTCATCGCCGGCAACGTCGCGACCCGAGCCGGTGCCCAGGCCCTGGTGGACGCCGGAGCCGACGGCATCAAGATCGGGGTCGGCCCTGGCTCGATCTGTACGACGCGTGTCGTCGCCGGGGTGGGTGCCCCGCAGGTCACGGCGGTGCTGGAGGCCGCACAGGCGGCCGGGCCCGCAGGGGTTCCGCTGATCGCGGACGGTGGACTCCAGTATTCCGGCGACATCGCCAAGGCTCTGGTCGCCGGCGCGAGTGCGGTCATGCTCGGCAGTCTGCTCGCCGGAGTGGAGGAGAGCCCCGGAGAGCTGATCTTCATCAACGGCAAACAGTTCAAGGCCTATCGGGGTATGGGGTCCCTGGGCGCGATGCGTGGCCGTTCCTACTCCAAGGACCGCTACTCCCAGGCCTCGGTCGTCACCGAGGACCAGATCGTCCCAGAGGGGATCGAGGGGCAGGTCCCCTACCGGGGACCACTCAGCGCCGTGGCACACCAGCTCGTCGGGGGGCTGCGGCAGTCCATGTGGTACACGGGAACCCGAACCGTGGCCGATCTGACCGAGCGCGGACAGCTCATGCGGATCACCCCGGCCGGGCTCAAGGAGAGTCATCCACACGACGTGCAGATGACGGTGGAGGCCCCCAACTACCAGGGTCGGGGTTGACCCGTGGCGTTCGGGCCAGCCACGTGGCCGTGCCCCGGGGCTGCGTCCACCTGGAGTAAACGGCGGTAGACTCCCCAAGCCGGTGCCCGCGTGTGTTCGGGCGCCTGACCTGTGGACGCGGCGCGAGGAAGGACCCTAGCGGTGGCGCAGATGGAGATCGGGCTGGGCAAGCAGGGCCGCCGTGCCTACGAGCTCGACGAGATCGGAATCGTACCGGCCCGGCGGACACGTGATCCGGAGGAGGTCTCGCTCACCTGGCAGATCGACGCCTACCGTTTCGAGAACCCGCTGCTGGCCAGCCCGATGGACAGCGTGGTCTCACCCAGCACCGCGATCGCCATCGGTCAACTGGGCGGCCTCGGCGTGCTCGACCTCGAAGGGCTGTGGACACGCTACGAGGACCCCGAACCGCTGCTCGCCGAGATCAGTGAACTGGATGAGGAAGCCGCGACCCAGCGGCTCCAGGAGATCTATGCCAGTCCCATTCAGGAGGAGCTGATCGGCCGCCGGATCGAAGAGATCCGCCAGGCGGGGGTGGTCACCGCTGCCCGCCTCTCGCCGCAGCGCACAGCCCAGCACCACAAGGCGGTCATCGACGCCGGAGTGGATCTGTTCGTGATCCGGGGCACGACCGTGTCCGCGGAACACGTCTCGGGACGCACCGAACCGTTGAACCTCAAGGCGTTCATCTACGATCTCGACGTCCCGGTCGTCGTGGGCGGCTGCACCACCTATACTGCCGCACTCCACCTGATGCGTACCGGGGCCGCCGGTGTCCTGGTGGGCTTCGGGGGTGGTTCCGGACACACCACCCGGAACGTGCTCGGGGTCGCGGTGCCCATGGCCAGCGCCATCGGCGACGTGGCCGCTGCCCGTCGGGACTACCTGGACGAGTCCGGTGGCCGCTACGTGCACATCATCGCCGACGGTGGCATGACCTCCAGCGGGGACATCGCCAAGGCTCTGGCCTGCGGATCCGACGCCGTCATGATCGGTTCTCCCCTCGCGCGTGCCGCTGAGGCGCCGGGCCGGGGGCACCACTGGGGCAGTGAGGCTCACCATCACGAGCTTCCACGGGGGCGGCGTCTGGACGTCGGAACCATCGGCACCCTCTCCGAGATCATGCACGGCCCGTCCTCCACCAGTGACGGAACCATGAACCTGATGGGGGCCCTGCGTCGTACCATGGCAACCTCCGGCTATTCCGACCTCAAGGAGTTCCAGCGGGTGGAGGTCGTGGTCGCCCCGCACTAGGCCCTGCACCCTGGACTTGGGAACGGGGTCGGGCCTGGCCTGGCACAAGCGGGGGTCGGGTCCGGTTGTTTCGGCCGCACGGGGACCGTGCGGGTGCTGCTCGCCCGGTTCGTACCCGGCACCGTGCCCGAGGGCGGCCCGTGGTCCGGCCGTCGTAGATTCGTCACCGTGATCCCCGGCCGCATCGGCGCTGGTCTCCTCCGCCGCGATCGGTCCGCACGCTATGGCCCCGGCCCCCCGGGGGCCGGGCGCGAGCGCCGCTGGGATATTCGCGGTGCTGGCAGGGCCCTCGGTCGCCCTCGATAGGCCCGTTGGCCGTCGTGCGGGGGAGCGCCTCCAGGGCGCGACGCCGCTGGCGGCCGAGATGGCGCTGACGGGCGAGCCGCTGCCGTCACCAGCACTCTTCCTCGGGGGTCCGTAGGGTGCGGGCGCTGCGCCGTGGCCGGCCCGCGGGCTCTCCTGTGCGTCCTGGAGGTATCCACGCACATCAGGGGTGCAGGAAAGGCCGAGGGGCGCCAGGAATCGGGTGTGGGCCGGGATGGATGGTCTCGCTACCGGGACAGCTGCGGTGTCGGCGGTGAGCACGTACTGTTGGCTTCGCTGTTCTCTCCTCCAGATGTGGTTCACCCAGTGAGGCGCTGTGGCGATGACCCCGGATTCCCCCGTGACCCCAGAACCCGCGTCTTGTGTGCCGCCGACGCGCGCCGGAGCCGGGCGCTCCCGATGGCGCGGCGCACTGGCCCCGCTCGGTGCCGTCGGCCTGACGCTGCTGCTCGCCGCGGTAGCGGTACTCCTGGCGGACACCCTGACCAGCGGCCCCGGCGCCGCCCAGCCTCCGCCCGGAGCGGGAGCCGAGGCAGCGTTCGTGGAGACCGTGCCGGCGGAGGTGACCGACGAGGGCGGGCCTCCGGACGAGCGCCCGTCCCCGCGCACGGGGGCTGGGAACTCCGGAGACCCGGCTCCGGGCTCTACGGGCCGGGTGCGTCCACAGTGGCGGGATGAGGTCGCCGAGCAGACCGGGATTCCGGCTCGGGCGCTGGAGGGATACGCCACGGCCCAGCTCCTCGTCTCCGAGGAGGAGCCCCACTGTCAGGTGTCCTGGCCGACTCTCGCCGGGATCGGCTGGGTCGAGTCCCAGCACGGCACGTATGGGGGTGCGGAGATCGGACCCGATGGCACCACCACGGTCGACATCATCGGGATCCCCCTGGATGGAGGACCTGGTCTCGCCGAGATCCCGGACACCGACGACGGTGAGCTCGACGGCGACCCGGTGTGGGACCGGGCTGTCGGCCCCATGCAGTTCATTCCGCAGACCTGGCACCAGTGGGGAAGCTCTGTGGACGGGGGAACACCCGACCCGCACCACATCGATGACGCTGCCTACACCGCCGCCCGATACCTGTGCGCCGACGGTCGGGACCTGAGCACCAGCGCCGACTGGTGGGAGGCGATCCTCGCCTACAACAACTCCGACAGCTACGCACGTGAGGTCTTGACCACAGCCAACGACTACGCCGCGGCGGTGCGTGGCTGAGCCGTCTGTGCTGGCTAGGGTGGTGAGCCGGGGATGTCGATGGCGAGTCCGCTCGTTGGGGGAGAGGAAGCGGCATGAGTGCAGCACGGCTGGGTCCGGAGGAACGGGCAACGGCGTTGGCGACCATGTCCGGCCAGGAGCTGGATGTATTGGTCGTGGGGGGCGGCATCGTCGGTGCCGGGGTCGCACTGGACGCGGTCTCCCGGGGACTCTCGGTTGGTCTTGTCGAGGCCCGTGACTTCGCCTCCGGAACCTCCAGCCGGTCCAGTAAGCTCATTCACGGTGGCCTGCGCTACCTGGAGCAACTCGACATTGAGCTGGTGCGCGAGGCCCTGGCCGAACGTGGCCTACTGTTGACTCGGCTCGCGCCCCACCTCGTTAGGCCGGTCCCGTTCCTGTTCCCGTTCACCCGGCACTGGGAGCGGGGTTACATCGGCGCTGGTGTCACCCTCTACGACACGCTCGCGATGGCCGCGCGCAACACGGGTGGCCTACCGGCCCACCGGCACCTCACCCGCAGTGGTGCGCTGCGCGTGTTTCCTGCGCTGCGTCGTGACGCTCTGGCCGGGGCGGTCCAGTACTGGGATGCTCAGGTCGATGACGCCCGCTACGTCGTGACCGTGCTGCGCACCGCCGCCACCTACGGGGCGTCGATCGCCTCCCGTGTCCAGGCACTGGGGTTTCTCCGCGAGGGCGAGCACGTCACCGGCGCGCGGGTACAGGATCTGGAGAGCGGCCAGGAGCTGGAGATCCGCGCCAAGCAGGTGGTGAACGCGGCCGGAGTGTGGACCGACGACATTCAGCAGATGGTCGGGGGGCGTGGCCAGATCCACGTGAGCGCCTCCAAGGGAATCCACCTGGTGGTGCCCCGGGACCGGATCCAGGCTTCCTCGGGAATGATCCTGCGCACGGAGAAGAGCGTGTTGTTCGTCATCCCGTGGGGACGACACTGGATCGTGGGAACCACCGACACCGCCTGGGACCTGGACAAGGCGCACCCCGCGGCGAGCCGCGCCGATATCGACTACCTCCTGGACCACGTGAACCAGGTACTTCGCGTGCCCCTCACCCGGGACGACGTGGAGGGGGTCTACGCGGGACTCCGGCCACTGCTCAGTGGCGAGTCCGACGAGACCTCGAAACTGTCCCGAGAGCACACGGTGGCTCATCCCGTTCCAGGGCTGGTGCTCATTGCCGGTGGGAAGTACACGACCTACCGGGTTATGGCCAAGGACGCTGTGGACGCGGTCGTGCACGGTCTGGGTGCCGGGGTGCCTGACTCGGTGACAGATCGGGTGCCGCTCGTGGGGGCGGACGGTTTCGCCGCCCTGTGGAACCAGCGGCGCAAACTGGCCCGCACCTCGGGGCTGCACGTTTCGCGGGTGGTTCACCTGCTGCGGCGCTACGGTTCGCTCATCCACGAGGTATTGGAACTCATCGAGCAGCGTCCGGATTTGCGGGAGCCTCTGGCCGGCTCGGACGACTACCTCCGTGCCGAGGTCGTCTACGCCGTGCGACACGAGGGCGCTCGACACCTCGACGATGTCTTGTCCCGCCGTACCCACGTCTCGATCGAAACCTGGGATCGCGGGCTGGCCTGTGCCGAGGAGGCGGCCGAGCTGATGGCCGATCCCCTGGGCTGGGACGACGAGCGCGTGCGCCAGGAGGTCGAGTACTACAGCAAGCGTATCGAGGCCGAACGGGCCGCCCAGGAACAGGAGAGCGACCACGAGGCGGACGCGGTCCAACACGGCGCCCCGGACGTCGCGCCGACCGTCCGGGAGTAGGACGGCGGGTTTCACCCTCCGGTATAGCGCCCGGATCCTCGCCTGGGCGGCAACGCTGCCCGGGCGAGGCGCGCATCCCCAGCCCACGCCGGGCTCGGTCGGGGCCGCAGGACGCCGCACGGTGCCGCGCGGTACCGGAGTTCGCCCGGATTCCCGGCCCGGAGGGATATGCTGGACGGACGGGACGTCCGGCGTGCCGTCGAGAGGAGACACGGGTGAGCCAGCAGGCACGAGCGGTCACCCTCGTCGCCGCGGGGGCGCTGCTGGTGCTGTCCTTCGTCTGGTGGCAGAGTCTCGCCCTCTCTGCCCTGGGAGCCATGGCGGCCGGGGCGGGCCTGGCCTGGCTGTTGAGCGTACGGCGGTGGACCGCGGACCAACGGGAACAGGAACCCCTGATCCGCCGGCTGTGGGACATCGCCCGCACCATGCCTCGGGACACGCTGCTCGTTGATCCGGTCACGGGAACCCGCTTCTGTATCGAACGCACCCGTGGCTTCCTCAGCTTGGCCACCGCTGAGTTCGCACCGGACGGAGCCCCGGGGGCGGACCTCACCGCACCACAGCGGGAGGCGACCGTGACCCGGTACATGCTGGGATTCCTCACCACCCCGCTCCCGCCGCCTCTGTACCGCCACATTCACGGACTGGAGCAGGACCCACCACAGCGGATGTCCTGGTCCCAGGCGGCCGAAGTGGCGCGGTTGAACGACCTCACCGGGGTGCTGGAGGCCAGCGCCCCCGAACTCGAACAGCTCGCCGTCCGCCTGGAACGCGCGATGCCGGTCGACCCACCGCACTGACCGGGCCCAATGGTGTCTGGGAACCCCACACCGGGTACCGGCTTCCCCCAACGGATACCGACCGAGTGGCACCGGCCTCTGCACGCTGCGTCGGGTCTGTCCTAGTCTGCTGTCGAGTACGAGTAACGGGTCGGGGTGGTGAGGGAAGGTGACGGCAGGTCACATGGAGACGACGCCGGCGGGCGCCGGACCGTCCACCGAGTCCGGACCTGAGTCGGGACGGCCGGGGCCGACTGCCCAGCGGCTACTGCGGCAGCTGCGACGCTCCGAACTGGACGACGCCGCTCGACAGTGGGTGGTCGCGGCACTGCGCCCGGACGGAGGAGTCGCCCTGGACGCATGCGGCCGGGGCGAACAGGTTGCGGAGCCCGAACTCGGGGCGCCGGCTCCCGCACCGCCGAGCATCGGCGAGTGTTTCCTCAGCCAGGTGCAGGTCCAGGGGTATCGCGGAATCGGCCGGGTCGCGCAGCTCCAATTTCCACCCCGACCCGGACTCACGATCGTGGTGGGGCGCAACGGCACGGGCAAGTCAAGTTTCGCCGAGGCGATCGAGTCCGCGCTGACCGGGCGGGACCCACGGTGGGAACAGCTGCCCGCCTCCTGGCGGGACGGCTGGCGCAACATCCACGTTGAGGAGGACACCCTCATCAACGTGGACGTCCATCCCACCGGCGGCGGCGCTCTGCGCATCTCCCGAACCTGGCACGGGGACAGTGCCCGGTCGAGCCGCGGCACGGTAACCTTGCTCGGCGCCGCGGGGGACAGCGTGGAATCACGCCGCACCGGGTCCCTGGCGGACCTCGGTTGGAGTGAGGTCCTGACGCGGTACCGCCCGTTCCTGTCCTCGGAGGAGCTGGGACGCACCATCACGGGACGCTCCGCGGAGCTGTACGACACTCTGACCGCCCTGCTGGGACTCACCGAGGTCACCGCCGCCGAACGGGCACTCGCCCAGGCCTGCGACCGCCTGGCCAAACAGGAGCGTCGGGCCGTGCGGGAGCTTCCTCGGGTGCGTGAGTACCTGGCTGCCAGCTCCGATCCGCGGGCCCGCCAGGCGGTGAACTTGCTGGACACCGACCCTCCGGACTTGGACCAGCTTGGGCGGATCGCCGAGGACAACGGTCCCGCCGACCGTGGGCGGCAGCTCATGCAGCGTCGGTTGCGGCGCCTGTCCGTTCCGGAACGCGCGGTCATGACCGACGTCGTTCACGAGCTGCGGGGCGCGGCGATGGAGCTCGCCATGCAGGCGGACACGGCGGGGGAACGGGCGCACAGCCTGGTGGCGCTCCTGCGGACGGCCGTGGAACACCAGGAACGGCACGCCACCACGAGTGACTGCCCCACCTGCGGGAGCAGCGGTGTCATCGACGCTGGTTGGAGCCAGCGCATGCGGGCGGAGATCGACCGGCTCCAACCGTTGGCAGCCACGGCGGCGTCGGCCTACGAACGGGCCGAGGCCGCGCGGGACCAGGCGCGGTTCCTGCTGGCGGCGCCGCCCAGCTGGCTGCCCGCGGACACTGAACTCGGTCGGGTCTGGGCCGAGTGGTCGACGGGGGCGAATATCACAGACCTGGGTGAGCTTGCTGACCATATCGAGAACGTGGGGCGGCGACTGCGGGCCAGCGCCCAGGCCGCGCGCCGAGAGGCCACCGAACAGGCGGCCGACCCCACGGACGGGTGGGCGGAGCTGGCCGAGAGTCTGGGCTCCTGGGTGGCTGAGGCGCGTGCGGCGCAGCAGGCCCGGCAGCTGCTGGCCCCGGCCAGTGCGGCCCTGGAATGGCTCACCGAAGCGGCGCGGCACCTGCGGGAGGAGCGACTGCGGCCCGTGGCAGCCCACGCCGAACACATCTGGCGTTCGCTGCGGCAGGAACGGCACATCGACCTGGAGGCGATGCGGCTGGTCGGGCGGGGGGCACGGCGTCGGGTCGCGGTGGATGTGCAACTCGCGGGTGGCGACGGAACTCCCAACTCTCCGGGAGTGCTGAGCCAGGGGGAGTCCCAGGCGCTGGCGCTGTCCATCTGCCTGCCGCGTGCGTTGGCGTCGGACAATCCCTTCGGCTTCCTCGTGCTGGACGATCCGGTCCAGGCGATGGATACGGAGACCGTGGGTGGGCTTGCGAACGTGTTGTCGGAAGTGGCCCAGCAGCGGCAGATCATCGTTCTGACACACGACAGCCGGCTTCCGGACGCGGTGCGCCAGGCGGGGCTTCCGGCGACGATCTGGACGATCGACCGGGATGAGACGTCCAACGTGTGGATCACCAATACGTGAGGCCGTGCGCGGCGACGTGCAGCCGCAGGGGTCGGGCCTCGGCGGGCCTGCGTGGCGGAGCCGCGTCCCGATTTTGCACTGGGCTGGCGAACCTCGTATAGTCGGTGACGTCGCACCGCAGGGCCGGACCGCAGGGAAGGCCCAAGCGCGAGACGCCCCTTTAGCTCAGTCGGCAGAGCGTTTCCATGGTAAGGAAAAGGTCTACGGTTCGAATCCGTAAAGGGGCTCCATCACCACAGGCGGTCCTCCGGATCGCCTGCATGTCGATTCCGGGGACTGTGGTTGTTCCGGGTCGGCTGTGGTGATCGCGCGGAACGCCTGGAGGGTTCGTCTCCGGGGTCCCGATTGGGTACTATCGGGAGCGAAGTCCGGTCGTTCCGGACTCTTGGCGGGGTAGCTCAGTTGGCAGAGCAAACGGCTCATAATCGTTGTGTCGTCGGTTCAAGTCCGGCCCCCGCTACTACTCACGTACCTTCCGGTTCTCCGGGAGGCGCGTGAGCCTGTCCGCATGCCGCTAGCGAGAAAGGCACTCCATCGTGGCTGTCACAGACGTGAGGCCGAAGATCACCCTGGCCTGCCAGGAGTGCAAGAACCGGAACTACATCACTCGCAAGAACCGGCGGAACAACCCGGACCGGCTTTCCCTGAGCAAGTACTGCTCCAACTGCCGGTGCCACCGCGAACACCGCGAGACCCGCTGACCGACGAATTCGGTTGTAGCTGGCCCAGCGAGCCGCGAGCTCGCTGGGCCAGTAGTCTGTGGCCAGCCGCGGTGTGCGGGTGGGACCCGGGAGGGAGACCATGGCGATCAACCAGCAGCTGACGGGACGGGTGTATCCGGCTCCGCATCCGTATGAGGTGACGCGGGGAAAGATCCGGGAATTCACCACGGCGATCGGGGACGCGAACCCCCTGTATCTGGACCGCGCAGCCGCGGTCGAGGCCGGCTATCCCGACGTGATCGCCCCACCAACCTTTCCGATCATCGTCGATATGGAGGCGGTGGGGCAGGCCGTCGTTGACCCGGAGCTGAATCTGGACTTCGCCCGGGTCGTGCACGCCGGCCAGCAGTTCCGCTACAGCCGTCCGCTGCGCGCCGGTGATCGTGTCAGCACCGTCACCCGGATCGCGGACATCAAGGCGCTGGGCCGCAACGAGGTGATCACCTTCGAGAGTGAGATCACAGACGAGGCGGGGGCACACGTGGTGACGGCGGTCAACACACTGGCGGTCCGCGGTGCCGGCGACTAGGTCCTGTTTCTTGAACCATTTCGGGCTCGCGTCTCCCAGGACGACGCTCGCTGCGCCGATGCGCTCAGACAGCCAAACCAGGATGCCTTTCGCACATCGGCTTGCGAGACCTCGCCCTGGAGAGCCGCTCCCTCATCCGAAAGCGTTCAAGAAACACTCCCTAGCGGATCGATGGAGAGGCAGGTGTCTGCGCCGATGACGCCGATAACGCAGCAGCCGCGCTACGACGAGATCGCGATCGGAACAGAACTCCCCGAACACACGTTCACGGTGCGCCGGGGGGACCTCGTCCGCTATGCCGGAGCCTCTGGGGACTTCAACGAGATCCACTGGAGTGAACGGGTCGCCACCGCGGTGGGGCTCCCCAACGTCATCGCGCACGGCATGCTGACCATGGCCCAGGCCGGACGCGTCGTCACCGACTGGATCGGAGATCCCGGCGGTCTGCTCGAGTACGGGGTCCGCTTCTCCTCACCCGTGGTCGTCCCCGACGATGATCAGGGCGCGGAGGTTCGGGTCGGAGGGCGCGTCACCGAGAAGCGCGACAACAACGAGGTCGTCGTTGCCATCACCGCCAACTCGGGCGAGGCCAAGGTGCTGACCCGTGCCACGGCCGTGGTCCGCCTGCCATGAGTTCTCCCCTGCCCGCGCCACCGGGACGCCATAGTCTCCGCCTGGCCGAGCACACGACCCTGGGGCTGGGTGGGCCCGCCAAGTCCCTGGTGCGCGTGTCCGAGCAGGCCGAGCTGGTTGAGGCGGTGCGGGCGGCCGATCGCGCTGCGGAGCCGCTCCTCCTCCTCGGCGGCGGAAGCAATCTCGTGGTGAGTGACGCCGGTTTCCCCGGCACGGTCGTACAGGTCGATGTCCGCGGGGTCAGTGTGCGCACGGACCCGATGGATCCCGACCGCAGGTATGTTCGCGTGGGTGCCGGCGAGAACTGGACCCGCTTCGTCGAGTGGAGTGTGGGCGAAGGGCTCAGCGGAGTCGAGTGTCTGGCCGGCGTTCCCGGAAATGTTGGCGCGACCCCGATCCAGAACGTCGGGGCCTATGGCCAGGAGGTCAGCCAGACCATCACCGAGGTGGTGGTCTACGACCGACACGAGGATCGGATGCGCACCCTCGGCAATGCCGACTGTGCGTTCGGCTACCGCACCAGTGCCCTCAAGGGCACGGACCGGTACGTCGTGTGTGCGGTCGTCTTCGCTCTCCACCGGTCCCCTCACTCCCAGCCGATCGCCTACCGCGAGCTCGCGCGTCATCTCGGGGTGGACCAGGGGGACACCGTCGAGCTGCGCTCGGCGCACGATGCCGTGGTGGATCTGCGGCGGGGCAAAGGTATGGTGCTCGACCCGGAGGATCCGGATAGCCGCAGCGCCGGCTCCTTCTTCACCAATCCGATTCTCGCTCCGAACGAACACACCGAACTCCGCAAACGTGTGTACGAGCGTTTCGGTCCCGACATCGTCCCACCGGAGTTTCCGACCCCCGACGGCCGGACCAAGACCTCGGCGGCGTGGCTGATCGACCGTTCCGGCTTCGAACGTGGGTACACACGAGGACCCGTGCGGATCTCCACCAAACACACCCTCGCTCTCACCAATCCCGGTGCGGGCACGGCCGCGGACCTGCTCGCCCTCGCTCGGGAGATCCGGGCGGGAGTCGCGGACACGTTCGGCGTGACCCTGGTGAACGAGCCGGTTCTGGTCGGTGTGGAGCTGTAGTCGGCGTTTCGACCGGTCCGGCAGACACGGGGATCAGCTGCGGATCGTGACACAGATCGGCGTTTTGGCCCCGACGCGGGTGTGACATCACGTCCTCCGTTCGGTGTCGTACAGCCCTATCAATTAAATGAATTAGCTCCGACCAACATTATCGTTGGGCCGCTCCATTTCTGTGTTTGGCCCGCCTCATCAGTTGTGTTCGGATTTTTGTCCGAGATAGCTTTTCAGGCGAAGCGAAGGGGAGTAGTCCCGAATGTGCGCGGTCGACATGCTGGCGTAGGGCGGCGTCGTCCACACCCGGCCGTGTGAGCCTGTGCCCGAGACAGAGGCGGACGAGACCTTCGGCCTGGTCAGGCACTCCGGGTCGGAGCCCCATGCGTGTTCCACCCGGAGCACGAACGAGTCGGGCGGAGCGGCAATGGAGTTTCTCCTCGCTTTCGGGATCAGCGCCGCGGTGCTTTTCGTCGCGGAAATGGGAGACAAGACACAGCTCGTGGCGATGTCGCTTGCCGGGCGGTACCGGCTCGCGCCGGTACTGGCGGGCATCACGATCTCCACCGCAGCGATTCACGGAATCAGCGTGTTCGTGGCCCAGGTCCTGGGGCTGGCGTTGCCGACATCATGGCTGACCCTGCTGGCCGGGGTGGTGTTTCTCGGGTTCGGGGCGTGGACACTCCGGGAGGAGCCGCCCAGCACCAGCGGGCAGGAGCCGCCCAGTCCCCGACGCTGGGGATCCGCCCTCGGCACTGTCACTGTGATCTCCTTTGTCGCCGAACTCGGAGACAAGTCAATGTTCGCCACCGTCGCGGTGGCGACCCAGTATCCCTGGTTCCCCGTGTGGCTCGGCTCCACCATCGGCATGGTCCTGGCCGGGGTGTTGGCGATTCTGCTCGGAGCGGCGCTACGTCGGCGGTTGCCCGAGCGGGTCATGCAGGTGGGAGCGGCTGTCGTATTTCTCCTGGCCGGGGCAGCGATGACCGGGCAGGGCGCCTACCTACTGCTCGCCTGATCCGCTCGAGGCCGTCCGCGAAGCGGTCTCGGGCCACGGTGCTGGCACGGTACGCCGTCGGGAACCCGGTGCCTGGGTCAGTCCGCGGACGGGTCACCAGCCAGCCAGGTGTCCACTTCGGCCAGCAGTTCCTTGCGTCGGCTCTCCGGAGCGGCCGAACCGCGGATGGACATCCGAGCCAGCTCGGCCAACTCCGCGTCGGTGAAGCCGTGGACCTCCCGTGCGATCTCGTACTGGCTCGCCAGCCGTGGCCCGAACAACAGTGGATCGTCCGCGCCGAGGGCGATGGGGGCACCCCCCGAGTACAGCCGGCGCAGAGGCACCTGAACCGCGTCGTCGACCACCCCGAGACTCACATTGGAACTGGGGCAGACCTCCAGGGTGACCTCCTGTGTCGCAATCCGTTCCAGGAGGTAGGGATCCTCCACGGCCCGCACCCCGTGCCCGACCCGGTCGGCTGCCAGCTCGTCCAGACATTCGCGCACGCTCCGTGGGCCCGCCAGCTCCCCTCCGTGTGGAGTGGAGATGAGGCCGGCCCGGCGCGCGATTCGAAACGCCCCCTCGAACTCCCGGGCCCGGCCACGGCGCTCGTCATTGCTCAGCCCGAAGCCCACCACCCCCCGGTCGGCGTACTGGGCGGCCAGCCGCGCGAGTGCCTTGGCATCCAGGGGATGCTTGGTGCGGTTGGCCGCCACCACGACGCCGATGCCGACGCCGGTCTGTTCCTCCGCGGCTCGGCTGGCCGCCAGCACGAGTTCCAGCGTGGAGGTCAGCCCGTCGAACCGGGAGGCGTAACCACTGGGGTCCACCTGGATCTCTAGCCAGCGGGAGCCCGCGGCCCGCTCATCCTCGGCGGCCTCGTAGACCAGGCGATAGATGTCCTCCGGCTCCCGCAGCACCGATCGGGCGATGTCGTAGAGCCGCTGGAACCGAAACCAGCCGCGTTCGTCCGTGGCCCGCAACTGGGGCGGCCAGTGCACCGCCAGCGCCTCCGGCAGGTGCACTCCGTACCGTTGGGCCAGTTCCACCAGGGTGGAGTGACGCATCGCACCCGTGAAGTGCAGGTGCAGATGCGCCTTGGGGAGCTGCGTGATCGACCGGGGTGCCATGCCTTCAGGGTGCCGTATCAGAGATGGTGAGGTGGCGGGTTTCGCGGGCTTGCTCCTGGGTCATTTCGCGACGGTTGGGTCGGTTCCGCTCAGACGGCCTCGCTCAGGAGCTTCGCCACCCGGTCAACCCCCTCGGCGAGATCGCTGTCACCGAGGGCGTAGGACAGTCGGAAGTAACCGGGAGTGCCGAACGCCTCACCAGGGACCAGCGCCACCTCGGCCTCTTCCAGAATGAGTGAGGCCAGCTCCGTCGAGGTCTGCGGTCTGCGACCGCGGATCTCCCGGCCGAGCACGTCCCGCACCGAAGGGTAGGCGTAGAAGGCGCCGTGCGGTTCGGGGCAGACCACTCCGGGAATATCGTTGAGCATGCGCACGATGGTCTGTCGACGCCGGTCGAAGGCCTCGCGCATCTCGGCGACCGCGGTGAGGTCGCCCGACACGGCAGCCAGGGCCGCGGCCTGGGCAACGTTGGACACGTTCGACGTCGCGTGGGATTGCAGATTGGTGGCCGCCTTGACCACGTCCGAGGGGCCGATCAGCCAGCCGACACGCCACCCGGTCATGGCATAGGTCTTGGCGACCCCGTTGACGATGATCGTGCGGTCTGCCAGCTCCGGCACCTGTACCGGCATGGAGGCCGACTCGGCGCCCCCGTAGACCAGGTGCTCGTAGATTTCGTCGGTGAGGACCCACAGGCCTGCGTCCGCAGCCCACCGTCCGATGGCGGTGACGGCCTCGGGGGGGTACACGGCGCCGGTGGGGTTGGAGGGGGAGACGAACAGCAGCACCTTGGTGTTCGGGGTCCGGGCCGCTTCCAACGCCTCGATGGTGGCGAGGTATCCGGTGGACTCGTCCGTGGTCACATAGACCGGAACCCCACCCGCGAGGGTGATTGCCTCCGGATAGGTCGTCCAGTACGGAGCAATGACGATCACTTCGTCACCGGGGTCCAGCAGGGTCGCGAAAGCCTCGTAGATCGCCTGCTTACCCCCGTTGGTGATGAGCACCTGGCCGGCGTCCACCTGGTATCCCGAATCCCGTCGGGTCTTGGCAGCCACGGCCTCCCGAAGCTCGGGTAGACCTGCCGCGGGCGTGTACCGGTGGAAGCGGGGGTCGCGACACGCCTGAACCGCTGCATCGACGATGTAGTCCGGTGTGGGGAAGTCCGGTTCCCCCGCGCCGAAGCCGATAACGGGGCGGCCGGCGGCCTTGAGCTCCTTCGCCTTGGCGTCGACAGCCAGCGTGGCGGACTCGGCAATATTGCCGACACGTGCGGAGATACGGGATCGCTGTGGCTCACTCATAGCCCTAATGCAACCATGCCGTGGCAAACCGTGGGGATCGTGTGGCGGCACCGGGGTCGCGGGGGGCGCCGGGGGCGCGGTCCGACCACTCCGGCCCGTACCCGGGGTTACGGGCGGCAGGAGGTCCTGGCGTAGCTTGCACGGTGCAGCCGGTGCGCTGTCGGGTGTGCGTGCGCGTTCGTACAAGGGTTTGTTCCGCAGGGGTGTTCTGTGTATCGGCCACGGCACCACAGCGGGTAGGCTTGCTCGCGGCATATGGCACAATTGGTTGTGCCGTCCAGCGCGGCCCAGGCTACGCTGGACATCGCGGTCGTTGACCGCGCCCAAGGGCAGTGGCTCAATTGGCTAGAGCACCGGTCTCCAAAACCGGCGGTTGGGGGTTCGAGTCCCTCCTGCCCTGCACGATCCGCCCAGCTGGGTGGGGGTCGGCTGAGCGTCCAGGCGTATCAGCACTGTCGTCGAGCCAAGGGACCAGCAAGGTGACACAGACCCACGGCGAGGCCGGAGCGAAGCCGGAGCCCCGGCGAACCAATCCCGTCGTGTTCACCCGGCAGGTCGTTGCCGAGCTGGGCAAGGTCCGGTGGCCGACACGCTGGGAACTGATCACTTACACCATTGTCGTCATGGTATTCGTTCTGATCATGATCGGTTACGTCACCGGTGTCGACTGGGTCTTCGGTCAGGGTGTCCTGTGGCTGTACGATCCCGAGCGGGCTGGAGTCCTTGAGACGATTCTGCCCTAGGGGCGCCGCATTTGGCGGGCCGGACGGCCCGGCCCGCGCTTTCGCGCGGAACGCGGCTCGCCAGAACGGCACGCCACGTCCAGTGGTGCCGTAGTGTGGCGGTAGTGGCAGTGTCCGTTGGTTTCTCAGGCCAGCTGCCTCGGTGTCCGTGACCTTCGGTCCGGCCGCGGCGAGGTGGCTGTTCCCGTGCCGATAGACACGCCCGGCAAGTGCGTATCCGACGAGAGAAAGAGCAGCCGTGTCCGAGTCCCCACTGACCTCTGACGACCTTCCTGCCGAGGATCGGGAGCGGACGTCGGAGGAAGAGACCGGTCTGGGCGCCGAGCAGGTGGACGCCGCTCAGGGGCCCGATCCCGAGGACACGCATGCGGAGGCTTCCGAGAGCAGCGACTCCGTGGCCTCGGCCGATTCCGCGGAGCCGGTGGCCGAGGCGAGCCAGGACGCCCCCGCGCGCGATCCCCTGGAGGAGTTCAAGGCCGAGATGCGGCTGCTGCCCGGTGATTGGTACGTCGTGCACACGTACTCGGGGTACGAGAATCGGGTCAAGGTCAATCTCGAGAACCGGACCCAGTCGCTGAACATGGAGGACTACATCTTCCAGGTGGAAGTCCCCACCCAGGAGGTCACCGAGGTCAAGAGCGGGAAGCGCCAGCAGGTCACCGAGAAGGTGCTGCCGGGATACGTGCTGGTGCGGATGGAACTCATCGACGAGTCCTGGGCCGCGGTGCGCAACACCCCCGGGGTGACGGGCTTCGTGGGGCTGTCCAACCGTCCCGCTCCCCTGAGCATGTCCGAGGTCGCCGAACTTCTGGCTCCGGAGCTGGAAGAGGAGGCCGTCGAACCGGCCGCGGCCAAGGAGGAGGGGGCCGCCAGCGGCGGTTCCGAGATCGCCTACGAGGTGGGGGAGTCGGTTACGGTCATGGAAGGCCCGTTCGCGACACTGCCCGCAACGGTGAGCGAGATCAACCCGGACACCCAGAAACTCAAGGTTCTCGTGTCGATCTTCGGCCGCGAGACTCCGGTGGAGCTGGCCTTCAACCAGGTCTCCAAGATCTGAACGGTCCCGTAGACTTGGTGGGTCTGAGCCGGACCCATCTCGTCCCGGACCGGGAGCCGAGCTCCGTCCCGCAGCCGTGCGTAGGGGCAGTCGTCCGCGTTCGCCACGCGGTGGGCCGCCCCGCCGTCCTCGTGCGCGGGCTACCGGAACGCACGGCCCCATCGTGGATGGGGCCGGCACACACCCGATAGTGAAGGACAAAGGACCCGACATGCCTCCGAAGAAGAAGAAGGTCGCAGCACTCGTCAAGGTGCAGTTGCCCGCTGGCCAGGCCACACCGGCGCCGCCCGTGGGTACGGCGCTTGGTCCGCACGGCGTCAACATCATGGACTTCTGCAAGCAGTACAACGCTGCGACGGAAGCTCAGCGCGGCAGCGTGATCCCCGTAGAAATCACCATCTACGAGGACCGCTCGTTCACGTTCGTCACCAAGACCCCGCCGGCGCCCAAGCTGATCCTGAAGGCCGCGGGGATCGACAAGGGCAGTCTGGACCCGGGCCGCAACACCGCTGGCTCCATCTCCCGCGACCAGGTCCGCGACATTGCGCAGACCAAGCTGCCCGACCTCAACACCGACGACCTGGAGCAGGCCGAGAAGGTCGTGAGCGGAACGGCTCGCTCCATGGGGATCGTCATCAAGGACTGACGAGTCACCGCACCAGCATGTCCGCGGGAGCATGTCCTGCGACCACCGTGGCAGGGCCTGGCACTGGCCCGCACACCACAACTCAGCTAAGAGGAGACGAACCAAGTGCAGCGCAGCAAGAACCACCGGAGGTCCTCCCAGCGCGTGGACCGCAGCCGGCTGTACACCCCGCAGGAGGCGGTCCAGCTCGCCCAGGAGACGGCGACGGTGAAGTTTGACGCCACGGTCGAGGTGGCCCTGCGGTTGGGTGTTGACCCCCGCAAGGCCGATCAGATGGTGCGCGGAACTGTCAACCTTCCGCACGGTACCGGGAAGACCGCTCGGGTCCTGGTCTTCGCGACCGGTGAACGGGCCGAGCAGGCTCGCGCGGCGGGAGCCGACTACGTCGGTGGCGACGAATTGGTCGAGGAGGTGCGTAACGGTTTCCTCGAGTTCGATTCCGTGGTCGCAACCCCCGACCTCATGGGCAAGGTGGGGCAGCTCGGCCGCATCCTTGGTCCGCGGGGCATGATGCCCAACCCGAAGACCGGAACCGTGACTCCGGACGTCGGCAGGGCCGTGACCGACATCAAGGGCGGAAAGATCGAGTTCCGCGTGGACCGGCACGCGAACCTGCACTTCATCATCGGCAAGGTGTCCTTCCAGCCCGAGCAGCTGGTGGAGAACTACGCCGCCGCGATCGACGAGGTGCTGCGGCTCAAGCCCTCGGCGGCCAAGGGGCGTTACCTGAAGAAGGTGACCTTTACAACATCGATGGGTCCGGGGATCCCCGTTGACCCGAATATCGTGCGGGTCGCGGCCAAGGCCTGACCCACGCAGTGGTCTGCGGGCGCCCCCGGCGGCATCGCCGGGGGCGCCCGCAGCTGTTAGGGGCGCTCGTTGGGTCCGCGGGATCGGGGCGAGTGGGGCCGGGCGCTTCGCGAGCGGCACGGGAACCCGCTGCGACCGTGCTTCGTCCTAGAAGGGCATACCCCTGAGCACATACGGCGCATATCGAATACGGAGTCTGAACATGCGCAAGCTGGTGGTCATCACCGCCGGAGGCGGACTCGCCCTGGCATCCACAGGATGTGGGCTCATTCCGGGCATCGGCGAGGATCCTTTCGACACCCTCGTGAACGCGGTGCAGGACACACGTTCGGTGGACAGTTTCCGGGCCGAGGTCTCCGTGGATGGCGCGTTCGGTGGCGCAGCGCCGGAGGGGGCCACCGAGATGGAGTACGTCGCCGAGCCCGAGCCGACAACGCGCCTTCAGCTGGACATACCCGGCCAGGGGCAGAGCCAGACCTTGATCCGGGGCAGCGAGATGCTCATGGAGGGCGACCCCTCCCTCGGCCAGCCCGAGTGGCTGCGGATGGACCTGTCCGAGTATGGGGAGCAGCAGCCTCCCGACCCCGTCGCCCAGATCGAGCAGCTGGTGGCCAGTGACGGGGTGGAGGAGGTTGGTCCCGAGGAGATCGAGGGGACCGCCACCACCCACTACACCGGCTCCTACCCGATCACGGACGGCCTCGACGAGATCGAGGACGCGCAGACCCGCGAGAACCTCGCCGAGACCTATGACCAGATGGGGGTGGAGGAGGTCCAGTTCGATGTGTGGATCAGTGACGAGGGGCTGCCACGCCGCACGGTGAACGAACTCGGCGATGTGAGCACCACGGTGGACTTCCTGGAGTTCAACTCCGGTGTCAGTATCGACTACCCCAGTGAGGACCAGATCGAGGACTTCGGGGTGGGCCCCGACCTGGACATGGACCTGGACGAGCTGCCGGACGCGCCCGGTGATGTGGGGGACATGCCGGAACTGCCCGACGCCCCGGACCTGGAGGAGATGGAGGACAGCCTCGAAGAGCTGGAGGAGAGCCTCCAGGACACGTAGCGGTCATCCGGGACCTGGCGTGTGGTCCGCAGGCACCTTTCGGTGGCCTATACTCGAGAACTACCGAAGACCGCTGGCTGTCACCCGTGGGTGACCGAAGGCCCCTCGCGGAGGGGCGGCCCGCGCAGGTGCCGTTACATGCGACGAAGCCACCGGACTGCCGTGCTTCCCCGCCCCGTGCGCCTGCGCCGGGGCGTTTTTGTGTCGCGCCACACCGGGTGACCCAGCCAGCGATCACTGTTGGAAGGAGTCCCATGGCGAGGGCGGACAAGGACGCCGCGGTCGCTGAGCTCACGGAGGAGTTCCAGAGCTCCAGCGGTGCGGTGCTGGCCGAGTACCGCGGACTCACGACGGCGCAGATCTCCCAGTTGCGTCGTAACCTCGGCCAGAACGCGCGGTTCCGCGTCGTGAAGAACACGCTGACCAAGATTGCGGCCGATCGGGCCGGCCTGGACGAGCAGGTGCTCGACCTGTTCCAGGGGCCGTCCGCCATCGCCTTCGTGAAGGGCGATGTCGTTGAGGCCGCCAAGGGGCTGCGTGACTTCTCGAAGACGAACCAGCACCTGGTGATCAAGGGCGGGGTCATCGATGGCAAGCCCATGAGCCCCGAGCAGATCACCAAGATGGCCGACCTTGAGTCGCGCGAGGTGCTCCTCTCGAAGCTGGCCGGTGCGCTGAAGGCGAAGCAGGGGCAGGCTGCCGCTGTCTTCCAGGCGCTGCCGTCCAAGACCGTGCGGCTGGCTCAGGCACTGCACGACAAGCAGGCGGAGTCCTAAGCAAATCCAGATAAGTGCGGCGTGGCAGCACGCCGGTGTGAGCTCGGCGGTGCCGTGCGGCACCGCTCGCAAGAAGGAGAGATCGCAACCATGGCGAAGCTCAGCAATGAGGAGCTGCTCAGCGCGTTCGAGGAGATGACGCTGCTCGAGCTGTCCGAGTTCGTGAAGCTCTTCGAGGAGAAGTTCGACGTGACCGCCGCTGCTCCGGCCGCGGTCGCCGTCGCCCCCGGCGCCGCCGGCGGTGGCGAGGCCGTCGAGGAGGAGGAAGAGAAGGACGAGTTCGACGTCATTCTCGAGTCCGCGGGCGACAAGAAGATCCAGGTCATCAAGGAGGTCCGTGGCCTCGCCGACCTGGGCCTCAAGGAGGCCAAGGAGATCGTCGACAACGCTCCCAAGACGCTGCTCGAGGCCGCCAACAAGGAGACGGCCGACAAGGCCAAGGAGGTTCTCGAGGGCGCCGGCGCCACCATCACCCTCAAGTAGGGTCTCCCGGCGGTCCAAGGAATCACGATCGGGGTGGGTGTTCCCGCGGGAACACCCACCCCGATCGCGTGTTGGCGGAGTTACCGGCGCCGGCGAGCGGCCGAGCTCGGGTGGTCGCCGGCGGTGCGGTGGGCAGCACCGACCAGCCTCGGCCAGCCTCGACAGTCCCGTCATCGCCGAGGGGCGGCACGTGAGTAAAGAGGTACCATTCCCCCCTGTGCGCTGCTCACACCTCCCGATTCGTGTGGGTCCTCTCACGGTTGCCTGACGGGGCGATCCCACCTGTCCGGGCTTGACGGATTCGCCTGTGGGGGCGATGCTGCGTGGTGTCGTGGCTGACGTCGGCAGGCATGGTTGGACAGCGGTGTAGTATTCGGCTACACTGCCCTTTTGCGCTGCCCTATGACGATCCGTGTCCGCGAGGCATGCACCGTGTCCTGTATTCCTGCCAGGCCGGGGCGTCGTGTCTCTGATGTCGCTCCTGTTGCCCTGCTAGGTGTCTCCTCGTGTGACCAGGACCGTCCGGCGTGCGCGCATCAACCGCCACAAGCCTTCGGAAGGACCCCTGTTGGCAGCCTCGCGCAATCGCTCCGCTAACGTCCTTGGTCCGAACCGCGTATCTTTCGCTCGTATTGGGGAACCTCTCGAGGTTCCCGACCTCCTTGCGCTCCAGATCGATTCCTGCGACTGGCTGCTCGGTAACGAGAGGTGGAAGGCGCGAGTAGCGGCAGCCAAGGAGGCAGGGCGTAGGGACGTCCCGGAGCAGTCCGGTCTCGAGGAGATCTTCGAGGAGCTCAGCCCGATCGAGGATTTCTCGGGCACGATGTCCCTGTCGTTCCGGGACCATCGGTTCGAACCGCCCAAGCATTCCGAGGAGGAATGCAAGGACAAGGACATGACCTACTCCGCCCCGATGTTCGTCACGGCGGAGTTCATCAACAACGACACGGGCGAGATCAAGAGCCAGACCGTGTTCATGGGCGACTTCCCGCTCATGACCTCGAAGGGCACCTTCATCATCAACGGCACCGAGCGCGTTGTGGTGTCGCAGTTGGTCCGGTCGCCGGGTGTGTACTTCGACCGGCAGGTCGACAAGACCTCGGACAAGGACGTCTACGGCTGTAAGGTCATCCCGTCGCGTGGTGCCTGGCTGGAGTTCGAGGTCGACAAGCGCGACTTCGTCGGTGTGCGGATCGACCGGAAGCGCAAGCAGGGCGCCACCGTGTTGTTGAAGGCGTTGGGCTGGACCAACGACCAGATCCTGGAGCGGTTCGGCGAGTACGAGTCCATCCGCAACACCCTGGAGAAGGACCCGACCGCGGGCACGGACGACGCGCTGCTCGACATCTACCGCAAGCTGCGTCCGGGCGAGCCGCCCACCAAGGAGTCCGCCCAGGCGCTGCTGGAGAACCTGTACTTCAACCCCAAGCGCTACGACCTCGCGAAGGTCGGCCGGTACAAGACCAACAAGAAGCTGGGCCTGGAGACCGACATCTCCCAGGGCACGCTGACCGAGGACGACATCGTCGCGACGATCGACTACCTCGTCCGTCTGCATGCCGGTGAGGAGGAACTCCACCGCGAGCACGGCACCTTCCCGATCGAGACCGACGACATCGACCACTTCGGTAACCGCCGGCTGCGGACCGTGGGTGAGCTGATCCAGAACCAGGTGCGCCTGGGCCTGGCCCGGATGGAGCGCGTGGTCCGGGAACGGATGACGACGCAGGACGTCGAGGCGATCACACCCCAGACCCTGATCAACGTGCGGCCGGTCGTCGCCTCGATTCGCGAGTTCTTCGGAACCAGCCAGCTGTCCCAGTTCATGGACCAGACCAATCCGCTGGCAGGGCTGACGCATAAGCGTCGGTTGTCCGCCCTGGGGCCGGGTGGTCTCTCCCGGGAACGGGCCGGCTTCGAGGTTCGTGACGTTCACCCCTCCCACTACGGCCGAATGTGCCCGATCGAAACTCCGGAGGGGCCGAACATCGGTCTGATCGGCTCCCTGTCGGCCTACGGCCGGGTGAACTCCTTCGGCTTCGTGGAGACGCCCTACCGCAAGGTGGTGGACGGGCAGGTTACCGACGAGATCCACTACCTCACGGCCGACGAGGAGGACCGCCACGTCATCGCCCAGGCCAACACCGGGGTGAGTGCGGACGGCACCATCGCCGATACGCGGGTGCTGGCTCGCCGGAAGGGCGGAGAGTTCGAGGCCGTCTCCCCGGGTGATGTGGAGTACATGGACGTCTCACCTCGGCAGATGGTGTCCGTGGCCACGGCGATGATCCCCTTCCTCGAGCACGACGACGCGAACCGGGCCCTGATGGGTTCCAACATGCAGCGCCAGTCTGTGCCGCTGCTGCGCAGCGAAGCCCCGCTGGTCGGCACCGGAATGGAGTACCGTTCAGCCACCGACGCCGGCGACGTGATCGTGGCGGAGAAGGCCGGGGTGGTCGAGGACGTTACCGCCGACTACATCACGGTCATGGCCGACGACGGCACCCGGCGTACCTACCGGGTGGCCAAGTTCGAGCGTTCGAACCAGGGAACCTGCTTCAACCAGCGGTCGATCGTTGTCGAAGGGCAGCGGGTCGAAGAGGGCCAGGTTCTGGCCGACGGTCCCTGCACCAGCGACGGCGAGATGGCCCTGGGTAAGAACCTGCTGGTGGCCTACATGTCCTGGGAGGGCCACAACTACGAGGACGCCATCATCCTGTCCCAGCGCCTGGTGCAGGATGACGTTCTCTCCTCGATCCACATCGAGGAGCACGAGGTCGACGCGCGGGACACCAAGCTGGGTCCGGAAGAGATCACCCGCGAGATTCCGAACGTCAGTGAGGAGGTCCTCGCGGACCTCGACGACCGTGGAATCGTCCGCATCGGCGCCGACGTCGACCAGGGCGACATCCTGGTCGGCAAGGTCACCCCGAAGGGCGAGACGGAGCTGACCCCCGAGGAGCGGCTACTGCGCGCGATCTTCGGAGAGAAGGCCCGTGAGGTGCGAGACACCTCGATGAAGGTGCCGCACGGTGAGCGGGGCAAGGTCATTGGTGTCCGGGTGTTCAACCGGGAGGACGGGGACGAGCTGCCCCCCGGAGTGAACGAGCTGGTCCGGGTCTATGTCGCGCAGAAGCGTAAGATTGCGGACGGGGACAAGCTGGCGGGACGCCACGGGAACAAGGGCGTGATCGCGAAGATCCTGCCGCAGGAGGACATGCCCTTCCTCGAGGACGGCACCCCCATCGACATCGTGCTGAACCCACTGGGTGTCCCCGGGCGAATGAACGTTGGGCAGGTCCTGGAGACCCATCTGGGGTGGATCGCCAAGAGTGGGTGGCGGGTCGACGGCGATGACGCCGAATGGAAACGTTCCATGGCGGAGATCGGCGCCTCGGAGGCCGAGCCCGGCACTCCCGTGGCGACACCCGTCTTCGACGGCCTGCGCGAGAGCGAGATCGGGGGTCTGCTGGAGTCGAGCCTCCCGAACAAGGACGGAGACCGTCTGATCAACGCCGACGGCAAGGCTCGGCTGATCGACGGCCGTACCGGTGAGCCGTTCGACGAGCCGGTGGCCGTTGGCTACACCTACATTCTCAAGCTGCTGCATCTGGTGGACGACAAGATTCACGCCCGTTCCACCGGGCCGTACTCGATGATCACCCAGCAGCCGCTGGGTGGTAAGGCCCAGTTCGGTGGGCAGCGCTTCGGTGAGATGGAGGTCTGGGCCCTGGAGGCCTACGGCGCCGCCTATGCCCTCCAGGAGCTACTCACCATCAAGTCGGATGACGTCGTGGGACGAGTGAAGGTCTACGAGGCCATCGTCAAGGGTGAGAACATCCCGGAACCCGGGATTCCCGAGTCCTTCAAGGTGCTCATCAAGGAGATGCAGTCGTTGTGTCTGAACGTCGAGGTGCTGTCCAGTGACGGCATGTCGATCGAGATGCGCGACAGCGACGAGGATGTTTTCCGCGCTGCAGAGGAACTCGGTATCGACCTGTCCCGGCGTGAGCCGAGCAGCGTCGAAGAGGTCTAACCCGCGAACGAGGAGCAGAGGACGAATCAATTGCTCGACGTCAACTTCTTCGACGAGCTACGGATCGGCCTGGCCACCGCTGACGAGATTCGTCAGTGGTCCCACGGCGAGGTCAAGAAGCCGGAGACCATCAACTACCGCACCCTGAAGCCGGAGAAGGACGGGCTCTTCTGCGAGAAGATCTTCGGTCCGACCCGGGACTGGGAGTGCTACTGCGGCAAGTACAAGCGCGTCCGGTTCAAGGGCATCATCTGTGAGCGCTGTGGCGTGGAAGTCACCCGTGCCAAGGTGCGTCGGGAGCGGATGGGCCACCTGGAGCTGGCCGCCCCGGTGACGCACATCTGGTACTTCAAGGGTGTCCCGAGCCGGCTGGGCTACCTGCTCGACCTGGCCCCGAAGGATCTCGAGAAGATCATCTACTTCGCGGCCTACATGATCACCTGGGTGGACACCGAAGCCAGGGACCGCGACATGCAGTCCCTGGAGGCCCGGATCTCCGTGGAACGCCAGCACATGGAGCAGCGTCGGGATTCCGCGATCGAGGAGCGGCACCGCAAACTCGAGGCGGACATCGCCGAGCTGGAGGAGCAGGGCGCCAAGGGCGACGCGCGGCGCAAGGTGCGGGAGAGCGCCGAGCGCGAGATGAAGCAGATCCGGGAGAAGTCGCAGCGTGAGATCGACCGCCTTGAAGAGGTCTGGAACCGCTTCAAGACCTTGAAGGTTCAGGATCTCGAGGGCGACGAGATGCTCTACCGCGAGATGCGGGACCGCTTCGGTCGGTACTTCCGCGGTGGAATGGGCGCCCAGGCGATCCAGGAGCGTCTGGCCAACTTCGATCTCCAGGCCGAGGCCGAGCGGCTCCGGGAGACGATCCGCTCGGGCAAGGGGCAGAAGAAGGCCCGCGCGCTGAAGCGGCTGAAGGTGGTTTCGGCCTTCCTGAACACCCGGAACAGCCCGAACGGCATGGTGCTGGACTGCATTCCGGTGATCCCGCCCGAGCTGCGACCGATGGTGCAGCTGGACGGGGGGCGCTTCGCCACCTCCGACCTCAACGACCTGTACCGCAGGGTCATCAACCGGAACAACCGGCTCAAGCGGCTGCTGGATCTCGGCGCCCCCGAGATCATCGTCAACAACGAGAAGCGGATGCTTCAGGAGGCCGTGGACGCCCTGTTCGACAACGGGCGTCGGGGCCGTCCGGTCACCGGGCCGGGTAACCGTCCGCTGAAGTCCCTGTCCGACATGCTGAAGGGTAAGCAGGGACGGTTCCGGCAGAACCTGCTCGGTAAGCGGGTGGACTACTCCGGACGTTCGGTCATCGTGGTCGGTCCGCAGCTCAAGCTGCACCAGTGTGGGCTGCCCAAGCAGATGGCCCTGGAGCTGTTCAAGCCCTTTGTGATGAAGCGCCTGGTCGACCTGAACCACGCGCAGAACATCAAGAGTGCCAAGCGGATGGTGGAGCGGTCGCGGCCGGTGGTGTGGGATGTCCTGGAGGAGGTCATCACCGAGCACCCGGTGCTGCTGAACCGGGCACCAACCCTGCACCGCCTGGGTATCCAGGCCTTCGAGCCGCAGCTGGTGGAGGGCAAGGCCATCCAGATCCACCCGCTGGTGTGTACCGCGTTCAACGCCGACTTCGACGGCGACCAGATGGCGGTGCATCTGCCGCTGTCGGCCGAGGCGCAGGCCGAGTCGCGAGTACTCATGCTGGCCACGAACAACATCCTGAAGCCCTCGGACGGTAAGCCGGTCACCATGCCCACCCAGGACATGGTTATCGGGCTGTACTACCTGACCACCATGCGGGAGGGCGCCACGGGTGAAGGGCGAACGTTCCTGAATCCGGGTGAGGCCAACATGGCCTACGACCTGGGCCAGCTCAGTCTCCAGGCACGGATCCGGCTACGGATGGAGGGCGACGTTCCCCCACCGCACGACTGGGTCCCGCCCGAGGGATACCAACCGGGCGAACCCTACATTCTGGAGACCACACTCGGCCGGTACCTGTTCAACGAGAGCACGCCGGAGGACTACCCCTTCGTCAACTTCCAGGTTGGCAAGAAGCAGATCTCGAACCTGGTCAACGACCTCGCCGAGGGCTACGACAAGGTTCAGGTCGCCAGCACCCTGGACGCGTTGAAGGACGCGGGCTACCACTGGGCGACCCGGTCCGGGCTGACCATCGGGATCGGTGATGTGGTCCCACCACCGAACAAGGACGCGATCCTGGACGGCTACGAGCGTCAGGCCGACAAGATCCAGCGGGAGTTCGACCGTGGTCTGATCACTGACGACGAGCGTCGCCAGGAGCTGACCGAGATCTGGACGAAGGCCACCAACGAGGTGGCCCAGGACATGGAGGCCAACGCCGCTTCCGACAACACGGTCTGGATGATGGTGAACTCCGGTGCTCGGGGTAACGCCATGCAGGTCCGGCAGATCGCCGGCATCCGGGGACTGGTCTCCAACACCAAGGGTGAGACGATCCCACGTCCGATCAAGTCCTCCTACCGGGAGGGGTTGAGTGTGCTGGAGTACTTCATCTCCACACACGGGCAGCGCAAGGGTCTGGCGGACACCGCCCTGCGGACCGCGGACTCCGGATATCTCACCCGGCGGCTGGTCGACGTTGCCCAGGACGTCATCGTGCGCGAGACGGACTGTGGCACGGATCGTTCGCTGTGGCACGAGATCGGGGAGAAGAACGCCCACGGTGTGGTGGTGCGTAAGCACAACGTCGAGAACACCGGGTTCGGGCGTACCCTCGCCGAGGATGTGGTGGTCGACGGCACGGTCATCGCACCGGCACTGGGCGACATCACCGAGCGGGTAATCGATGATCTGGTCGCCGCGGGCGTGGAACGGGTCCGCGTGCGCAGTTCGCTGGTCTGTGAGGCCAGGATCGGAGTGTGCACCACCTGCTATGGCCGTTCCCTGGCCACCGGCCAGCCGGTGGACGTCGGTGAGGCCATCGGGATCATCGCGGCACAGTCGATCGGTGAGCCCGGTACCCAGCTGACCATGCGGACCTTCCACATGGGTGGTTCCGCGGGGCAGGACATCACCCACGGTCTGCCCAGGGTCCAGGAGCTGTTCGAGGCCCGCATTCCCAAGGGTGTGGCTCCCATCTCCGAGGTGGACGGTCGGATCCGGATCGAGGAAACCGAGAAGAGCCGAAAGATCGTGTTGATCCCGGACGACGGTTCGGACGAGATCTCCTACCCCGTGCCGATGCGTGCCCGGCTGTTGGTGGACGAGGGCCAGCACGTCTCCGTGGGTCAGCAGCTCATCCAGGGTGCGATCAACCCACACGAGGTCCTGCGTATTCAGGGGCCGCGGGCGGTCCAGCAGCACCTGGTCTCCGAGGTGCAGGAGGTCTACAAGTCGCAGGGTGTCTCCATCCACGACAAGCACATCGAGATCATCGTGCGACAGATGCTCAAGCGGGTGAACATCCTGGAGTCCGGGGACACCGAGCTGCTTCCCGGGGAGATGGTCGAACGGCCACGGTTCGAGGCGATCAACCGTCGGGTGGTTGCCGAAGGCGGAGCACCGGCCGCGGGTCGGCCCGTGCTCCTGGGAATCACCAAGGCCTCGTTGGCGACCGAGTCGTGGCTGTCCGCGGCCTCCTTCCAGGAGACGACCAGGGTGCTGACCGAGAACGCGATCCATGGCAACAGCGATCCGTTGCTCGGCCTGAAGGAGAACGTCATCATCGGTAAGCTCATCCCCGCGGGAACGGGGATGGCCCAGTACCGGGACGTCCGGGTGGAGCCGACCGAGGAGGCGAAGGCGACGATGTACTCGGTGTCCGCCTACGAGGAGGAGCCCAGCCAGTACACCTTCGGCCAGGGCACCGGCGAGGCTGTGCCGCTGGAGGAGTTCGACTTTGGTCCCTACAACAGATAGCTCTACGGCAAGATCGGTTGATTGAGCTGGCAGCGGCGGTAGTCCACTCCGGAGCGGGTGGATACTACCGCCGTTTGTCATGGTTGCCGGCAGGAAGCGGTTTCGCGATGGGGCGGCGACCGGTCATCGACAGTGCGCTGATGCGCGGTCTGGAGAACAGTGACAGTGACTGAGAACGGGGGAGGTCACTACGGGTCGGAGCAGCGGGAGCCGGAGTCCCAGTCCGGGACCTGGTTCACGCCGAGCCACGATCGGTACGTGACACAGTCGCAGTACGTGGACCCGGAGGACGGGTCCGGTCCGGAACTGACGGGCACAGATCCGCAGGGCGGGGCCGTCGGTTCCGGGGAGGAAACACGAGAGTCGCATCCCTACCCCACCAGCTTTGGAGGGTACACCCGGGACGCACCCCGGGGCATGGCCGAGCCCTACCCGTCGAGCCTGTTCGACGTTCCGGCATCCGAACCCGCCGCTGTGCGGGAGACGAGCGAATCTCCCGTTCCCGAGACGGGCCGTGACTCGACGGGCGGGGAGGAACACAGGCCTCCCCGGGCCTACGGAGCCGGAGACTACCTCCGTCGCCACGTGGGCCACCCAGCTCCGACCGAGGACCTCGAACAGGGGGTGTCCGTTGACCCACACGGTGCCCCGGCGGCACTCGATGGCGCCGATCTCGGGCGGCCCGCAGGCGAGTCGGGGGCGGGGTGGATCGGGCATGGATCCGCCCCGGGGGCGCCCGCATCGGACGCAGGGAACGAAACGCCGCTCGATAGTGCTTCGACTGCCCCGGTGCCCGGAGCGGGACACCCGCCGTCTGGGGCCGGCCATCCCACGGCCTCCGGAGGAGTCATCGACGACCCCGGGCGCGATCACGGTGGGCCGGAACAAGCGCATCCGTCGGACTGGAACACGACTCCCCCGGGCTGGGAATCGCCGAGGTCGGGAACCGCGCCGCAGGCGGAGTCCGTGCCATCCACTCCGGCACGTCCCGACCCGCTGGGGGGTGACCTGGGAACGGGAAGTGGTAACACCTGGGCGTTCGTTCGGGACCAGGATCACTCCACTCCGGTCGAGCAGGGTGGGGACCGGGACGGTTCACCCGAGCGCACCACCCAGATCGTGCGCCGGGATGACCAGGTTCACCAGGCGTCGAGTGCCGGCGGCCCGGCATCCGAGGCGCCGGTCCCCCCGGAGAGCGCCGGTATGGACGCGCTGACAAACCTGGCGAGCGCACCGGGCGCCGCCCCGTCCGGCGACTCCGGAACGGTGCCACCCGAGGGGGGATGGTTCGAATTCAGCCCGGCGGAACTGGAGCACGCCTCGGACTCCAGCCGGGTCGATCGTGCCTCCTCGGAGTCTGGGGAGGTGGACGAGCTCGGGCCGCGACCGCACGCCCCGGACTCGTCGTGGCTGGACGCGCCGGACCCGACCGGTTCGGGGACGTCGCTGGGCGCCGAGCCACGTTACGGCCAGGGAACGCCGTGGTCGGGATCCGCGCCTCCCGTCGGCAGCGGGACCGTTGGCCACAGCGGTGTCGACCGGGTCGGTGACACCGACTCCTCCGGGCGTCCCGTGGACGAGCTCGGCCCCCTCCCCGGGGAGTATGGGCAGGAAGCACCCGCGGCACAGGAACCGAACCGGGGCGAGTCCCGGCGGGATCCCCACACGGAGGTTCCCGTGGACAGCGAGTTCGGTATGGGCGCCTCCGTGAGCCGCTCCTCGCACGAGGCGACGGAGGCCATGCCGAGTGCATCGGCGGCCGAAGGATCGTCGGTGCCGGACGAGGTGTCGGTTGATTCTCCGGAGGTGGACCGGGAACCCGAATCCACCGATATGGCATCGTCCCGGTTCGCTGGAGGCGGGGGTCGGGACCGTCGCGATCCGATCAGCGAGGAGTTCCCCGGCTTCGAGGAGCCGGCTCCTACGGCGGTGGAACGTTATCCCGGCTACGATCACGTCGAGGATGTTCCGGAGACGGAGCCGTTGGCGACGGTGACGCTCTCCCTGGGGATTCTCTCTGTGGTACTTCTGCCGCTCGGATTGCTGTTGGGTGGTGCGGCGCTGCTCATCGCTCCTCGGGCCCGCCGTAGGATCAGCGCCGCGCGGGGAACACTGGAGGGCACCAGGCTGGTGGCCGCAGGAACGGTCTGTGGTCTGGTGGGTATCGTGCTGTGGGTCCTGGGAGTGGCCCTCGGGGTCACGATGTTCGTGCTGTAACCGAGGTTCGATGCCCGGTACGCGGCCGGGGCTGCCTGGCGATCTCCGCTCGGACCTATGGAGGAGTCAGGTAGCCGGGCTGGGTAAACAGCCGTCAGAACACTCCGCAGAGGCAGTACACTGGGGCCGAGACTCAGAGTGAGGCGGGTGCACGCTACCCCCGACCGGACGGCGTTTTGACCAGTCTGGTATTCGGCGGTAGCATTGGAGCTTGTGCCCGTTAGCCGACGGGTCTCCTCGCGCGTGTCTTGGATCGCGTTCACTGCGTCACTAGTGAGTCGCGGAGCATCGGGGTCACGCGTGCCACTTCCTCCCTGACATAACGGCCCCGTGGGTCTGGGATGCCCGGTTCGTTACTCACGAGGTATGGGGCGACACGCCCGGATGCGGGGGCGGGAGAGATGCGGGTAGCAATGCAGAACGACAACCGGTGAACGGCGTAGGGAAAACGGAGACAGAGACACTGTGCCCACTATCCAGCAGCTCGTCCGCAAGGGACGACAGGACAAGGTCGCCAAGAACAACACCCCGGCGCTAGAGGGGAGCCCGCAGCGCCGTGGGGTGTGCACGCGTGTCTTCACCACCACGCCGAAGAAGCCCAACTCCGCGCTGCGCAAGGTCGCAAGGGTCAAGCTCTCCAGCGGGACCGAGGTCACGGCCTACATCCCGGGCGTCGGGCACAACCTGCAAGAGCACTCGATCGTGCTAGTGCGCGGTGGCCGAGTGAAGGACCTCCCCGGGGTTCGGTACAAGGTGATCCGAGGTGCGTTGGACACCCAGGGCGTCCGCAACCGCAAGCAGGCGCGTAGCCGCTACGGCGCGAAGAAGGAGAAGTAGAGATGCCGCGTAAGGGGCCCGCACCAAAGCGACAGCTCACCGCCGACCCGGTGTACGGCTCGCCTCTGGTGACCGCACTGATCAACAAGGTGCTGCTCGACGGCAAGCGCTCCCTCGCTCAGTCCATCGTGTACAACGCGCTGGAGGGCGCTCGGGAGAAGACCGGCCAGGAGGCGCTGGTCGTGCTGAAGCGTGCACTCGACAACGTGAAGCCATCCCTGGAGGTGCGTAGCCGTCGGGTTGGTGGCGCCACCTACCAAGTTCCGGTGGAGGTTCGCTCCAACCGGAGCACCACGCTCGCCCTGCGGTGGCTGGTGCAGTACTCCCGCAAACGTCGGGAGAAGTCGATGACGGAGCGCCTGATGAACGAGCTGGTGGATGCCAGTAACGGGCTCGGCGCGAGTGTCAAGCGACGCGAGGACACGCACAAGATGGCGGAGTCCAACCGGGCATTCGCCCACTACCGCTGGTAACCCCCGCGGACACGATCGAGACGAGAGACCGAGAGAAGACGAGCCTCATGGCTACCACTGCTCTTGACCTGGCCAAGGTCCGCAACATCGGGATCATGGCGCACATCGACGCGGGTAAGACCACGACGACTGAGCGCATCCTCTTCTACACCGGAGTGAACTACAAGCTCGGTGAGGTCCACGACGGCGCCGCCACGATGGACTGGATGAAGGAGGAGCAGAGTCGCGGTATCACCATTACCTCGGCTGCGACCACGACCCACTGGGAAGACCACACGATCAACCTGATCGACACCCCGGGTCACGTCGACTTCACCGTCGAGGTGGAGCGCAACCTGCGGGTGCTTGACGGTGCGATTGCGGTGTTCGATGCCAAGGAGGGGGTCGAGCCTCAGTCGGAGACGGTGTGGCGTCAGGCGGACCGCTACAACGTGCCTCGGATCTGCTTTGTCAACAAGATGGACAAGGTGGGTGCCGAGTTCCACCGGTGCGTCGACATGATCTCCGATCGCCTCAACGCCACCCCGCTGGCGATCCAGCTGCCGATCGGCGCCGAGAGTGACTTCAAGGGCGTCATCGATTTGCTGCGGATGAAGGCCTACGTCTGGAGTGACGAGGCCTCCAAGGGCGAGATGTACGAGACCATCGACATCCCGGAGACGCATCTGGAAGCGGCCCGCGAGGCCCGGGACAAGATGATCGAGACGTTGGCCGAGGCCGACGAGGAGATCATGGAGCTCTACCTCGAGGGGGACGAGCCGACGGTGGAGCAGATGGAGCCGGCGATCCGCCGCGCGACCATCGCTGGTACCGCCGTGCCCGTCCTGTGTGGCACCGCCTTCAAGAACAAGGGCGTGCAGCCGCTCCTGGACGCAGTGGTGTCCTACCTGCCCTCACCCCTGGACGTGGGTTCGGTCACCGGCTACGACCCCAAGGACGAGACCGAGGAGACCACGCTCACCCGGGAGCCCAATGAGGACTCGCCCACCTCGGCTCTGGTTTTCAAGATCATGAGTGACCCGCACCTGGGTAAGCTGACCTATCTGCGGATCTACTCCGGACGGCTGGTCTCCGGCACCCAGGTCCTGAACGCGGCCAAGGGGCGCAAGGAGCGGATCGGCAAGATCTACCGGATGCACTCGAATAAGCGCACCGAGATCGAGTCCGCCGGGGCCGGGGACATCGTGGCGGTAATGGGGCTCAAGGACACCACTACCGGTGAGACGCTGTGTGACCCGGGCTCTCCGGTGGTCCTGGAGTCGATGACCTTCCCCGCCACGGTGATCCAGGTCGCTATCGAGCCCAAGACGAAGAGCGACCAGGAGAAGCTGAGCAGCGCGATCCAGCGGTTGGCCGAGGAGGATCCCTCCTTCCAGGTGCAGACCGAGGAAGAGACCGGCCAGACGGTGATCGCGGGTATGGGTGAGCTCCACCTTGAGGTGCTCGTCAACCGGATGAAGGACGAGTTCAAGGTTGAGGCCAACGTGGGCAAGCCCCAGGTGGCCTACCGGGAGACCATCCGGAAGAAGGTTGAGCAGGTCGAGTACACCCACAAGAAGCAGACCGGTGGTTCCGGACAGTTCGGTCGGGTCATCATCGACCTGGAGCCGCTCGCCGACGAGGCGAGCGGGGACAACAGCGGGTACGAGTTCGTCAACAACATCACCGGGGGACGGATCCCACGGGAGTACATCCCCTCGGTGGACGCGGGTTGTCAGGAGGCGGCCGAGTTCGGGGTCCTGGCGGGCTACCCGCTCGTGGGCGTCAAGGTGACGCTGCAAGACGGGGCCTACCACGACGTCGACTCCTCCGAGCTCGCCTTCAAGGTTGCCGGTTCCATGGCGTTCAAGGACGCGGCCCGCAAGGCCAGTCCCGCTCTCCTGGAGCCGGTTATGGCGGTCGAGGTCACCACGCCCGAGGAGTACATGGGCGACGTGATCGGCGACCTGAACAGCCGACGCGGGCAGGTCCAGTCCATGGAGGAGCGCGCGGGGTCGCGACTCGTCAAGGCGCTGGTTCCGCTGTCAGAGATGTTCGGCTACGTGGGTGACCTACGCAGCCGCACCCAGGGTCGGGCGCAGTACACGATGCAGTTCGACTCCTACGCGGAGGTCCCGTCCACTGTCGCCCAAGAGATTGTGGCGAAGGCCCGCGGCGAGTAGTCGCGAGCACGTAACCAGTCAGCAAGCAACCTCGTACGTCACACGGCGTTGAGATCCCAAGTAGGAGAGATCCAGTGGCGAAGGCCAAGTTCGAGCGGAACAAGCCGCACATCAACATCGGGACCATCGGTCACATCGACCACGGGAAGACCACGCTCACCGCGGCCATCACCAAGGTCCTGCACGACGCGTACCCGGAGCTGAACCCGTACACGCCGTTCGAGGACATCGACAAGGCTCCGGAAGAGCGCGAGCGTGGGATCACCATCTCCATCGCGCACGTGGAGTACCAGACCGAGGAGCGGCACTACGCCCACGTGGACTGCCCCGGTCACGCGGACTACGTGAAGAACATGATCACGGGTGCCGCCCAGATGGACGGGTCCATCCTCGTGGTCGCCGCCACCGACGGTCCGATGCCGCAGACGCGGGAGCACGTCCTCCTGGCCCGCCAGGTTGGCGTTCCCTACATTGTCGTTGCCCTGAACAAGGCCGACATGGTCGACGACGAAGAGATCTTCGACCTGGTCGAGCTGGAGGTTCGCGAGCTCCTGAACGAGCAGGAGTTCCCCGGTGACGACGTACCGGTCGTGAAGGTCTCCGCGCTGAAGGCCCTGGAGGGCGACCAGGACGCCGCCAACGGCGTCCTGGAGCTGATGAAGGCCTGCGACGAGAAGATCCCCGAGCCGCAGCGTGCCATCGACAAGCCGTTCCTGATGCCGATCGAGGACGTCTTCTCGATCACCGGCCGTGGGACGGTGGTCACCGGTCGGATCGAGCGTGGCCAGATCAACGTCAACGAGAGCGTCGACATCGTCGGCATCAAGGACGAGAAGCAGAGCACCACGGTCACCGGTGTCGAGATGTTCCGTAAGCTTCTCGACCAGGGCCAGGCTGGCGACAACGTCGGCCTGCTGCTGCGTGGTATCAAGCGTGAGGACGTGGAGCGTGGCCAGGTTGTGATCAAGCCGGGCACCACCACTCCGCACACCGAGTTCGAGGGCCAGGTCGTCATCCTGTCCAAGGAGGACGGTGGCCGGCACACCCCCTTCTTCAACAACTACCGGCCGCAGTTCTACTTCCGGACCACCGACGTGACCGGTGTCGTCACCCTGCCCGAGGGTGTCGAGATGGTCATGCCGGGCGACAACACCTCCATGAAGGTGGAGCTGATCCAGCCGGTCGCCATGGAGGAGGGCCTCAAGTTCGCCATCCGTGAGGGTGGGCGGACCGTGGGCGCCGGTCAGGTCACCAAGGTGATCAAGTAACGCTGTGTGCTGTGGCGGTCGGGCCACCCCTGGGATGGCCCGACCGCCACGCCATGAAACGACGTCATCGGGCTCCGGAGCGGTGATGCACCGGGATGCACCCCGGCAGGGGAACTCCGGTGCCGCGCCTCATCCGCAACCACTAAGCGAAGGACGAAAAGGCCACCATGGCGGGACAGAAGATCCGCATTCGGCTCAAGGCCTATGACCACGAGGTCATCGACAGCTCGGCGCGAAAGATCGTCGACACTGTGACGCGGACCGGCGCGCAGGTCGCCGGGCCGGTGCCGTTGCCGACGGAGAAGAACGTGTACTGCGTCATCCGCTCGCCGCACAAGTACAAGGACTCGCGGGAGCACTTCGAGATGCGTACGCACAAGCGGTTGATCGACATCATCGACCCGACGCCGAAGACCGTCGACTCGCTCATGCGGCTCGACCTCCCGGCCGGCGTCGACATCGAGATCAAGCTCTAAGGGACACGACACTCATGGCCACGAAGCAGATCAAGGGAGTTCTGGGCGAGAAGCTCGGCATGACCCAGGTCTTCGACGACGCGGGCAAGGTCGTGCCCGTTACCGTGTTGAAAGCCGGGCCGTGCGTCGTGAGCCGCGTCCGTACTCCTGAGCAGGACGGATACTCGGCCATTCAGCTCGGCTACGGGTCGATCAACCCGCGCAAGGTCAACAAGCCGCTGGGGGACTACCTCCGCAGGCACGAGTTGACCCCGCGGCGGCACTACGTCGAGGTGCGCACCGCGGACGCGAGCGAGTACGAGCTGGGGCAGGAGCTCACCGCAGCCGAATTCGAGACCGGCGAGCTGGTTGACGTAACCGGCAAGAGCAAGGGCAAGGGCACCGCCGGCACCATCAAGCGTTACGGCTTCAGCAGGCAGGGCGCCTCGCACGGTACGCACCGCGTGCACCGTAAGCCGGGGGCTATCGGCGGCGCCGCCACGCCCGGGCGCGTGTTCAAGGGCATGCGTATGGCAGGCCGGACCGGCAACGCGCGTACGACCGTGCAGAACCTACAGGTCCAGTCGGTGGACACCGAGAAGGGTCTGATCCTGGTCAAAGGCGCGGTCCCTGGGCCCAACGGCGGGCTGGTGCTCGTCCGTACCGCGGTTAAGGGAGACAAGTAAGTCATGGCGAGCATCGAGGTGAAGGATCCGGCCAGCGGCAACACGGCCGGACGGAGCGTCGAGCTGCCCGAGGATGTGTTTGGCCAGCAGGTCAACATCCCGCTGATTCACCAGGTTGTGGTGGCTCAGCAGGCCGCCGGGCGGCAGGGGACACACTCCAGCAAGACGCGTGGTGAGGTCCGTGGCGGCGGCAAGAAGCCCTACCGCCAGAAGGGTACGGGGCGTGCCCGCCAGGGCTCCATCCGTGCTCCGCAGTACACCGGTGGCGGCACGGTGCACGGTCCCAAGCCGCGGGACTACGCCCAGCGGACACCGAAGAAGATGAAGGCGGCCGCACTGCGTGGCGCACTCTCGGACCGGGCCCAGCACGGTCGGGTGCACGTGGTCGCCCAGCTGGTCGGCCCCGAGGTGACGGAGCGGCGTACGCGGACCGCCCGCGCCGCGCTGCGGCAGCTGACCGAGTCCACCAAGGTCCTCGTCGTGCTGCACCGGGACGAGGAGCACGAGCGGTTGGCACTGCGCAATCTTCCGGATGTGCACATTCTGGATGCGGGCCAGGTCAACACCTACGACGTGCTGGACGCCGACGACGTGGTTTTCACCGAGCGTGGGTACACCGCGTTCCTGGAGCAGGCACGTGCCGGTGCCCAGCAGGGTGACAAGGGGGATGCACAGTGAGGATCTCCGACCCACGCGACATCATCATCCAGCCGGTGATCTCCGAGAAGAGCTACGGCCTTCTCGACCAGAACAAGTACACCTTCGTGGTGCGCCCCGACGCGAACAAGACACAGATCAAGCAGGCAGTCGAGCAGATCTTCGACGTTCGCGTGCTCGGGGTGAACACGGTCAACCGGCCCGGCAAGCGCAAGCGGTTCCGGGTCAGTGACAACACATGGCGCCAGGGCAAGCGTCCCGACACCAAGCGGGCGATTGTCAGTGTGCAGGAAGGCCAGCGAATCGACGTGTTCGGTCTGTGATCCGCGCGCAGTAGCTATCTGCGGGACCAGTCGGGCACACGTTCGGGCCGAGTTCAGCCAAACCGAGTAAGGAATGCGCGAAGAAGATGGGCATTCGTAGGCACAAGCCGACGACACCGGGACGTCGCGGCTCCAGCGGGAGCGACTTTGTTGAGGTCACCCGCTCGAAGCCCGAGAAGTCCCTGGTGCGGCCGCTGCACTCCAAGGGCGGTCGGAACAACAAGGGCCGGATTACCACCCGGCACCAGGGTGGAGGCCACAAGCGGGCCTACCGGGTGATCGATTTCCGGCGGCACGACAAGGACGGCGTCCCCGCAAAGGTCGCCCACATCGAGTACGACCCGAACCGCACCGCGCGCATCGCGCTGCTGCACTACCGCGACGGCGAGAAGCGTTACATCCTCGCCCCCGCGGGACTGAACCAGGGCGACATGGTGGAGAACGGCCCCAAGGCCGACATCAAGCCAGGCAACTGCCTGCCGCTGAAGAACATCCCCACCGGTACCCAGGTGCACGCCGTGGAGCTGAAGCCCGGTGGTGGGTCGAAGCTCGGGCGCTCCGCTGGCTCGCACATCCAGCTGCTGGCCAAGGAGGGCAAGTACGCCACGCTGCGGATGCCCTCCGGCGAGATGCGGATGGTGGAGGTCACCTGCCGGGCCACGGTCGGCCAGGTGGGTAACGCCGAGCAGTCCAACATCAACTGGGGCAAGGCGGGCCGGAACCGCTGGAAGGGCAAGCGCCCCACCGTGCGCGGTGTGGTGATGAACCCGGTCGACCACCCGCTGGGTGGTGGTGAAGGCAGGAGCTCCGGCGGCCGGCACCCCGTCAGTCCGTGGGGTCAGCCCGAGGGAAGGACCCGACCGAAGGGCAAGCAGAGCGACAAGCTCATCGTGCGCCGTCGGCGTCGCAAGAAGAGCAAGAAGTAGGGAGCACGCCGAATGCCGCGTAGTCTTAAGAAGGGGCCGTTCGTCGATCATCACCTTCTGAAGAAGGTGAATGACCAGAACGAAAAGGGCAGCAAGAACGTCATCAAGACCTGGTCCCGCCGGTCCATGGTCGTTCCCGAGATGATCGGGCACACGATCGCGGTGCACGATGGGCGCAAGCACGTTCCGGTGTTCATCTCCGAGGCGATGGTTGGGCACAAGCTCGGCGAGTTCGCGTCGACCCGGACGTTCCGCAGCCATGTGAAGGAAGACCGCCGTAGCCGCCGGTAGCGGCCGCTGGCGTAGTTCAGAGCCAGGTCCCCCGCAGTAGCGGGGGAGGAGTTAGCGAGGAATTGCGATGGAGACGAGGGCACAGGCACGGTTCGCCCGTGTTACGCCCCGAAAGGCCCGCCGCATGGTGGACCTCATCCGCGGCCTGCCCGCTGACGAGGCACAGGCGGTGCTGCGGTTCGCACCCCAGGCGGCGAGTGCTCCGGTGGGCAAGGTGCTCGCGAGCGCTATCGCCAATGCCGAGCACAACGACCAGCTCGACCGGGACAGCCTGGTGGTCAGCAGCGCCTGGGTGGATGAGGGCCCGATCCTGAAGCGGATCCGTCCGCGGGCGTTCGGGCGTGCGTTTCGGGTGCGTAAGCGGACGTCCCACATCACCGTGGTGGTGGGAGAATCCTCCGACAACGGGGCGCAGCGTAAGTCGTCGAAGAAGACTAAGGAAAGGACCCGATAGTGGGGCAGAAGGTAAACCCGCACGGGTTCCGGCTTGGAGTCACCACCGATTTCAAGAGCCGGTGGTACGCGGACAAGCTGTACAAGGACTACGTCTCCGAGGACGTGGCCATCCGCCGGATGCTTACCCGCGGGATGGAGCGCGCCGGGATCTCCAAGGTCGAGATCGAGCGCACCCGCGATCGGGTCCGTGTTGACGTCTACACCGCCCGGCCGGGCATTGTGATCGGTCGTCGTGGTGTCGAGGCGGACCGCATCCGCGCCGACCTCGAGAAGCTGACCAAGAAGCAGGTCCAGCTGAACGTCTTCGAGGTCAAGAACCCCGAGACCGACGCCCAGCTCGTCGCCCAGGGAGTTGCGGAGCAGCTGTCCAGCCGGGTCTCGTTCCGGCGGGCGATGCGTAAGGCGATGCAGGGCGCGATGAAGAGTGGCGCCAAGGGCATCCGGGTGCAGTGTGGCGGCCGTCTCGGCGGTGCGGAGATGTCGCGCTCGGAGTTCTACCGCGAGGGTCGGGTACCGCTGCACACGCTGCGTGCTGACATCGACTACGGCTTCCACGAGGCGCGGACCACCTTTGGTCGGATCGGCGTCAAGGTCTGGATCTACAAGGGCGACGCCCCGCAGACCCGGGCCGAGCGGGAGGCCCAGCAGGCCGCCCAGCGTGCCGCCGGTGGTGGAACCGGGGGCGGCAACAACTCCGGCCAGCGTCGGGATCGGCCCCAGCGGCGCCGTCGTGGTGGCCAGGGCGGTGGCGGCCAGCAGGGCGCACAGCAGTCCGAGGCCAAACAGTCCGAGACGAAACAGTCCGAGGCGCCACAGGGTTCGGACAAGTCCGGTAACGAGGAGAGCTAGCGATGCTCGTTCCGCGCAAGATCAAGTACCGCAAGCAGCACAAGCCGGACATGGGTGGCCGTGCCAAGGGCGGAACCGCCGTGAACTTCGGTGAGTACGGGATCCAGGCGATCGAGCCGGGGAAGCTGACCAACCGTCAGATCGAGGCGGCCCGAATCGCGATGACCCGGCACATCCGACGTGGCGGAAAGGTCTGGATCAACGTGTTCCCGGACCGACCGCTGACGAAGAAGCCGGCGGAGACCCGGATGGGGTCTGGAAAAGGCTCGCCCGAGTGGTGGGTCGCGCCGGTGAAGCCGGGACGGGTCATGTTCGAGCTGTCGGGTGTCGCGGAGCCGGTCGCCAAGGAGGCGATGCGGCGCGCGATGAACAAGCTGCCGATGAAGTGCAAATTCGTTAAGCGCGAGTCCTGGGAGTAAACCGTGGCCACGCACACGCTGCCGATGCTGTGCAGCACGGTTCGTCCAGCACGTGTCCGAGGACAGGCCGTGCCGAGCGAAGATCTGATGGACCATGGAAGGGAGGCGTGATGGCGAAGTCCCTGACCGCCCAGGAGCTGCGGGAGCAGTCCCTTGAGGACCTGCGCACCAAGCTCAAGGAGGCGAAGGAGGAGCTGTTCAACCTCCGCTTCCAGGCCGCGACCGGACAGTTGGACAACCACAGCCGGCTGCGCATCGTCAAGCAGGAGATCGCCCGGATCTACACGGTCATGCGGGAGCACGAGCTCGGCATCATGCCGCTGACCGGAGAATCGGCTGAGAGCGCGAAGGAAGCGGCCGAATGAGTGAGACAGCAGCCACGACGGAGCGCGGCTCCGATCGTAACTACCGTAAGGTGCGCGAGGGCTACGTCGTCAGTGACAAGATGACGAAGACCGTCGTCGTCGAGGTGGAAGACCGGATGAAGCACTCGCTGTACGGCAAGGTCATCCGGCGTACCACCAAGTACAAGGCCCACGACGAGGCAGAGGCGTGCGGGGTCGGTGACCGGGTCAAGATGATGGAGACCCGCCCGATGTCCGCGACGAAGCGCTGGCGCATCGTGGAGATCCTGGAGAAGGCCAAGTAAAGCCCTCCCTCGCGGTGGTGCCGGAACCGCGAACGGGGTGGAGGATCCAGCGAGCGCGAGGCGACTCGCGCCCGAGTTTCAGGAGCAGACGTGATTCAGCAGGAGTCGCGACTCAAGATCGCCGACAACACGGGGGCCAAGGAAGTCTTGACCATCCGGGTTCTCGGCGGCTCGGGTCGGCGCTACGCGGGCATCGGCGACCGCATCGTTGCTACGGTGAAGGACGCCCTTCCCGGCGCGGGCGTGAAGAAGGGCGATGTCGTCAAGGCCGTTGTCGTGCGCACCGTCAAGGAGCGCCGCCGGCCCGACGGCTCCTATATCCGCTTCGATGAGAACGCCGCCGTCCTGGTTCGCGATGACGGAAACCCACGCGGAACCCGAATCTTCGGGCCGGTGGGGCGCGAGCTGCGGGACAAGAGGTACATGCGCATCGTCTCGCTCGCGCGGGAGGTGTTGTAAAGGTGGCGGGGATGAAGATCAAGAAGGGTGACGAGGTCATCATCGTCGCCGGTAAGGACAAGGGCGCCACGGGAACGGTGATCCGTGCTCTCCCGCAGCGGGAGCGGGTCGTCGTCGAGGGTGTCAACCTGATCAAGAAGCACAGACGAGCGAATCAGGCGAGTGGTGGCCAGGGTGAGGTTGTCACCCAGGAGGCGCCGATCCACGTGAGTAATGTGGCCCTGGTCGAGGACGGCAAGCCGGTCCGGGCTGGCTACCGTTTCGACGAGGACGGCACGAAGGTCCGGATCTCTCGCCGTACCGGTAAGGACATTTGATGACGGTCGCGACTGAGAGCACCGACGCGCAGGCCGCCCCCACCCCGCGGCTGAAGGAGACCTACCGCTCCGACATCGTGCCGGCGCTGCGTTCGGAGTTTGGTTACTCGAACATCATGCAGGTGCCCAAGCTGACCAAGATCGTGGTCAACATGGGTGTGGGCGAGGCTGCGCGGGATGCCAAGCTCATTGAGGGTGCGATCGCCGACCTCACGGCGATCACCGGTCAGAAGCCGAAGCTCAACCGCGCGAAGCGCTCCGTGTCGCAGTTCAAGCTGCGCCAGGGGATGCCGATCGGGGTCAGTGTGACGCTGCGCGGCGACCGGATGTGGGAGTTCCTGGACCGGTTGCTCAGCCTCGCGCTGCCACGGATCCGGGACTTCCGGGGGCTTTCCCCGAAGCAGTTCGACGGCGCCGGCAACTACACCTTCGGGCTTACCGAGCAGGTCATGTTCCACGAGGTGGATCCGGACCGGGTGGACCGGCAACGTGGGATGGACATCACTGTGGTGACCACCGCGGCCTCCGATGACGAGGGACGTAGCCTGCTCAAGCAGCTCGGCTTCCCGTTCAAGGCGGCCTGAGGGCTCGACGTAGGGGAGTGTAGTGACGAATGGCTAAGAAAGCACTGATCGCCAAGGCGAAGCGGAAGCCGAAGTTCGGCGTCCGCGCCTACACCAGGTGCTCGCGTTGCGGGCGCCCCAAGGCGGTCTTCCGGAAGTTCGGGCTGTGCCGGATCTGCTTCCGGGAGATGGCCCACCGCGGCGAACTGCCGGGCATTACCAAGTCCAGCTGGTAGTCCGAGCGCGGAGCGCAGCGAGAGACGAACAACGACAAACCGGGTGCCCTGGGCACCCATGACCACGCCGTAGGTCCGTAGCCGGTCCCCCGTAGGGGGCAGGCCCCGAGCGGGACGTGACCCGGCTCGGAAACCGCGGTGAGGAGGGCCCGTCGGCCATGACAATGACCGATCCGATCGCAGACATGCTGACACGTCTGCGCAACGCGAGTTCTGCGTACCACGAGGACGTGCGTATGCCGTACTCCAAGATCAAGGCGCATATCGCCGAGATCCTGCAACAAGAGGGGTACGTCCAAGGCTGGCACGCCGAGGATGCCGCAGTGGGCAAGAACCTCGTGGTGGACCTTAAGTACGGTCCCACCCGGGAGCGTTCCATCGCCGGGATACGCCGGGTTTCCAAGCCCGGGCTGCGGGTGTACGCCAAGAAGGACAATCTGCCGCGCGTGCTGGGTGGCCTGGGTGTTGCCATCATTTCGACATCGGGCGGCCTGATGACGGATAAGCAGGCCAAGAAGCGTGGCGTGGGCGGCGAAGTCCTCGCCTACGTCTGGTAGCGAGGGGAGAGATTACGCATGTCGCGTATTGGTCGACTGCCGATCGAGATCCCCAAGGGTGTCGAGGTCACGATCGACGGTCAGGATGTCACTGTCAAGGGCCCCAAGGGCACGCTGAGCCACTCGGTCACCGAGCCCATCACGGTGCGGGAGGAGGACGGCTTCCTGATCGTGGACCGTCCCGATGACCACCCGGACCATCGCTCTCTGCACGGCCTGGAGCGGTCCCTGATCGCGAACAACGTGAAGGGCGTCTCTGAGGGTTACACCCGGACCCTGGAGATTCACGGCGTTGGGTACCGCGTGCAGTCCAAGGGGTCGAACCTGGAGTTCTCCCTGGGCTACAGCCACCCGGTCGTGATGGAGCCCCCGGAGGGAATCTCCTTCCGTGTGGAGAAGCCGACCCTGCTGCACGTCGACGGGATCGACAAGCAGGCTGTGGGGCAGGTTGCCGCGAATATTCGGAGTCTGCGTCCGCCGGACCCCTACAAGGCCAAGGGCGTGCGCTACCAGGGCGAGCAGATTCGGCGCAAGGCCGGGAAGACTGGGAAGTAAGGCATGGCGAAGAGTTCAACGCTTTCGCGTAAGCGCACTGCGCCGCGCCGGGTGGCTCGGGAACGCCGGCACCTGCGGATTCGGAAGAAGATCCAGGGTACTGCCGAGCGCCCCCGCCTGGTGGTCAGCCGGTCGTCGAAGCACATCGGCGCGCAGCTCATCGACGACGTCCAGGGGCATACTCTGGCGGCCGCCTCGAGTGTGGACGCCGGAGTGCGCAGTGCTGAGGGTACGAAGACCGACCGAGCCCGTAAGGTGGGCGCATTGCTGGCCGAGCGGGCTCAGGCTGCCGGCCTGCGTTCGGTCGTTTTTGACCGGGGTGGCCACCGCTACCACGGGCGAGTCGCCGCACTGGCCGACAGTGCGCGTGAGGGTGGACTGGAGTTCTGAGGGCGATGATCGCGTTGGCTCCGGTTCACGAGTTGGGTAACGACGAGGAGAGGAACCACTGATGGCTGCAGCTCCGCGGCGCGGCGCCGGTGGCGAGCGGCGTGACCGCCGTGAGGATCGCCGCGGCGGCGCCGCAGACAAGAGTGTCTCCTACATTGAACGAGTAGTGACCATCAACCGGGTCGCGAAGGTGGTCAAGGGTGGCCGCCGCTTCAGCTTCACGGCGCTGGTCGTCGTGGGTGACGGCAACGGCATGGTCGGTGTTGGTTACGGCAAGGCCAAGGAGGTGCCCTCGGCGATCGCCAAGGGTGTCGAGGAGGCCAAGAAGAACTTCTTCCGGGTGCCCCGGGTGGGTGGAACCATCACCCACTGGGTGCAGGGGGAGGAGGCGGCCGGCATCGTCCTGCTGCGTCCGGCGTCACCGGGTACCGGTGTGGTCGCCGGGGGGCCCGTGCGTGCCGTTCTCGAGTGCGCCGGAGTGCACGACGTGCTGACCAAGTCGCTCGGCTCCGCCAATCCGCTGAACATCGTCCAGGCGACGGTGGCGGCGCTGAAGGGTCTGAGCCAGCCGGAGCAGATCGCGGCGCGCCGTGGACTGCCCCTGGAGGACGTTGCGCCGGCGGCGATGCTGCGCGCCCGTGAAGAGGCTAAGGCGGGAGCGTGACGAGGATGGCTCAGGGCACAGACACCAGGCTCAAGATCACGCAGACCCGGTCCGGGATCGGGGGCAAGCGGAACCAGCTGGAGACGCTGCGCACCCTGGGACTGGGGCGGATCGGTAAGGTGACGGTGCGTGGGGATAGCCCCGTGGTGCGGGGTCAGATCTCCATCGTGTCGCACCTCGTCACGGTCGAGGAGGTCAGCGAATGAGCGAGAAGGCTCAGGACGAGCTGCTCAAGCTCCACCACCTGCGGCCCGCCCCCGGCGCGAAGAAGGCCCGGATCCGTAAGGGCCGGGGTGAGGCGTCCAAGGGGAAGACCGCTGGGCGCGGAACCAAGGGGACGAAGGCCCGGGACACGGTGCCCGTCGGCTTCGAGGGCGGCCAGATGCCCCTGATTCGCCGGCTCCCCAAGTTGAAGGGGTTCAGCAACGCCAGGTTCAAGACCACCTATGAGGTCGTCAATCTGGACACGTTGGTGGAGTACTACCCCGAAGGTGGAGAGGTGACGGTCTCCGATCTCGTCGCCAAGCGCGTGGTGCGTAAGAACGCACCGGTGAAGGTGCTCGGTGACGGTGAGGTTTCGGTTGCGCTCAACGTGCAGGCCCACAAGTTCTCCGCCTCCGCCCGCGAGAAGCTCGTTGCGGCGGGTGGCACCGCCACCGAGCTCTAGTGGAACTGTTGGGGGCGTCTGCCGTTGGAACCCGTTAGGTTGGGGGACAGCGGCAGGCGCCCCTGTGGCATTGGCTGCTAGCCTGCCCCCGCAACCTGATGCCCGCCATTCCCGTGGTGGGCTTGACCGCTACGAAGATCCTGGATCGGCCGCCATGTCTGAGTTCGGATCCGCCGACGGCCCGCAGGAGGAGACGTGTTAGGTGCGTTCGTCCGTGCGTTCAGCACGCCCGACCTGCGCAATAAACTGCTGTTCACCCTATTCATCCTGACCCTGTTCCGGATCGGTGCCGTCGTTCCGGCACCCGGGGTCGACTCGGCCGGGATCCAGCAGTGTTTGCAGCTGGCGACCGAAGAGGACACCAGCGGGGTCTACGGCCTGCTGAATCTCTTCAGCGGGGGCGCCCTGTTCCAGCTGGCGATCTTTGCGCTCGGCATCATGCCCTACATCACCGCGAGCATCATTCTGAACCTGCTCACGGTGGTGATTCCTCGCCTGGAGGCGTTGAAGAAGGAAGGGCAGAGCGGACAGGCCAAGATCACCCAGTACACGCGTTACCTCACCATTGCCCTGGCGTTGTTGCAGTCCAGCAGCATGGTGGCGATGGCGCGGACGGGGCAACTGTTCCAGGATGCCTGTCATCCCTCCGAGTATCTGACTTTCCTGGGCACACCCACGGAATGGCTGTCGACCGTCACGATCGTCGCGGTGATGACCGGCGGTACGGCCATCATCATGTGGTTCGGTGAGCTGATCACCGAACGTGGGGTCGGCAACGGAATGTCCCTGCTCATCTTCACCCAGATCATCGCGGTGTTCCCTGCGGAGCTCGGCCGGATCTGGAACGAGGAGGGCGTGTGGATGTTCTCCATCATCGTTGCGGCCGGACTTGTCCTCATCACCGGTGTGGTCTTCGTGGAGCAGGCACAGCGACGCATCCCGGTGCAGTACGCCAAACGCATGGCGGGACGCCGTACCTTCTCGGGCACGTCGACCTACATCCCGCTGAAGGTGAACCAGGCCGGTGTGATCCCGGTCATCTTCGCCTCCTCGCTGCTGTTCCTGCCACAGATGGTCATCGGGCTCATGGGGCAGGACCCGGACAGTCGGGTGGTGCAGATCCTCAGTACCTACTTCGACCCGACCGGCACCCATCCGGTCTACATGGCCACCTTCTTCCTCCTGATCGTCGGCTTCGCGTTCTTCTACGTGGCGATTACCTTCAACCCCACTGACGTTGCCGACAACATGAAGAAGTACGGTGGGTTCATTCCAGGGATTCGTCCCGGACGGCCAACCGCCGAGTACCTCGACTACGTGCTCACGCGGTTGACCACTCCCGGGTCGCTCTACCTGGGTGTGATCGCGTTGCTGCCGATGCTGGCCCTCGGTGCGTCCGGGGCCTCGGCGAACTTCCCCTTCGGGGGAACCAGCATCCTGATCATGGTCGGTGTCGGGCTGGACACGGTGAAGCAGATCGAGAGTCACCTCCAGCAGCGGAACTATGAGGGTTTTCTGCGATAGTGCGTGCCGTATTGGTAGGGCCGCCGGGTGCCGGTAAGGGCACCCAGGCCCAGATCTTGGCGTCAGAGTTGTCGATTCCCCAGGTCTCGACCGGGGACATCTTCCGTGCCAACGTTGGAGGTGGCACGGAGTTGGGTCAGCAAGCGAAGGCGTATATGGACCGGGGTGACCTCGTCCCGGACGAGGTCACCAACGCAATGGTCGCGGACCGCCTCGGCCAGGACGATGCGCGGGCGGGCTTCCTGCTGGACGGATTCCCGCGCAACGTTGCCCAGGCCCGGGCGCTGGACGGGATCCTGGAGGACCTCGGCCAGCGTCTAGACGTGGTACTGGAACTGGTCGTGGAGACCGAGGAGGTTGTCACCCGGTTGTCCGGTCGGCGCTCCTGCCGCTCCTGCAACCACGTGCAGCACGTCATCTTCGATCCGCCGCGCACTCCAGGAGTGTGTGACAACTGCGGGGGTGAGCTGGTGCAGCGCGAGGATGACCAGGAGGAGACCATCCGGCACCGGCTTCGGGTGTACGAGGAGCAGACCGCTCCCCTGGTGGACTTCTACCGCGAGCGCGGGCTGTTGGTCTCCATCCAAGCCACCGGCAGCGTTGCGGATGTGACCGCCCGGGCCTTGGCAGCGGTTCCGACCGGGGAGCGCGGGTAGGCGATGTTGCGTGGTGATCGGGGCTCACGGGTGGAGCTCAAGGACACGGCCCAGATCCGACAGATGCGGGCTGCCGGTCGTGTCGTCGCCGGGACTCTGGACCTGGTGCGCCTCGAGGCACGAGCTGGTATGAGCACGGCCGAGCTGGATGCGCTCGCAGAGGACAGCATCCGCTCGGCCGGTGCCGTGCCCTCGTTCAAGGGGTACTACGGGTTCACTGGGTCCATCTGTGTCTCGGTGAACGAGGAGGTCGTGCACGGAATCCCCCGTGCGGATCGGGTTCTCGCCACCGGGGATGTCCTGTCGGTGGACTGCGGCGCGATCCTGGACGGGTGGCATGGAGATTCGGCGATCACGTTCGTGGTCGGTGGACCACAGGCCGGGACCGAACAGGATCGCGCTCACCTGAATGCGTGTGAGACCGCGATGTGGCGCGGGATTGCTGAGATGTACCCCGGAAACCGGCTGGGGGATATCGGGTACGCGATCGAGTCCTATGTGGCATCGCTGGGTGACTACGGCAACGTACGAGAGTACGGCGGTCACGGTATCGGCTCGGAGATGCACATGGAGCCGCACGTTCTCAACTACGGCAAGCGCCGCCGGGGAATGCGGTTGCAGGAGGGTATGTGCCTGGCGATCGAACCGATGTTGACGCGGGGGACACGAAGCGTCGTTCCGTTGGATGACGGGTGGACGGTCGTCACGGAAGACGGCCAGCCCGCTGCCCATTTCGAACACTCGGTTGCGGTCACCGCGGACGGTCCGCTGGTGTTGACGGCGCGGGACGAGAACCGGGAGACCCTGGCCAGGCTTGGGTTCCGCGACCCCGATGACTCGGGGATCCGGGTAGGCTGAGGGAAGGACACCAGGCGGGACCCTCCCGCTCGTCCAGTCGAGGAGGGATGCGCGGTGAGTGACGCTCATCCCGATATGCGGATCTCCGACGCGGACCGGGACCGGGTGGCGAAGACCCTGCAAGAGCACTTCGCACAGGGCCGGATCGACAATGACGAGTTCCACACTCGCCTCGCCGACGTGTACGCGGCCCGCACCCGTGGCGAACTGGAACCGTTGACCGCGGATCTGCCGGAACAGGACCTGTATCAGCTGCGGGCCTCGTCGGTGGTCGAAGCGGGAGCACTGCCGCGCGGTGGGGTCTTGCGGGATCCCGCACTGGTTATTCCCTGGCTGGTCTGGGGTGGGGTTAGCCTGCTCAACTTCGGGATCTGGTTGGTTATTGCGCTGGCCGGTGGGGATGGTTTCGACCTGTACCCGTGGTGGATCTGGGTTGCCGGTCCCTGGGGTGTAGTGATGCTGATCATCACGGTGGCAGCAGTCCTGGTGGGAGGGCTGGCTCACCGCAGCGCCCGGTAGGAACCGCGCGGCTGTGGGTACACCGTCCCACATGGCCCCAATGTTAGATGCACGGGTTCTGGCGGGGTAGACTGGCTGTGCCCACACGCGGGTTGTTGGGTCGGTGTGTCCGCACCAGCCTCGCCGTGGCGGCACAACCAGGTGTCGCACTGGGTTGGCCCGATGCGCCAGTGTCTCCGCTTTTTCCGGTGTCTGCCCTGGCAGCTGGTCGTTTCATGCCCGGGGAGCCGCCTCGGCGGTCGTGTCGGGTCGGATCGGAGCCACAGGCAGACCAGCACGGCATAGCAACTGTCGTCGAACGAAGTGCGGAGGACATGGCTAAGAAAGACGGCGCCATCGAGATCGAGGGCTCCGTTATCGAGTCCCTTCCCAACGCGATGTTCCGAGTGGAGCTCGACAACGGGCACAAGGTCCTTGCCCACATCAGCGGCAAGATGCGCATGCACTACATCCGTATTCTTCCTGATGATCGGGTAGTTGTGGAGCTGAGCCCGTACGACCTCACGCGCGGGCGCATCGTTTACCGCTACAAGTAGGGCCAGCATCAGCGCCGGTAGCTGACCGAGCGCGAGTTGGCCATCTGAGTCCGGAGCGAGCATGAAGGTCAAGCCGAGCGTCAAGAAGATCTGCTCCAAGTGCAGGGTGATCCGCCGCCATGGCCGGATCATGGTCATCTGCTCTGACCCGCGGCATAAGCAGCGCCAGGGCTAACACCCGAAGCGCCGCACGCAGCACGAATGTGAGCCCATCCCAGTCTTCCGCGTTCGCGGGAGTCAACCCCCGGTCGGAGGCCGGGGCTCGGGCGGGTCGGGCACCCGCTGAGAGGGGATCGGGAGAGACCTCCGCAGAGTACTGAAGGAGAACGCCCGTATGGCACGCCTCGCTGGCGTCGATCTGCCGCGTGATAAGCGCGTGGAGATCGCTCTCACCTATCTGTATGGAATCGGGCGCCCGCGCGCCCAGGAGATTCTCGCGAACACCGGTGTGCACAAACAGACGCGTGTGCATGAGCTCACCGAGGACGAGCTGATCCGGCTGCGGGACTGGATCGACAGCAACTACCAGGTCGAGGGCGATCTCCGGCGTGAGGTCCAAGCGGACATCCGGCGCAAGATCGAGATTGGCTGCTACCAGGGCATCCGGCATCGCCGCGGCCTTCCCGTCCACGGTCAGCGGACGCAGACCAACGCCCGTACCCGCAAGGGCAAGAAGAAGACCGTGGCTGGCAAGAAGAAGGTCAAGAAGTAGTAGGCCGGATCTCGGGTCCGGAGTCCAGACGATCGCAGGAGGCTGTCGCGAATGCCGCCAAAGGGCCGCCAGAACGCGCCACGTAAGGTGCGTCGCAAGGAGAAGAAGAATGTTGCGCATGGTCATGCGCACATCAAGAGCACATTCAACAACACCATCGTGAGCATCACGGACCCCACGGGTTCGGTGATTTCGTGGGCCAGCTCCGGCCAGGTGGGCTTCAAGGGTTCCCGGAAGTCGACTCCCTACGCCGCCCAGATGGCGGCGGAGGCCGCTGCGCGTCGTGCCCAGGAGCACGGCATGCGCAAGATCGACGTGTTCGTGAAGGGCCCCGGTTCCGGCCGGGAGACCGCGATTCGGTCGCTCCAGGCAACGGGGCTCGAGGTTGGCTCCATCCACGACGTAACGCCGGTGCCGCACAACGGGTGCCGGCCGCCGAAGCGGCGTCGCGTCTGACGTCCGCCGGTCCCCGGCCGCACGGTCGGGCGGGGACACCGGTCCGTCCCGGGACCGGGTTGCATAGTCCAGTGACCGTCAAATAGCGGGCGGTCGTGGGAAAGGAAACGTACGACCATGCTTATCGCCCAGCGTCCTTCGCTTACCGAGGAGCCCATCAGCGAGAACCGCTCGCGGTTCACCCTCGAGCCACTGGAGCCGGGGTTCGGCTACACGCTCGGTAATTCGCTCCGTCGGACCCTGCTCTCCTCCATTCCGGGAGCCGCGGTCACCAGCATCCGTATCGAGGGTGTCGAGCACGAGTTCGCGTCCGTGCCGGGGGTTCGAGAGGATGTCACCGAGATCATCCTGAACCTCAAGGGTCTGGTGGTCAGCTCGGAGAACGACGAGCCGGTTCTCATGTACCTGCGGAAGCAGGGCCCCGGCGTGGTGACGGCAGCGGACATCGCGCCACCCGCAGACGTGGAGGTGCACAACCCCGAGCTGCCGATCGCCACACTCAACAGCTCGGGCAAGCTCGAGATGGAGCTCACGGTCGAGCGTGGGCGGGGCTATGTGTCTGCGGCGCAGAACAAGCAGCCGAATCAGGAGATCGGACGCATCCCGATCGACTCGATCTACTCGCCGGTCTACCGCGTCACCTACAAGGTCGAGGCAACCCGTGTCGAGCAGCGCACCGACTTCGATCGGCTGACCCTGGACGTGGAGACCAAGCCTGCGATCCGGCCTCGGGACGCTGTAGCGAGTGCGGGTAAGACCCTTGTCGAGCTGTTCGGACTGGCCCGGGAACTGAATGTCGACGCCGAGGGCATCGACATGGGCCCCTCGGACCAGGATCGTGCCATTGCCGCCGATCTCGCGTTGCCGATCGAGGACCTCAACCTCACGGTGCGCTCCTACAACTGCCTCAAGCGCGAGGGGATCCACAGTGTGGGAGAGCTGGTTGCCCGGTCCGAGCAGGATCTGCTCGACATTCGGAACTTCGGGGCCAAGTCGATCGAGGAAGTCAAGCAGAAGCTCATCGACATGGGGCTTGCGCTGAAGGACTCCCCGCCCGGGTTCGATCCGACGAGCGTGGTCGACCAGTACGAGGACGAAGAAGACGACGAGGACAACGAGTCCTACCGCGAGACCGAGCAGCTCTAGCTCGTCTGAGCAGCACGAGGAGAACGTCACTATGCCCACGCCAACGAAGGGGCCGCGCCTGGGTGGCAGCCCGGCGCACCAGCGCCTCATGCTGGCGAACCTGGCGACCGCACTGTTCGAGCACGGCCGGATCAGGACCACGGAGGCGAAGGCCAAGCGGCTGCGCCCCTACGCTGAGAAGCTCGTGACTCTGGGCAAGCGCGGCGACCTGCATGCCCGCCGGCAGGTGCTGGCAAAGATCTCGGACAAGAGCGTCGTCCATGAGCTCTTCACCGAGATCGGGCCACGCTATGCCAACCGCGACGGTGGCTACACCCGCATCACGAAGGTGGGGCCGCGCAAGGGCGACAACGCCCCCATGGCCGTGATCGAGCTGGTGGAGGCACTGCCCGAGCGCACCGGTGCCGCCGCTGAGTCGACTCCGGCGTCGGCTGCTGCCGCATCCGCGGCCAGCACCGACGACTCCGCATCGGTGGAGAGCGCGGACGAGGGTGCCGACGGCGCGCAGGACGAGGCCAGCGAGGCCACGACCGAGGCCGAGACCTCGGATTCGACCGAAAAGTAGCCGGAGAACCGCTTCGGTGATCCCGGTGCCCGGCTCCCACAGGGGGCCGGGCACCGGTGTGTGTGGGGACGCTGATTCAGTGATGGACGATACCGAGACGGTGCGGCTGCGGCTGGACCTCGCCTACGACGGAACCGACTTCTCGGGTTGGGCGGCCCAGCCGGGGCGGCGTACGGTTCAGGGGGAGCTGGAACAGGCGCTGTGTCGGATCCTACGCCGGAATGCGACACCGGTTACCGTGGCCGGCCGCACCGATGCCGGGGTGCATGCCCGCGGGCAGGTGGTGCACCTGGATGTGCCGGCAGCGGAGCTGGAACGGCTGGACGTCGCCACGCTACCCCGACGGTTGGGTGGGGTGTTGCCACCTGACGTGCGGGTGCATGCCGCTGGTGTGGCCCCGCCCGGGTTTGACGCTCGGTTCGCCGCGTTGTGGCGGCGGTACATCTACCGGGTGAGTGACGCGGTGGGCGGGGTGGACCCGCTGCGTCGGCGGGATGTGCTGTGGCACCGCCGTGGGCTGGACGTGGACCGGATGTGTGCTGCGGCGCGGCTGCTGCTTGGGGAACACGACTTCGCGGCCTACTGTCGCAAACGCCCGGGTGCGAGTACGGTGCGGGAGTTGCAGAGTCTGCACTGGGAGCGGGACGGGGATCTGCTGTTCGGCACGGTCCGTGCCGACGCCTTCTGTCACAACATGGTGCGTGCCCTGGTAGGAGCCCTGCTCGCGGTCGGAGACGGACGCCGGGATGTGGACTGGCCCAGAAGGGTCCTGGCCGCGGGAGAGCGGGACTCGGCGGTTCACGTGGTGCCTGCCCACGGTCTCACCCTGGAGGAGGTCCGGTATCCCGGTCCGGAGGAGCTTGCCTCCCGAGTGGCCACGACCCGCCGGAGACGCGGCCCGCTGCCCGAGACTCCGGACGGGGCGGGAACACCAAACGCGCCACGGTCGGACTCCGGATCCGGCACAATGGGCGCGTAGCCCACACGCAGGAGGCGCGATGTCCGAAGCCCGGGGTGCCGCGGGCCGGATCCGGCTGGACGCGGACGACGACCGCGGCAACGATGCGGCGACCCTCGAGCCCACGTCGGCGAACATCCTGGCGATGCTGGAGCAGTATCTGCTCGCGGAGCACCATCGGAGTGACGACACGCGGCACGAGATCACGACCATGAACGGCTACGAGTTGGTTCTGTCGGACCGCGACCTCGCGCCGCTCCTGCTGGGGGTGGGCATGGCCGAGCTCATGAGCGAGGTGGCCGACACCTCCGCACTGCGCCTCATGGTGGACCGGATCGCGTCGAGGTATGCGCGGTGACGGTGCGGGAGCCGGAGAACCCCAACTCCGTGGTGCGGATGAGCGACATCTACCAGGCCCTGGCGTCTGCGCGGCTGATCGAGCATCATCATGTCACCGAGGATCGGGTGCACTATGTCACGACCTGTGACGGCTACGAGCTGAGGTTCAGTGACGAACACATGGTCGGCTTCCTCGCGGGCGCCTGCGCAACCTACTTCCAGCACCAGCACGGCTTCTACGATCTACTGGCCGAGATCTGGGACCACTATGTGGAGGAACGACGCGAGCGCCGGGACGAGTGAGCCCGCAGCCGTCGAGAGTCAGTCCCGAGCCCGCTCACCCAGCGCGGTGAGTGGCACCTGGAGAAACTCTTCGCTGATCTCGTCCAGTTCGGAGTCCGCATCCTCCGGGCTGCTGCCGTCCTGCCCGCTGGCCAGAGCAAAAACCAGATAGCGCCCCCAGACCGCACCGTGGGCGTGGCCTCCCGCGTACTCCAGCCGTTCTGCGCCGCTGTCCTCCGGGCCGGCCAGCCCGGCAAACCAGTCGGTGGCGGCGACGTCCCGCGAAGCTTCGGCCTGCTCGGCCGCGTCCTGGCTGGGGAGGGCGGCGACACCGACCGTCACGGCATGGTCGTCGCTGACGTAGGAGGAGCGCACCACCTGCCGGCAGTCGTTCTCGACCAAGACCTCTCCGTAGCTGCCATGGGCGACAGCGGCACAGTCCTCGGTGTCGTCCGTGACCACCCGTTCGAAAATGACATTGGCCACCTCGATCTCCGTAGGCTCGAAGAGTGTCTCCGGCTCCAGCGCTGCGGGATCCACCTCCTCGTTGGCCACACGGGATGTGTCGTACTCCTCGCCCGCCGCCGAGGCGGTCTGGGCCGGAGACTCTGAACCGGACGAGGTGGCCAGCAGGAACGAACCTCCGCCCAGAACCAGGAGCAGGGCGAGAAAGGCGCCTCCGAAAACGACGGGGCGTGCGGCCAGCCAGGAGCGCACGCCACGATCCGGCAGCTGACCCATGTCGATTTCTGCTGTGTCCGTGGCATCCGGGCCAGCGCCGGCTGGAGGCGCACTGTCCCGAAACAGGGGACGCTCGTCCGGAAGTCCCCCGACTGGTGGACCACCGGCAGGCGCACCCTGGCCGGGAGGTGGTCCTTGCCCGGGAGGTGGTCCTTGCCCGGGGGGTGGCCCCTGCCCGGGGGGCGGTCCCTGCCCCGGGGGTGGCCCCTGCCCGGGAGGTGGTCCCTGCCCCGGGGGTGGCCCCTGCCCGGGGGGCGGTCCCTGCCCGGGGGGTGGCCCCTGCCCGGGGGGCGGCCCCTGCCCGGGAGGTGGCCCCTGCCCGGGGGGTGGCCCCTGCCCGGGAGGTGGCCCCTGCCCGGGGGGTGGCCCCTGCCCGGGAGGTGGCCCCTGCCCGGGGGGTGGCCCCTGCCCGGGGGGCGGTCCCTGCCCGGGGGGCGGTCCCTGCCCGGGGGGCGGCCCCTGCCCGGGGGGTGGCCCCTGCCCGGGGGGCGGCCCCTGCCCGGGGGGTGGCCCCTGCCCGGGAGGTGGCCCCTGCCCAGGAGGCGGGCCGGCTGCGGCGGAAGGTGGATCGGGCACTGACCCGGGAAAGGCCGGGCCTGTACCCGCTGCCGGGTGCCACGGAGCGCTCCCGTCCGGCGCAGGAACCGCACCGTCCAAGCCGGGGCCTGGGGGTGGCCCGTTCACATGCGGTGGGGGCGGCGCCGACGACTCGGGCGGCAGAACCCCATCGCCGTTCGGTCCGATGGAATGCTGAGGTGTGCCGAGCAGGTCGCCTTCCTCCGCGGAGGGTGTGGCGTTGGAGTGTCCAGCCGGGGGCGTCCCGTGGGAGTGGGGGTCGTATGGTTGGGGTGTGATAGCGGATCCCTCCGAGAAACACTCGGGAGTCAGCAGGAACAGGTACGGTCAGCGCGGGTAGGAACCCTCGCGGTTCGGACACACAGCGGAAATCACGCGTCGCCTGGCCGATGGGCCAAGATCGTGGCTGAGATCGGAGTTGGGGGCACATGCAGGGTGCACCGCGCCAGGAGCCTACCGGATCATGGCCCGAGCACTGGTTTGTACCCGGCATAATAGGTGGTACAGGGAATCCGGGCCGTGATGCCTCCTCTGACTGTCGCATGGGCAGTAGAGTCTCGTTTTGACCTGGTATCGGTCGACACGATAGTCTTACCTGCTGTCGTGCGTTGAGTCGCCGTGAATTGCGGTGTCGCCGTCACACAGGCTCATGTGGGCATCTGTGCGACGCCGTCCTCTGCACAGGCACTCAAGCGCGTGCCTTACTTGGGATCCGCGCCTGCGCCCGACTCCCGAGGTAATGCTGAGTTTCCCGGCTCCGCCGTGGCGGAGGCGGGTCCACCGACTACAGACGAAGGCTTCACGTATCGTGCGCACTTACAGCCCTAAGCCCAACGACGTCCAGCGTCAGTGGCACGTCGTCGACGCTTCCGATGTCGTGCTCGGGCGGCTGGCTAGCCAGGTCGCCACCCTGCTGCGCGGCAAGCACAAGCCGTACTACGCGCCGCACCTCGATGTCGGTGATCACGTGATCGTCATCAACGCCGACAAGGTGGCCCTGACTGGCCGGAAGCTGGACCAGAAGCGCGCTTACCGGCACTCCGGCTACCCCGGTGGACTCCGTTCGGTCGGCTACCGGGAGCTGATGGAGAAGCGGCCGGAGCGCGCCGTGGAGAAGGCCATCAAGGGCATGCTCCCGAAGAGCTCACTCGGACGGAGTATGGCCAAGAAGCTCAAGGTGTACGCCGGACCGGAGCACCCGCACCAGGCGCAGCAGCCGGTGCCGTTCGAGCTCACCAAGATCGACCAGCCCGCCAGCTAGGGGCCGGCCCGCAGGAGGGGCCGGACTCCGAGGTAACGAGACACGAGGAGAACCGTGGCCGAGCCGACCGGCATCGAGGACGCCGTCAACGACTTCGCAGTGGACGACGTGGAGGGGGAGGGCCCCTCTGAGTACACCAGCGAGACCCCGGAAGAGCCAACGTTCGCCGGGGTTCCTGCCGCTGCCGGATTCGCGGGAGGTACCGGGCGGCGCAAGAAGGCGATCGCACGGGTCCGCCTCGCCCCGGGAACCGGCGAGTGGCGGATCAACGGGAAGGCGCTCGAGGACTACTTCCCGGACAAGGTGCACCAGCAGATCGTGAACGAGCCGCTGCGGCTGCTCGGCCTGACCGACGGCTCGGAGATCTATGACGTCACCGTCCGCGTCAACGGAGGGGGCCCCTCTGGACAGGCCGGTGCGGTGTGCCACGGTCTTGCCCGCGCGCTGGCGAGCCATGACCCGGAGAACAACCGGCCGGTCCTGAAGAAGGCTGGGCACCTGACCCGCGACGCCCGTGAGATCGAGCGGAAGAAGGCCGGTCTCAAGAAGGCACGTAAGGCTCCGCAGTACTCCAAGCGGTAGCCCCACCGGCGTACCGGCGCGGACCCGCAACGGGTCCGCGCCTTCGTCGCGTTCGGTGGGTCGATGCCGCCCGTACGGGCGGGTCATCGTTCGGACATTGGTGTTTCGGGAGATAGGGGCGATTCGGTGGCGATTCGGCTGTTCGGTACCGATGGGGTACGTGGACGTGCGGGCGACGACCTCACCGCTGCACTGGCTCTGGAGCTGTCCGTCGCGGCGGCCACGGAGCTGGGTGGTGGAAGTGTCGATCCCGCACAGCGCCCATGTGCTGTCGTTGGGCGTGACCCGCGGGCCTCGGGAGAGTATCTGGAAGCGGCCGTGGTCGCCGGTCTGGCCAGTGCCGGTGTGGACGTGGTCCGACTCGGGGTACTCCCGACGCCAGCTGTCGCCTATCTCACGGATGCACTGAACGCTGACCTCGGGGTCATGCTGTCCGCGAGCCACAACCCGGCCCCGGACAACGGGATCAAGTTCTTCAGCCGGGGTGGGCATAAGCTCCCGGACGAGGTTGAGGACGCCATCGAAGCGCGGGTCGGTAAGCCGGCACCACGCATCACCGGGGCTGCGGTCGGCCGGGTCACCGAAGCCAAGGACGCGATCGAGCGCTATGTCCGGCATGTGAACACCGCTAGCACCCAGTCTCTGGACGGGCTGCGGATCGTGGTGGACTGCGCGCACGGCGCGGCGAGCACCGTCGCGCCCGAGGTCTTCCGGCGGGCCGGGGCCGATGTGGTCGAGATCGGGACAGCTCCCGACGGGCACAACATCAACGCTGAGTGTGGATCAACCGCCGTGGAGGCTGTGGCCTCCGCCGTCGTTGAGCACCGGGCCGATGCGGGGCTGGCCTTCGACGGAGACGCGGACCGGTGCCTCGCGGTCACCGCGGACGGCAGCGTTGTCGACGGGGACCAGATTCTGGCCATTCTGGCGGGACAGCTGCACGCCCGTGGGCAGCTCGTGGACGACACCGTGGTGGTCACGGTGATGTCGAACCTCGGTCTACGGATCGCCATGCGCCAGCAGGGGATCTCCGTGGTGGAAACGGCTGTCGGTGATCGCTACGTCCTGGAGGCGATGCGTGCGGGGTCGTACTCCCTGGGTGGGGAGCAGTCCGGGCACGTCGTGCTGCTGGATCACGCCACGACCGGGGATGGCGTCCTGACCGGACTGTTCCTGCTGGCAGCGGTTGCTGCGGAGGGACGTTCCCTCGGGGAACTCAGCAGTGGATGTATGACCCGCCTGCCGCAGGTGCTCGTCAACGTTCGGGACGTGGACAAGGCGCGGGTCGACAGTACCCCGGCGGTCGCTTCCGCGGTTGCCGAGGAGGAGGCCGCGCTGGGGGCCGAGGGCCGGGTCCTGTTGCGTCCCAGTGGAACGGAACCCAAGGTCCGGGTGATGGTTGAGGCCCCTACCGAGGAGCGGGCCCAGGCGGCCGCCGAGCGGCTCGCCGAGGTGGTGCGCAGCGAGCTGGCCTGCCGTTAGATCGTGGTGGCTCGTGGTGGGGGCCGCGGGTACGGGATCGCGGCCCCGCCAGTACGGACAACACCCTGCGGGGCTGAGGTAGCTCCGCTGCCCGGCCCCGGCCCATGGGGTCTGGCGGCCAGAGCAACCGGTCCGCTGGGCCGGTGCCGTCAGTTTCCGAGCACGTGCCCCCACACCGCCTCGGATCCGGTATGGCCCACGATGACCAGCTGTCCCACGGCCCAGCCGCCAGCCGCGAGGGACACGATCGCGAGTCCGGTCACCAGGAACCACCACCATCGGGGGACGACATCGCCGGGGGATGTCGACGTCCAGCGGCGGTCACCCACCGATCCCAGCACGACCACCAGCACGGTGGCCAGGGTGAATAGTCCGACGATCAGGGGAAGCTGCGTACCGAGTCGCTCGTGGTCGGCGAGGACCCCGGTGAGCTCGGAGCCGTACATGTCTGCCGCCAGATCCTGTCCGCTCCACACCGCGACGGGCACTGTGACCCAGGAGAGCACGGCGAGTATGGCGACGGGCCAGCCAAACCGGCGCCGCCAGTGGGAGCGCACGGCGATCGGTAGTGCCGCCAGGACTGCCAGCGGAACGAGTACGATCGTCGCGTGTATGACCAGCGGGTGGAGCGGGAGTCCGTCCACGGTCGGGATCAGGGGCAGCAGGTGGGTGTGCATGGCTCCCAGTCTGGCAGCGTGATCGTTTCCGCACTACTCAACGGTGACGCTCTTGGCCAGGTTTCGCGGCTGGTCCACGTCATTGCCTTTGGCGAGGGCGAGTTCGCAGGCGAAAACCTGGAGCGGCACGGTGGCGACAACCGGCTGTAGCAGGGTGGGCACGGCCGGAATCTCGATGAGTTCGTCGGCGTAGGGGCGCACCGTCTCGTCGCCCTCCTCCGCGATCACGATCGTGCGGGCGCCGCGGGCACGGATCTCCTGGATGTTGGACACCAGTTTGTCGTGGAGTACGCCCCGCCCTTCCCGGGAGGGAACCACGACCACCACGGGAAGCCCCTCCTCGATGAGCGCGATCGGCCCGTGTTTGAGCTCCCCGGCGGCAAAGGCCTCCGCGTGCATGTAGGCGAGTTCCTTGAGCTTGAGGGCTCCCTCGAGCGCCACCGGGTATCCGACATGCCGGCCCAGGAACAGTACGCAGTGCGCCGTCTCCAGGGAACGGGCGAGCTGGCGTACCGGCTCGATGGTGTCCAGGACCCGCGTCACCGCGTCCGGCATGTTGGCCAGCTGGTCGATGATCGCCTGTACCTCGTCGCCGAACTTCAGACCACGCACCTGCGCCAGGTACATCCCTACCAGGTAGCAGGCGACGAGCTGGGTGAGGAAGGTCTTGGTCGCGGCTACGCCAACCTCGGGGCCGGCGTGGGTGTAGACCACCGCATCCGCTTCCCGCGGGATGCTGGAACCGTTGACGTTGCAAATGGCCAGGACCTTCGACCGCTGCTCGCGAGCGTGGCGCAACGCCATCATCGTGTCCAGGCTCTCCCCGGACTGGGAGATCGCGATGACGAGGGTCTGCGCGTCCAGGATGGGATCGCGGTACCGGAACTCACTCGCGACCTCGACCTCACACGGGATACGGCACCAGTGTTCGATCGCGTACTTGGCGATCAGGCCGGCGTGGTACGAGGTACCGGCGGCGATGATCACGATCTTGTGGATGTCACGCAGGTCGGCGGCACTGAGTCGCATCTCGTCCAGGCTCAGGGTGCCGTCCACGCCCAGCCGGCCCAACAGGGTGTCGGCCACGGCACGGGGCTGCTCCACGATCTCCTTGAGCATGAAGTAGTCGTAGCCGTCCTTCTCGGCCGCCGAGGCATCCCAGTCGACGTGGTACTCACGGACCGGTGCTGGATTCCCCTCGTAGTCCGTAACCCGGATCGAGTCGCTGCGCAGCTCCACAACCTGGTCCTGTCCGAGCTCCACCGCCGAACGCGTGTGCGCGATGAACGCAGCCACGTCGCTGGCCAGGAAGTTCTCGCCTTCACCGCGTCCGACAACCAGGGGAGAGTTGCGGCGAGCCGCGACCACGAGCCCGGGGTCATCCACCGAAGAGGCGACCAGGGTGAACGTGCCCTCGAGACGTTGACACACACAGCGCAGCGCGGCTGCGAGGTCACCGCCGTTGTGCTGCAACTGGATGCTCAACAGATGCGCGGCGACCTCTGTGTCGGTCTCCGAGCGGAACTTGCAGCCCAGCTCCTCCAGTTCGAGGCGGAGTCGGGCGAAGTTCTCGATGATTCCGTTGTGGACCACCGCGACCCGGTTGTCGTTGTCCACGTGCGGATGCGCGTTGCGGTCGGTGGGTGCCCCGTGGGTGGCCCAACGCGTGTGCCCGATACCGGCGGTGCCGTCCGCGGTGCGTTGGGTCGGCAGTACGGAACGGAGATTGCCGAGCTTTCCGGCACGCTTCTGGGTCGTGAGCCCGCCGTCGGCGAACACCGCGACGCCAGCAGAGTCGTATCCCCGGTACTCGAGGCGGCCGAGTCCATCAACCACAACATCAAGCGCCGGTTGCGGCCCGACGTAGCCAACGATTCCGCACATGGCCGTCAGCGTAGCTGCTGTGGAACGGTCGTGTGGCCGTGGTTCGGCTCACTTTGCTCGGATTTTCGCAGGTCGCGGTATAGACCAGTCGCGGGGGGGTGGGCGGGTGCGCTGCTGCGGCGCGGCTCGATCTGGCGCTGCCGGGTGCGGTGACGTGCTCAGGTGCGGGCGACGTCGGGCCGGATCCGGTCGTGAACTGTCGTGGTCTAGGGTGGGCAGATGTGTCTCAGGTGACGAAGAACGGGTTCACGAGCCCGTACGTCGAATTGGACCGTCCCGCGTGGGCGGCGCTGCGGGCGGCCACACCGCTGTCCCTCACCGAGGACGAGCTGGCCGAGCTGCGGGGTACTGCCGACCCGACGTCGCTGGCGGAGGTGCGGGATATCTACCTGCCTCTGTCCCGGCTGTTGAACCTGTACGTGGGGGCGACCCGGCAGCGGCACGCCGCGGTTCGTGGGTTCCTGGGTGAGGACGACCAGCCCACGCCGTTTGTGATCGGTATCGCCGGAAGCGTGGCCGTCGGCAAGTCCACGATCGCTCGCCTGTTGCGGGCCCTGCTCGCGCAGTGGCCGGATCATCCACACGTCGAGCTGGTCAGCACGGACAACTTCCTCTACCCGAATGCCGTCCTGGCCGAACGGGAGCTCATGCACCGCAAAGGGTTCCCGGAGAGCTTTGACCGACGCGCACTGGTCCGGTTCGTCTCCCGCATCAAGGCGGGGGTGCCGAGTGTGGACATCCCCGTGTACTCCCACCTCGCCTACGACATTGTTCCCGGGGCGGCCCAGACGGTGTACCGCCCGGACATTCTGGTCGTGGAGGGAATCAACGTCCTCCAGCCGCCGTCCGCGGGTCGGCTCGCCGTGGCGGACTTCTTCGACTTCTCCCTCTACGTCGACGCCAAGCGGGAGCACATTCGGTCCTGGTACCTGGAACGGTTCGAGGCGCTGCGGCGTACCCGGTTCGAGGATCCACGCTCCTATTTCCACAATATGGCCACCCTCGCCGACGACGCCGCGGCTCGAGAGTTCGCGGAGCGTACCTGGCGCACGATCAACGAAGTCAACCTGGTGCACAACATCGCGCCAACCCGGGGCCGCGCGACCCTGGTGCTGTACAAGGGCGAGGACCACCGGGTGCGCCGCGTGCGACTACGCAAAACCTGATCCGGGTGCCGCCTTCCGGTGTGGGTAGGTTGTGGACGTACGCAGGGCCGTTGGCTGGGCACACCCGAGCCGGTGGCGGCCTCCGGGTGATCGGCCTCAGACGGTCCAACAACCGTGCGGCGCGCAGCGGCCGCCTCAGCTGTCGCATCGAAAGGAAGGTCCCGGTTGCGTTGTGCGCACGACGTCGCCACGGTCCGTGTGGCCGAGGCGGCACTGATGGAGCGGCTGCCCGACGGCGCGTTGATGCGCCGGGCCGCAGCCGGGCTCGCCGCCGTCTGTGCCCGGATGGTGCCGCGGGTGTACGGGAGCCGGATCGTGCTGCTGGTCGGCAGCGGGGACAACGGTGGGGACGCCCTGTACGCCGGAGCCAGGCTCGCCCGCCGCGGGGCCCGGGTGCGGGCGGTGGCTGCGGGATCCCGGCTGCATGCCGGCGGTCGTGCGGCGCTGCGCTCCGCAGGGGGACGAACGAGTCCAGTCACCGAGGCCGCAGCAGAGCTCGCCGCGGCGGATCTGATCATCGACGGCCTGGTGGGTATCGGGGCCCGCGGGGGACTCCGTGCGCCGCACGCCGAGCTGGCCCGGCTGGCCGGACAGGCCTCGGCCCCGACGGTCGCCGTGGACCTCCCCAGCGGAGTGGACGCCGATACGGGCGAAGTGACCGAACCAGCGGTGCGCGCCGATGTCACGGTCACCTTCGGTACCTACAAGCCGGGACTTCTGGTCGATCCGGGGGCCCACCACGCGGGTGTCGTGGAACTGGTGGACATCGGTCTGGACCCGATGCTGCCGGAACCGGTCCTGGTGGCGCCGCAGTCCGGCGATATCGCGCGGGCGCTGCCCGGCCTCCCGACGGAGACCCACAAGTACCGACGCGGTGTGGTGGGCATCGCCGCGGGCAGTGACCGGTATCCCGGGGCGGCGGTGCTGTGCGTTGGCGGCGCGCTGCGCGTCGGCGGCGCCGGAATGGTCCGCTACAGCGGGGCGGCAGCGGTGGGAGCCGAGGTGCTGCGCCGCTGGCCGGAGACGGTTGTCACGGCCGAGTCCGACACGGCGGACATCCCGTCGACGGCGTCCACACGGGTGGACGCCTGGGTTCTGGGGTCGGGACGCGGCACGGACCAGAACGCGGCCGCGGAGTGGCGCACGGTTCTGGCCAGCGAACGCCCGGTGGTCCTGGACGCCGACGGCCTCACCCTGCTGAGCCGGCATCCGCAGTGGGTGCGCAACCGGACCGCACCCACCGTGCTCACACCGCACGCCGGGGAGCTGGCGCGGCTGCTTCCCGGAACGGAACGCACCGACGTCGAGGCACGGCGGCTGGCCCATGTGCGTCGGGCCGCCGACGAGCTGGGCTGTACGGTCCTGCTGAAGGGGTCCACGACCGTGGTGGCGGAGCCGGGACATGCCCCGATCGTGAATCCCACCGGGACACCGTTGCTGGCAACCGCGGGTTCCGGTGACGTCCTCGCCGGAATGATCGGCTCCCTCCTCGCCTCGGGCCAGTCTCCGCTCTGGGCCGCAGCATGTGGCGCCTTTCTGCACGGTCTGGCCGCACGGATCGTCCGGGCGGGAGCACCGATCGCGGCCAGCGACCTGCCGGACGGCATCTGCGAGGCGGTCCGGTCCGTTCACGAGCCGACGTGAACCGCGCGGCCCCGTCCGGGGCGTCCCCAGGACGGCTGGGCCGTGCCTTCTGGGAGGTCTGCGGGGTGGGGGTGCTGGTCGGGCCTCCTCGGTAGGGATGGGCGGAGGTCAGGAACGCTCCGGATGCCCCGTGGGGCTGCTGGCCGCGCTGCTGCGCGCCGGTCCGCCCGGGTGAGGCTAGGGGGAAAGCACCCGCACTGTGCCCCGTGGGCCGTGTGGTTCGGGGGAGCGTTGCCGGGTGTACACCAACGCCCACGGCGCGGTTGGAGGGATGCGCCCGCGTCCTGGACTCCCCGGGGGGAACGTGTGGCTGGGGGTGGTTAGTTGGGGGCGCGCGCCGTGTTGGCCGCCGGCGGCGTCGCGCCCTCGTGGTCACCGGGGTGTCGTGCTCGGGGGCGCTCCTCCGCACGACGGCCAGCGGGGCGTGGGTGTGGTGGCCGTGGGGTGCCTCCCGCTGCCGGGGGTGCGTTTTCTGGCACGGTGGCCAGCGGGATCGGGGGCGGGGTGAACGTCGCCAGGCCCAACCCCGCTCCCAACCCCGAGAAACAGGCCCCAGCCTCGGCCGGTGCCCTCGGTGGCGAATGCGACAGCCGGGCGGGGAGTTCCACGGCACCGGCCGGGCCGGTACGCCCGTCACGGCCAGGCACCGGGTGTCCCTCGGGTTGGGGCGCATGGGCCCGCGATAGCGTTAGTGCGTCGCGGGGCGCCTCGACCACGGGCGCCCGGTGGGGACCTTCGGGGAGCGGAGACCGGTACCCGGCTTGGGGAGAGGCTTGGCGTCATGCACGAACAGGCCATGCTGACGCGCGATCTCGTGCTGCGCCTGTGCGATGGAGCGACCGAGTTCGACCAGCACTGGCTCGACACGGACCGTAAGGTCGTGGCGCCGTTCACGGCTCCACGGAACCTTCAGCTCATTCGGGCGATCGTGGCAGCGGGGCGGAAACTCGGGGTGGATCGGCTCCTGATCTGTCGGACCCGACCAGAGCACGCCTATGAGCCGGTGACCGAAGTGGTCGCCGACGAGCGCGCCCTGCTCGACCACATTCGCAGCTGGGGACGGGACCCCACTGATTTCCTCGTGGCGGTGGAGGACCAGTGTGCAGCGGTCCTCGTCACGTCCGGTCGGCTTACCGTCGCAGCCGGTCCGGCCGACTTCGTGCGGGAACTGGTGGGGCCAGACATCTCCCGGGCCAGGAACCGGTTCGCAGCCCAAGCCCAGGACACCGAAGACGAGGAGCTTCTCGCGGCGGCTCTGCGTTACGGCTGTGTGGACGATGCGGACCGCCCCGCCCCGCCGGCACCGGATCCCGTCGAACGCCTGGCTCGGCGTAGCGGCGCCGTGGAGGGGAACGCCGATTCCCGCCTGGGGCCGCTACGCGCCGCGCGGGGCGCCATCGCCTGGTCGCTGCTTGTGCTGGTTGGCATCGCGGCCGTACTCACCCCGGTTTCGATGATGCTGCCGCTGGCGGCCGGCATGGTCTGGCTGCTGGTGCAGCTCTGTCTCCTCGCACGCACCCGAACGGTGACCGTCGCCAGCCTGCTGCGCATGCTGGTCCTGGGTGCACTGTGCACCCTGCCCATCGCGGCGACGGAACGCGGGCTGGCTGCTGCCCTGGGGATGGATCCGACAGATCCCTACGCCCACGCCTACGTTGCCGTTCCGGTGGAGGAGGTGGGCAAGCTCGTGCCCCTGCTGCTGGTGTGGCTGGTTTCCTGGGGGCGGTGGCGTCGGATGGCGGCCGTCGACTACCTGCTGCTGGCCGCGGCCGCGGGAGCCGGATTCTGGATCGTGGAGCAGTCGGCCCATGTCCTGGGGTTCTGGCAACATCCGGCCTATGCGGGCGCACCCGTGGCCAGCGGACTGGATCTGGGGATCCTCACCTTTCTTCCCGGTGGGGTGGATGTGGCCGGGGCCGGGCTCCGCTTCTCCGGACACGCTGTCACCACCGGGCTGGTCGGCGCCGCCCTCGGTATCGCCGTGGTGGGGGCACGCCGCTATGGACGGTGGCTGTGGCTCCTCCCTCCGGCAGCGTTGGGCTGGGCCGCCCTGGAACACATGAACTACAACGCGCTGCTCGCCGGGCTGGAAACCACGACGCTTACCGATGTGACCTTCGCGGCGTTGGGCAGCGGGGAGGCGACCCGGTGGGTCCTGCTGCTGCTTCTGCTGGCCGCGGTGTTGCTTGACGGCCGGGTGAGCCGCGCCGCGGACGGGGTCACGCCGCGGCTTCCGGGACGCAGGCCCCTGGCCCGGGTCCGGCGTCGGGTCTACGGGAGGGCCGTACGAATTCGGGTGCGCATCCCCCCGGATTTCGCGGCTGTCTTTCGGCGGGCCGTCCACGCCTGGGCCCGGCTACCGGTCACGGTCGTACAGACCGTCGCGGTGGCTCTGCACGAACTCGCCGTTCAGCTTGTCGCGGCCAGCCGCGGACCGTCCGCGCTGACGGAGACGTGGCAGTACGTGCGGGACCGCCGCGAATACGCGATGGGAGCGGGGCGTGCCGACGGCCGGCCGTGGCGGCGCCATCCCCCGCGCTCTGAGCTTCGGGATACGGAGACGCGGTTGGCCAGCACCCTGGGGCTGGCCGCGGGGGGTGTGGCCGCTCTGGCCGGACTCGTGCCCGAGACTCTGGTATCCGGGATGACGGCCGGGCACGCGGCGGACGCGTCGCCAGGGGGCGCCTACATCGCGTTGTCCCTGGAGGCCGCCTGGTCCTGGCTGCACCAGCAGCCGATGGGGGACCAATTGTGGATCCTGGGGGGAAGCGCGGCCCTGCTGGGGCTGTCGACCCTGGGATGGTCCCTGCCGCGGCGATTGCCACACGCGGGTACCTTCCTGCGGCAGCCACACCGGGAGCTGGGTACCTGCCTGGGGGCGTTCGCTCCGGGACAGCTGCCGTTCTGGGCGGTGGCCCTGCTCGGCCTGCTGGTGCCCCGGCGGGTAGACCGTCTCCTGGGGGCGCATGCTCAACCGGTGCCCTCGGGGGGTTGAGTCGCGCTCGTTGCTTCCTCGGGTGGCTCGGGCATGGGGACCGCGAGGGCCCGCAGGAGGGTTGCCAGCAGTTCGTAGTAGCCGACCAGGGTGGTCACCTCCACGAGCGCCGCTTCGCCGAACCGGTCCTGGAGTGTGGTCCGGTGCTCCTCGGCAATGTCGCTGCGGGACAGCAGGCAACGCACCACCTCCAGGGTGGCCTGCTCCCCGGCATCCGCGGAGGCGGGGATGCCTCCCTGCGCGAGGGTGTCGATCTCCGTCGGTTCCACGCCGGCTCGGAGCGCCACCCGCCGGTGCACGAACCACTCGAACTCACTGTCCCGCTGTGTCGCGACCGCCAGGATCACCAGTTCACGTAGCCGTGCGGGCAGCGACGTCTCGGCAGCGACGGCAGCGCTGAGATGTTGCAGGGCCGCGCCGACACCCGGTGCGGCAAGCATAGCGTTGAAGGGGCCGTGGAGCCGGCCCTCCGCATCCGTCAACGGGAACGGGGGGTTCGAACCGTACTTCGTGCGTACGCCGTCGTAGATGGCGCGCTGGCGCGGCGTCAGTTCCGCGGGGGTGTACCAGTGCAGGTGTCCGTGACGCATGCCTGCCTTTGTATCGTCCCGGCGCGCACGGCGCCGGCACATTGCCCGAATCCAGCCATCGGCGCGGGAACCAACGGGGCCCGTGTTCCGGTCGCCCGGGCACGTTGTCCCCCGAAACATGGTGGAAAAATCGGACCGTTATCCTGGGGTCGCCCGAGGGGTACGTGTCCCGCCAGACAGCATCCCGGTGCTGCACACCGGATACGGCCCCGGAGGCGAGCCCTGGTCGTGTCGAGGGCCACAGCCACCAGCCGCCCGGTGCGGTGGTTCCCGGAACGCGGGGAGGCAGTCGTGACGGTGGGATGCTCGCCCCCCGTGCCGCGGTTGCACGCCAGGGGAATGGATACCGAACGGAGAGAGGTCACCAGCGACACCGTGCGCAGTGCAGCCACCCGGGCCGTGGGCCACGCAGGTGTTGGCGCCTCCGTGTCCGTTGCCCCGGCCCCGCCGTCTGCCTCAGCGCGCGTGGGTACAGCGCGGGGTGTCTGCCACACACGGTGTGCGGGGAGGTCCGGGCGTGCCGTCGCCGCGTCCGGGGGCCGGTTACGACTTCCCGCGGATCCGCGGGATCCGACCGGAAACGCTGTCTAGCGCATGGCACCCGCGGCCCAGCCGGGCCGCGTGAACCGGATTGCCGTTTCCCGGTCGTGCAGAAGTGCTCCGACTCGGGCCACAGCCGAACGGTGCGGTGCCTGCCGCTCACACCACTCGAATAGGTAACCTCCCGGCATGACCGGCCGCACGTCGACGCCACCCCAGCTTCTGGGGTGAGAAGTGAGAGGTGAGGCATCCGTGCGGGGAGCCCACTGGATCTGGATGCTGTGATTAGCTCGACTCGAAAGGTGGCAGCGAGTTGGTTCTCGTGACCGTTCTCGGCGTGCTGGCCGTGGCGGCCGCAGTGGCGCCGCTACTGGCACGCTGGTGGGGCCGCGACGCGGGCTGGCCGCTGGCCGCCGTCTTCCTCGTGCTCGCCGTGGTGATCGCGGCACAGTTGCCGGCCGTGCTCGACGGTGAGGTGGTGGAAACCTCCTGGCCCTGGATCCCGGCGGCCGGAGTCAACTTCGCCCTGTGGCTGGACGGGGTGGGGTGGCTGTTCGCCATGCTGGTGCTGGGTGTGGGCGCACTCATCATGGCCTACTGTGCTCGCTATTTCGGGCGCACCAGCTCCCAGAGCAGGTTCTACCTGCTCATGGGGATTTTCGCCGTCGCCATGCTCGGGCTGGTTCTCGCTGACGACCTGCTGCTGCTGTTCGTCTTCTGGGAGCTCACCAGCATCTGCTCGTTCTTCCTGATCGGCGGAACCAGCCTCAAGGCTGACAAGCCGGCGATGCGAGCCCTGCTGGTCACGGCCGGTGGGGGGCTGGCCCTTCTCTCCGCGGTCACCCTGCTCGCGGTCCGCACCGGGACAACACAGCTCAGCGCCATCCTCGCGGACACCAGCTGGCTCCAGGACGGGTGGACCGGCCCACTCGTTGCCGTGTTCATCATCATCGCGGCCTTCACCAAGTCCGCCCAGGTGCCGTTCCATTTCTGGCTTCCCGGGGCGATGGCGGCCAGCACCCCCGTCAGCGCCTATCTGCACGCCGCGGCGATGGTCAAGGCCGGAATCTATCTGCTCATCCGGTTCACCCCCGCGTTCTCGGACCTGGCCCTGTGGAACGTTGTGCTGGTGACCTTCGGGCTCGCCACGGCGATCTACGGTGCGGTACTCGCCCTCAAGGAATACGACCTCAAGTCCCTGGCAGCGTTCTCTACGGTCAGCCAACTGGGTTATCTGGTTGCGATCATCGGGATCGGAACCTCCTACGCGCTCGCGGCCGCCGCGATCCACACCCTGGCACACGCCCTGTTCAAAGCCACGCTGTTCATGATGGTCGGCGTGATCGACCACCAGGCGCATACGCGCGATATCCGGGAGCTGGGTGGGCTGCGGCGCAGCATGCCCGTCAGTGCTGTGTTGACCGGGCTGGGGGCGATGTCGCTGGCCGGACTGCCCCCCGTGCTCGGGTTCTACAGCAAGGAGAAACTCTTCGCGGGCTTCCTCGAAGCGGGGGGTCCCGGCTGGGTTGCACCACTCGCCGGGGGTGCGGCCGTGCTGGCCGCGATCCTGACCTTCGGCTACGCCGCTCGGTTCTGGTACTACACCTTCGGGGGACAGCCCAGTGACCGCTCGGACGTGCGGGAAGCTCCGGCCAGTTTCCTGTTCCCACCCGCGGTCACGGCGCTGGCCGGACTCGGGCTGGGGCTGAGCGTCCCCGCGCTGCGCCCCTTCGCCGAGCGCGTGGTGGCCGACACCGGGTTCGGTGCGCAGACAGTGGAGATTCACCTGATTCCGGGACTGACCCCGGACGTGGGGATGTCTGCCCTGGCGATTCTGTTCGGGCTGGGCCTGTTCCTGAGTAGGGAGCGGGTGGATTCCCTGCTCCATCGTCGATCCGCGCCGACCACCGGGGACGCCGTGTTCGACCGGGTGCACGCCACCAGCCTCGCGTTCGGACGCCGGGTGGGCGACCTGACCCGCAGTGCCGCGCCGCCCGTGCACATCGTCCCGGCCGTGTTCGTCCTCGGGGTGCTGGCAGCCGTGGCCGTGTGGTGGGGAATGCCCGTGGTCCAGCCGCCCGAACCGGTGGTGCGTACGTGGGACTGGCTGGTGATTGCCGCGATCACCGCGGCCGTGCTGGGGACGGTTCTGGTGCGCAACCGGATCGCCGCCGTGGTGCTGCTGGGTGTGGTCGGCGTCCTCCTCGGGGTGTGGTTCGTGCTGCTCGGCGCCATCGATGTGGCGCTGACGCAGATCACGGTTGAGGTCCTGACGGTTGTGGTGCTGGTGCTGGTCCTGCGCCGGCTGCCGGTGATGTTCCAGCGGGTGGGGGGCGTCCGGATCGGACTCTCCGCGGCCCTGGCCCTGGCGGCCGGAGGCGTGGCCGCGGTGGCGACGTTCCTGCTCACGGGGCGCCGGGAGCTCTCCCCCGTCAGCGAATACCTCATGACCCACTCCGAGGAGGACACGGGCGGCATCAACGTGGTGAACACGATCCTGGTGGACTACCGCCCCCTGGACACCCTGGGGGAGGTCACCGTCGTCGGTATCGCCGGTGTCGGCATTCTGGCGCTGTTGCACACGGTGCGGCTCCGTGGCCGCGAGGACCCGACACCGTCCCACCGCCGTTGGAGCCCGATCGAGGATCCATGGGGCAACGCGATCGTGATCCAGGTTGTGGGCCGCGTCCTGGCCCCGGTCATCATCGTGCTGTCGTTGTGGATGCTGCTCCGGGGGCACAACGCGAACGGAGGTGGCTTCATCGGGGCTCTGGTCGCCGGAGCCGGACTGTGTCTCGCCCATGCCGCGGCCCCGGATCCCCGACGATCTCTGGTCCTGCGGATACCGGGGGTCGCGGTGATCACCGCCGGACTCGCGCTCTCGGTGGTGACCGGCCTGTTCGGCCTGCTCGACGGGTCCTTCCTGCGTCCGCTGCACGCCGACATCGGCGCCTACCACTTCACGTCCGCGTTGGTGTTCGACGTCGGCATCTATCTGGCCGTGATCGGGACCGTCGTGGTGGCGTTGACACGACTGGGGGTTCCGCATCCGCCCACGGAACCCACACGGGAGCCTCCGGCCAGATCCGGAACGCGCGGGGAACGAGATGCACAGGCGTTGCCGCCGACGGCCCTCGACGGGCACGACCCCGGTAATGGGGAACGGGCGCCGGTACGGCGCGGGGACAGTGCGACCGAACCGGGAGGTGAACAGTGACAGCCGCGGTTCTTGTCGGGGTACTGGTCGCCGGCGCTGTGTTTCTCATCGTGCAGCGTGGGCTGGTTCGTATCGCCCTGGGACTGATCATGCTGGGGCACGCCGCGAACCTGGTGTTGCTTGCCGCCGGCGGGATGTACCGCCGGGAGGCCCCGCTCATCGATCAGATCGCGGCGGTCCAGACCGCTGCTGATCCGCTCCCGCAAGCTTTCGTCCTGACCGCCATCGTCATCGCCTTTGGCGTCACGGTGTACCTGGTGGCGCTGGCGGGTGCCGGGACCGGCGACGACACTGAGGAAAGCCAGTGATAGCGACCGCTCTACCCTTCGCCGCCGCGGTGCCCCTGCTGATGGGCACCCTGCTGTTGGTGCTGCGCAGCCCGGTGTGGTTGCGGCGGACCATCACGCTCGGCACCAGTACCCTCGTGCTCGGCTACGCCGGCCTGCTGATCCTCGTCACCCGGGGCGGAGCCGTGCTGGCGCACCCTCTGGGGTTGTGGGAGACCAGCCCCGGTGAGCCCGTGGTCGCCATCCCGTTTGCCGCGGACATGTTCAGTGCGTTGATGCTGGCCGTGACCGCGCTGCTGACGCTGCTGTGCGTGGCCTACGGGATGGTCGCCGGTGACGATGAGCAGCACTATTTCCAACCCATGGTGTTGATGCTGCTCGCCGGGGTGTCCGGCGTGGTGCTCACCGCGGACCTGTTCAACCTGTTCGTGTTCATCGAGGTGATGCTGCTCCCCTCCTATGTGCTGATGAGCATGCTCGGGGGAGGGCACCGGCTTCGGGCCGGTCGGCTGTACGTCACCTACAACCTGTTCGCCTCGGGCGTTCTGCTGGCCGGGGTCGCCTTCGTCTACGGTGTGGCCGGCACCGTCAACTTCGCGGAGTTGGCGGGCGCCGGGCAGGAGTCCACGGCCGTGGCGGTGGCCGCCGGCGTGCTCATGGTGGCCCTGGGGATGAAGGCGGCCGTGGTTCCGGTGCACGGCTGGTTGTCCAATACCTACCCCGACACCTCTCCAGCCCTGTCGGCGCTGTTCTCCGGGCTGCACACCAAGGTGGCGATCTATGCCATCTACCGCCTGTATGCGTTGATCTACGGTGGCGATGACCGTTTCCTCGGTGTCGCGGTCGCCATCATGGTCGCGACGATGGTGATCGGGGTGCTGGGTGCGGTCGGCGAGAGCACCATGCGGTCGATCCTGACCCTGCACATGGTCAGCCAGATCGGCTACATCCTGCTGGGTTTGGCGCTGTTCGGGCCGCTGGGGCTGGCCGCGGGAATCTTCTACCTCCTGCACAACACGGTGGTGAAGGGGGCACTGTTCCTGGCCACCGGCGCGGTCGAGCAGACCTACGGAACCCAACGCGTCTATGACCTCGGGGGAGTTGCCCGGAAGGAGCCCCTGGTGGCGTTCGCCTTCGTCGGTGCGGCACTCGCCCTTACCGGGATTCCTCCCTTCTCCGGGTTTGCCGCGAAGTACCTCCTGCTGCACGCCTCCATTTCTGCGGAGCAGTACGGGGCCGCCGTGGCGATCGTCCTGGTCAGTCTCTTCACCTTGCTGTCCATGATCAAGATCTGGAGCAACGTGTTCTGGGGACCGCTCAAGCGCGAACCGGAGAGCCACCCCGGCGGGGACACGGAAACGTCGGGAACGGAAGCGGATTCGAGCACCGCCATGGCGACGGGGAACGGCAGCCTGCTCCAGCGCGGCACCACCCGTACCCATGCCAGGGCGGGGGCACCCCTGACCCACGTCCGGCTGGCGATGATCATTCCCGCTCTGGTGCTGACCCTGCTGGCGCTGGGGATCGGACTGGGCGCCCAAGGGTTGCTGGTACTGACCCAGGAGGCTGCCTCGGGTCTCATTGACACCTCGACCTACGTGGAGGCGGTGATCGGCCAATGAGCCTTGTGACCTGGCTGGGCTGGGTGCTTCGCATGCTGCGTTTCTTCACGCTGCACTTCCCGTGGAAGCTGACGGTTGCCTGTTTCGACGTGGCCTGGGATGTGCTCCGACCCCGCAACCGCTTCGCGCAGGGCATCGTCGAGTTCCGTTCCCGGTGTCGGACCGATACGGAGCTTGCCCTGATGGCGAACCTCATCTCGTTGACTCCCGGAACCCTCACGCTGGCGGTGCGCCGGGATCCCGCCACCCTGTACGTGCACGCCATGTACTGCGAGGACCGGGAGGCTGCCGTGGCGGACCTGCGGGACTACGAGTACCGAATGTTGCGCGCGGTGCGTGTGGACGGTGCTGTTCCGGAGCGTGCCGAATCCACGCCCAGCTCCGGAGGTGACCGGTGACCCTGCTCGATATTCCGATGGTGGCGATCGGTCTGGTTCTCGTCGCGGTCGTCGTACGTGCTGTTCTCGGGCCGACCCAGGCGGACCGTGCGGTCGCCGCTGATCTCGCCTTCTTCAGCTTCCTGGCCTTGGTGGCGCTGTTCGGGGCGCGGTTGGGCGCGGATGCGGCCTTTGACGTCGTTCTGATCGGCACCCTGACCGGCTTCGTTTCGGCCGTGTGGCTGGCGCGACTGATCACGAGGGGACGATGATGGATGCAGTGAGCCAGGTGCCCTGGCTGGAGCTCGCGGCGGGTGTCGCTATCGGCGTCGGCACCCTGCTGATGCTGACCGCTGGTGTGGCCCTATTGCGGCTCCAGGACGTCTACTCCCGGATGAACGCGGTCACCAAGGCCGCGACCCTCGGCGTGGTCCTGATTCTGATCGGATCCTTCCTGCTCATGCCGAGCTGGGAGACCTCGTGGAAGCTCGTGCTCGCGGTGTGGCTCCAGCTGATCACCTCGCCCGTGGGTGCCTTCGCGATTGGCCGCGCGGCCTACCGTTCCCGAGCCCCGCTGACCGAGCAGACCCGCGTTGATGAGTTGGAGCAGCGCGTGGCCCGAACCGACACACCGTAGCCGGGGCTCGCCGCTGTGGCCACGGTCCCGCTGGTCAGCTCCGGGAACCGCGGGAGCGGACCACTTCCGTGCTCCCCTACAGCGGGTTCTTCGCCGGTCGCACTGGGGGTGGGATCAGCACCTTCGCGTTCGGCGGGCCGGCCGGGCCACGGTTACCCACGCCGGCTCGCCGGCGGCGATAGTGGAGGCGATTCGTGCCGCCGAGCAGATGGGGTGGCTGTGCGCGGGCACGGTCCGACGCGCGGGTTCGGTGTCCTCAGCGGAACCGCAGCACCAGCATGGCGGTGTCGTCGGTGTGACCACCCGGCGCGAACATCTCCAGCTCCCGCTCAATCCGGCTGATCACCGCCTGTGCGGTCAGCCCCGTGCAGCGGGAGAAAATCGAGATGAGGCCTTCCTCGTCCAGCATCTCCGAACCGTTCCGGCGCTCGGTCACGCCGTCGGTTACCGCGAGGAGAACATCACCCGGGGCGACATCGATCGACTCGGTGTTGAACTCGATGTCCTCGAAGGCTCCCAGGAGCGGCTGGGGTGTTCCCAGGGGCTCGGTGTGCCCGTCCTGCCGCAACCGTAGCGGCAGTGGGTGCCCGGCCGAGACCATGCGCAGGCCCATGCCACCCTCCGGACCCTCGATGGGGGTCATCTCGGCGTACAGCATGGTCAGGAACCGGGTGGCCGGGTTCTCGTCCAAGATCGCCAGATTCAGCCGGTGCATGATCTGTGCGGGGGAGTAGCCCTCGCGGGCGAGCGCCCGGAGCGTATGTCGCGCCAGCCCGGTGACCGCCGCGGCTTCGGGGCCGGTGCCGCAGACATCGCCGATCGCGAAGCACCAGCGACCATCGCTGGCGAAAACGTCGTAGAAGTCACCGCCCACCACCGAGCCCTCTCCCGCAGGCTGGTAGAACACCCCGTAGTCCACCCCGGGAATCTCGGGACGCTTGGCGGGCAGCAGGCTGCGCTGGAGCGCCATGCTCATGGAGGTCTGGCTGGAGTACAGACGGGCGTTTTCCAGGGCCGAGGACACCCGACGGGCCAGGTCACTGGCGACGTCGACATCTTCGGTGGTCAGCCCGTCCTGGGGCTGGGCGCCCACCACGAACCGTCCCAGCTGGCGTCCCCGGGCGAGCAGAGGCACGCACACTGCCGGGCACTGCACCAGTTCGCGGGTGACGTCGTTCTCCAAGCCCGCTTCGCGGATCGCGGTCAGGGTCCACAAGGGCTGCGGATGCCACTGTTCGCTCGGTGGCAGTTCACCAACCAGGCGATTGAGTGCGTCGGTGTAGTTCTCGTTGCGGTGTGTGGCATGGGTGAGCCGGGGTTCTCCCAGCTCGTCGGTGGTCTGTACGACGCACCATTCCGTGAGTCGGGCCGTGGTCAGCTGCCCTGCCAACGCGGCGGTCATCCGTTCGTCGAGCGTGCCCGCCAGCAGGTCACTGGCCTCGGCGAGGAAACTCAGCGAGGACCGGCGGGTGATCTCAACCCGGGCCAGGCGCGCACGTTCCACCGGCAGGGCGATCCGGTCAGCTCCTTCCTGGAGCCGAGCCGCGGCGGCCGTGCCGAAGTGCCGTGGACGGCGGGAGGCGACCCCGAGCAGCCCGGTGATACGACCCTCGACGATCAGGGGTGCGGTCACCAGGGAACGCATCCCCGCTGCCACGAGAATCCCGCGGTGTGCCCGGGCCAGCATGAGATCGTCGTTGATCACCGCTCCGGGCTCCGGGGTGGCGGAGGGGAAGGTCTCCTCGGTGCGGCTGCGGATCGGATGCCACGGTTGACTGGAGAGGCCCACCGCGGCCTGTACCTCCCACTCGGTCTCGTCGGTGGTCGCCAGGGCGATGTAGGCGGCGTCGCCGCCCAGGACGGTGCGTGCGTAGTCGACCGTGCGTTCCAGCATCTCCGGCATGGTCTGCCGTGCGTTCAGTGCCGTGCTCAACGCCGCCCATCGGTCGGGACGCCGATCCCGGCGGGCCCGGTCCTCCGTCATCTGCGGTGCGGGGGTCTCGGCGTCCGGGGCGGCCACGCCCGGGTCGGCGAAACGGAACCACACCGCCTTGTCCTCGGGGCTGTAGGTCACCCCCCAGCTGGAGGCCATCGCGTTGGCCAGGGCCAGACCCAGGCCACCAACGCGGTCGTTCTCCATCGATGGGGACACATCCACGGCGAGGCTTCCGGCCTGGGGCACGGCGCGTTCCGGCGCGCGGTCGGCGACCACCACCTCCGTGACACCCGCGGTTCGACGCAGGGTGAGCTGAAGGGTGGACTCGGCGTGTACCACAGCGTTCGTGACGAGCTCGCTAACCAGCAGCACGATCGAGTTGACCATTTCCGCATCCAGGGGTGGTTCCCCGCTGGGTGCCGGTGGGGAGCCGTCGGTGAGTCCCCACTCCCCGAGGGTGTGGGCGACGAAGTCGCGTGCCGCACGCGCCGCCTCGGGGGTGGGCGTGAACTCGCGGCTGACGACCTGCGTCTCGTGCTGTGGCATGGTGGGCCCGGGCGCTCCGTACGGTTCGGCGGGAATTCGCCCACGCCTCGGCGCCTCCGGAGGATTCGACCGGAGGTCACCCGTGGCGTGTTCGGCGTGGGAACTCATAGCACTGGTACCGAGCTTAGACGCCCCATCGCGCGTGCGGTACCTGGTCGGCAGGCGGCGCGGAACTTCGTCATGATTGCCGTGCGTCCTCGTAAAGGACACCCCGAACGGAATACCGTTGTTGCACCTCGGTAGGCCCACCGGTCGGGAATGACGACCGAGGCATTGCGGTAGGGGATCGAGGCAGGAGGAGGAGTCATGCCCGAGACTGCGGCTGCATCCGACGAGCGGTTGGGGGAGCTGCTGGACGCGCTGCGCGCCATGCGCGACGGCGATTTCGGGGTACGGCTGGACACCAAGGCCGAGGGCATACACGGTGAAATCGCATCCGTGTTCAACGAGGTGCTGGACCAGTGTGGACAGTTCAGTTCCGAGTTGCAGCGGGTCGGCGGGGTCGTCAGCTCCGAGGGGCGCCTCACCGAACGGATCCAGGTTCCTCCGGCCCGGGGCGGGTGGCAGGACAGTGTGCGTACGTTCAACCGGATCCTGGATGACGTCAGTGAGCCGGTGTACTCCGTGGCACAGGTCCTCGACTCGGTGGGGAGTGGAGAATTGTCACACCGGGTGGATCTGACCACGCGGCACGGCCCCCTACACGGTGATCTCCTCCGTCTGGCCACCTCGGTCAACCGGATGGCCGATCAGATGGCCGGATTCACCATGGAGGTCACGCGGGTGGCCCGGGAGGTGGGCACCGAGGGCAAGCTCGGCGGGAGCGCGCGTGTGGAGGGGGTTTCCGGCGCCTGGCTCGATGTGACCGACGCCGTGAACCAGATGGCCAGCCGGCTGACCGCTCAGGTCCGCGATATCTCCGAGGTCACCACCGCTGTGGCCGAGGGTGATCTGACGCGCAAGGTGACGGTGGACGTGCAGGGGGAGATGCTTCAGCTGAAGGACACCGTGAACACGATGGTGGATCAGCTGGATTCCTTTGCCGACGAGGTGACGCGGGTGGCCCGGGAGGTGGGCACCGAGGGCAAGCTCGGTGGTCGCGCCAACGTCCGAGGCGTGTCCGGGATCTGGAAGAGCCTGACCAGCAACGTGAACTCCATGGCGGACAATCTCACCAACCAGGTCCGCGATATCTCCCAGGTGACCACGGCAGTGGCCCGTGGTGATCTGACGCGCAAGGTGACGGTGGACGTGCAGGGGGAGATGCTTCAGCTGAAGGACACCGTGAACACGATGGTGGATCAGCTGGATTCCTTTGCCGACGAGGTGACGCGGGTGGCCCGGGAGGTGGGCACCGAGGGCAAGCTCGGTGGTCGCGCCAACGTCAAGGGCGTCTCGGGGATCTGGAAGGACCTCACCGACAACGTCAACTCGATGGCCAACAGCCTGACACTTCAGGTCCGAAACATCTCGGACGTCACCACGGCGGTCGCCCGGGGCGAGTTGAGTAAGAAGATCACCGTGGATGCCCAGGGTGAGATCCTGGAACTGAAGGACACCGTGAACACGATGGTGGATCAGTTGGAGTCCTTCGCCGACGAGGTCACCCGCATGGCCCGCGAGGTGGGCACCGAAGGAAAACTCGGCGGGCAGGCACACGTGCGCGGGGTCTCCGGGGTCTGGAAGGACCTCACCGACAACGTGAACTCCATGGCGAACAACCTCACGCACCAGGTGCGCCAGATTTCGGTCGTGACCCGCGCGGCCGCCCGGGGCGACCTCACGAAGAAGATCACGGTGAACGCCAAGGGCGAGATCCTGGAGCTCAAGGACACGATCAACACGATGGTCGACCAGCTCTCGGCGTTCGCGGACGAGGTGACGCGGGTGGCCCGGGAAGTGGGGACCGAGGGCAAGCTCGGTGGCCGCGCCGAGGTCAAGGGTGTCTCGGGGATCTGGAAGGACCTCACCGAGAACGTCAACTCGATGGCGCACGATCTCACCACCCAGGTGCGCAATATCTCCGATGTCACGACGGCCGTCGCACGTGGAGACCTGACCAAGAAGATCACGGTGGATGCGCAGGGCGAGATCCTGGAGCTGAAGAACACCATCAACACGATGGTCGACCAGCTCTCGGCCTTTGCCGGCGAGGTGACCCGGGTGGCCCACGATGTCGGCAGTGAGGGCAAACTGGGCGGCCAGGCCCAGGTCGCTGGCGTCTCCGGCACATGGAAACAGCTCACCGACAGTGTGAACGAGCTGGCGGGGAACCTCACCAAGCAGGTCCGGGCTATCGGTGACGTGGCCAGCGCCGTGACCGAGGGCGACCTCACCCAGTCGATCACGGTCGAGGCGCGGGGCGAGGTCAACGAGCTCAAGGACAACATCAACCTGATGGTGGAGAACCTGCGGGCCACCACGAACGCCCAGCGGGACGAGGACTGGCTGAAGGGCAACGTCGCCCGGATCTCCGGAAAGATCCAGGGGCACCGGGACCTCTACGAATTGGCGCGGGTGATCATGAGCGAGGTCACCCCGCTCGTATCCGCGCAGTACGGTGCCTGCTTCCTGCTGGACGACGACAACGCCGAGGTGTACCGACTGTTCGCCGGCTACGGCTATCAGCCCAGTGGGGCACGGCGTCGCATCACCCCGGGCCAGGGGCTGACCGGGCAGGTGATCGCGCAGCGTCAGGAGGAGGTCGTCCACAATGTGCCGGGCGACTTCGTGAAGGTGGAATCCGGGCTCGGTGAGGCCACGCCGCTCAGCCTGGTGGTTTTGCCGGTCATCGCTGAGGACCGGGTGCTGGGCGCCCTGGAGTTCGCCTCGTTCGGGGAGTTCCAGGAGATCCACCTTCGGTTCCTGCGCCAGCTGGTGTCGATCATCGGGGCGACCATCAACACGATCCTCGCCAATGCCCGGACCGAATCGTTGTTGATCCAGTCTCAGCAGCTCACCACCGAACTCCAGGAGCGGTCGAACGAGTTGCAGCGCCAGCAGGAGGAACTGCGGCGTAAGAACAACGAGCTGCACGCCCAGGCAGGGCAGCTGGCCAGCCGGAACCGTGCCATCGAGATGCAGAACCGGCAGATCGAGGGGGCGCGAAAGTCGCTGGAGGAGCGGGCGCGGCAGCTCCAGATCTCCTACAAGTACAAGTCCCAGTTCCTGGCCAACATGTCGCACGAGCTGCGTACGCCGCTGAACAGCCTGTTGATTCTCGCCCGGCTACTGGCGGACAACCCGGAGCAGAACCTGTCGAGTAAGCAGGTGGAGTTCGCGCAGACCATTCACAAGGCGGGTAGCGATCTGCTGCACTTGATCGACGAGATTCTGGACCTGTCCAAGATGGAGGCGGGGCGCGTCGACCTACGGCCGGCAGACGTGTCGATCCAGCATCTCGTTGACTATGTGGAGGCGTCGTTCCGCCCCATGGCGAGTGAGCAGGGTTTGGCGTTCGTCGTGGACGTGTCTCCGGACGTTCCCCAACATCTGTGGACCGACGAGCAGCGGTTGCAGCAGGTCTTGCGTAATCTGCTGTCGAACGCGGTGAAGTTCACCGGATCGGGCGAAGTCCGGCTGACGATCGGCCCCGCCTGGGAACTGGCTGATGTCGATCTCGCGATGTTCGCCGAGCACGACGAGGTGATCGCCTTCTCGGTCTCGGATACCGGGATCGGGATTCCCGACGATAAGCTGCACGTGATTTTCGAGGCCTTCCACCAGGGGGATGGTGGAACGAGTCGGCGTTTCGGGGGGACCGGGCTTGGCCTGTCCATCAGCCGGAACATGGCTCAGCTGCTCGGCGGACAGATTCACGTGTCCAGTACGCCCCAGGAGGGCAGCACGTTCACCCTGCTGTTGCCGGTGCGGCTTCCGGAAGCCGGTGACTCGGAAACCATGGATTCGTTGCCCCCGGTCCCGAAGGCGAGCGAGCTGGCGGCGGTCACCAACAGCGGAGCGATCATGGACCCCGTTCCCTCGGAGCGTGATCCCCAGTCGACGGGAGACAGTGGAGTGACCCAATCGGCCCAGGACGACGGTTCCGAGCCGATGCCCCGACAGGACGGGCGTCAGGCCATGCTGAGCACGAGTGACTCCGGTGCGATGTTGACCGAGAATGCCAGTACCCGCGCGGAGTCCGGGCAGGACGAGGCGCTCCAGGGCAGGCAGGTACTCATCGTCGACGACGATGTCCGCAACGTCTTCGCGTTGACCAGCGCGCTTGAGGCGCACGGGCTGCGGGTGCTGTACGCGGATGACGGTATGAGCGGCATCAGGAAGCTGGAAGCCAACGAGGACGTGGCGTTGGTGTTGATGGACATTATGATGCCGGAGCTGGACGGGAACGAGACGATCCGCAGGATCCGGGAGATGCCGCAGTTCGCGAACCTTCCGATCGTCGCACTGACAGCCAAGGCGATGCAGGGAGACAAGGAACGCAGCCTCGACTCGGGTGCCTCCGACTACGTCACCAAACCGGTGGATCTGGATCACCTGCTGGACGTTCTGCGGTCGTGGTTGGACCGGGACGGTTCCGCCAGCCCCGGTGACGTCACGGGCGACGACGCCGGAACCAGTTCCAGTGAGACAACTGAAGGCTAGGAGCCGCTACGGTGCCCGAGAAGGCGAACATCCTGCTGGTTGACGACCGTGAGGACAACCTGATCTCACTGGAGGCCGCGCTGACCGCGCTGGACCAGAACCTGGTGCGGGCCAGTTCCGGGGAGGCGGCGTTGAAGGCGCTGCTGGAGCGGGAGTTCGCGGTAATCCTGCTCGACGTGATGATGCCGGGAATGGACGGTTTCGAAACAGCTGCACACATCAAGCAGCGGGAGCGGACCAAGGACATCCCGATCATTTTTCTCACCGGGGCCGAGATCGCGCGGCACCAGGTGTTCCGGGGATATTCCACCCGCTCGATCGACTACCTCACCAAGCCTTTCGACCCGTCGGTGCTCCAGGCCAAGGTTGAGGTGTTCATCGAGCTCTACCAGACGCGTCAGCGCCTGCGGGAGCAGTCTCGCCTGTTGCACGATCTGTTGGGCGAGAGTCCCGGTGCGGCGGATTCCCAGGCCCTGCTCGGTGAGTTGGAGGCACGGGTCACCACGATCCGCACCGCGTTGTCGGCCGCGCGGCAGGAGCTGCCCACCGCGGGCCCCGTGGCCAGCACCCTGGTGCACGACCTGGAACAGCCCGTGTCCGATCTGGCGGCACTGGTGCGTACCTTGCGTGGGGACGATGGACCGTCCTCGATGGAGTCCGGAACCAGTTGACCTGCTACCAGAGGTAACATCTCGGCAACGAGGGGCCGAGTATTGGGGTGCAGAAGTGGGGTGCGCCGTGGGACGGAATCCGGGTTCTCCCAGGTAATAACGTGTTCTATCGAATGGTTTGAGCCATGGGGAGTCTGGCTTCTCGTGCGAAAGACGGAAGAGCGCCCCTCTAGTGTGAAACATGTTATGGCGCTACAGTCGCAGACATAACAGCCCCGGGCGGGGCTGACCGCGCTCCGGCCGCTCATCCCTGCCGGGTGTGCCGCGCCAGTAGCCATCCCGTACCAGACCTGCCGGGATGCGCGGGGCGAAGACGCGCCCAGTGGCCGAGAGCAGATCCCAACCCCTCCGCTGAAGGGAAATCCGGTAACTGTGGCTCGAAACATCAGCAAGCGACTGGCCGCTGGAACGAGTGCCGCGGCTTTCGCCAGTGTTGGCTTCATCGCATACGCTCCGGGGGCCTTCGCCGACAATGTGGTCTCCTACGAGTGCACCCCCTCGGCCATCCAGGACGAATTCACCACGGATGTCACCTACTCCATCGACGCGCCGAGCGAGGTCGCGGCCGGGGAGAGCATCGACATCACGGTGAACGGCGATTCCACCGAAGTTCCCACCTCACCCGTGTCGCTCTCCCCCGGAGACGTGAGTCGCACCATTCCGATGGAGGTCTACCGCGACGGCGAACACGTGGACACGGTGGAGACCACCGCGGAGAACAGCGAGGAAATCCCGAGCGGTGGCGAGGTGGAGACCGATCCGACCACGGGGAGCTACACCCCCGAGGAGGAGGGCACCTACACCTTCGAGATCGGCGATTTCGAGACGACGGTGTCGAGCCTCGTGACGGTCAACACTCCCTGTGTCACCGAGGAACCGGCCATCGTGCACGAGGCTGTGGTCGGCGACGGCGATGACAATGGCGACGACGACAACGGCGACGACGACAACGGCGACGACGACAACGGTGATGACAACGGCGATGACGAACCCGGCGTGGTGACCACCCCGGGGCGGGCCGAGTTCACCGGTACCTACGAGTGCGCCTCCAGTGACCCCGAGCTGCTGGCGGACTTCACCAGTGGAGCACAGGTCACGGTGGACACCCCGGACGGGACCGAGTTCCCGGCCGACGAGGACATCCGGGTGACCGCCGAGGGCACGTTGGACAACGGTCCGGAGACCCCGGTGGATCTCGCTGAGGGTGATGTCGTGGGTACCATCCACATCGCTGCCAGTGGCGACGCCGCTCCCGAGGACGGGATCGCCCTGTCCGCGGCGAACGATGAGCCGTTCGGTGCGGGCGACATCATCGCCGGACTCGACACCGAGGGCACCTTCACCCCGGGTGGTGCGGGCGCGGTCGAGTTCGCTGCCGGTGACCTGACGATCTCCGTGTTGGATGGCCTTGTCACCATCGACTGTGCCTGGTCCGGTGACGATCCTGGCAATGGCGGTGACGGTGACCCCGGCGAGAACGGGGACGACGGTGACCCCGGCGATGACCAGCAGCCGCCGAAGGATGAGGCGGACGGGCAGCTGCCGGTGACCGGTGCGCAGCTGGGTGGTCTGGTTGCCGCTGCGGTGGCCGCGCTGGGTGGCGGCGGTGCCGCCGTCTACCTGTCCCGCAAGCGCAAGGCCGCGGCGGAACAGGGTGGCCTGGAGGGCTAAGGCCAGGCCGAGTCGTCACGTAGGTGCGGGGGTGGGCCAGGCGGCCCACCCCCGCACCTCGTGAGTGTGTCCAGGTGCACCTCGGTTGTCCTGGGGCCGAGACCGATACTGGCCTGACTGCCGGACGGGTTTCACATGGCGTTTCTCCGCATTTGACCGCATGCGGTCACCCGGACCCGGCGCTGCACCTTGAATGATCTTGTAAACCAAGTTTACACTTTGTGGGTGTTGGTGCGGTTTAGGCCGATGTGACGCGATATACGCCCTCGGTCCGTACTGGTCCGCACCTCGGGGTTGCGTCGGAGCGACGCGGCCGGGATCCCCGTGTGTCTCCCAGGTCGCGGCTCCCTGGGTCGACTGCCCCGAATAACCCCCCTGTATTGAGGAGTTTCGCGTGTCCACACTCAGCAAGCGTGTCGTTGGTGGATTCGCCGCTACGGCCTTCGCCGGATTCGGTTCTGTTCTTGCGGCTCCTGCGGCGGCGTCCGACGTCGACATCGAACCGCTGGACCAGGACCTTGAGGATGTCATCGAGTTCGACCACGACTATGTCGCCCTAGTCGACTACCACTGCCAGGCCCCGGACTTCCAATTCGAGGAGACGTTGCCCCTGGCCGTGGGGACACATGTCCCAGCGGCAGCGGAAACCGGGGAGTCCATCACGGTGCAGGCGGCGTGGGTTCCCTTCTTCATGTTCCACGGCATTCAAGAGATCCCGGCGGACGAATTCGAATCGGACTTCGACCTGGAGCTGACGGGGTCAGCAGCCCCGAACGACGAGGCGACCTTCGAGATGGGTATCTCGGAGGCGTTCACCCCGGACCCGGTGGAATGGGTCGAGGCACTTCCGGAGTGGACGGTGGAACCGGCCGAGCTTGATCTGGTGAATCCGGGTGAGGTGGCTTTCGTTCCCGGGACGATCACCACCACCGTGACCCAGGACGCGGGTACCACCACGACAGTGTGTGAACCCGAGGGTGACCCCGAACCGGTCACCGTGACCGAGGTGACCGGGGAGCCGGTCGGGGACGGCGGCGAGAACGGCGACGGCGAGAACGGCGACGGCGAGAACGGCGGCGCCGAGGACGGTAACGGCGAGAATGGCGCCGACAACGGCGATGGTGAGGCCGGTAACGGCGACGGCAACGGTGACGCCGAGAACGGCGGCGCCGAGGACGGCGGCGCCGAGGACGGTAACGGCGAGGGCGACGAGCAGCAGGCCCCGAAGGACGAGGCCGATGACCAGCTGCCGGTGACCGGTGCGCAGCTGGGTGGTCTGGTTGCCGCTGCGGTGGCCGCGCTGGGTGGCGGCGGTGCCGCCGTCTACCTGTCCCGCAAGCGCAAGGCCGCGGCCGCGCTGTCCCAGGACTAGTTCCGGTTCACCGGCCCAGACTGGTGGCCGGGCACGGCGAATCCCTGCGACCGGGGGTGGGCAGCACGCCCACCCCCGGTTGTGCGTCCACTCAGTGGACATGTGCCGATATCCTGTGCCGCATGGATCTCGCGATCGTGTGCCCCTCGTGCCAGGGCGCCGGGTATCGCGTCGTCGTCGTCGGATACGCGGGCAGTGACACCGCCGGTGAGATGATGGTTCCCCGGGAGTGCGCGGCGTGTAGCGGTACCGGACGTGTCGTGACCTCCGGCTGGAGTTATGCGTGAGGACATCGGTTCGGTCCCGGGAACCGGCATCTGGCGTGGCTCGAGGCCCGGGTGGTGAGCTGCGGTTTCCGTTGTCCCCCGGGTCCGCGCAGACCGCAGGAAACCGGTCGACTGCCGGCCGAGTCGTCCAGTTGTCCTCGACGACGATCTCTCCCTCGCTATGGTTGCTTGATCACGATCCCCGCTCTGGGTCGCCTGGATGCCAGGCGCCACCGGTTGGCGGTTCTGCCGAGGAGACAGGAGGTTGGGCGCAATGGGTGTCGACAGCGGGACCGTGACGGTCACGGCCCTGACACACCGCGGCGCTGTTCGCCAAGTCAACGAGGACGCCCTGGTCATGGGTGCGTTGACGGTCGCGGGCGGGAGTATGAACGCGCCTGCGCGCTGCCTGCTTCCGGTACAGGAACCGCTGGTGCTGGCCGTTGCGGACGGGTTGGGGGGGCACGCGGCCGGCGAGATCGCATCCGAGCACGCGGTGCACCGGATGGCGGAGAGCGGGCCGCAGCTTATCGGCCCGGACGCCATGACCACACTGCTCACGCACATCGACGACGAGATCCGGGAGCACTCGGTCCAGAACGAGGAATTCTCCGGAATGGGCACCACAGTCGCCGGGCTCCTCCTGACCGAGGAAGGAATCTACTGGTTCAACGTGGGGGACTCACGGACCTACCGGATTCGAGACCTGCGCCTGGAACAGCTCTCCGAGGACGACTCCCCGCCCACGGTTCCAGGGGAAGACGGCCGCCCCACCTCGACGAACTTCATCACCCAGTCCCTTGGGGGCAGTAGTAGCACCCCCATGCAGCCCCATGTCGGCCAGGATCGAGAGGCGACGGCCGAAGGATGGCTGATGTGTAGTGACGGGCTCAGCGACCTGGTCTCCAACGAGGAGATGGAGCAGATTCTCGCCGCTGCCGTCAGTGACGAGGCCGCTGTGCGGGAACTGTGGCAGGCGGCGATGAAGGTTTCCGGGCGGGACAACATCAGCATCCTGCTCGCCCGGCCCTACTGAGCTACCGGGCACCGCGGGCAGGCCAGGCCCGGCCGAAGCGGTGCGGACCTGTGCGGACCCACGCGGATCCGTGACGTCGTGGTGTCGCTGCCGCTCCGGACGGGTCGGGCACCCGCCCGGAGCGGCTGTTCTCGGTTCAGCTGTCCTCGCTGTTGCCCGAGCCCGTGTGCCGTACGGCACGGACAACGAGTATCACGATGACACCGATGGCCAGCAGCGCGGCCGCCGCACCGAGCCACGTGTTTCCGGCCAGGGGGTTGGTGTCCGCGGCAGTCTCCCCGTCGGTGTCCTCGTCCTCCTCGTTCGTGGCCTGCGTCTCCTCGCCGCCGGTGTCGGCCTCCTCCTGGGCCTCCTCAGCGGCGTCGGTGTCGTCCAGCGCCTCCGCGGCGAGGGTGAAGGAGATGCTTTCCTCGATGGGATGTCCGTCCGCCGACACGATGCGATAGTCGACGGTGTACGCACCGGCCTCCTCGAGGGGGGCGATGTCAACGGCCGCGCTCGTGCCGTCCAGGCGGACATTTTCCCCTTCCGCGTAGTCGGTGTTCCCGTCGGGGCCCACCACGGTGATGGCGTTTCCGCCCTCCAGGACCTCTTCGTTGAAGACCAGCTCGACTTCGTCGGGCATCGTGTCCACGGTTGCCCCGTCTTCCGGGGAGGAGTCGATCAGGACGTTGTGGGCACTCGCCCCGGGGGCGGCGATGGTGGCGAGCAGGGCGCTGCCGGCGAGGGTTGCGGCGAGGGTGGTGCCCCGATACGGGAGCGTTGGCATGGACATGTTCCGGACCTTTCGTCGTTGTTGGCGTCGATTGTGCTGCCGTGGCCGGATGGCGACATCCGGTGACGAGGTGCCGGTGGTGGTCCGCGGGGATAGGCGGTGACCCGGCCTGTGCTGCGTGGGGTGGGGACGGACGTGTCCGGCGTCGGCGCCCGGCCGGCTGCGTGATGCAGGGTGGAGGGCTGGAGAATGGTGGGGATGGCCTGGCCGAGCAGGGTGGCCAGGGACCAGATCAGCTCCTCACCGTGGGCGAGGACAGCGGCGGTGACGAGGGCGGCCCAGATGTGGCCGAGAAGCATTCCGGGCGACCAGCTGCCGCCGACACCGACACTGTGATGCAGGAGGTCCGCTGTGCCGGGATTGGCATGGTGGGTGGACTGGGTGGACTGGGCGGACGCGGTGAGCTCGAACCAGAGGTGGAAGACCGCCTGGGCGAGGAGGAGGATCCCCAGGAGTTCGGTGAGGCCGCGCTGGACGCGGGTGAGGTGTCCCAGCACGAGCCCTGTGCCCAGGGTCGCCAGGGCGAATCCCCACAGCGAGGCGGATCCACCGGCATAGACAGCGTGGCCGGACCAGGCCAGGCCTGTGCAGGCGCCGGCCAGTACGGCCGTGCGCCCCAGCCAGAGGGTCCCGGAGGCGGGAGTGTCCACGCAGCTGACCGTAGCGGAGACCGGTGCCCCCTCGCGCTGCCCGGTCCTAGCTTGCCGTCGCCAGTTCGACGCGCAGGTAGCGCCGTTCCTCCGGGGTCGTTCCGCCCCAGATCCCGTGGGCCTCGCCCCGGCTCACGGCCCAGTTCAGGCATTCCCTGCGCACCGGGCACGTGTCACAGATCGCCTTGGCCAGGTGCACCTCGGGTCCATCGGCCCCGGTGATGTTCACCGGGAAGAACAGTTCGGGGTCGTAGGCTCGGCATGTTCCCTGTGCGACCCAGTCCTCGCTCTCGTGGTAGAGGCGGTTCAACGGAGACCTCCAGAGTCCGGCTCGTCACCCGTGGTGCGGGACGATTAGCGACCAGAAGTAGTACTACGGTTAGTCGTACTACAGGGAGTCTGGCAGAGTCCGATCGGATTCTCAAGGCGAATGCGCAGCGCACGCTGCACTGTGATCTCTCTGGCGGAGGCCGAACACAGTGTGATATACCGCATGCTTAAAATCTGCTGCGGATGCCTTAAGTTTGGCCCGGATTGTCCGTGTGCCGCATCGGGATGTCCCGAAGGCGTAGCTGCGGACGCGGCGCGGCCGATGCGGCGAATTCGCTGATGACTCCGGGATCCTCATGACCCGCCGCCCCCGCGGCTGCACCGCGGGTAATCGCAGGATGTAGCCCGGTTGTGCCCGTAAGAAACAGGCATACCCGTCCCACTCCATCCCAAACATTGGCCCCGCGCGGTGTGGAACGCGTTCTCACAAACGTTCGCTATGTTTCGAGAACGTGCCTGATGAACAGCGTTATCCCAGCAACCCCGGCGACCACGACGGCGGGGCGCCCGAGTTCGTTCTGGAGCGGCCCACACTGATGGATGGGCAAGCCATCTATGACCTGGTGTGCAGGGCCGGGCTCGATGTCAACTCACCGTACGCCTACGTCCTGTGGTGCCGAGACTTCGCCGCGACGACGGTGGTCGCCCGGGGCCGCACCGCCAGTGGGGCCGAGACCTCCCCGGAGTTGGGCGGTTTCGTTCTGGGGTACGTCCGGCCAGAGCAGCCAGACACCTACTTCCTGTGGCAGGTAGCCGTGGATCCTGGCTACCAGGGAAGGAAGTTGGCCCGGACGATGTTGCACCACATCGGTGACCGCTGTGTCCGGCAGGGGATCCGTTACCTGGAGGCGACGGTCACCCCGGACAATGCGGCCTCCCGCGCGCTGTTCGAGGCGTTCGCACGTGCGCACGGTGTCGAGGCCCGGTGGAGCCCGCTCTTCGAGCGCGCACACTTTCCGCAGCCGGAGGCAGTCACCGACGTCGATCAGGGGCACGAACGTGAGGAGCTCGTTCGTATCGGGCCTCTGCACACTTCGATCGCAGCGAGCTCGTAACCGCTGACCGGGGCACGTATGCCCTGGGTAAGGATTTGATGACAACAATGGAGATCTTCGAACGGCTCGAGTCCGAGGTTCGCGGCTACTGCCGTGGCTGGCCGGTCGTGTTCGACCAGGCCCGCGGCAGCTACCTGTATTCCGAGTCAGGCGAGGCCTACCTGGACTTCTTCGCCGGTGCGGGATCGCTCAACTATGGGCACAACAACCCGGCGTTGAAACAGAAACTGCTCGACTACATCGCCGGCGACTCGGTGATCCACAGTTTGGACGCCTACAGCGCCAGCAAACGCGAGTTCCTCCGAACCTTCGACGAGGTGGTGCTCTCGCCGCGCGGACTCGACTACAAGGTCCAATTCCCCGGCCCCGCGGGCAACAACGCGGTGGAGGCGGCCCTCAAACTCGCCCGGAAGATCACCGGGCGGGAGACCATCATCAGCTTCACCAACGGCTTCCACGGCATGACGCTGGGCGCGCTCGCCGTGACCGGGAACTCGATGAAGCGCGGCGGTGCCGGAGTTCCGCTGAGTCACTCGGCGACCATGCCGTTCGACAACTACATGGACGGGCAGACACCGGACTTCCTCTGGCTACGTAGTCTGCTGGAGGACAGCGGCAGTGGTTTGGACCGTCCGGCCGCGGTCATCGTGGAGACCGTCCAGGGCGAAGGCGGGATCAACGTAGCCAGCCCGGCGTGGTTGCGGGGACTCGCCGAACTCTGTGCGGAGTACGAGATTCTGCTGATTGTCGACGACATCCAGATGGGGTGTGGTCGTACCGGGCCGTTCTTCAGCTTCGAGGACGCCGGAATCCAGCCGGACATCATCACGCTGTCCAAGTCCATCAGCGGCTACGGTCTTCCCCTTGCCCTCACCTTGATGAAGCGTGAGCTGGACCTCTGGGACCCGGGCGAGCACAACGGCACCTTCCGGGGGCCCAACCCCTCCTTCGTGACCGGGGCTGCGGCCCTCGACGCCTACTGGCGGGACGACCGGCTTCAGCGGGACACCGAACTGAAGGGCAAGATCGTCGAGAAGCATCTCCAGGCCATCGCAGCGGCCCACCCGCAGCTGGGAGCGACCGTCCGTGGACGTGGGTTGGCCTGGGGCCTCGCCCTGGAGTCCCCGGAGGTGGCTGGTGCGGCCTGCGCCGCGGCGTTCGAGCGGGGACTGTTGCTGGAGACGTCCGGACCTCAGGACGAGGTGGTCAAGCTCTTGCCGCCGCTGACGGTGACCGAGGATGAGCTCGACCGCGGACTGACGGTGTTGGCCGAGGCCGTGGCCGCGGCCGCGGTGCAGCAGCCCTGACAGAAGCGGTATTACCCGTCCCGGTGGGAAGCGGGCTGTCGGTCGTCTTGGCCGAGGATGGGGCTTACCCTCTCTTGTGTGTGAGCTGCTACGCATTCGTGACATACGGTAAACGTAGGATGAATTCGGCTGCGGCTCACGCGCCAGAGCACCCAACGTCCCACCGGGCGCCCGCGCGTTGCCACAGGGGACCGAGAGAGCAGGAGACGAAGCCACGTGATCGTTCGCAGCCTGGATGAGATCGACGGTACTGAGCGGGACGTACAGACGGAGAACTGGCGGAGCCGCCGGATCATCCTCGCCAAGGAGAAGGTCGGCTTCTCCTTCCACGAGACGGTTCTGTACGCCGGAACCGAGACGCGCATGTGGTACGCGAACCACATCGAACTCGTGCACTGCATTGAGGGGGAAGCGGAGGTCGTGAACGAGGAGACCGGTGAGACTCATCTGATCACGCCGGGCACCCTGTACCTGTTGGACGGGCACGAGCATCACACCGTACGGGCCAAGACCGACTTTCGGGTGCTGTGTGTCTTCAACCCCCCGGTCACCGGGCGTGAGGTCCACGACGAGAACGGCGTGTACCCCCTGTTGCACGAGGACCAGGAGGACAGCACCGCACGCTGATCCGCCGCCGGGGACGGTGGGATCCCGGGCACCGGGACGCACCGTCCCCGGCGATGCGTCCCGGGGAGCGAGCCCGACGCGATCGAGGTGTTTCTTGGCCTGCGCGGCCCGTAGCGCTGCGGCTGGTGGCGTGGATCGCGTTGGTGACCGGTTCACTGACCACCAGCTGGGCATCAACGCGGGTCTCGCCGTGGGCGCCGGCTGCGGTCCACGCCGGACGTGGTTACGGTGTGACCGAATCGCCCAACGCGGCCAACGCGGTCACCGCGCCGAGCTCCCACAGCGCTTCGCGATCCGCGGCGGTCAGTTCCCCGGTCACCGTGACCGGCGGCCGGTGCTGGGTCCAGGACATCCCCTTGGCGATGGACTCCACGGCACGCACAGCTCCCGTCGTGTCGCTGTTGCCGTGCACGTACAGCGCATAGGGCAGCCCCGCGGTGTCCGCCATGCAGGGATAGTACGTTTCGTCGAAGAACTTCTTCAGGGCGCCCGACATATAGCCGATGTTCGCCGGCGTCCCCAGTACCACCGCGTCAGCGCGGAGTAGGTCCGGGGATGATGCGGTGAGTGCAGCGCGCACGACCACCTCGACGCCCTCGATCTCGTCGTTGTGGGCTCCCTCGAGGACCGACTCGAGCATTGACTGGGTCGTCGGGGACGGGGTGTGGTGAACGACCAGCAAGCGTGCCATGCCACCAGGGTGGCATGGCACCGCCCCCAGGAGGGATATGGGGCCATCATGGCACGTCAGAATTAAGCTCGACCGAGAAACTCTGGAGCATTTCGTCGACACTGTCTACACCCCGGCGGGTGCCGATAGGTCCGACCTTCCCTGCTGCCTGTACGTGCACGGCAACAGCGACACGACGGGAGCTGTGCGTGCCGTGGAGTCCATCGCCAAGGGGATGTCCTGGACCCAGCACCGGCCGCCGGTCACGGTGACCGGGGAACTGACCGCCGCGGATCGCGAAGCGCTGTGGGAGCTCGGCGCGGTGACCGCGCTCGCGGCGGTGGAGGACGGCAGTCCGGACTAGGGACGGTCTCCGTCGGCTCTCCGGTTCAGCCGGCTTCGCTCTCCGCCAGCTCCTTCAGCCGAGGCAGGGTGTCCTCGATGCCCCGGGCATTGCGGGCGGGCCAGCCACTCAGTACGTAGAACCACGCCAGCGCGTTGTCATAGTCGAAGGTCTCGGTGACACGGGTGGTCCCGTCGTCCAGCGGCTCCAGGGTCCAGCGCCACCGGTGCAGCCCGAAGTGGCGCCAGGCGATGCGCCGCCCCTCCTCGAACTCCACCACCCGGTTCGTGATTCGGTAGGGGACGCCCAGGCGCATCCGCATCCCGAACCGGGAGCCTCGCTCCAGCCGCGGTGGCCCGGTCATCAGGCCCTGCACCGATCCGGAGCCGTCCAGCTCCGCATGCCGATCCGGCGTAGCCAGGATGTCGAAGATCCGGTCGGCCGGAGCGGCAATGATCACGCTCCGGGAAACCCTGCGCTGGGCCATGACGATCGCTCCCTGGGTACGGTTCGCAGACCGGGTCCGAGCGGACCCGAACGGTGTTCGGTGTCAGCCTAGTACCCACTCTGGCTCATCCACGGGCCTGGGGTGTCCTGTACAGCCGTGTGGTCCCGTGCGGTCCGTGTCCCGCGGCCGGCGTGGTGAGGAGGTGGTCCACTCCGCGGCCGAGGACACGCAGCGTGCTGCTGTGTGGGGCGGGGCGTTTGGTGGAGCGGCGCCATGCCCTAGGGTTCGGGTGCGGTTGTGCGCAGAGGAGTGTGGGAGATGACTATGGAGCTGGAAGCCACCACGTTCGGTGAGGTCTGGCAGGAGGTGTTCACCACACAACCGGCGCCCCCGGACTGGCTCGTGATCGTCTCCGGCGGTGTGGCGCTGGCGGTGGTACTCACCGGCGCACCCTGGCGGATCGCCCGCAATGTGGTGACCATCGCACACGAGGGAGGACACGCCCTGGTGGCGGTGCTGTGCGGGCGGCAGTTGTCCGGCATCCGGCTGCACTCCGACACCTCCGGCGTCACCGTCTCGCGCGGGCGTCCGGACGGCATCGGGATGATCCTGACGGTGGCCGCCGGCTACATCACCCCGTCCCTGGTCGGCCTGGGCGGCATTCTGTTGCTGCTGGCCAACCGGATCACCGCACTGTTGTGGATCAGTATCCTGCTGCTGCTCACGATGCTGCTGCTGATCCGCAATGTCTACGGCGTGATCTCTGTGGTCGGTACCGGGGCGCTGGTTTTCCTGGTGTCGTGGTTCCTGCCGAGCGAGGTTCAGGCGGCCTTTGCCTACGCGTTCACCTGGTTCCTGCTGTTCGCCGGGGTCCGCCCGGTCTTCGAGCTCCAGTCCCAGCGCCGTCGCCAACCCGCGGGCACGGGGCAGTCCGATGCGGACCAGCTTGCCCGGCTCACCGGGGCACCGGGAACGCTGTGGGTCGGGTTCTTCCTCGTCGTCAACCTGGCGGTGCTGGCGCTGGGCGTCTGGCTGCTGGTGCTCGCGGAGCTGTAGGAAACCGCTGACCCCTGGGCCGGCTGCCCCCTGGACCGGGGGCCGTCCCGAGACGTCCAGGCCGCAGTAAACCCCTGGTCCCGAGATACGCATGCGCGCCGGATGCTCCGCCACACGGCATCCGGCGCGCATATGCGTCAGGACCAGTCCTGTCTAGTCCTGGGCGAGAACCCTAGTCCTGCTTGAAGACGAAGATTCCCCAGGCAAGATTCCCGGTCTTGCCGCCGTTAACCCAGTTGCGCAGGCCGGTCTTCATCCGGTCCTGGTACTCGCGGCTGACCTTGCCCTCGAGCTCGGGACCCCGCTTCTCCAGCTCTTGCAGCACCCGGCCGTAGTGGTTGGTGAGCTGGTGCGAGTGGTCGTCGAACTCGACCCGGTTCAGCCCGTGCTTGGCGAGCTGCTTGGTGTAGAAGGTGGGCGTGCCGAGCGTGTCCAGGTGCAGCCGGTCCAGGATCGGCTGGAGCTGCGACTTGTCGGCATTGTCGCTGGCCATCGGGTCGGTGAAGATGAGGCTGCCCTTGTTCCGCAGCACACGGACACACTCCTCGAGGACCCGCAGGCGATCACCGCTGTGCAGGAAGGCGTCCTGCGACCAGACGATGTCGAAGGCGTTGTCCTGGGAGGGAATGTCCTCGAAAGAACCGTCGACGACGTCGATCAGGTGGGACAGCCCGGCCTGCTCGTTCATCTCGCGGTTGCGGTCGTTCTCGACCTCACTCAGGTTGAGGCAGGTCACGTGGCAACCGAAGGTGCGGGCGAGGTAGCGGGCCGAGCCACCGTAGCCGGCACCCACGTCGATGATCTTGGTGTCGGCGGTGATGTCCAGCTTGGCGGCCATCTCCTCCACGGTCCGACGGCTCGCCTCGGCGATGTCCTCATCGTCGGACTGGTACAGGCCGACGTGGATGTCGGTACCGCCCCAGAGCGTGTAGTAGAAGTTGTCCGCATCGTGGGAGTTGTAGTACTCCCGGGCGGTCTCCACGGCCGTGGAGTAGTTCTTCTTCAGCTCGTCTTCGCGCCGGTAGGACTTCTCGGCGATGTGGATGTAGAAGTCGGGGTGACCACCGTTGGTGGACTCCTGGAAGTCCCCGTAGGTGTCGATGTGCTGGAACCCGACCTCACGCATCAACCGCCGCGTGTAGTCCTTGCGCAGGGGGAACATGTTGAGGTTGTACTCGGCGTTGTCCGGGAACCGGTAGACGAATCGGGCCAGGCCGTCATCGACGTGTTCGGGCTCGGCCGAGACCTCCTTGCCGCAGTAGTAGTAGGTGTGGGCGTTGGAGTAGTCCCCGTCCAGCAGCGCGTCGTAGTTGCGCTGGTCCAGGATGAGTACACCGTCGTGCTTGAGCATCGCGTAGAACTCGGCCAGCGCCTTGCGGCGGTCCCGTTCGGAGAACAGGTGGGTGAAGGAGTTCCCGAGGCAGATGATCGCGTCGTAGGTGCCGTGCACGTCCCGGTTCAGCCAGCGCCAGTCGGCATGCACGACCCGGAGGATGTACCCTCCGTAGTCCAACCCGTTCTGGAACGCCTTCGCGAGCATCTCCGGGCTTCCGTCCGCACTGACGGTCTCGAAGCCCTCCTCAAGCAGGCGTACGGAGTGGAAGCCGGTGCCGGTGGCTACGTCGAGTACCTTCTCGACACCGCGCGCCTTGAGCTGGTCGATGAAGAAGCGGCCCTCACTCTCGGTGCGGCCCTTCCAGTCGATGAGCTCATCCCACTTCTCGACGAACCCGGGGACGTACTCCTCGGTGTAGTGGTCAGTGTCACGAACGGCTAGCGGGTCATTACCAAAGTACTGCTGATCCTGACCTGAAATCGGTCGACTCCTCTACACTCGACAGACTCCCCTGGTGCTTGCGTAGCCGACCAGAGGACGAACCTCGCATCTATCCATTTAACAGCACTAATCGGCAGGAATTGCAAGTCCCTCATCAGGGTAGACCGGCGTTTTCGCAGGTCAGAGCGTGATTATTTACCTAGGGTTCCTAGCTGGACACATCCAAAAAGAAGCAAATGGCGCAACGCGTTGCGTTATTTTGATCGCATGAAGGGCAATTTCTGATTCGGATTACGCAACGCGTTGCGCAATCTGATGAAGCGGGTTGTGGACACGAAAGCGGGCTCTCGTTTCCCATAACACACGCCGATTGCGATGCCTTCCCCGGGGGGTGGCGGTGCGGGGTGGTGCACAGCAGCGAACGTCGATGGTTACCCGCGGTGACCTGAGGGTATGCCGGCAACGACCGTAGGGGCTCGCTGGCAAGGTCACGGGGGGAACGCGCCATGAGTGGGTACGGCTACGACTCGGACACCTCGGGGGTCAACGCCGGACGGCTCTGGGCCGGCGGTCTGGCAACGGCCGCCGTCGCCGGGCTGGTCATCATCGTCGGAGTGCTGATCGCACGGAGTGTCTTCGGAATCGCCATCCTTGCTCCCGAGGAGGATGGTCATCTCGGAAACGCGACCACGGGCTTCTACGCGGCCAGTGCCGCGCTCGCGGCCCTGTTGGCCGCGGGGCTCCTACACCTGCTGTTGACGAGTGCCCCGAGTCCGCTGAGCTTCTTCGGGTGGATTGGTGGTCTGGCCACGGCCGTTGCCGCGGTGAGCCCGTTCACCCAGGAGGCGGCCCTCGAGAGCCAGGTGGCGACCGCCGCAATCAACCTGGTCGCCGGAGTGGCGATTGTCACCCTGTTGAGTGGGGTCGCTGCGTCCGCCCAGCAGTTCCCCCGCAGGCAGAGCGGTGGTGGCGGGTACGGATCCGGCCGGCGGGACGCGTGGGAACGCTCGGGACGGCAACGTCAGGACGGCTACGACCCCAACGCGGAGACCCGGGCCTACGGCGACTAGGTTGGCATGCCTGCGGTGCGGCCCGCGCCCGCGGACCGCACCGGTCCGGTCAGTGCGGTCGCCGCGCCTGGACGAAGGCGAACCGTCCGGCAACGAATCCGGGGTCGGTGAGGGAAGCGGTCGCGGCGGCGTTGGCGCCGGTGCCGTGGTAGTCACTGAACGCGGCCGACTGGTTCACGTACACCTGTCCGGTGAGATTCGCCGAGATGTTCACCCCGACCGTGTGCGCGGTCCGTTCGGCCGATTCCAGCGTGGCGGAGTCGGTCGAGTACACCGCGGCGGTCAGGGCGCCCCGGGCGCGGACGGTCTCCTCCAGGAGCCGCAGGGAGTGTGCCGTGTCCTCGGTTTCGACGACAAAGGAAATCGGCCCGAACTGCTCGGTGCGGAAGGCATCGCTGGACTCGGCACGCAAACCCACCATGACCGGGCTACTGACACGTGCCTCGGGAAACTCCGGATGTGTGATCGCATGCGCGGGACGGATGACCTCCCCGCTCGATGCGGCGGCCTCGATCCGTCGAGCCACCCCGTCGTTGGCGATCGCCCCCAGAACTCCGGTCGCCCGCTTCTCGTCCCCAAGGAGCCGATCCACCGCAGCAGCCAGGTCGGCCTGTACCTGGGCGGCGCTGCGGTGACCCTCCTCGGTCCCGATGCCCCCGCGCGGCAGGAAGATGTTCTGCGGCGTCGTGCACATCTGGCCGCTGTACAGCGACAGGGAGAACGCGAGGTTGTCCAGCATCCCGGCGTAGTTGTCCGTGGAGTCGATGACGACACCGTTCACACCGGCCTTCTCGGTGTTCACGAAGGCCTGGCGGGCATTGGTCTCCAGCCAGTTACCGAATTCGGTGGAGCCGGTGAAGTCCACGATGCGTACCGCCGGATCCAGGGCGAGATCCCGGGCGATCCGTTCGTCGGTCTCCTCCGCAGCCAACAGGACCGTGTTGGGGTCGAGGCCGACCTCGGCCAGCACCTCCCGCGCCACCGCCACGGTGATGGCCAGGGGCAGGACAGCTCCCGGGTGCGGTTTGACCACCACCGGATTGCCCGTGACCAGACTGGCGAACAGGGCCGGATAGGCGTTCCAGGTGGGGAAGGTGTTGCAGGTGATCAGGAGGGCCACGCCTCGGGGGACGGCCGAGAACCGCTTGTCCAGAACCAGTGGATCGCCCTTGCGCTGCGGTTTCTCCCAACGCACCTCGCCGGCGTAGCGCGTGATGAGGTCGTAGCCGTAGGCCAGCGCCTCCAGGCCGCGAGCCTGTGCCTCGGGCCCACCCGCCTGGAAGGCCATGACGAAGGCCTGGCCGCTGGTGTGCTGCACCGCGTGGGCCATTTCGAAGCTGCGGCGGTTGAGTCGGTCCAGGATCTCCAGACACACTCCCGCCCGTGCGTGAATCCCGGCGTCACGCCAGGAGGGCAGCGCCGCCTCGGCGGCCGCGACCACCGCGGTGGCGTCGGCATGTGGGTAGGCGATATCGAGGGGAATGCCGTAGGGGGAGTGTTCGGTGCGGACCTGCCCCCGGGATCCCGGAAGTTCCACCGGGAACGCATTGCCCAGGTAGCCCTCGAAGGCCTCCCTGCCGCGGTCGGCCGCGTCGTCGCCATACACGCGCGGACTGGGCGACTCGGGGTAGGGCGCGTAGAAGTGTCTGCCCTGGATCGCGGCGATAGCGTCATCAAGCGTGCCCCGATGGCGCTCGAACAGGTGTGTCGTATCCGTGGTGGCCACCTTGCCCACTGTTCCGTCCTCTCCGCCGCTGCGGTTCCGATGCCGCTGACGGTCCCCGGCGGCACCGCCCTGGATGGTGACTATGCTGCATTCCTAACCGACCGTTCGTTCAGTATGCAAGGGTCATGGTGGTGCTCGCCCGGCGTTGGACGGCGGCGGGGACGGGGGGTGTCGTCGCGTCCACAGCATTCGGGGAGCTTATTCGCGTCGCCGAGTGGTCGTGGTCTGGAATCATGGGGAATCGTGCCTAGGTCTGTCGGTTCTGCCCCCGTCCCGCGTCGCCGTGCGGGACGCCCCGGTCATGATGCGGAGTCGGTGCTGCGGACCGCGGTGGAGCTGTTCAACGAACAGGGCTACGAGGGAACCAGCATGGAGGATCTCGCCCGTGCCCTCGGGGTCACCAAGTCCGCGATCTACCACCACGTACCGGGCAAGGAGGCCCTCCTGGGGCAGTCCCTCGACCGCGCGCTGGACGCGCTGTTCGCAGTGCTGGAGGACTCGGCGGGGACCACGGGCTCGGCGATGGAGCGGCTGGAGTACGTGTTGCTGCGCAGCGTGCGGGTCCTGGACGCCGAACTGCCCCACGTCACCCTACTGCTGCGGGTGCGCGGTAACACGGAGGTGGAACGGCGAGCATTGCGCCGCCGCCGGGAGTTCGACCATCGGATCACGGAGCTGGTGCGCGCGGGCATGGACAGCGGGGAAGTCCGCTGTGACCTCGATCCCGCGGTGGCCAGTCGACTGCTGTTCGGCATGGTGAACTCCACCGTGGAGTGGTATCGCCCGGGCCAGGGGCTTGGGGCCGAGGATCTGGCGCGCACGATCGCGGCCGTCGCCTTCGACGGGCTGCGGTCCCACGGTGGGGGGCAGCCGGATCGCTAGGTCCGGGGGAGATCAGGTCGAACCGAGGCTGGAATCGACGGTATCGGGATGCGAATGTGCTCGGATCCTGGGGTCATTGTGGTAAAATCTCGTGCTGGTCCGCAGCTCGAGGATAGTCGTGGTGGACTGTGCCACGGTGCCCGTGCAGTTACCGAGCCTGTGGCCGAGCCGGACGTGGGATTCCCCTCCGAGCCGCCCATCCCCACGTCCAGATCCTGGAGTTCGTGCATGTCTGCACTCAAGACCACGCCCACCTCCCACGAGCACGCGGTTGTCGTCGAGTTGGACGGTGAGATCGACATCGCCACCGCCGAGGACTTCCGCGCCGAGATCACGGCACTCGCCGAGACCCCGGGGACACACGCCATCCTGGACTGCGAGCGGTTGAGCTTCATCGATTCCAGCGGACTGCGGGCGTTGATCCAGTGTCACAAGGTCGCTCAGCAGCATTCCAGCCAGATCGCACTCGCGGCGGCCACCCACCGCGTCGCGCAGATCCTGCACGTGACCGCGATCGACCGACGGATCCCGGTACATGCCACGGTCGCGGACGCACTGCGCAGCGGAGGTTCGGCGTGAGGTCCCGGCGGATTGTCTCGCCTCGCGACGGTGCGTCGCACTGAGCAGGAGCAAGCTCCGGTCGTGTCGTGGAGCTGTCTGGTTCACCAGGGCATCCACCAGGAATCCTTCGTGTGCCACGCTCACCCGACCGTGACGTCACGCCCTCCGGCTGGGTTCGGCGCGTCTGGTTGTGAAGTGGGCTGGGGTGACGGGGTGCTTGATGTCCGGGGAACTCCGGGGATGGGGGCGGTCCAGCACCGTACCGTTCGCAGCGTCCCGCTCGGTGGGCAGGCGCATACGTCTCCAGTCCGCCTGGTGGTCCGGCACAATGGGCGGCCGGTCCGTCAATCGAAGGGAGCACGTCATGGATCTGGGGCTTGCCGGGCGTACGGCGGTCGTTCCGGGCGCGAGTAGTGGGCTCGGTCTGGCTGTCGCGCGGGAGCTCGCCGCAGAGGGAGCCAACGTGGTACTGGCGGCACGGCGTGGGGACCTGCTGTGGGAGCACGCGGCGCAGCTACCCGCGGCACTGCCGGTGGAGCTGGACCTCACCGAGCAGGGTGCCCCGCAGCGGCTCGTTGATGCGGCCACGGAGCGCTTCGGCCGGGTGGATGTGTGTGTGCTGAACGGCGGCGGGCCAGCGCCACGCAGTGCCCAGGAGGTCACGACCGAGGAGTTGGCTGAGGCGATGCATACCCAGCTGCTGGTGCATCAGCAGCTGGCCATGGCAGCCCTGCCGGGGATGCGGGAGCGCGGGTGGGGCCGGATTGTGGCGGTGGGCTCCTCGTTCGTGCAGCAGCCCGCCCCGACCATGGTGGGCTCCAACGCGGGTCGTGCGGCCCTGGCCAGCTACCTCAAGACCCTGGCCGCCGAGGTCGCCGCGGACGGGGTAACGGTCAACATGGTGCTTCCGGGCAGGATCGACACCGAGCGGGTTGCCGCTCTGGACCGGGCCACGGCCGAACGCACCGGCGTCACCCCGCAGCAGGCGCGGGACCAGGCGATCGCCGCGATTCCCACCGGGCGACTCGGCACCCCGGAGGAGTTCGCTGCGGTGGTGACCTTCCTCGCCAGCGCGCGGGCCTCGTTCGTCACCGGAAGCCAGGTCCGCTGCGACGGCGGGTTCCTGCGCTCGCTGTAGTCGCACCGCGGTCCGGCCCGATCGTGTCGCTGGCGGCCACCGGAAGCCGCTGTGGCGACCACCTCCCGCCCGGCACACGCTCAACGACCGGGTGTGTCCGCCTCGCCGCCAATGTGCCGGCGCCAGGGTCCGTCAGCGACCAGCCACGTCGGCACGATCCGCACCGGGAAGGGCTGCTTCGTGGCGAATACGTCGTCGCCGAGAACCTGTGTGACCTCGGTGTATTCGCCGTCGCTGAGCCGGAGTTCGATAATGCCGGGCTTCTCCAGCGAGGGGTCAACGATCCAGTAGGACTCCACGCCGAAAGCGGCGTACTCGCGCTTCTTGCGGTGGTGGTCCCGCAGCACGCTCTCCGGCGAGACCACCTCCACCGCCAGCAGCGGGGGCGTGGTGAAGTAGGGGCGCTCCAACGCGCCGGCGCGGAACACGGCCACGTCGGGAATCCGGTGGCTGGTGCGCTGGTCGTTCAGGGTCACCCCGGGGCCGGTCTGGATCTCGACATCCTCGGGGGCGCTGTTGATCAGCTGCCAGGATAGCCGTGTTTCCGCGCGGGTGTGGGGGGAGGCGGGGGCGGGGGTCACGTCCAGCCTCCCGTCCGCCAGCTCGTAGATCTGCCCATCGTCCGGCATCCGGGCCAGGTCTTCCACTGTCAGTGGCTTCTCGGGCGGGGTGCTCCCGGGTGTCTCCGGATCGCTGATCGCCATAGTTACCATCATGCCTCCTTGCATGCATGGTCACCAGTGTGACGCGGGGTGACGACACGCGGTGGCCGAATCGGCGAAGAGACCGGGTGGCTCAGTGGGTCTCGCGATCCTCGGCCTCCGGGGTGGCGGGTGTCGCCTCGGCGCCGGTCTGCGTGGTGTGGAGCTGAGCCCGGTGCTCCTGCCACCGCTTGACCAGGTTCGGCAGCTCCGTGCGCATGTAGGCCATGAACTCCCGGGTTTCGTTCAGCCGGCGCCGGCCCGGGCCCTCGGGGAGCTGGGACATGGCCTCGGCCGTGGCCTGCTCCCAGCGTTCCAGGAGCGGGCCGCGCTGGAGCATGATCGCGCTCCACACGTCCTCGTCGTAGAGGCGGTAGTGGTCGCTGCGTGCGCCCGGTTCGCGGACCCGATCCAGCAGACCCATGTGCACCAGGGGCCGTACCGCCCCCGATATGGCCGCCTGGCTGACCCGAATCCCCTCGGCGAGTTCGCTCGCGGTGTAGCGGTCGGCGTCGTCGACCAGGGCGAAGGCGAAGACGCGGGCCATCATTCGCGGTATGCCCTGCTCCGTGAGCAGCACGGCCATGCGTTCCACCGCCCATGCCTGGGCGTCGTCGCGTTGGTGCTCCGGCTCGTGAGCGTGTTCGGTCACCCGTCACCTCCCCCACCGGCCAGATTACCAAGATCGAATAGATTATAGAGTTATATTGTTTCACAAATTCATGAAAACAGTGTTACTCTGTCGGGATGAACGACGTGATCTCGGCCACCGGCCTGGTGAAGACCTTCGGGCACGTGCGTGCGTTGGACGGGCTGGACCTGTCCGTCGCTCGGGGAGAGGTCCACGGATTCCTGGGGCCGAATGGGGCCGGAAAAACCACTGCCATCCGTATCCTGCTGGGGCTGCTCGGCGCGGACGGGGGTCGGGCGCAGCTGCTCGGCGGCGATCCCTGGGCCGATGCCGTGGCACTCCATCGGCGCCTGGCCTACGTCCCCGGCGACGTGAACCTCTGGCCGAACCTCACCGGCGGCGAGGCCATCGACATCCTCGGCCGCCTCAGCGGCGGCCTGCACGAGCAGCGGCGCCGTGACCTCGTGGAACGATTCAACCTGGATCCCACGAAGAAGGCACGCACCTACTCCAAAGGCAACCGGCAGAAGGTCGCCATCGTGGCCGCGTTGGCCTCCGATGCCGAACTGCTGGTGCTGGACGAGCCCACCTCCGGCCTGGACCCACTGGTAGAGGCGGTATTCCAGGAGTGCATCCGGGAGCAGACCAGGATGGGCCGCACCGTGCTGCTGTCCAGCCACATCCTGGCCCAGGTCGAGGCCCTGTGCGACCGGGTGAGCATTATTCGTGCCGGGCGCACGGTCGAGTCGGGCACCCTGGCCGAGTTGCGGCACCTGACCCGAACCACCATCGAGGCCGAGACCCTCCAGGAGCTGACCGGGCTCGCAGATCTGCCCGGAGTGCACGACATCGAGACCACGGACAGCCGGGTGCGGTTCGACGTCGACACCGAGCACATCGACGGCGTGCTGCGGCACGTGACGAGCTTCGGGGTGCGCAGCCTCGTCAGCCGCCCACCCACCCTGGAACAGCTGTTCCTGCGGCACTACGGAGCCGAGCTGGCCGAACGTAACGGAGTCGGAAACGGAGCAGGGTGATGGGCAGCCGAGCCGACAGCCCCGTGGCCACCCCCGAGCGGGAGACCACCGCCGTGGCGCCGCGTCGTCCGGCGGACGCATTCGCGGGAACGGGCACACTGATCCGCTTCCAGCTGCGCCGCGACCGCCTGCGCATACCCGTGTGGCTGGTCGCGATCACCGCCACGGTGGTGGGATCCGCGGCCAGCTTTACCGACATCTTCCAGGACGACGCCGAGATCGCCGCCCGCATCGCACTGTTGCAGGGCAACCCGGCCGGGATTGCGCTGACCGGGCCGGGGTACGGCCTCGCCGAGGCCAGCACCGACACCATCGGTCCCCTCATCGCCAACGAACTCAGCGCAACCACCATCATCCTGGTCGCGTTGATGGGAATCTTCCTGGCGGTACGGCACACCCGCGGAGAAGAAGAGAGCGGACGGGCGGAGCTGGTGCGCGCCGGCGTGGTGGGGCGGCACGCCGCCATCACCGCGACCCTGGCCGTCGTGGGTGGGAGCATCGTCCTGCTGGGTGCGCTGCTGGGCCTGGGGCTGGCTGCGGTGGGGATGCCCTGGACCGGCTCGATGGCCTTCGGCGTCTCCATGGCGGGTCTCGGCCTGGTGTGCACCGCCCTGGCCCTGGTCTTTGCCCAGATCACCGAGTATGCGCGAGCCGCGGTGGGCCTGTCCTGCGCGCTGTTCGCGGTCGCGTTCGCCGTGCGGGCCGCCGGCGACGTCGCCGACAACGTCCTGGTCTGGTACTCGCCGGTGGGGTGGACCCAGGCGCTACGGCCCTACGCGCAGGAAGAGTGGTGGCCGCTGCTCCCACTCGTGGGCCTCGCCCTGGCACTGGCCGCCTGCGCCTACGCCCTCAACGTCCGCCGCGATTTCGGGAGCGGGCTGCTGCGGCCCCGGCCGGGCCGGGCGCGGGCTCGGGCGTGGCTGGTCAGCCCCCTGGGGCTGGTGTTCCGGCAGCAACGCGCCGGACTGCTCGGTTGGGGGGCAACGATGGTGGCCTTCGGCCTGTTCGGTGGGGTGCTCTCCGGAGAGGCGGAGCAGCTGCGCGAGATCGAGTTCTACGAGAACTTCGTGCAGTTCGACGCGGCCGCGCTCGACCAGGCCATGTTCGGGTTCTACTTCCTGTTCCTGGCGATGGTGGCCGGCGGCTATACCCTTCAGACGCTGCTGCGTGTCCGCGGCGCGGAGCACGCGGGTGGAGCCGAGGCCGTGCTGGCCACCGCGGTGTCCCGCTGGCACTGGCTCGGCGCACACGTCCTCGTTGCACTGCTCGGATCCGCGGCCCTGCTCGCCGTCGCCGGGCTCGCGGCCGGAACCGTCTACGCCATCCAGCAGGCGGACCTGGTCGAGATCCCGCGCCTGGTAGGTGCCCAGATGGTGCATCTGCCGGCACTGGCCGTGTTGGTTGGCCTCGCCACGTTCCTGTACGGCTGGTGGCCCCGCCTGTCCCCCCTGGTGTGGGCGGTGCTGGGTTACTCCTTCCTGGTGTGGATGTTCGGACCACTGCTGGACCTTCCGCAGTGGATGATGGACGCCTCGCCGTTCCTGCACGTCGCGGAGCTGCCCCATCAAGACCTGGAGTGGGCCCCGGTGCTCGCACTGTCCGGGCTGGCCCTCGCCCTGGTCGCGGGCGGGCTGTTCGGCTTCCGCCGGCGTGATATCCAGCCCGACTGAGGGCCGGCCCCGCCGAGTCCCGGGCGGCACCGGGTTCGGTCCGGGCACCGTCAGGACTGCGTGGGCAGGTCGAACCCGATCACGGCCCCGCCACCGGGACGGTGCCGGGCGAACACGGTGCCGCCATGCTGTTCCACAATCTCGCGTACGATCGCCAGGCCCAAGCCGGAGCCGGGAAGGGCGCGCGAGACCTCGGCGCGGTAGAAGCGGTCGAATATCCGGTTTCGGTCCGCGTCGGCGATTCCGGGGCCACGGTCGGCGACGGCGACCCGCGTTCCCTGAACCTCGATCTCGATGGGGCCTGCGGACATGGGAGCGAGTTTCGCGGCGTTCTCCACGATGTTGGTGAGGGCGCGTTCCAGGGCGTGCGGCCGTGCCGTGACCACCGGCCGGGACCCCTCTGGGACGGTGCGCACGCTGATCTCGTGGTCGTAGCGGCGTCGGGTGCGCGCCGCGGCCCGCTCCGCCAAGGCGCCCAGGTCCACGTCCTGGGACTCCTCCGTGGCGTGCTGGTCGGTGGCCAGCCGCACCACCTCGCCCACGAGGTCGGCGAGTTCCCGCGTCTCGCCCTGAAGGTCCGCCAGCAGCTGGTCGCGCTCCGCAGCGGGCATGCGGTCCAGGTGGCGCAGCATGGACACGTTCGTGCGGACGCTGGTGAGGGGGGTGCGGAGTTCGTGCGCAGCATCTTCGACGAGTCGGCGCTGGTCCTGGCGGGCACCGGCCAGCCGGGCCAGCATCGCGGTGAACGCTCCGGCCAGCCGCCCAACTTCGTCGCTGCCCGAACCGATGTCGCCGGGGGCCATCGGTTCCAGTTTTCCGGTGGCACTGATGTGTTCGGCCGCCGCGGTCAGGCGGGCGAGCCGCCGGGTGAGCCGCCAACCTACGAACCAGCCCACGGCCCCGGCCACGAGCGCGATCGCGCCCCCGACCACCAGCATCTGGGTGCGCAGGCTACGCAGAAGCTGCTCGGTGGGGGAGATCGCCTGGGCCAGTTGCAGGGCCCCGTTGCCACCGCCGAGGGCCAGCGTGGCGGTGCGGAACCGCTCTCCGGCGTGGTCGACCTCCCGCAGCTCCACCGCCCCCGCGTCTGCGGAGCGGGCCAGTTCCAGCTCCGCCGCGGTGGGCGGAAGCACCGCGCGCGGGCTGTCCGGGCGGGTGAGGACCCTCCCGTCGGGGTGCAGCACCTGCACACTCAGCTCCTCCTGACTGAGCACGTCGAAGTTCTCGCTGGTGGCCGGTGGCGGGGTGTCCTCGAACCAGAGCGCGATTCCGCGCCCCGCACGCAGGTTGTCAGCGGCCTGGTCGACGACGTCGGCGAAGCGTTGCTCGGCGTCGGCGCGGATCAGCAGGGAGGCCGACTGGTAGGCCAGCGCACCCACCGCGGCGGCGACGAGCGCGGCGATGACAAGGAACGCCATCGCCACCTTGGTGCGTAGGCTCAGCCCGGCCATGGCTACTCCGCGCGAATCGTGTACCCGACACCGCGCACGGTGTGGATGAGCTGTGGTTCCCCGTCACGTTCCAGTTTGCGGCGCAGGTAGCTGATGTAGACGGCGAGGTTCTTCGACTCCGGCCCGAAGTCGTATCCCCAGATGCGGTCGTAGATGGTGCTGCGGTCCAACACGATGCCGGCGTTGCGCAGCAGCAGTTCCAGCAGGTCGAACTCGGTCTTGGACAACTCGAGCTCGCGGTGACCACGCCAAGCCCGCCGGGCGCCGGCGTCGAGCCGCAGGTCAGCCACCTGAAGCTGGCGCTCCGTCCACGATTCGGCGTGCGCGGCCGCCGCGGTGCCGGGGTGCGGCTGCGGGGCTCCGACCGGGCCGGCTCGCCGCAGCAGGGCCCGCACCCGGGCCAGGAACTCGTCCAGCTCGAAGGGTTTGGGTACGTAGTCGTCGGCGCCGGCGTCGAGCCCCGCCACCCGATCCGGTGTGGTGACGCGGGCCGTCAGCATGAGGATGGGGACCTGGTTTCCCTCAGCGCGGAGTACCTCACACACGCCCAGACCGTCCACGCGGGGCATGGCCACGTCCAGCACCAGCAGGTCCACCGGCTCCGCATGCATCCGGGCCAGGGTCTGTACACCGTCTGTGGCGAGCAACACCTCATAGCCGTCCAGGCGCAGTGCACGGTCCAGAGACTCGCGGATCGCCCGGTCGTCGTCGGCGACGAGGATCCGGGAGCGGGGGAGGTGGTCGGCACACATAGCGCCATGGTGGACCATCGCCACGCCCGCAAGCACCAGGCACGCGGTTCGCCCCGGTGGCCAGCACGGTCCGGGCTGGTCCCGCGCTCGCCACCGGACCCGGAGGCTAGGCCTCCACACTGTCGGCGGACTGGGCCGTCAGTTCCACCTCGACCTCGTGGGTGTCGCCGTCGCGGAGCACCGTGACCGTGACTGTGTCTCCCGGACTGTTCGACCGCACGGCGGCGATGAGCGTATCCGCGTTGGGGACGGCGCGGTCGTCGACCTGGGTGATGACGTCACCGGATTCGATGCCTGCCTCATCGGCGGCCCCGTCGGAGGCGACATCCACAACACCGGCACCGTTCTGCGCGTCGGTGACGGTCGCACCCAGGGTGGCGTAGCTGGCTGGCCCGCCTTCGCTGAGCTCCTCGGCAATCGGCGCGGCCTGGTTGATCGGGATGGCAAAGCCCAAGCCGATCGACCCGGCCGTCTCGGTGCCCCCGGCCCCCATACTGGCGATGGCGGTGTTGATCCCGATGACCTCACCCGCGGCGTTCATCAGTGGGCCGCCGGAGTTGCCCGGGTTGATGGGCGCGTCCGTCTGGATCGCGTCGATGACCGTGGTCGTCTGTGCCTGCGGCGTTTCCGTGGGCGGTTCGATACCGAACGGCAGCTCCTCCGGCTCACCCTCGGGGGGCTCGGCGAGGCCCGTGTTGACCGGGCGCTCCACGGCGCTGACCACACCGGAGGTGACCGACCCGGACAGGCCCAGCGGTGAACCGATGGCCACCACATCCGCACCTACCGCCAACTCGTCGGAGTCGCCGAAGGTCGCGGGCGTGAGCCCGTCAACGTTCTCGGCCTGGATCACGGCGAGATCGGAGACCGGGTCGGCGCCCACGATCTGGGCGTCGGCATCGGTGCCGTCGTTGAACCGCACGGTCAGCTCATCCTCGGGGCCCGCCGTGGCCACGTGGTTGTTGGTGAGAATCTGCCCGTCGGAGCTGATCACCACCCCGCTGCCGCCGCCCTGCCCTGCCTCGATCGAGACCACGCTGGGTAGGGCCGTGTTGGCGACTTCGCTGACCTCGCTGCTGGGCAGCGAGCCGGAGGCGTCACCGGCCCCTCCGGTATCCTCCAACGAACTCTCCACCGCACGCTCGCCCAACAGATGGGTGGTGGCCAGGGCCGCGGCGGGCCCCACCACCAGACTCGTGACCAGTGCGGTCCCGGCGGCGATCGCGATCAGCCGGGGGGTGGAGTGCCGCCGCTGCGCTGATGGAACGGCGTCCGAAGCTGCGAACGCGCGGGCCGCGCCAGGCGCTGCCGCTGGTTCCGCACCGGCACCGGATGCACCAGCTGGTGCGCCCGGCGGGGCGGCACCGGTTGCCTCTGCCGGGGCGCTGCCCTCCGGCCCCGCGGAGGTGCCGGACGGCGACTCCTCCCCGTGTGGCCGGAACTCCGGTTCCGAGTTCGGATGCATGCGGATCCCCCTCCTGTGTGCTCCGCACTTCCTCGTTCCACCATTCAGGGTGGGGACCGTAGGTAAGAGGAGGGTGAGACCGCCGCTAGTCAGGGGTTCGAATGTCCGTGTCTCACCCCGACCCACGCTCGCGCTCACCCCAGCCCAGATCGTCGCGCGTGAGGTTGCTCGCCCGACCGCGGCCGGTGCGGTAGGCGGTGCGGGCAACCAGGTGCGCGGCCACGGGCACCGTGAGCACCTGGAAGAAGGCCACCAACAGCAGGATGCCCGCGTTGATCTCGGGGAAGGTACGCAGCTCGATTCCCGCGAGGATGAGCAACACCCCCAGTACCTGCGGTTTCGTGGCGGCGTGCAGGCGGGTGAGTAGGTCGGGGAACCGCAGCAGGCCGACGCCCGCCACCAGACTCAGCGCGGCCCCCGCCAGCAGGCAGCCCAGCGCCACAGCCTCCACAAGCTCAGCCATGCCGGCCCCCGTCCTGATCCCCGGGGCCGCCGGCCCCCGGCGGCGTCCCCGTGGTGGACCCGGGATCGTCCGGATGCCCGGTCCGCGGCGGGACGCGCCGGGCCACGAACCGGGCCACACTCACCGACCCGACGAACCCCACCAGGGAGAGCACCAGCAGGATGGGCAGCGGGCCCGGGTCCCGGTGGAAGGCCGCGAACGTCCCCAGCCCGGCGATCGCGACCGCGACCAGTACGTCCAGCGAGATGGCCCGGTCCAGAATGGAGGGCCCCAGGGCGATCCGTGCCAGGGCCAGCAGGGCGGCCGCGGTCAACAGAACCATAATCGCCGCCCAGACCAGGGTGGTGCCGCTCACTCTTGCTCCTCCTGTAGCCGGGAGAGGTCGGCGCGGGTGCCGAACGCACGGGTGATCCGGGCCTCCAACGCCAGGGTGCTCATGCGGGTGGCCTCCTGCCCCCGAGCGTCGACCGCTCCGAGCGCGTGCACCCACAAGGTCCAACTGGATCGCCCAACCTCCACGACCACCGTTCCGGGAATCGCGGAGACGGTGATGGCCGTGGCCGTCAGCAGTACGTCCGAGCGGGTCCGCAGCGGGATCGCGAGGACCGCACAGCGCGGACGCCGGCTACACACCTGCACCACCATGCGCAAGCTGGCCACCACCAGATCGGCCAGGAACCGCAGCACGAACCAGGCCGCGGCCCCGGGACGTAGCCGTACCCCGTAGTCAACTGCGGGCATCCGGAAAACCACCAGGAGTAGCAGCGAGATCCCCACGCCGCCCGCAAGAACCTGTACAGAGATTCTGCCGTGCAGCAGGATCCACACGGCGAGCAGCCACAGCAGCAGCGGAAACTGGAGCCAGTACCGTTCCATCCGGTCCTGCCAGGACCCCGCGGATCTGACGTTCACCCATCACCTCCCGGGGCGAGGGTCGGGTGTTCGTCCCCCGACTCGAGTAGTTCGCTGGCCGTGCGTTCGCAGTAGGCGGTCAGTGGGCCGGCGAGCACGGTCAACGCGAGGCCGAACGCAACGAGCGCGATGGTGGCGCCGGTCATGGTGCGTGGTAGTCGCGCCGTGGTGACGATGGCCTGGCCGCCCAGGGTCGTGGCGCCACCGGTGACCGTGCGGCGGGAGGCCGGACCAACCGTCTCCTCCGGCCCATAGGCCGAGGTCAGGGCGGGTTCCCCCGGCGACTCCAGTACGGTTCCCGGAGTCGCGGCCACGGCCAGGGACGGAGAACGCCAGAAGGCGTATCCCCACAGGCGCGCCATCGCGTACAACGTGAGGAGGCTGGTCACGACCGAGCCCGCGACCAGGGTGTAGGCCAGCGGTCCGCCCGCGGCCACGCCCGCCTGGACCAGACCCAGCTTGCCCAGGAACCCGGACAGTGGCGGAATTCCGGCCAGGTTCATGGCGGGCACGAAAAACAGGATGCCCAGGACGGGCGAGAGCGTGGCCAGGCCCCCCAGGGAACGCATCGATGTTGTTCCGCCACGGCGTTCGATCAACCCCGCCACGAGGAACAGGGAGGTCTGCACCGTGATGTGGTGCACCGCGTAGAAGATCGCGGCCGACAGTCCGTGGACGCTGCCCACCGCCAGGCCGAACACCAGATATCCGATGTGGCTGACCAGCGTGAATGACAGCAGCCGCTTGATGTCGGTCTGTGCGACCGCACCCAGGATCCCCACAAGCATGGTGGCCAGCGCCACCACCAGCAGCAGGGTGTCCAGGCTGCCGCCCGGAAACAGCAGGGTCTGCGTGCGGATCATGGTGTACACCCCGACTTTGGTCAGCAGTCCGGCGAAAACCGCGGTGACCGGGGCGGGCGCGGTGGGGTAGGAGTCGGGAAGCCAGGCCGAGAGGGGGAACACTGCGGCCTTGATCGCGAATCCGGTGAGCAGCAGGGTGTGCAGCACCAGCTGGAGTTGCGGGGGAAGCTCGGCCAGCCGCTCGGCGAGCTGGGCCAGGTTCACCGTGCCTGTGGCGGCGTAGATCGTGGCAACCGCAACCAGGAACACCATGGAGCTCACCAGGGACACCACCACGTAGGTGGCCCCCGCCCGCAGCCGGGATCCGGTCCCGCCCAGGGTGAGCAGGACATAGCTGGCGGTGAGCAACACTTCGAAGCCCACATACACGTTGAACAGGTCGCCCGCCAGGAACGCGGTGGCGACGCCGGCGACCAGGATGAGGTAGGTGGGATGGTAGATCGCCAGCGGCGCCACTTCCTCGCCGTCGACCATGCCCTGCCCGATGGAGTACACGAGTACTGCCAGGGTGATCGCCACGGACACCACCAGCAGCAGCGCCGACAGCCGGTCGGCAACCAGCGAGATTCCCACCGGAGCGGCCCAGCCCCCGACCTGCACCACCAGGGGGCCGTGCGTGTCCGCGGCGACCAGCAGGAGCACCGACACCAGCAGCACCACACTCAGGGTGGTGACACTGAGAACCCGCTGGAGCCGGGGCCACCGTCGGCCCAGAGCCAGCCGCAGTCCGGCGGCCAGCAGCGGCAACACCACCGGCAGCGGTACGAGATGCCCGGTCAGTTCCACCATCTAGGAGGTCCCCCGCAGGTCGTCGTCCTCGGCGCGGGCCAGCCGTTCGCGTTCGGCGCGGATCTGGGCGCGGAGGTCCCCGTGTTCCGCGGCCCGCAGGATGCGCCGGTCCTCGGCGTCGTCCCGCACTTCGTCGTTGCCCTCCAGCTGCCAGCTGCGGTAGGCCATCGCGAGGAGGAACGCGGTCACCCCGAGCGTGATCACGATCGCGGTGAGCACCATGGCCTGCGGAAGTGGATCGTTCATCGGCGCCGTGGTCTGCGTTTCCAGCATTGGTGGCCGTCCGGCCGGTCCACCCGCGGCCAGGATCAGCAGATTGATGGCGTTGCTGAGTACCACCACGCCGAGCAGGATCCGGGTGAGGCTGCGCTCCAGCAGCAAGGTCGTCCCCACCGCCCCCAACACCCCGATCACGCCCACCAGCGCGAGCGTGGGGGTGGTCGCGGCCCCGGTCGCGAGCACAGTCATGGGCGCACCTCCTGGGGGCGGCCGGCGTGTTCGGACTGCTCGTCGATTCGCGCGCCGAGACTGCGCAGAATGTCCAGGAGGAGTCCGAGTACCAGCAGGTAGACCCCGAGATCGAACACCAGCGAGGTACTGCCGTGCACGTGCCCCAGCACGGGCAGGGTCAGATCCACAACCGTGCTGGTGAGGACCTCGTGGCCCGTCAGGATCGCGGCGAGTGCCGATCCGGTGGCGATGGTCAATCCCCAGCCGATCAGTGAGCCCGGCTGGAGCCGGGAGGCGGCGTAGAGTTCGAAGCGTCCCCCGGCGAGGTAGCGGACGGTCAGTGCGAGTCCGGCCACGATTCCACCGGCGAATCCGCCCCCGACCGAGGTGTGCCCGGTCAGTAGGAGATACACCGACAGCAGCAGGATGGTGTGGAACAGCATGCGTGCCAACACCTCCAGGACCACCGAACGACGCTCCTCGGGGATGGCCAGTGCTCCCGGGAGCCAGGCCTGCTCTGTGGCCCGCGCACGGACCCCTGCGGTCGCGCGGGCCCACGCCAGGGGTGGGGAGCGCCACCGCTGCTGGTGTTGCTGCGGATCGCCGGCGGGGTCCGGGATCGGCACGCTGGGGCCGGGGGCGTGCCGTGCCGCGTTGGGGACCCGCCGCAGCAGGAACAGCAGACTCGCGACTCCCGTGGCCGCCACCGCGAGCACCGAGATCTCACCCATCGTGTCCCAGGCCCGCAGGTCCACCAGCACAATCGAGACGATGTTGCTGCCTCCGGCCTGCTGTGCCGCGGCGCCGAACGCGTCGGAGACCGGCGGATGCTGCCGCCCGGCCAGCGCCACGATGGACAGGGTGGCCAGCAGCGCGCCCATCGCCACCCCGAGCAGCAGGTTCCACCGCCGGCGGCTGCGCAGCACCGGGGTGGAGAACCGGCCGGGCAGGCAGCGCAGCACCAGAACGAACACCACGAGGCTGACGGTCTCCACCAGGAACTGGGTCAGTCCCAGGTCGGGCGCACCCTGGAACACGAACAGCACAGCGGTTCCGTACCCGGTCACCCCGGCCAGGACCACCGCGAACAGGCGCTGCCGTACGATCAAGGTCCCCAGCGCGGCCAGCGCCACGATCAGGGCCGGGGCCACCTGGATGGGGGAGTCCCACCAGCGTGGCTCCACGGCAGGAACGTCGCTCAGGACCCGGGCGAGGGGAATCCCGGTCACGGCGAGCAGGGTGAGCAGGACAACCCCCAGGTACAGGGGCAGGGACCCGCGTTGGGTGGCCCCGGTGACCTGGAGGGCGAGGGTGTCCACCGTCCTCAGTACCCGGCGGTAGACCGCGTCCGCGTCCAGAAGGGCGCACTGCGCACCCAGCCGGGCGACCCGGGCGCGGAAGCGGAACAGCAGTAGCCCTCCCGCCAGGGCCACCGCCGAGGCCACCATGGCCACCCCCACACCGTTAACCAGGTCCAGGTGCAGTTCGGACTGGGCGGCGGTGAGGCCGGGAGTGGTTGCATATCCGGCCAGTGCCGGCGACAGCCATTCGGCGAACGGGCCACCGAACAGGCACAGCACGGCCAGCAGCAGCGCCGGGGCGAGGAACAGCGGACCGGGGCCGTGTGTCGTGGCGGGGGCGAGCCCGGGCAGATCACGTTTGTCGGCGAAGGCCCCCCACAGGAAGCGGGCACTGTAGCCGACGGTGAAGGCGCTGCCCAGGACCATCGCGGCCAGCACGAGCGTGTCGGGCCAGCTCCCCGCACGGGCGGGGTGGAGGAACGCCTCGAACACGGCCTCCTTGGCGACGAAGCCCGCGAGGGGCGGGAGGCCGGCCATGGAGGCGGTCGCGACGAGGGCAACCCCGAAGGTGGCTGGCATCGCTCGCCACAGCCCGGACAGGTGGCGCAGGTCCCGGGTTCCGGTTCCGTGGTCGACGATGCCGGTGACAAGGAACAGCGGGGCCTTGAACAGGGCGTGTGCGAGCAGCAGCGCCAGCCCGGCGAAGGCGGCCGCGTCGGTGCCGCGGCCCAGGGTGGCGATCAGGAATCCCAGCTGGCTCACGGTTCCGTAGGCCAGCAGCAGCTTCAGATCGTTCTGGCGCAGAGCCTTCCACCCGGCCAGGACCATCGTGGCGGTGCCCACTCCCACGGTGAGCAGCTGCCACAGCAGCAGGTCACTGAAGGCCGGAGCCAGCCGGGCCACCAGGTACACCCCCGCCTGCACCATCGCGGCGGCATGCAGATAGGCACTGACGGGGGTGGGGGCGGCCATCGCCGCCGGCAACCACAGGCTGAACGGCAGCAGGGCCGACTTGGACAGGGCTCCGACCAACAGCAGCGCCACGGCGACCGTGACCGCGGCCCCGGCTGGGGGATCACTCACCAGGTGGCTGATCCGGTAGTCGCCCGCGGTTTCGCCGATGATCACCACCCCGACCAGCATCGTCAGGCCGCCGAGGGTGGTGACGGTGAATGCGGTGGTCGCTGCCCGTCGGCTGGTGCGTCGTTCGGCGTCGTGGCCGATCAGGAGATAGGAGAAGACGGAAGTGAGTTCCCAGAACACGAACAGGATCACCAGGTCGTCGGCCAGGACCAGTCCGAGCATGCTGCCCGCGAAGGCCACCATCACTCCGGCGAAGCGGACGAGCCCGGGTTCGGCGGAGGTGAAGTAGCGGGCGCAGTAGACGAGGACGAGTGCACCGAACCCGGTCACCACCACCGTCATGACCAGGCTCAGCACGTCCATGCGCAGGGCGAGGACGAGGTGGTAGGCCGGGGCCCACTCCACAGTCCAGGTGGGGGATGGTCCGGCGACCACCTGGGGTGCCTGCCACAGCGCCCACAGGGCAGTACCCGCCGGGAGTGCCGCCAGTACCAGGAACGCGTTGCGGCCCCACCAGAACACCAGCAGCGGTGCGACTGCCGCCAGGACGAAGTGCGCGACCAGCAGTGGTCCCACGGCCCTCCCCTCCCGCGGTTACCGGAGAAACCGTAGTTGAGTAGACACGCAGTGTCACTGTTTTGATGTGGGTGTCGGGCACCGCCTCGCACAGTCGGATACGGGGGTGGGGACACTCTTCCCCCGCGGTTGCCGGACGCCCCGGGGGGAGAGTGTCCCCGCCTCGGCGCGGCGGCTCGGTCTGTGCCGGCCAGTGCCGCAGGATGGTCCGTGAGTGTCCCAATCCACCGTGTGGCCACCCACTAACCCGGATGTCCACGGCCACGCGGTGCCAGGGTCCCCCTCACCCCCCGTGGGCCACCGGCCGCGGCGCGGATGCCCCGACGGTGGTGCAGGTCAGGGGTCGCCGGTCTCGGCGGGCAGCTGGGGGTCGGCGCCCCACACGGACCAGGAGCCGGGGTAGAGCCGGCCGGGCCCCAGCCCGGCGTGTTCCACGGCGAGCAGGGTGTGACAGGCCGTCACCCCGGAGCCGCAGTAGCCGATCACCGGGTCTCCCTCGCTCAGCCCCATCCGGACGAACCGGTCACGCAGCTGCTCTGGCGACGCGAGGTGGCCCTGCGCGGTGAGATTGTCCTGCCAGGGGGCGTTGCGCGCTCCGGGAATATGCCCGGGACGGGCGTCGACGGGGGCGGGGGATTCGCCGGTGAACCGTTCCCGGGCGCGGGCGTCGACGAGGGTGACGCTGCGGCCGTACCCCGGGCTTCCGGAGCTCGCCAGCGCCGTGACCTCCTCCTGGGTGGCGATCCGTTCCGCCGGCCACGGGCGGGGAGTGCGCCGAGCTGGCTGGGGCTGCACCGTGCCCTGCTCCAGCTCGCCCGGCCACGCCTGGATGCCACCGTCGAGCAGGGCCGCCCGGCTGCCCAGGGCGCGCAGCAGCCACACCAGCCGGGCTGCCGTTGCCCCGCCCGAGTCGTCGTAGGCCACGACGGTGCTGTCATCACCGATTCCCAGTTCTCCCAGGTCACGTGCGAAGTTGTCGGGAGTGGGCAGCGGGTGACGACCACCGTCGGGACTGGCGGGGGCGGCCAGATGCCGGTCCACGTCCACGAACACGGCCCCAGGGATGTGACCCTCCCGGTAGGCGTCCTGGCCCGAGCGCCCGTCCAGGTACCAGCGCACGTCGGCGAGAACGATCTGATCGCGGTTCTGGTTCAGCCAGTCGACGGATACGGCCACCGGAAGCTGGGACGTCGTCATGCCCGGGATGGTACCCGTCCGGACCGGCGCAGCCACAGAAGCCCGAGGATCGGGAGCACGAGAGGCAGGAATGCGTATCCGCTGCCGAAGCGGGACCAGACCGTATCGTCGGGGAAGGCTCCCGGCGCCAGCAGGCTCGCCGCACCGACCAGCAGCACGCCCACGAGTTCCACGGTGCAGCTGACCACGGCCACCCGTTGTGCGGCCCGCCCCGGCCGGGCCATGGCGACCGTGGCGATGATGTACACGACACCGGCGAAGGCGGACAGGAGATAGGCCAGTGGTGCCTCGTCGAAGCGGGTGAGGATCTGGTAGCTGGCCCGGGCCGTGGCCGCGAGTGCGAACACCGCGTACACGGCCACCAGCAGGCGTGCCGGACCACCCTGGCTTGGTGCGCGGCGGGTGTCAGCCAATGCCGGCCGTCCAGATCTGGTCCAGCCGCAGGACCAGGGCGATCAACACCACACCGGAGAAGGCGATCACCGCCGGGCCCCAGCGGCTGCGTTCGGTGAGCCCCCACACCGCGGCGGCGGGCGGGATCAGCACCACAGAGGCGAGATATCCGATGAACACGGCATTCTGCTCCGGTGTCTGTCCGCCGAGCATCAGGGTGATTGAGACCCCCAGCTGGACCAGCAGCAGCAGCTCCAGCAGGGCCAGACCGGCCAGGTGCGGTACGAGCATCGGCTGATCCCGCACGGTGGCTATCAGGGTCCAGACCGCAACCGCGACAGAGACCACCACGATGGTGATGCTGAGCCAGTCGACCACGCGGCCCTCCCCACGAGTCTGGCCATTCCGGGATACACGTTGCCCCACATCCTACTACAAGACGTAGTACATCCTGGAGTGGGGGCGATTAAGGTGGCTATCACGCCTCGGGGAGGCCCCCAGACGATGGGGGTTGGAAAAGGCCGATGGGGGACAGGGGCATCCGGGGCTCTGGTGGTCCTACGGCCGGTGGGGGGCGCACCGAAGTCCGCGCGTCGGCGTCCGGGGCGGGACACCGAGCGCCTATGCTGGGCCGCACAGCCGGCCCAATCGGACGGGGGAAGCATGAACGTACTGCTCACCGGGGGTGCCGGTTTCGTCGGCACCCACGTTGCCGTGGCGCTCGTGGAAGCGGGACACGACGTCGTTCTCGTGGACAATTTCAGCAACAGCCACCCCGAGGCAGTCCGGCGGCTGGGAGAGATCACGGGGCGGGAACTGGCCTGCTACGCCGCCGACTGCACGGACGCGACCGCGCTGAGCAGTGTGTTCGAGGAACACCGGATCGATGCGGTCGTGCACTGTGCCGGCCTCAAGGCGGTCGGGGAGTCGACCGAGCGGCCAACGCTGTACTACCGCACCAACCTGGACGCCGTACTCACCCTGGTGGAGACCATGGCCGAACACGAGGTGTACCGGCTCGTGTTCAGCTCCTCGGCCACCATCTACGGCGATCCGCAGACGGTCCCCATCCCCGAGGACGCGCCCCTGACCGCCACCAACCCCTACGGGGCCACCAAACTCTTCGCCGAACGCATCCTGACCGATCTGGCCGCCGCCGACCCACGCTGGCGCGTGACCAACCTGCGCTACTTCAACCCGATCGGTGCCCACCCCAGCGGGCTCATCGGGGAGGATCCCGACGGTGTCCCCAACAACCTGTTCCCCTACATCGCCCAGGTCGCCGCCGGGCGACGGGAACGCCTCCAGGTGTTCGGCGCCGACTACGCCACCCCCGACGGCACCGGGGTGCGGGACTACCTGCACGTCCTGGACCTGGCCGAGGGGCATGTCGCCGCCTTGGAGCACCTCGACGAGGTGGCGCCCGACCCCGACACCGGCACCGGGCGCTGCCGTGCCTACAACCTCGGCACCGGACGCGGGCTGAGCGTGCTGGAGGCGATCAAGGCCTTCGAGGAAGCCTCCTCCCGCCCCGTTCCCCACGAGATCACGCAGCGCAGGCCCGGAGACATCGCCGTGTGCTACGCCGACCCCAGCCGGGCCCAGCGGGAGCTGGGGTGGCAGGCCCGGCGGGATGTCGCCACCGCCTGCGCCGACGCCTGGCGCTGGCAGTCCCGCAATCCGGGGGGGTTCACCGGCTGAGCCGCCCACAGGTCGAGCCGCGCCACCGCCGAAGCCGCACCGGTGGCCACCGCACAGGCCCTAGACTGGTGGAGCCGAGTTTCACCTGCGGGAAGGCCCTGACGTGACTGCTGCCGCTTCGGCTGATGCCACTTTCGACACCGTCCTCGTCGTCGACTTCGGTGCGCAGTACGCGCAGCTGATCGCACGCCGGGTGCGGGAGTGTCACGTCCATTCCGAGATCGTGCCCGCGACGATGCCGGTCGCGGACATGATGGCGCGCAATCCCCGCGCGATCATCCTCTCCGGTGGTCCGGCGTCGGTGTATGCCGAGGATGCGCCGCAGGTTCCCGCGGGCCTGTTCGATACCGGGGTGGCGACCCTGGGCATCTGCTACGGCTTCCAGACCATGGTGCAGGAACTCGGCGGCACCGTGGAGCGCACCGGTAGGAGCGAGTTCGGCCGTACCCAGCTCGACGTGTCCGCGGAGGGGGTACTGTTCGCGCGCACCCCCACCAGCCAGACCGTGTGGATGTCGCACGGCGACTCCGTCACCCGCGCTCCGGACGGTTTCCGCACCGTCGCCGCCACGGACAGCACACCGGTGGCTGCGATCGAAAATCCCGCGCGTGGCCTCTACGGGGTGCAGTTCCACCCAGAGGTGCTGCACACCGAACACGGCCAGGAGCTGCTGCGGCACTTCCTGTACGAGGCCGCGGGCTGCCGGCCCACCTGGACCATGGTCAACATTGTGGAGGAGCAGACCGAGCGGGTCCGTACGCAGATCGGCGGGAAACGCGCGATCTGTGCACTCAGCGGGGGTGTGGACTCAGCGGTGGCGGCGGCGGTCGTGCAGCGGGCCATCGGTGAACGGCTCACCTGCGTCTTCGTGGATCACGGACTGTTGCGGGCCGGCGAGGTCGAGCAGGTGGAGAAGGACTTCGTCTCCGTGACGGGGGCACGGCTGAAGGTCGTAGACGCCCAGGAGCAGTTCCTGCACGCCCTGTCCGGCGTGTCTGACCCCGAGGAGAAGCGGCGGATCGTGGGGCGCGAGTTCATTCGCGTCTTCGAGCAGGCCGCCCGTGAAGTCGTCGCCGAGGATGGGGCCGAGGGGGAGGAGGTCGAGTTCCTCGTCCAGGGCACCCTCTACCCGGACGTCGTTGAGTCCGGCGGTGGATCCGGCGCCGCCAACATCAAGTCGCACCACAACGTGGGCGGACTACCCGAGGACCTCCAGTTCGGCCTGGTCGAGCCGCTCCGGGAACTGTTCAAGGACGAGGTGCGCCAGCTCGGTGCGGAATTGGGGCTGCCCCCGGAAATGGTGTGGCGCCAACCGTTCCCCGGCCCCGGCCTGGCGATCCGCATCGTGGGTGAGGTGACCCGCGATCGGCTGGAAACACTGCGTGCCGCCGACGCCATCGCCCGCGAGGAGCTTACTCGCGCTGGGCTGGACCGTGACATCTGGCAGTGCCCGGTGGTGCTGCTCGCCGACGTCCGCTCCGTTGGGGTCCAGGGGGACGGCCGCACCTACGGCCATCCGGTGGTCCTGCGCCCGGTCAGCAGTGAGGACGCGATGACCGCGGACTGGTCCCGGATCCCCTACGAGACCCTGGCCACGATCTCCAACCGGATCACCAACGAGGTGCGGGAGATCAACCGGGTGACCCTGGACGTGACCAGCAAGCCGCCCGGCACCATCGAATGGGAGTAACCTCCCCCCGTCCCGCCGGCGCCCGTCGCCCCGGAGTCGCCACGGGACGGTGACGTCCACAGCCATCCGGGCCGCACGCGGGAAACGAACACGGCTCCGGGATGGAAATCCCCGCACGTGGTGACATGTCCATCCGCGGGGTGACGGTTGTGTCGCCGCCGCGGTACGGACGCCGCGTGTCACCATAGCCAGTGGCTGTCGCCGTAGACCGGGTGCTGACACGGACGGGGAACGGGCGTATGACACCACCGGGCAGGACCACGACACTGTCGCGACTGTCGCGCACGCTACGGCGGGGCGCCGTCATCCTCGGTTGCGCCGCCGGACTGGTCTCCCTCACGGCTCCGGTCTCCCTCGCCGACACAGCGGGCCCCGACCCACCCGGTGTCGCCGAGTTGCGATCGGATCTCGAGGACATCCTGGACGATCCGGCCCTGACCGGCGCCACCTCCGGCCTGATGGTGCACAGCCGGACCGAAGGTGACACGCTGTACGCACAGGACGCAGACACGGCACTCGTGCCGGCCTCCAACGCGAAACTGTTCACGGGGGCGGCGGCCCTGGATGTGCTCGGGCCGGAGTACCGGTTCCGCACCTCCGTGGTCGCCGAGCGGGAACCGGACGACGACGGGGTGCTGGATACGGACCTGCACCTGGTGGGCACGGGGGACCCGACGGTGACGCCCGCCGCCTACGCCGACCTCGCCGAGGACGTCGCAGACGCGGGGGTCCACACGGTGACCGGTGACCTGGTCGCCGACGACACCTGGTTCGACGACGAGCGGCTGGCCCCCGACTGGGAGGCGGGAGACGAGCCCTTCGCCTACGCCGCGCAGATCTCCGCGTTGACGGTCGCCACCGACGACGACCGCAACGACACGGGGGTCACCGAGGTGCGAGTCACGCCCGGCGCCAGCCCCGGCGCACCGGTGGAGGTGGATGTGGGGGTGGCCTCCGGGTATGTCGAGGTGGAGAACATCGCCCGCACCGGGGCGCCGGGTCGGGAATCCAGTCTGGAGGTGACCCGTGCGCACGGCACCAATACGATCGAGGTGCGGGGCATGCTCCCGGTGGATGCGGGCCCCGTGACCCGGCTGCGGACGGTCGACGAACCGACGGACCTCGCAGCACACGTCCTGGCCGAGGCCCTCGACGATGCGGGCGTGCAGATCGAAGGGGAGACGGGGCGCGCCAGTGCCCCGCCGGCCGCGGTGGAGCTGGCACAGCGGGATTCGGCTCCGCTGGGTGAACTGATGATTCCGTTGATGAAGTTCAGTAACAACGCGCACGCCGAAATTCTGGTGAAAACCCTCGGCCGGATCGGGACCGGCGTCGGCAGCTGGGAGGCGGGTCTGGACCAGCTGCACGCCTCGATCCGGAGTCTGGACGTGGACACGCAGGCCCTCGACCTCACCGACGGGTCCGGTCTATCCCGCAGCAACGAGCTGACGGCCGAAGTGCTGATCGATCTGTTCGCGGGCGTTCCCCACCAGGAGTGGTACGAGATCTGGTTCGAGTCCCTGCCCGTGGCCGGGGAGGAGGATCCGCTCGTCGGAGGTACGCTCCGCAATCGGATGGTGGACACGGTGGCGGCAGGCACGGTACATGCCAAGACCGGAACCCTGACCGGGGTCAGTGCCCTGTCCGGCTACGTGACCGGCGCCGAAGGTGAGGAGCTGGTGTTCTCGGTGCTCAACAACGGACATGCGGGGCCAGCCCCCACCCATGTGCAGGACGCCATCGCCGTTCGACTCGCCGAGTTCGACCGGGAGGCCACGGCCGCCGCGCCCGCACGGGCCCCCGGAACCCGATCGCAGCAGCATCCCGTGGCTCCCGGCTCCGGCATGGTCGAGTGTTCCTGGGATCGAAGCTGTTAGGCCGTCCCAGCCCCGGGCGGATGCGGGAGCCGACCGGGGCATAGGTGTTTGCGGTGTCACCGCAGGGAGACGGCGGTGCCGTCCGGGGGATCCTCCTCGCCGGCGTCGTCGAATACGCGTGCGGCATAGGCCGCGGCCTCCACCCGGGAGTGCAGGCCGAGCTTGTCCAGGATATGGCGGACGTGGTTCTTGACCGTGTTTTCCGAGATGAACAGCCGGTTCCCGATTTCGCGGTTGCTGAGCCCCCGGGCGATCTGCCGGAGTACCTCGTTTTCCCGCTGGGACAGCTCCGGGGCCGGCGACTGTGCGGGCTGGGACCGCTCGCGCTTGGCAATGGCACTGACCTCACCGATCAGCCGTAGTGCCATAAACGGGTTGATGAAGGACTGGCCGTCGATCACGGCACGGATCGCGTCGGCAAGCTCCTCCACCGCGATCTCCTTGAGGAGATAGCCCGTGGCTCCACCCTTGATGGCCTCGAAGAGGTCCGCCTCCTCGTCGCTGATCGTCAGCATGACGATCTTGCAGTGGGGCACGGCTCGTTTGATCTCCGCGCAGGCGTCGATGCCGCTGGCCCGGGGCATTCGAACGTCCATGAGTACGACGTCGGGCCGGAGTGCGCTGGCGCGCCGCACGGCGTCTTCGCCGTCGCCCGCCTCCCCGACGATCTCGATATCGTCCTCCACGTCCAGGACGGATACCAGGCCGCGTCTGAAGAAGGCATGGTCGTCCACGACAAGGACCCGTACCGGATTGTTGGGATCCGGTGGTGGAGTGGTCTGCACCGGGGCGGGAATTGGGGGTGGCCCGCTCACGAAACTCATTCCTTTCCTCCCGCAGTGCGAGGGGGCACGCAGGGCGCCGTTGACAAAGCGGATGGTCCTGGGCAGTGACCCCAGGGAGGGGGAGTGGAGCGCGAACCGGTGCATGGTCGTGCTCGGCGCACCAGATTCCGGTCACTGCGTGGTGCGCACTTCGCATGGCGACTACTGCCACTCTATTCCATCAAGCGTGCGATTCCATAGCTGAATGCGGTAGACGCCTAAACCCGTGCGACGATTACTCTCCCGAGTTCGAAGGGAACAGAATGTGTTGTTATTGTTACAGAATTCGGCTCGGGGGTGACTCGGGTGGGCGTCTCCACCTATCCCGGGTTTCCACGCGGCCGGGAACACATGCGACATCTGGTGACCGAAATTGGGGTGATCGCGCCACATTCGGTACAGATCCAGGTATTTCTCCGCGGCGCGGGGGTCGGATGCTCGATGTTCTCGCCGTCCTCTGCCGTCCACGCCAAGGTGTGCTGGTCCAGCTCCTCCTCGGTTACCCACTGTACGGGCCGCTCCACATGCGCCTGGCGGCGACGGGGGAACCGGAGCCCGCATTCGCGGCACTGTGCGCTGAATCCGGGGTCGCAGTTCGTCATCGCCGTGCACTGCGGACAGGGAGCAAAACCGAGGACGGCATGTGGCTCTTCGGGATCGGTGACCCGCAGTGCAACACGGACCCCGTGTCGCTTCCGTCCCCGCTCCACCGATCCGAAATCCATGCGCACCCCCCGTGGCTGGCCTCCGATCGCCGATGTTACCCGGCGTCGGGGGGCGGTCTCGGTCCCGGTCAACGCCGAGATTCCCGGCGTCGGCACCGTAGCCACCACACGACCGCGGCCACGACCATCAGGCCACCGGCCAGCGGCAGGAGGCGTCGGAGCACGGGCCCCGCAGCAAGGTCGAGGGCGTCCAGAGCATCCGTGTCTCCCCCGGCTGCTGTGGTTTCTTCCGAGCTGTCCGTGCGGTTCGCGGCGGCCGGGTCCACCGAATAGGGGCGACTCGCCCGAAGGCGCCCCGTGCGTGTCGGGCCCGATTGTGGCTCGCCGGTCGGCGCGGCTGCGCCGGATGCCGTTTCGGACTCCGTGTCGGGGTCCGTGAGTTGGGCGGCCAGGTTCTGGGCGAATCGGTCCACGAGTTTGGCGCTGACGTCCGCGATCACGCCCCGTCCGAATTGGGCGGCTTTGCCGGTAACACTGAGATTGGTTTCCACCCGGACCCGGGTGGTTCGGTCGCCCTGGTCGTGGAGTGTGGCCCGGACTGTGGCTTCGGCGGTCCCACTGCCCCGGGCTTCCTTGCCGCGTGCGTCGACGAGCACCGATCGGGCCGCGGAGTCCGTCTCCACGAAGGTGGCCGTGCCGCGATAGGTCACCGTTACGGGGCCGACCTTGACCCGAACCCGGCCGGTGACGCTGCTTCCGTCATCGTCCACGGACTCCAGGCTGGCACCCGGCATGCAGGGGGCGACCCGTTGGACGTCCAGCAGAGTTCGCCAGGCATCGTCCACCGGAACGGGGACCGTGAACTCGTTGTCCAGTCGCGTACTCATGACCCTCCTTCGCGGTTGTGGTCCGGACTCCGCGGCCGAGGCCCGAGTGGCGCCCGACGGCAGGACCGCGTCGCACGGGCACCGGAGCGAGACCGACCCCGGGGATGGTTCTTCCCCCACACGCGGAAACCATCCCCGGATCTGCCCCCTGGTTCGTGGCCCCTAACGGAGTGCGTCAACGAACCGGCAGGGTGCGGGAGTCGGCTGTGGTGGCTACAGGCCGGCGGCCCGACTGATGGCGCGACCGGTGAGCACTTGGGCCAGGTGTCGCCGATAGTCGGACTGGGCGTGCGTGTCGCTGGGTGGTTCCGTGCCGGAGCTGGCCTGGCGGCTGGCTTCGGTCACGGCCCGGCGCTGGGCTGGGATTCCTCGGGCGGCCTGCTCGACGCCGCGGGCGCGCACCGGCGTGGCCCCCATGTTCGTGAGTCCCACTCGGACCTCGGCGAGATCACCGTGCACGCGTTGGACCGCGGCGGCCACCCCAACGAGCGCCCAGGCCTGTGCCGTACGGTTGAACTTCTCGTAGTGGAAGGTCCACCCCGGCCACTTGGGGATGCGGATTCCGGTGAGGAGCTCGTCCGGCTCCAGCGCCGAGGTGAGATAGTCGAGAAAGAATTCGCCCGCCGGGACCTCCCGCTGTCCGTCGGGGCCGTCAATGATCATCTCGGCGTTCAGGGTGAGGGCGACCGCTGGCAGGTCCCCCGCCGGGTCGGCATGGGCCAGGGAACCGCCGATGGTTCCGCGGTGGCGCACCGCCGGGTCCGCCACGGTGCGGGTCGCCTGGGCGAGAAGCCCGCAGTGCTCGGCGACGAGTGGATCCCGGATCACGTCGTGGTGCGTGGTCATGGCGCCGATCCACAGGTGGTCCCCCATGTCCCGGATTCCCTGGAGCTCCGCGCATCCGCCCAGGTCGACCACGACGTCCGGAGCGGCGAGCCGGAACCGCAGCAGCGGCACCAGGCTCTGCCCGCCGGCCAGCACCGTGACGGCGCCATCCGCTTCCTGTGGATCCGGTGCCGCCCGGCTCATGATCTCCAGGGCCGTGGATACGTCCGCTGGCTGCTCATACGTGAAGGTGGACGGAATCACTGGTCTTCTCCGTTCTGTTCCCGCGCCGCCTGAATGGCACGCCAGACCCGTTCGGGCGTGCAGGGCATCGGAACGTCGCGGACCCCATACGGTGCGAGTGCGTCCGCGATCGCGTTGACCACCGCGGGGGTCGATGCGATCGTCCCGGCCTCGCCCACGCCCTTGACTCCGAGCGGGTGGGTGGTGGCCGGGGACTCGGTGCGGTCCGTGACGAAGTCGGGAAGGTCCGCGGCCGAGGGCAGCAGGTAGTCCGCCATGGTGGAGGTCACCAGGTTGCCGTCGGCGTCGTGAACCGCTTCCTCGTACAGTGCCTGCCCGATTCCCTGTGCGATTCCCCCGTGGACCTGGCCGTCCACAATCTGGGGATTGACGACCACGCCGACGTCGTCGACAGCCACGTAGGACCGGATGTCCACCCGGCCGGTCTCGGTGTCGACCTCCACCGCGCACAGGTGGGTTCCGTGCGGGTAGGAGAAGTTCTCCGGGTCGACGGTGGCCTCCGCGTCCAGGGACGGTTCCGTGCCTTCCGGCAGGTCGTGTGCGGTAAATGCGGCCAGGGCAACCTCCGCCATGGTGGTGGCGGGCTCGGGCGTGCCGCGAACCCGGAACGCGCCACCGGTGAACTCGACGTCCTCCACCGCGGCCTCCAGCAGGTGGGCGGCCACGGGGCGGGCCTTCTCGACCACGCGGGTGCAGGCCTGGACCAGTGCGGCACCCCCCACGACCAGGGACCGCGAGCCGTAGGTGTCCATTCCCTTCGGGGCGACCTGTGTGTCCCCGTGCAGAACACGCACGTCGGCGTAGTCCACGCCTAGCTGGTCGGCCGCGATCTGGCTCCAGCAGGTGTCGTGGCCCTGACCATGTGGGGTGGTCCCGGTGACGACCTCGACCTTTCCGGTCGGCAGCATCCGCACGGCGGCATGTTCCCAGCCGCCGGCCCCGTAGGACAGGGACCCCAGTACGCGTGACGGAGCGAGCCCGCACATCTCGGTGTAGGTGGACACGCCGATACCCAGCTGCGTGGGGGCGTCATCCGCCGAGCCGTCCTGGGAGCGGCGGGCGCTCTGCTCCTGGCGCAGGCTGTCGTATCCGAACAGCTCCAACGCACGATCCGTGGCGGCCTCGTAGTTCCCCGAGTCGTAGGTCAGGCCGGCGACGGTCTCGTAGGGGAACTCCGTATTCTCGATCCAGTTGCGTCGACGTAGTTCCACCGGGTCCAGGCCGAGTTCACTCGCCAGTTCGTCCATGATCCGTTCGATGGCGAAGGTGGCCTCTGGCCGTCCCGCGCCGCGGTAGGCGTCGGTGGGTGTCTTGGTGGTGAACACCCCGGTGCAGCTGAACGAGTAGGCGTCCATCTTGTAGATGCCCGGGTACATGAGTGCGCCCAGCAGCGGCGTTCCCGGGGTGATCAACATGAGGTAGGCGCCCATGTCCGCGAGTAGGTCCACCTTCAGCCCGCGGATCCGACCGTCGGTGTCGGCGGCGATGGCGACGTCCTGGATCTGGCCGCGGCCGTGGTGCGTGGTCTGGAATCCCTCGGAGCGGGTCTCGGTCCACTTGACCGGTTGCCCCAGCCTGCGGGCCAGTAGGAGAGCGAGAGCCTCCTCGGCGGTCACCTGGAGTTTGGAGCCGAATCCCCCGCCGACGTCCGGCGCGATCACCCGGATGTTCTGTTCGGGGATTCCGGTGGTCATGGCCAACATGACCCGGACGATGTGCGGGACCTGGGTGGAGGAGTACAGGGTGAAACTGTCCCCGTCCGGCTCACACACCACCGAGCGGGGCTCCATCGCCGCCGGGATGAGCCGCTGCTGGGTGTAGCGGCGCTGGAGAACCACCGGGGCGGAGTCGAAGGCTCCGGAGACGTCCCCCGAGCTCAGCGGCCACACGTAGCAGCGGTTGGTTCCGGCGTCCTCGTGTACCAGGGCGGCGTCCTCGGCGAGGGCCTCCTCCAGGTCGACGACGGGCGGCTTGGCCTCGTAGTCGACGTCGATCAGCTCCAGGGCGTCCAGGGCCGCGCCTGCGTCGCGGGCCACCACGCAGGCCACCGCCTCACCGACGTAACGGACCTCGTCGACCGCCATCGGCGGATGGTCGGGATGCACGATGTCGCTGGTGACGGGCCAGGCGCACGGCAGGCTTCCCTGCTCGGCGGCGAGGTCGGCCCCCGTCAGCACGGTCACCACACCAGGCTGGCTGCGGGCGGTGGTGGTGTCGATGCCGGTGATGCGCGCGTGCGCGTGCGGGCTACGCAGGAAGCTCACGTGCAGAGTTCCGGCCGGGCGTAGGTTGTCGGTCCATCGCGTGCGCCCGGTGATCAGGCGTGCGTCCTCCTTGCGGGGCGCGGGGTGACCGATCTGGGATGGGGCCTGTGGCGTGGTGGTCATGCCGCACCTCCCGCTGCGGGTGCCTGTGCCGGATCCGTGGAGCGGGCATCGGCCTGCTGGGGAACAGTGGCCGTCGCCTCGCCCGGTCCGGTCGGCTCAGCGGCGGCGGCACGGAGTTCGGCAGCCGCGGACTGTACGGCGCGAACAATGTTGGCGTATCCGGTGCAGCGGCACAGGTTTCCCTCCAGGCCCTCCCGGATTTCCTGGTCCGTGGGGCTGGGATTCTCCCGGAGGAGGTCGACGGTCGCCAGGATCATTCCTGGGGTGCAGTACCCGCACTGGAGTGCGTGGGACTCGTGGAAGGCGCGTTGAACGGGATGCCACGTTCCGTCCTGGCCTTCGATTCCGGCGATCGTGGTGATTTCGTGTCCGCTGGTCTGGGCCGCCAGGATGGAACAGCTCTTGGCGGACATACCGTCCATCAGGACGGTACAGGCTCCGCAGTTGGTGGTGTCGCAGCCGACCGGGGTTCCGACTTTCCCCAGCCGTTGTCGAAGGTAGTGAACCAGGAGCTGACGGGCCTCGACATGGTCGTCGTGTCGAACGCCGTCAACAGTGACGCTGATATCTGGCATTGGAACCATTCCTCCCGATCCCGCAGTCGGGGTGGGCGCTGTGCAGGCGTACCGCCAACGTAACTCGCCAGACACATTGTCCACCAGGGTCCACAGGGGCAATTCCCATTTCAGCAGGGGGAGCGATTTCGCTCCGGTTTGCGAGTTTTGTTCCCTTGTTGAATTCTGGGTCCTGTGGGAAGAATGTGACGGGTGGGTGCTGTGCTCCCGGGTGCTGTACTGCCGTGTCGGGATGGGGTTTCCCCAACCGGGTAGTGTTTCCGTCCCCCGTCTTCCGAGCCCGGGGGGAGAACGCGAGCGTGGGCCGGGTGACCAGAGGCCGTACCTGTGGCGGGTAAGCTGTCGGGCACTCGAGAATCCCAGACCGGGTGAGGTGCATGTGTCCAGCGTCCAGCCCCAGCCGGGGACCGGGGATCCGACCCGAGCTGCGCTTGGTCGGTTCGTCATGCGGGTCGGCCCGTGGGTGGCGCAGCTGCAACGTCAGGTGTTGAGCCGGCTGGACCCCCCGCTCGGTTTCTCCCAGTACAGTGTGCTCGCCCGGCTCGGACGTGGAACCATTCCGATGTCGCAGCTGCGTTCCCGGTCGATCGTCAGTTTCTCCACCCTCTCCGAGACCACGACCGGGTTGGTGCGGCTCGGGCTGGTGGATCGGGTTCCCAGCGAGTACGACCGGCGCAGCGTCGATCTGTCGCTGACCGCGCAGGGGCGCGAGGTGCTGGAGCACGCCGAGGCGGCGATGCGCGAGCTGGAGGAGGCGCTCCTCGAAGGGGTGCGCACTCCCACCCAGGACGAGGTGGACGAGCTCCTGGTGCCGCTGACGGAGCGTGCCCGTGCGGTCCTGACCGAGCGGGAAGAGCTCAGCGGTCGGCCCGACTGAGTCACATCCACGTGCATCCGGGGTTGCCCGGGTCTCTCCTTCGTTGCCCAGGTCCGATCGGACCGTTGACACGGCTACGCGCTCCGTGAAAGATTCGGCACCCGAATAGATCGGGTACCGAAGTATTTTCGGGGTTCGGCTGGGGGACGACCGCGCCGAGCAGGGACGACGGAGGTGCAGCCATGCCACGGATGGGACGGCCTCCGGCCGCCGGAATCACGGGACGGGAGTCGGCGCCGTACGGCTGGACACCCCTGGTGGTGCTCTTCTTCGTCGGTCTCGTCGACCGGATCGAGACCTACATCGCCTCCGGGGCGCTGCCCTTTCTGCAAGAGGAATGGGGCTTCAGCGACACCATGGGCGGAATGATCATGACCGCTCCGCTCATCGTCGGAGCGATCATGCTCGTCCCGGCCGGCTACCTCAGCGACCGGGCCAACCGGACCGGGCTGATCGCCGCGGTTGTGGCCGTCTGGTCCCTACTCATGCTCGGCTCGGCCCTGGCCCCGGTGTTCCTCTTCTTCTTCATCACCCGGGTTCTGCTGGGGGCCGCCGACACGATCGACAATCCGGCCTCGGGCAGTCTGCTCGCCGACTACTATCCGCCCCGAACTCGCGCCAAGGCCTTCGGCTGGGTCCGACTCACCAACTTCGCGGGCGTCGCCCTCGGCTCCCTCCTCGGCGCGGTCGTCGCCGAACTGTTCGGGTGGCGGTGGGCCTTCGCCTGCATGGTCATCCCGGGACTGATCGTAGCCGTCCTGTGCTGGCGCCTGCGCGAACCGCTGCGCGGGTTCCTGGACCAGGTGATCGCCCGAAATCCGTCCCAGCCCGTCACGGAGGAGGAACTGGGCCAGGATCGCAGCATGTCCGCCCGTCCCGGAATGACGTTTCCCCAGCAGTTCGGGCACATCTGGCGCATTCCCACCCTGCGGTTGGTCAGTGTGGGGCTGGCTCTGCTCACGCTCGGACTGACCGGAATCTTCTGGTGGATTCCCAGCCTGGCGGTGCGCACCTTCGGTATCACCGAGAGCCAGGGTGGGCTGATCAACGCCTTCGTCATCCTCGTCGGCGTGGTCAGTGGCGCGATCTTCGGTAGCTACCTGGGAACCCGCTGGCATTGGACCCGCGTGGCCGGGCGGCTGCTGGCGGGAGGACTCGCCATCCTCCTCGGGTCGGTGCTCCTGATCCCCACGCTGGCCATGACCACGGTGCCCACCTTCGTGGCCCTGCTCACCGCGTCCTGTTTTGTCATGGCAATCGCGATCCCCAACCTCTACGCCAGCATCGCCGACGTGGTCAGCGCCACGTCCCGTGGCGTGGGCTTCGCCGTCCTCAACTTCTTCATCATCGGCGGAAGCGCCGCGGGGCCGCTGGTCATCGGGGCGATCTCCGACATGACCGGTGGCTCCCTCGTCGCCGGAATGTACAGCCTGGTTCCGCTGATGGCCCTGGGCGGTGGACTTGTGCTCGGTGCCCGTCGCCACTTCGGCGACGACGCCGAACGGGTACTCGCCCAGGCCGGGCAGCCCGCCACCCGGTAGCCCCCGGCCGGCTCAGCTCGATCCGGAACCGGAGTCGGTGTCCGCGGAGGCGCCATCGTGGCTGCTGTCCCACTGCCGCCGCGCCCGCCGCCGCTGCGCCCACCGCACGGTGACAACCAGGACCAGCCCCACGCTGAGTGCCGACAACACCCACGACATCTCCAACTCCCAGGTCCCCAGGCCCTGGAGTACGAAGGCGACCCCGAGACCCACGAAAACCAGGCCGGCCACCAGGCTCGCCCAGGAGACCCGGCGGCGCTCGGCCACCTCCTCAGGACGCGACACGACGTACCTCCATGTCTGTTCCGACGGACATCAGGCGGACCACCAACCGGGGAGGGTCGTCGGTATCCGTGGCGGGCTCCAGGGTTTCCCGCACATCGAGCCCGGGCCCGGAACGCACCAGCCGGTCCTCAACGTTGACCTCCCCGATCAGCCGGGCCCGGGCATGAACATCCACCCGAGCCTCCTCGGGCACGATCAGGTCGATCCCTCCGAAAGCGACCCGAGCAACAACGGTGACCTCCGTGCCCTGCTCCAGCGCCAGTTCACTGAGGTCGAGCGTGGCGGTGCCCGCAGTCAGCTCGTATGGATGCTCGATCTCGGCCACCGAGTCGGGACGCCAGGTCGCCTGCCCGAAACGCAGTTGTGTCATGTCCACCGTCTCCGTCACCACACAGAACAGCACCAGCAGCGTCCCCAGCGAGACGAGCCCCCGATCCCCGCCCACCCACGTGCCCAGGAACAGCGCCACACCCACCAGTGCGGTGAGGGCGCCACCCACAACCAGGCCGGTACCGGGCTCGGCCAGAGCACGTAGGGCGTCCGTTCCCCAGAAGAAAACGGCGTTCGCCCCCACCACCAGCATCGCGGCCAGGACGAACACCGTCAGCCCGGCCCCGCGTCGTGCGGAACGCCCGTGGTCGGCATCCCGTCGCGCCTCGCGGTTCGCAGCCCGCGGAGGTGGAGGCTCCTGCTCCCGGGGGCCGTGTTCCGCAGATCCACGGGACAGCACCGCGAGATCCACAGGAGCACCCCGCTCAGCGGGATCCGCGGGACGATCCTGAGCCGCGGAGTCGCCGCGGGCCGTATCCGCCGTATCCGCCGTATCCGCCGTATCCGCCGTGCCCGGAGCTGGCGGCGGCGCCGCGTCCCCGTGCAGGGCACCCAACAGCGACCGCAGCTCCACAACCACATCCACCCCACGGGTGTGTGCCACCAGAAGCCCCAGCACCAGGGGAGTGGCCAGCACGATCGTTCCCCAGCCGAATCCCCCCACCAGGCTGAGCGCCGTCGTGACCGCGAGCCCGCCCCCCACGGCCACCGGCACTGCGGTGTCGGGCAGGCGCCGGTTCAGGATCTGCTCAGCGACCGACGCCCCACCGGCGGGCCCGGGCATCAACAGCCACGCCATCCCGTACAGCAGCACCCCAACCCCACCGGCCAGGGCCGTCATCGCGAAGCCGACGCGCCAAACCAACGGGTCCACCCGGGTGTAGGCACCCAGGCCGACACAGACCCCGGTCAGCGAACCCGGTCCAACTCCACGGTGCGGTCGTTGCTCCGACATGGTTCCCATCGTCGCCCCTGCCGAGGGGCGCGGCCATCAGGGACATCCCTGAGTCCGCCCCGGAACGTGCGCCCCACACAGTGCGGGTGCGTCCCCGATGCGCCCCGGGCGGCACCCGGGCATGCTGGGAGGTGAACTCGACGACGGCAGGCCACGGGAGTGGGCACAGGTGACCGCCACAGCAGAGGAGACCACACAGCACAGGCTGTACCGCAGCAGCGAGGACCGGTTGCTGGCTGGGGTCGCATCCGGGCTGGCGCACCACCTGGAGATCGACACGGTGGTGGTCCGGCTGGCCCTGGTGGCTCTCGGTGTCGCCGGGATCGGTATCGCCGGCTACATCGCCCTGATGCTCCTCGTTCCCACGAGCGACCAGACGGACCCGGCCCCCGACCCGGGCAGCCGGAGCGGTCCCGACCGCCCGGGCACGCCCGACGCCACCACCGATGCTCAACGGCCCCCGGTCCGGAACGTGGGTCAGCTGCTCGCCTACGGTGGGCTCGCCGCGATCCTGGTCATCCTCCTCGCGGTGTTCGGCGGTGCCTTCGACCCGCTGCTGTGGCTTCTGGTGTTCGCGACCGTCGGCGCTGCCGTGCTCTGGCGCTACGCCGATCCGGCAGAGCGGGACCGCTGGGTCTCCTCGGGACGGCTCCACGGCCGCCGCGAACTCATCCGCGCCGGAGCGGGCGTGGTACTGATCGTGGTGGGCGTGGTGGGGTTCCTCGCATTCCGGGAAGAACTCACCGAGGCCCGCCAGGGCCTCTCAGCGACCCTGGCGGCACTACTCGGGATCGCCCTCGTGACGCTGCCCTGGATCGTGGGGCTGATCCGGGAGCGGGACCGCGAACGACAGGAACGGATCCGCAACCAGGAACGGGCGGAACTCGCCGCCCACATCCACGACTCCGTGCTGCACACACTCACCCTGATCCAGCGACGTGCCGACGACCCCAGGGAGGTGCAGCGCCTCGCCCGCGTCCAGGAACGCTCCCTGCGCAACTGGCTGTACCAACGACCCTCCGACGACGACAGCACACTGCGCCCCAGCCTGGAGGGCCTCGCCGCCGAGGTGGAAGAGGAGCACGGGGTCGCCTTCGAGGTGGTGTGCGTGGGGGACTGCCCGCTGGACAACGCGGTCGCGGCGACCCTGCGGGCGGCGCGGGAGGCCATGGTCAACGCCGCGAAGTACGCGGATGTCGACACCGTGTCCGTGTTCGCCGAAGCCGAGGAGGACGAGCTACTCGTGTTCGTCCGCGACCGTGGTGTGGGGTTCGACCCCGACACCATCCCCGCCGACCGGATGGGACTGCGGGGCTCCATCCTGGACCGCATGGAGCGCCACGGTGGATCGGCGCGGATCCGCAGCGCCCCCGGCCAGGGAACGGAAATCCAACTACGGATGCCGCGCGGCACCCCGGAGGAGTGATCCACGCGCGCCCGAACAGAGCCAGCTGGAACGGGGCACGGCACGGTAGGGTCCACAAGTGTGACAGCGAACCCAATGTCCGATGGCCCCGAGGAGGGCGAGACAGCCCCGGCGCCCTCGGCCATCCCCGCAGCAGCGTCCCCGGAAGCGGACCCGACCACCCCCTCCGAGCAGGCCACGGAGGTGCCCAGAGTGGTACTCGTGGACGACCACCGACTGTTCCGCAGCGGGGTGCGGGGCGAGCTCGGCGCGGCGGTGGAGGTCGTGGGCGAGGCCGACGATGTGGACAGTGCGGTCCGGGTGATCCTCCAGCAGCGTCCCGACCTGGTTCTGTTGGACGTCCACCTGCCCGGAGGTGGGGGGATCGAGGTCCTCCGTCAGGTGCTCCGGCACCGCCCGGAGATCCGGTTCCTGGCACTGTCGGTTTCCGACGCCGCCGAGGACGTGATTGGAGTGGTGCGCGGCGGCGCCCGCGGCTACGTCACCAAGGCCATTTCCGGCGCTGACCTCGCGGACGCCATCGTGCGGGTCGCCGACGGCGACGCCGTGTTCTCCCCGAGGCTTGCGGGTTTCGTGCTGGACGCCTTCGCCGCGACCGACGCTCCCCCCGTCGACCCCGAGCTGGACCGGCTCACCCAGCGGGAACGCGAAGTCATGCGCATGATCGCGCGTGGCTACGCCTACAAGGAGGCCGCGCGGGAGCTGTACATCTCGGTCAAGACGGTGGAGACTCACGTGTCCTCGGTGCTGCGCAAACTCCAGTTGTCCAACCGCAACGAACTCAGCCGTTGGGCTACCGCCCGCCGTCTGGTCTAGCCAGGCGGGTGGGCCGGCCCCGATTGCCCAGCGGCCGTGCCCGACTCCCATGCACCGGTGCCACCCCGAAACGTCCGAACCGTCGCAATCCCGCCCCACCCCGGGGCTCGGCCGGGCCGCCCAGCGCCGCCACGGTCAGTCTCCGAGCACCCCCGTGATCACGATCTCGGGAACGTCTCGCTGTTCGAGGTCGGCACGCAGCTGGGCGTCACACTCCTGTTCCACGGTGACCGTGTTCGCCTGCCCCAGGCAGTCCATCCAGCTGGTCAGTTCGCCGCGCAGCATCACACCACCGACGATTACCGCACTCCAGACGACAATGCCCACCACCCCGAGTGCCACGCTGGTTGCGGCCCCCGGCGCCGTGGTGCCGTTGCTCCGGGCGTCCCGGTGGGCGCGACGCGCCAGCACGATCCCGAGGATGGACATGGGGATGCCCAGGGGAATGATCAGCCCCAGTCCGGACAGCAACAGCCCCCAGAGCCCCCCACGTTCCGCGGTGGGACTCTGTCCCTCGGTCCGGTTCGGGGACGGTTGGCTCATGGGGCTCCTCGGTCTCGACGGTGGGCCTCGTGCGTTCGACGTTACCCGCCAAGATAGTGTGGCTGCGCGGCGAGTCAGGGGAGTGAGGCTCGGGACACGTGCCGCTCGTGGCCGACCGGCCGGATCCCCGGACGCGGACGGCGCGCGGCTGCTCGCTGGCATTCGTTACGGTCCGACCAACGTCGGTGTCGCCCCGCAGGGGTGGACACGTCGGCGCGGACCCGGTCCGGTTCAGCGCTGAGAGAGGAACGAACCCGTGGCGATGCGAGTCGTCGTCCTGGTTTCCGGGGCGGGTAGCACGATGGCTGCGCTACTCGAGGCATCCCGCGCCGCCGACTACGGCGCAACCATCGTCGCTGTCGGGGCCGACCGCAGCGATGCCCGCGGGTTGGAACTGGCCCGTGCAGCCGGCGTCGCCACCTTCGTGGTGCCGTTCGCGCAGTATGACGACCGCTCGGCCTGGGACCGAGCCCTGGCTGAGCGTGTCGTGGACGCCGGTGCGGACCTCGTCGTCGGTGCGGGCTTCATGCGGATCCTCGGCCCGCCCGTACTCCGTGCGGCGCCGGTGGTCAACGTCCATCCGGCCCTGCTCCCGGCGTTTCCCGGAGCGCACGCGGTACGTTCCGCGCTCCAGTACGGCGTGACCGTGACTGGGGCGACAGTGCACTTCATGGACGAGGGCGTGGACACCGGCCCGATCATCGCCCAGGAGCCGGTGGCAGTGCGGGCCGACGACGACGAGCACAGTCTGCACGCCCGGATCAAGCCCGTGGAGCAGCGGTTGCTGGTGGACACGGTGGGACGGCTGGCCCGGCACGGTTGGCGCGTCCACGGCCGGCACGTCCACCTGGGCTCGCAGCCGTCCCCGTCCCCTGATTCCTCGGGCAGCCCCGTATCAGCAGACAGTCCCGACAGTCCTGGGAACACGAAGGAGGAGGCTCGGTGAGCCAGCAGGTGATTCGGCGCGCTCTGATCAGCGTCTATGACAAGACCGGGCTGGAGGAACTGGCCTACGGGCTTGCCGAGGCCGGGGTCGAGATCGTTTCCACCGGGTCCACTGCCGAACGGCTCCGGGCTGTGGACGTCCCCGTGACCCCGGTTGAGGAGGTCACCCGCTTTCCCGAGTGCCTCGATGGCCGGGTCAAAACGCTCCACCCCCACGTGCATGCCGGTCTGCTGGCCGACCGCAGCCGGGACGAGCACCGGGACACGCTGGAGAAGCTGGACATCACCCCATTCGACCTCGTGGTGGTGAACCTCTACCCCTTCGCGCAGACGGTGGCGTCCGGCGCCTCGGAGCAGGACTGTGTGGAGAAGATCGACATTGGTGGGCCGGCCATGGTCCGCGCGGCGGCCAAGAACCACGCCAATGTCGCCGTGGTGGTGGATCCCGGCTCCTATGACCAGGTTCTGGAAGTCCTCGCGTCGGGGGGCTTCACCCTGGAGCAGCGTAAGCGTCTCGCGGCCCAGGCCTACGCACACACCGCCAGTTACGATGCGGCGGTTGCGAGCTGGTTCGCCTCCAGCTACGCCCCGGACGACATTGCTGCCGACAGTGGCTGGCCCGACTTCACCGCGGTGACCTACGAGCGGGTCACTCCCCTGCGGTACGGCGAGAATCCCCATCAGAGCGCGGCCCTGTACCGCGGCACCGACCCGTCCGGGGCCGGACTGGCCGGTGCGGAGCAGCTGCACGGCAAGGAAATGTCCTACAACAACTACGTGGACGCCGACGCGGCCCTACGCGCCGCCTACGACTTCGCCGAGCCGTGCACCGCCATCATCAAGCACGCCAACCCGTGCGGTATCGCGGTGGGGGCGGATATCGCCGAGGCGCACCGCAAGGCCCACGCGAGTGATCCCGTATCCGCCTTCGGGGGAGTGATCGCCACGAACCGGCCGGTCACCGTGGCCATGGCCGAGCAGGTCAAGGACGTGTTCACGGAGGTGGTGGTCGCTCCGGACTTCGAGGATGCCGCCGTGCAGCTCCTCACCCAGAAGAAGAACATCCGGCTGCTGCGGGTGTCCCCGCCCCGGCGCGGGGCCCGGCCGGAGTTGCGCGCGGTCAGCGGTGGCGTGCTGTTCCAGGCCGCCGACCTGATCGACGCCTCCGGAGACGCCATCGACGCCTGGGAGCTGCGGGCCGGGCCCGCGGCCGACGACGCCATCCGCGCCGAACTGGAATTCGCCTGGCGCGCGGTGCGGGCGGTGAAGTCCAACGCCATCCTGTTGTCCGCGGACCGGGCCACCGTCGGGGTGGGAATGGGCCAGGTGAACCGGGTGGACTCCGCACGGTTGGCGGTCTCGCGCGCGGGCGAGCGTGTGCGGGGTGCGGTGGCGGCCAGTGACGCCTTCTTCCCGTTTCCGGACGGATTGGAGGTGCTCACCGAGGCGGGTGTGCGTGCGGTGGTCCAGCCGGGAGGATCCGTCCGGGACGGTGAGGTGATCGACGCCGCGGAGCGGGCCGGGATCACGATGTACCTCACCGGTGCCCGGCACTTCTTCCACTAGTTCGGTGGTGGGGGCGCGGATGCCCCACGTCTGCTGCCCCCATCGGCTTTTCCCAGCCCCCATGGTCTGGGGGCGATCCCCCAGGCGACAACAGCGCCAAAACCCCACCCCGACACACCCCGTGCACCGAACCTGCCTGCCGTCCGCGCGCCCGGAGCCGACCGCTGCGCGGGATATTACGTTTGGTGCCGAAGCTCGGCCTGGTCTGGAAGGATGATCCCGTGAGCGCACAGACACTGGATGGGAAGGCAACCGCCGCAGCGATCAAGGCGGAACTGAAGCAACGTGTGGCCTCGCTCGGGGCCAAGGGGATCGTTCCGGGGCTGGGGACGATCCTGGTCGGAGACGATCCCGGCAGCCACGCCTACGTCGGTGGCAAACACCGAGACTGTGCGGAGGTGGGAATCGCGAGTATCCGGCGGGACCTGCCAGCCAGCGCGACCCAGGCCGAGGTGGAGGCGGCGGTGGACGAGCTGAATGCCGACCCCGCCTGCACCGGCTACATCGTGCAACTACCCCTGCCCGAGGGCATCGACGAGCTGGCGGTCCTGGAACGTATGGATCCGGCGAAGGACGCGGACGGGCTGCACCCCAACAGCCTCGGCCGCCTGGCCCTGATGCGGGAGGGGCCACTCCCCTGCACCCCCCGTGGAATCATCGAACTGTTGCGACGCTACGAGGTGCCCCTGCGGGGAGCCGAGGTCGTGGTCATCGGCCGCGGCGTGACCGTGGGACGCCCGCTGGGGCTGTTGCTGACCCGGCGCAGCGAGAACGCCACGGTGACGCTGTGCCACACGGGGACACGGGACATGGCCCGGCACACCCGCGGTGCGGATATTGTCGTCGCCGGTGCCGGGGTTCCCGGACTCGTCACCCCGGAGATGGTGGCGCCGGGAGCCGCGGTGTTGGACGTGGGGGTGACCCGCACGGACGACGGCCTCGTCGGCGATGTGGATCCGGACGTACGCAGCGTCGCCGGCCACTTCTCTCCGAATCCCGGCGGGGTCGGCCCGATGACCCGGGCGATGCTGCTCGTCAACGTGGTGGAGGCGGCCGAGGCACAGGCCGCCTGAACTGCACCACCGGAAACTGTGTCCGATGCGGGCCCTGGTCAGCTGGCTCGTTGCTGCTCCATGGCGGGAAGGGGACGCACCAGCCCCAGGGCCACGACCTCGTTCGCCAGCCGGGTTCTCCGGTTGGCGCCTTCGGGGATGCGGAACTTCTGGTACAGGCGCAGTAGGTGCTGCTTCACCGCCGCCTCGGTCACCACCAGGTCCTGGGCGATGTCGCGCGCGGTCGCTGGGGCGACGAAGGCGTCATCGGACAGTGCCGGGCGGCACAGGGACGTCAGCACGTCCAACTCTCGACGGGTGAGTTCGGGTGCGGCACTGCGCCGCATCTCCGCCTCGGGGCGGATCTCTTCCCGCACAATCCCGCCGACCCGGCAACGGGCCGAGCCGAAGGTTACGACGTCTCCTTCGGACAGGACCCTGCGGGCGACGGGGCGGCCGTTGACGCGGGTTCCGTTCCTGGACAGTCCGAGATCCACGACATAGACGTAGGGACCTCGACGCACCAGCTCGGCGTGTAACTGGGACACACTGGGGTCCGCAAGCCGCACGTCGACGCCGGAACCGCGGCCGATGGTGGTGACTTCGGCGGTCAGGGGCAGGACCTCGTTGTTCTCTTCCACTCGAAGATAGGGGCCGTCCACTGTGCTCTCTCCCGGGGTGGGCGGGGGCCAGGGGGAGCCCGTACGGCGCGTCGTGGCCGACGAGGTCACCGTCTGGGCTGGACCGGACTCGGTTCGGGCAGGTGGGACGGTCGGTGATGGCGACGTACGTTTCATGGGGGGCAATCCTCGCTCACCGTGGCGCTCATCTCATGTGTGGTTACCCGGGTGGCACAGTTCCTACGCCCCCAAGCGGGAGAACTCTGGCAATTCGGCCAGGGGTGCCCGGATCCTGGGGCATACGGACCTGTGCCGGCTGGGGTGGTGCACCGCCGAAACCGGGTTGGCTCGGTACCCTCGGCGAGGCCAGGGTTTGCGTGGTTTCCGGTCCTGGGTTGCGGCGGCTGGCGGGCCGGGCGGGCCGGGGCCGGTGGGGCACGCCCTAGAATGGTCCACGTCCGGAGGGTGCACGTTCCTGTGTCCCGGTTGCGGTGGGCCGTTCCCGCAGCGGAGCCTGTGGTCGTACCCGTACGTGCTGGTACGTGCTGGTTCGCTGCGGGCGCCGCTCTATCCGTCGGACTGGTCAGGCGAGCGTGAGGTCGAGGTGGCACGGGACGAAGCTGCGGATGCGTCCGGTCAGGATGACGTCCAGGAGCCGGTGGAGACGGCCCGGCCCGCGGACGCGTCCGGCGTGGGTCAGCAGGCCGACACAGCCGGAGGCGATCCGGGTAACGAGTCGGCCCCGCAGCGGGAGGAGCAGCCCGCCTGGCTGACCCAGATTCCCTACTACCTGGTGTTGGCCACCATGGGCGCTGGAATCGTGATTGTCGCCGCGGCGTACTTCAAACGGGGGCCGGCTCTGATCGCCGGAGCTCTGCTCCTGGCCGCGTTGTTCCGCGCGATCCTGCCGCCGCACCTGGCGGGGATGTTGGCGGTCCGCAGCCGCCTGTTCGACCTGACCCTGCTGTTTGGCCTGGCAGTGCTACTCGTCGTGCTTGCGTGGGTGGCGCCGCAACTCTAGGAACGAGTCTCGATTAGGCTGGAATAAGCTTGATATCGAGATAACTGCGACGCACTCGATCCGCGGCCAACCGGTTCGCGATTCGGGGTGCCTGTGCCCACGTCCACGAGACCTGGGGCACGACCCGCGTCGGTTGGGGGCGTCACGCACCACCGGACACGAAGGGACAGCCACACAGCCATGACCAAGATCAAGGTAGCCAATCCGGTAGTGGAGCTCGACGGCGATGAGATGACCCGGATCATCTGGTCCTTCATCAAGGACCGGTTGATCCTGCCGTACCTGGACATCGACCTTCGCTACTACGACCTCGGCATCGAGGAGCGAGACCGCACCGACGACCAGATCACCGTGGACGCGGCCAACGCGATCCGCGAGCATGGGGTCGGTGTCAAGTGCGCGACCATCACTCCGGACGAGGCCCGGGTCGAGGAGTTCGGGCTCAAGCGGATGTGGCGCTCGCCCAACGGAACCATCCGCAACATCCTCGGCGGGGTGGTTTTCCGGGAGCCGATCATCTGCTCGAACGTGCCGCGCGTGGTTCCGGGATGGACCAAGCCGATCATCATCGGCCGGCACGCCCACGCGGACCAGTACAAGGCCCAGGACTTCAAGGTTCCCGGTCCGGGCACGGTGACCATCACCTACACCCCCGACGACGGCGGGGAGCCCATGGAGATGGAGGTGGCGCGTTTCCCTGAGGATGGGGGCGTCGCCATGGGGATGTACAACTTCAAGAACTCCATCGCCGACTTCGCGCGAGCCAGCTTCAACTACGGGCTGGACCGCGGTTACCCGGTGTACATGTCCACGAAGAACACGATCCTGAAGTCCTACGACGGCATGTTCAAGGACGTGTTCGAGGAGATCTACGAGAGCGAGTTCAAGGAGCGCTTCGAGGCCGCGGGACTCACCTACGAGCACCGGCTGATCGACGACATGGTGGCCGCGTCCCTGAAGTGGGAGGGCGGTTACGTCTGGGCCTGCAAGAACTACGACGGGGACGTGCAGTCCGACACGGTTGCGCAGGGCTTCGGCTCGCTGGGCCTGATGACCTCGGTGCTGAAGACCGCTGACGGGCGCACGGTCGAGGCTGAGGCCGCGCACGGCACCGTCACGCGTCACTACCGGCAGCACCAGCAGGGCCAGCCGACCTCCACCAACCCCATCGCCTCCATCTTCGCCTGGACCCGGGGACTGGAGCACCGCGGCAAGCTGGACAACACCCCTGAGGTCGTGGACTTCGCCCAGACCCTGGAGCGGGTCGTGGTCTCCAGTGTGGAGAACGGGCAGATGACCAAGGACCTCGCGCTTCTCGTCGGTGGCGACCAGAAGTGGTTGACCACCCAGGAGTTCCTCGCCGTGCTGGACGAGAACCTCCAGAAGGCGAAGGCGTCGGCCTGAGGCCGGACACGGGGCCGGCCTACGTGCCGGCCCCGCCGGTCCGTTCCGGCGGGCCGGTGGCCGGCCCGTGGCCGCAACACCCACGAACAATGGGGCACCACGCCCCCGATCCCGGTAGGACAAGGAGGCCCGATGGCTCGCAACGGCAAGGTGACGGTGGTAGGCGCCGGCTTCTACGGCTCCACGACAGCACAGCGGCTCGCCGAGTACGACATCTTCGAGGAGGTCGTACTCACCGACATCATCGAGGGCAAGCCCGCGGGCCTGGCACTGGACATGAACCAGTCGCGGCCCATCGAGGGCTTCGAGACGAAGGTCACGGGGGTTACCACCACCGCCGAGGGTGACGGCTACGAGGCTACCGCCGGTTCCGACATCGTCGTCATCACCGCAGGCATGCCCCGCAAGCCCGGTATGAGCCGTATGGACCTGCTCGAGGTCAACGCCAAGATCGTGCGTGGGGTCTCCGAGAACGTCGCCAAGCATTCCCCGAACGCGGTCATCCTGGTGGTGTCCAACCCGCTGGACGAGATGACCGCGCTCGCCCAGATCGCCTCCCAGTTCCCACACAGCCGGGTGATCGGGCAGGCCGGGGTGTTGGACACCGCCCGGTTCACCAACAACGTCGCCGAGGCCGCCGGGGTCGACGTGGCCCGCGTGCGCACGCTCACCCTGGGCTCGCACGGCGACACCATGGTGCCGGTGCCCTCCCAGTCCTCCGTGGACGGAACCCCGCTCAGTGAGGCCTTCTCCGCCGACAAGGTCGAGGAGCTGGTGGAGCGCACCCGTAAGGGCGGAGCCGAGGTCGTGGAGCTGCTGAAGACCGGCTCGGCCTACTACGCCCCCTCGGCTGCCGTGGCCCGCATGGCCAAGGCCGTGCACGAGGATTCGGGCGCGGTATTCCCCGTGTGCGCGTGGGTGGACGGCCAGTTCGGCATCTCCGGGGTCTACCTCGGGGTGCAGGCCAAGCTCGGCAAGGGCGGCATCACCGAGATCGTGGAAACGCCCCTGACCGACCAGGAGCTTTCTGGCCTCAAGGAGGCCGCCGAAGCCGTGCGCGCCAAGCAGGCCGACGTGCAGGGCATGTAGCACCGGCCGCAGGACCGGTCGCGGACCAACGGCCGGGGTCGGGCACGGCAGGGTTCCCCCGTGCGCGACCCCGGCCGTGTGCGTGGGGGCCGCCAGACACGGGCCGGTAGCCGCTCACCTCCACCCGCTTCAGGGGGGCATTGCGGTGGCTCTGGCGCCTCGGGGCGCCCCCACACACGATGGGATGGGGAAAAGGCCGATGGGGGAGGCCCGCCCACCGCTGGGGGGATCCCGGGGCGTACCGCAGCGGCGTTCTCAGCGCAGGATGCCGTCGTGGAGGGCCCGCAACACCGCGTTCGTACGGTCCCGGGCGCAGAGCTTGACGAGAATCGTGGACACGTGGTTTTTGACCGTGCCCTCCGCCAGATACAGCACCTCGGAAATCTCCCGGTTGTTGTATCCCTCGGCCACCAGCCGCAGCACCTCAACCTCCCGCTCGGTGAGTTCCTGCACCGGCGGGGCGTCGGCCCCGACCGGACTGGCCCCACTCTGCACGGCCCGTACCAGCCGGTCGGTGATGGAGGGCGCGATCATGGTGCCACCGCCGGCGAGCGTCTCGACGGCTCGGGTGAGCTGGTCGAGCGTGACATCCTTCAGCAGGTAGCCGCGCGCCCCCGCCCGAAGGGCCTCCAGGACCAGCGTGTCGTCGTCGAAGGTGGTGAGGACGAGCACCGGAACGTCCATGCCCCGGTCGCGGAGCTGCTCCAGGGCCCAGATACCGTCGTGGCCCGGCATGCGCAGGTCCAACAGGACCACGTCCGGTTCCACCTCGGTGATGGTGTCGAGGGCGGCGGCACCGTCGTCGGCCTCGCCCACCACGTCGATCCCCGCGACGTCCAACAACCCCCGGATGCCCTGACGTACCAGCGTCTGGTCGTCGACCACCACAACCCGGGTCATCGGACCGGCACCCGGGCACTCACCCGAAACCCCGAAGTGCCGTCACAGTCCACCCGGCCACCGAGGGCGTCGAACCGTTCCGCCAAGCCACGAAGACCGTTCCCGGGAGTCACCCCGGGCGCCCCCTTGCCGTCGTCGACAGCGGTGAGGTGGATCGCCTCGTCGTCCTGCGTGACGTCGATCCACAGTTCCCGCGCCTCGGCGTGCTTCAGCGTGTTCGTGACGACCTCCTGGGTAGCGCGGATCAGGGCCGCGGTCTGCTCCTCGTCTGCGCGCACGTTTTCGGCAACCTCGATTCCGATGTCCAGTCCGGGCACGTCCCGACCCACGTTCCGCAGCGCCGTGGCTAGGTCCGTCGACGACTCCGTGCGCAGAGTACTCACCGTGGAACGTACGTCCGCCAGCAGTCCCCGGGCCACGTCGTTGGCGCGCTCGATATGGGCCTGGACAGCTTCCCCCTGCCGGTGCCGGGCCGCCTCCAGCTCCAGGGTGAGCACGGTGAGCTGGTGCCCGATGAGGTCGTGCAGCTCCCGTGAGATGCGTAGGCGCTCGGCCGTGCGGGTGGACTCCTCCAGCAGCGCGCCCGTGGCCTGGAGCTCCACGTGGGCCTCGGTGAGCTCCGCACGCATGCGCTGTTCCCGCAGCAGTGCCGTGACGCTCAACAACGCGGCCAGCTGGATCATGGTGTAGAAGCCGACACTCAACAGGACATCGGCGGTGTCCCGCCCACTCAGGACCCAGGCGACGGTGATGACACCGCTGTTCAGCGCCACCACGAGCAGGTTCGCCCGTAACCCCAGTACGTAACATCCGAAGGCGGCGATGACGACCAGCAGGATCGCCAGCATCCCCGGGTTGGGAACGGTCAGCAGGACACACCAGCTGAGCACAACCGCCGCCGCGTAGGTCACGGACTGCACCCGGGGATGGTCGACGTTGATCGCGGTGCCCACCACGGCCCCGAGGGTCGCCGCGTACACCAACAGCCAGGCGACGAGGGGGATGTGGGGATCGATCGGGCCGAGTGCGACGGGCGCGCCGATGCCGACGCACACCGCAAGCATCGCGACCCCCGACCACTCCTCCGGAGTGAAACGACGCATGGCACAAGCTTAGAGCCTGCCGTGGGCTGACCCAGGTGCCGAAAGTCATGGTGGTCATTGCTGACCTTCGGCACAGGCGCCCCTGCCGGCCCTCGGCCTAGCTTTGAGCCCATGAACGAACCAGCCATCCACGCCGAACACCTCCAGAAGCGCTACGGGGACACCCTCGCGGTCGCGGACGTCAGCCTGCGGGTCGAGCCCGGGGAGGTTCTGGGCATCCTCGGCACGAACGGCGCCGGAAAAACCACCACTGTCGAAATGATCGCCGGGCTGCGCACGCCCGACTCCGGCCAGGTCACCGTGTTCGGGTTGGATCCCCGCCGGGATCGTGCGGCACTGCGTCAGGTCCTCGGGGTGCAGCTACAGAAGGCACAACTCCACGACACACTGACCGTCGTGGAACTGGTGAATCTCTACCGCAGCTTCTACCCCGACCCCCGCCCCACCGACGAACTGTTGGACCTGGTGGAGCTCGGTTCGCAGCGCCGCACCCGTTTCGACAAGCTCTCCGGGGGCCAACAGCAGCGGCTGTCCATCGCGCTCGCGCTCGCCGGGCGGCCCCGGGTGGTGATTCTCGACGAGCTCACCACCGGCCTGGACCCCCGGGCGCGCCGACGGATGTGGACATCGATCGAAAGCCTCACCGAAGAGACGGTTGTGCTGGTCAGCCATGCCATGGACGAGGTGGAACGCCTCTGTGACCGGGTCGCTGTCATCGATGCGGGGCGTGTCGTGGCCCTCGACACCTGCGCCGGGATCATCCGCCGGGCCGGAACCGCCGGTCTCGAAGACGCATTCGTGGCACTGACCGGCAAGGAACTCGAGCACGAGAACGACGAGGAGAACGCAGCGTGACCACCTCCACCACCACCCTTCCCGCCCGTCGCCCTGGGATCGGCTCGTGGCTCATGCTGATCCGCTGTGAGGCGAAGATGGTCGCCCGGGACACCGCCGGGCTCGTCGTTCCGATTGGGCTGCCGCTGCTGATCCTCGTCATGAACGCCTCCATGGCCGCCGACGAGGAGGTGGTGGCGGGGCGTTCGGCCCTGGACATCTATGTGCTGCCCATCGTGTTCACGATCGTGATCGCCACGATCGGCGTCATCAACATGCCAAGTTTCCTCGCGACGTATCGCAAGACCGGGGTCCTGCGTCGGCTCGCGGTCACCCCTGCCCATCCCGCGATGGTGCTGATCGCCCAGGTCGTGGTGAGCCTGCTCCAGGCGATCGTGGGCATCACCTTGGCTTTCGGGGTGGCCCTCGTTTTCTTTGACGCCACACTGCCGATGCATGCCGGTGCCGCGCTGGGTGTGGTCGCGTTGACGATCGCCGCGATGTACGCCCTGGGGATGGTTGTGGCCGCGGTGGCGCCGACCCCCAACGCGGCGCTCGCGTTCGGCCTGGTGGGGTTCTTCGCGCTGGGGGCCCTCGGCGGGATGTTCGGGGGGCAAGATTCGCTCCCGGACACGCTGGCCCGCCTCGGAGAGTGGCTGCCGTTCGGGGCCGCGGTGGACGCCCTGTCCCATGCGTGGATGGGGGAGTCGGTGGACGCGTCCAACATCCTGGTCCTGATCGCGTTCACGGTGGTCGGCGGGCTGGTGGCAGCCCTGTTCTTCCGGTGGGACCGGTGACGGTCCTCGCCACAGTCGGCGCCCTCGCCGCGTTGGGATTCCTGGCCGTGTTCACCCTGGACGGGTGGACACGGCCAGGTTTCGTGGTCGGTCGCCATCCCGTCAGCGCGCTTGCCCTGGGGCCACGGGGCTGGGTTCAGACGGCGAACTTCTGGCAGTGTGGCATCGGCATGGTGGTGGGGGCGGCCGGTCTCGCAGCACAGCACCACTGGCTCGCCTCGATGGTCGGGGTGGTGGGTCTGGCGCTGGTGGCCTCGGGAATCTGGCGGATGGATCCGATGCGGGGCTACCCACCTGGTACGCCGGATACGACCCCCGAGGGTTTCTCGCGGCGGCACCAGTGGCACGACCGGGCCGGGGCCGTGGTGTTCGCGGGGGTGCCCGGTGCGGCCCTGGTCGCGGCCCTGGGGGATCTCGAGTCCTGGCTGCGTTGGTATTCGGCGGCGACCGCTGTTGGCACCGCAGTGCTGGTGTGGGTGTTCGCCGCGGCCTGGGAACGGGATGCGCCCGGGGCTGGGTTGTGGCAGCGGCTGGCGCTTCTGGCCGGGTGGATCTGGCTGGCGGTCCTGTTCGTGAGCGTGCCCGGAGCGTAGCCACGGCCCCGGCCGAGTGATCCGCGGCGCTCGGCGGCCACCATCACTTGAAGCACCCGCACATTCAACGACTGGGGAACACGAGCCGAGAGCCTTGGCGGCACCTGTCGCACGCGCCGTGCTGGGCGCCGGCGGCGTCGGGCGTGGGGGGTGCGGTGGTCGTGGGGCGCAGTCCCGCTGCGGAGGGGAGTGCGCTTCTTTACACGGCGCCCGACGCGTGCCGTCCATTTTGGTTGCTGGGGCTGCTGCGTAGACCTTGGTCGTGGTGCTCGGTAGGATCGTTGATGTACCACTCTTTGGAGTGGCTAGGTACGCGTAAGCTCCCCACCGAACCGAGTATGGTGGGGAGCTTCGTGTTTCGTTGCTACAGGCTGTCGGTTCGTGCGGCGTGCACGAATGCTTGCCACTCGTGTGGGGGAAACTCCAGGTGGCCGGCCTCACGGTTCTTCGTGTCGCGTACTGCTGCCCCCTGGGGCTGGTGGGCTACTTCCACGCAGTCCTGGCGGTTTCCGCTGTAGGACGACGTGTGGAACTCCAGGTCAGTCATCGGTACCACTCGTTCTTTCGGAGACTAGGTAAGGTCTCGCATCACTTGGCGGATGGACTCTACCGAGCGAGCCGCTGTCAAAGCGGCGCCTTGGACGTTCGCCCAGACGTCGTTGTAGCTCGCCAGCTCGGCAGGCTCTTCCACTACCAGGCTAGATGTCACGGTTTCGGTGAACGCTACCGGGATGTCGGCCGGGTTGGGGAAGTCGAGGATGGTGAACGAGCCGTTCGATGCCTGGTGTTCTCCGCTGTCGAAGGGCAGGACTCGCAGATCGATGTTGTGACGGGTTGCCATGTTGCAGAGGTGCTCCAGCTGTTCCAGGAGCACGTTTCGCCCGCCGATCTGGCGGCGGATCGCTCCTTCGTCCAGGATCGCGGAAAAGCGGGGTGGGCGTACTCCGTGGAGGATCTGCTGTCGTTCGATTCGGCCTTTGACGTGGCGAGTAACAACCGAGTCGTCGTGTGCGTCGCCGGCGCGGAACACAGCCTCGATGTAGTCGGGCGTCTGTAGTAGGCCTGGGACGAGCTGTGCCTGCCAGCAACGGATGCCGGACGCCTCGGCTTCCCAGTCCGGGAGCGCGCGCTCTCCGAAGATGTCGCGGTACTTCCACCACCAGCCGCGTTCTTTCGATTCCCGGGCGAGGCGCAACATCGCTTCGCGGGTGTCTTGGTCGGTGATGGCGTAGAGGTCCATAGCGGCGGTGAGGTCAGCAGTCTTCACGCCCTGTTGAGCACCTTCGATCTTCGTGAGCTTCGAGTGGGGCCACTCAAGGTTGCGTGCCGCCTGCGCGCCGGTCAGGCCGGCGGCTTCTCTGGCCTTGCGGAGTTCGGCGGCGAGTCGGCGGCGGCGCACGGAGGGACTGTAGGAGCGCTGCATACGCCCACTCTAGCCGGCTTCTGGTCCACAAGTTTCGCATACCCGCTTGAAAAATCGAAGTTTTCTATAGAGTATGGCAAGTGCCTAGCCATTTCGCTGGAACGTCCAGCGTTTGCGAAACTTGGAGTGGTGCTGGTGAGACTCCCGAAACTTCGGTTGCGGCGCGGTGTGGTTGCGCTGCTGCGCATGTTGGCGGCGCCTGAACGAAGCTCGCCCTGGCGGGCAAACACGCTCCCCGGCGTGGAGTCTGTTGCGGTGGGGGGTAATTCGCGCCGGTGGGTCCGGCGGCGCGGGCGTGGGGCTGTGCGGGTACGGCCGTACGTTCGCTTGCGTGAAGAGCAGCGGCTGTGGGCGGATCAGGAGCCGTCTGGGTGTGTCGGCAGGGGTGAGCCTCCGTGTGCTCCGGTGGTGATCTGGCAGTGTCCGGTGGCGGAGTGTTTGTGGTCCTCGGTACATCCGATTGAGCATCCCTGTCCGTTTCCGCTGGTGTGCGTGCCCGCCGGTGATGTCGAGGAGGACCCGTGGCCGGGGAATGCGGTTGGGTCGTCGGTGGATCGGCTTCGGCCAGATTCCCCACCGGTCGCGGTGTTGGAACAGGTGCTCGCGGGCCTGCGGGGGCTGGATTCCGGGCGTGGCCAGCAGCCGGAGGCCCAGCAGCCAGCAGGGGTACTGCGCGGGGATGTGCCTCGGGAGTCGGTGGGGGTGGTGGCCCCATGACCGGCAATCCGGAGCCCCCGCCGGGGTTGGGTTTTGTTGAGACGCATCGACCCCACCGCGCCGTCCAGGCTTTGGAGAAGGCGCCGGAGGATCTGGAGCGGGTGCATGCGAGTGATGCGGGCCGGGATCTGTGGAACACCGGCGGGTGTTCCTGGCCGGGGCTCCTGCTCGAACTGGGTGCGGATCAGGTGGGTGGTCTGGGTGAGCAGCTTCGTGCCGCGGCGACTGGTAGGCCGCTCGTGCGGCCCACGCGGGTCCGCCCGCCGGGGGGGGTGGGCATGATGTGTGAGGTGTTCATCCACGTGCTGCCCTCCCAGACGGCGAGCGCGGGCTGGGCGCGGGCCTGGGCCACAGACCTGCTGCGACCTCGGGTGAGCGATACCGAGGCGATTGAGGCCACGTTGTTGGTGATCAGCGAGCTGGTCACCAACGCCCTGCGCCACAGCGGCCTCACTTTCGAGGTTGCTCCCACCACCGGCGCGGTGACAGGGGTGGTGCGGCTGCGGGTGTTTGTGGCCGCGCGGCGGATCCGTGTGGATGTCACCAATCCCGCCGTGGCTCTCGGTTCCTCCTCGGAAAAGGTGGGTGAGGAGGCTGTCGCTGGGTCGGTGCCGGTGGTGTGCCGGCCAACCGCCGATGCCGAGCACGGTCGCGGGTTGGCGATCACCCAGGAGTTGTGTGAGCGGCTGTTCTGGCGTCGTGCACCCGAGGGGTACACAGTCACCGCCCAGCTCACCCACACCCCTGCCCAGAACCCAACCCCGATGGCAATACACCAGGAAGCCCTGCTGCTCCGCGTGCCCTAAGCACTCTAAGCATGACTTCAGGGATGGCGAAGCGCACTCGGCGCGCCCGCCAGGCGTACGGAGCAGGACACGCCATCCCCGTAAACCACGTTTCCTGGCTCTCCTCTCCACTCTGTTGCGCACCCTTGCCCTGCCGGTCCGAGCGGGCCTTGAGCCCTTGACCACACGCCCGACTCGTACAGGAACCCGCCCTGATGCAGCTACTCACTCGCGCGGAGATGGTCACAAAGTTATGCGTGGCTCCGCGGACGGGCCGCATGGGCGCCTGGACAGCTATCCCGCCACCACTCGGCGCTGCCCGGTCACCGAGAGTTCGATACAAGCCAACCGGAACGGGTGGGGCAAACTGCTCTGTGGCCCTTCTTCGGAAGAATTTCAGATCGTTGCGTCTGCTTTCTCTTTCATTGTAGTTCAAGTTGTTTGAGAGGAATTTCTTATAGCAGAATTTGCGGGCAGCGTCGCTCGATGTTGGTGGAGATCAGGGTGGATGCATCCTATTTTGCACGTTACTGCTGATGGCTGGGTCGAGTATCCGCGGATGAGATCCACGGAGCCATATGGAGGAGTTTTGTGATCTTGGAGTGAGGGGATTTATAGGCACAATGGTTACCTGTGGAACCGGCCATGCCGACGGACGATGGGTCTCCGGTTGGGGCGATGGACGTCCGTCCCCACCGAAGACGTTATTGCAGATTCCGGAGTCGTGTGTATGGAATGACTACGTGAGGTTTGTCGAGGAGTGTATTGCTCGTCTTGGCTATCGAGTCATGCGCCCGGGATTATGTCGAGACGAACCCGGATTCGTATTCCCCGATGCTCTGGACGTGTTGTCACCGTGCCCTGATGTGGTGCACCTCCATTGGCCGGAAAAACTCGGCCGGGGGGTGGGTTTCTCCCGAGCTGTTGAGGTCTTGACAGGCCTGGTTGATGCTGGAGCGCGTCTGGTGCAGACCGTGCACAATCTTGCGCCTCACGAAGGCGCGGATGCCGAAGACGTTCGTGAGTTCCTGTGGGCTGTGGACCGCCTGACCTCAGGGGTGCACTTCTTCTCGGCCGAGCATGAGCAGTTGGCCCGCGAGGAACGGCCGCACCTGCCGGATCTGGCCCTGCATTGCGCGCACCCGCGCTATCCCGATCTCGCCGGGGCGCCTGCCGCCCCACCAGCGAATGACCAAAGCATTGGGTGTTTCGGTCGGTTGCGCGCCTATAAGCGTACGGGCGCGTTCGCCGCAGCGTTTCACCGCTACGCCGGGGCCGAGCAGCGGTTGGTGGTGGCGGGCTATCCGGACGAGGCGAGGATCCACCAAGATCTCCGGGAGCTCGCACGGGCCGATGACCGTATCTCTTACCGGCCGGGTTTTCACTCCGTCGATGACCTGGTGGCGATGATGCGCGAGGTCGGGTGGGTGGCGTTGCCCTATCGGCGGATTTGGTCGAGCGGGATTCTGGTGCTGGCTGTGCAGTTGGGGCGTTCGGTGCTGTCGTCTCGGCCGGTGGGGATGGACGCCTACGGGGCTGCGGCGCGGTCCTGGCTGGTCACCGAGCCCTGGGACGACGCAGGTGCCATCCAAACCTGGCGTGCGATGGCGGAGGAGCGACGAGCGGAGGCGGTGTCGACGCCGACGCCGACGCCGACACCGACGCCGACACCGACGCCGACACCGACGCAGTGTGCGTTGCCCACATGGTCGCAGGCCGCCCAGGACATGACCGCCTTCTATGACCGTGTTTGTTCGATACCAAGACCCACTGCTCCCTGAGGAGGTTCCCCTCGTGTCCCCGCGCGACCTGCGCCCGTTGAAAGGCCGTCTTGAGCACGGAGAGCCATTCGATTTCGGTAGTCATGCCAACGACTTCTTAGTCAGGCGTGAGGAAGCGCGTGGCACGGAGGTGTTCGTCGTCCGGGTTCCGGGACGTGGCGCGGTACCGCCGCACGTGCACACGGACATGGAGCAGACGTTCGTGTTCACCTCCGGGGCTGCGACCGCGGTCCTGGCCCGCGAAGACGAACGGGTGGAGTTTGCCTGCCGGCCCGGCGACGTGGTGTTCGTCCCCATCGGCTGGCGGCATTCCGTGGCCGCGAGCAGTCTGGAGGAAGTCACCTACATCACGGTCAACGCCTTTGTCGACGGGGTGGAACGCGAGGGCGACACCGCGATCGAGCATGCCCAGAGGGCCGAGGACGGATTTCGTGAGCGTGGTGTGGAACGGTTTTTGGATGAGCCGGCACTGGCCAACGTGGACCTGCATCGCACGGTGGAGACGGCGTTTCGTCTGACGCCAGGACAGGTGTGGGGCCAGGATTTCTCCGCTTTCGACGCGACCTTGCGCACCGATCCCAGCGCCTACCGCGTGAACCGGGTGGGCCCGTTTGAGTTCGTCGAACGGGTGGAGGCCAGTGCACGCGTCTTCACGCGCGAACTCGGTGACCTGGTGGCCTCGGTCTCAGTGTTGCCGGTCTTCGTCGAAGGGTCGCAGTCGCCGCTGTCGGTCAAGCACCCTTATGCCCACTCCGACATCGATCTGTTGGTAGCGGTCTCCTCGGCTGAGGAGATCCCGACCGCGCACAAGGTGCTCGACCAGCTCCGCCAGCTCCAGGGCCACTTCGCCGCATCGCTGGCCCCCGGTATCGTCCACCGGGACTGGTTGGGCCTGCCTGCGTTGTACTCAGCGGTCGAGCTGGGCCCGGATGTCCGGGATCGCCAGTGGTGGCAGGCATCTGCCGAGGACCGGTTGGCCGAGGCTCACCGGCGTATTCAGGCCGGTCTGGAACTGGCCGCCGACACCGAGCGGATGCGGCGCCTGTTCGAGGAGTCGCTGTCCTGGGCGCGTGGCGCGGACTTCGATGTCTCGGCAGTGACGGAATGGCGCCTCACGCCCCGCTGGTGGGGTTATGACGTCGCCTACCGGGGGCCCGAATGAGCGTGGCCAGCAGCACTACACGCGAGGCCGTGGTGGATTGGCTCGCCGAACGCTCCCAGGGTTGGCTCGCGCCGCTTGCGGGGGACCAGTCCCTGGACGAGGCGCTGGCCCAGCGGAGTCCGCGCTGGCGTTCCCCGCCCGAGCGCTCCGGTAGGGCCGGTGGCGCGATCCTGTACCCGCTCGTCTATACCGATACGCCCCGGGTCACCGCACAGCAGTTCTGCGAGATCACCGACGCCGCCTGCGAGGCCCAGCGCGCTGGCACGGACGTGGTCCTGGCCGGAATCCCCACCGGCCGCGCGCGGTTGACCAACGACGCCGGGGATCGGGCGTGCCTGGGCCGGATCGTCCAGGCGTGGGAGCACCGCGGATACGCTGTCGAGGCGGCGGATGCCGTACACACTCTGCCTGCGGTGGCTACGCCCCTGGTGGAGCGGGCCCGGCGCAGCGCGTTCAGGCGCCGTGCGCTGGACCTGGCCGACCTGCTGGTCGCGGCCGCCGCCGATGCCGTGGGCGCGCGGCGGGTGTACTTGGGGGCCCATGTCCAGGCCCGGCGGAACCTTGGCGACTTGGAAAGCGTGGCCCCGCTGTGTCGGCTGTATGGGTCCGAGCCGCTTACCGATCCGCCAGCTCATGCCAAGCTGCGCCCGGCCGGCTCTGATGCGCTGTGGTTTCTGGCCTTCACCCTGGGTCTGGTGGGGGCCGAACGCATCAGTTCCGCGCGCCAGGAGGTCTGCCAGCAGGTTAGGGAAGCGGTGGCCGGGGTGTGGAACGACCTGCGCGCCCAGAGCCTCACCGCCCACCAGGCGATGGCACGCCCGGCGGAAAGTCTCGAACTGCGCCTGACCCGGCTGGGCGGCCAGCCCGCGGCGGGCGCGGAAGCGCCCGTGGTGGTGCCCTTGTTCGGCGCCCCCACGCTCGGAGCCAGTACTCGGCATTTTCTCACCGCGGTCACCACCGTTATTCCCGCCGAACGGGTGACGCTGTGCGTGGACGATCTCACCCCGCGCTTCCTCTACCGCGACCCCGGCGATATCGGCGCAACCTACCGGTCGCTGGCCGCCGACCTCGGGTGTGGCCTGCGACTGCTGAGCGAGCTGGATCCCGACGACCTGCGTGAGCGGCTCGCCACCATCCTGGCCCGGCTCTCAGCAGACGACCTCGCCCGCGTGGTGCCCCGCGGCACACTCGCGCGGTTGCGGGGAGGACCTACCGGCTACGACGCCATCCACCTGGCGGTCATCGCCGCCTGCCTACAGACTGGCCCCCAGCCCGGTCTGATCGCGACCAAGAGCGCCAACCTGGCCGCGCTGCACCGCCTGGCCCACGTCACCACGGCCACCGGGGCCCTCGTATGCACCGGGCACGACCACGCCTCCCCAGGCGACACCCCGCGCCTCGTGGTGGAGGATGCCGCCCTACTGCCGACCCTGCGTTTCACGGACTCCTGATGACTCCGCCCTCTCCCGACCAGATCATGGCGGCAGCCCTGCGCGGCGATGCTCCAGGACAGGCGTTGCTGAGCGAACGCGCCGACGGCCACATCAGCACCGCCGATCTGGCCTGGTGGCTTCGCGACCCCCAGGCCGAGCCTCCGGTGGATCTGGCCGCACTGGACCTCATCGACGACGGCCACAGCCTGGACGTAGGATGCGCGACCGGGCGGCATCTGGACACGATCCGGCAACGCGGCCTGACCGGCGAGGGCATCGACACCTGCGCCCACGCCATCGCCCTGGCCCGCGCGAACGGCCATACCTGCCACCACGCCGACATCTGGCACTACCAGCCCGCACGCCCGTACGACACCGTCCTCGCGCTCGGCGGCAACCTCGGTATCGCCGGTTACCTCGCCCGACTGGGACCCTTCCTGGGCCGCATGTGCGATCTGCTCACCCCTACCGGGAGCCTGATCGTAACCAGCGTGGACTGGCGGCACACCACACAGACCAACCCGCACCACGCCGCGCATGCCGCGCGGAAACGCGCCGCTGGCCGCTACCCCGGTGAGGTCGAACTCCGCCTGCGCTTGGGCGAACAGGCCAGCTCCTGGTTCCCCTGGGTGTGGATCGACCCCGACACCCTTACCGAGACCGCCGCGCGCCTTGGGCTCTACCCGGCAACAACGCTGTCCTGGGGCCCCAAGTACGCCCTCCAACTACGCAGAAAGACACCGCGATGACCCACCGGATCATCACCGGCGCCCGCGGGCTCGTGGGCCAAGCACTCACCCACCACCTCACCGAGGAGCCCGGCACGCTGCTGGCAATCGACACCACGCGCGACGAGGCAGCGAGCACCACCGCAGGCGAGATCCACCAGGCCGACTGCCGCAGCGCGGACTTCGGCGACCTCGTCGCTGACTTCCTGCGCGGCGCCAGCCGCGTCGAGCTGTTCCATACCGCGGGCTTCGTTCCTGAGCCGACCCACATCGCCGACATCGACACCGACGCCTTCCGCGCCCTCGTCGACGACAATCTCACCGTTGCCTACGCCGCCCTGCGCACCACCGCACGTATCGCCGCGGAGAACGAAGTTCCCGGTGCACTGACCGTACTGGGATCGGTCGGCGCTATTCGGGCCCACCGCTACAAGGCCGCCTACGACGCCGCCAAGGCCGGTGTTGCGTCCCTGGTACGTTCCTTCGCTTTGGAGTACGGGCCCTACGGTATCTCCAGCCGCCTGGTCGCTATCGGCCCCATCGCCGAATCCGCCAGCACGGCCCAGGACGGGGCCTATGCCGAGCCGCTGGTGCGGCTGGTTCCCCTCCATCGCTACGCCCGTGTAGCCGAGATCGCCGCTGCCGTGGCCGCGTTCGGCTCCGCCGCCTTCGACATGACCAATGGCCACACCTTGACCCTCGACGGCGGGCTCTCCCAACAACTCCGCCCCCTGGACATCGAACGCCCACCCGGATGCCTCGACTGCAAGCCGACGGCACCATGCGGCCGCCCCCACGGGTTCGACTGAGTGGGAGACCAGGGCTTGGATACATGACTAGACTGCGTCTAGGTCAAGGTTGTGCAGCGCTGCTCAAGTTTGCACGCGGGCCTACCTTTCCTAGCTCCTATTCCGCCGCTAGCTGAGTAGCGATGCAGGAACCGTGCAGCGCTACTCAGATGGATACCAGTTTTCACGTTAGTGTGTGGGGTCGTGCCGTGTTGACGATGCAGGAAGCCCTGATCCGGTTGTCCCAGTACTGGGCCGATCATGGCTGCGCGGTGATGCAGCCGATGAATACCGAGGTCGGGGCGGGTACCCTCAACCCGGCCACTGCGCTGCGCGTGCTCGGGCCTGAGCCCTGGCGGGTGGGCTATGTCGAGCCCAGTGTGCGCCCCGATGATTCGCGTTACGGCGATAATCCCAACCGGCTTCAGACCCACACCCAGTACCAGGTCATCCTCAAACCCGAGCCGGCCAAGGCCCAGGAGTTGTATTTGGGCAGCTTGCAGGCACTGGGTATCGACACCGCCGCACACGACGTGCGTTTCGTTGAGGACAACTGGGCCTCCCCGGCGCTGGGTGCCTGGGGGCTGGGCTGGGAGGTCTGGCTGGACGGGCTGGAGATCACCCAGTTCACCTACTTCCAGCAATCCGGCGGCCTCACTCTGGACCCCGTGTCTGTGGAGATCACCTACGGCATGGAGCGCATCATTATGGCGCTACAGGGGGTGAGCCACTTCAAGGACATCACCTACACCCCCGACTTCTCCTACGGTGAGCTGTTCGGCCAGGTCGAGTACGAGATGAGCCGTTACTACCTCGACGATGCCGACATCGCGACCACCCGCACCTTGTTCGACTCCTACGAGGCCGAGGCACGCCGGCTGATTGACGCCCGACTGCCCGTCCCTGCCCACAGCCAAGTCCTCAAGTGTTCCCAGGCCTTCAACGTGCTGGATGCACGCGGCGCGATCGGTACCACCGAACGAGCCCGGGCCTTCGCCCGTATGCGAAACCTCGCGCACGAAGTGGCCAAACTATGGGTGGAACGCCGTGAGGAGAACGGATTCCCACTCGGGGTGGCCTCCACTCAGCAGGCGGAACCGGCCCAGTCCATGGACTTTCCCGAGATCGCGGGGCCCGCGACCCTGGTCCTGGAGATCGGAGTGGAGGAGATGCCTCCCAGTGAGGTGGAGCGACTTCCCGAGGCCCTGCGGCAGGCGCTGCGCGAACGCTTGGCCCAGACCCGCCTCGGCCACGGAGACATTACCGCGTACGCCGCCCCGCGGCGGCTGATCGCCCGCATTGAGCAGGTGCAGCCCCGTGAGGAGGACTATGAGCACACCGTCCGAGGCCCTCGCCTCGCGGCTGCCTACGATGCCGAAAACAATCCCACCAAGGCTGCACTGGGGTTCGCTCGTGGTCAAGGAGTTGAGGTCAGCGATCTGGAGCAGATCACGGTCAGTGGGGGAGAGTACGTGGGCCTCGTCCGTCAGGTGCACGGACGGCAGGCCGCCGAAGTGCTGGCTGAAGTGCTCGGCGAAGCAATCTCGGGCCTGCGCGGTGAAAAGAACATGCGCTGGAGTGCGCCCGGGCTGTCGTTCACTCGTCCGATTCGCTGGATCCTCGCCCTACTCGGCGAACAGGTAGTCCCGTTTAGCGTCTCCACCCTGACGAGTGACAGAACGACACAACTCCATCGCTTCGCCAGCCCATCTAGCACCACCGTGGTCGATGCCGATTCCCTGCTGAGTACGCTGGCTGGACACGGAATCGTCGCCGACGCCACCGAGCGCCGCGAACGGATCCTCAACGCCGCCACCACGTTGGCCGGCGAGGTTGGGGGAGTCATCGATGTTGACGGTGACCACGGCACTGTGGGCGAGATCGTGCACCTGGTCGAGGAACCGGTAGCCATCCGCGGCTCCTTCGACGAGAGCTATCTGAAGCTACCCGCAGACATCCTCACCACCGTGATGCGTAAGCACCAGCGCTACCTCCCGGTGCGTGACCAACAGGGCAATCTCCTGCCCACCTTCATCACCATCGCCAACGGCGCCTGCGATCTTGACCAAGTACGCGCCGGCAACGAGGCGGTGCTCCGCGCTCGCTACGACGACGCCGCCTTCTTCTACCACAACGACCTGCGGACACCACCCGACCAGATCAAGCACGGGTTGGAGAAGCTCACCTTCGAACAGCGCCTGGGCTCCATGGCCGATCGCGCCCAGCGCATCGCCGCTATCGCCACCGATCTCACCGGCCACCTCGACCTCACCGCCGAGGAGAAGACCACCGTGACGCGGGCAGGAGCGTTGGCCAAGTTCGACCTCGCCTCAGATATGGTCATCGAACTTTCCAGTCTGGCCGGGATCATGGCGCGCGAGTATGCCCGCCAGGCGGGTGAAGACCCGTCGGTGGCCCAAGCGCTGTTCGAGATGGAACAGCCTCGGTGGGCCACCGACGCCTATCCCGAATCTCTACCGGGCGCAGTGCTGGCCCTCGCCGATCGGCTCGACCTGCTCACTGGGCTGTTCGCAATCGGATCTGGTCCCACTGGTAGCTCTGATCCGTTTGGGCTCCGGCGCGCGGCACTGGGCCTGACCGGAATCCTCCGCACCCAGCCCCGGCTCGCCCCGCTTAGTGTGTCCCAGCTGTTGACTGTCGCCGCCGCTCATCAGCCAGTGCACGGTGCGGTGGAGGCAGTGCCCGAGGCCGAGCAGTTCATCACCCGCCGCTTCGAGCAGTATCTCATCGACGCCGGCCACGCCGTGGACGTCGTACGCGCCGTGTTGCTGCACGCCGATACTCCGGCCCGCGCGGAGCAGGATGCCACCGATTTGTCCCAGCTCAAAAGCGAATCGGATTTCCGAGAGCTGGCCGCCGCACTACAGCGCGTGCAGCGGATCCTGCCAGACGGACAGTCGTCCACGTATGACCCCGCCCTGTTCACCGAACCGGCCGAACAGGCCCTGCACGAGGCACTCACCGCGACCGCCGGGAAGCTGCGGGAGCACACTGTGAACCTGCGGGAGTTCACCCCCATTGCCAGAACGCTTATCGCGCCGATTAACGAGTTCTTCGACAGCGTGATGGTCATGACCAAGGACCCTGAGGTCCAGGCCAACCGGCTCGGGCTGCTCGCACAAGTCAACGCCTGCACCGCACCCGCGCTCGCCTGGCCGGAACTCGTGTGGTCTTGACCGGTCGGTGTATGGCAGACGACTCAACGTGTGGCTATGAGCGCCCGGTGCCATTGCCATAGTGCGCAGAGCAACGTCGAATGTGACAACAACGGTGCACAACTCCTTGGCGTGGGCCGCGCACCCCGACGGCGTCGGCGCGCATCGGTCACTGTGGGGATCAACGAGGTGGCTCTGGCACTTCGGGGGCACCCCCAATTCATGGGGGCACGGCAAAGCCGATGAGGGGGCTAACCGGATGATGGGGCGGGGCGGCGGGCCGAACCCGGCGTCAAGGCCGCGATAGGCCCTACGACGTCGAGGTTCGTTTGGGGAGGGGCCTATCCCCGGCCGCCGGCCCCCGGCCCCGGACGGACATCGTGGAGCGCCGGGCACCGCTGCCGGGGGAGGTCCGGACGAGGCCAGCGGGGCTCGGCGCATCTCGGGCATTGACTCCAGGCCGCACAAGTGTAAATATCCGACAAATTGCGCGAATACCGCGTGCCGGGCGGGTTCAGTGTGCGCAGCGATAGTCCCCCCATCTCGGTCCCGACGATCCCCCCTCCACCCACCCCCTCGAGTCTTCCGCCGTCCAGTTCGGGGAGTTGCCGCGTGCCTGCGCTGGCTCCGGCGCGCTTCGTCGCACCGGCCTGCCCAGGAGGCATTCCGGTGCCTGGAGACCTTTCGGCCGGCGCCACCGCAGACCGCGGGCGCCCCGATCTAGGAGACGGCCAGCCATGCGCACTCCACACCCCCACGACCGGCGAGAACACCCACGCACGCGAACCGCCCGCTCCGTCACCCTGTCAACCACCGCCGCCGCGGCCGCACTCCTGGTGGCCATGGCCATGCCCCTCCCGGCACACGCGGACCCGGAGGCCCCCGAGCTGGAGGAGGCCAGCATTGTTGAGGTGCCCCTGGCGGGGGTTACCGAGCTGGACGACCTGGTGGACTTCGGCGCCGACATCGCCGCACTGGACCACTCCGAAGCCGGCTTCACCGCCTCGGTCGTCCTGCGTCCCGGCCAGGACGAGGAGCTCGCCAGCTCCGGATTCGAACTGGGCGACATCATCTACACCGAGTCCGACGCCGAGGATCGCCTGGCCGAACGCGAGGCCACCATTGCCGAACACGAGGCGGAGAACACCGCTCTCCAGGAGGAGGCCACACCCCTCGACGACACAGAAACCGACACAGACACAGTGACGGTCGTCCGTGCGGACTACTTCGAGAGCGCCGAGGGCGAGTACCTCTCCGTCGAGGCCAAAACCAGCGACGGCCAGGACGAGAACTTCGAACTGACTGTGGAGCGCGACGACGGCAGTACCCAGACCCTCACCCGGTTCTTCGACGCGGGCGTGTACATGTACCACCGCGGGGCGGCCCCCGTGGACGAACGTCCGGACAGCATCACCGTCACCAGCCCCAACGGCGGTAGTGACACCAGCGAGGTTGACGAGTGGCTTCCCGAGGAGCCGGACGAGAACCCGCCTCCGTTCACGGATTTCGTCACCTCCTACCTCACCCCCGGGGAGCTGGACGAGCGTATCGAACAGCTCGCTGACGAGTTCCCGGAGCTCGCCGAGATCGTGGAGCTCCCCCATCAGACGAACGGCTACCGGCGCCACGCCCAGGCGCTCTTCCCCGAGGGGCACAGCAGCGGATCCGGCAACGACAGTGCCTTCACCGTCCAATCCCGGGACTGGGGACACGAGGGCGGAAACGACATCACGATCGAACTGGTTGACCCCGGCACCGCCAACGCGGAACTCGACGTCACCACCATCGGATCCGGGATCCGGGTCCATCTCGGGACCGACGCCGACGGCGAGCCGACCAGCACCGCCGCGGACGTCGTGACCGCACTCAACAACCACGCCGGCCACCTGGTGCATGCCTTCACGTTCCGGGGAAGCGACGGTGACGGCGTCGTCGAGCCCGCCGAGCAAACCCGGCTCGACGACGGGCTCAGCGCCCCGGACAGCGTGCCCCGAGACCCACAGACCGTACAGATGCTCCGGATCGGCGCCGAACGCACCGGTGACCAGATGGGGGTGTTGGCCTACTCCCAGGAGCACGCCCGGGAGTGGCAGACACCCCTCGTGGCCATCGAGACCGCGGAGCGGCTACTGCGCAACTACGCGGTACACGAACCCACCCGACAGCTCGTTGACAACCTCGACATCTTCATCGTGCCCTCGGTCAACCCCGACGGCACCCACTACTCCTTCCACGACTTCGCCATGCAACGGCGCAACATGACCAACCACTGCCCCGAGCAGACCTCGGATCCGTTGCTGCGCGACCACTGGGGCGTGGATCTCAACCGCAACCACGACTCGCACACCCTGTGGGACGGCTATGCCGGCGCCTCCACCTCCTGTCTCAGCGACTCCTTCGCCGGGCCGGAGCCGCAGAGTGAACCGGAGGCCCAGAATGTGGCCTGGATCGCCGACGAGTACCCCAACATCGAGTTCGCGATGAACATCCACTCCTGGGGTGACTACTTCATGTGGGCGCCCGGAAGCTATATCGCCGATGGGCGCGTGCCCGCCCCACGCCCCGAGATTGACGAGGAGGCCTTTTTCTGGGGCGCCTCCGAACACATTCTCGGCGCCATCCAGAACCAGCGGGGAACCGTGGTTCCGCCCGCCCGCACCGGCCCGATCATCGACGTTCTGTACTCGGCGGCCGGGAACTCCGGGGACTACTTCTGGTACGAGCACGACATCTACGCCTGGGCCTTCGAGCTGGGCACCGAGGGTTTCCAGCCGGAATGGCCCGAGGCACACCAACAGGCCATGGAGTACTCCAACGGCCTCTACGCCATGCTGGAGGTGGCCGACGAACTGGACCGGAACAATGTGGCCCCCCGCTCGCACCTCGACCCGGGCACCGGCAGCTACGACGGGCCGGTAGAGGTCAGTTTCGAGACCACCGAACCGGCGGCGATCTTCTACACCCTCGACGGGTCCCGCCCCGACTTCGATTCCACCCGCCTCCAGAGCGCCGGCGTGCGCGAGGGTGCGGAAACACTCCGGATCGAGGACACGACCACCATCAACTGGTTCGCCGTGGACGCGGCCGGAAACATTGAACGGCACTACGAGCCGGGCGGAACCGACCGCAACTACCGCTCGGCCACCATAACCATCGAGGACTGATCTCGGCGTCCCCGGCCGGGACGGGCACCGACCAGGACCGTTCCGGCCGGCGGCGGCCGCCGGCCCCTCCGGGGGTGCGTCAGTCCTCCATCGCCTCTTCGGGGACGGGCTCTCCCGCGCGCATCGCCGCGAACATCTGCTCGGAGCGCTGCTCGTCCCACATCACGACCGAGCCCAGCCCCTCCAGGGTCGGTGTGCTCGCCACCGGGATGGCGCTGGTTTCGATACCACCCCGCATAGCCAGCCCCATGGACATCAGGTGCCGCAGGCGGTCGGACTCGTCCACCTCGAAATTGTCGGTGCCCTCCAGGACCAGCGGAACCGAGCGAACCGGATTGAACATCACCCCGGGGGAGGTCGTCGTCTCGATCAGCGCCCCGAAGAACTCGCGCTGGCGCTCGACCCGGTCCAGGTCACCGCGCGGTGTCGCCCGGGTACGGACGTACCCCAGGGCCGTCCCCCCGTCCATCTCCTGGCAGCCAGCCTCGATGTCCAACGCAGCCTTGGGATCGGTGATCGCGTCGTCGGGGCACAGCTCCACGCCACCGACCGCATCGACAATGTCTACGAATCCGGCGAAACCGACCTCCACGTAGTGGTCGATCCGGACCCCGGTGGACTCCTCGAATGTGCGGGTCAACAGGGACGGGCCCCCAAAAGAGTAGGCCGCGTTGATCTTTCGGTCCCCGTGCTCGGGGATCGTCACCAGGGAGTCTCGTGGCACGCTCACCAAGGTGGGGTCGCCGCTGGAGGGCACGTACAGCACCATGATGGTGTCGGCCAGCTCCGCGCCGTCGTCACTGCCGGTGGCCAACTCCGCCTGCTCCTCGTCCGACAGTCCCTCACGGCTGTCGTCACCCACGATCATGTAGGTCGTCCCCGGTTGGCTGTCCGGGCGCCCCTCGTAGTCGGTGAGTGCCTCCACGCGATGCAGTCGCGAATCGGCCCAGAGGTAGAACAGTCCGGGAATCACCAGAAGCACCACCAGAACCGTGAGCACCGCGATGCGGCGGCGTCGGCTCCTGCGTTCCCGCTGCTGGCGCTTGCGGCCGGTTCCGTCTCGAACGTCCCCGGTAGCGTACCGCCGCGCCGGGCGACGCGACCGTGACTCGGAGTCACGTTCGCGGGAGGAGCGGTTGGGCGGCCCCGCCCCGGAGGCGCTGCCAGAACGACGTCCGGATTCCCCGGGGCGGTACAACCGCTCGAAGTCGTCCGAGCCGGCCTCGGATCCCGGCCGTCGGAACACTCCCGGCCGATTGTGGTCGTCCTGCGCATCGCCCATGGTTGCGACCGCCTTACCTGTTCGTCTCCGTCCGGTCCCCGGCTTGCGGGCTTCGTTGCCCGTTACTGTTGGGACGGATCACAGCGTAGTCCGGTTCAACCCGGGGCAGGGATGGGCCGACCCCCGCCTGCTGGCCCCACATCCGTGCGGGCCCCGGTCACAGAGGACGCGACGGCCCACCACCGGTCGCGGCGACGGTACGCACCGTGGGTTCCGGCCAGCCCTTGGCCGCGAATGCAGAGCTGATCGCCTCCCGGATCCGGCTGTCCCTGGGCACCGGGCAGAGCACCAGCACCCGCCCCGCCTCGCCGGGGCCGGTGAGGCGCGCTCCGCGCGCGCCGTTGTGGACAGCCGTCTCCACGGCGAGGTCCACCTCCGCCGTGGAGCACTCCAGCTGGTCCCGCAGGGACAGATGCGCCGTGTTGAGCAGGGGTCCCAGCTCCGCCACCACGCCCATCCGCAGCAGCCCGGCGGCCGCGTTCACCCGGTGGATCTCGGTCAACATATGCCGCACCCTGCGCCGGAGTGGCCCCTGGGGCACACGCTGGAGCACCGGACCCAGGTCGGGCTCCTCGGCCACCTCGCGGAGCAGCCCCACACCCAGCCGCTCCGCCGCCTCCACACAGCTGGCCGGCCAGTCGTTAGGGGCGCCGTCCCGGCCCGGAGCGGCCTGCGGATGCGTGTCCACCACCTGGAGACACAGCTCATGATCGGCGAGGGGGAGGGGCAGCCCCCGGCCACCGTGCGTGTGCGTGTCCAGGAACAGCACGTGGTCCGCGCGGCAGCGCACCGCCGCGCTGCGGGCCAGGGTGCCCCACGGGTCCGAAGCGTCGGGTGTGGCGGCCGCGGTGCGTGCGGCAAGCTGGCGCGGCTGAGCCACCAGATCGTCGTGCCCCAGCGTTTCGGCGAGCGCGAGAAGGACGGCACACTCCACAGCGGTGGCGGCGGCGGTGCCCGGGGTGGGCGTGGTGTCCAGGACGATCCGAATTCCGCGGCCCGCCGGGCCGCCACCGGAGATGTAGCCCGCTTCCGACAGCAGCTCGACCGCCCGCAGGGCCGGCGCCGCCCAGTCGAAATCCGGCGAGGAGACGCGGGCGGCAGGGTGCTGCATGCGCAATGGCTCCCTCCCCGGCGCGTGCACCTCGACCGGGCCGCTGTCGGTGAGGTCCAGGGCCACACTCGGCCCCCAGGGCAGCGCGAAGGGCAGCGCCAGACCACCGGCGGGCCCGGTGTGTTCCCCCAGCAGGCTCGCCAGCTCGGGCATGTGCCACACGCTCGTGGGGGCCGTCCCGAGGGTGGCAGTGAACATTCTGGCCACCCGCTGCGGGTGCTGATCAGCAGGTTGAGCTGGCACGATGTTCCTCACAATCGGGGAGTGGGGTCGATTCCAGGTTAGTCGCCAGATACCGACAGCACCGGTCCGGGAGCACATCACCGGCACCGGTGCCACTCCGCGCCGCAGTCCGGGACCGGTGGCCCACGGTCCCCTCCTCAGGTGGACTGGCCTGCGGTTCCAAATTTGAGGGGCCGGTTCGCCGTCTCCGGGGTAGCCCCATAGTTGGGTGGCCCCGCCGGTCCCGTGCTGTAGGGGTGAGTTCGATCCGCTCTTGGTTGATCTGATCACGGCTGGCAGATCACGTCCGCAGACACCGATGAGTGTGCGGCACCGTTGCGGTCAGCCCCGGTGGCACCCGCACACCCAACGCGAGAGGAACGAACGATGCGCGTCCTGATCTACACCGCCTTCGTCTCCCTGGACGGAGTGGTTGACTCCCCCGGAGGTGGCGCCGGGGAGACCCACCGCAGCGCCGGATGGACCTTCCGAGACATCGAGGTCCTCGATGAGGCCTACGCGTTGAAGACCACCGAGCAGGAGGAGGCCGGGGCCGTGCTGCTGGGCCGGGTTTCCTACCAGGCTTTCGCTCCGGTGTGGCCGGAGATGACGGAGTTCGCCACCTACAACGCCCTACCGAAGTACGTCGTCTCCACCACCCTGAGCACGGACGACCTGGTCGACAACTGGGGGGAGACCACGATCCTCCGCTCCCTCGACGAGGTCTCCGCGCTGAAGGAGACCGAGGGTGGCCCGATCCTCGTCCACGGTAGTGCGGCCCTGGGCCGAAACCTCGCCGACGCCGGACTTCTCGACCGGTACCACCTGCTGGTGTTCCCCGTGCTGCTCGGGGCCGGCAAACGCATGTTCAGCGACACCGACAAGGATAAGCAACGGCTGGCGCTGGTCGAGAGCGAGTCCTACCGCAACGGCGTCCAGAAGATGGTCTTCGACGTCGTGCAGTGACCGGGAGTGACCATCCTCGAAGACGGGGGTGCAGCAGACCGAACAACGAGCGGGTACAGATTCGGTTGCGGCACGGTGCACCAGGTGCGGCGCGGGCTGCGCCACGGAGCTAGATTATGGGGAGTGACAGACGCTGACCTCGACGCCGGAGGGCGTCATCGCTGTTGAGAGGTGGTGTCAGGTGGCTCTACGAGGCACCGGGCCCGTGGCCGCCCCGGGGGGCGTCGATCCCGTGGCCACACTCGACCGCGTTCCGGAGCATCCCGCTGACCCGGTTCCGGACCAGGGGGTCGCCACGGTGGGTGTGTCTATCGCGATCCCCGAACCGTTCGGTTCCGAGCTGGAGAGCTGGCGCTCGTCGTTCGGGGATCCCCTGGCGAGTCTGGTTCCCGCACACATCACCCTGTTGCCGCCCACCCCGCTCTCGGTGGAGGCCCTGGACGGGGCGCACCGGCACCTGTGTGAGGTCGCTGCCTCCCACACCTGTTTCGACGTCATGTTGCGGGGAGCGGCGACCTTCCAGCCGGTCTCCCCGGTGGTCTTCGTTCCGGTTGTGCGGGGCATCGGCGACTGTGAGCGCCTGCAACGCAAGGTTCGTTCCGGGCCGCTGGGGCGCAGCCTGTCGTTTCCGTACCATCCGCATGTCACCGTCGCCCACGACCTTGAGGCGCCGAAGCTGGAGCAGGCCTTCGAGTCGCTGTTCGACTATGCCGCGCTGTTCCGCGCCTGCCAGTTCACCCTGTACCAACGGGATGACGCGGGCGTGTGGAGCGCATGGCACAGCTACGACCTGGCCCCCGCCGCCTGAGTGCCTATGGAGTTGGGTTCGCTGGTCCGGGGGCGCATAGTCGCGGAGCGGACGGTCCGCCCGCTTCGAGGCGCGTGTCGCGGCTTTTGTGGGACCGGTAGGTCCGGCTAGGCTGCTCGTTCCAGTCAGGGGCCGTTGCCAGTCTGCGGCGGGAGCGAACAGTGCCCGAACTCGTACGTCGGATGACCGATCGGTTCCGGCACTATGGCTATCTCGCCACCGAGAGCTACTGGAAGCTCCGCAGAACGCGTCCCAGCGTGGACCACGTGGCGCGTGCCGTGGACCGCTACAGCCAGTGTCGGGGTAGCCAGCTCGCCGCGGCCGTGACCTACTTCGCCTTCCTCTCCCTGTTTCCCGTCCTGGCTCTGGCCTTTGCACTGGTGGGGTACGCCACCGTGGTCTATCCCGAGGCGCGCACGGCCCTGCAACAGGCCATCGAGGGAGCCCTGCCGGGCTTCGCGGCGGATGCCGCTGTGGACTCGGTGGCCGAGGCCCGGACGGGAGCTGGACTGTTCGGCCTGCTGGGGTTGCTCTACGCGGGGCTGGGGGTGATCTCCGCACTGCGGGAGGCTCTACGGACCATCTGGCTAAAGGGGCCAGACGAACGGCCCAACGTCGTTGTGGCCAAACTGCTTGACCTTCTGGTCCTGGGCGTGCTCGGGCTGGCGCTGCTGTCCTCGGTTGCGCTGACCAGCTTCGCCCAGGCCGCAACACACTGGCTGTTGACCCAGGCCGGGCTGAGCGGCACGGCTGTGCAGACCCTGTTGTTGCGGCTGCTCGGTCTGGGGATCACCATCGCGTTCAGCACCCTCATCTTCCTGGTGGTGTTCCAGCGGCTGTCCGGAACGCGTCGTCCGTGGCGCATGCTCTGGCGCGGAGCCCTCCTGGCCGCGGTCGGGTTCGAGATGCTCAAGTCCCTGGGTGCGTTGTTGGTCAGCGGAACGATGGGTAATCCCGTGTACGCGTCGTTCGCGGTCACCGTGGGCCTGTTGGTGTGGATCAACATCGTGGCGCGGTACCTGATGTTCACCGCAGCGTGGACGGCGACCTGGCTCCCGATGCCCACAGTGCACGGGCCCGTCGAGCCACACAGCGAGACGGCGGAGGGCAGCCTCGCGAACTCCGCGGGAGAGACGGGGGAGACCGAGGAAGGTCCAGCCGTTCAGCCCCGGCGGGGTTGGGTCCGTCGGGCGGGAGCCGCCCTCATTGCGGCGGGAGCGGTGTCGTACGCCGTATGGGCGCGGCGGCGACGCACCCGCGTCCGCGCGAGCGTGGACTAGGGTGCTTTGTTCCGGTCTGGCACTCGTTGTCGGCTCCTGATCGGATTTTGGTCGTGTGTTCTATTCGATATCGGTCTGGCTGCTGGGTAAGATCATTTAGCACTATGTCCGGTTCGATGTCCGCCGGAGATCCGACACCACAGTTTCGGCGCGCCCCAGTCGGGGCGCCCGGTCATCCGAGTTCAGTTGTCAACACCCATGGGTGCCCGCCCCTGGTGATTTCGGGCTAGTCAGATCACGGGCGAATGGTCAGTTTGGGCCATGATCGGCCGTTCGTCGGCGTCATGGTGCCCGGATCTGGAACGCTCTGGGTGCCGGGATCGGCGCGCGGGTAGCCCGGAACGGCCCCACAGTCGTGTTCCGACGTGCACGCCTTCAGCCGAGAGGAGGTGTCCGGAAGATGTACGTCCCCATCCAGCGATATGCCGGACATCCGTCCTCGCCTATGGTGCCTCCCATAGTCGCCATGACGACGTGGTGGTCGGTTGTGCGGAGGTGGACTGTGGGCATCGAATTCAACGCTTCGTCACGCAACACACTCGGTGTGGAATGGGAGCTCCAGCTTGTCGACGAGTGTTCCCGCCATTTGCGGCAGGAGGCGCAGCAGGTCCTGGCCGACCTTCCCGAGCTGAGCCAGGCACAGGCCATTCCGCCGCTGCGGCACGAGCTCATGCAGTCCCAGGTGGAGGTCGTCAGCGGAATCTGTGAAACGGCCTCCGAGGTGTGCGCGGACCTGGCCTCCAGCATCACGCAGCTGCGGTCGAGCCTGGAGACCCGCACCACGACACTGATCTGTTCCGGAACCCACCCCCTGGACGACTGGCGGGACCAGACCCTGTCCCCGGTGTACCGCTACGGTCAGCTCGTCGAACAGATGCAGTGGCTCGCCCGGCGCATCCTGACCTTCGGTGTGCACGTACACGTGGGTGTGCGCTCCCGAGACACTGCAATTCCCCTGGTCAACGCCTTGGCCCGCTATCTTCCGCATTTCCTCGCCCTGACCGCCTCCAGTCCGTACTGGAGTGGACGGGACACGGGCCTGGCCTCCACCCGTGCCGTCGTCTTCGGATCGCTACCCACGGCCGGTCCACCCCCCCGACTCCCACACTGGTCGGCGTTCGAGGACTACATGGCGACGCTGCTGCACGCCGGAACCATCGCCAGCATCAAGGAAGTGTGGTGGGACATCCGGCCCCATCCCGAGTACGGAACCGTCGAGATCCGGATGTTCGACGGCATTCCGACCTTCCGCGAGGTGGGAATGGCCGCGGCGCTGAGCCAGTGTCTGGTGCGTCTGTTCGAGCATCAGCTGGAGCGCGGCTACACCCTGCCCAGCCCCGCCCCCTGGGTGGTCACCGACAACAAGTGGCGCGCGACCCGGTACGGGCTCGACGCCCGCGTGATCATCGACGACCAGGGCACGACCATGCCGCTGCGGGACGACATCTACGAGCTCCTGCACGATCTGGCGCCGATCGCCACACGCCTGGGATGCAGCGCCGAACTCGACGTCGCCTGGGAGGTCCTCGCCAAGGGAGCCTCCTACGAACGGCAGCGTGCCATCGTCGCCGGCGGTGGCTCACTCAACGATGTGGTGGACGCGTTGGTCGCCGAGATGAGCCAGGACGAGTTCCGTCTCCAACGCCATCCGGCAGGCATTCCCGCGGCCCGCGCAGCAGGACCAGCAGCACCGGCAGCACCGCCCGTGTCCGAACCACAGGACCGTACATCCGGGATCCCGGCCCAGCCCGACGAGGAGCGTGCGGCCACCACCGCCGCGCCCCCTGTTGCGGGGGCCAGCCCGGACTCGACCGACAGCACGAGCGCTGGCGCACCGGACGGCCCGGGAACACACCCGGTTTCGGCCCCGGATGCGCCGGACCGAACGCCACGAGATAGGGGGCCCTCGCATGCAGGGGCGTGACCTGAGCGGTCAGTTGGCGGCGTTCCTGGGACGCCGCGAACAGGAGATGATCGCCTTCCGGCGGGATCTGCACCGCCATCCGGAGTTGGGGTTCGCGGAACACCGCACAACCGAACGCCTGGTCGAGCGGTTGCGCGAGGCCGGGTTGGATCCCCAGCCGCTCTCCTGCGGTACGGGGCTCACCTGTGACGTGGGGCCGGACGACGGCCCCACAGTCGCCCTGCGTGCCGACATCGACGCCCTGCCCCTCACGGACGAGAAGAGAGACGCCCCCTATCGCTCGACCGTACCGGGGGTGGCGCATGCCTGCGGGCATGACGTGCACACCACCATCCTGCTGGCCACCGGCATCTTCCTGGCCCAGCAGGCACGAGCCGGGCAACTGCCTGGGCGGGTGCGTCTCATCTTCCAGCCCGCCGAGGAGCTCGCCAGCGGGGCGCAGCACGTTCTCGACGAGGAGCGGCTGGCCGACGTCGACCGCATCTTCGCGCTGCACTGCGACCCCCAGCTGACCCTGGGCCAGGTCGGTCTGCGCACGGGGCCGATTACGGCCGCCTGCGACCAGGTTGAGGTGCGACTCTCTGGTGCGGGCGGGCACACCGCCCGTCCGCACCTGACCTCCGACCTCGTTTACGCGCTGGGCAAGATCGTCACCGAGGTTCCCGCCGTTCTCTCCCGCAGGGTCGACCCCCGGGCGAGCCTGAGCGTGGTGTGGGGCCGCGTCAACGCCGGATCGGCCCGCAACGCCATTCCGGACGAGGCCGTGGCTGAGGGAACCGTGCGTTGCCTGTGTGAGAAGGCATGGCGGGAGGCCCCGGAACTGATCGGTCAGGTCCTCGAGTCCGTGGCCGGGGTGTACGGCGCCGAGGTTGATCTGACCTACCGGCGTGGTGTCCCCCCGACCGTGAACGACCCCACGAGTGTGCGGATGCTGCGGGACGCCTGCTCGCGCACCATCGGGGCGGACTCGATCACCAGCACCCCACAGAGCCTCGGTGGGGAGGATTTCGCCTGGTATGTGGAGAAGATACCGGGGGCGCTGGTGCGGCTGGGCACCCACTGGCCGGCCTCGGACCTGCCCATGTTGGACCTGCACCGGGGAACCTTCGACGTGGATGAACGAGCCATCGGGGTGGGGATGCACGTGCTGGTCGCCGCCGCGCTGACGGCCTTGTGGGAAGGGGGCGGACTGAGTCCCGAGCCGACCGCTGCCAGCGAGGAACTGCCGATTCCCTGACGCCGGCCCGTCACGGGGCGCCGGTGGAGCATCCCTGGCCCACCGTCCGAACTGGGCAGGGGGAGCCGGTCGCGCCGACCTGCACCATCCGCGCCGGTCTGCTGGCAAGCTGGGGACATGGACACCACGCCGCTTACCGTCGACCAGATCCGACAGGCTCCCAAAGCCCTGCTGCACGACCATCTTGACGGCGGCCTGCGCCCGGCCACGATCGTCGAGCTCGCCGCTGACCAGGGCTACACCGCACTGCCGAGCACCGATCCGGCGGAGTTGGGGACCTGGTTCGCCCAGTCCGCGGACTCCGGGTCCCTGGAACGGTACCTGGAGACGTTTGGGCACACGGTGGCCGTCATGCAGACCCGCGAGGCCCTGGAGCGGGTCGCTGCCGAGTGTGCCGAGGACCTTGCCGCCGACGGTGTGGTCTACGCCGAGGTGCGGTACGCGCCCGAACTCCATGTGGATGGCGGACTGAGCCTGGAGGAGGTGATCGAGTCCGTTCTGGAGGGCTTCCGGCGCGGGCAGGACCGTGCGGCCGAGCAGGGTAACACGATCCGGGTGGGCACGCTTCTGACCGCGATGCGACACGCCGCCCGGTCCCGCGAGATCGCGGAGCTGGCCGTGCGCTACCGGGATGTGGGCGTGGTCGGTTTCGACATCGCCGGGGCCGAGGCGGGATATCCACCAACCCGGCATCTGGACGCTTTCGAGTTCCTCCAGCGCGAGAACTCGCACTTCACCATCCACGCGGGGGAGGCCTTCGGGCTTCCGTCGATCTGGGAGGCACTCCAGTGGTGCGGGGCGGACCGGCTCGGCCACGGGGTGCGCCTGGTCGACGACATCCGGGGCGTGGACAGTAACGGCTCGGTCGATGTGTCCGCTGCCGAACTCGGGCGCCTGTCCAGCTATGTGCGGGATAAGCGTATCCCCCTGGAGATGTGCCCCAGCTCCAATGTGCAGACGGGTGCGGCCTCCTCCATCGCCACGCATCCGATCGGTCTGCTGCGGGCGCTGCGGTTCCGGGTGACGGTGAACACCGACAACCGGCTCCAGAGCCAGACCACCCTGTCCACCGAGTTCGCCAAGCTCAGCGAGGCCTTCGGCTACGGATGGGACGACCTCCAGTGGTTCACCGTCAACGCGATGAAGTCGGCGTTCCTGCCGTTTGACGAGCGGCTCGCCCTGATCAACGGCACCATCAAGCCCGGTTACGCCCAGCTGAAGTGGGCGATCTGACGTGGAGGAGTCACGAGAGCGGGTTTCGCAGAACCCACCACCGGTGCGGGAGCTGCGGCTTCAGCGGCCGGTGCGCGCGCCCGGATCGGTGGTGCTGGGCTGGCTCGGTATCGGCCTCTGCGCGTTGCTCCTCGCGGACGTCCTCTGGCGGGGTGCGGGCCGAACCTCGTGGGTGGCGGGCTTGATACTGGTGCTGATCGGGGTGCTGCTCGCCGTGTTCCTGCTGCGTCCCCGTCTGGTGGTCACCGAGTCCGCACTGCGGGTCGTTAACCCGCTGCGTACCGTGTGGATTCCCTGGTCGGCCTACAGCGGCGTTGACGTCACCGACATGCTGCGCGTGCACGCAGGCCAGCACATCGTCCGGGTGTGGGCGATCCGGGAGAACCGGCGGGCCCAGGTTCGCGCCAATCTGCGCCGGGTCGCCGGGCAGGCCCCGCACCGGCAGGCCGATCCCGCCGGGGATCCGAACGAGCCACAACGCCCGGTGATGCAGGTCGCCGACCAGCTACGGGACCAGGCGCAGCACTACCGGACGGAGGCCGGGTCGACCGCGTCCCCGGATGGTGCGGCGGCGAGCGAAACCGGGCCACGGGTGCGGTGGTCCGGGGCCGCGCTCGGTGCGCTCGGAGCCCCGCTGCTCGGACTGCTGGTGGTCGCACTGCTGGGGTGAGGAGCCACCTGACGACACCGGATCCGGTCACCCGCGTCGACGGCCGTTGTGGTTAGCTGCGTAGCAGGATTCGCCCCAGCAGGTCGGCGAGTTCCTCGGCGTGCTCGTTTCCGACCGTGCGCACGTGTTCCGGTTCCATCGTCGCGCCGAGCAGCCCCGCGGCCTCGTTGGTCACGAGTGCGCAGCCCAGCACCTCGGCGCCCATCTCGACCGCGGCGATCGTCTCCAGCGCGATCGACATCCCCACGAGGTCCGCTCCGGCGCTGCGCAACATACGGACCTCCGCCGGGGTTTCCAGCTCCGGTCCGCGCGTCGCCGCATAGACCCCTTCGGCCAGGGAGCGATCCACCTGGCGGGCCAGATCGCGCAGCCGTGGGCTGTAGGCGTTGCTCAGGTCGACGAACTCCGCGCCCTGAAGCGGCGAGGTGCCGGTCAGGTTCAGGTGGTCGGAGATCAGGATCGGCTGGCCGACAGCGAAGTCCGCACGCAGGGACGCGCAGGAACCGCCGAGCACAACGGTTTCCGCCCCGGCAGCGATGGCCGTGCGTACCCCGTGGGTGGCGGTCTGCGCGTCGTGTCCCTCGTAGAGGTGGGCCCGGCCGATGAACACCAGGACGCGTTTCGCCCCGATCCACACCGTGCGCACCGACGGGGAGCTTCCCGCCGTCGGGGGGACCACGAAGCCGGGAAGCTGCGCGGCTTCCTGATCCCATTCGCCATCCATCTCGCCGAGGTGGTCGGCCACGGTACTCCAACCGGACCCCAGCACGATGGCCGCGTCCACACCGGTGCCGGTTTCGGAGTTAGCGAGGAGCGTCTCGGCTGCCCGCTCGGCGAGTTCTTTCGCCTCGTTCGTCCGCGAAGTCGGAACTTGGTAGGTCGTGTCCGTCACGGATACTGAGTGTAGTCAACCGGGTACCTTGTGCGATTTTCGCCACGCCGTATCGTAGACCGCGCACGCGTCGGTATCACCAATGCAGGACAATGGGGACGGGTGAACAGCGCGATCGAGAAGGTGGGTTAAGGCGTGACCAGAGTCGTGATCATCGGTGGCGGCCCCGGAGGTTACGAGGCAGCCCTCGTTGCCGCGCAGCTCGGTGCCGACGTGACGGTGGTGGACCGGGATGGCCTCGGTGGTGCGTGTGTGCTGACGGACTGTGTGCCGTCAAAGACCATGATCGCGACCTCGGTGCGTATGAATTCCGTCACGGATGCAACGAAGCTCGGCATCGAGATCGGATGTGACCCGGACGACCAGGAGGACGGGGTCCGCGTGGATCTGTCCACGGTCAACGCGCGGGTCAAACGCCTGGCCCAGGCTCAGTCGGCGGACACCGCCGCCCGGGTCGCCAAGGAGGGGGTGCGGGTCGTCCAGGGCACCGCACGGATGGTGGACCCCCGCATCGTTGCGGTCGGGGACGAACGCATTCCGGCGGACGTGGTGCTCCTCGCCACCGGTGCGCACCCACGCGAGCTACCCACCGCCCGCCCCGACGGGGACCGGATTCTGACCTGGCGTCAGCTCTACGATCTCACCGAGCTCCCGGAGCGCCTCATTGTCGTCGGTTCGGGCGTGACCGGCGTGGAGTTCGCCAACGCCTACCAGGCGCTGGGTGCGCAGGTCACTCTGGTGTCGTCCCGAGACCGTGTGCTGCCCACGCAGGACCAGGACGCCGCCGAGGTCCTGGAGGGCGTGTTCCGCCGCCGCGGCATGTCGGTGCTCGCGAACTCGCGGGCCGAGGCCGTGGAGAACACCGGAGACGGGGTCCGGGTCCGGCTGGCGGACGGCGGCGTGCTGGAGGGAACCCACTGCCTGATGACGGTCGGCATGATCCCCAACACCGACCGGCTGGGCCTGGAAGAGTCGGGCATCCGGCTGGACAAGGGCGGCTTCGTGGAGGTGGACCGCGTATCCCGCACCTCCGTACCGAACGTGTACGCCGCGGGTGACTGCACCGGGGTGAATATGCTCGCCTCGGTCGCCGCCATGCAGGGGCGGATCGCCATGTGGCACGCCCTGGGTGAGGCGGTCTCGCCGCTGCGCCAGTCCGCGGTGGCCGCGACAGTCTTTACCAACCCCGAGCTGTCCAGCGTCGGTGTGACCGAGGCCGAGGTGCGGGCTGGCGAGGTGGACGCGCGTAGTGTCACCCTCCCCCTCGACACCAACCCGCGGGCGAAAATGCACGGAACCAAGGACGGTTTCGTGAAGCTGTTCTGCCGCCGACACACCGGCATCGTGATGGGCGGTGTGGTGGTCAGCCCCCGGGCCAGCGAAATGATCACCGCCGTGTCGGTGGCCGTGCAGCAGCGGCTCACCGTGGACGACCTGGCACACACCTTCGCGGTGTACCCATCTCTGTCCGGGAGTGTCACCGAGGCGGCACGAAGCCTGATGCGGGGCTCGCCCGACTGACCGGGCCGTGCCCGTGAAGCCCACGGGCTCCGGCCCTCGGCCCAGCCGACACCACCGGTGTGCGGGTGACCTATAGTCCGGGAACCGGCACCCTGTGGGCCGGCCGGCTCACATCTACGAAGGGCCCCGGGGAACACGGTCCCCAGGGCCCGAGCGCGGTGTTCGGGGAACGGCGACTCAGAAGTCGAAGCCACCGAAGTCGCCGAGATCACCTCCGCCGAAGCTGTCGCCGAATCCACCCCCGAAGTCGTCACCGCCGAGGTCACCGCCCATGTCGCCACCCTCGGCGCCCATGTCACCCATTCCGGCCCCCATGCCGGCGCCCATCATGGACCCCATCATCGAGCCCATCATCATGCCGGTGAACATGCCCATCATCATGTTCATACCGAAGTAGCCGCCGGCGTAGGGGGCGTAGGCGGGGCCCGCGTCATAGTAGGGGCGGCGCTGGCCATCCACCTCGACCATGCGCACATCCGGGTCGTGGCCGGCACGCACCGCCTGGGAGCAGGAGGCGCAGGCCGGAACCGAACGGTCCGTGCCGCCCGGCGGTGCCCACAGCACGTCCTCGACGGACGGGCCGTGCTGCGGATTGAAGAAGCAGGGCGAACGGCGCTCCGGAACGGGGTCACCGTTCAGTCGGGCCCGGGTCGCGTTCATGTAGTAGCGGCCGTCTTCCAGGGCCGTGGTGACCTGCCGAACGTCCTCGGGAGTGCGGATGGCCTCCAGGCTGCTCTTCGCCCGGTCGTAGGCGTCCATCGCCTGTTCGTAGTCGCGGCGGGTGTCCTCGTCGACCTTGGTCAGGTCGATGTCGAGCTGGGTGATGTCCTCACCGAGCCGCGTGACGTCCTCCTCGGCCATCTTGCGAATATCCGCCAACTCCTGGGCAGCCTTCGCGTCCCGCTTGCGCTTGGAGTTGTACAGGAAGAAGCCGCCGCCCAGCACCAGTAGCCCGAGAATACCGAGCAGCACCATGCCGGAGGCCGCGGCCGACTCCTCACCGCTGATCGCCTGGTCGCTCGCATCCGCGACCGTGACCAGGCCGTCCACCGCGGTGGGCTCGCTCTGCGCCTGCCGGTACACGTCCTGCAAGCTGCCGTCGTTCATCACATTGGAGTTCAGGTACAGATTGTTGCCCCACGCCACCGCGTAGGTCCCGTCCGCACCAACCTCGGAGGTGAGGTCCTGGGCGAACGCTTCCGCCGTGGCGTTGGAAGCGAACGCATCCTCCGGCAGTACTGCGATGTACACCGGGTTCTCGGCTTCCTGCGCAGCCGTATACACCGCGTCCGCCTCGGCGTCGGGCAGCTCGTCAATCTCGGGGGCGAAGTAGACGTGTTCCTGTTCGAGTGCCGTGGCAACCTCGTCCACGTCGGGTGCGTCCGCCGCGCTGGCGGGGGCGGCCCCGAGCGCCAGAACGGGGACGGTGAGTACCGCGCCTGCAAGCGCGGGATGCAGCAACCGGCGCACCATGATCGTTCCTCTCCCTCGCTTCTCGCACAAGGGGACGAATGGGCAGGAGAGAAGGTTCCCGTTCAACAGTTCTGGTTGGGGTCCCTGCCCACGGCACCAGCATTCCCCGTGGCACCAAGTCTATGTGGCCGCGTCCAGCCGTGCAGCGGCCCCACCCCGACGTGGTCGCTACGGCAACGCCGGGGTGGGGCCGTGTTTCGGGACATGGTTGTGGGGTGGGGTGTTTCTCGGGAAGATCCGCTTCCGGAGCCGTGCCGGTGTTTCCGGGGTGGTGTCCCCCGGGGGCGACCGGGGGATTGTGCTGCCCGTGATTGCGCATCCGCACGCGCTGTGTTGGCCGCCGGCGGCGTCGCGCCCTGGTGGGTCACCGGTGGTGCCCTGTTCTGGGGCGCTTCGCCGCACGACGGCCAGCGGTGGGGGTGGCGGTGATTGGTTCGCTGCCCACACCACATTTGGGCCCCGTGGGAACGTCCCCGACGGGTGGGCTATAGCAGGCCGATGCTGGAGCTAGTCCGTGATTTCACAGACCACGGTGCCGTTGCCGACCGCGTCGCCGGCGGCCAGGGTAAGCCCGGTGACCGTGCCGGCCTTGTGTGCCGTGAGCGGCTGTTCCATCTTCATGGCCTCGATCACCGCGATGACGTCGTCTGCGGCCACCACCTGGCCTTCCTCGGCGACCACCTTCACCACCGTGCCCTGCATGGGGCACACCAGGGCGTCCCCACTCACGGTGGTCCCGGTGGAGCCGGAGCGGTTGCGGCGGGGTGGTTTCCGCCCGGCTGACTGGCTCGGCTGCGCCGCGGCGCCGAGGCTGGCGGGCAGGGTCACCTCCAGACGCTTCCCGCCGACCTCGACGGTGAGACGCTCCCGGGGCTGGTCCCCGTCCGCACCGGAGGCATCCGGGGTTCCCGATCCCGCATACGGCGGGATGTCGTTGCGGAACTCCGTCTCGATCCAGCGGGTGTGCACCGTGAACTCGCCCGCCTCGGCGGTGAAGGCCGGGTTCACCAGAACCGCCTGGTGGAACGGGATCACGGTGGGCATGCCCCCCACCGTGAACTCGGCCAGTGCCCGCCGGGAACGGCGCAGCGCCTCCTCGCGGCTGGCGCCGGTGACGATCAGTTTCGCCACCATCGAGTCGAACGCCTGTGGGACGGTGAACCCGGGCTCGCAGCCGGTGTCCACGCGCACACCCGGCCCCCCGGGCAGTTGCATCTCGGTGATCGTGCCCGGCGCGGGCATGAAGTTCGTTCCCGGGTCTTCCGCGTTGATCCGGAACTCGATCGAGTGTCCCCGCAGCGCTGGGTCCGGATAGTCCAGCGTTCCCCCCTCGGCGATCCGGAACATCTCGGCCACCAGGTCGATCCCGGCCACCTCCTCGGTAACCGGATGTTCCACCTGAAGCCGGGTGTTGACCTCCAGAAACGAGATCGTGCCGTCGGCGCCGACCAGGAACTCGCAGGTGCCGGCGCCTACATAGCCCGCCTCGGCGAGTAGCGCCTTCGACGAGGAGTACAGCAACTCGGTCTGCTCCTGGGTGAGGAACGGCGCCGGAGCTTCCTCCACGAGCTTCTGGTGACGGCGCTGGAGCGAGCAGTCACGGGTCGAGACGACTACCACGTTGCCGTGGACGTCGGCGAGGCACTGGGTCTCCACGTGGCGCGGCCGGTCCAGGTAGCGCTCCACGAAACACTCGCCCCGCCCGAAGGACGACACGGCCTCGCGTACCGCCGAGTCGAAGGCGTCCGGGATCTCCTCCAGGGACCGCACCACCTTGAGGCCGCGGCCGCCACCGCCGTAGGCGGCCTTGATTGCGATCGGCAGGCCGTGCTTCTCGGCGAACGCCACCACTTCCTGGGCATCCGCGACCGGGTCGGGGGTTCCCGGAACCAGTGGGGCCCCGACCCGCTGGGCGATGTGTCGCGCAGCCACCTTGTCCCCCAGCGAGCGGATCGCGGATGGGGGAGGACCGATCCAGGTGAGCCCGGCGTCCAGAACCGCCTGGGCGAAGTCCGCGTTTTCGGCGAGGAATCCGTACCCGGGGTGCACCGCGTCCGCGCCGGTGCTGGCGGCGATGCCGAGGACTCTGTCGACGTTCAGATAGCTGTCCGCCGGTGTCTGTCCGCCCAGGGCGTGTGCCTCGTCGGCGATCTTCACGTGCGGGGCGTCCAGGTCCGGTTCGGCGTACACGGCGACGCTGCCCAGCCCGGCGTCGCGGCAGGCGCGCGCGATCCGCACCGCGATCTCGCCGCGGTTGGCGATGAGTACCTTGCGCACGTTCGTGGTCCTCCTGGATGGTCGCTGGGCTCGCGGAGCCCGGTCTACCTGCTTCGAGTCTAGGTAGTGGGGGTCGGGGTCATCCTGGATGCATGCTGCGCCGCCAGGCGTCCGGGCCCGGTGTGGGCATGCGACGCAGCGAGGCTTCCGGGGCGCCCCAGGGCGGCCGTGGGTGTGCGGTGGTGGTCGCGGCCGCGGCGGCGCGTTGCCGGGCACGGGCGGCGAGAGTGGTGGTGATCGCGGCCAGTTCCTCGGCTGTGGGTTCGCCCCGCACCACGTGGAGGTGCGGTTGCTCTCCGGTGGGCTCGGTCATAGTGGAATGTTCCCGTGCTTCTTCGGGGGGAGCTGCTTGCGCTTGGTGCGTAGGGCCCGCAGCGCTTTGGTGACCGAGATCCGGGTTTCGCTGGGCAGGATCACCCCGTCGACGTAGCCGCGTTCGGCCGCGCTGTACGGATTGAGCAGGGTGTCCTCGTACTCCTGGACGAGCCGCGCGCGTTCGCGCTCCTCGTCTTCGGCCTCGGCGAGGGTGCGCCGGTAGAGGATGTTCACCGCCCCCTGGGCCCCCATCACCGCGATCTCGGCGGTGGGCCAGGCCAGGTTCACATCCGCGCCCAGATGCTTGGATCCCATCACGTCGTAGGCGCCGCCGTAGGCCTTGCGGGTGATGACGGTGACCAACGGCACCGTTGCTTCGGCATAGGCGTAGATCAGTTTGGCGCCCCGCCGGATGATGCCGTTCCATTCCTGGTCGGTGCCGGGGAGGAACCCGGGAACATCCACGAAGGTGAGTACCGGCACGTTGAAGGCGTCGCAGGTGCGCACGAACCGGGCGGCCTTCTCCGAGGCGTCGATGTCCAGGGTTCCGGCGAAGCTCAGTGGCTGGTTCGCGACCACACCCACGGCCTGCCCTTCCACCCGGCCGAAACCGACCACGATGTTCGGCGCGTACTGCGCGTGTACCTCCACGAAGTCGGCGTCGTCGACCACGTGCTCAATGACGGTACGCATGTCGTAGGGCTGGTTGGCCGAATCCGGCATGAAGGTGTCCAGCTCCGCGTCCTCCGCGGTGACCTCCGGTTCCGCGTCGCTGGCGTAGGCGGGAGGGTCGGAGAGGTTGTTCGACGGGAGGAAGGACAGCAGGGTGCGCACGTAGTCCAGGGCGTCCTGCTCACCGCTGGCCAGGTAGTGTGCCACCCCGGAGCGGGTGTTGTGGGTGCGGGCACCCCCCAACTCCTCGAATCCCACGTCTTCCCCGGTCACGGTCTTGATGACGTCGGGGCCGGTGATGAACATGTGCGAGGTTTCATCCGCCATCACGGTGAAGTCCGTGATGGCGGGGGAGTACACGGCGCCGCCCGCGCAGGGCCCCAGCACCACCGAGATCTGTGGGATCACGCCGGAGGCGTGGGTGTTGCGCTTGAAGATCTCGGCGTAGAGGCCCAGAGCAACCACACCCTCCTGGATGCGGGCTCCCCCAGAGTCGTTGATTCCGATGATCGGGCAGCCGGTGCTCAGCGCGAAGTCCATCACCTTGACGATCTTCTCGCCGAAGACCTCGCCCAGCGAGCCGCCGAACACGGTGAAGTCCTGGCTGAACACCGCAACCGGCCGGTCGTCGATGGTGCCGTGTCCGGTCACAACCCCGTCCCCGTAGGGTCGGTGTGCGTCCTGCCCGAAGTTGGTGGAGCGGTGCCGCGCCAGGGCGTCGAACTCCACGAACGACCCGGGGTCGAGTAGCGCGTCTATGCGTTCCCGCGCGGTGAGTTTGCCCTTGGCGTGTTGCTTCTCGATGGCCTTGTCGGAACCGGCGTGGACCGCCTCGTGCCGGCGTCGCCGCAGGTCGTCAAGTTTTCCCGCAGTGCTGTGGATGTCGATCTCCGCTGCGGGCGGGGGTTCTGGGGCTTCGGTCGCCATGGGGGTCAAGCTTAGCTGTCACCCTGTGGCATCAACCATGCGACCTGGGGTTACCCAACGAGGATGAGGGGAATCACACGTTTCGTGGCCTGCGGGCCGGCCGTGGCCTGAACTGGCCATTCGCGGGAAGCACACCGCCGCTTGGCGCAGGCGGAGCGGCGGTGTGGAGGGCGCGATGCGCCGGTGCGTGCCGGTTTTACTCCTCCGGGTACTGGTAGAGCGTCTCCAGGTTAACCACGAACCACTCGCCGTCGGTCTGTTCCAGCTCGAGGCGCTGGCCGTAGCGAGTGACCGGGTTGTTGATTCCGACCTCGACGGTGGCGCCGGTCTCGTCGTCGGTGGTATCGATCGTGACGATCTCCGACCTGGCTACGTCCTCCTGGGACTCGGCCAGCTCGTCGGGGTTCGCCTCCCACCCGGACTGCATGCCTTCGACACAGGGCTCTTCGTTGTCCGGATGTTTTGGGCCGACCCCCTCACCGATAGTGGCGCAGTAGGCTTCGGCATCGGCGTTGGTGATGGCCTCCATGTGTCGTTCCACCAGTTCCTGAACCGCTTCCTCCGGGGACAGGTCGCCGGAGTCTGCCGCGTCTGCCTCCGCGTCCGCGGTGTCGGTGTCAGTGTCCGCCTCCTCGGCGGTGTCCTCGGAGTCCCCGGTGTTCGGGTCCTCGCCGTCGTCCGCGCACCCGACGAGGGCAAGTGCGAACACCGGAGCAACCGCCAAGGGAAGAAGGTGGGAGAACTGCATGAGTCGCGCTTTCTGGAGAGTTGGGATGGGGGCGGGCATGGGCACAGTGCGGGCTGTGGCTGCTGGCGGGTCTCCGCCGCGCTCCGCCGAAGGAGGATCTCAATCTAGGGCATTCTGGACTCGTCGGCCACAGTGGTGGCTGTGCCCCGCCCCGGCCCGGGCCGCGGGGGAGACGGATTTCGGGCACACACCCGTGCCACATACCGCTGCCGTGCCGGTGGGCCCACCCCAGCGTCCTCGCAGGCGAGTGCGCAGAACATAGACTGAACGCCGGCCGTGACGCGCGGCGACCCCATTCCGAGACAGATCGAGATACTTCATGCCCAGCACAGCCCAGCCGACCACGGATCCCGTCCTGCGCAACGATCTGCGAAACGTCGCGATCGTCGCCCACGTCGACCACGGCAAAACCACGCTCGTGGACGCCATGCTCTGGCAGTCGGGCGCGTTCCGCGCCAACCAGGACGTGGACGAACGCGTGATGGACGCCGGCGACCTGGAGCGGGAGAAGGGCATCACGATCCTCGCCAAGAATACCGCGGTGCACTATCAGCACCCCCCGGCCGAGGGCGGCGGCGAGACCGTGATCAACATTATCGACACCCCGGGGCACGCCGATTTCGGTGGCGAGGTCGAGCGGGGCCTGTCCATGGTGGACGCGGTCGTGCTACTCGTGGACGCCAGCGAGGGGCCGCTGCCGCAGACCCGCTTCGTGTTGCGCAAGGCCCTCGCGGCGAAGCTCCCGGTCATCCTGGTCATCAACAAGGTCGACCGGCCGGACAGCCGGCTGTCCGCGGTCGTGGACGAGACCTACGAGCTGTTTCTGGACCTGGACGCCGACGAGGATCAGATTGAGTTCCCGATCATCTACGCCTCGGCGATTGAGGGACGGGCCTCGTTGACGCAGCCCGCGGACGGGGACCTGCCCGACTCTCCGGACCTCCAGCCGCTGTTCCACACCCTGCTGGAGACGGTTCCCGCGCCGCGCTACACCCCGGAAGCACCGCTCCAGGCGCACGTCACCAACCTGGACGCCTCCCCGTTCCTGGGTCGCCTGGCCCTGTGTCGAGTCCGTGAGGGGGAGATCCACCGGGGGCAGCAGGTTGCCTGGATCAAGGGCGACGGAACCGTGCAGCAGGTGAAGATCACCGAGCTGTTGATGACCCGGGCCCTGGACCGCACCTCGGTGGATCGGGCCGGTCCCGGCGACATCATCGCCATCGCGGGAATCCCGGACATCATGATTGGGGAGACCCTCGCCGATCCCGCCGATCCGCGTCCCCTACCGCTGATCACGGTGGACGAACCGGCCATCTCCATGACGATCGGCACCAACACCTCCCCGTTGGTGGGCCGCACCAAGGGAGGCAAGGTCACCGCCCGCCTAGTCAAGGAACGCCTGGACCGGGAACTGATCGGCAATGTGAGCCTGCGGGTGCTGCCCACGGAACGTCCCGACGCCTGGGAGGTGCACGGCCGTGGGGAGCTGGCGCTTGCGGTGCTGGTGGAGACGATGCGCCGTGAAGGCTATGAGCTCACGGTGGGCAAGCCCGAAGTGGTTACCCGGGAGATCGACGGGAAGACCCACGAGCCCGTGGAGCGGCTCACCGTGGACATCCCCGAGGACTACCTGGGGGCGGTCACCCAGCTGTTGAGCGTGCGCAAGGGCCGGATGGAGCAGATGACCAACCACGGCACCGGCTGGGTGCGGATGGACTGGCTGGTGCCCTCCCGGGGACTGATCGGGTTCCGCACCGAGTTCCTCACCGAGACCCGCGGCACCGGCATGGCGCACCACGTGTTCGAGGGGTTCGAGCCGTGGTTCGGGGATCTGCGCACCCGCCCGTCCGGTTCCCTGGTCGCCGACCGCAAGGGCCAGGCCACCACGTTCGCCATGTTCAACCTTCAGGAACGGGGCACCCTGTTCGTGGATCCGGGCACCGAGGTCTACGAAGGCATGATTGTTGGGGAGAACGCCCGCCCTGACGACATGGACGTCAACATCACCAAGGAGAAGAAGCTCACCAACATGCGTTCGGCCGGTGCCGAGGAGCTGGAGCGTCTGGTTCCGCCGCGGCGCCTGTCGCTGGAGGAGGCCCTGGAGTTCTGCGCGACCGACGAGTGCGTAGAGGTCACCCCGGACGCGATCCGGATGCGCAAGGTGGTCCTGGACGCCAAGGAGCGTGGCCGGATCACCGCCCAGCGCAAGCGGGGGTGAGTCCCGGCGTTCACCCCCATCGGCCTTTCCGTTCCCCCAGTGCCTCCTGCTCGTACCGATCACCTGGGGGTGCGCATTCAGCTGCCCTAGCGACCAATCACCACCCCGGGCGCGGCAAGGGCGAGGCGTAGCGTTTCGATGAAGCCGTCTGGATCGGATCGGATCTGCCGGGGTGTGAAGGGCAGTACGCGCACCCCGTGAGCAGCAGCGAGGGCACGTCGACGCAGGGTACGGGCCCAGTGTTCGGCGTTGACGTGCCACTCGTAGGACTCGATTTCCAGGGCCACCAGGTGTTCCTGCCACCAGGCGTCCGGAATGCACAGGAGTGATCCGTCCGGGGCGAGGAGTTTGGGGTTCCACAGCGGCTGTGGCAGGCCGCTCGTCTTGACCAGGTGTACGGCTTCGCATTCGGGGGCTGAGGCGGCGCCCGCCATCACTTCGGAGAGGACGTCGCGAAGCATGGCCGAGTCGCGGATCGGGCCGTCACGTAGTTCGGTGTCAAGCTGTGCCACCGTGCAGATTCCGCTTTGCACTGCCTCGGACACCAGGGCTCTGGCCACGTTGGGCATGCTGGTTTTGCGAACGGCATCCGCGACCGCCCGATAGGCGGGGGCGAGACGAAACGGTCCATGCATGCGCGGCTTGGGCATACGGCGGGTGCGGTGTACGTCAATGCCACGGCGGCTGAGCACCGCCTCATCATGCGGAATGAGTAGGTCGATATCCGTTGGTTCCGGCAGATAACGCATTCGGTAGTGCCCCAGGGCGGCAGCCCCGGTGAGTAGGGATCGGGGCCCGGCGTAGAGCAGCGCGGCGATCTGCTGTTGGTTGCGCGTCGGCTGCGTTGGGAAGGCGAAGTAGACCCCGCGGGGGCCGACGCGCCATGGGCCGCCCCGGCGGGTTCGGTGCTTGATTGCGGCTGGTGTGAAACCGAGGGCGAGAGCCTGTTCTCGGGATAGGACATGGTCCTGCTCGCGCAGCAGGGTGTTCAGGGCGTGGTTGGGGTGTGGTTCACGTACCGGCATGCCCCGACTATGTGCCGGGGCTGCTCTGGGGCCCAACGGGGTAGTGCACGGTGTGGAAAAGTTTGTGCTGGGTGGCTGCGAGGTCGAAATGGCAGCTCGGGGGCCACAGCGAGTTGACGAAGGTTGGGAAAGATTGATGAGGGCGGGGAAAGGCCGATGGGGGTGGGGTGGCGTCAGGTCTGGGTGGGTTTCGTGTTCGGCACGATCGGGGTGTCGTGTTTCAGCCCGTCCCGGAGTCCGATCTTCTCGCCGAGCCACACCAGCGGGTCGTACTTGCGGTCCGCCACCCGTTCCTTGAGCGGGATCAGGGAGTTGTCGGTGATCTTGATGTGCTCCGGACAGACTTCGGTACAGCACTTGGTGATGTTGCAGTAGCCCAGCCCGAACTCGTCCTGGGCGATCACGCGCCGATCGGCGGTGTCCGCGGGGTGCATCTCCAGCTCGGCGATCCGCATCAGGTAGCGCGGTCCGGAGAAGTTCTCCTTGTTCTCCTCGTGGTCGCGGATCACGTGGCACACGTCCTGACACAGGAAGCACTCGATGCACTTGCGGAACTCCTGCGAGCGCTGCACGTCCTCCTGTTGCATCCGGAGCTCCCCCGGCTCTGTGCCCGCCGCGGGAGTGAACGAGGGGATCTGGCGGGCCTTGACGTAGTTGTACGACACGTCGCAGACGAGGTCACGCACGACGGGGAAGGTACGCATGGGGGTGACGGTGATGGTTTCGTCGGCGTCGAAGGTGCTCATGCGTGCCATACAGGACAGGCGGGGCCGCCCGTTGATCTCCACGGAGCAGGATCCGCACTTGCCCGCCTTGCAGTTCCAGCGCACCGCGAGATCGGGTGCCTGGGTCGCCTGGATGCGGTGTAGGACGTCGAGGACGACTTCACCTTCGTTCACCGCCACCTCGAAGGTCTCGAAGTCGCCCGCGCCGGCCTCGCCGCGCCAGACCCGAAAGGTCCTGCTGCTCATTGAGGGTTCTCCTCTCCCGCGGGGGGTGGACCCGCATCGGTGCCGTGGGTTTCGCTGTGTCCCGGAAGACGGCCCAGTTCGTCCTCGGTGAGATATTTCGCCAGCTCGTCACGGTCGAAGAGCGCGAGGAGCTCCGGGCGCATCTCGGGGAGGTCCTGGTGACTGAGGGTGATTCCGCTCTCCGGGGAGTAGTGGGTCACCACGTTGACGCGGCGCCAGTCCCGGGAGGGCTCGGGGAAGTCGTCCCGGGTGTGTCCGCCGCGGCTCTCCTCGCGTTCCAGGGCGGAGCGTGCGATCGCCTCCGAGACCAGAAGCATGTTGGACAGGTCGAGTGCGAGGTGCCAGCCCGGGTTGTAGGCCCGCGGGCCGGGGGCGTGGACGACGGCGACCCGTTCCGCCAGCTTCCGAAGGGTGGCGATCGCCTCGGTGATCTCGGGCCCGGTGCGGATGATGCCCACCAGACGGTTCATGGTGTCCTGGATCTCGGTGTGCAGCTCGTAGGGGTTCTCCCCGGCATCGCGGCGCAGAGGAGCCTCCGCGCGGCGTGCGAGTTCGTCCACCGTGGCTTCCGGAATCGCGGTACGGTCCCGGCCGGTCGCGGCGGCGTACGCGGCGGCGCTGTATCCGGCCCGGTTGCCGAACACCAGCAGGTCGGACAGGGAGTTGCCCCCGAGCCGGTTCGAACCGTGCATTCCGCCGGCGACCTCTCCGGCCGCGTACAGCCCGGGGACCGTGGCGGCGGCGGTGTCCGCGTCGACCTGCACTCCGCCCATGACGTAGTGGCAGGTGGGGCCGACTTCCATCGCCTCCGCGGTGATGTCGACGTCGGCGAGTTCCTTGAACTGGTGGTGCATGGAGGGAAGCCGCCGCATGATCTCCTCGGGGGACTTGCGGCTGGCGACGTCGAGGTAGACCCCGCCGTGGGGGGAGCCGCGTCCGGCTTTGACCTCGGCGTTGATGGCGCGGGCGACCTCATCGCGGGGGAGCAGTTCCGGGGGGCGACGGTGGTTGGCCGGGTCGGTGTACCAGCCGTCGGCCTCGGCTTCGGTTTCGGCGTACTGGGCGCGGAACACGTCCGGCACGTAGCTGAACATGAACCGTTCCCCCTGGGAGTTCAGCAGTACCCCGCCGTCGCCACGGACCGACTCGGTGACGAGGATGCCGTTGACGGAGGGGGGCCAGACCATTCCGGTGGGGTGGAACTGGACGAATTCCATGTTGAGCAGGCTGGCGCCGGCGCGTAGGGCCAGGGCGTGTCCGTCGCCGGTGTACTCCCAGGAGTTCGAGGTGACCCGGAAGGACTTGCCGATTCCTCCGGTGGCCAGGACGACCGCCGGTGCCTCGAACAGGAGGTAGGCACCGCTCTCCCGGGAGTAGCCGAAGGCTCCGGCCACCGCGCCGCTGTCGCTGTCGGTGACAAGCTCGGTGATGGTGGTCTCGGCGAAGACCCGCAGGCCGGCCTCCGGGTCGCCGTGGTTGGTCGCGTCCTCCTGCTGGAGCTGCACGACACGCTGTTGCAGGGTGCGGATCATCTCCAGTCCGGTCCGGTCGCCGACGTGTGCGAGTCGGGCGTACTCGTGGCCGCCGAAGTTGCGTTGGCTGATCCGTCCGTCGGTGGTGCGGTCGAACAGGGCGCCCCAGTGCTCCAGCTCGTTGACCCGTTGGGGGGACTCTTGGGCGTGGAGTTCGGCCATGCGGGGGTCGTTGAGGAATTTTCCCCCGCGGATGGTGTCGCGGAAGTGCACGCTCCAGTCGTCGTTCGGGTTGACGTTGGCGAGTGCGGCGGCTGCCCCACCCTCGGCCATTACGGTGTGTGCCTTGCCGAACAGGGACTTGGAGATGACGGCGGTGCGCTGCCCCTGCTCCCGGGCGGCGATGGCAGCACGCAGCCCGGCGCCGCCGGCGCCGATGACGACGACGTCGTAGTGGTGGCGGGTGATCTCAGACATGGTTTCGTTTCTCTCGTCCGGCGGGTGGTCGGTGTGTCGCCCGGGTGGATGGGGGCTCATCCGGATGTGGCGAACAGCCGTGGGTCCGCGATGGTTTCGCTGGCGACCAGCAGGACGTAGGCGTCGGTGAGCATGAGCGTGCCCAGGGTGATCCAGGCGAATTCCATGTGTCGCGTGTTCAGGCGCGAGATCTGGGTCCACATCCAGTAGCGGATGGGCCGGTTGCCGAAACTGCGCAGGCGCCCGCCGAAGACGTGCCGACAGGAGTGGCAGGACAGGGTGTAGCACCACAGCAGAACCACGTTGGTGAGCATGACGAGGTTGCCGAGCCCGAGGCCGTGCCCGCCGCCGAGACCGTATCCGAGGGCGAGCGCGGCATCGTAGGTGTTGAGCAGGGTGATCGCGAGGGCCACGTAGAAGAAGTAGCGGTGGCTGTTCTGAAGAATCAGCGGGAGGCGGGCTTCGCCCGTGTAGCTCCGGTGCGGTTCCGGTACGGCACAGGCGGTGGGGGCCTGCCAGAACGACCGGTAGTAGGCCTTGCGGTAGTAGTAGCAGGTGAACCGGAATGCGAGCAGTAACGGCAGGCTGACTACCGCATAGGGCAGAAACCAGGGAAATTCCCAGGGCAGTGTCCCGAAGACCGCGGATCCCGGGGCGCAGTCGGCGCTGAGGCAGGGGGAGTAGAAGGGGGTCAGGTAGTGGTACTCCGCGACCCAGTAGTGATCCTGCTGGAGGACGCGTGCCAGACCGTAGACCAGGAATGCGGTCAGCCCCAGCACGGTCAGGGTGGGGCCGATCCACCAGTGGTCCGTGCGTAGACTTCGTTTCGATATCCGAGCGCGGCCAGTGTGTGGTGCGGGCTGTGGTGCTGTTGCGGTCATGGCGCTGGTCAGCTCCGTGGGTCACGCACTTCGGGCGCACGGTTTCGGACGCCCAAGGTGTTGGGTTCTGTTCGGCGATACCGGGTTGAGCTTGGCACGCCACCGTAGGGCGCAAACCGTGTGAATTTCAGCACCCCACGCGGGGGTTAATTCTGTGAAAAATGCCACGATTTGTTGGTGTTTTATTGGATTTTGTTGATAAATGAGATCAGTTTGCTGTTTGTCTTTTTTGTGACTTATGTTCTTTTTGTTCCATTTGGGGTTGTTGATGGCGTAGTAGGGGTGGCTCGGGTTCGGGTTGCGGTCGTCGTCACGTGTTGTAACTTACAGTAGTATTATCATTACTCGTGGTTGATTATCGAGTTGTGTTCGTGGGTGGCATGGGGCGCTCCGGATCCACACTGGTGGAACGGTTGCTCGGCGAACTGCCGGGCGTCTGTTCCCTCGGTGAGGTGGTCCATCTCTGGCAGCGTGGACTCATCGACAATGAGCGGTGCGGGTGCGGAACCCCGTTTCGGGACTGTTCCTTCTGGCACGAGGTCGGCACGGCCGCCTTCGGTGGCTGGGACGCACTCCGGCCGTCCGAGGTGCTGGCCCTGCGCAGCGAGGTGGATCGCATCCGTTTCGTGCCACGGCTCCTGCGAACCCGCCTCTCCGCCACCCACCACGCCCGGGTCCTGCGCTACGTGCAGCTGTACCACCGGCTGTATGCGGCCGTAGCTGCCCACACCGGGTGCCGCGTCGTGGTGGACTCCAGTAAACATGCCTCCCTTGCCGCCTGTCTGCGCTGGTACGAAGACGCAGAGCTGAGTGTTGTCCACGTCCTGCGCGATCCTCGCGCCGTGGCGCACTCCTGGCGCAAGCGTCTGCCGCGGCCGGAGGCCACCAGCACCAGCCCCGAGCAGGAGATGGCCCGGTCCTCCCCGGCGCGCACGGCCGTGCACTGGAGTGTCCAGAACCGGATCCTCAGCGCCCTGGCCGCGCGCGGGGTACCGACGTATCGGGTGCGCTATGAGGACTTCGCCGCCGATCCGCAGCGGCACGTGCGGGAGGTGGCCCGGTTTATCGGCGGCGTGCAGCCGGTCGGTGCCGGCTGGCCCTTCACCGGATCGCACACCGCCCGACTGGCTCCGGCACACACCGTCTCCGGCAATCCGGGGCGGTTCACGGCTGGTGATGTGGCGGTGCGCTGCGACGAGACGTGGCAGCAACAGCTGTCGTGGCGGCACCGGGTGGTGGTGTCGGCGCTGACGGCGCCGGTCCGCGCCCGCTACGGCTACTGACCCCTCCGTTCGCTTCTCGGGTGACCCGTCGGTCACTCGATCCGCAGCCACCGCGGCGGGCACCTCGACTGGGAAAGGAACAACTATGGGGCGTGTGGATCACCGGATGGTTTTCGTCGCCGGACTGCACCGCAGCGGCACCAGCCTGCTCGCCCGCTGCCTGGCCGCGCATTCGGAGGTCAGCGGGCTGGGCGGGACCGGCGTGCCCGAGAACGAGGGCCAGCACCTCCAGGATGTCTACCCCCCGGCGCGGGCTTACGGCGGTCCGGGGCTGTTCGCGCTCGATCCGCGGGCTCACCGCTCCGTCGAGGCGGCACACGCTCCCCTGGCCGAAGCGTGTGGGGATACCGCCGAGCCCGCCCGTTGGCGGGCACGCCGCCTGTTCGAGGCATGGGCGCCCTACTGGGACCTGTCCCGGCCGGTCCTGGTGGAGAAGTCCCCGCCGAACCTCCTGATGCTGCGTTACCTGAATGAGCTGTATCCGGACGCGGCGTTTGTGGTGGTGCTACGCCATCCCGTCGTGGTGTCCCTGGCCACCGCGAAGTGGTGCCCCATGCCCCTGCCCGCACTGGTTGAGCACTGGTTGCACGCCCACGAGCTGGCGGCGGCGGATCTGCCGTGGCTACGTCAGGTCCGGATCGTGCGGTACGAACACCTGGTGCAGAATCCCGAGCGGGTTCTCGGCGAGCTCGCCGGCCTGCTGGGCCTCGATGGGCCGATACCGGCCGTTGGAGTTACCGCGGGGCACAGCCGGCGCTACGAACGCCTCTGGCGCAGCTACGCCAGCCCAGTGCACCCCCTGCGCCGGGCTGAACGTCGTCGTGTCGAACGCACCATGGGGGAACGCTGCGCACGCTTCGGATACGACCTGTCCGACCTGCGCCAACCATGCGCATCCTGGCCCAGTCTGTCCATTCCGCAACCACTTGACGTTATTTAGAGTTAGATCTTAACTACTCAGGGCAACCATGTCGGCATGCGTAGTTTTTGGAGGGTCACGGGCGGGAGGACAACACCAGGCATGCAGCCGAATCAGGCAGGGAGTCCACGCCGTCCACGCCAGACGTCCGGAGCGCAACGCTGGGCGTGCCTTGTCCTCACCTTCGGTGTCCTGGTGGCCCCGCTGGGGGCGGGAACCACAGCTTCGGCACAGGGCGACCCGGATCCGGAGTCACCCCCGGACGTTGTCATCCCGCCGCCGCCCCAGCCCCCACTGATTCTGATTCCCCGGCCGGGTGTTCCCGAGCCGCCGGCCCCCGAGCCGCCGGAGCCCAGCCCGGAGCAGCCGCCGGAGCCCAGCCCGGGACAGCAACCGGAGCCGACTCCGGAAGAACCGCCGGAGCCCACTCCGGAAGAACCACCGGAGCCTGACCCCAGTCCGGGCGACCCGCCCCCCACCGGGCCCGGTTCGGACGAGTATCCCGACCCCGAGGAATGCGATGTGTCGGACATTCTGGAACCGGAGTGTGGGGTCTGGTGGGGGGCCAGCCCCGGGCCGGACGAGGTCGCGGACCTGGAAGACATCATCGAACGTCAGCTCGACCTGGTTTATGTCTGGCACGGCGTCGACCAGACCGACCTGCCCACCGAGGAGCAGCATCAGATGATGGAGGAGGGCAGGCTGATCCACGCCAACGTGGAGGCCCGCGAGTTCACCCAACGGGGTCACCCGGCCCTGCGGTACGAACAGATCATCGATGGGGAGTTCGACGACTCGTTGAGCGCACAGGCCCGCAATTTCGCGGATCTGGACCTGCCCGCGTTCGTTACCTTCGACCACGAGGCGGACGCCAACCACCGGTACAACACCCGCGGCAGCCCGGAGGAGTTCGTCGCCGCCTGGCGGCACATCGTCGATATCTACGATGACCACGGTGCGGACAACGTCATCTGGGTCTGGAACGTCACTGGCTGGCCCGGCAACATGGATCGGCTGCCCGGCCTATGGCCCGGCAACGACTACGTGGACTGGCTCAGCTGGGAGGGGTACAACATGACGGGTTGTCCCCAGCACGAGAACTGGGACCACGTGCAGAGTTTCGGTGAGGCGGTTCGGCCCACCTACGAGTGGGTTCAGGAACACGGGGAGAGCCACGGCATCAACCCGGACAAACCGGTGATGGTCGGGGAGATGGGCACGGTTCCCCTCCCGGACGACCCGCGGGGCACCTTCAACTGGTACCGGGAGATCCCCGAGGTGCTGCGGGAACTGGACCGTATCCAGGGCGTGAAGCTGTGGAACAGCAAGACGAGCCCAGACTGTGACTTCCGGGTCACCCAGGACCTCGCAGCCGAACTCGGATATCTGGTGGCCAGCCAGGACTCCCACGTGCGGGTCCCCGAGGAGGTGCACCAGCGGGTGTTCGACCGGTGAGTAAACCTGAGCCGCCCCAGGCGTCAGCGCTGCTGCGGCCCGGAGGGGTCGCGCCCGACCGCGCCCCGGTACGCGGCGACGGTGTCGGGGTCGGCGAGCTCCCTCCGGTGGGCGGGATGCTGACGGTAGCGATCCAGCTCGATAACGAGGGGACCGGTGGGCAGACCCAGGAGGCCACAGGGCACGCTCACCGTGCTCCGGCTGCGGCCGCGCCCCCACAGCCGGGGGATGCGGTAGAGCCCTGTCTGCTGGAGGGCGTCCGGGGTGCTCGTGTGCAGCAGGACGGTGTCGGCCTTGTCGCGGTTGAGTAGGCTCTGTGTGTCGTGGATAGCGTCCCAGGGCAGCCAGATCGTGCCGAGCGCGGTCCGCAGGAACACGCCGTCGGGGAGCAGGGCCACGCCGGTCCGTGGCCCCACCAGGTGGCCCACGGTCAGAGCCAACAGGAACACGCAGCCCACAACCAATACAAGGCCGACGCCACCATAGATGACAGTCTTCAACCACCACTGTCCGGTCCAGCGCCCGGATGAGCTCAGTACCCCAGCGCAGAACCCGAGCCCAGCCAGCAGCCCCACGGTTGCGAGAAACCCCAGCGGAAGCTGACGCAGCCGACGGCCGCGAAACACCAGACCGGCCGGTTGGGGGGTGTGGCGGTCCGCGTGACGCAGGGTGCCGTGCAGCACCGCGGTCCGAAGGATCGAGACCTCCGACCGGCGTCGCATGTCGTACCGGATGTAGGCGAGACTGGCGCCGCATCCGCCCGCGACTGTGGCGATGGTCAGGCCCACCGCCGCGACCCGCGGTGGCAGCGCCGGATGTGCCAAGGACACCGCGGCAACGCCCAGCCCCAGCACAACGAAGAATGTGAAGGCCAGCACGTCTCCCAGGCTCCGCATGCCCGCACCGTAGCGGTCCGGCGCTCACGGCTGCCAGACGCGCGAGATACCTAGATGCCCTTACCCGCGCGGTGCAGTGCGTTGATCACCCACCGCGGTGGAAGCCCACAGCTCACGGCTAGAGCCAGGTAGGCGCGTGGCTCCACAGGCCGGGCCCACAGGGTCCGTGCGATCCAGCGCAGCGCCTTCAGGCGTCGCCGGGCCCCGGCCTCGGCGAAGGCCACCTGCCCGGTGATGCGAGCGTATCCGCGCGGCACCAACCGGAACTCGGGGTACTCGTTCAGCAGCCAGCGCAGCGCCTGGGAGATCATGCCCCACCGTCCGGAAAAGTGGGAGTTGCGGTGCCACAGCACCCGTGCCCCCACCTCCGGAAGGTTTCGGACCACCCCCATGCGAGCGGACCGCAGCAGCAACTCGTAGTCCTCCCCGTAGCTGCCGGGGATCGTCTCACTGACCAGGCCGATGTCGTGCACGAGCCGATCGGTGCGGAACAGGAACGTGGAGGGGTGCAGCTCGGTCAGCCGGGACTCCAACAGATCCCGCAGCTCCACCTGCCCCGTGTGCAGAACCCGGTCAATCTCGGTGTCCTCGTAGGCGACCTGCACGCCACAGCACACCAGGTCCGTGTTCGGATCCCGGTGGAGGAGCTCCACCTGGTGCCGCAGCTTATGCGGCAGCCACGTGTCGTCGTCATCGCAGAAAGCGACCAGTTCCGTGCCGCTGGCGAGGATGCCGGTGTTGCGGGCTCCGGCCAACCCCGGCTGTTGGGTGTTGCGCAGAACGCGAACCGGCCGTTCGGGGTCGTCGTCGGCAAGGCTGAGATCCGGGTCGTCGTGATCGAAGACGACCATGGTGCGCACGCGTCCCGGGTAGTCCTGACCCACGATCGAGCGCAGGGTGTGCCGAAGAAGCTCCGGACGGTCCCGGGTGGGGACCACCACGGTGACGTCGGGCCAGGGTTCCTCGGTCGTATGCACGGTGGCGGGCACCGTGGCCGGCGCGGGGGAGTGGTCGCTCCCGTCGGTTCCGGTGCCTCTGGCGCCGGGACGGAGCAGGTCGATGAGCTCACCGGCACGGCCGGCCGCCTCGACCGTGGCCGCACCTCCGGGGGGAACACGGAACTCGTCGGGCTGGGCCAGTGCCTTGTCCAGGACCGCGTGGAGTTGATCTTCGGTGGGGCAGGCGCGGGCGACACCGGCGGCATCCAGGCGTGCGACGAACCGGAACTGGTGGTCGTCGACATGTTCACCGAGCTCGGGGTCTCGTGCGACCACCAACGGTAGGTGCCCGGCGTGCCGGGCCTCCATGATCGTGGCGGGACCACCGTGGCACACCACCGCTGTGGCCTCGGCCATGGCGGCGCGTAGCTCGGTGTGGTCGAGAAACTCGACCCCGGAGGCGATATCCGGGGCGGGGGTCGCACCGTGCTGAAGCAGGACCCGGACCTCCGGATGCGCGGTGGCCCACGCGTCCAGCCAACGCACGAGCCGGGGAAAGGGGTGGTGGTCAGTTCCCAAGGACGCCAGGATCAGCGGTTGGTCTCTCACAGTAGTGGTCCCACGGTGATAGCGGTTGGCAGGAACGCGCGCTGCTCGGGCCACTGGGCCAGGAACAGCGTCGTGAGTGGACGGCACAGGCGCGTGGTGAGGGTGGGGGTGTCGATTCGGTCGTAGACCTCGATATAGACGGTCGGAATTCGACGCAGACGCGCCAGCAGGAAGAACGGGAACGCGACCCCCGCGCCGGTGGACACCACGACCTCGGGACGGTGCCGCGCGAGAACCCCGGCGGCCAGCCGGACGTTACGCAGGAGGTTGCGAAGGTTACGCGTGGTGGGATGGTGCGCCCAGTGCACCGTCTCCCCGGACAGCTGGGAACGTGCATCAGGGGTGGGGAAGGTCACCCACACCCGGCTGTTGTGTCGCCACCAGGGCCGTAGGGCGCGGAGCTGGGCCAGATGTCCCCCGCTGGAGGCGACGAACAGGACCGGGGCGGTGGCCTGACCATCGGGCTGGGAAGGCATGGTGCACATGCTTTCATGACTCAATGTGTTCGCAAAATCTCACACAGCAACTAAAGTCATGGTTCTCCGTGGCCGTGTGCAGACACGCAGCGTCGTGGGATCCTGGACAAGGTTCGGCTATCTTCGATAACGAGCCAAGTCCTGGCGCCGCAGCACGCATGGGCCCGGGGAACCTCGTCCGACTCCCCGGGGGTCATGGGCGCCGAGCTGGGCTGTGTTCGTGTTCACCCCGCTGTGCCCACCGATGCCCCCACCTCGTTCCCCCAGTTCCCCCACTACGGATCCCCGTCAAGGAGCCCCCATGGTGCCCAAGCTGCCCGGCCGGGCTGTGGCGACCGGTCTTGCGGCGATGCTGGTCCCGGCTCCTCTCGCGGCGCTGGTGTTGCCGGCGCATGCGGAGGAGGTCACGACGAGCTACGAATGTCACGGCCCCGGCGCCCCCGACGCCGCCGAGCTGTCCCTCGCCCCGCTTCGGGGGCTCGACTCCGTCCAGGTGGATGAGGAGGTGGATGTAGCCCTGCGGGTACGGGGCGCCGAATTTCCGGAGGAGGAATCCGAGGCGCTGGACGGCACCGTGTCCGCCATGGAAGTGCGCAGCGACCTGCTGATCGGGGGTGGAACCGAGGTTGTGCAGGTCAGCGGCAACCCGGACCCGGACCAGGACAGCTGGGTACTCGGCGGCGAACTCCGGGTCACCGAAGAGGGAACCTACACGGTCGAACCCGGGGATCTCCAGATCACCCAGGTGGTGATTCCCCCGGACACCCGCGCGGAGTCCGGCAGCACCGATCCACCAGCACAGCACCCCACCCCCAGCGACAGCCCCACGGCCACCCCCAGCGACAGCCCCACGGCCACCCCCAGCCCGCTCGACACCGGCGAACAGGCGGCCCTGTCCGCACCGGGCGACAGCGAGGCGGCGCACGAGACCGTCGTCACCGAATGTGTCGTGACGGAGACCTCCGCTGACCTCGGCGCGCTGGAGGTTGTCGACGCCGGGGACGCGGCGGATCCATCTCCGGGGGAAAGCCCCACCCCGCAGTCGGATCCCAGCCCCACCCCCCGCACGGACCCCGAGGTCACCACAGACGGCGGTTTCGTGTGGTTCGGCGATTGGGCCTGTACCAGCGACGCACCCGACCGTCTGGACAGTTTCACCGGCCCCGGATCGGCGAGCGCATCCCTGGAGACGGACCTTGTCGTGGGGGCGGCCAGCGAAGCGAACGCGGAGTTCTCCTTCGCGGACATGCCCGTGCGTGATGCGCGCATCGGGGCGGGGGACATGTCGGCCACACTCACGGTGGCCGTGTCCGGGGCGGCGGCCGCGGACACCGAGCTCGTGTTCACCACCACCAACAGCACCGATGTCACGGCCGCCGACGAGTGGATCGAGTTCGAGATTCTCGAACCGCGCCCAGTGACTCCACAACAGCCGGGCGAACTCCAGCTTGAGCTGGAACAGCTGGTGTTGACCACCGAACTGGACGACGGGGCAGGGGCCGTCACCCACATCTGCCTGCCCGACGGTGCGCTGCCGGCCCCGGACACCGAGTCCGGGAATACCGACGGCGAGGGTCAAGACCAGGACAACGGGGGGCTCGGGACCCCCGGCCCCGGGGATCGGCCCGAGCGTGACGACACGACCGGGGACACGGTGAGCCTGCCCTTGACCGGAAGTTCCATCGCCGGGCTGGCCACCGCCGCCATACTGGCACTCCTGGCTGGAAGCACCGCCGTGATGTTGGGGCGCCGCCGCGACAGCTCAGCGGATCTGCCCTAGGACGACGGCCCTGGGGCGAGTCCCCGGTGGGAGCTTCGGTATTGGGGCGTTGCCGGGGTCGCGCCCGGCCGGGGCCGTAGCGTCGTGTCGGGGTGGGAGTGTGGCAGGGACCGCCCCTGGGACACCCATGGGGCGGGAAGGGTCGATGGGGCGGCGGGTGCCGGATCCGGCCGCACGCCGTCTTGTGTGCGGCGGCAGCGACCCGGGACAATCCAGTGGATCCTGGTGCGCGTGGGCCGCCGAAACCAGGACGGCCCGGCCGCCCCCATACCCCCCGATCCCCCGCATTCCGGAGCACGACGTGACGATCCGACGCACGCTCGCCGCCACTTCTGTGGCCCTGTTCGGCCTCCCGCTGCTGCTGGTCACCCCGCTCGCCAGCCCCACCCACGCAGACACGGCGTCGGCCACGGCCACGCTGGCCTACGACTGTTCTGGTCCGGCCGGCCCCGACTCGACGGATGTTGACCTGACCGTTGCCCTGGATCCCGAGGAACCCGCCGGGGGCGAGGAGGCAGCCCTGACCGTCGATGTGGACGGAAGCGAGTTCGACCTGCGCCACACCCCACACTGGTACCTGCGGGTGACCAGCGCCCGGGTCGAACTACAGTTGTACTCCTCCCCGGACCAACAGGCAGCGGTGCCGCTGTCCACACGCCCCAGCCTCTTCGACGACACCTGGACCCTCACCGGCCAGACCACCGTCCCCGACACCGCCGACGAGTTCACCCTGGACGCGGGAGAGCTCGTCATCACCCAGAATCTCGTTGACGACACCGGAACCACCTCCGCACGTCCGACCCCGACTCCCGAACCCCTGGACGGTGCACGAACCGAGGAAACAACCTGCACCGTCGTGGGCGATGACACGCAGATCGCGGCCTGGCCGGTGGCCGGCGCCCCGGAACCCTCACCCACCCCGACCCCCAGCCCCACGCCGCCCCCCAGTCCGACCGGAAGCCCCGCGCCGAGCCCGACATCCGCGCCGCCGCAGGAGTCCCCCACGGATGACCCAACCCCGGAGGCCACCGCCAGCCCGTCCCCGGACGAGGCTGCGCCACCCCGGGACGGCGGGGACACCCTCCCGGTGTCGGGTACGGCCCTCACCGGGCTGATCATCGCCGCCGCACTGGTCGTTCTCGGTGGTGTGGGCGCGCTGTTCCTCGCTCGCCGCGGTCGCGGGTTCGGCCCCGACCCGGGCGTCGATCCCGACGGCCCCAGCGTGGGCGACAGCCGGCACCGGGTCGACTGACCCCGGGTGCGACGCTCGGTGTGGGGCTGCCGACCCGGTCGGCAGCCCCACACCGACGCGCGAACGCCCCCCCGTCGCCGGGCTGCTCACGCGGCGGGGGCCGGATCCCGCTCCCGCTCGTGGCGCCGCAGCACGTCCCGCAGACCCAGCGAGCTGCGCAACCGCCACACCGTCACCAGGTAGCCCAGCCCGCCGGCCAGCACCGAAACCACCAGTGCCGCCCAGCCCCCGACGAGTGCCCCGACCAGCGGAACCAGACCCATCCAGCCGCAGCTCGCGGCCGCGGCATTCACCGTGCCGCGACCCCAGGGGCGCAGCTCGTGCCAGTGCCAAAGCTGCACCAGGGCGGCCACGCAGCGGGTCAGGGTTCCCGCGACCCACGCCAGCGCGGCCCCGACCGCCCCCAGGACCGGGACCAGTGCCACGCACAAGGCCACATTGACCAGCAACGCCCCGAGATTGTTCACCAGGTTCCAGCCGGTGCGCCCCGTCATCGTCAACGCCAGGTCACTCATGCCGCAGGCGGCATTCAGCAGCATCCCGACCGCGACCACCACCAGCGCCACCGCCCCCACCGGGTAATCCGGACCGAACAGGCCCATCAGCACCGGCGCGTACACGATCACCGGAAGGTACAGCGGCCAGGTCAGCGCCACCAGCCACGCGGTACTGGCCTGGTAGAGCGTATTGGTTCCGGCCGTGTCCCGAACCGCGAGCAGTTCGGTCAGCCGTGGCTGCACCGCGAGCTGCACCGCCTGGGACGCGAACTGGCCGGCCACGACGAACCGGGTCACCGCCGTGAACACGGCCGCGTCGGCGGCACCCCGCAGCAGGGCCACCAGCACGATTCCGCTGCGCTGTATCCCGATCTGGGCAACATTGGCCACCGAACGCGGCAGAGCGAAGCCCCAGAACGTGCGCCCGTCCACGCGGGGCGCCGACGTGCCACCCGTCGCGGAGTGCCCCGGTACACCCGCCCTCGCGCTGTCGGCTGCGGACGGGGCCTGGTCCTGGCGGCGTAGGATCCAGCACAGCCACAGTGCGGCCACAACGGCCGCGGGAAGGTAGGGGCCGGCCCAGGCCACGGCCAGTGTCCCGGCCGCCCCGGTGGCCGCCGCCACCGCCAGCAGGGACAGTTGCGCCAGGGGGCGCGCCACCTTCTCCACCACCACGGTGGCCCGCATGTCGTGCAGCCCGCGCGTGGCTGCCAACAGTGTGTCCAGGAGCACCGCACACGGCAGGAACAGCGCCAGGATCCGCAGGTAGGCGCCCGCGGTGGGCTCGCCGAGCGCAGCGGCCAGGCTCGGTGCCGCAACCGCCAGCCCCAGCCCCAGCGCCACCGTGATCACCACCACCGGCCCGACGGCCAGGCGCAGCACCCGCGGCACGAGCTCCCCGGCGCCGAAGGCCCGCATCCGGGTCACGAAGTACACCATCGCGTTCGAGGTGCCGAGGTTGGCGACCGCGACCAGCATGATGAACAGTGAGGTGGCGAAGAAAAACACCCCGGCCTGCTCCGGTGCAAACCCTCGGGTGACCACCACCACCAGGGCGAGGTTCACGCCCGCGCCCACGAGGGCCCCCAGCAGGTTCAGCGCACCCCCGCGCGCCACCCGACGCAGGCCCATGGTGTCTCCGTCGCCGTCCCCGCCCCCGCGCGGTCCACGTTCCGTCACTGTCGCCAGGCCGGCGGGCGGCCCAGCCATTGGGCCAGCCGTTCGTCATGGGGTGCGAAGTACTCCCGGAGCTGGGCACGTAACCCGGGATCCATGGAGCAGCGCGGTTGGGCATTGTTCCGGGTGACCCGCGCTGCGGGGTGCGGCGGAAGCCCGAGGAACTCGAGCACGCCGGCCAGGGTCTGGTCGGGTTCGCGAAACAACAGTTCACTTTCCACGATGTGGATGCGCTCGCGTGGCACGTGCCGCGTCAACCGTTCCAGCTGCTCCACGTACTGGCCGCGGTGCAGGTAGGCATGGTGCTGGTGGGAGTGCAGTCGCAGATGCGGGTTCGCGACCAGCTGTTCCTCCTGGCCCGCCAGGCGTTGTTCCTCCAGTGCGATCGCCTCCGGGAAGTCCTCGGTTTCGAAACCGCGGGCGCGTTCGTGGCTGTGGGCGGAGTAGGCGCGTTCCACCGGATCCCGAAGGGCCACCAGCAGCCGCACCTGTGGCAGATCGCGGGCGATGCGTTCGGCCGCCAGCGGGTGGAACAGGTAGTAGGGGCTGGACTCGCCCACCTGCACCGCCGGTTCGTCGCTGGCGTCGAGGAGAGTGGCCCGGGTGCCGATCCGCAGCGGAAAGTGACCGCGGTACCAGTCCAAACCACGGTCGTAGGCAACGTCGAAGTAGTGCACGCCCTTGCGCAGCAGCGGACCGCGCACCTGGGGGTGCTGGGTGAGCGCCTTGAACAGCGAGGTGGTGCCGCACCGCTGGGCACCCACAATCAGGAAGGTCGGCAGCACCCGCCAGCTGCGCGTGGTCTGACCCAGCCGGTGGGCCAGCGACCGCCCGGTGTCCTTGAGGCCGGGCGGCAGGGACCGGGCGATCCGGTGCGCGGACACGCTTCGCAAGGCAACTCCTCACATGCCGAACATCGATCGAGGACCACCCCGCATCCCCACCCGCGGCGCCGGTATCCGGCGGGCCAGCTGGCCGCACCAGCACCGCGGGTGGGGATGCGGGCCGTGGGTCAGTCCGGTAGCGCCCGGACACTGTCGTGGGGGCGCGGACCGGGCACGGCCGCACCCGCCAGATGCGACAGCGCGGGCAGCAGCCACGTGTTCAGCTGGCCCAGCCGCCCACCCGCCTGGGCCTGCCCGTCATGCAGATAGCGGCTCGCCAACTCCACCAGGTACAGGGTCATCACCACCCGGGTGTGCTCCGGGCATACTCCCAGCCGTGCCAGCTCGGGCGCGTTGAGGAGCGACGCACCGGTGCGCAGCCACGCCATCGCACCGCGGCGGGCATCGCCACGCACCGCCTCGGTCAGGCTGAAGTGCAGCGCGTCGAATCCCACCGGCACATCCTCGGTGAGCCGCTCCCAGTCCCACACGAAATCCCGCCGCGGCGTACTCGCGATGTTCCACCGCGTGAGGTCGCCGTGCCAGGCTCCGAATGCCAGGGACACCGCCGGCAGCCGGGCCAGGGCCGACCGCAGCGCCTCGGTCTCCGGCAGGTCCGCCAGCCCCGAGAGCCGTTCGCACAGGCCCGCCAGATAGGGGCTGTTCGCGAGAGGCCGGTGCTTCACCCCGGACATTCCCGCGATCTGCGTCACGCAGCGCAGCAGCTGCCCCCGGTTGGGAACCTCGGTTTGGGAGCACACCGGAAGCGGTTCCTGGACCAGCAGGGGATGCCCGTTCCACATCCCCGCGTGCAGCACGCGGGGCACGGTGACATCCGGCAGGTCGGCACTGGCCAGCTGCCGCAGTGCCGCGGTTTCGGCGCGAACCAGCCGGTCCGTGAGACCGTTCACCCCGAGTTTGCCGAATCCGGCCGGACGCCCGTCCGGGGTCAGCAGCGCCAGCACCGGCTTGCGGTTGGCCCGCGGCGGGCCAAGATGCACCGCCAGCACCAGCTCCTGACCGAGAATCTGCGTCAGCATCCGCTCGATCCCGGCGTGCACCGAGAGCCGGCCCCGCAGCAGCCCGGTGCCGCCATAGTTGAGGGCGGCGCTCACCAGCCCGGCGCGCAGCCGGGTGTCGACACAGTGCCGGCCGGAGAACAGCTGTACGGCACGCGCGGCCGCGTGCCGATGACCCGCCGGCAGCAGCAGCCGCGGCTGACGTAACGACGGCAGCGCGACGTAGGCCCGCGGCCGGGGCGTGGCGCCGGTCTCCACCTCCGACACGGACGCGTCGGGCCACAGCACCGCCGCGGCCGCACCCAGCTGCGGCGGGCTGGCCGGTTGGATCCATCCAGGTAGCACGGTCGGTCACCTTTCCAAGGATGTGCGCTGCGGTGCCCGTGTGTCGGCACGCTCCGCGGCGCGGCGCCACAGCAGGGCGAGGGCGATCATCGTCGTGGCCAGAGGAGCGATCAGCGAGACGTAGAACAGCATGTACCAGAAGAACAGCAGGATCGTGAGTAGCGCGCCCCGTCCCACCAGCGAGGTGTCCCCGCGATACCGCCACGCCGCCTGGGCGAGGAAACCGAGAAACAGTGCGGCACCAACCCACCCGTGGGCGATCAGCAGCAGCCACAGCTGGCCGTTGTTGCCGATCGTGTTGTTGCCGCACTGTGGACAGTCGGGGGACTGGCCGATCGCGATCGAGGAGTTGCTGCCGCGGGCATCGCGGGTGGACCCCCACCCCACCAGCGGGGACTCGGTTGCGGCCGCAACGGCGGCGATACTGGCGGCGGCCCGCCCCTCGTCACTGTGTGGGTTCTCGGCGCGGTCGGAGATCGTGTCCCGCAGCGGCGACGCCAGCACAACCGTCGCCACCAACAGCAGCGCCAGACCGGTCCCCAGCACGGCGCGCAGGTGGCCGCGCCGGAGCAGCTGGTAGGCGGCGAAGGCCACCGACAGGGCCAGCCCCGCCCACAGGGCGCGGTTGAGCGAGTGCACCACCGGGATCACGGCCAAGCCCAGGGCGATCCCCGCAACCCAGCGCTGCCAGCCGGCCCCCAGGCACAGCCAGCCAACGACCAGCCAGATCAGCAGGAGTGACAGGTTGTTGCCCCAGGCGTTGGTGTACTCCCAGGGGGCCTTGGGGCGGGCCGCCTCGTAGCCCAGAACATCCATGATCTGCGCCGAGGCGGGACGGACCAGGGCCTGTACGTAGGAGTCGGCGGCGATGTGCGCCGGCAACAGCATCTCCATCGGGGAGGTGAACTCGAAACTGGGCGCGAAGGTGCCCAGTAGCCCACCGGCGACCGTGACAAGCCCGAGCCAGCCCAGCAGACCGGCCACCAGCCGGGTGGGTAGCTCCGTACTGCTGAGGTTGCCTACGTACAGCAGGAGGACGGTCAGGGTCAGGTAGTTGAGCAGGCGGGTGCCCGCGGCGACGTAGCCGGCGCCACCGGGCATGGCGCCGCTGGGGGTGAGCCCCAGCAGAGCGAGGCCAGCCACCGCCCACAGCACGAACAGCACCCACAGCCACATCCCCGGGGGGAGGCGCAGACCACCCGGGCGTTCCCGGTGAATGCGCACCAGGGCCCAGGCCATGGGAATCGCGAACAGCCAGTAGGCGAATTGGCCCACCCCCAGCGCCCACCACAGTGGATAGCCGACAAACAGGGCGATCAGGGGCCAGGCCGCGGGCATGCGCGCAGGCGCGACGGAGGGGCCCGACCGGGCCGCTGTGGGTGTACTCACCCCCGCGCCTCCGGGACACACGGGTCCGGCGCGCCGGGCACCGGGGTGGGAGCTGTCGGAACGTGGGTCATCGGTTCCTGGCCCTAGCGCTGCGGGGTGAGCTGCGTGGGGCTGGACTCGGCCGCACCGTCGAGCAGCTCCGGGCTCGCCTCGTCCCGGCTGCCCTGCGCGGGGACGGGAGCGGCGTTGTGTGGATCCGGGGCCGGGCGGCTCCGGTGCCGCGCGTAGCTCAACGCCAGCCCGGCGACCAGACCGAGCAGGCTACCGGCCACAAGCCACAGCTCGGCGCGGGGAGCACTGGGGCTGGGGGGTGCCGTGGCCTGGGTGAGGACACTGCCGGCGGACAGTTCCTCGTTGACCGCTGCCAGCGGTGTGCGCTGCTCGTGCAGGGTCTCGATCTCGGCGTGCAGGGTCTCCTCACGGGTCGGGGCGGGCGCGCCCGGGGCCGTGTCCGCGGGGCTGTCGTCGGTGGCCTCGTCCTGCTCGTCGGACAGCTGGGCGTATTTGGACTCCAGTTCCGCGTCCAGGCCAGCGAGGCGTTCTTCGACCCGTTCGGCCGTCCAGCTCGCGCGATGCTCCAGGTAGGCCTCGGCGAACGCCAACGAAATGTCGCGGGCCGTGCCCGGGTCCTCGGCGGCGTAGCTGATTTCCAGAACACTGCTGTTCGGGGGGACGGTCACCTCCAGCCGTTCGCGGGCCTGGTGCACGTCCGTGGCCGCGGGGTCGCGGTCCAGGAGCCGCAGCGCATCCGCGGTGACCGTCGCGGACCGGACCACCTGCGCCTCGGTGTCCAGGTTCACCTCGCCGTTGGTGCGACCGCCGGCCTCCCCGGTGAGGTTCTCCACCCCGGTGGGATGCACCTGGACGGCGGTGGTTGCCGTGTAGGTGCGTGGCACTACCAGGAGTGCGGCCCCGGCCAGCAGCAGGCCGGTGGTGGTGAGGACCGCGATGAGCCGCCAGTGCCGACGCAGGACGTCGGTGTACGCGGCGAGCGGATCTCCGGTGGCACTCTCCGGCACGGCTGTACCCCTGTCCTGTCCCAACCAAACGTGCTCGTGCAGGAACCCACAGTAGTACAACATGTTCGTAACGTGGCGGAGCCTGGGCTGCGGGTTGTGTACCGAACCCGGATTCAGATTGCTTCCGAGCGTCTCTGCACCGGGATGGGCCACTGGTGGGGGCGTGGGTGGCGCGTCGCTGTCGGCGCGTCGTGAGCCGAGCTGCGTCGCCAGGCGTGTTGCGGTGCGGCCGGGACGTCAGCGGCGGCTGATGCCCCTCCACTGGCCGGGCCGCGCCGAACCCCCAGGTCAGAACGCCCCACCCCGTGCAGCTCAGGCTAGGGCGCCGCGGGTGCGGCTACGGTTCTGCCAGGAACGACTGGCGATTCCGGAGGCGCGGATGCAGCGGACCGGGCGGGATTCGACGTTCGGTGCGGGTCACGTTCCCACGCGCCGCCGGTGCAGCTACGGTGCAGCGACGAACCGCCGGCCCGCCCTCGGGCGGCGTTCAGCACGGGCGGGCCGGTCCGCGCTGCCGGCGATGGCACGGTGGCCGCGATGGGAGTGAACTGGATCACCCGCGGCAGCCTGGGGTGGGGCACCACCCCGGCTCCGCACGCACCGTGTGACCGTGGTCTGGTTGCGCACTACCACGGTGAGAGCCGGCTGAACCTACGCAACCGGCCGCACACGGACTGTTGGCGAATCTGGCGGCAGGTGCGTTCCTGGCATGTCCACGGCAACGGCTGGCTGGACATCGGCTACAGCTACGGGGTGTGCCCGCACGCATACACCTTCGTGGGGCGTGGTTTCCAGCGCCGCCAGGCCGCCCAACCCGGAGGCAACACCAGCTGGACCTCGGTGTATCTGTTCGTGGGCGGTTCCGAGCCCCTGACCGCTGTCCAGCTCGCCCAGCTCGCCGCGCTGCGCAGCAACCTGGGTGGGCGCGGGATCGGGGCGGGCACCAGCATTCACAGCCGGTTCTCGGCAACCTCGTGTCCGGGGCCGACGATCACCGCGATGCACAATGACGGCTCACTGTGGGCCGGTGGTGACAACGGGGGAGGGGACCTCGACATGGCCGAAGCGCACTGGTACTCGACGTATCCGCTGGCGGACGGGTACTCCCCACAGCAGGTTCCGGCCGGGCAGACCCGGGCGGTGCTGTTCGACCGTTCCAACAACTCCAACGTGGATCGGAACAACCGCTACGCCAGCTACGCCTTCGCCAACCGTAAGGTGACCGGACACGTCACGGTGCGGGTTCGGAGGGCCGGTACCACGGGCGCGTTCGGCGACAATGAGCCGGGGCGCTGGTATCTGCACTACGGTCGGGTGGACGGTGCCCCGGCCGCGCACGCCGAACCGGACAGTGCCTATCTGGGCCACATGGGCACTACCTCCCACCTGACCCTGCCGGTGACGGGGCAGACCTTCACCGACCAGCGGATGCGTAGCTACGTCACCGCCTACGACCACGATCTGGAGATCACCGCGGCCCGCGTCTATACCTGGCAGGCCGAGCGGTAGCTTCCCGGCGCGCGAGGCCGGGGCCGGTCCGCAACGGCATCAGCGTCGGTGACGACGTCCTGATCGGGGCGGGGGCCGTGGTGATCACTCCGCGCGGGCACAACCTACGGATCGGTCCCGGAGCACAGATCGGCGCGAACGCGGTGGTCACCCGGGACGTGCCACCGGGGGCGACGGTAATCGGCGTGCCGGCAGGGGTGGTGTAGGCGTCCGCGACGCGGGATGGTCCCTGACCATCCTCCGCGGGGCGGCCGTGCCGTTCCCCCTCACGACTCCGCGTAGAGTACGGCGAATTCGGCCGCCGGCGTGATCGGGGTGATCACGTCCACAAGGACACCGTTGGGATCGGCCACGATGAAGTGTCGCTGTCCGAAGTCCTCATCGCGCAGCGGAAGTTCGGGGGTCAGCCCACCCGAGACCACGAGGCGATGCCACTCCGCGTCGACATCGTCGACCTCGAAGTTGAGTAGCAGCCCCCGGGCCGGGTGCCGGTAGGTCTCGGGAAGCGTGGGATGGGTGTGGTCGAGCAGCGCGAGCTCGAAGCTGGGTGTTCCCGAGCGGCGCAGGCTCACGTACCAGTCGATCTCGAAGATGACTTCGAAACTCAGCATGGTGGTGTAAAAGTCGCGGGATTCTTCCATGCGCGAGGTACAGAGCACTGGGTACATGCTGGCCAGGTTCATGATGACTCCATTTCGCGTACCAGCGGTATGTGAAGATAACCTATTCGCATACCACTGGTACGTCAATTGGGGGGTTGATGCCCGCACGAACCCGAGCGCAGCAGTGCGCGAACACCCGGGCGGCGCTGCTCCACGAGAGCCGCCGCCTGTTCGCCACCCGCGGCTACGCCGCCGTTGGGCTCGCCGAAATCGTCCGCGCGGCCGGGGTCACCAAGGGGGCGCTGTATCACCACTTCGCGGGCAAACTCGAGCTGTTCCGGGAGGTACTGGCGCAGGTACAGCAGGAGGTCGCGGACTCGGTGGCACGCACCGCCGACGCCGAAACGGACCCATGGGCGCGTCTGACCGCGGGCTGTCAGGCGTTTCTCGCAGCCAGCACCGCCCCGGAGATTCAGCGGATCATGCTGGTCGATGGGCCCGCCGTGCTCGGCTGGACGGAGTGGCGCGCCATGGACGAGGCCGGCTCCGCCCGTCACCTGGCCGAGGCACTGACCGAGCTGATCGAGGCCGGGATCATTCCGCCCCAGCCCGTCGCGCCCCTGACCCACCTACTGTCCGGCGCGATGAACGAGGCCGCCCTGTGGCTGGCGTCTTCGGCCGTCACGCCTGAGGACCTGACGGCGACCCAGACGGCGCTCATCCGCCTCCTGGACGGAATGCGCACCGACTGACGTCGACCCTCGCCCGTTTGGGTTGGGCCACCTCTACCCCATCAGCCGTTCCGTGTCCCCATCGGCTGTCAAGCGTTCTCATAGTTTGAGGGCGGCCCGCGACTACCACCCACCGGAACGTGGGGAAATCCCGCATCACCCAGCCCAGGGGTATGCGCCCACCAGCCGCACCCGTCCCCGCCCGCGGGTCGTGGTGGTGGCGGTGGTTGGTTAGCTGTGGGCGTCGTGGTAGCCGTTGGGCGGCATTGCGCCCTGGGGCACGCACTACTATCGCCAGGTCATCGCCGTCATCCGCGATCTATCCCTATTCGCGTAGGGTGCACCGACCCGCCCGGCGGGGGAAGGTCGCGCTCCGTAATCTCTGGAAAATGGCCACACCGGATACACCGGCGGTGAGGCCGAGGGCTGGTCCGGCACGTGATCCCGCGGCGCGGCGCGGTAGGCCGGACGGACACGACAACTTTCCTAGCTCATAATACTGTATACGTATCGTGATGAAGGGAAGGCTTAACAACTACATTCAGTAGTGGAGGTGGGTATGCTTGCGGCAGCTATCGTCATCATCACCGCAGCCCTGGTTTTCTACACCGCAGGGGTGTGGTCTGAGCGATTGCAGCGTACTTTGCGCTGGTGGCACGCGGGAGCGTTCGGTCTGGGACTGGCGTGTGACGCCACCGGAACCTTCTTGATGAGTCGGATCGCCGATGCGCGGGACGCTACCGGAGAGCATGCCGTGTCCGTGTTGGATCGGGTGATGGCGATCAGCGGCGGCCTGGCCCTGCTACTGATGGCGGTCCACCTGGTGTGGGCCATCGTGGTACTGGTGCGCAATCGGCCGCGAGAACGTGCCCAGTTCCACCGGTTCAGCATTGTGGTGTGGGTGATCTGGTTGGTGCCCTATATTGCCGGTGCCGCGGCAGCCATGTCTGGTACCGCCTGAGCGGCCCTGGCTAGGGGGTCACGGAGATTCCGGACAGAGATAGTTTAGGATACTGTTCGCAGTTTCTCGTCTTCGGGGTATATTTTCATTGGCGTGTTATATCCAAGCGCGACATAAAAACGTTGACGATTGTGCCAGAACTCGATGTGCTGGACGATATCTCTCCGTGTTCGTGCGCGTGGGGCAGGCAACCCGATTCATGCGTTCGATCTTCAGTGTCGCGAAGAACGACTCTGCTAATGCATTATTGCAACAGATTCAACTGCGTCCCACTGACCGGCGCATCCCGAAGGTCCCAAGGAATGCTCCGACCGTATCAGAAGTGTAGTTGCTTCCGCGGTCTGAGTGAAATATCGCTCTGGACTGGATTTTGTTCCTGCGTTGAGATTTTCTGATTTACTGGGCGAGCAGTTGTGTGCGGTGATGGTAGTCCATTGCAAATCCGATGACTCCCTTGGTGTAGCATTCGATCACGGCCGTGAGGTAGAGCCATCCGTACCATGTGGGCATGTGGGTGATGTCACCGACCCTTCACCCAAGGCTGATAGAGGTGAAGTCACGGCACACTAAGAGGCTTATGCAGAACGTAGTTTGAAGAAGTGGAGTGCTCGGACTGCACGAAAGGCAGTGGCGTAGCTGCGAAGTGGCCTCCGATAGTCTGTGAACATGCATCGCCACGTTTTGAAGTGCGCGATCGCCCGTTCGATGACATAGCGAATCTTGTTGATATTCGTGTTAAATTCGTCTTGCCAACCCAAGGGCTCGCCTCCCTGTGGCTTCCGGAACGGCGTTATTGGGCCAACACCGATGTATCCTTTATCGCCGATGGAGTTGCTTGAGTTCAGGATCGTGTTAAGTCCAGATTCGCCAAAGGCTCTAGCGTCATGTGCACTTCCGGGAGACGGGTCAGACACGTGGAGGAGTTCCCCGAACAGATCGCAGACGAACTGGTGGTTGTGGCCCGTGGTCTTGTGCTTGCCGGAGTAGAGCTCGGGTGCATCCGACCATGACCAGGAAGGACACAGAGACCAATCGACCACGCCAACCCGCCCGTCAACCTCATCGGCCGGATCAGGAACGAACTCGTGTAGCACATCGGCGATAGGTTCCTCGAGTTCACTGATCGCACGAGAAATTGTTGCCTGATCGACGAAGATCAGCTCTGCAATCAGTTCTTCGCTGACGTTCGTCTTGAAGTACATGACAGTGGCTTTTGTCGCCTGCCGAAGGGTGAGACCTCTTGGTCTTCCGGTGCCCTTGTCCCACAAGATTCGCCGACCAAGACGATCGACAAGTTCGTCGAACTGATCGGACGTCAAACCTGTGCTAGAATTGATGTGCAATGACCCTTCCGGGTGGCAAGATTTTTTGGTTGGAACCTTTCCATTATCCCGCAGGGGTCATTGCTTTTTCTGATGAATCCGAAATCTACGTCCACTTCAGTGGGACTTTTGCATAAGCCTCTAAGTCTGGGATCTGCGCATCGTGGACCGAGGCGGTAATCACCACCGGTTGGGAACGCACCTGGCAGGCCACCAGGTTCGTTCGGCCAATCAGTAGGCGCACCAGCTCGACTTCGACCTTCCCCCAGCGTTGGAGCTGGGAATGGACACGGCGGTGGCCCTAGGTCTCATCGGAACACTCAAGCGATTTCGCAATCAGGAGTTTCACGTAATCGCGACGCTGAACGGTTACTGATTCCGTTCGCGCTCGCCATTACTAGTAGTCCGAGCGAGACACTCCCAGGGGGTCACACATGAGATATGGCGAGATACGCGTACGTCGCATTGCCATCGAAGTGTATGGTTTCGATTAGCTCGTATATATCACTTACGGGAAATACTTCGGGAGGTGTGCTGTCGGTTTTTTTCGGGAACTCGATCTCCATTTCCTGCTGATGGTTGATGATTTCGAGATCTCTAAGCCGCGCGCGGTCCGACAGATTGAGGGAGGCGGGTTCGTCTGCGTGTTCACGACGATATTTCCGAACCCAGTCACGAAGGCTCTTCAGGGTTGATCTCAAATCCCTAGCAATCTGCCTAGTTGGACGCTGCGCCTAAATATCCCATTTTATTTCTTCCTTGCGAAAATTCGGCGAGTATTTATTTACTTTTCTCAAGCTCTCTTGTTTCCATTAAAGAGCATCCTGTGGGAGTCCTGTCCGGAAACCTCGGGGCGCCCCAAGTGCCCGACACCGCGCGCGGCCAACACCCGCCGGAAGATAGGAGAGCTCGAGCCCCGGATACTTCAGGAAACGCGGCACCAATGACTGCGGTGAACCACCCGCGCCGTCTTGGCCGCCGGCGGCGTCGGGCGCTGGGCGCCCTAGGGTGCACGCCCTGGCATCGCCAGGTCATCGCCGTCATCTGCGATCTATCCCTATTCGCGTGGGGCGCACAGGACGCTCGTCGTGGTCTTGCCCGTCCCGGGCGGTCCATCCCCACTCGCGTGGGGCGCACTCTGACCGCAAACGGCCAAAATAACCACCACAAGGTCCATCCCCACTCGCGTGGGGCGCACGCAAAAACCTGCTGCGGAAGCAGCGTAGGACAGGGCCCATCCCCACTCGCGTGGGGCGCACCCTATCCCGGGAGCGGGGAAGCTCAGAAGATCAGGCCCATCCCCACTCGCGTGGGGCGCACCCTGGCATGAACCGCAGGCGGGGGCTGGCGGACGGCCCATCCCCACTCGCGTGGGGCGCACCTATCCGACCTCCTCCCCACTGGGGACTACTACGGTCCATCCCCACTCGCGTGGGGCGCACTGCCCCACGAAGATCCGCAGCGCCTGGTTGGCCGGTCCATCCCCACTCGCGTGGGGCGCACCAGGGAGGCAGGACAGCGGGTGCACCAAAGTGGAGGTCCATCCCCACTCGCGTGGGGCGCACCCGATCACCGGACACAAGAACGCCCGTCGTGGCGGTCCATCCCCACTCGCGTGGGGCGCACCCCGTAAGGGTCGGGTGTCCTCACTCCACACATGGTCCATCCCCACTCGCGTGGGGCGCACCCCGTAAGGGTCGGGTGTCCTCACTCCACACATGGTCCATCCCCACTCGCGTGGGGCGCACCGGAGGCGGGAGGCGAGGCTGGGCGTCGGCGTAGGTCCATCCCCACTCGCGTGGGGCGCACCAGCATCATCGCCGCGGCGAGCCAGCATCTGACGGTCCATCCCCACTCGCGTGGGGCGCACGAGCTCGGCGAGTGGGCGGTCGGCCAGTGAGGCGGTCCATCCCCACTCGCGTGGGGCGCACCGGGCCGTCCTCGCAGTGGTACGTCCGAAGGACGGTCCATCCCCACTCGCGTGGGGCGCACCATGACAGCCGCCCCTCGGTGGTAGCGGTAGACGGTCCATCCCCACTCGCGTGGGGCGCACAGGGTACCGGCCGTTATCGAAGTCAAGTAAAACGGTCCATCCCCACTCGCGTGGGGCGCACCTGCCTGAAGTAATCAAGCGGTTCATTAAGGACGGTCCATCCCCACTCGCGTGGGGCGCACTGAGGGCTCACGACCGTCACCGCAGAACCGGGAGGTCCATCCCCACTCGCGTGGGGCGCACGAACCCCACGATCGTCTTTGATCCCCCAAATACGGTCCATCCCCACTCGCGTGGGGCGCACACCAGATTACCTGCACCAACGTAGCGTGTTATTCATTTGTAACCAGAATTCGCGGCGATCTGGCAGTGACTGTATCTGACACATGACTCACAGTTACTGGAGCTAGCTACCATCCCGGGGGCACAGGTGGTTTCAGGGAGTCGTCTGGGTCTTCCGGTTCCGCCGCTGGGTTCATCTGCACAAGCTGGAGCCCGTCGTAGTCAACGATCTCCCGCCGCTGCGGCCCGGCCGTGCGCATGTGGAAGCGCTGTTCGGTGTCGGTGGGATGAATACACACCGCGGAGCCTTCGCCGAGGGAGGCACACACCACGTCCCACAGGTGTTCCCGGACCCGCGCCGAGAGCGTGCCCACGTACAGCCCGGCCCGCGGTTCGACCATCCAGCGGCTCAGCGCCCCACGGACGTGCTCCGGAACGGCGGCTGTTGAGATCACCACCATGTTCGCCACGTCGACCTCCGCCTAGTCCACACCGTCGCCGTAGTTCACCCCGCCGGCCACACAGCCGTGCTCCGGGTCCCACAGTTCAACGATCCGTGCCGGCCCCTCCTCCTCGTCGTCCTCGCGTTCTTCCAGCCCGGGCTGATCCGGATCGAGGAGCCATTGCAGGTCGCCGACCATGCGGGGCAGCAGGCGATAGAGCCGGAAGTCTTCGCGGAGTCGGCGGCGCGCTTCCGCCTCCGGATTCGTCGAATCGTGCAGGGAGAACGCTAGCGGCACGGTGAACTCGGCCTTGTAGAGATCCGCCAAGTCATATACCAGCGCGTGGTGTTTTCCCGCGTGGATGAAGCCCAGGCCGGGGCTGCACCCCAGGTGAGCGATCACCGCGTGCGAAACGCCGTACATTGCCGCGCTCACCGCAGACAGTGCCCGGTTCACCGGGTCCTGGTCTTCCCAGTCGTCCGGGTTGTAGCTGCGTTTGAACCGTCCGATCGCGTGCCGCTGCGCCAGCGCGCGGTACAGCGCCTGCATCCGCTTGCCCTCGGTGCCGCGCATGCTCGCCACGGGGGTGCCGGGTTCGATGTCTTCCCGGAACCGCAGTTCGTACATCCGTCGCGCCACATCCAGCCGGCTGGTGGGGTCGGCCCAGGCGTGAGCCTGCCGTTCCAGCCACCGGGTGGTGCGGTCCGTGGGCTGGATTCCGCCGTAGCAGCGCACTCCGCCCGCGCCTACGGCGATCACGGTGGTGCCGTGCCGCATGAGGGTGGTCAAGGCCCGTTGGGTGATGGAGGTCCCCGGGCCGAGCAGCACGCAGGCGAGCGCGGCGGTGGGCAGGTGGGTGCGTTCCGGGTGGCCGTCCTGCGTCTCGATCGTGGCGCACACGCCGGTCTCGGTCTGTTCCACCCGGGCGATGTCGATGTAGAGGAACGACAGCCCGTCCGAGATTCGAGGCAGCATCGCCAGAGTCGGCGCGGCGAGTTTTCGGCGCGCCTCCGCTTCGCTCGGGGGACTCATTCCGGGCCGCCCGCGAGTGCGAGGCTGAGCAGCCCGCAGCCGTGCGACTTGCCGCGGCCGATGCCGTGCAGTACGGCTTCTCGTGCCGAGGCCGGATCTGTCACGGTGGCCACCCCCTGGAACTGGACCGCGGCGTGCCGGATGCGCCGACCGCGGGAACGGTCCACGGAGTCGTTCCGGTCCTGGGCCGTCACCGACCGCGGTTCCAGGCCGTGGTTGCGCGCGCGGCTGTACCACCATGCGTCGGCGTCCGGTCCACGCAGCGGGATGGTGGTCTCGCTGACACCGCGCTGTTTGGAGCGCCCGAGGCGTTTGGTGGGGCTGGCGACGATCCGGTAGCGCACCACGCGGCCCACCTCCAGTGCCTCCAATAGCGGGGTGAGTTCCCGGTGTTCCAGCTGTCCGTAGCCGTCCGGGAGCTGGTCCGCGACGAGGTGGTGGGTGCTCTGGGCGAGGATCGTGGTGCCCGAGCGGGACTCCTCCACACGAAACAGCAACCCGGCGGCCTGGCGGGGGCTGTCGCCGAGTTCCGTCGGCGGCAGGAGTTTCATGAGGCGCCGGTGCAGGTTGCCGGCCTGCGCCAGGTCGGCCCGGGCTTCGGCGGACCGGGGGTCGGGGGTAATCCTCGTCAGCCAGACGGCCATGTCCCCTCCGCGGCGTAGTTGTAGAGCTGGTCGAGGTACTTCTGGTGGTTCTGCCAGGTGCACAGCTCGGCCGGAAGCCGTTCGGGCAGCACGGTGACCGCCCGGGCCGCGTAGGAGCGGCGCTGGGAGTCGAAGCTGCGCGGGATGTCGTTGAGGGTGTGCCGGGCGCGCTGCCCGTCCGGCATGTTCGTGGCCTCCGGTTCGCCCTCGTGCACCACGTCCACGGAAACGCTGGTGGCGGTGGGGTCGCGTGGCCGTCGCGACACCGGCAGCGGTACGCGGCTGCGCAGCTCCGCCACCGGGTCATCGACTTGGTGGCGCAGCAGCAGCGGTGGGTCGGGGACGTGGCTGCGCCGCCCGAGGTAGGGCTGCCAGTGCGGCCGGCACAGCGCCCCGGTGATTTCCGCGCCGAGGTCGACGGGTGCCGTCACGGCCACGGTGAACACGGCCCCGGACAGGTAGCTGCGTTCGGTCACGATTGTGGCCACCTCCGCGCCTTTGCGTTTGCCTTCGGCGGTGGGGACCGTGCGGCTGGCCGGCATTCCGCCGCCCGCGGTGTGGAAGTCGACGAGCTGGGTTCCGGGCTGGTCGATCCGCACGGTGAACCGCAGCGGCGTGTAGCGGGACAGGTCAGCGCCGCGCTCCAGGCCCTGCGCGGCGGCGAACATGCCGATCAGCGCGGAGCGGCTGGGGAAGGCCAGTGTGTCCCGCACCCCGTAGGCGCTGTGTTCGCCCCAGCTTTGTAGCGGGCCGGCGAGCCGCAACAGGAACCCGCTCACTGCGCGGCTCCGAAGGCCGCGTCTACCGCTTCGGAACGCAGCACCGGATACGATTCCCGGCGCTGGCCCAGCCCCGGCAGTTTGTCGTCCTCAGTGTCCAAGCCGGCGTGCGCGCTGTAGTGCAGATCGTCGGTGCCCCACAGCCGGTGCAGCTGTGCGGCGTATCCGGACAGCTGTTCCCGGGCGGCCGCCGCGTAGCCGTGCGTGTTCGCGACCGGCTGCTCGAAGGCGGGAGCGAACGAGATCGGGCGGTCGCCGCGCACCGCGACGTGCACCAGCTCGGGAATGGTCATCGCGGCGGTGGCGGTCTGCTTCCCGCCGGGCACGGTCGCCAGGAACGCGGCGAGGAATTCGGTGACCAGCTCGCGGGCCGCGGCCGTGTCCTCCCCGAGGTTCTGGTACAGCGTGGCGAGGTTGATGTTGGCGTAGCGGTAGAAGGTGCCGGCGCTGAACTGGCCCACGTTCATGTGGGCGCTGCCGTGGTCGTCGACGGGGCTGTCGATATCGTCCACGGCGGTGAAGAAGTCGGTTTCCACCTCGGTGCCGTGCACGGTGAAGGCGTGTGCGAACTGCACCGCGCCGTCCACATCCGCGCCGGGGAGCTCGGCCAGCATGCGCCCGAACAGGTTGATCGTGGCGTTGCGGGACCGCAGGATCTCGGTGATCTCCGCGGAGGGCAGCACCGGCTTCGGGTCCTTCTTGCCGAGGAGCGGACGCAGCTGGCCCTCGTGGGCCGCGGCCAGCTCGGCCAGCTCGTCCAACCCGGGCGTGGGCAGATACAGCAGTACCGAGGTGCTGGGCGGCTGGCCCTCCTTGTCCTGCTCCAGCTTGATACCTTTGCCGGCGGCTGCCACCACCTGCCGGCCGGCCACCTCGGCGAGTTCGGTGTCCCAGCCGCGGGCGGTGAGCCGCTCGGCGACCGCCTGGATGATGCGGCGGGTGCGCACCGCGGGGTCGCCGAGTCGGGATTCCACCTGGTGGCGCACAGCGCGTTTCCAACTCTGGCTGGAGACTCGGGTGCGCTCTCGGCCGCCGTACTCCACAACCTTGGGCATGCCGAGGTCGTCGCGGTTCACGTTCGAGTAGGGCAGGGTCTGGAGTGCGTGAATGTCGAGGTAGGCCGGTGTGGTCATGTGGGCTCGCTTCCGGGGTTGTCGGAGGTACCGGACTCGGCGTTGGGGGTGCGTTCGCGGGCGCGCTGGATCTGTCCGCGGGTCCGGTGGTACTGCTGCACCCACTCCTTGGCGACCCGTTCGCGGTCCTGCTCCCAGCGGGCCAGGTCGCGTAGTAGGTAGCCCCAGTCGACCTGCACCAGCTGTCCCCGCAGGTAGGCGATGAGCTTGGGGAGTTCGCGGTGCAGCCGATTGGTGCGGTAGCGGGCGAGGACGTGCAGCCGGTCCCGGATCGGGTCGCGCTTGGGATTGTTGGTCAGGTGCCCGTGCTCCACGGCCCAGGCCAGGGTCTGGCCGAGGTTCGGGCGGTGCTTGCTGGCGGCTTGGCTGGCTGTGACGATTTCGGCGGCACTCTCGCCCGATGTGGTCGCCCCGGCGGAGTCCGGAGCAGGTTCCGGCTCCTCGCCCGCCTCGTCTGAGTCGGTCACCTGGTCTCGGGCGCTGCGGGGCTGTGCGGCCACCAGCGCGGCCACGGTGTAGAAGGCGCGTTCGGTCGCCTCGTCACAGGACGTGGGCAGGTAGGGCGCAACGACCGCGTGCGCGTGAAAGTTGGCGAGATCCTGCGGGGGGCGCCCCAGTCCGCGCCGTAACGCCGCGCGGGTGCCGGGGTCGTCGACGATGATCGTGTTCAGACGCGCGACCATGCGATCCGCGGTCGCCACGAGCTGGTTCGGGTTCACTGGGGCTCCTCGGGAGGCGGGGTGGGCGGGACCCATCCGGAATACAGGCCGCGGCGTACCTGCTCCAGGGCTTCGGCCACGCGGGGACGGCGGGCGTAGGGCTCGGTGACGTGCTCAAACACCTGCACTGCGAGATGGATGAAGGTGTTTCCGGGGCCAGAGGTGGACTCGGCAAAGGCGCTGCGCCAGAACTCCCGTTCGGCGCGTCGCCAGTATCGGGGGAGGCCGTGCCGCACCCATGGCCCCTCGCCTTCGCCAACCCCCATCGCCTTCTGCCAGCCGTTGACGAGCGCCTTGCGCAGTGCCCGCCCGGACTGTTCGGCGGCATCGCGCAGCTGGAGGATCTGGTTGGTGGCCTCGGGTTCGGCTCCGGCCTCCGCGTCGGTCAGCCAGTGCAGGACCGGCGGGGTGGCGGTGGCGAACCACTGCCGGTCCCGGGTCTGGCCGTCCTGCTCGAACCCGAAGGCCCGCAGCGTCAACTGGTCGCGGATATCCCGGGGCACGTCCATGCTCGGCCCACACAGGTCCAGAATCGCGGGGCGGCGGGCGCCCCCGTCCCGGCTGTTCGGGCGCAGGAGGGAGTCCAGGTCCCGCCACACCGCCCGGTCGGCGCTGGCCCGCCGGGCGTAGGGTGCACCGGCCTGGCTGGTGTCGTAGATGACGTAGGGGTCGGGCACGTCCGGTGCGGGCTGCCGCCACGCCCAGGTGATCCAGGCGTCGGTGACCTCGCTACCGTCGGCGCTGGGCTCGAGGAGCAGCGCATGCCGGTAGCGGGACACCAGCACCCCGGCCAGACCCTCCCCGCTGGGTGGAAGGCCCAGCGGGTCCGGCAGCTCCTGGGTTTCCCACGGGGCGGGAGTGTCCTCGGTCTCGTCTCCCGGGTAGGGGATGTTCAGCACCAGCGAGTGGAACAGGCTCGGCCCGGCCGGGTGGAAAGACACCACCCGCCGGATCGGGCCGGCCGTGACGTTGGACTTGCTGGTGTCGCCGACGACGCGGCGGGAACACAGGCCGGAGGCGCCGTAGTACAGCCAGGCCACCAGCGACCAGGCGGCCTCGGCGCTGGTGACCGGCGCCGGGTCGGCATCCACATGGTGGCCCAGCCACACCGCGTTGTTCCCGGCGGGGCGCCCCCACACCAGCTTGTTCACACCCGCGGCCTTGCCGCATTCGGCGCGTAGCCGCGGGTCCTGCATCCAGGGGCGCTCCGGGTGGAACAGATCAAAGCGCTGGTCATACCTGGAGAAATAGGTGTCGATGTCCGCTTCCGGTAACTGTCCGCGGCGGAGCAGCTGGCCGCGCCGCTCCAGCCACTCGTCCTGGTTCTCGGCGGTGTCCAGGCCGGTAACGCGGGCGGTGAGCATCGCCAGGAGACGCCACAACCCGGAGGTGGCCGGCGGGAGCGGCACCTCCACATCCGCCAGCTCGTGGGCGTGCGTGAGGACGTCGTGCAGCCCGAGCTGCTTCACCTCGGCTCCCACACCGAGCGGGCGTGTCAGCAGCCAGGGGCGGGTGCGAAGATCGAAGGAGGGGGCAGGCATTGGCGGGTGACTCCGTTCGATCGAGAAAATACGGAGAGGGCCGACAGTAACGGTCGGTGACGACAATCGCGGAAGAATCGGGAAATCTGACCGGACGTGGCCGCATCCGGCCAGAGCTGGCGGGGTGCACACCCCCAGCACGCGTCACGCCACAACCAACCCCACCCGCGCATCCAGGTGCAGGCACCGCCCACCCAGCGTGGGACCGTGCACGCTGCCGTCGTCCCTGACCTGGTGCACCACCAGCCGCACGTCGCGCAGGTGGGTGGCGCCCCGCCACGCCTCGGGCGGTGCGGTCCGTTCCTCGTACCCCTGGAGCCACACGCCGGGAACGGGCAGGCTACGCCGTAGCACCGTGCGCACCTGGGCGCTGCTGAACGCCCCGCTGGCCAGATCGCCGACCGTGGGTAGCGCCGTGGCCAGCTCCGCATCCAGCCACAGTCGGCCGGTGGTGTCGGCGTAGCAGCAGACCACGCGGGTGGTGTCGGCGCCGAACCGGGTGGCCACCTGCTCCTCACTGAGGTCGTGGTCGGTGAGGCGCAGCAGGTCCCGTTGCGCACTGCCCGGCGCCGGAATCGCAACATTGTCGCCGAGCTGGCGGTGCGCAAGGTCGCTGGCCCACCGGTCCAGATCCTGGTCGGGGCGATCCGGGTTGAGGTCCTCGTCGTCGATCAGGCCGTCCACAAGCTCCTGCACGTCCTCAGGGACACGCATCGGCCGTCCGGTCCACCGTCGCAGCAGGTTGTGGGTGCGCAGCAGCAGCGACGGGTGGTAGATGAACCGCCACCCGCGGGGAAGCGCCTCCTCGGCATTCGGCTGCTCGGGGGCGAGCACGGCCAGCCGCGGCCCGGATGCCCAACTTGGCCGGGGTATGACACCGCGGTGCGCGTGGCGCCAGCACCGGCCCGCACGTTGCACCAGCAGGTGCATCGGGGCGAGGTCACTGACCATCACGTCAACATCGATGTCGATGCTCTGCTCGATGATCGCGGTTGCCACCAGGATCGCTGCCCGGGGGCGCTGCCCCGCCCGCGCCCCGTCCAACCCGAAGCGGCGCATGACCTCCTCGGTGATCTCCTCTCGCTGGTGGGCCGGGAACCGCGCATGCAGCAGGAACATTTCCGGGGGCTCGGTCCCGGCCGCGTGGGCCTGCTCGGCGGTCCAGCCCGCCAGCTGGCGGAAGGTGTGCTGCGCCTCGGCCACGGTGGTGCGAATCACCGCCGCACACCCGCCGTGCGTCACGAGACCGGCCAGCTCCGCGCGCACAGCCTGGTCGTGCGCGGTCGTATCGTCACCGGTCAGTGGGATCTCGTGGGTAGACACGGCCAGCGGTTGACGTTCGGTGGTGGCCAACGGCTCCGGATTCACCGTCACCGGATGAGGCTCCTCGGCGCTGGCGTAGGCCCAACCGGGATAGCCCACCGCGGGGATGGGGGTGGAGCCGCGGCGGCGACGCCCCGCTCCCTTGAGGTAGGCCTCGATGAGGGTGTGCGCGGTGCTGTGGTGCAGCGTGGCCGAAAGCAACACCACCGGAACGTGCAGCCGCCCAAGCCAGGCCAGTAGCCGCGTGAGTAGCGCGAGCATGTAGGCATCCGCGGCGTGCACCTCGTCAATGAGCACGGTTTTCCCGGCGAGCCCGAGCATGCGCACCACGTTGTGCCGGCCGCGTAGCGCCGCCATCAGCGCCTGGTCGATGGTGCCCACGGCGAAGTCCGCGAGCAGGCCCCGCTTCCGGCCCAGCAGCCACTCGCTGGCTTCCACCAGGCGGCTGATCTCACTGGAGTCGTGCCCGGTTGTCGGGATCGGTGACTCGTCGGCGTGTTCGGGCTGGTATTCGGGGTTCAGCCAGGCCATGCCGTGGAGCAGCGTCATCGAGGACCGCTCGTCCAGGCGCTGGTCCAGGTAGCTGCGCACCCGGCGGTACATCTGGTCAGCCGTGGCCATCGTGGGCAGCGCGACGTAGAGCCCGTCGCGACCGGAGGCGCCCCCCATGATCTCGGCAGCATGCAGGGCGATCTCGGTCTTGCCCTCACCAGTGGGGGCCTGCACCAGCAGCAGGCCGGGACCGGTGCAGAGTTCCGGCAGATGGGTGCTCAGCGAGCGCTGGAGCCCGTTGGGTTTCTCGATGTGCGGGAAGGCGTCGGCGAAGGTTCCGGAGCGGGTGGCCGGGCGGGTCAGCCCAGCCTCATGCAGCAGCCGCGGAGCGGAGGCGCGGGAACGGCCCAGATGACACTCCAGATCAGCGTGCGTGTGGGGGATGCCGGCGTTGAGCTGCCGGCCGACGAAACTCAGCTGGCTGACCAGCCAGTCCGCCTGGATCACCAGGCCGCACACGAGCGTGGCCGTGGTTCCGGGCAGGCGTTCGGGCGGGGCTGGGGCACCGAGAAGCTGGTGGACAGTAGTGAGGTGGCGGCGCCGTTCCCGTTCCCAGGCGTCGTCGGCATAGCCCAGCCTCTGGGCGGAGCGCGCGTCGGCATGTGGAAAGAACGAGCCGTGGTGCCCCCCGAGGAGTTGGGCGACCATCCCGGTGACCAGCTGTTCTTCCGCATCCGGGTAGCCAAGTTCGGGCAGGGCGAAGCGCAGCCACTCGCTGGCCGCCCTGTCATGGCGGATGTCCATGCCGGCGGTCGGATAGTCCCGCAGCGGGGCGGTGGGGTCCCGGGCCTGGAAGCAGTGCATCGCCTTGCCGATGTCGTGCAGCCCAGCCCAGAGCGCGACCAGCCGGCCGGCGTGCTCCACAGTGGTGTCCAATCCCGCCGCGATGGTTTCGCGCAGGCCGGGGGAGAGGTGGTCCCGCCACAGCGCCTCCGCGGCAGCGGCGGCGTCCAGCAGATGGCAGACGAGCGGGTAGCGCACACCGTCCGGCAGGCCGGCCGACTTCGCCCACAGGCCAGAGTCCGGAAGTGGTGGCGGGGCGGGGGGATCGCTCGCGTGCACGGGGATTCCTTTCCGCGCGGGGGATTCTGTGGAGGAACCCTAACGCCACTCGGTCCCCGGATTCCGGAACATCACGAGCCTCCAGCCCCGGCGGTGACTCGGAACACCGGCAGGTGTCGTCAGCCCCGGGCCATGAGGTGTACCGCGCCTGCTCACCGCGCCACACCGGCCGGCGCCAAACTATTCAAACCCGCGTGCGTGGGGGCGTGGAACTTCAGGGGTGTGGTGTGGTTTTCACTGTCCGGTGGTCGTGGTGTGGAGGTGTTCCTCTTTGCTGAGGGGGCGTCTCACGACTACCGCAGCCGCCCTCCGTTGGCGGTCGTGTGGCGGAGGGTGCCCCGGTGCCCGACGTCGGTGGTGGCCGAGATGGTGCGGGTGGTTGAGCGCGGTTGTCAGCGCTTTATCTTCTGAGGTATCCGGGGTGCGGGTTTCTCCTGTATTCCGGTGGGTGTTGGCCGCCGGCGGCGTCGCGCCCTGGGGGCGCTCCCCCGCACGACGGCCAGCGGGTCGTGGTGGTGGCGGCGGTGGGGTTGCGGCTGGGGTGTGTCTTGGCGGCGTCAGGTGTTCGCCGTCATCTGCGATCTGTCCCTATTCGCGTTGGGCGCACAGCGGTTGTGTGCCACTCGCTACTGCTGCCTCCGGTCCATCCCCACTCGCGTGGGGCGCACCCGATGATCTCGGCGACGCGCTCCAGGGCCAGCGGTCCATCCCCACTCGCGTGGGGCGCACTGCATCGACATATGTCAGCCCTCCACATCCAGCGGTCCATCCCCACTCGCGTGGGGCGCACGCCATAACCTGCTCCTGGACGCGCTCATGGCACGGTCCATCCCCACTCGCGTGGGGCGCACGAGGGCTCGCAGCCGTCGCCGCAGAATCGAGAAGGTCCATCCCCACTCGCGTGGGGCGCACCTGCTTCATCATCGGTCGACTCGCCGGGCGTCCGGTCCATCCCCACTCGCGTGGGGCGCACTGACCCGGGACCAAGATGGAGTAGTTATAGAGCGGTCCATCCCCACTCGCGTGGGGCGCACTTAATATCGATATGGAAAGAGATTCCCGTGACCGGTCCATCCCCACTCGCGTGGGGCGCACGCGGCTCAATCCCGGCCATATCGGCAATCTCGAGGTCCATCCCCACTCGCGTGGGGCGCACACCAGATGGCCTGCACCGTTCAGGGCGCGTTATGGTTTTGTGACTGGGTGTTGGGGGTTCGCGGGAAGGTCTGTATCTGGATTGCTACTCTTCGTGGTTTTGGGTGTGGGTGGGAACGTGTAGGGATGTCTTACCGTGACGCGTGCCGCGGTGTCCAGCCGGGGTGCGGATCCGAGGCCTGGGGGCATGGCCTGGCCGTGGGGTCGGTCTTTCCCTATCCTCCGTCCCCAAGCGTCCTTCCGCGTTTCGCGGCCGCCATCATCTGGGGATGGCCCCGCGGTGCCAGCGCCGCCCAACTTCTGTCTGCCTCGCAGTGTCGTCGGGGAGTGGGCGGTGCCGGGCTGTTTGGGGCTGCGGGTGGTTGGCGTGGCCCGGTCAGGCGGTGATCACCGTGTCCGCGGTGTCGGCGAGTACCTCTAGGGCGTAGGCGAGGGGACGGCGGGTTGCGGCGCCGGCGCTGGTGACGGCCAGGACTCTGCGGGTGGGGGTGGGGTCGCCGCGTAGGGGGATCCGCACCACGGGATGATGGTCCGACCAGCGGGCCAGGCGGGACACCAGGCAGACCCCGAATCCCCGTGCCACCAGTGCGGTCCCCGTCTCCCACTCGTTGGCGTCGTGCACGATGTGTGGGGTGAAGCCGGCGCTGGCGCAGGCGGTCATGACCAGCTGGTGGTAGGTGGTGCCGGGCCGGGCGACGATCCAGGGTTCGGTGGCGGCCTCGGCGAGAGCCACCTCGGAGCGTCCGGCCAGGGCGTGGTCCAGGGGGACCAGCAGGTCGAGAGGGTCGTCGATGAGGTGGCGCTGGTCGAAGCGTGGATCGGACAGGGGCGGGGTGGTTGGGGTCACCACCACCACGGCCAGGTCCGCGGTCGAGGACAGCACCAGGTCGTAGCATTCGGTGGGTTCGGCTTCGATGACACGGGTGTGCAGTCGGGGGTACCTCTCGCCGAGAGCCGCCATGGTCGGGGGGAGGAGTGCGCTGGCGGCTGTGGAGAAACCGCAGAGGCCGAGAGTGCCGGTGATTTCGTCGGTGTGCGTGTCGAGCTCGGCGCGGGCCTGTTCCCACTGGGCGAAGAGCGTGTCGGCATGTCGGAGCAGGGTTCGGGCAGCCGGGGTGAGCCGGATTTCGCGGCCATGGTGGGTGAGTAGCGGCACCCCCAGCTCGCGGGAGAGCTGCTTGATCTGCTGGGACACCGTGGACGGGGTGTAGTTCAGCGCCTGGGCCGCCGCGGTGACTGTGCCGTGGTGGCCGATCATGCGCAGCATCTGTAGCCGATGGTCAATCATGTGGCACCACCGAACGAATTTGTTCAATAACGTGTGCTATTCAAACACGGTTTCGTCGCCGCATGCTGGAGCCATGCGCAACAAGGGTCAGCGTCCGCACGACGTCTCCTGGTTCCATCGTCCCGGATGGCAGATGACGGTGGCTGGTGTCGCCCTGGCCGTACTGTCCGCCGCGGCCAACATGGCCAGCCCGCTGTATCCCACCTACCAGCAGGTGCTGGGCATCTCCGCACTGACCATGACCGTGCTGTATGCGACCTTCGCTGCGACGGCCGTACCGTCGCTGCTGCTGTTCGGCCCCGCCGGCGACGCCCTGGGACGCAAACCCGTCCTCCTGGCCAGCCTGACCTGCGCGTTCGGGGGAACCGCCGTTTTCGCGGTCGGTGGGGACGTCTCCGCCCTGTTCCTGGGGCGCGTACTGGTGGGCGTCGGCCTGGGCATGGGTACCGGGGCCGGAATCGCGGCCATGGTGGAGTCCGCACCCGCGTGCCACCCCGCCCGCGGATCCACCCTCGCGACCGTGGCCTTCGTCGTCGGTAGTGGTGCGGGTCCACTGCTGGCAGGAGTCCTCGCCCAGTACCTGCCCCAGCCCACCACGCTGCCGTTCGGGGTGATGCTGGCCCTGCTGGGTGGCGCCGGCCTCCTGGCCCTGTCCCTGCGCGGGTCGATGCTGCCCGCCCGACGGGTGTGGCGCCCCACCCGGCCCACGGTCCCGAGGCCGGTACGGGTGGTCTTCGCGGTGGCCGCGGTCGGTGGTTTCCTCGGCTGGGCCGTGGTGGGGGTCTTCCTGGCCCTGCTGCCGTCGGTGGCCGAATCCAGTACCGACACACCGAACTATGCGCTCTCCGGCGCGGTGGTGGGCGCGGTGTTGTTCTGCTCGGCGCTGAGCCAGTTCGTCGCGCCCCGGCTGGCTCCCCGCGCGGCACAGACTCTGGGACTGACTGGACTGGCGATCGGGATGACCCTCCTGGTCAGTTCCTATCTTCCGCTATTCGCCGACGGTGGCTCCCTGGCGGTGCTGGCGATCGCGGCCGTCGTGTGTGGCTGCGGGCATGGCCTCGGGTATTGGGGGGCTGCCCGGGAGATCGACATTCGCGCCCCACACCGATACCGCGCGGGCGTGTCCGCCGCTCTGTACCTCGGGTTCTACGCGGGTGCCGGGATTCCCGCGCTGGCGGTTGGCCTCCTGTCCCTGGCCGGGTCCCTCCAGACGGCGATCCAGAGCGTCGGCATGGTCATCGTGCTGGTCACCGTCGCGTTCCTGCCGGTGCCCAGCCTGATCCAGACGCCGATCCTGCACCGCCCGGCGGGTGGAGCCCACCCGCCGGTAGCGCCTTCATCCCCCGCCTCGCAGCCTGGGGCGCCGCCGCGCGCAGGTCGGACGGAGCCGGTGCCGCGTTCCATGGTCTGAGCCCGAGTTCGAGTACTGGAGCAGGGGCCGGAGGTGCTTGCCCGTGGGCTGAGCTCGGCCTGAAGAGGAGGCTCACGTCCGGTGTTGGCGACGCGTTAACGGGCAGCATTCTGGTGACTACCCAATGCGGTTCGCGGTGGGGAGTGTGGTGCGCGTGCCAGGTCATACTCCCCGCGGTGCGATCCGCGTCGCACATTCGCATTCGCCCCGGCAGCATGCCCCGTCACATTCGTGGAGGTAGCTATGAGCACCCCTCCGGATCGCGCCGACCTCGTCGTTATTGGTGCCGGGATTGTCGGGAGCTCGGTGGCCTACCACGCGGCAGAGCTGGGGTGGCGCTCCATCGTGCTGCTCGACAAGGGGCCGCTGCCGGACCCGGGCGGCTCCACCGGGCACGCCTCCAACTTCATCTTCCCCGTGGACCATTCCAAAGAGATCACCGGGTTGACGCTGGACTCGATGCGCCAGTACGAGGAGTTCGGCACCCTCACCACCAGTGGCGGGATCGAGGTGGCGCGCACCGAGCAGCGGGTGGAGGAACTGCGGCGGCGGATGTCCTCCGCCATCTCCTGGGGAGTACACGCGGAGCTGATCGGCGCGGACCGGGCGACCGAACTGATGCCTTTCGTCGAGCGGAGCATTGTCCGGGCGGGGTTCTGGACCCCGTCGGTGGCCGTCGTCGATCCCCTGCGGACCGGAACGCTGATGCGGGAGCGGGCCGGCGCGTCCGGCGCACTCACGGTGGTTCCGAACACCGAGGTGACGGGCATCGAGACCGTGGATGGTCGCGTGTCGACGGTGCGCACCGACCGCGGGGAGATCGAAACGGACACGGTGGTGGTGGCCTGCGGGGTGTGGAGCCCCCGGATCGCGCGGATGGCCGGCGCCACCATCCCGCTCACCCCTGGCGTGCACCAGATGGCCGACGTCGGTCCGATCCCGGAGCTCGCGGCCACCAACAGCGAGATCGCCTACCCGATCATCCGCGATATGGACACACTGATGTACGAACGCCAGAGCGGCGCCGATCTGGAGATTGGTTCGTACGCGCACCGGCCGATCCTGCACGACCCCGAGGACATCCCCTCTGCGGCGACCGCCCAGCTGTCCCCGACACAGCTGCCGTTCACCGCCGACGACTTCGACCAGCAGATGCAGGACGCCTTGGAGCTGTTCCCAGAGATCCTCACCAGAGCCGGGGCCGGCATCCGCCACGCGATCAACGGGCTGCTGTCGCTCACCCCGGACGGCAGCCCGCTGCTGGGGGAGACCCCGCAGGTGCGCGGTCTGTGGTCCGCCGCGTCCGTCTGGATCAAGGAAGGCCCCGGCGTGGGCCGGGCCCTGGCGCAGTGGATGACCGAGGGCACCAGCGAGATCGACCTGCACGGGGCGGATATCGCCCGGTTCTACCCGAGCCAGCGCACCCGCCACCACGTGCGGGAGCGCGCTGCGGAGGGATTCAACAAGATCTACGGGATCGTGCATCCGCGGGAGCAGTGGGAGTCGGACCGGGACCAGCGGCTCTCCCCGTTTTACACCCGTGAGGCGAAGCTGGATGCGCGGTTCTTCCAGGTGGGTGGCTGGGAGCGTCCGCAGTGGTACGAGTCGAACCGGTCGCTGCTGGAGGAATTCGCCGGCCAGATTGAGGACCGGCCGCACGAGTGGGATGCGCGCTGGTGGTCGCCGATCATCAATGCCGAGCATCTGGCGATGCGCCAACGCGTCGCCATGATCGATCTGACCGCCTTCGCGCAGTTCGAGGTTTGGGGTCCCGGCGCACTCGACTATATGCAGCGGATGGTTGTCGCGCAGGTGGACCGCCCGGTGGGGCGGCTCATCTATACCCCGGTGCTCGCACCGAACGGCGGGTTCCGCAGCGACCTCACCGTGGTTCGGCTCGACCGGGACCACTTCCGGGTGATCACCGGTGGCGCGGACGGCGCGCGGGACCATATGTGGTTCACCCGCCACCTGCCCGCGGACGGCTCGGTCGCCCTCGCCGACATTACCTCCGCGGTGTGCACGATCGGCCTGTGGGGGCCGCGGGCCCGGGACCTGCTCGCCTCGGTCACCGCGGACGACGTGTCCAACGCGGGGTTCCCGTTCGGTGCCGCCCGGTGGATCAGTGTGGCCAGTGTCCCGGTGCTGGCGCTGCGGCTGTCCTACGTGGGGGATCTCGGTTGGGAACTGCACGCGCCCTTCGAGCAGGGCGCGCGACTGTGGGACACGCTGTGGCAGGCCGGGCAGCCGTTCGGGGTGGTGCCGGCGGGCATCGGTGTGTACGGCAGCACCGGACGTCTGGAGAAGGGCTACCGGCTGATGGGCGCCGAGCTGGACTCCGAGTACGGGCCGGTGGAGGCGGATCTGGCGCTGCCCTCGGTGAAGTCTGCACACTTCATCGGTAAGGAAGCCTACCTCCGGGCTCGCGAGCACGAGCCGGTGGCGCTGATGTGCACGCTCACGCTGGACGAGAACACCGACCCGCAGGGGGTGCGGCGGTTCCCGCAGGGCGGTGAGCCCATCCTGACGCCGGCTGGGGAGCGACTCGAGGACGCCCAGGGCCGCCCCTCCTACGTCACCACCGCGGGCTCCGCGCCCACACTCGGGGCCTACCTGCTGATGGCCTACCTGCCGTCGGAGTATGCGGTGGAAGGAACCCGCCTGTCCGTGCAGTACATGGGCGTCCACTACCCCGTCTCGGTAGCACGGGCCGGACGCACGCCCCTGTTCGACCCGGAGAACGCACGAATGAAGTCCTGAACCACAGGGGGAGGCAGCGATGGACGTCCTCGTCTGCGTGAAGCGCGTTCCGGCCACCGGCGGGACGATCCCACTCACCCCGGACGGCACGGACGTGGACACACGCAACCTCGGGTTCACGATCGGCCCGCACGAGGAGTGTGCCGTCGAGGAGGCCGCGCAGATCGTCGAACACCACGGCGGCAGCGCCACCGTGCTCACGGTCGGGCCTCCGCAGGCCGACGAGCAGCTGCGCTACGCCATGTCCATGGGGATCCAGCACGGCGTTCGAGTGGGGACCCAGGAGGGGGAGACAGCCCCGGAGGCGACCGCAGCCGCCATCGTGCAGGCGGTCCGCACGCTGGAGTCCGAGCACCGGCGTTTCGATCTGATGCTGTTCGGCACCGAGTCGGCGGACGCGGGCAACGCCCAGGTGGGGATCCGCGTCGCCCACTCCCTGGCTCGGCCCATTGTGGGCGGCATCAAGGGCATCGAACTGCATCCCGAGGACGCGACCGCGCGGCTACGTCGCGAACTGCCGGAGGGGATCGAGGTGTACGAGGTGCCGCTGCCCGCGGCGGTGGGGGTGCGTGAAGGGATCAACCTGCCCCGCTACCCGCCGGTCACCGGCCGGCTGCGCGCTAAGCGGGCCCAGATCCGCACGATCGAACCGGAACTGGAACCGGGCGGGCTGCGCAGGCTGCGGCTGCGTCCACCGCCGGAAGCCGCGCAGGATCCGGTGGTTCTCGGCCACGGCGCCGAGGCGGCCAAGCCTGTCGTCGACAAACTGACCGAGCTCGGGATGGTGTGATCATGCTGCTGACGCTGGTCGAAACCACGGACGGGAGCATCGCGGCGGGCTCTGGGGCCGCGCTCGCCCACACCCGTGAGCTGGCCGAGGCCCTGGGGGCGGCCGTAGGGGCGGTCGCGTTCACCTCCGCGCCTGGTCTTGGGGAGGATCTCGCCGCGTACGGGGTGTCGCAGCTGTACGTTATCGAGCATGCGGAGTGTGCCGAGTACGCTCCGGAACGGTGGGGCGAGGCGCTCGCGCAGCTGCTGCGGGATAGCCAGCCGGGTGGGGTCATCGCCGCGGCCACCGACCGCGGGAACGAGGTGATGGCACACGCCGCCGCCCGCAGCGGCCTGCCGCTGGCCACGAACTGTCTCACCGTCTCCATCGGGGATTCCGCCGCCAGCGCGCCCTGGTCGCTCACCCGGCAGCGCGGTGGTGGCGTGCTGTTGGAGGATGCGGAGCTGACCGCGCCCATCAAGCTGGTCACTGTCCTCTCCGGCGCTGCTGGGGCCGCCGAACAGCCCGCGGCCGAGGCCTCGTCTGGGGTTGAGGTGCACACCGTCACGCCACGGTTTGACGACGAACCGGAACCCAGCAGGATCGTGGACCGCACCGCGGGAACAACCGGCGTCACCCTCGCCACGGCCCCGGTGGTGGTGTCCGGCGGGCGGGGGCTCGGCAGCGCGGAGGCGTTCGGCATGCTGGATGAGCTCGCCGAGCTGCTGGGCGGGGCCGTGGGCTGTTCCCGGGTGGCGACGAACGACGGCTGGCGTCCACACAGTGACCAGGTTGGGTTGACCGGAACGAAGATCGCCCCGGAGCTGTACATCGCCTGCGGGATCAGTGGCGCCACCCAGCACTGGGTGGGCTGCCGGGACGCTCGACGCATCCTCGCGATCAACACGGACCCCCAGGCGCCGATCATGACCCGCGCCACCTATGCGGTGATCGGGGATGTGCACGAGGTGGTTCCCGCGATCATTGCCGAGATCAGGCGGCGCCGCGCCGGGTAGCGCCGGCCCGGTCGGCAGGCCCTGGGGTGGGTGGCGGGTGGATCTGGTGCCCCAGTGGCTGTGGCCGGACGCGACGGCGGGGCCGATTCCGGTGGGCGATCCCTGGCGGGAACTCGGCAGCTGGGGTGGCCGTGAGTGCGCGCGTGCGTAGGGATGCTGGGTGGCCCCCATCCGCGCTGTTGCTCCCCCATCGGCCTTTTACCACCCCCATGGACTGGGGGGCCACCCCCAGATGCCAGCACCTCCTCAATCTCACTCCCATAGGGCGCCCGGTGCTGGTCGCGGCGGTCGGCAGGCACCGCCGCCCAGCCCAATAATCGCCGGATTTCCACTGATCCGGCTTGCGCTCCGAGTGGTTGCCGGGGTTCGGCGCCGTTGTGGGCTGCTCCGCGACAGGGCTGGGGAGCTGGGGTGTGTTCGCGGGTGGTGGTGGCTGTTTCTGTTCGGCTGGCGGTGTTTCGGCTGTGTGGGGGCTGCACTGTCGACATCAATATTGTTGAATGAATGTTCAAATAGGACTATCGTTCAACTTGTTGGTTGGGAGGGACCCGACCACACCCACCGAACAGGACTCCCGCATGCGCACCGACACCATCCGCCGCGCCGGCCCCCGCGAATGGGCCGGGCTCGCGGTCCTGGCCCTACCCACCGTGCTGCTCGGCCTGGACGTCACCGTGCTGTACCTGGCCCTGCCCACCCTGGCGGCCGACCTCCAGCCCAGCGGCACCCAAGAGCTCTGGATCATGGACATCTACGGCTTCCTCATCGCCGGCCTGCTGATCACCATGGGCTCCCTCGGTGACCGCATCGGCCGCCGACGGCTCCTGATGATCGGCGCAATCGCCTTCGCCGCCGCCTCCGTGATGGCCGCCTATTCCACCAGCGCCGAAATGCTCATCGCCGCCCGGGCCGCGCTCGGTATTGCCGGAGCCACCCTCATGCCCTCCACCCTGGCGCTGATCAGCACCCTGTTCCCCGACGCCCGACAGCGCGCCCTCGCCATCGGCGTATGGGCAACCATGTTCTCCCTAGGAATGGCCGCCGGTCCCCTCGTCGGGGGAGTGCTGCTCCACTACTTCTGGTGGGGCGCGGCCTTCCTCGTGGCCCTGCCCCTGCTCGGGCTCGTACTCCTCACCGGCCCGTTCCTGCTGCCCGAGTACCGGGCCGCACAGAGCGCCCGCCTGGACCTGCCCAGCGTCCTGCTATCCCTCGCCGCGATCCTGCCCGTCGTCTACGCCGTGAAAGATGTCGCCGCCTACGGACCGAACCTCGGTGCTCTGCTCGCCCTCGTCACCGGAACCGCATTCGGGATCGTGTTCGTACGCCGGCAGCGCCAGCTGGCCGATCCACTGCTGGACCTGCGCCTATTCGCCAGCCGCGCATTCAGCGCCGCCCTGGCCATCCTGCTGGTGGGGCTTGTGGGGGTGGGCGGAACCATGTTCCTCGTCACCCAGCATTTGCAGTTTGTGGAAGGCTTGTCCCCGCTGGTTGCCGGGGCCTGGATGGGTCCCCCGGCGCTGGCGATGTTCCTCGCCGCGATCGTCGCGCCGCTGATGGCCCGACACATCCGCCCCGGCATGGTCATGGCCGCCACCCTTGCCCTGTCCACGGTGGGATACCTGCTGCTGGGGCGGGTCGACGGCGCTGACAACATCGCGCTGGTGGTGGCTGGATACGCCCTCGTCTACCTCGGGCTGGGGGCGATCGCGGCCCTGGGCACCGATCTGGTGATCGGGGCGGCACCTGCCGACAAAGCCGGGTCCGCCTCGGCCACCTCCGAGACTGTGCAGGAACTCGGCATCGCCGTGGGCGTGGCTGTTCTCGGCAGCCTCACCAGCCTGGTCTACCGCAGCCAGATTGCGGGCACCGTGCCATCCGAAGTGGCACCGAAGGTGGCCGACACGGCCGAGGAAAGCCTGGCCGGGGCCAGCTCCGTGGCCGACGAGCTGCCCGCCAGGGTGTTGGAACAGACCACCGCCGCCTTCACCAGCGGACTCAATCTGGCCGCCCAGGTGACCGGGGTGGTGATCCTGGTGCTGGCGGTCGTGTGCGCCCTCCTACTCCGCAACATCGGGAGAGTCGGCACCTCCGAATCGCCGTAGGCCGTGTCGATGTCCATTCCACCGTCGCGCCGCTTCGCATCCCAGTGTCCGCACTCACGCCATCAAGATCCGAGATCGACAAGCTTTAGCTGAGTCGATGTCCAGGGCGTCGGGCTGATCCGGCGCCCTGTCGGTGTGGTTAGTGTCTGCGAGTTGGGGGAGGAGGGAAGAGGCACGTGAGCGGGGGCGGTTTCCGGACTCAGGTTGTCCCCCGGTGTATGCATACTGTGGACGGTGCACCGACTGAGCTCCGGGGTGGTGGGTACTGGGACAGCCACGTGTGACACTGACTCGACGATCATCCCGGAGGGGTGGGAGGGACGCTCGTGGGACACGATGCCGCGGCGGGTGCGGCCCCGGAGAGCAGCGACGGGCGTCGCGCCCGTGGCCAGCGTCGCCGCGCGGAGATCATCGAGGCCACCCTCCGCGTCGTGCAGCGCGACGGTGCCGGCGGTGTCACCCACCGCACGGTTGCGCGGGAGGCCGGCGTTCCCCCCAGCCTCACCACCTACTACTTCGCGACCCTGGACGATTTGTTGGTGGCTGCCCTGTCCTCGGTGGCCGAAGAGTACACCACCTGCCTACGCGAAATCCTGGACCAGGGCGGCGACGAACTGACCGGCCTGGCCGAACTCATCGCCTGCACCGCGACCGAAGGGCGCCGGCGGGCGCTGGCTGAACGGGAACTGTCCACGCTTGCCGCCCGCCGTCCGGCACTGCGTTCCGTCGCCCACCGCTGGCGGGACGCGGTCGCCGAAATTGCCCAGCGCCGCAACGCCGACCCGGTGGCCACCGAATCCATGGTGGCCACCGCGGACGGCCTGTGTGCGGCCATTCTGCTCGACAACCAGCCCGCCGATGCCCGCCACATCCGCGCGGTACTCGCCCGCAGCCTCGGCGAGAGCGACGAATCGACCCCCCACAGCTGACCGGTGCCGGAGAGTCGTTCCAGGGCATGTGTAGTCGGAGTATAGGTTCCCTGTAGTGCCCCCTGGCGCTCCCCGAAGCACTGGCATGGGTGGGATAGGGGTGGTTGTGGCATCTGGGGGCAACCCCCCAGACAATCGGGTGCGGGAAAGGCTGATGGGGGCCAGGGCCAGCCGATGGGGGAGTTGTAGCTGTTGGGAGGTGACACCAAGCCAGCGCCCCCGTCTCGCACCGGAGCGGCTGGCGCCGTACGGCCCCGGTGGATTCGGGCGTGCGGGTTAGCGGCCGTTGACCTGGGCTCGCCGGTGACCCTCGTAGTAGTGGGCCATCTGCTGCCAATACACCAGCGTGAGGCCCATCTGTACGGCAGTCGCGGTGGCCGTGGGCCAAAATCGGCGCTTTCGCGCCGCGACCACCGCGGCCAGCCCCGCCAGACCGGCCGCCGAGTTGACCACCAGAGCCCTATCCCGGGGGCGTTCACTGATCCAGAGTTCCTCGCCCAGCATCGCCCGCGTGGACCAGGCATGGGTCTGTTCCGGCCTCGGGAACACCACCGGGTTGACCGCGAACCACACGCCAACGAACGCCGCGTGCGACCACCTGCGGGTCCACACCGGCACGTACAACAGCGGGGTCGTTGCCCACCGACTCCAGGCACTCCATGGGTTGGCGTGACGTGCGAACACGGCCCGTCGAAGCTGGGCGAGGGGACCGTTGGAACTAGCCACGGCAGGCTCCCTTCCAGAACCGGAAACTAGGCCCAGTCTGCCGGAGTCGTCGCGACCCCGGCCGTCACCGGAAACCCGACACGTCCATCCCCACTCGCGTGGGGCGTACACACGGCGCTTCTCCGCGATCGGGGTGGAAGGCGGTCCATCCCCACTCGCGTGGGGCGTACGATCTGGGCGGCGGTCAGCTGCATGGTTTCTCCGGTCCATCCCCACTCGCGTGGGGCGTACCCGTGGAGGCCCGCGTCTGGCTCGGCGAGCAGCGGTCCATCCCCACTCGCGTGGGGCGTACGCGCGTGTGATGCCCCTGTGCGGGCTACCCTGCGGTCCATCCCCACTCGCGTGGGGCGTACACCAGCCGCGGATACCAGATCGAGCGCGACGACGGTCCATCCCCACTCGCGTGGGGCGTACCAGATCAGATCCGCGGGACATGTACGCACGCCAGGTCCATCCCCACTCGCGTGGGGCGTACTCGAAGCCCATTTCCCTAATCTCAGGACCGGACGGTCCATCCCCACTCGCGTGGGGCGTACAAGGTGTGCTGGTTGCGGGGGTCGACTGCCAGCGGTCCATCCCCACTCGCGTGGGGCGTACTAGAAGTCACTGGGCTGTAGGATCTCGGCTACCGGTCCATCCCCACTCGCGTGGGGCGTACTCCGAGCCATGGCTTGAGTGCGTCAGCCTCGGAGGTCCATCCCCACTCGCGTGGGGCGTACCGCGGGACCTTATTGGCCCACACGAAAGCTGTAGGTCCATCCCCACTCGCGTGGGGCGTACCGCTGCACCTCCAGGGCGAGGTCGCCGAGGATCGGTCCATCCCCACTCGCGTGGGGCGTACGAGTACCACTGGGACCAGCGCACCGCGCGCGAAGGTCCATCCCCACTCGCGTGGGGCGTACGCCGCCTGGTCCTGGCGGTCGACGCCGTGGTCCGGTCCATCCCCACTCGCGTGGGGCGTACTTAGTATTCAGCTGGTCTACTTGCTTCGTGAGCGGTCCATCCCCACTCGCGTGGGGCGTACACGAACGCGTTCTGGTCCCCGCCGAAGGTCTGAGGTCCATCCCCACTCGCGTGGGGCGTACGCATAAATGCGATCATATCGGATACCTAGTGCAGGTCCATCCCCACTCGCGTGGGGCGTACACCAGATGACCTGCGGTGTTCAGGTCGCGTTATTGGTTTGTGACGTCTGGCGAGGTGGTTTCCGGAGAACTGGTAGCCACGTGAACACGTCTGGTAGCGGCCAGGTCATCGGCTCTCCTCTCCCCGGTAGTCGTACCGTGGACGCGGTCCGGCTGTCCACCGGTCACGCCCCGTTGTCTTCCGGGAGCCACCCCTCGGCGTGTAGTCGGGACAGGACCTGGTCGGTGGCCTCCTCCACGGTGATTTCGCTGGTATCCAGCCGCAGCTGAGCGTCGGTGGGCTCCTCGTATGGATCCGAGATCCCGGTGAACTCGCTGATCTCCCCGGCGCGCGCCTTGGCGTACAGCCCCTTGCGGTCCCGGGCCTCGCACACCTCCAGTGGGGTGGACACATGCACCAGGAACATGTCCCCGTACTCCTCGACCATCGCCCGCACCTCCGCCCGTGTGGCGGCGTACGGTGCGATCGGCGCGCAGATCGCCACACCGCCGTGCCGGTTGATCTCGGAGGCCACATAGCCGATCCGGCGAATGTTCAGGTCCCGGTCGGCCTTGCTGAAGGTCAGCCCCGCCGACAGCATGCGGCGCACCACATCCCCGTCCAGCAGGGTCACCGCGCGCCCCGACTCCCGGACCCGCTCGGCCACCGCCCGCGCCACCGTCGACTTCCCCGAGCCGGACAGTCCCGTGAAGAACAGGGTCAGCCCGCGGCGGGTCCGTGGCGGATACTGGGCGGCCAGCTCGTCGGCCACCTCCGGCGGGGTGAACCACGCGGGCAGGCGCTCTCCCCGCGCCAACAGCTCCGCCACCTCGTCCGGGGCCAGGTCCGCGCGTGCGTGTGTGTCCCGGACCGTGCTGGCCGGGCGCCACGCCCCAACACCGGTGTCGTAGCACCACGCGCGTGTGGGCACCACCGGGATCGGGGTGCCCGCTGCCGAACGCAGCGCCTGCGCGGAATCCGCGAGCAGGTGGGTGGCACCGTGCGCCGCGGCCACGTGCGCCGTCAGGGCCTCGCGCCGTTCCGTCGGGTAGGGCTCACCGGTGTCCGGGTCGCGCCGGGGCAGGGTCACCACCTGCACCCGGCTGCCCTCCGGTAGGTAGTGCCTGGCCGCCCGCACGGCCCGCACCGGCCGCTCGTCGTGAAATCCGGTGTCCACCAGCACCAAAACCGGAGCCGGAGTCTCCGGCGTGCCGTGTTCCGTGTCGGCGAGTTCGGTGGCCGCGTGGTTCAGCTGCGCCAGTGCCCGCTGATGCAGGGCGGTCTCGGTGACCACCGCGAGTAGCGGCCCGTCCGGGGCCGGGGGTGCCGTGGCTGCGGTGCCGTCACGTGCCGGCAGCCGCAGCCGACGAAACACCCCGTGGGCCGGGTGGTCCACCAGGGTCACCGGGCCGGCGAGCCGGTGTTCCCCCCCGGCCCACCAGCGTTCCGTGACCTCCAGCTCCGCCAGCGGCGCCCCTTCCGGGTCCGTGAGGCGTAGCCGCGCGACGTCGGCCAGGTCCGCCGGCACCGGCAGGGTCACCGGTATCGGCCAGGAGCGCCCGTCGGGGAGCTGCCCGTGTCTGCGGACCGAGGCGCTCTCGCTGGCGGTCATGAAGCCCGGCAGGGGGTAGCAGCCGTTGAGGAGAAGCTCCAGGTGGGCCAGGGTGTCGGTATCGGGGGTGTGGCTGGGAACGGAATCCTGAGCCGCCGTGGAAACGGTGTCGCGCATGTCCACCACCCTAGGGTGTTCGGCCGTCTCCACCGGGTGGTGACCTGTCGCTGTCCAGCGGCGCGGGGCGTCCGGAACTCAGTCCGGCTTGCGAAGCACGAACGCCAGGTTGTTGTGCTCGGCGGTGAGACGGCCCAGAGAAGCCACGGCGACACCCCGTAGGGCCAGGTCCACCAGTCGGGCATAGCGACCGAAGAACAACAGGTGGAAGTTTGAGGAGTACTGGGCCGTGACCTCCAGCCCGGCGCGGGCACAGTAGTCAAGCATGCCCCGGTGCGAGACCACGCGGTCATAGACCGTTGGGAACGGGCCGTAGCCGGGCCTGCCCGCGTTCGGGCGGCGCCGCACGTAGCGCTTATAGGCCACATGGAGCGGGAACGGGGTGCACCGGGTCGCGAACCCGTACACCGAGTCCCGGTCCGGAATACGCAGCAGCAGGTAGCCGCCGGGCCGCAGCGTGGATACGAGCCGATCCAGTACCTGCTCCGCACCGGAGACGTGTTCCAGCACCCAGGAGCAGAACACCACGTCGTAGGACTCTGTCGGCAGTTCCACGCTGCGCAGATCCCCAACGATGGCCTCGTCCAGGTCGCCGTGCTCCTCCAGCCGCATCCGAAGGCTCTCGGCGTTCGTGTCCACCCCGGTGACGTGGGGACGCATCCCCGGGACGTGCACCTCCCCGAGGCTCCAGCGTCGCCCGCACCCGGCCTCCAGGATGCGCAGCTCACCCGGCCCGTACTGTGCGTGCCGATGCTCGGCAATCTCGTGGATGCGTTCAAGGAACATCGCCGAGTCGTAGTAGGGCGTGGGCTGTGTGACCAGGTCGGGAACAGCCGAGGGAGAATGTGTGTTGGTCATAGTGACCCATGATGCCGGTTACTCAGGGTGAGTGCTGGAGAATTGCGGTGGCTGTGGTGTGGCGCGCCGCGTAGGCTGGAGGGTGGGGAGTCATCGCCGCACCTTCGTCGCCAGCGCGGCGAGGCCGCCACTTCGGTCTGATCTAGCACGCCCCGTTTTGGTGATATGAGCCTTTCTGGACTTCTCTCCGTCATCGCCGACGATTCCGCGCTCGAGCGCGCGTTGTCTGAGGCGCGTAGCAGCAGCGCGCCGAACGTGGATCTCGTCGCGCCCACCGCCCTACGTCCACTTCTGGTGTCCGCGCTCGCCGCCGACGAGCCGACCGGCGCCGGGCGCCCCATCCTGGCGGTCACGGCCACGGAACGGGCCGCGGCCGACCTCGCCGAGGGGCTCGGTGACCTGCTGTCCCCACAGGATGTGGCGCTGTTTCCCGCATGGGAGACGCTGCCGCACGAGCGGCTGTCCCCGCGGGCGGACACGGTTGGCCAACGCTTGGCCGTGCTGCGGCGGCTGGCGCACCCCGACCCGTCGGATCCGCTGACCCGAGCCCCGCGGGTGGTGGTCGCGCCGATCCGTAGCGTCCTTCAGCCCATCGTGGCCGGACTGGGGGACCTGCGGCCGGTGCGGCTGCGACCCGGAGACGAGGCGGATCTGGAACAGGTGGTTACCGACCTCGTCGACGCCGGCTACGCCCGGGTGGACCTGGTGGAGAAGCGCGGCGAGCTGGCGGTGCGCGGCGGCATCCTCGACGTATTCCCCCCCACCGAGGAGCACCCGCTTCGCCTGGAGTTCTGGGGCGACACCGTCGAGGAGATCCGCTACTTCCAGGTCGCCGACCAGCGCTCCCTCACCCCCGCCGCCACCGGCCACGACCAGCCCAACGCCGCGGAGGCCGCGGGCCTGTTCGCTCCGCCCTGCCGGGAGCTGCTGCTCACCCCGCAGGTACGCGAACGCGCCCGCCAGCTCGCCAAAGAACACCCGTCCCTCGCCGACATTCTGGACAAGCTCGCCGAGGGCGTGGTGGTCGAAGGCATGGAAGCCTTCGCCCCGGTCCTGGCCGACCGCATGGAGCTGTTGTTCGACCTGCTGCCGAGCAACGCCATGATCGTGGGCTGCGACCCCGAGCGCATCCGCAGCCGCGCCCTGGAACTCGCCGAAACCAGCCAAGAGTTCCTCGACGCCTCCTGGGTCAACGCCGCCTCCGGCGGGGAAGCCCCCATCGACCTGGGCGGCTCCGCCTACCGCAGCATCGCCGAGGTGCGCGCCGCGGCCCGCGCGGCGGGGCTATCGTGGTGGGGCATCAGCCCGTTCGACTCCGGCGTGGGCGGGGACGGGGACACCACCCCCGAGGAAGCTGCCGAGGGAGACACGGCGATCGTCGTCGGTGCCAACGCCGCCGACGAGTACCGCGGAGACACCGAGCGGGCCCTCGCCGATGTGAAGAGCTGGCTGCACGACGAGTGGCGCGTGGTGCTGCTGTCCCAGGGGCAGGGCCCCGCCGAACGCATGGTGTCCATGCTGCGTGACGCCGGCCTGGGTGCCCAGCTGCTGCCCGAACTCAACGAGCCACCCCGGAACGCGGTCGCGTCGGTGACCACGGGCATGCTGGAGCGTGGCTTCGTTTGGCGCGAGCTGCGGCTGGTCGTGCTCACCGAAACGGACCTCGCCGGGCAACGCTCCTCCACTCGGGATATGCGGCGTATGCCCAGCCGGCGCCGCGGCACCATCGACCCGCTGCAACTGCGCGCGGGCGACTACGTAGTGCACGAACAGCACGGTATCGGCCGCTACGTCGAGATGGTCAGCCGCACCATCCAGGGCGCTACCCGCGAGTATCTGGTGCTGGAGTACGCCCCGTCCAAGCGGGGGCAGCCCGGTGACCGGCTGTTCGTGCCCACCGACCAGCTGGACGAGGTCACCCGGTATGTCGGGGGCGAATCGCCCACCCTCAGCAAGATGGGTGGCGCCGACTGGGCCAAAACCAAGAGCCGTGCCCGCAAGGTGGTCCGTGAGATCGCCGGGGACCTGATCCGGTTGTACTCGGCGCGGCAGGCCTCCCCGGGCCACGCCTTCAGCCCGGACACGCCCTGGCAACGCGAGCTGGAGGACGCCTTCCCCTACCCCGAGACACCGGACCAGCTCGCGGCGATCGAGGAGGTCAAGAAGGACATGGCCAAGCCGGTTCCCATGGACCGGCTCATCTGCGGGGATGTGGGCTACGGCAAGACCGAGGTGGCGGTGCGTGCCGCGTTCAAGGCCGTGCAGGACGGGAAGCAGGTCGCCGTACTCGTGCCCACGACGCTGCTGGTGCAACAGCACCTGTCCACCTTCACCGAGCGGTACGCCTCCTTCCCTGTGAACGTGAAGCCGATGTCGCGCTTCCAAACCGACAGCGAGATCGAAGCGACCCGGGAAGGGATGCGCACCGGCGAGGTGGACGTGGTGATCGGTACGCACCGGCTCCTGTCCACCGACACCCGATTCAAGTCTCTCGGGCTGGTCATCATCGACGAGGAACAGCGGTTCGGGGTCGAGCACAAGGAATACCTCAAGCGGCTGCGCACCCAGGTGGACGTGCTGGCCATGTCCGCCACCCCGATCCCGCGCACCCTGGAGATGGGCATGACCGGGATTCGGGAGATGACCACGATCCTCACCCCGCCCGAGGAGCGCCATCCGGTGCTGACCTTCGTGGGTCCCTACGACGAGAAACAGATCGCCGCGGCGATCCGCCGGGAGCTGCTGCGTGAGGGGCAGGTCTTCTTCGTGCATAACCGGGTCGCCTCCATCGACCGGGTTGCCGCCTCCATCAGCGAACTGGTGCCCGAGGCCCGGGTTGCCCACGCACACGGGCAGATGAACGAACACCAGCTGGAACGCGTCATGGTGGACTTCTGGGAGAAGAACTACGACGTGCTGGTGTGCACCACCATCGTCGAGTCCGGCCTGGACGTGCCCAACGCCAACACGCTGATCGTGGACCGGGCCGACACCTACGGGCTGTCCCAGCTGCACCAGTTGCGTGGGCGGGTGGGCCGCGGGCGGGAACGCGCCTACGCCTACTTCCTGTACCCGCCGGAGCGGCCCCTGTCCGAAACCGCGCACGAACGCCTCTCCACGGTCGCCCAGCACACCGAGATGGGCGCCGGCATGTACGTGGCGATGAAGGACCTGGAGATCCGCGGGGCCGGAAACATCCTCGGTGGGGAACAGTCCGGCAGCATCGCCGGGGTCGGCTTCGACCTGTACGTGCGTATGGTCGGTGAAGCCGTCGCGGAACTCAAGGGCGACGGGAGCGGCACCGAGGAGCCGGAAACCAAGGTCGAGCTGCCGATTGACGCACACATTCCGCACGACTACGTGCCCGGGGAACGGCTGCGGCTGGAGGCCTATAAGCGTATTGCCAGCATCGGCGCGGAACCGTCCGCGGATGCCGGGGAGAAGGCAGCCACCGGGGTGCTGGAGGAACTCACCGACCGCTACGGGGAGCCGCCGGAGCCGGTGCGCAACCTCCTGGCCGTGGCCCGGTTCCGGGCTCTGGCCCGCAGTGCCGGGCTCACCGACGTGGTGCTCCAGGGTAGCCAGATCCGGTTCGCCCCCGTGGAGCTGCGGGAGTCGCAGCAACTGCGGGTGAAGCGGCTACAGCCCAAAGCCGTGTACAAGGAGGCCACCAACACGCTGCTCGTGCCGCAGCCCAAGCAGGGCGGCCTCGGCGGCAAACCACTGCGGGACCTGGAGCTGCTGGCCTGGTGCACGGAGTTCGTCACCGCCGTGTTCCAGCCGGACGGGGCCACGTCCGCGGCGGCCACATCTTGACCCCGTCGAGACGACCTGGGAGTTTGGCGTGCGGTGGCGCTCCGTCCCCGCAGCGGCAAATCACAGCACGGCCGTAGCGACCACGCGCGGCCGGGACCACACGACGACAGAAGAGGTGTTTGCGGGTGCCCACAGGTTCCTCGCGGCCGGGGCCATGGTCCGTGCTGGCGGTCGGGTCCGCGGCCGCCGTGCTGCTTGCCGGCTGCGGACCGCAGCAGGCCGGCGCTGCGGCGATCGTCGGTGACCAGCGGGTCACGGACGCCGAAATCCTGGACACGGCCGCCGACGTGGAGGCCATGGCCCAGACCGGCGACGAGGCCGAGCTCGCCGCGGATCTCGTCCTGTACCGGGTCGTCCTCGCGCTGATCGACCACATTGCCGAAGATCGGGACGTCACCGCCGCGCAAGGCGAGATCGACTCGCGCACCGGCGAGATCCAGCGACAGCAGGAGCTGGCCGGCCAGGAAATGCCCGACAGCCTGGTCGAAGCCGAGGCGCGCGCCGCTGTTCTCGCCGAGGGGATCGCCGAGACCGCCCCGGCCGAGGACCTCACCGAGCTTCGGGAAGCCACCCTGGAAGGCGCCGACGAAGAGCTGGCGATGCGGGGCGAGCTCATGCAGGACCTCAGCGGCGACGAACTGGACGCCTTCGTCGAGGAGCAGCTGGCCGAGCAGGAGGAGCTCCTCGAGCAGCAGCTGCCGCAGCTCTACCTCAACGAAGTGGTGATCCCGCAGTACCTCGACGACACCGAGATCGACGTCAGCCCGCGCTACGGCACCTTCGACCAGGACACGCTGCACCTGGATGCCGGCGCGAGCGCCCTCTCGGCCGAGGAGCCCGGGGAGGACCTCATGCCCGGCTTCCCCGAGCAGCCGGGGGCACCCGGTCAGCCGCAGGCTCCCGACGCCCAGCCGGAGATGGGGGAGTGACCGCGATGTCGGCGCAGCCAGAGCCCGGCCGGGGCGTCCAGCGGCTCGTGGAGGTCATGGACACCCTGCGCCGCGAATGCCCCTGGGATGCCGAACAGACCCACGAGAGTCTGGCCAGGTTCCTCATCGAGGAAGCCTACGAGGCCGTGGAGACCATCGAGACGGGGCGGCTGGACCAGCTGTGTGGGGAACTCGGTGACGTACTGCTCCAGGTGGTGTTCCACGCCCGGGTTTCCCAGGAAAACCAGGACACCGCCTTCGACCTCGACGACGTGGCCACCGCCGTCGCCGATAAGCTCGTGCGCCGCCACCCCCACGTCTTCGCCGACACCCGGGTGGACGGGGTCGGCGACGTTCGCGCCAACTGGGAGACCATCAAAGCCACCGAACGTGCCGACTCCGGAGCGGAAGACACCTCGGTGGTGGCGGGCGTGCCGTTCGGGCAGCCCGCCGCACTGCTGGCCTATGCCCTACAGAAACGCGCCGTGCGCAACGGGGTGCCCGAGGATCTGCTGGTGGAGGACACCGCCGAGCCCGGATCCGCCCTGTTCGCGGCCGTGGCCGAACAGCGCCGCGCCGGCGCGGATCCAGAGCAGGATCTGCGCTCGGCCGCCCGCCGGTTCGACGCGCGCCTCCGCGCCGCGGAGGCGGCCGCCCAGGCCGATGGTCTGGACCCGCGAGAACTCAGCCCCGAGCAGTGGCGCAAGTACTGGGACACTCCCACCCGCTGACCACCGTCGCCCCCGCCCCGGCACCAGCTACCCCCTATCGGCTCCTTTTTTGGCCCCACGCCACGGCCAACGCAAACAGGGCCGGGGCGGGCGGTCCAGGCGTCTCCGCCCACACTCGTCCATACGGCACGGTCTGGCCCTGTGGGGGTGCCGGATCACCGATGAACGGAAGGTGGGTGGCATGCACGCGGCCTAGCGACGGTGGGAGCCGGCGACCTGCCGGGTGGTCACCCCAATCCGGTTCCAGGCGTTGATCTGCGCGATCGCGATCACCAGGGCGGCGAGCGTCTCCTCGTCGTAGTGATGGGCCGCCTCGTCCCACACCTCGGCGGGTACCGCCTGACCGTCCCGGTCGGCGAGCCGGGTCGCCTCCTCGGCCAATGCCAGGGTGGCGCGTTCCGCCGCAGTGAAGTACGGGGCCTCCCGCCAGGCGGCCACCGAGAACAGTCGCTCGTCGGTTTCCGCGTCCCCGCGCGCCTCGTGGCTGTGCATGTCGACGCAGAAGCCGCAGCCGTTGATCTGGCTGACGCGCAGTTTCACCAGATGCAGCGTGGTCGCCGGCAGCTGGCTGGAGGCCAGCCACCGCTCCACGCCCGCCATGTGGGTGTAGGCGGTGGGGGCGAGGTCGACGATGTTGATTCGTGGGCTCATGTCACGGTCCTCAGCTTCTCCGGGTTCAGGATGACGTGGATCTCGATGACTCGGCGGTGGGCGACGACGAAACTCACCACGGCGTCGGCCTGACCGTTGTGGTAGCGCAACAGTCCGGGCAGGCCATTGACCGTGGCGGGGCCGTAGCTGGTGCCCTGGTTGAACCGTTGGGTCACGCCGCCCAGGAACCGCAGTACGCGTTCGCTCCCGTGGATCGGGTTGAGCGCGGCCCGCACCTGGCCCCCACCGTCGGTGCGTAGCACCACATCGGGGTCCAGCAGTCGGGTGAGTGAGGTTAGGTCCCCCGCTGTGGCGGCGGTGACAAAGGCGTCCACTGCCCGCCGGTGGGTTGTGGAGTCCACCTCGAATCGCGGGGTGCGTGCCGCCACGTGCCGGCGGGCCCGGCGGGCCATCTGTCGGCAGGCCGCGGGGGTGCGGCCCACCGCGGTTGCGACCTCGTCGAACGGCACCCCGAACACCTCGTGCAGGACGAATACCGCTCGCTCGGCCGGGCTGAGGGTTTCCAGGACCACCAGCACGGCCAGGTTGAGGGTGTCGTTCCGGGCGACGTGGTCGCCGGGGTCGGCGTCCTGGACCACCGGCTCCGGCAGCCAGGGTCCGACGTAGGTTTCCCGGCGGGCGCGCGCCGAACGCAGCACGTCGAGTGCGAGGCGGGAGACCGTGGTCACCAGCCAGCCCTCGATGTCGGTGATCGTGTCCGTCTGGCTGCGGCTGAGCCGCAGCCAGGCGTCCTGGACCACGTCTTCGGCCTCCTGGACGCTGCCGGTCAGCGCGTAGGCGGCGCCGATCAGACGGGGGCGCAGTTCCTGGAACCGGGTGCCGAGCTCATCGTTGTTCACACCCTGAGGACGAGACATCCTCCGATTGTGTGACACGGGCCGGAGCGGGTGCACGGCCGGCGCGGGGCAGCGGTCCCGAAACGCCGGTGCGCCCTGCGGCGGGCGGCGACGACCGGCACACGAAGGCAGCGGGTGATTCCGGGGCTGCGTGGGCAGGGAAATGCGCTCAGCGGCCAGGGACTTCGGGACGTGTCCACGCGAGGTGACGCGCGGGTCGCACAGGCGCCGCCCCTGTGGGTCCTGTGCGCGGGGCGCCGCTCCGGACCGGATCCGGGGGTAGCGTCAGCCGCTGTCTCCGCTACCCCCGGACGTATCCGGTTCGTGGTGCTGCTCAGACCAGTGGCCGCCCTTCGGCGAAGTGGCAGGCGCTGGCATGCCCCTGGCCCCGGTCCATCAGCTCCGGCTCCTGGGTGATGCACTGTTGCTGCTCGTCCGGGGAGAGCTGGTTGGCGAACTTCGGGCAGCGGGTGCGGAACCGGCACCCCGACGGTGGATCGGCCGGACTGGGCACGTCGCCGGTGATCATGATCCGTTCCCGGGAGCGCTCCTTGATGGGATCCGGAATCGGGATCGCCGATCCCAGCACCTGCGTGTAGGGATGTGCGGCGTTCGTGAACAGCGCCTCGGTGGTTCCCGTCTCCACCACCTTGCCGAGGTACATCACCGCCACCCGGTGCGAGATGTGTCGCACCACCGACAGGTCGTGCGACACGAACACGTAGGCAAGGTCCAGCTGCTCCTGGAGGTCCTCCAGCAGGTTGATCACACCCGCCTGGATGGACACGTCCAGCGCCGAGACTGGCTCGTCCAGCACCAGGGCCCGAGGCCGGAGGGCCAAGGCCCGGGCGATCCCGATCCGCTGACGCTGACCACCGGAGAACTCGTGCGGATACCGGTTGGCGTGCTCGGGGTTGAGCCCGACCGTGCTCAGGAGTTCCCGCACCTGGCTGCGCCCGCCCCGGCTGTAGCGGCCGTGGATCCGCAGCGGCTCGGCGATGATCTCGGCGATGTTCATCCGTGGATCCAGCGAGGCCAGGGGATCCTGGAACACGATTTGCAGGTCGGCCCGCAGCGGGGCCAGTTGCGTACGGGACAGCCCGGACAGCGGGCGGTCCTCGTAGTACACCTCGCCCGCGGTGGGTGACAGCAGCTGGAGCAGCAGGCGGGCGGTGGTGGACTTGCCGCAGCCGGACTCACCCACCAGCGCCAGCGTTTCCCCCTGGCTGACCTCCAGCGACACGTCACACACCGCGTGCGTGTCGCCGACCTTGCGCCGCAGAATCCCCTTGGACCGGACCGGGAAGTGTTTCACCAGCCCCTCGGCCCGCAGGATCGGCGGGGCCTCGCCCGGCCCCTGCACGCCGCGCGTGTCCGTGTCCTGCCCCGTGACGTTCGCCAGGGCCTGCATGGCCTCCACATCTACGGTGCTGCTGGTGAACAGGTCGTCGGCGGTCTTGCCCTCCAGCTGGTCGCTGTAGTGGCAGGCCGCCGCGTGGCTGTCGCCCAGTTGGGGGAACAGCAGTGGTTCCTCCCGGTGGCACAGGTCCGTGGCCATGGGGCAGCGTGGCGCGAACGGGCAGCCCGGCGGCAGGTTCACCAGGGACGGCGGGGTGCCGTTGATCGGGGTGAGCCGGTGGCCCCGCTCCTCGTCGGTGCGGGGCAGGCTTCCGATCAGGCCCAGGGTGTAGGGCATGCGGGACTCGTAGAAGACCTCCTGCACGGTCCCGGACTCCACCATCGTCCCCGCGTACATGACCCCGACCCGGTCCACGTGCCCCGCGATCACGCCCAGGTCGTGGGTGATCAGCATCAGGGCGGCGTTGGTGCGCTTCCGCGCCAACTCCAGCGCTTCCATGACCTGGGCCTGCACGGTCACGTCCAGGGCCGTGGTGGGTTCGTCGGCGATGATGACGTCCGGATCGTTGGCCATCGCGATTCCGATGACCACCCGCTGGCGCATGCCCCCGGACAGTTCGTGCGGATAGGCGTCCGCGCGCTGCCGCGGGTTGGGGATCCCCACGATGTCCAGCAGCTCCACGGCACGTTCGTGCGCCGCCCGCTTGCTCATCTTGTGGTGCGCGAGGACCGCCTCCGCCAGCTGGTAGCCGACAGTGTACACGGGGTTCAGCGAGGTCAGCGGGTCCTGGAAGATCATGGCGATCCGGTTGCCGCGGACCTTGCTGAGCTCGGAGTCGTCCAGCCCCACCATCTCCTGGCCCAAGACTTTGGCCGAGCCGGTGACCTTGGCCGAGCCGGGCAGCAGCCCCATCACGGCCATCGAGGTCACCGACTTCCCGGAGCCGGACTCTCCGACGATGCCCAGCGCCTCACCACGCTGGAGGCTCAGGGACACGCCGCGCACCGCCTGCGCGACACCATCGTCGGTCGGAAAGCCCACGTGTAGGTTCTCGATCTCCAGCACCGGGCCCTGACCCGTGGTGGAGTCGATCGGGTTCGTCTCGGTCGTACTCATTGCTGGCTATCTCCGAACCATCGTCTGGCGGGGGTCGAGCGCGTCCCGCAGCCCGTCCCCGATGAAGTTGATCGTCAGGCAGATCAGGATGATCAACACCCCGGGGGGATAGAACAGCCACGGTCGGGTGAAGGCCGCGGTGCGGGCGTTCTCGACCATGAGACCGAGTGAGATGTCCGGCGGGCGGATCCCGAAGGCCAGGAAGGACAGGGTCGCTTCGACGAGAATCGCCACCGCGACCAGCAGGGTGGCCGCGACGATGATCGGTCCCGCCGCGTTCGGCAGCAGATGCCGCAGCACGATCCGCCGGGTGGAGGCGCCCATCGCCTTCGCGGCCTCGATGAACTCCTGTTCCCGCAGCGACAGGACGACGCCGCGCACCACACGGGAGATCGGAGCCCAGGAGAACGCGGCGATGATCAGGGCGATGTTGTACCAGGTGGCGCCGACCCGCGGGCTGCCACCGATGGCGGCGACCGCGACGAACAGCGGAACGATCAGGGCCAGATCGGCGATGCGCATCATGATGGTGTCCACCCAGCCACCGAGATAGCCCGCCACCGCGCCCCACAGGGAGCCGATGGCGGTGGCGACCAGCGACACCGTGATCGCGATTCGTAGCGACTGCTGGGCACCACGCATCAGCTGTCCCACCAGGTCCTGACCACTGCGGGTCGTGCCCAGGGGGTGGTCCCAGCTGGGCCGGGCGTGGGACGGGATGTCGCCGTGGATGCGGTGGTCCCACTGCCACAGGTAGGGGCCGAGGAACGCGAACGCGACGAGCAGGAGCAGGGTGAACAGGCTGATCACGGCCAGTTTGTGCCGTCGGAACCGCAGCCACACCATCTCCAGCTGGCCGCGTTCCTTGGTGGTGATGGCCTCGGCGTCCGGGGGTGGGTCTCCCGCCGAACCGGAGGCGGTGAGCTGTGGGTCACTCATAGCGGATCCTCGGGTCGAGCACGGCGTAGAGCAGATCGGCGATCAGGTTCGCGACGATGACGATGACCCCGCTGAGCATGAGCCAGCCCATGAGTGCGTAGGCGTCGCGTTCGTTGATCGCGGAGATGAAGAAGGTGCCCAGACCGCGCCACTGGAAGATGGACTCGATCACGACCACGCCGTCGATCAGGCCGGCGATACCAACGGCCACGACGCTGGTCAGCGGGATGAGCGCTGTCCGTAGGGCGTGTCGTCGCATCACCACCCGGTTGGGTAGGCCCTTGGCGCGGGCGAGTCGAACGTAGTCGCTGTTGAGGACCTCGAGCATCGAGGCGCGCTGATACCGGCTCCACTGGGCGTAGGCGGTGAGCATCAGCGCGACGGTGGGCAGGAACAGATGGGCGGCGATGTCCGCGACGTTCTCCAGGGGGGTGAAGTCCTGGGCGATGTGCGGACTGGTGCTGTCCCCGTAGGTGGCCAGGTTGGTTCCGAGCTCCTCGTTGGACCAGACCCCACCGCGTTGCAGGAGTGCAGCCAGCCAGAAGGTGGGCATGGCCAGGGCGAGGAAGCCAATGAAGGTCAGTACGTAGTCGACCTTGGAGTACTGACGTATGGCGCTGATCACACCGGAGAGGATGGCGAGTCCCAGCGCGAACACCATCGCGACTCCGATGAGCCGCAGGGTGAGGAGAAACCGCTCGCCGATCTCCTCGCCGATCTGGTAGACCTCACCGCGGACGGAGGGCCCGAACTCGCCGCGCAGCAGGCCGATGTCACCGTCGCCGTGTACGACACCGACCCCGGTACTGCTGAACTCGACGGCACTTCCGGTGACCCAGAGCTGGTAGCGCACATGGCGCTCCTGATCCAGGTAGAGCCGCTCCTCCTCGGCCGCGATCGATTCCTGCGGGATGTTGGGGTCTTCCCGCAGTTCACTCAGTGGATCTCCCGAGATGTCGATCAGCAGGAAAGCCAGGAGGGATGCGGCAATCAGGATGGGGATCGCCCAGAGCAATCGCCGCACGATGAAGACGAACATGGATGCGTCCTTCGCTACTGCGCATCGTTGGGTCCGGCCCGCGGGCCCCCGCGGGCCGGACCCAACGTGGATCCGTTAGCGGAACAGGCCGCTACTCGGCCAGCACTCCCCACTCACCGACGTTGTAGCTCGCGCGGGAGCTGGAGGCGAGGTGGTCACGGATGTTGACGTACTCCTCGCTCACGAAGACGTAGTCCGGCTGCTCCAGCAGCGGCAGGATGTAGGCCTCCTCGGTCACGATCTGGGCCGCCTCGTTGGCCCGTTCGGCCGCGGTGTCCAGGTCCGGTGCCGTGGCAACCGCCTCGGTCAGCTCATCGACCTCGTCGTTGGCGTAGCCACCGAAGTTGCTGGGGCTGTCACTGTGCCACTGCTGCTGCGGGGCGGCGGTGAAGAACGGGTTGGTGTTCCACCCGAACTGCATCAGGTCGTAGTCGCCCTCGGCCAGGGTCTCGCCCAGGTCCTCGGTCGGCTCGATCTGGATCTCGATGCCGATCTCGTTCAGGTGCGCCTGGATCAGCTCCATCGAGGTGTCCCGGATGTCGGTGGAGGTGGACCGCAGGGTGAACGGTCCGATCTCGTCCCCGTCCAGGGTGAGCGTGTCCCCGTCCAGCTCGTAGCCCTCGTCCTCCAGCATCTCGAGGGCCGCCTCGGCGTCGCCACTGCCGTGGCCGGTCTCGGAGACGTGGTCCTCGTGGTACTCGGAGTCGTTGAAGAACGACAGGTTGGTCTTGGGCTCCGCCTCCGGGAAGATATCGCCGAAGTTCCGGTTCACGATGTCCTCGACGTCGATCGCGGTGAACATCGCCCGGCGCAGGGTCTCGTCCTGGAACTCGGGCACGTCGAAGTTGATGTCCACGTGCTCCCAGGCCGGTCCGGGGGCGATGTCCATGTCGACCCCGTCCATGCCCTCGAGTTCCTCGATGACATCCGTGTTGATTTGGGCGGGCGAGGCGCCGTGGATCTCGTCGTTGGCCAGGGCCGGAACCCAGCCACCCTCGTCGTCGTGGAAGTCCACGACAATGGTGTCCAGGTTCGCTGCCTCGCCGTAGTAGTTCTCGTTGGGCTGCTTCACAACCTGGTTCTCCAGGTCGCCGTCGGTGATCTCGAAGGGGCCACCGGAGTATTCGGGCCGGTTGGAGTCCAGCCACTCGAAGTACTCGCCGACGTCCTCCGGGTCGTCCAGGTCAAAGCCCTCTTCCTCGGCAACGTGTGCCGGGTAGAAGCCGCCGCCAACCGCGTGCTGGCTGAACAGGCCGAACCACTCGGGGTACTGGTCCTCGTAGGTGACGGTGAACGTCTTGTCGTCGTCATCGTCACTGGAGATGTCCTCGATGATCTCCGTGGAGGCGGTGCTGCGGGCGGCACAGCCCTGGCACAGCTCCTCGTCGTTCGAGGCCATCATCCAGGAGACCTCGAAGTCGCGGTAGGTGATGGGGGTGCCGTCGTTCCACACGGCGTCCTCGGCGATGGCCCAGTCGACCTCGTACTGGTCAGCATCCTCGTCGCGGAGCTCGGGCTCCTCGGCGAGCAGGTCCATGTTGTACTCGTAGGTCTCGCCGTCGGGGAGAAAACGGCCGGTGAAGGGGATGACCCCCTCCAGCATCTGGAGCGTGTAGACGCTGCCGCCCGCGGCGGACTGGGACGACCAGGCGCCGGGCTGAGCGTTCACCACCCAGGTGATGTCTCCGCCGTCAGCGGCCTCGCCGGAATTGCACTCGTTGGGGTTCTCGGCGCACCCCTCCAGCCCGGGCGCACCATCGGCCGTGTCCTCCTCGGGATCACCGGGAGCACAGGCCGCGGCGACCAGGAGCGCACCTGCTGCCCCCAGCGCAGTGAGGCCAGTGATGCCTCGTCTTGTACGCACAGTTCCTCCTGAAGTTCGTGTCTCGAGCACGGCCGATCGGGCCGGCTACGGAGCGGAGCTGCTGGACATGACAGCATCCAGCGCGAGCTTTGACCAGATTCCGTTTCCAGATGAATCCCAGTCGTAATCGGCCTGCTGCCCCGCCGTCACAGGTAAACGAGGCCGCTTAACATCCCCGCGGATCCTGGGAAACTTCGCTGCTCGGATATGGATTTCCCGATCTTCCTCCCGTGGAAAATCCGGCGGAAATTCACTGGGAGCTCACGCAGGATCCTGCCTAGGCTGAGCTGGAGGTCAGCTCCTGTTCGGCGGTCGCCGAACGCTCCCGCAAATGTGCTCGGGTCGAGATCATCACGGCGGCGGCCCACAGCGCAAGCAGCACCGCGTAAATGGTGAGCTGGGTCGGCGGGTCGGGGTTCACCCACTCCACGTCGAACAGGATTCCGACGTTGGTCAGGACCAGAAGTCCGCCCACGAGCGAGCCCAGCAGGCGTGCCGGAACGTGCCGGGCCAGCCAGGCGGCGAGCGGCGCCGCCAGGACGCCGCCGAGCAGTAGCACCAGCACCCAGTGCACGTTGATACCGGTGAGCCCCAGGCCGACGGTGAATCCCGCACTGCCCGCGAGTACCACGGCGAACTCGGCCGCGCTGATCGAACCGATCACCCGGCGTGGTTCCATCCGGCCGCTGGCCAGTAGCGCCGAGGTGCCCACGGGGCCCCAGCCGCCCCCGCCGGTGGAGTTCAGGAAGCCCGCGATCAGCCCGAGCGGCGCCAGGAACCCGGTCGGCAGCGTGCCGTGGAATCGCCCTCGCGGCGTGCCGTACACGGTGAACCGGAACAGGATGTAGCCACCGAGGGCGAGCAGGATGGTGGACATCAGTGGCTGTGCGGCCTCGGTGGACAGCCAGCTGAGTAGCAGCGCTCCGAGGAAGGCGCCCACCGCCCCGGGGAGGGCGATCCGCCACACCAGGGCCCAGTCCACATTGCCGAACCGCCAGTGGGCGATACCCGAGGCGAGCTGGGAGCCGACCTGGGAGAGGTTCACGGTGGCCGAGGCGAGGGCCGGGGTGACCCCGAGCATGAGCAGCGCGGTGGTGGAGGTGACGCCGTAGCCCATGCCGAGGGCGCCGTTGATCAGCTGGGCAAGGAACCCGAAGATGCCGAGCAGAGCGAGGTTCCGCACCCAGGACTCCCTAGTCGACTATTTCTACCGAATAACTAGGAATATTAGACCGCATACGGCAGCGCGGTCAATGAGCCCGCGCGTCCCGCGGCGTATGACCCGGCCAGGCTGCTGGCACCCGAGGGCGTGCCGGGGCGCCGCGCCTCACCGCCCCTGGAAGGTGGGCTTCTCCTTGTTCAGGAACGCCGTGGTCGCCTCGTGGTGGTCGCTGGTGGCCACACACTGGTCCTGGAGATCAGCCTCCATCGCCAGGGCCTGGTCCAGCTCCATGTTTGCCCCGTAGGTCAACTCGCCCTTGATCGCCGCGTAGGCGATGGTGGGGCCGGAGGCCAGGTGGTGGGCGAAGGCGTGGGCGGACTCGGCCAGTTCGTCGTGCGCGACGACCCGGGTGGCCAGGCCGATCTCGGCCGCCCGCTGGGCTCGCACCGGCTCTCCCAGCATGAGGAGTTCGGTGGCCCGCGCGTGTCCCACCAGCCGCGGCAGCGTCCACGACGCCCCCGAGTCCGAGCCCAGCCCGATGTTCGCGAAGGCGAGAGAGAAGGACGCCTTCTCGGACAGGATCCGAAAGTCGCAGGCGAAGGCCAGGGCGGCCCCGGCCCCGGCCGCGACACCGTTGACGGCCGCGACCACCGGCTTGGGAATACGCGCGATCCCCAACACGATCGGGTTGTAGTGACTACGCACCGTGTCGTCCAGTCCGGAACCCGCCGCCAGCGATTCCGCGTGTTCCCGCAGATCCTGCCCCGCGCTGAACGCCTTGCCGCGACCCGTGATCAGAACCGCACGCGCACTACTGTCGTCCCGTGCGCGTTCCACGGCCGAGAGCAGCTCCTCCTTGAAGGCGCGCGTCATCGAATTCATGGCATCGGGACGGTTCAGGGTGATCGTCGCGACTCCGTCGACCGTCGTGTACGAAACGAGATCCACGTCCTCGGTCGGGGACGCGGAACCGTCTGTGCTGGCTGAGCTGTCTGGGGTGGCTGGCTCGGGCACTGACCTCTCCTCTGGCCGTCGGGAGCGCGGGGCCCGGCGGGATGCTCCGTCGAGTCGCTGACTATAACCTTAGCCCTTTCGGGTGTTGCCGGGACTGGGACGTGCGCAACGCCCAGAGTTCCCATCAAGGGCCGACAACCGAGATAATGACACACCAGTCACCCGCTCCCTGAGTCCCGCAGAGGTAAAGCTGACCGGCGAGCCTCGGGTGGGGACGCCCGCTGACCCGCGATACCTTCCACGGAAAGGGGAAACAGCATGGCGGCGATGAAGCCGAGGACCGGTGACGGCCCGATGGAGGTCACCAAAGAGGGGCGCGGAATCATCATGCGGGTCCCGCTGGAAGGAGGCGGACGTCTGGTCGTGGAGCTCACCGCCGAGGAGGCCAATGAGCTTGCCGAGGCCTTGGACGGTGTCGTGCGCTGAGCGTGCGGACGCTGGCCCCGACGCCATCGTCACGGCGCCGGAGTAACGACCACGGCACCCAGGCGACGCATCCGCAATACCCGCACGTATCCGCGCCTCGGAGTGGACCACCCCGATGTCGGTGTGTGCGAGTGCACGGATACCCGGATACCCGGGTACACCCCGTTCGCCCCGACCCATGATCCGCGACCCGTGGCCGTAAGGCCCAGGGGTCCAACCAACCGACGAGCCCCGACGAGAATTGCGAGGCCACGTGCCGTTCACCACCGAGATTTCTCCGGTTGACACCGAGCTGAGCACGAGCGCCGCCGATCTGCTCGTGATTCCGGTCCGTGCCAGCACGGACGGCGCAACAGCCGTCGTGACCGGCCGCGGAGAGATCCCCGCGCAGTACCTACCGGCACCGGTCCAACAGCTGGTGGACCACTACGACCTCACCGGAACGGCGGGCGACTACGCCGACCTGGTGGGCAACCTGGGGTCCGGACTCGTGCGGATCGCCCTGTTGGGTGTCGGGGCCGGCACCGGCGAGGACGCACGCACCGCCGCGGCCACCCTGGCACGTCGCTCCCGGGGGCGCTCCCGGGTCGCGATGGCCACACCACAGGCCCTGGATACGCCCGAGGCCATCACAGCCTTCTGCGAGGGCTTCCTCCTCGCCGGCTACACCTACACCCTGCGCGAGAAGCCTTCCGGGAAACCGGTCGCCGCCCAGGTGGACCTGCTCACCCCGACCCCCGCGGAATTGGAGCCGGCGGTGCACCGGGGGGCCGCCTACGCCCGGGCCACCGCCCTGGCCCGGGATCTGACCAACACACCCTCCTCGATCAAGGGCCCCGGCTGGCTGGCCGAGCAGGCCGTGTCCGTGGCCGAGGACAGCGGGCTCCAGGCGCGGGTCTGGGACGCGGAACAGCTGCGACAGGAGGGCTTCGGGGCGATCCTCGCCGTCGGGGCCGGATCCGCACAGCCCCCCAGGCTGGTGCAGCTCAGCTACACCCCGGACCAGCCCGACCGGCATGTCGTACTGGCCGGCAAGGGGATCACCTTCGACACCGGTGGCCTGTCCCTCAAGCCCCAGGACAACATGCAGCAGATGAAAACCGACATGGCCGGGGCCGGCGTCGTCCTGGGCGTCATGTCGGAACTGGCCAGGCTACGGGTGCCCGTCCAGGTCACCGCGCTGCTCGCCATCGCGGAAAACTCCGTGTCCGGCAGTGCGATGCGCCCCGGCGACGTCATCACCACCTATGCCGGAACCACGGTCGAGGTGCTCAACACCGACGCCGAGGGCCGGCTGGTCCTCGCGGACGCCCTGGCCTACGCCGCCGCCAACCTCGCCCCGGACACGGTCGTGGACGTCGCCACGCTCACCGGGGCCGCCAAACGCGCTCTGGGGCTACGCACCGGCGCCCTGTACGCCACCGACGATCCGCTCGCCAGTGCGATCGAGCAGGCCGGGACACGGTCGGGGGAGCGGTTCTGGCGGATGCCGCTCGAGGAGACCTACCGGGACAGCCTGGACTCCACGGTCGCCGACCTCGCCAATATCGGAACCAAGCCCCACTACGGTTCTCCCGGCGCCACCGAAGCCGCACTATTCCTCCGGGAGTTCACCGCCGGCGTGCCCTGGGCCCACCTCGACGTCGCGGGGCCGGGCCGCTCCACCGCGAACCGCGCGGAGATCACCAAGGGCGCGACCGGTTTCGCCACCCGGACCCTGCTGCGCTGGCTGCGCGAATGAGCCAGCCCTGAGGGCCGGACCATGAGGGGTGGAGCGGCACCGCTCCACCCCTCACTCCGGTCACTCCGGACAGATCGCCGCCAACAGTCCCTCCCCGATGGGAAGCAGCAGCGGCAGGAGCCGCTCATCGTCACGCACCAGCCTGCTCACCTCGCGCAGTGCCGCGGTGTCGGGGTCCGGGACCGACAGCGGCCCCTCCTCGTACGGCCGCGCGATGAGCGCGTGGTTGAACACGAGCACACCCCCGGGGCGCAACAGCCGCAGCCCCTCCTCCAGGTAGCTCGGATACTCGTGCTTGGCGGCGTCGGCGAAAACCATGTCATAGGCCGCGTCGGTCAGCCGGGGCAGAACATCCAGCGCACGTCCCTGGATCAGCCGGGTCCGGTTCGCGGGGAACCCGGCCTGACGATAGGAGTCCCGCGCGTACTCCAGCTGGTCCGGGTCGACGTCCACGCTGGTGAGAATCCCATCGGCACGCATGCCGCGCAGCAGCCAGATCCCGGAGCTGCCGCAGCCGGTGCCGATCTCGACCACCGCTCGGGCACCGATCGCGGCTGCGAGGAAACGCAGCGCGGCGCCCGTGGCGGTACTGACCGACTGGGTTTCGGTTCGCTGGGACTGCTCCCGCGCCGACAGCAGCGGCTCGTCCGCCGGGACATAGTTCTCCACAAAGGCCACGGCGTCATCTCTACTGGCGATGATGGCCTCCCCGGGGCGAGGTCGGTACGGACAGGCCCGACGGGCGATCCGCGCGGTACCGCTGTCGAGTATTCCATCTGTGACCCGAAATCTCCGCACGCCACGACCCGCCGGATGCGGTCGGATGTCGTTGTCGGTGTGTCCGGGGCGTGGCCCGGGCGGCGCCCCCGGCCGCGAAACCGGCTGGAGTGGGGAAGTGCAGCCGGGGACACCGGTGTTATACAGGACGCAGGTAGCTCTCCGAGCGTCACACACGTCGTGGCGTTCGGCGTGTCGCATCCGGACGGTCACCCACAAGCGGAAGGGAGCGCCGGTGGCAGACGACGACGCTGCTGCTGACCTCGGTCAGTGGACGCCCCCGAGCTGGGACGAGGTGGTGAGCCAGCACTCCACCCGGGTGTACCGCCTCGCCTACCGACTCAGCGGCAATAAGCACGACGCCGAGGACATCACCCAAGAGGTGTTCATCCGTGTCTTTCGGTCCTTGGCGAACTACACTCCCGGCACGTTCGAGGGCTGGCTGCACCGCATCACCACCAACCTGTTTCTGGACATGGCCCGGCGGCGCTCCAGAATCAGGTTCGAAGGTTTTTCGGACTCCGCGGACGAGCGGATGCAGGGTCGGGAACCCTCCCCGGCCCAGGCCTACGAAGAACGGCATTTCGATGCCGACATTCAGGCCGCGCTCAATGCCCTGCCCGCGGAGTTTCGTGCCCCGGTGGTGCTGTGCGATATCGAAGGGTTCTCCTACGAGGAGATCGCGGCCACCCTCGGCGTGAAGATCGGCACTGTCCGTAGCAGGATCCACCGCGGGCGGGCCCAGTTGCGGGCCGCGCTCAACCACCGCAAACTCCGGACCGTGCCCCCTGGCGAATCCCCCGCCGACCCCACAGCGGCCGGCGACACCGGCCCCCCGTCGGACGCCGCGCTGCCAGCCGCCACGCACACCAGGGAGGACGCGGAGTCATGAGCCACCTAGGGGAGCGTCTGTCCGCACTGGTCGATGGCGAGCTTGGCCCGGCCGATCGGGAGGAGGCCCTGCGACACCTGGCGGTCTGCGCGAACTGCCGGTTCGAGGCGGAAATGCTACGTCAACTCAAACGCCGCCTGCACGGCCTGCACGAGCCCGAGCCGGCCGGTGAACTGATGGGACGTATCGCCGCGGCGTCCGAAACGGCGGACGATTCGACGGAAACGTCGTCAGCGGCGGCTGCCCCGCAGCCGGACCGACCGAGTCGGGGATTCCTGGCCGCACTGATGCGTCGGGGACGGAACGCCTCGCAGGAGGGGGACTCTGGCCAGGTGCCCCTCGGCACGCGTCCCCCGCTGGGGTCGCGTCCCCCGATCGGTGGGGGGCTGCCCCGGCTGCACCCGCACCGGGAGGGGAACCAGGACGACACCCGCGGGGCCGATGCCGCGTCGTCCTAGCCCCGGCACCGGGCCGCGGGCCGGGGGAGCCGGCACCGGGAGAAACCGGCATGCGAGTCACGCCGTCTCACCCCGTGTTTATCCCCGTTCGTGTTGACTGAGGGTAGACAGGAGGGGGACGGGAAGGTTTCTTCCATGACGTTTCCGGGGGCGCTGGGTGTCCCGTTTGGTGCCGGAGGTACGCCCTGGCCGCCTGGCTGCCCGTAGCGTGCGATGTGCCTGGAAAGGAGGAGGGGCGCGAACCCTGCCCACTGGGGCGGGAGCGCGCCAGCCATCCCGATGACCGACGAGACCGGGCGCGGTGCGCCCACGCCAGGAGAGGCGCCGAACGGTCCGGGCCGCCAGCCCGGCCCTGCCGGAGCGGGTCCTGACTGGGCTGTGCCTGCTCCACATTCGCAGCAGACCTGGCAGCAGAACCCGCCCGGTCAGACCGGTCCGCCTCCGGGGCCGCAGGAAGGCGCCGGTGGGGCGGCCCCACCGCCGGACGCCGGCCCCAGCATGGCGCCTCCCCCCGAGGACACCCCGAACACGACGAGGATCGGCATGTACGGCGGGCCGGGCATGCCTCCGCCGCAGCAGCCTCCCGGTGCGGCTCCCGCAAGTCCGTCGGGGGGTCGGCGGCGGGGGGCCGGCATACCTCTCTGGGCAGCCACGAGTATCGCCCTGCTGGTCGGCCTGATCGGCAGCGGGCTGGGACTGCTGGGCGGGGCCGTGCTCGTGCCACAGCTCACCGGATCGACGGCGGACCGGCCGCTGGGTGCGGGCGACGGCCCCCCGGATCCGCCCAGCCGCGATCCCGACTCCATTGCCGGGGTCGCCCAGGAGGTCAGCCCCAGTGTCGTGTCCATCCAGAGCACCGACGACCGGCTGATCGGCAACGGTTCGGGATTCGTGGTCGCGGACGGCTACATCGTCACCAACAACCATGTGGCCTCCGGAATGGGCGGGGATCTCGAAGTCGTCTACCACGACGGGCACGAGACCAGCGCCCAGCTGGTGGGCGCGGCCTCGAGCAGCGATCTCGCGGTGCTGGAAGCCGAGGATCCGCTGGACGTGGATCCGCTGTACTTCGGGGACTCCGACCAGATGACCGTGGGGGACCCGGTGATCGCCATCGGTTCGCCCCTGGGGCTCGACGGAACGGTGACCACCGGAATCATCAGCGCGATGGAGCGTCCCGTCACGGTCGGTGGCCGTGGCGAGGAGAGCTACGTGAACGCCCTCCAGACGGACGCGGCCATCAATCCGGGGAACTCTGGCGGGCCGCTGGTGGACCTGAACGGAAACGTGATCGGGGTCAACACCGCGATCGCCACCATGGGCGCCGAGGAGATCGGGGGCGGTGCGGGCAATATCGGCCTGGGTTTCGCCGTTCCCTCCGGCCAGGCGGAGCGGATCGCCCAGGAGCTCATCGAGCACGGGGAAGCCCCGCACGCGGTGATGGGGGTGATGCCGGATCTGCGCTACGCCGGCCCCGGAGCACTCATCGTGGAGGAGGATCTCCCCGACGATCAGGAAGCCGTGGAACCCGGTGGGCCCGCGGACCGGGCGGGGCTGGAACCCGGTGACATCATCACCGAGGTGGACGGGTCCACGATCACCGACGCCGAACAGCTCCTGACCGAGGTGCGGTCACATGCACCCGGAACGGAGGTGGAGGTGGTGTTCCTACGGGATGGCGACGAGCACACCGTGGAACTCACCCTGGAGGCCGCGGACGACTAGCTCGGCGCTGGGGCGACCCGTCCGCCCTGCGCCGTGGCCCCCATCGACTTTTCCTGGCCCCCATGGACTGGGGGTACCCCCCGAGGCACCAGAGCGGCCTCAACGCAACCCAGGCGGGGGCACCGCTGGGGATGCTGGCGGCTGGCAGCCGGCACTGGCAGCCGCCAGCATCCCCAGCGGTCTGGCTCGGGCGGGGCCCTGTTCGCCGTTCGCCGCTCAGTGCGCCGCCGGGCTGATCCCCAGCTGCATTCCGGACAGGCCACGCGGACGTCCGACCAGTTCCTCAGAGATCTTGCGCAAAGCCTGACTGGCCTCACTGTCCGGGGTGCTGAGCACGTAGGGTTCGCCGGCGTCCCCGCTTTCCCGAAGACCTATCTCCAGCGGGATCTGGCCCAGGAGCGGCACGTCGGCCCCCAGGGAGCGGGTGAGCCCGTCGGCCACAGCCTGGCCACCCCCCTCGCCGAACAGGGGAGTGCGCACGTCCGTGCCCGGCGTCACGAAGTAGGACATGTTCTCGATGACGCCACTGACCCGCTGGTGGGTCTGGGACGAGATACCGCCGGCGCGTTCGGCAACCTCGGCGGCGGCCTGCTGCGGCGTGGTAACCACCAGCAGCTCCGCGCTCGGGACCAGCTGGGCCACCGAGATCGCGATATCGCCGGTCCCGGGCGGAAGGTCCATCAGCAGGACATCCAGATCGCCCCAGAACACGTCCGAGAGGAACTGCTGGAGCGCCCGGTGCAGCATCGGGCCACGCCACACCACCGGCTGGTTCCCCTGGGTGAACATACCCACGGAGATCACCTTGAGGTCGTGTGCCGTGGGCGGCATGATCATGTCCTCGACCTTGGTGGGACGCTGCTCGACCCCCAGCATGCGGGGCACGGAGTGTCCGTAGATATCCGCGTCGACCACGCCGACCTTCTTCCCGGACTCCGCCATGGCCGCGGCGAGGTTCACCGTCACCGAGGACTTGCCGACTCCGCCCTTACCGGAGGCCACGGCGAAGACCCGCGTCAGCGAGTTCGGTTTGGCGAAGGGAATCTCCTTCTCCGCCTGCCCGCCGCGCAGCTTCGCCTGTAGGGCCTTGCGCTGCTCCTCGCTCATGACGTCGAGCTCGACGCGAACGCCGGTCACCCCGGACACTTCGCGGACGGCGTTACTCACGTCCTCTTGGATCCGACCCTTCATCGGACAACCCGCCACCGTCAGATAGATGCCGACGTCAACGGAGCCGTCGTCGGCAACGTCGACGCTCTTGACCATGTCGAGTTCGGTGATGGGCCGGTGGATCTCGGGGTCCTGAACCTTGGTCAGGGCCGCGTGCACCTCTTCGGTGCTGGGAGCAGTCGTGGAGGACATGCCCCAATGGTACGTACCCCTCCCGAGTGCCAGCCAACGAGCTGGGGCGGTATGGGGCACGTCACCGCCATCGCGCCACGCCATCGGGCCACGGTGCGCCGCGGGGCCGCAGGGCCACCCGTAGGCTGGGAGGTCATGCGAGAGTCGCCACCGCCCGGGCCGGCGGAGTTTCCGGACGCCCACGGCTCGGTTCCGCCGCAGGTTACCGAGGATGGTAGGGGCCGGGCCGCCACGGATCCCGCGGCATCTGCCGGACCCGCGGGGCCGCCGCAGGCACCGCCGGGGCCACGGTCACCCGTGCCGGGGGCTGCCTACCACCGGGTGGCCGCCACGGTGCCGCGACGCTGGTGGATTGCCCCGCTCGCCCTGCTGTGTGCGGCGGTGGTGTGGCTGGCCGCGGTGGCCGTGGTGATGCTGCTCGCCACGATGGTCAGCGTCGTGGTGCCGCTCCTGTTCGGCGCCGAGGTCAGCGGGGACGACACCACGATCTACGGCCACCCCGTTGCCGACCTCACGGTGCAGCTGCTCATGCTGACGCTGCTGATCCCCGCGGTGTACCTGGTCGCACGCGTGGTCCAGGGCCGACGGCCGGGAACCCTGTCCTCGGTGGTCGGGCACCTGCGGTGGCGGTGGCTGCTGTACTGCTTCGGAGCCGGTATTCCCGCGGTGTTTCTGGCACTGGGACTGCCCGTGGTGCTGTGGGCCGTAGCCGGGGCCGAGCAGCGGCTGACGGGAGACTTCGTCGGTGTCCAGACCTTCGTCTTCGCCATGGTCGTCATCGTCGCGCTGGTCCCGTTGCAGGCGGCCGCCGAGGAGTACGGGCTGCGCGGCTTCGTCATGCAGACGGCCGGCTCCTACACGGCGTCGCCCTGGCTGGGAATCGTGGTGAGCACGGCGCTGTTCACCATGCTGCACTTCAGCTACACCTTCTGGGCCCTGGCGGATGTGGCGCTGTTCGGGGCGGCGATGGCCTGGCTGATCTGGCGTACCGGGGGGCTGGAAGCGGGCATTGCCCTGCACGTTCTGCACAACCTCGCCGCGTTTACCATCACGGCCTGGGACGGCACCCTGATGGATCTGGAAACCGCGGGTTCGTGGCAGGGGACCGTCACCACGCTGGTGGAACTGGTGGTGTTCTGCCTGATCGTGGTGCGGCTGGCGGATCGAATGGGCATCAGACGTACGGTCAGTGACTCCCGCCCGGTTGCGCGGGAGTGAGTTTTCCACCTGGTCAGCCGGGTATATCGCGGTCAGTTATGCGGTCTGATCCAACGTGCCCTCGCTGTGGACGCGCGGTCCACGCGCCGAACCTGTGGTCGAGTGCGTGGGAGTGCGCCGTGCATGGTCCGGTGGCGCCGCTGCACGAGGTGCGGCGGGCCACCAGCGCGACGTTGCAGGCGCTGGTGACCACCACCCGGGTCCCGGTGTGGATCCCCTGGCCGCTGCCAGCCGGATGGCTGGTGACCGGGCTGGCGCATGCCGGTGACGAGCGCACGGGCGCTGTGGCCAGTGTCGTGGGACTGTCCGGTCCGGCGCCGCTGGGCGGGGTGGGGGAGCTGGCTGTTGTGGCCGAGGATATGGGCATCGGGGTGGGAGCCCGGCTTGCCGGCCTGGAGGGCCCCGACCCCGGGGAGGGGTTCGACGAGCATCCGGCGGACGGCAAGGTGCGGTTCGACGGGCACGAGATTGCACTGTGGACCCTGAACGCCGGGCGGCAGCGTGCTGTGTACGTCGGCGAGGCCCTGGGACGCTGGATCTGGTTCGTGTTCGGCTCCGCGGACCAGGGAATCGCCATGTGTGAGGTGAGCGGTCTGCGGGACCTGCGGGACCTTACGGGGGACGCAGAAGCGCGGCTGGCCCTGGATCCCCCGTTCGGAGCGTTGTCGCCGTTTCTGACCCGGGAGCTGGCGCCTCGGTCGTAGGGGGTGGGCGGCCGGCAGCGTCCTCGGTTCCGTTTTACGCGGTACAGGACTTGCTGATTTCCTGCATTGGAGTACGTTTCTCCTGCGCGGTGAAACCACAGCCGCCGGGACGAATGAGTGTCGGACGACGTCGAAGGGGCCCAGGCCGTGTTCTGGAAGCGCAAGCGCAACAAGGGCGGCAGTGCGGACACCGATCCGGCGGAGGCCGCCGGCAGTGGCAACAGTGGGGGTGACACCGAAGCCACCGCCGTGCGCGCGGACGCGGTGGAGTGTGTGGTCACGTCCGGGACCCTCACCGTGGACGGCGAGGAGTTCTCCGTCACCAACAACACCTGGATCGTCCCCGCAGATGAGGAGGGCGTCATCGTCGTGGATCCGGCGCACGACGCCGAAGCGATCCTCAAGGCAGTGGGGGAGCGCGAGGTCTACCTGGTCGCCTGCACCAACGGATACAACACGCACATCGGGGCGGCGATCGAGGTGGCCGAGCGCGACGACGCCGATATCGCACTGCACCGGCGGGAAGTACGTGCCTGGCGCAAGCTCCACGGGATCGAGCGGACCCCCGACATCGAGATCGAGGGCGGCGGCCAGCTGGCGGTCGGCGACCTGACCATCAACATTCTGGGAATTCCGGGAACCTCGGCGGGCTCCCTGGCCTTCTACCTTCCCGACCTGGGGATCGTCTTCAGCGGAGATACACTCCTGGCCGGGCAGATGGGCACGGTGGGTGACGGGTTCGTGGACTACACCCGTCAGCTGAGCTCGATCGGGGAAGTCCTGCTCACCCTGCCCAACGAGACTCGCGTGCTTCCCGATCGTGACGAAGAGACCACGGTCGGCGACGAGCAGGACAACTTTGACCGCTGGGTCGCCGGCGGGTAGCTACTGCCTCAGCGCCGTAGACCGATGGTGGCGCTGGCGCGGCGCTGCTCGGTGGGTAGCCACTGGGCGGGCACCAGCTCGCTGAGGAAACCGTAGTCCCGCGCCAGCGTGGCATCGCCGCCGTGGCGGGCGGTGACCCGCGACCACCAGGCGGCGATGTCCGCCCAGCCCGGCGCGGACAGCGATCCACCGGTGTGCTGCACCGACAGCGCCGCGCAGAGGTTAGCGAACCGAAGCCGCTGTTCCAACGGCCACCCGGCCAGGGACGCCACGATGAACGCCGCGCCGAAACAGTCGCCCGCCCCGGTAGAGTCGACCGCTTCCAACACCAGGCCCTCCACCTCGGCGCTCTCTCCCGTGGTGCTGTCCACGGCCATCGCACCCCGCGGGCCGTCGGTCACCACGGCGAGCGGAACGCGTTCCGCCAGCGCGGACAGCGCCGAGGCGGGACTTCCGGTTCGGGTGTAGGCCATGGCTTCGATGGCGTTGGGCAGGAACACTTCGCAGTACTCCAGGCGGTCCAGGACCGTGGGTGACCACTGCTGGGTGTCGTCCCATCCCACGTCGGCGAAGACGCGTGCCCCACCCTTCGCCTGGTTTCGGGCCCATGCGGGGAGCCCGTGGTCGATACTGACGAAGACCGCACGGGCCTGGGGCAGCTCCGCAGCCATGAGTTCTTCGGACACCGGGGAGGGATGCTCGTGGGTGACCATGGCCCGGTCGCCGCGGTAGGCCATGGACGCGGTGAACGGGGAGTGCCACTGCGGAATGCGGCGGGAGGCGGACAGGTCCACCGACTCCTGACCGGACAGGGTCTCCCAGCAGAAGTCGCCGTACACGTCCTCGCCGAAGGCGGCGGCCACGGCGGTGCGCAGCCCCAGCCGGGCAGCCCCCACCGCGAGATTGGCGACACCGCCGGGGCAGGACCCCATGCCCTCCGCCGGAACTTCGGTACCACTGGCGGGGGGAGCCGACAACCCGGTCAGGACGATGTCGAAGTACACCGTGCCACTCAACGCCAGGTCGACTTCGGCGTTGTCACAGGGGCGCGACCCCGCCAGCACGTCCCGCGGGGTGCCGACCAGCGGGGTGGACTCCAGACGCGCGGACTCGGACTGGCTGGTGGCGGCGTGTCCCCGCTCGACGCCCCCGTCGTCACCCATGGTGTACCGCCCCCCTCACATGATTCTCGGTACAGCCCGGACCGTACCGGGTGTCCATGACACCCGGCGGCCCGCCCCGCCGAGGTCACCAGCCGATCGACACCGCACGAAACGGGGTCCACCCCGAGTTCGTTCCCCTGGGAGTACGGTACGAAAGAACACCGCTGTCGCGCCCGGGGCAGGCTGGATGGCAATGGAGTGGGGCATATCGGGGCAACCTCCAGGCCATGGGGGCCACAAAAGGCCGATGGGGGCCTATGGGGCGGGATGGGGGTGGGCCGGTCGGATCCTGGAGGTGTGCGCGGCGTGCGATTGACGATCCTCGGCGGCGGCGGTTTCCGCGTCCCTCTGATCCACCGGGCCCTGTTGGCGGATGCCGCGACCGGCGACCCGGTCATCTCCGAGCTGGTGTTGCACGATTCGGACCGGGGACGGCTCGCCGCCATCGAGTCCGTGCTGGCCGGCCAGCGGCAGAGTTGGGGGCACCACCACGGCCGCCAGCCGGATCTGCGGGTGCGGCTGTGCAGCGATCTGGACACGGCCCTGTCGGGCGCCGCCGTCGTATTCTGTGCGATCCGGGTGGGAGGAACCCGGGGGAGGGTGCTTGACGAAACCGTCGCCCTCGATCTGGAGGTGCTCGGTCAGGAGACGGTGGGCGCGGGTGGCATCAGCTACGGCCTACGCACACTCCCCGTCGCGGAGCAGATCGCCGAGCGCATCGCCACGCGCGCCCCCACGTCGTGGGTCATCAACTTCACGAACCCCGCAGGGATGGTCACGGAGGCAATGACGCGGGCGCTTGGCCAGCGGGTGATCGGGATCTGCGACTCACCCGTAGGCCTGGCCCGGCGGGCATGTCGCGCGCTGGGCACGGATCCGGGCCGGGTTCGGTCCGACTATGCGGGACTCAACCACCTCGGCTGGCTGCGCGGCCTGTGGGACGCAGACCACGACCTGCTGCCGGAACTCCTCGACGACCCCGAGGCCCTGGCCTCGTTCGAGGAGGGCCACCTGTTCGGGGTGGACTGGCTGCGCGCCCTGGGGGCGATTCCCAACGAGTACCTGTACTACTACTACCGGGCCCGGGAAGCCCGCGCGGCCGTGGAACGCTCGCGGACCGAGGGTGCGGGTACCCGCGGTCAACAGCTCGTCGGCCAACAGGCCCACTTCTACCGCTCGCCCCACCCCACCCCGGAAGAGGCCCTCGCCGCCTGGGAGCGCACCCGCAGGGAGCGCGAGGAAACCTACATGTCCGACAGCCGCGGCGCGGCCGGGGACCTCGGTCGCGCCGAAGCCGATCTGGACGGCGGTGGGTACGACCGCGTGGCCCTCGCTGTCATGCGGGCGATCCTGCGGGACGAACCGAGCCGGTGGATCCTCAACGTTCGCAACCGGGGGGCGCTGGCCGGTCTCGACGCCGACGCGGTGGTCGAGGTTCCCTGCATCGTGGACGCCGCCGGGGCTCGGCCGGAGCCGCTGGCCCCGCTGAGCCACCATCAGCTGGGCCTCGTCCACGCGGTGAAGGGAACCGAGCGCGACACGATCGCCGCGGTGCGCACCGGATCGCGCTCGCTGGCGTTGCGGGCTCTGGGGACGCACCCACTGGTGGACTCCATCCACGTCGCCCGCAGGCTCCTGGACGGCTACCAACACGCTTTTCCCCAGCTGGTAGACGTCCTGTCTCGTCCGTGAGTGCGGTGGGGCCGGATCGGTCGATCCCCAACCGCACCCCAGGTCAGCCCTCGCCGTCGGAGCGAACGTCCACTCCGCTGCGGGTGCGGCGCCGACGCCGGCGGGACCGCTGCGTCGTGCCGCCATCCTCGCCGCCCTTGTTCTGGGGCGGGGTGCTCTCCGATGCCGTGTCTGCGGCGGTTGCGGCCGTGGAGCTCGGCGACCGCCGCCGGCGTCGACGCCGCGGGCGTCCCCCCTCGGCATCGTTGCCGGTGTCCTTGGCCTGCGACTTCCGGGACCCGGACGTCTTGCTCGAGGACCCGGACGTGCCGCCCTTCGCCGGCTTGGTTGTGGCGCGCTGCCCGGTTTCCCCGACGTCCTCCAGCTCCTCGGCGTTCAGCCCGGCACGCTTGCGCTGCTTACCGCGCTGGCCGGTCGCGTCGGCCGGGATGCGGAGCTGGGTGTGGAAGTGCTCGGAGGTGGAGTAGGTCTCCGGTGGCTCACCGAAGTCCAGCCCGAGGGCATTGTTGATGACCTTCCACCGCGCGAGTTCCGCCCAGTCGATGAAGGTCACCGACGTGCCGGTGCGTCCGGCCCGGCCCGTGCGCCCGATCCGGTGCACGTAGGTCTTCTCGTCGGCGGGGCACTCGTAGTTCACGACGTGGGTGACCTCGTCGACGTCCAGCCCGCGGGCGGCGACGTCGGTCGCGACGAGAACCTCGATCTTGCCGTTGCGGAACGCACGCAGGGCGCGTTCCCGCTGCCCCTGACCCAAATCGCCGTGGACGGCGGCGGCAGCGAAACCGCGGTCCGAGAGCACCGTGGCCACCTTGTCGCAGGTCCGCTTCGTCTCACAGAAGACCATGGACTGCTCGTGGTCCTCGGCCTGCAACAGCCGCACCAGCATCTCGATCTTGTCGATGGGGTGGGTGCGGAACACGTGCTGTTCCGTGGTCCCCTCCGGGCGGGGGCCAGAATCCTCCTCGCCAGCGCGCACATGGGTGGGCTGGGAGAGATAGCGGCGGGACAGCGCGACGATCTCACTCGGCATCGTCGCGGAGAACAGCATGACCTGGCGCTGGTCGGGCGCGAGCGTGAGGATCTTCTCCACGTCCGGTAGGAAGCCCAGGTCCAGCATCTTGTCAGCTTCGTCGAGAACCAGGGCCGAGACCTCCGAGAGGTCGAGATGCCCCTGATTCTCCAGGTCGAGTAGTCGTCCGGGGGTTCCCACGACAACGTCGACCCCCGCGGCGAGCCCCGAGATCTGGGGCTCGTAGGAACGCCCCCCGTAGACGGTGAGGATGCGCGCATCCATGCGCTTGCTGGCGGTGGTGAGGTCCGCCGCGACCTGAATTGCGAGTTCGCGGGTGGGGACCACCACCAGCGTTCGGGGACGGTTCGCCCGCCCGGGGGCGGCCTGAACCTGCTCCAACAGGGGAATCCCGAAGGCCAGGGTCTTGCCGGTGCCCGTTCGGGCCTGTCCGATGATGTCCGTTCTGCCTAGTGCCAGTGGCAGCGCCAACTCCTGGATGGGGAACGGCTCGATGACGCCTTCTGCCTCCAACGCATCGGCGATCTCCGAGCTGACGCCCAGCTCGCGGAACGTGGCGGCGTGTTTGGTGTGAACTGCGGTTGTCAGGGCTGGTGCCTCCCTCAAGGCTGGGGCCACTCGGGCCCGAGACTGTGTCCGAACGCCCTGGGCGCCGCTCCGGTCGGCTGGCTCCGGCGCGGCTCGCGGATGACCGCGGCGCGCGAAAGTACAGGGCCAGCGTCGGTGTTGGCCGACATCCGACGAAGCATGGCGATTTCCGTGTGGTGCTTGGCATGCACCCGGTCGCCAGGGCTTTCGCTTCGTTGTGGTGGGAGCGTGTCTGCGATCCGCCTCGGCCACGACGCGGTCTCGATACGTCGAGACCGCCGATGCGGGGCCGTAGTGCCACGGGAGCGCGTGGTGCAAGCGCTACCCGTGCGGATCGGCAGGTACCGGCATCGGGCCGGTCGCCGCCGCCAGTGTAACGGCTCACGTCCCAGCTGGGGAAAGTGATCCGAAACGTCCGTGACGGATCCCGCCCCGCCACCACCGTGCACAACGCCGCCGCAGGCCGGAATAGTCCCGGATCGGGGATGCGACGCCCCCCACGTTCCGGGCCACCATTAGGCTTTGCACCATGACTGACGGTCCTGTCCACGATGCTGAGGGCCCGGGTGGCGTCCAGAATTCCGCATCGAGTGCCACCACATCCGACGCCGGGGATGCGGTCGACCCGTCGGCCCGCTCCCAGGGAATGGTGGAGTTGCTCGGCTTGCTGGCCTACGCCGAGCTGGTGTCCTTCTTCCGGCTGACCTCGGACGCGGAGCTGGCGCCGAGCCTCGGCGACAAGGCCGAGCTGGCGGGGATCGCCGCCACCGAGTACGAGCACTACACCCGGTTGCGGGACCATCTGGTGTGGCTCGGCGCCGATCCCGAGGCGGCAATGGAGCCCTTCGTGGTGCCGCTGGACACCTGGCACGAGCAGACCCAGCCCCAGGGCTGGGTGGAGAGCCTCGTGAAGGCCTATGTCGGCGATGGGATCGCGGGGGATTTCTACCGGCACCTGGCCCAGGTGTCCGACACGGATACCCAGGAGCTCGTGCACGGGGTACTGGCCGAGACGGGGCGTGCGGATTTCGTGGTGCGGCGGGTGCGTGCGGCGATTGACGAGGATCCCGCACTGGCGGGCCGGTTGGCCCTGTGGGCGCGGCGGCTGGTCGGGGAGGCCCTGAGCCAGGCGCAGCGGGTGGCGATGGAGCGGCCCGCGCTGGCGCGCCTGGTCAGTGGGATCTCGGAGTCCGGTACGGGGGAGGCCGGGGATCTGGCCGCGGTGGGGCGGGTGTTCGCCCGCATCACCGATGCCCACACCGCCCGGATCGAGGCGCTCGGACTCGGCACGTAGGATCGGCCGCATCGTTTCGGTGCAGTCCGTCCGGTACGGCGGGCCTCCCGGGGGCTCGTGGCGCACGGACCGCGCGGCACGAGCTGCCGCGGACCGGGCGTGCGTGCGGTATGCACGGATCGTGTGGTTTCCGGCACAGTGGGCCGAAGTTGTACTGAATGCGGATATAGTCGCTTAGGTTCCGTCCGTTACCCCACGTTCGTTGAGGTGGAAGTCCATGCTCCGTGGGTTCTTCACCGAGTGTCCGCTCACTCAGCTCTCTCGCGATCTTGATGCTTTCGGGATGCTGAGCACGTCGGTTCATCCCGGGCTCCTGGCCCAGATCGACCAGCACACGGCCGCGATCCGCGACTCCATCAGTCAGGACGGGGTCCCGGTCACCCGCACCAGTTTGGCGCACTACCTGCGGGGTTTCCTCGATGGTGCGCGGGAACGTGGCTGGGACTCCACCGGGGACTCCTACGACTGGGAGACGCTGAGGCTGATGTCGATCTGTTCGCTGGCGCGCGATCTCGGGTTCGTTCGCTGAGCCGCCGGATTCTCGGGCGTCGCCCGGAGTCGGAACGCATACAGCTGGTGTCCCCGCCCGTGTTCAGTGCGGGGTTCCTGCCGGGGGCGCGTCGGCAGGAACCCCGCACTGACGCAGACTTCCCTGTCGTGGCTCGGGAGACGAGCCGGCCACGGCGATTTCCGCCCGGTACGGCCCCTGGTGCTATAGCGTCTGGTGCCAGGACGGTCACGTGTTCAGCCGTGGCTGCGCGGCGCGGGCTGGGCATGGTCGACCGCGCCTGTCCACTTCCCAGACCACGGCCGGGCGTGGTTTCACGAGAGAGGAAGTATGCATGAGGAGCGGCCGGCACGGGGCAGCCCGCCCCCCGCTCGGGGTGTTGATTCGGCGTGATCGGATTGACGTTCTCCTGCACAGTCTGTTGATTGTGCTCAGCGTCATTATCCTGGTTTTCGCCGGAGGTTTGGGCAGCGTGGTCTTCTGGGCAGCGCTGCTGATCCCGGTGGTGAGCGCTACGCTTCTGGTGCGTCGGATGGACCGGCTCTCCCGAGACGAGCTGCGCGGCGGGGAACTGCTCTAGCTTAAACGTCAAGCTAAACATGCCACGGGGCGAGACCATGTCTGGCCTCGCCCCAGCTGAGCCCGGACACGTCCGGGCTCAAGTCAGCCCGTGAGTCCGGTGCGCGTCAGTAGGATCCGCTGCCCTCCATTCCGGCGCCCTGGCTCGGACCAGTGTGGGCGTGTGTCGTTTCGGTGCGCTGTTCCTGGCCCTGCATCGCGTCGGACCGGCCCCGTTCGTAGCTCTCGGTGGCGGTTACCCGTTCCGTTTCCCGCTCCGCCGCGTCGAGCCAGCGAGCCCAGCGGTCCTGCATCGGACGGATCATGCCGCCACCGACACCGACCACAAGGATCCCGCCGACCGTGGCGAGGATGGCGATCAGCACCGGCTGGGTCACCGTCGTGGCGACACCGATCTGGTTGAGTGCGGCGATCGCCCCCAGCCCGATGATGAAGATTCCGGCCACGTTGGCGAGGAACCGCCCGTAGCTCAGTCCGCCCAGCGCTCCAGAGATCACATCGCGGGCCATCTTTGCGATGGCGACTGCGACCACGACGATGACCAGCGCCACGGCCGCGTTCGGCAGCCATGCCACGACGCCGTTAAGGAGCTGTGTGATCGGGTTGCCCGGCCCGAAGACACTGAAGGCCAGCTGGAGCACGATCAGGAGCAATGCGTAGTAGACGATCTTGCCGACAAGTTCGCTGGGACCGTACCGCGAACGCTCGAAGTACTCGCCAACCCCGGCGCGGCTGAGCCCGCGGTCGAGGCCGATCCGCATCAGTGCCTTACCGAGCAGTTTTCCGACGATTTTGGCGATAACCCATCCCACGATGAGGATGAGCAAGAATGCAGCGAGTAACGGGACGAAGGATGCCACCGCGCTCCAGGCATCCGTGAGGCCCTGCCCGAAATCGACAGCGGCGAGCGTCGTTGACATGGCGTTCCTCCCCCGACGGGACACCTGTTGTTACTCGCCCGAATACCCAACCCGGGCAACACGCAATCATGACCGCGGAACAAATCAGCTACGGAAAGTAGTCGACGCGGTTCGGTCTGCGCGGGACGGCCAGCCGGTATCGTGCACAGAAGTGATCGATATTCCCGCCACACCGCCTGCGGGGCCGGCGGCCCCCGAGCCCAGCCCGTTCGCGCAACGGGTCCTGGACGTGGTGGAGGCGATTCCCCCGGGGCGGGTGATGGCCTACGGGGACATCGCCGAGTACCTCGCCGAATCCGGGCCCCGCCAGGTGGGTGCTGTGCTGGCGCGTTGGGGTGGGGCGGTGCCGTGGTGGCGGGTCCCGCGGGCCGACGGACGGCCACCGCCCGGACTCGAGTCGGCCGCCCTCGCGCACTACCGGGATGAAGGAACCCCGATGCGGCCGGACGGCGACCGGGTGGACATGCGCCGCGCCCGCTGGGACGGCGCATGAACAACGGGCCGGTTCGGCAACGGACGTAGCCCGTCACCGAACCGGACAAGCGCGGGTGTCAGTAGGTCGGCAGGCTCGGATCCACCTGGTTGGCCCAGGCCAGAACGCCGCCACCCACATGGACGGCATCGGTGAACCCCGCCCCCTTGGCCGCGGCCAGGGCCTCGGCAGAGCGCCCCCCGGACTTGCAGTGCAGCACGAGCCGCTTGTTCTGCGGAAGCTTCTCGAACGCCTCCCCCGAAAGGAACTCCCCCTTGGGGATCAGAACCGACCCGGGAATACGCACGATCTCGTACTCGTGCGGCTCACGCACATCCACGAGTGTGAACTCCTGGCCGGAGTCCATCATGGACTTGAGTTCGGGGGCGGTGATCGTGGAGTCCGCCGCCGCGGCCTGAGCCTCCTCGGAGACGGCACCGCAGAACGCCTCGTAGTCGATCAGCTCGGTGATCGGCTTGGCGTCCGGGTCCTTGCGTACCTTCACCGTGCGCCAGGTCATCTCCAGCGCGTCGTAGATCATCAGCCGGCCCAGCAGCGGGTCGCCGATCCCGGTGATGAGCTTGATCGCCTCGTTGACCATGATCGATCCGATCGAGGCGCACAGCACTCCGAGGACACCGCCCTCGGCGCAGGAGGGCACCATGCCGGGAGGCGGGGGCTCCGGATACAGATCCCGGTAGTTCGGGCCGTAGGCGTCCCAGAACACGCTCACCTGGCCGTCGAACCGGAAGATCGACCCCCAGACATAGGGTTTGCCCAGGAGGACAGCGGCATCGTTGACCATATACCGGGTGGCGAAGTTGTCCGTGCCATCCAGGATCAGGTCGTAGTTCTCGAAGATCTCCAGCACGTTGGAGGTGTCCAGGTGCACCTCGTGCAGGATCACCTCGACGTGGGGGTTCGTCTCGGCGATGCTTTCCTTGGCGGACTGGGCCTTGGACTTGCCCAGGTCGCCCTGCCCGTGAATGACCTGCCGCTGTAGGTTCGACTCGTCGACCTCATCGAAGTCCACGATGCCGAGGGTGCCCACCCCGGCGGCGGCGAGGTACAGCAGCGCGGGCGAGCCGAGCCCGCCGGCCCCGACCACGAGCACCTTCGCGTTCTTCAGGCGCTTTTGGCCGGACATACCGACGTCGGGAATGATCAGGTGACGAGAGTACCGGCGTACCTCGTCCACGGTCAGCTCGTCGGCTGGTTCAACCAGCGGCGGCAGCGACACAGCAGCTCCTCACGCGTGGTCCGTTCGGGTTCGGTAAGCTCGCTGTCGCGTCACGCGGTCAGGACCGGGGGACCACCGTCCCGGACACCTGCGTGAACGCGCCAGGCGCGCATCAACCACTTCTAACCTACTTTCCAACCAATCTGGTGGGGTTTCTCATTCCCGGTGATGGACATCGGATTTGCCGTGCCCCGTCCCAGGCGTGGGAGCCGCGCCCGAGAAGGAGAGTAGCGTGGAGGTCGCATCCCTACGTTCCCAGGAGACTCTTGTGCCGGATCCGCAGCACCAGAACGGTTCCACACCCGATGTGGAGCCCACGCCCGCCGTAGAGCCACCGGAGGCCGACGCCGCCGAGCAGCGGACCGTCGTGGGGGGTGATCAGGGGGACTGGCTGAGTGAGTCGAGTCTTGACCGAAGTCTGTTCGACAGCATCGACGTTCCCGAGGCCGATGCGGTGGAACAGGCCCGCGAAGTGGGCTTCGACGACGAGGACGAGTACCGCTGAGGTCGCGGACACGGCGCTGACCAGAGGCCGGGCAGCCGCCTGCGGCAATGGTTGTGCGAGGTGTCCCCCGCCCGAAGCTACGGGCAAGTAGGATGGCGGGTGCGAGATCAGCCACACAGCCGTGCGCAGTGACCGGCGCCAGATCGGGGCCGCGGCGGCACCAGTCGAGACAGCGGAGGATGTTGGGTGTGACACTCCCCTCAGAGACTCGTTCCCGCGGCACACGTATGCCCCGGGCAGCCCGCCGCCGGCAGCTTTTGACCGCCGCGCAGGAAGTCTTCGTCGCCCAGGGCTACCACGCCGCGGCCATGGACGACATCGCCGAGCGTGCCGGCGTGAGCAAGCCGGTCCTGTACCAACACTTCCCCGGCAAGCTCGACCTCTACGTTGCCCTGCTGGAACAGCACTCGGAGGCGCTGGTCGCCAACCAGCGCGCTGCCCTGGAGTCCACGGACGACAACCGGGAACGGGTCGCCGCCAGCTTCCGTGCCTATTTCGACTTCGTTGCTGGTGAGGGCGAGGCCTTCCGGATCGTGTTCGAATCGGACCTGCGCAATCTTCCGCAAGTGCGGGAGAAGATGGAGCAGACCCTGATCCAGTGTGCCGAGCTCACCAGCGCGGTGATTCGCCAGGACACCAACCTGTCCGAGGAGGAAGCGCACCTGCTCGGTATCGGGCTCGTGGGCATGGCCGAGACCACGGCCCGCTACTGGATCAACATGACCGGGTCGATCCCCAAGGAGGCCGCGGAGCACCTCATTTCGCGCCTCGCCTGGCGCGGCATCAGCGGCTGGGAACTGACCCGCACCTGAGCAGACCATCCGGCCCGTGCTGTTGCCGCAGCCCGCGGCTGGTGGCCCCGGTCGGTGCTGCGTTCGACGAACCAACTGTGGGGATTCCCGGACGCGCGCCCCGGGGTTTCTGGTGAACTGGGGGCGTGCGTAGCTCTGGATACCGGTTGGTGCGGCGGCCCCCAGGTGAGACCGCTGTGCCGCAGCTGGACGAACAGCAACAGCGGGTGGTGGCGCATTCCGGCGGTCCGCTGCTCGTGCTCGCGGGGCCGGGGACCGGCAAGACCACGACGATCGTGGAGACCGTGGTCGATCGGATCGACCGCCGCGGGATCGATCCGAGCCGCGTTCTGGTGCTCACCTTCAGCCGGAAGGCGGCCCAGGAGCTGCGGCAGCGCATCACCGCCCGGCTGCGGCGCACCACCCGGGAACCGCTTGCGCTGACCTTCCACAGTTACGCCTACGCGCTGATCCGCCGCGAGTTTCAACAGTCCCAGGACCTGCCGCCGCGTCTGCTCACCGGCCCCGAACAGCTCCTGGAAACCCGCGAGCTGCTCGCCGGGGAGCTGCGGGACGGGGCCAGCCTCTGGCCCGAGCGGCTCCGGCCCGCCCTGGGGACCCGCGGCTTCGCCGAGGAGCTGCGGGACTTTCTCATGCGGGCCCAGGAACGCGGCCTGGACTCCCCGTGGCTGGAGTACCACGGGCGGCGTCAGGGCCGCGATGACTGGGTGGCGGTCGCTGACTTCCTGGAGCGCTACACCGGTCGGTTCGACGTGGCTCCCGTCCCCACCCTGAACTATGCGGAACTGGTTCGGGTGGCGGCCAACCTCCTCGGCGACCCCGAGGTTCGACAGGCCGAGCGTGGCGCCCGCGAGGTGGTGCTGGTCGACGAGTACCAGGACACCGATCCCGCCCAGGAGGAGCTTCTGGCCAATCTGGCTGGCGATGGTCGGGAACTGATCGTGGTCGGGGACCCGGACCAGTCCATCTACGGGTTTCGGGGCGCCGACGTCCGCAACATCCTGGAGTTCGACAAGCGCTTTCCCGACGCGCGGGGCCAGCCGGCGCCGGTAGTGGCACTGCGTACCTGCCGACGCAGCGGGACGGGGCTCCTGGCGGCCTCCCGGGCCGTGGCCCGTCGGCTGCCCGCCGCCCCCCGCGCCGGGGGAAGCTCGCTCAACACACACCGGGACCTGGAGTCTCTGCCCGAGGCTCCCACGGGGGAGTGTCGGGTGACCGTCGCGGACACCCCAACGCAGGAGTCCGCGTTCATCGCCGACGAGCTGCGCCGAGCCCACCTGATGGACGGTGTGCCCTGGTCCCGCATGGCGGTCCTGGTGCGTTCCGCCCGCACCCAGATTCCCCCGCTACGTCGAGCCCTGGCCGCGGCAGGGGTGCCGACCGGGGTCGGCGGGGACGAGCTTCCCCTGGCCAGTGAACCCCTGGTGCGCGCGATGCTGAACCTGGTGCGGTGCGGGCTCCATCCGGAACGCATCGACGAGGAGATGGCCCAGGATCTGCTCACCAGCGCGTTCGGGGGTGCCGACACCCTGGCCCTGCGCAGACTGGGGCGAGCCCTGCGCCAGCTGGAGCTGGACGCCGGAGGGCGGCGCAGCTCCGCGACCCTCGTCGCCGAGATGCTGCGCGACCCCCGGGACCTGGCGATGGTGGCTCCGGAGGTGCGGGCCCCCGCAGATCGGGTGGCCTCCCTGCTGCGTCTGGTCACCGACCGGGTGGCCGCGGGGGCCTCGGCCGAGGAGGTGCTGTGGGCGGTGTGGCAGGCCAGTGGCCTGGCCGACCGCCTGTTGGACGGCAGCCAGGCCGGGGGGCGTCGTGGGGCTGCTGCCGAGAACGACCTCGATGCCATGGTTGCGCTGTTCGACAGTGCGGCCCGCTACTGTGACCGGCTACCACCCGGTGCGCCCGAGGGCTTCCTCGAGGACCTGGAGGCCCAGGAGATCCCCGCAGACACCCTCGCCGAGACTTCTCCCGAGGGGGACGTGGTGCGGATCCTCACCGCGCACCGGGCCAAGGGGCTGGAATGGGACCTGGTGGTGGTCGCGGGCGTGCAGGAGGGCACCTGGCCGGATCTGCGGCTGCGTGGCTCCCTGTTGGGTGTGGAACAGCTCGTGGACGTGGCGGCCGGCGCCGAGGGGGCCGCCACCGCCGCCTCGTCCGCGGCGGTCGTGTCCAAGTTGCTGGACGAAGAACGACGACTGTTCTACGTGGCGGTGACTCGGGCCCGCAGCCGGCTCCTCGTGACCGCGGTGGGTGGGGCCGATGGAGACACCGAGGAGCGCCCGTCCCGGTTCCTCGCCGAGCTGGGCGTGGGGGATCCCGAGCGGGTCACGACCGGCCGCCGCTGGCTGTCCCTGCCTGCGCTGGTCGCCGATCTTCGCTCCACCGTGACCGACCCGCAGCGTCCCGAGGCGCTGCGCCGGGCTGCCGCGGCGCACCTGGCACGGCTGGCCGACGAGGGGGTGCGCGGTGCGGATCCCGCCGAGTGGTACGCGCTCACCCCGCTGTCCGACGACCGTCCGCTGGTCACCGAGGACGAACGGATCCGGGTCTCCCCCTCGCAGGTGGAGCGGTTCTCCACCTGCCAGCTGCGCTGGCTGCTGGAGTCGGCCGTGGGCGCCGGATCCACCCAGCTGGCCTCCAGCCTCGGCAGTGTCATCCATGCGGTGGCCGTGTTGATCGCCGAGGGCACCGAGCTGGAGGACGTGGAACGGCGCCTGGACGAGATCTGGTCAGAGTTGGACTTCGGAGGCCCGTGGTTCGCCCGCAAGGAACGCCGGCGCGCCGAAGAGATGGTCGCGAAACTCGCCAAGTGGAACACGGAGAATCCCCGCTCCCTGGTGACCTGGGAGGAAGGCTTCCGGGTCGACATGGGTGGGGTCGAGATCACCGGACGGGTCGACCGGCTGGAACGTGACGACCAGGGACGGGCCGTGGTCGTCGACATCAAGACCGCGAGCTCACCCGTCAAGCAGGCTGAGCTGCCCAGGCATCCCCAGTTGGGGGTGTACCAGCTGGCGGTGCTCAAGGCCGCCTTCGCCCGCTACGGCCTCGCGGAACCAGGTGGGGCGGAACTGGTGCAGGTCGGCAAGGCCGCCTTGACGAACACGGTGCGGGTGCAGGACCAGAAACCACTGGGCGAGGACACCGAGCCCGAGTGGGCCGAACAGCTGGTGCGGACCGTGGCCCAGGGCATGGCAGGGGGGACGTTCCCCGCTACCCGCAACAGCGGCTGCTCCAGCTGTCCGGTCCGGTCCAGCTGCCCCGCACACGAGGAAGGGGGGCACGTGTGAATCCGCGCTACCCAGCACAGCCAGGGCAGGAGCAGCCCCCGGCCCAGCCCGGCGGGGGGTGGACTCCCGCCCAGCTCGCTCGCCTGTTGGAGCAACCCGAACCGACCTCGGAACAGGCCGCCGTCATCGCCGCCCCTCTGGAACCCGGAGTGGTGGTCGCCGGTGCCGGCTCCGGGAAGAGCGAGACCATGGCCTCGCGCGTGGTGTGGCTGGTCGCCAACGGCTATGTACGTCCGGAACAGGTGCTGGGGCTGACCTTCACCCGCAAGGCGGCCAGTGAGCTCGCGGATCGGGTCCGGCGCCGGCTGGAGCAGCTCGCCCGCACCGACGCCCTACCCACCGAGCTCAGCGAGGGCGAACCGTCGGTGTCCACCTACCACTCCTACGCCGCCCGGATCGTCAGCGACCACGCCCTACGGGAGGGGATCGAGCCGGCGACGCGGCTGATCACCCCGGCGGTGTCCTGGCAGCTGGCCGCGCAGGTGGTGGGACGCTACGACGGGGACATGGACGCGATCACGGTCGGCCCCCAGCGCGTGATCGGCGCGGTACTGGAACTCGCGGGAGAACTGTCCGAGCATCTCGCCGAGCCCCAGGACGTCCGCGATCTCGGCTCCTGGCTCCGCGAGCGCGCCGCACAGTTGCCGGCCACGGCCGCGAAGAAGGCTCGGGGGCTGCTGGACACCCAGGCCAAGCGCGAACAGCTGCTGCCGCTGGTCGAGTCCTACGTCCAGGCCAAGGCCGCCCGGGAGGTCATGGACTACGGGGACCAGGTCGCGTTGGCCGCCCGCATCGCCGAGCGGCACGGCGAGGTCGCCCGGATCGAGCGGGAACGACACCGCGTGGTACTCCTCGACGAATACCAGGACACCAGCCACGCCCAGCTCGTGCTGCTGCGGGCCCTGTTCGGCGAGGGGCATCCCGTGACCGCGGTCGGAGACCCCTGCCAGTCCATCTACGGATGGCGCGGTGCCAGCTCCGGCAATCTGGTGCGCTTTCCCACCGACTTTCCCCTCGGGGCGGGCCGGCCCGCCCCGGTGCGCCAGCTCGCCACCAGTTTCCGCAACGGTGAGCGGGTACTCACCGTGGCCACGGCGCTGTCGGAGCCGCTGCGGTCCGAGACGTCGGCAACGACGGTCCCGCGCCTCCAGCCCGGCCCGCAGCGGCGCGCACGGGGCGCCGTCTCCTGCGGGCTGTTCAACACGCACCAGGACGAGGCCGCCTGGATCGCCGAACAGGTGGAACTCGCTCTGGAGGGCAGCATGGCGGATGCCCCCGGCCCGAACAGCACCTGGGCGCCGGACGGCCAGCCCTGGCCCGGCGGGGAGCGCAGCGAGGCGCTGCGCCCCGGGGACATCGCGATCCTGTGTCGGAAACGCTCCCAGTTCCCTGCCCTACGCCAGGCCCTGGAACACCGTGGGATTCCCGTCGAGGTGGTTGGCCTCGGTGGGCTGGTGGCGGTGCCCGAGGTGCGGGACATCGTGGCCACCCTGCGGATCCTGCACCAGCCCAGTGCCAGCGCGGAGCTGGTGCGCCTGCTGACCGGCCCGCGCTGGCGGCTGGGTCCACGTGACCTCGTTGCCCTCGGACGCCGGGCCGCGGAGCTGGCCGAGCACGGGCGCCGGGACCTGTCCTCGGCCGCGCCCGGCCCCGCCGGCACCGAGTCCACGGACCTGCTGCGTCAGACGATGCTCGACCTCACGGCCGAGCAGGGAAGCCTGGCCGACGCGGTGGAGGACCCCGGCCCCGCCGAGAACTACTCCGAGCTCGGCTATGCGCGGATCCGCCAGCTGGGTGGGGAGCTACGGTCGCTGCGCGGACTCACCTCCCAGCCCTTGGCCGAGCTGATCGGAGAGGTGGAGCGGGCCCTGGGCCTCGATATCGAGGTCGCGGCCCGTCCGGGACGCGACCCGGTCAGCGCGCGTGCCGATCTGGACGCCTTCGTGCACGCCGCGGTCCAGTTCACCGGGAACAGTGAGGACCCGGGGTTGGGCTCGTTCCTCGCCTATCTGAGTTCGGCCGAGGACACCGAACACGGCCTGGATGTGGGTCGGGTCGGCACGAGTGACAGCGTGCGGCTGATCACGGTCCATGGTGCGAAGGGACTCCAGTGGCCCCTCGTGTTCGTCCCGGGCCTGTGTGGTGGAAAGTATCCCGTGTTTCCCGCCCGCCCGCAGCGCGACCCGAGCTGGACCGTCAACGAACGTAAGCTTCCCTACCCCCTACGCGGGGATCGTGCCGACCTGCCCGACCTTCCGGATGTGGAGCCCCGGGCCCTGGCCGAGTTCGCGGAGGCGGCGAAGCAGCGGGAGAAGCTGGAGGAACGCCGCCTGGCCTACGTGGCGGTCACCCGCGCCGCGTTCGGGCTGGTGGCGACCGGGCACTGGTGGGGGCCGTCCAGCAGCACGACCGGAGGGCGTCGCGGCCCTTCGGACTTCCTGGAGGAGATCCGCGCGGTGTGCGCCACCGGGGTCGGGCGGGTCGCACAGTGGACCCCCGAGCCGGAGGAGGACGCCACCAACCCGACCGTGACCACGGAGGAGCCGGTGCCCTGGCCGCCGGCGGCGGATATCGACGGCGCGGATGCGGAGCCCGCCGGGTGGGACGATGCGGCGCAGCCCGGGGCGGACTGGCGAGCCGGGCAGCGCTCGGGGGCCGCGCTGGTGGCCGCGGCCCGCGGGGCCGCGGCGCCGGAACCGGGACACGAGAACGCGACGGAGCTGTCCCCCGGGCAGCGGCGCCGCCTCGACGGCTGGAAGCGAGACGTGGAGCTGCTCCTGGCCCATCGCGCCAGCCACGGCGATGCCACGCCGGGCGCGGAACCGGTTCCGGTCGAGCTTCCGGAACACCTGTCGGTGTCGTCGCTGGTGGCCCTGGCGCAGGATCCCCAGGGACTCGCGCGCCAGATCCGCCGCCCGCTCCCGAAACCGCCGACGCCGCACACCCGGCGGGGCACCGCCTTCCACGCCTGGTTGGAGGAACGGTACGGCCAGCAGAGCCTGATCGCTCCGGACGAGTTGCCCGGTGCCGCCGACGAAACCGAGGATTCCGACGGCGACACCGTCGCCCAGGATCTGGTTGAGCTCCAGCGCCGGTTCGAGGACAGCGAGTGGGCTGACCGGGTTCCCGTGGAGGTGGAGGTGCCGTTCGAAACCATGCTTGGGAACCACCTGGTCCGAGGGCGCATCGACGCTGTGTTTTGTGGCCCGTCCCAGGCCCAGGATTTGGCGACGGCCCCGCAGTACGAGGTGGTGGACTGGAAGACCGGGCGTGCACCGCAGGGTGTCGCGGAGCGGGAAGCGGTCGCGGTGCAGCTCGCGGCCTACCGGATGGCCTGGGCCGATCTGGCTGGTGTCCCGGAGTGGCAGGTGGGGGCGGCGTTCCACTATGTCCGGGACGGGGTCACGGTCCGTCCCGAGGATCTTCCCGACGCGGCCGGACTCCTTCGGCTGATCGAGCGGGTTCCGCTGCTGGAGCCGTGACGCGGGTCCGGATCCAGCAGCGGAACCCGGCCCTGTGGCAGTGCATACCGCTGCGCCAACCGCTCCGCTGTCCGCCCCGGCGAGGTCCCCTCAGCGTTCCTTGAGTGCGGCCACGGTTCCGGGAACGTCGTCCACGACGACCGCATCCACCCCGGCGTCGACGAACCGCACCGAGTCCACCGGGTCGGGGCACCAGGACACCACGGCCAGTCCGGCGCGGTGTGCGAGGTCCACGGCGTAGCCGATGCTGCGGTGTGTGGGGTCCGGGTCCGCGCCGGCCACGCCCAGGGCGCGGGCGTCCAGACACACCACATCGCAGCCCATTCCCACCGCGCCCGGGAGCGCCTGGTCGATTGAGCCGCGCACGTACGGCATCCAGGCCACCGGGACGCCCGGGGCCTCATCGCGCACTGCGAGCGGCACCGAGGGATCAAACGAGGACACGAACATTCGCCGCGGCCGCGTCCCGTCCCGCTGCTCGCGCAGCCGCGGGGCCAACAACGACACGGTGCGGCGGTGTTGGGGACAGAGCGCGTCCTCCATGACGGTCTTCACGTCGAAGTCGATTCCCACCTCGGAGGGCAGGGCGGTGAGGATCTCGTCGAGGGTGGCCACGCCCGCGGCCGTGCATTCCGCAGCGGTGAGATCCACAATGACCCGACCGTCCGGAAGCTTCTCGTCGTGGTACACCACCAGGGCGTCGTCCCTCGTGCGCCGGACGTCCACCTCGACCCAGCCGGCCCCGGCGGCCACCGCGGCGTGGAAGGAGGCGGTGGTGTTTTCCCGGGCGCCGTCCACCACGCCACGACCGGCACCGCGATGGCCGATCACCTCAGGGCGGTCGAAGATCACGTCGTCTCCTCCTGGTTCGTTCGACGCCCGAGCAGGGCGGCGGCGATCGCGATGTCGCCGGGGTGGGTGATCTTGATGTTGTGCTCGGTGCCGGCGACGAGCGCCACCGACGTTTCCGGAAGATAACGCAGGACCACCCCGCAGTCATCCGTGGGCTGGAAGTGCGGATCGGCCTGCGCCCGGTCGTGGGCACGGCGCAGGGTGCCCAGGCGAAATCCCTGGGGAGTCTGCATCCGTCGCAGCCCGGAGCGACTCGGCATATGGGCCACGGTTTCGGGAACCGTGGAGGCAGGGCCGGGCGCAGCCTCCACGATGGTGTCACTGGTGGGGATCGCCACGCTGGCGGCCCCCGTGGCCGTGGCGGCGGAGACGCAGGCCGCGATCTCCGCGGGCTCGACGAGTGGGCGCGCGGCGTCGTGCAGGAGGAGCAGGTCACTGTCGGGGCGGTCCGCCAGCGCCTGGATCGCGCAGCGGGAGGTGTCGCTGCGCTCCGCGCCTCCGGGCAGGACCGCCGTGATTTTCGGGTCCGCGAGGTGGGCGACGACGCGTTTCGTCTCGTCGATGTGGCTGGACGCGCTGAGAACCAGCACGTGGTCCACGTCCGGGCTGGAGCAGAAGGTGGCCAGGGAGTGTTCGAGGATGGTGCGCCCCGCGAGTTCGAGGAGCTGCTTCGGACGCTGCGCGCCCATCCGGCTGCCCCTCCCTCCGGCGAGCACGGCCGCGGTCACCTGTGGCCGGGTGTTGTCGTCCCACCCCGTCATGGGTGCCCCTTCCCTCTCGTCTCAGCTGTGTCCCCGTGCCTGGCCCCGGGTGCGTGCAGTGCGCGGCCCACGGCACCGTGTCGAGTCTCACGATGGCGCGGTCGCACAAAGGCCGGAGTGGTCGACCGTGGTCCGGCTGCGGGCCGGGACAGGCTCCTCCGGTGCGGACGTCGTGTCGCGGGCGGCGTACACTAAGGGCGCCCGGCACTGGGCGCGGGGTTCACGTGGGTATGGCAAGATCAGGCACCGAGCGCGGAAAGTTCTCCGTTTCGGCGCGAGCTCGGTTGCTGGTGCCCGCCCGGTCCACAGGACACCCTACCGTTGGCTCGTGCCGGCGCGCCTCTGCGCAGGGGACCGCTGTGCTGCGTGCACTGGTTCGCTGTGTTTGCTGTCCGCTGTCCGCGGTCCGTTTCGCTGTGTTCGGTGCGGATGTCGGAGTGGCCCCGACGCAGGCCCGGAACCTCCGGGCGGGCCGGAGCCGGGCGCGTTGGCGTGGGTGACCGAGCGCGACAAGTACAACGCCCCACAAGGAGGAGACGGTGGCGTCACGGATGCTGGCCGTCTGGGAGAACCGTAGGGTCGTCAGCCTGTTGGTACGGCGGGACCTGAAGGTCAAGTACCAGCAGTCGGTCCTCGGGTATGCCTGGTCGTTGCTGGAGCCCTTGGCCATGGCCGGGGTCTATCTGTTCGTCTTCGGGATCATCCTGCAAGCGGACCGGGGAATGCCGGACGGGGCCCCTGGTGGCTTCGTGCTGTTCCTGGTCTCTGGGATCCTGGCGTGGCAGTCCTTCGGGCAGTCGCTCAACGAGGCTCCCAAGGCCATGATCACGCACTCCAAGCTGATCACCACCATGAAGGTGCCGCGGGAGATCTTCCCGTTGGCGACGGTCACGGCCAAGTTCGTGGAGTACCTGTTCAGCCTTCCGGTCTTGGTGATCTTCGTCATTGCCCTCGGGGGGCAGTGGACGTTCACCGGAATTCTGGTCTGGCTGCCCCTGGCGCTGGTAACCCAGTTCGTATTCACCCTGGGGATGACCTTCCTGCTGTCCTCGGTGAATGTGCTGGTCCGCGACATCGAGCGGGTGGTACGTATCCTGAACCGGGTGCTGTTCTACGGCTCGGCCGTGATCTATCCCGCGGCCCTCGTGCTGGAAGAGACACACGTGCCCGAGTGGTTCAAGGTGGTGTACCAGTTGAACCCGCTGCTGGGGATCTTCGAGATGCACCGTGCGGTGTGGTTCGCCGAGTTCCCGGAGCTCACGCCCGGCCTGATCGCGCTGTCGTCGGCGGTCGGCGGGGCCCTGTTGATCCTGCTCGTCGGCTACCTGACCTTCCGTCGTCTGGAGACGTCCGTCCTGAAGGAGTTGTGATGTCACAGCTCGTCACCACGGCCCCGGCCATCGAGGCCCGCGGTCTGGGTGTCAAGTTCGCGGTGAACCGGCGCCGCAAGCGCAGCCTGCGCGAGATGTTCATTCACGGCAGTCGCCGAGATCCCAACGCCGAGGGGGCGGACTTCTGGCCACTGCGGGACGTTTCCTTCGACATCGCCGAGGGCGACTGTGTGGGGATCGTCGGTAAAAACGGCACCGGAAAATCAACCCTGCTCAAGCTGATCGCCGGGGTTCTGTTGCCCGACGAGGGAACAGTGCAGGTACACGGTCGGGTGGCGCCGCTCCTCGAACTCCGCGCGGGGTTCAACGACCAGCTGACCGGGCGGGAGAACGTCTACCTGGTGGGGTCGCTGCACGGGATGCGGGAGTCGGAGATCGACGAGCGTTTCGCCGACATCGTGGATTTCGCCGAACTGGACCAGAAGTTCGTGGACACCCCGGTCCGGCACTACTCCAGCGGAATGAAGGTCCGGCTCGGCTTCTCGCTGATCTCCCAACTGGAGCATCCGATCATGCTGGTGGACGAGGTCCTCGCCGTCGGGGACAAGGCCTTCAAGCGCAAGTGCTACGACGCCATCAACCGGATGCTGGAGAACAACCGCACCATGGTTCTCGTCTCCCACAACGAGAACGACCTCAAGCGCTTCTGTAACCGGGGCCTGTACATCAAGGACGGGCGTCTGTCCCTGGACGCCGACATCGCAACGGCCCTCAACGCCTACAACGAGGACACCCAGGCCGAGATCGAGGCGAAAAAGCAGCGCAAACGCGACCAGGGGTCCGAGTAGCCGGCCCTCGGCGCGCCGTCCCGGCCCGCCCTGTGCACGCTCGGTAACCTCGGCGGAGCAATGGCAGGATGCCGTACGGCCCGCGCTGGAGGGAACCCGTGGTGGCCAGGGCCTCGAATGACGCTGGTCTCACCCGGCGCCCAGATTCGCTTGCGGAACCCATCGTCCGGTGGGTGACCCGGCGTCGGATCAGCCCCAACCGACTGGCCGTGCTCGGCGTGACCCTGCTGGTCCTGGCCGCCGTATGGCTGTCGGCGGGCGATCTGTTGGGCAGAGTCGTCGCGGCGGCGCTGGTGCTGCTGGTCCTGGTGGTGAATGTGGCTACCCGCGAACATCCCGCGGGCCCACAGCCCCCACGGGACTTCGCCCCCACGCTCATGCGGATCGGGGAGGGCGTGCTCTACGCGGGCATGGCCCTGGGCGGGACGGCGGCAGGGGTTGCCGGAATGTGGGTCTGGGCCACGGTGGCTCTCGCGGTTCTCGCGGCGCGCTGTGTGCTGGTCGCATCCCATGCGGCTCCCCCCGACCGGTCGCCGGGTCCCGCCGCCGTGCGCTCTCCGGTCACCGAGGGTGATCCCAGTCGTGCCTCCGCCGGGCAAGAGCATGATCCGGTCCTGGCTGCCCGAATCCTGGGGGATTCCAGCAGCACCTCCGGGAGGGGCCTCGGCCGCCGTGGCGCCGACCGGGCCGCCGCGGACGAGGCGCCGAATCCGCACCCAGGAGGTGGCGCCCGCTTCGGGTGGCCCTTCGGGCAGCAGCAGCGTCTCGCCGTGATCTGCGGGACGCTGCTGCTGCCCGAGGAGCGGGTGACATTCCTCGCACTGGCCGTGCTCGGGGGGATCAGTGTGCTGACGCACCTGCGCCCGACGGCGGGACTGGTCTCCCCAGCGTTGTCCCAGCGGCCCGGGGGTGAGCCATGAGCATCGTGTCCGCTGCCGGTCCCGAGACTCCCGACCGGCTCAGCCTGCGCGAACTCCGGGACGACGGGTGGTTGAGTACCGCCCTGGGTCGACTGGCGGCGGGTGCGTTCGCTCCGCTGCTTCCCGCGGTGACGGGAAGCACGGTGGCGGTCGTGCTGCTTGCTGTGGGGATCGGGCCGCTCGGAGGGGTTAGCCTGTTGGCGCCGGTCGCGGCGCTGCTCCTGGCGGGTGTCGGTGCTGCCCACGCGCACGACGGACGCTGGGACTGGGCTGTGCCGCTACTTCTGCGCGGAACAGAGTATCTTTATGTCCTGGCGCTGGGCTTCGGCGCCGGGGTCCCCCTGCCGCTCCCGTTCGCGCTCGTCGCTGCGTTGGCGGCGCGGGACTGGGCGCGTGGTTGTCCGTCGCAGCCACGCGGCCCGGACGGGCTGGGTATCGCGATGCTCGGCTGGGACGGGCGCATGCTGGTCCTCGCTGTCGGTGGGATGCTGGACGCGCTGCCGTTCGCTTTCGGCCTGCTGGCCGGGTATCTGTGGGTACTGAACGTTTGGGCGGTCGGCAGCCGGTGGCTGGACACCGAACTCGGTGACGGTCGTGCGGGACACCAGCGCCGCACACCCGGTTCCGCGGAGACCGCGGAGCGGTAGCTGTCCGCCCGGGTGGCGGCATCGCCCGGCATCGGCGACGCTGTGTGCGAGAGTCGCTGGCGGTACGCCGCGCGGTAGCGTGCGGTGACCATGACAACTACGACCACTGGGGAGGAGGGCGCCCGCAATGCTCGGTATGGTTCTGGCCGCAGGAGCCGGACGTCGGCTGCGCCCCTACACCGACACCGTGCCCAAGGCGCTGGTGCCGGTCGATGGAGACACCACCATCCTGGATATTTCGTTGCGGAACTTCGCCGCGATCGGACTCACCGAGGTGGTGGTCGTTGTCGGCTACCGCGCCGAGGCGGTCGAAGAACGTAAGGCGGATCTGGAACGCCGCCACGGGGTGCGGCTCACCCTCGTGTACAACGACCATGCCGAGGACTGGAACAACGCCTACTCCCTGTGGACCGCGCGGGAATACTTCACCGAGGGTGTCCTCCTCATCAATGGTGACACGGTCACTCCGGCCGGGGTCGGTGCGACACTACTGGCCGCGCGTGGACCGGAACTGCTCCTCGCGGTGGACAGCCAGAAGCCGCTCGGTGACGAGGAAATGAAGGTGACGCTGGACGCCTCCGGCCACATGGAGCACATCACCAAACTGATGGACCCTGCTGTCGCCGCCGGCGAGTACATCGGGGCCACCGTTATCGAGCCCACCGTGGCCGACCGGCTCACCGAGGCCCTGGAAGCCACCTGGCGCGGTGACCCTCAGCTCTACTACGAGGACGGGTACCAGGAACTCGTGAACCGCGGCGGCAAGGTGGCGGTCGCACCGATCGGCAGCGTCGACTGGGTCGAGGTGGACGACCACGACGACCTTGCCAAGGCTCGGGAGATCGCATGCCGCTACTAGCGCGGATGCTCCCCTCGCCCCTGACCATTGATGTTCGCCGGGGAGCGATCTCCTCGCTGGGGACGGTACTCAGCGACCGCCGGATCGCGACCGAAGGCCGGATCGCCGTGGCCGTGGGGCCCGGACAGGGGGCACGGATCGTCGCCGACCTGGACCTGCCGCGGTGCGAGGTTTTCCAGGTGCACAACGGAGGCGTCGACGACGCGACCGAACTCGGGAAACAGCTGCGGGCCGGGGCCTACGAGGCCGTGGCCGGGGTTGGTGGCGGCAAGACCGTCGATGTCACCAAGTTCGCCGCCTCCATGGCCGGCATCCCGATGGTGGCGGTCGCCACCAACCTGGCGCATGACGGTATCGCCTCGCCCACCGCATCGCTGGAACACGAGAGCGGCAAGGGCTCCTACGGAGTGTCCATGCCGGTGGCTGTCGTCGTGGACGTCGACTACGTGCAGGCCGGGCCACAGCGCCTGGTGCGCTCCGGAATCGGTGATGTGGTCAGCAACCTCTCGGCGATCGCCGACTGGGAACTGGCCGGGAACGAGCAGGGCGAACCGGTGGACGGAATGGCGGTGACCTTCGCCCGAGTCGCCGCGCAGGCCATCCTGCACCGCCCCGACACCGTGGACTCCGTGGATTTCCTCACCGCCCTGGCCGAAGCCCTCGTGCTGTCCGGGATGGCGATGTCGGTCGCCGGGTCCAGCCGCCCCGCCAGCGGGGCCTGCCACGAGATCCTGCACGCCATCGACCAGCTGTATCCACAGACGAGTAACCACGGCGAACTCGCGGGGCTCGGCGCCCTGTACGCGAGCTATCTCCGGCACCGGTACCAGGACGCCGACGCGCAGCGTATGACCACCATCCGGGACTGTTTGCTCCGCCACCAGCTACCGGTGGTTCCCCAGGACGTCGGGCTGGACATCGACCAGTTCGCCCGGGCGGTCGATCACGCCCCGGCCACGAGACCGGGCCGCTACACGGTGCTGGAACATCTGGCACTGTCCCCCGCAGAGATCCAGCACAGCGTGGAGGGGTATGTCCAGGCCATCCGTGGCTGACCTGCGCGCCAAGGGCCAACCCCCGGGCCTGAAAGAGCGGGTGAACGAGGAACACTGGGCCGGGCGCCTCTACATGCGGGACCTGTCGCCCTACGCGAGCACCATTTTCGTCCGGTGGGGCGTGCCCCCCAATCCGATCACCTACCTGATGATCCTCGCCGGGGTTGGGGCAGGGCTGCTGCTCACCCTGGGCGGGGTGCTCTCCGCGGTGGGGGCGCTGCTACTGGTCCAGCTCTACCTACTGTTGGACTGTAGTGACGGTGAAGTGGCCCGTTACACCGGGCGCACCAGCGTCGCCGGGATCTACCTGGACCGCATCGGACACTATCTCGCCGAGATCGCCCTGCTGGTCGGGCTGGGAATCCGCGCCCAGGGCGCGTGGGAGGCCGGTGGCTGGGTGATAGCCGGTATGGCGGCAGCACTCGGCGCCGCATTGATCAAGGTGGAAACCGACAATGTGGTGGTGGCCCGGGCCAAGGCCGGACTCCCGGACCAGGTGTCCGAGGAGGCGGCTCGTCCCCGCTCCCGCGGCCTGGGCGTGGCACGGCGGTTGGCCGCGGCCACCCGCTTCCACCGGATCATCCAGGCGGTGGAGCTGTCCCTGCTCGTGGTGGTGGCGGCCGTTATCGATGCGGCCCGCGGCGACCTCCTGGCAACCCAGGTCCTGGTGGTGGGATGCGTCGTGGTGGCGGCACTGCAAACGGTGCTGCACCTGGTGAGCGTGCTGGTTTCCCGCCGGCTGGAGTAACGAGCACAGCGAGCACAGAGAGCACACGGCACGTCGCCATGCAGGGTTCAACGTCCGACACACCCGTCCCCGGCGCCGCGCAGTCCCGGCGCCCCTCCGTCACGAGGCCAGCCGACCTGGGAGAGCGCATGTCCGGTCCGAGCGAGCAGCCAACGCTTCGTGTCTCCTGTGTGCTCCTGACGATGGGGGACCGTTCCGAGGAGCTGTGGCGCGCGATCCAGAGCGTCCGGGAGCAGCGGGGAACGGCGGTCGAAGTGGTCGTGGTCGGCAACGGGGTGGCGGTACCCGAGGTGCCGTCGGGAACGGTCACGGTCAACCTCCCGGAGAATGTCGGGATCCCCGAGGGACGCAACCGTGGGGTCGCGGCGAGCAGCGGCGACGTGGTCGTGTTCCTCGATGACGACGGTTGGTACCGCTCGCGCGAGGTGTTGCGACACGTCCGGGACCGGTTCCGGGACGACACCGCCCTGGGGGTGCTGTCCTTCCGGGTTGCCGACCCGGACGGGGGCCCGGACCAACGACGTCACGTGCCGCGGCTGCGGGCCGGCGACCCCCACCGGTCCAGCCGCGCCACCACCTTCCTGGGGGGAGCGTGCGCGATCCGCCGCACGGCCTTCGACGCCGCGGGTGGACTTCCGGGGGCGTTCTTCTACGCCCATGAGGAGACCGATCTGGCCTGGCGCATCCTCGACGCCGGTTTCACCATCGAGTACGACGCGGCGGCGGTGATGTACCACCCCGCGCTGTCGCCCACCCGGCACGCCGACTTTTACCGCCTCAACGCCCGGAACCGGGTGTGGCTGGCCCGACGGAATCTGCCCTGGCCCATCGCGGTGTGCTACCTGGGGACCTGGATCGGGCTGACCGTGATTCGGGAACGCTCGTGTTCCGCCCTACGTGCCTGGTTCGGGGGCTTTCGCGAGGGATGGCGGAGTGACTGCGGGCCACGACGCCCCATCCGCTGGTCCACGGCCTGGCGCATGACCCGCAACGGACGACCACCCCTCGTGTGACGGCTACGCCCCGGATCCCGCATTCTCCACGCATCGGCCTTCTGTGGCCCTCATGGTGTGAGTGTTGACCCCGAGATACCAGAACAGCCCGAAAACGACCCACCCCGGCCCCTGGTCCCGGCGGATGGACGGGAGCGCTCCCCAGGTTCGGCGATCGAGCAAAGCAGGCCCCTGGTCACGAGGGATGGACCCGCAAGGGGTCGATCCCGGATCCCGCGGAGCCGGGGTTCGGGACCGCGCCGGAGGCGGCCGGCCCCGGGTCCGGCCGGGCCGCCGGCGCCCGCGCGGGTGCAACGCCGGCCCAGTCCTCAAGACTCGCCACGAACTGTGCGGCCTGCACGGGCCAGTGGAAGTACTCCCGGGCAATCCGATGCCCGGTGCGGCCGTAGGCGTACCGCAGCCCGGGGTTCCCCCGCAGCCGCAGCAGGGCCGCAGCGGCCGAGTCGGGGGAGCGGTAGGGGACAACAGTCCCGCAGTGGCCCTGAGTCTGGCCGGTGACCAGACCTTGGGCCTGCGGGTTGGGTGTGGTCACGACGGGAACTCCCTGCGCCATGTACTCCACGACCTTGGTCGGTAGGGAGCGACGGTAGTTGGGGGTGTCGTGGAGTAGGCACAGCCCGGCCAGTGCGCCCCGCACCATACGCAGCGCCTGGTCGTTGGGAACATAGCCGTACCAGTCCAGAACCCCGTCGCGTTGCGCCTGCCGCAGCAGGGGGCGCGCCTCGGAGTCGGCGGGGCCGATCACGTCCATACGTACCCCGTGTGGGCGGATCCGGTGTGCGATCTGCACCAGTTCGGCCGCGCCCCGCGCCATGGACAGGGCGCCCAGGTAGACTACGGGGCCGTCGCTGACGCGTTTCGGTGGCTGTTCGGGAACGTGCGTGGTGTTCGGGATCACTGGATGCGGAGCACGGAAGCGGTTCCGGTAGCCGTCCTCGGCGAGGAGTAGATGGAGCCGCCGCTCCGCTCGACGTTCGACCTGGCGCGCGAGTGGCATCAGCGGACGCCGCAGTGGTCTGGGGACCCAGGGCTTCGTCAGGATCGATGCGGCCGTGTCCTCGTGCACGTCCCAGACCATGGGCGTTTCCGCCCGGGGAAGGACCAGCAGGAGTTCGGGGTCGTGCACCAGCAGGATGTCGGCGGTCGGGGCGTGGGCGGCGAGCGCGGCCCGTGCGGCCCGTAGTGCCCGTAGTCGTCGGCGTCCGGTGGCGCGGGGCACGTCCACCGTGGTGAGTGTGGGCCAGGGGGTGACCCCCAGCTCCCGGAAGGGAGCAATGTAGGTCACTGTGTGCCCCGCGTCGAGGAGCGCCCTGATCTGGCGGTGCAGGATCCGCGCATCCTCGGGGTGGTGGACCACAGTGGCGACGAGTGCGTGCATGAGGTGTCCTGGGATCCGGGGCCGGCGGGCCCTCCGGGCCGTACACGGCTCCGGGAGGCCCAGTCACCTCGACGATAGGGAGCCAGGAAGGACGGGGAAGGAAACGCGGGTTACGCGGCGGAACAGTTCAGGTGAACCCGGTGCTTCCCGCCCCGGCCTTCCGGGAACGGGTTCACAGCACTTCGATACCGGGGCGCAGTTCCGGTGCGTTTGCGAGCTCGTCCGCGGGGGCCGGCGATCGGCGGCGTAGGGTGCCCCGCGTGTCCAATAGGAGCCGGGCCCGTTCTGTGAGGGTTTCGGGTCGGTACTCGCTGTGTTCGGTGACCAGGATGGTCAAGTCCGCGTCCGCGAGGGCCTCCTCCAGTTTCTCGGCCCGGGGCACGGCCACCCCGTCCACCTCCCACTGCGGTACGTACGGGTCGTGATATCTGAGGGTGGCCCCCGCGGCCACCAGTTTCCGGGCGACGGGGCGGGCCGGGGACTCCCGCTGGTCCGCCACGTCGGCTTTGTAGGTGACCCCCAACACCAAGACCGTGGCGCGGGACAGCGCGATTCCCGAGCCGTTGAGGAGATCCTGGGCCCGTTGCAGTACGTAGCTGGGCATGCGTGCGTTGATCTCCTGGGCGAGTTCCACGAAACGGAACGGGTAGCCGAGGGTGCGAACCTTGTAGGAGAGGTAGTTCGGGTCGATCGGGATGCAGTGTCCACCCACCCCCGGGCCCGGGTAGAAGGGCTGGAATCCGAAGGGTTTCGTCGCTGCGCAGGAGATGGAGTCCCACAGGTCCACCCCGAGTTCCCGGCAGAACACGGCCATCTCGTTGACCAACGCGATGTTGACGTGCCGGTAGGTGTTCTCCAGGAGTTTGGCCATCTCCGCCTCCCGGGTGCCGCGCGCCTGAACGACCGTGTCGACGAACTTGCCGTAGAAGCTCGCGGCCAGCTCGCCGCACCGTCGGGTGAGCCCGCCGACAACCTTCGGGGTATTGGCCACCCCGAAGGTGGCGTTACCCGGGTCGATCCGCTCCGGGGAGAAGGCCAGGTGGAAGTCCTGCCCAGCGGTGAGCCCCGAGGTTTCCAGCGCCGGACGAAGCACCTCGTCCGTGGTCCCCGGATAGGTGGTGGACTCCAGAATGACCAGGGTTTGGGGACGTAGCTGCCCGGCGATGGTGCGGGCGGCGGCGTTGACCGCGGTCAGGTCCGGGCCGCCCTCGTCGGACAGTGGGGTCGGCACACAGATGACAACGGTTCGGGTTCTGCCCAGAACCTCGGGATCGGTGCTCGCATGGAACCCGGCGTCCCGCATAGTGGCCACGTCCGCGTCACTCAGGTCCCCGATGTGGGAGTGGCCGGAGTTCAGGGCGTCAACGACGGTGGAACTGACATCGAGGCCCACCACCCGTAGCCCGACCCGGGCCGCCTGGTGGGCGAGTGGAAGTCCCACATAGCCGAGCCCGAGCACGACGAGGTCGGTGGTCTCGTGCGGGACGGTGCCATGGAACTGGGTACTGGCGTCGACGTCCACTGGGGATCCTCTCGCTAAGGCTGGGGTCCGTCCCCGTTCTGGCTGATGTGCTGTACAGGTCGCGCGGGTGCTCCCCCCGGTTGACCCGAGTGGGCAGGAGAGCGGAACAGGTGGCCGGTCAGGGGCGAGCGCGGGGTCAGAGCACACGCGGAGGCTGGGCGGATGAACCAGCCGGAAGCCCTGCGGGACACCGGTTCGGTGCCCATCCTCCGACCTGTGTCAGCAGCCACCCTTCCCCCACAGCAGCGACTCGTACCCTGATTTGTAGGTTTTTGTGAGCGATGTCCAGGTCCGGCCATTCCGAACCCAGCGGCGCGCGGCCTGGCCGAGCTCCTGGCCGTGTGTTCGACGGTAGAGCAGTTCTTCCACACATGTGGCGAGTCCGACGCAATCGTCCGGTGGAATTAACGCTCCGGTCACTCCCGGTTCCACGATTTCGCGCAGTGCCGGCAGGTCGCTGGCCACCACCGGAACACCACCCGCCATCGCCTCCACCGGCTTGAGGGGGGTCACCAGCCGACAGACCCGCTGATCGCGCCGCGGCACCGCGAACACGTCCAGCACGGCGTGGTAGCGCCGTACCTGCGCTGCGGGAACCCGGCCCGGCAGGTGGGCCCAGTGCTGACCCCCCGGCAGCCCACGTGCCAACTCCCGCAGCGCGGGCAGCTCCGGGCCGTCCCCGACGATGAGCGCGTGGGCGTCGCGGCCACGTTCGCGCAGGAGGGCCACGGCCCGCAGCAGCGTGTCCAGCCCCTCGTAGCCATAGCAGCTGGTGGTGGTCCCAACCACGACCGAGTCCGGCCCCAGCCCCAGCTCGGCCCGCAGCTCGGTGGCGTCCGGCAACGGTTCCAGAAACGACTCGTCCACCGCGTTGGGGGCGATCACGATCTTCTCGGAGGGAACGCCCCGCGCAACGATCTCCGCGCGCATGGCCGTCCCCAGGGTCACCACCAGGTCGGCGGCCTGCATACAGGCGGTCTCCCGGTCACGTTCCACACGGTAGTGGGCATCCGTCGGGCAGCGGCGCGGATCGCGGGACAGCCAGGACTCCTCAAGGAAGCCACGCACCTCGTAGACGACGGGTATCCCGTGCCTGCGTCCCAGGGCCAGGGCCAGCTCGGCGTTGCGATGCCCGCTGGCCGCGTGCAGCACAGTCGGGCGGAGCCGCAGGACCAGTGGCTCGGCCAGGCGTAGCCCCAGCCGTAGACGTGCCGCGTCGTTGCCGGGTGCGATCCAGGGCAGTAGGCGGTGGTAGGGCACACCGTCCACCGGGACCTGTGGGCGGGCGTCGAGAATCCCCTGAGAGAGGGGATAGCCCGGTTGGGTCAGCACGTGGGGACGCATTCCGGCCGCCTGTTGGGCCCGTGCGATGCGGTGGGTGCGTTGGGTATAGCCCGCGTTGGTGTGCGGCAGGGCGTTGGTGACCAGGTGGAGTACACACTCGCCCCGGGAAGTGTTCACCCGTTGGTCGCGCGCTGTTCCGGAGCGTGGCGCTACCCTGGCACCACCGACAGGTCGGGGGGGTGGACTGGTTGCGGCGGCCACACGGCCGGCCGCCAGGTCCCTGCGATGGGCGAGGCGTCGGCGCCTGCGTCCGGCGGGAACCTGGTCCAGCAGAGCCTCGGCCAGCTCGTCCTGCTCGCAGGCGATGGCGAACGCGGCCAGCCGGGCCGCACGGGAGGGGGAAGCGGAATGCGTCGCAGTGTGCACCAGCGCGGTGGCGCGCTCGCGGTGCCCCATGCTCCACAGGCAGTAAATGTAGGGCACCGGGCCGAGAATCCCGATACGGTACAGCGTTCGGGTCACGGCCACGCACCGTCGTCGTTCCCGGTCCGGCAGCAGCCGCAGCCCCCGCAGTGCCGCGCGTGCGGGGTCCGCCCGGACGTGGCGCCAGGCCAGGGTTCCGAGGTAGGTCGCGGTCTTGAGTGGGTTGCGCACAGTCCCGAATGAAACCATGTGCGCGCCCCAGCCCGGTGGATACCGAACGTAACACGACGACGACCAGGAGTGTGAATGAGTCCAGTCCACCGAGGCCCCGATGGGGCCGCCCCGACCGGATCCGCAGCGGGCGCGGCAACCAGCGGTCTCGTGCACGTGGTCGGCACCCGGCCGAACTTCGTGAAGGCCGCACCCGTGGTCAGTGCCCTGTCTGCCCGCGGCGTCCGCCAGCGCGTGGTGCACACCGGACAGCACTATGACGACGCCCTCTCGGCGGTGTTCTTCCGGGAGCTCGGCCTGCCCCGCCCCGACGTGGACCTTGGGGTGGGGTCGGGTACGCACGCCGCACAGACCGCGGCCCTGATGACAGGTCTTGCCGAAGAGTTCGCCGCCTGTTCACCCGAGGCGGTCATCGTCTACGGGGATGTGAACTCCACCCTGGCTGCCGCGCTCGTGGCGGCCAAGGAGAACATTCCGGTGGCCCATGTCGAGGCCGGACTCCGCTCCTTCGACTGGACCATGCCCGAGGAAGTCAACCGCCGACTCGTCGACCAGATGGCCGAACTGTGCTTCGCGACCAGCCCGGAGGCCGTGGGTCACCTGGCGCGGGAAGGGATTGACGTGTCCCGCATCCACCTGGTCGGCAACCCCATGATCGACACACTCCTGGCCCACCTGGACCGTTTCGATGCCCAGGGGCTGCGCACCGAACTGGGGCTACCCGAACGCTACGTCGCGGCGACACTGCACCGCCCCGCCAACGTCGACAACCCCGAGGTGGTCTCGCACCTGGTGGCGCGGCTCGGGGAGGTCGCCGAACAGGTCCCCCTGGTCATCCCGGTCCACCCGCGCGGCCGGGCCGCGTTGGAGGCGGCGGGACTCACCGGGCACCCGCAGGTGCGGCTGCTGCCCCCGCTTGGGTATCGGCAGTTCGTCAGCCTGGCCCGGGGCGCGGCCGCCGTGATCACCGACTCCGGAGGGGTGCAGGAGGAAACAACCATGCTCGGTGTGCCGTGCCTGACCCTACGTGCGACGACCGAACGCCCCGTCACGGTTTCCCACGGCACGAACCGGCTCGTGGATGCGGCGGAACTCCCGGCCGCCATCACCAAAATCCTCGACGACACCGCGGCCACCGAGGCACGCCGGAGCGGCGTCGCCCACAGCACCACCGCGACGGGACCCCCGATGTGGGACGGGCAGGCGGGACAGCGCATCGCCGAGGTCGTCCTGGACGAGCTGCGCCCAAGCCTGGGCTGAACACCGACCAAGGGAGCATGATGCCACGTCGTGAGCGCAGCCAGACCGAGCAGCTGCGCCAGGCCCTCGCCGAGCGGGAGGAACAGCTCGCCGAGGCACACGCCCGTCTGGCGGCGATCGAGGGATCCACGTCGCTGCGTGTCGGCCAGGCCCTGACCGCGGCAGCCAGGAGCCCACGGCGGGGACTGGCGCGGCTGCCGCGGGACCTCTACCGGCTGTGGCGAGGCAGCGGCCGCCGGAGCTCTGCGGCTCGGCGCGGACGCGCCGAGCCCGTCCTGTCCTATGCCGCCGAGCGGCAGGAGGCCCGGCTCCTCTCCGGTAACGCTGGCCTTCGCGACGAGCGGCTGCTCGTCGCGGGAGTACTCGCGGGTGATCTCCAGGGCGGAATCGGTGCCAGCTGCGGGGCGGACATCGCTCCCGACGCGCGCGTACTCCCGCTGCGGCCGCACGACGCGCAGGTCACCTTCGATTCCGTGGATGCCGATCTGCTGCTGGTCTCCGCCTCAGCCGCGGCACCGGGCGGGCCGTGGGCGCACGTCGGCCAGCCCGCGGTCGTGGACCGCACCCGGGTGTTGCGCTGGGTACTGGAGTCCGCGGCCGCACGCGGTATCCCCAGCGTGCTCCTCCTGGACGGCCCCTGCCCACCGGGCCTCCGGCAGCTCGGCTTCGACCAGGTCCACTCGGGCAACCTGGGGGTGCCCCTGCACCGGTACAACCCCGTGGCCGCCGGACCCGAACGTTCCGGCGGCCCGCTGTGGGTCCCGAGCGGCGTGCACCCGCCCGCCCGTTCCGAGGTGCTGGCCGGGCTGGACACACTGTCCGAACCGCTCACCGGTCGAGGCGACCTCAGGGAACAACTCCGGAACGTCGCAACGGCCGTGACCGACGACCACCACGCCGCTCTTCGCCTGCTGGCCTGCGGCGTCCGGGTGTTGCTGCGCACAGATGGCACGGTCCGCTCCGAGGACACCACGGCGCGCCTCCGGGGGCAGCTCCCCGGGCTGAGCCACACCGCAGCCACGGATGACCGGGAACTTGCGCAGTCCGTGGCGGACCTGCGTTCTGCCGGTCCGCTGTCCGAGAGTGAGCGTCGAGCCACCCTGCGGGAGCTGTTCCGGGAGCACGCCAGTTTCACCCTCCTCGGTGGAATCCTGCGCGGTGTGCTCCCGGACTACGCCTCCCGTGGGATCATCGCCCCGGGAACCAGGCGCAGTGTCACCGTGCTGGCCCATCCGCGCGATGACGAGGAGGCGCACCAGCTGGCCAGTGATGTCCTCGCGCAGCTGCATCCTCCCGTCGCGGTCGCGGTGCCCCAGGCGGCCACGCGCCTGCCCGCACTGCGGGAGCTGCACGCCCACGGGGTGCCGATCCACGGGGTTCCCGAGCTTCCAGCCACCGGGCCGACGCCGGGGGACGGCGTCGCGACCCCCGGTGCCAACGGCACCGCCGCAGCCGCCGACACGCTGGTCCGCGAACCGACCCCGGTGGACTGGGCGCGGCTGGCGGAGACAGCCCAGACGCCGTGGGTGGCGCCCTGGCGCGGGCCCGTGGACACCACCCACCTCGTGGACGCGGTGTGCGCGGCAGAATGCTCCGGTGCTGAGGCCGTCGGTCCGGCCCTGCCCCCCTGGCGGGCCTCCGACCCCGAGCCCGAGGACACGGACTCCGCACAGTCCGGCCCGGACTACGTGTTCACACACGCGATTCGGCCCACCCTCGCCCGACGTGACCTGATGGCAGAGGGAACCCATCCGGGGGTCTGGAGCCGGCACGGGGCCCGCCTACTCGCCCTGGGGCGGTGCCCGGCCCAGGCAGCCACACCGGGCGCCCACGGCCCGTCCTGACCCCGCAGCTATCCCGGCCACGCCCTGTACCGCATCCTCCGGAGGAACCGTGACCCCGCACGCACTCGTCTACGGCGACGTTGACCTGAACGTGATCGACGGCTCGGCCGTCTGGGCCCAGACCATGACCCAGGCCCTGGCCAGCGCGGGATGTGAGGTCACCCTCCTCCTCAAGGCCCCGGTGCGGACCGAACGCCTCACCGCGCCGCTGGCCGCACTCGCGGGTGTGACCCTGCGCCGCCCCCACGAGGAGGGGCTCGTGTCCACCACCGCCGAACGCGGGCTCAGCCCCGAACTGGCCGTGTCCCTGATCGGGCAGCTCGACCAGGATCAGCCCGCGGACCTCATTGTCGTGCGGGGCCGGCGGCTGGCCGCACTCGCCGCCCAGGAGCAGCAACTGCACGGGCGCCTGTGGACCTATCTCACCGACATTCCGCAGAGCGTCAGTGAGCTCACTCCAGCCGTAACCTCGGAACTCAGCGATATCGCCGTGGCCTCCCGGGTCCTGCTGTGCCAGACGGAGGACCTGCGCTGTTTCCTGGAGTCGGTCGTTCCGGCGGCCTGCGGGAAGAGCGTGGTGTTCGGCCCGGTCGTGGATGTGGATCCACCGCAGCAGCCACGGCGGCGCCCGGAGGGCGAGCCGCTGCGGCTCGTCTATACCGGAAAGTTCGCTCCTCGGTGGCAGACCCTGGAGATGACCGAGCTTCCCGCCGCGCTGGCCGAGCGCAACGTCTCCGCTGAGCTGCACATGGTCGGGGACAAGATCCACCGGGACCCGAGCGGATGGTCGCGGCGGATGCGTCGCGCGTTGGAGAACACCCCCGGAGTGATCTGGCACGGCGGAATGTCCCGGTCCGAGGCGCTCGACATCGCCGCCGGGTGCGACCTGGGGCTGTCCTGGCGTTCGGCCGAGCTGGATGCCAGCCTGGAGCTCTCCACCAAGGTGTTGGAGCTGGGCGCCCTGGGGGTGCCGGTGCTACTCAACCGCACCCCGATGCACGAGGAGCTACTCGGGGCGGACTATCCCCTGTTCGTGGATGCGCACACGGAACCCGACGCGCAAGGGGTGGCCGGGGTAGTGGCGGCCACCCTGGCCCCGTCGGCACGGGGGCGGCAGACCCCGGGATCCCCCGAGGAGCCACCGGTGTCGGAACTGGCCGTGCAGCGCTGTCGGCAGGCGGCTGGACAGTTCACCCTGGAACGGGCGGCACAACGCCTGCGGGAGCTCCTCGCCGAGGTGGCACCCCGCGTGCCCTCCGCCGCGCACCGGGAGTCCACCCGCCCCCTGCGGGTCGTGATCGCCGGGCACGACCTGAAGTTCTTCACCCGACTGGGCGAGCACCTGGCGGCGCTCCCCGGACTGGAGCTCCGCTTCGACGAGTGGGAGGGCATCAGCACACACGACGAGTATCGCAGCAGCGAGCTGGCCGCGTGGGCGGACGTGGTCGTCTGTGAGTGGTGTGGCCCCAACGCCCTGTTCTACGCCTCCAGGAAGCGGCGCGGCCAGCGCCTCGTGGTTCGGCTCCACCGCTTCGAGCTGTACGCGCAGTGGCCGCACAAGCTCGACATCGACCAGGTCGACGCCGTCGTCTGTGTCAGCCCGCACTACGCCCAGCGGACCCGGGAGGAGACCGGCTGGCCGGAAGAGAAGGTCGTGGTCCTACCCAACTGGGTGGATGCGCGCCAACTGGACCGTCCCAAACTTCCCGGAGCCGAGTACACCCTGGGCATGGTCGGCGCGGCGCCGTCCCGCAAGCGCCTGGATCGGGCTCTGGATGTCCTCGCCGAGCTCCGGCACCTGGACAGCCGCTACACCTTGGCGGTGAAGACCCGGCAACCATGGGACTACTGGTGGGTGTGGAACCGTCCGGAGGAGCGCGACTACTACGAACGGACCTATCGACGGATCCAGCGCAGTGAGCCGCTCGCCGGCGGGGTGGTTTTCGACCCGTTCGGCCCGGACATCGCCGCCTGGCTGCGCAGGGTCGGCTTCGTCCTGTCCACGAGTGACGACGAGAGCTTCCATCTGGCCCCGGCCGAGTGTGCGGCCTCGGGTGGTGTTCCGGTGGTGCTCGCCTGGCCCGGTGCCCACACCATCTACTCCGAACGGTGGGTGCACCCGGACACCACGACCATGGCCGCGGCGATTCACCGGGTTGTGACCGGCGGCCGGTTCGAGGAGACACGGCGCGTGGCCCAGCGGGAGATCGTTGAGCAGTACTCGCTGGAGCGGGTGCGCCAACTGTGGACCGACCTGGTTATCGACGGGCGCCTGCCACGGGGGACGGACCCGTGGCCGGCCACGGGCATCGCCCCGTCCCCGACCGCGGTGTCGTCCACAGCCGGGTGAACAACGCCCCCCGGGCCGTGCCGGGACGGGGCGGCCCGGGGCCAGCGGCTCCTCATCGCGGGGTCAGCAGACGAACTCCGCATCGTCGGCGGCGGTGCGGGTATCGGCATCGTGCCCCGACGCTCCGTCCGCTGCGTCCGCTGCGTCCTCTTCCTGAGCGCTCTCCCCGTGCGTGTCGGCCGTACCGGTGACCCCGTCCCAGTCGTCGGCCAGAACCAGCTGTACGGACGTGCCCAGGGTGGCGTCCTCGACCACGCTCGCGGTGCTGAGCGCGTCGGCCAGCGCCCGGGCGTGCTGGGCCCGATCAGGGGAGTGGAGCACTGTGGTGGCCTGCGGGGCGGTCCCCTGTGGGTTACCGGTGTCGGCGACGGTGAAACCGAGGGCCCGCAGCTCCTCGGCGGTCTGGCCCGCAAGACCGGACACGCCGGTGCCGTTGAGAACCTCCACGGTGACCTCCTCCGGCGCCACGTCGGGGGCGTCGCCACCGTCGTCTCCGCCGTTGGAGGAGTCGTCGGTGTCCGCCTCGTCCTCCTCCGGATCGGTGAGCGGGCTGTCCTGGCGCACCGAGTCGAACAACTCCTGGGCATCCGGCTCCCGCCAGATGATGCGGTTGGGGTTGTCCGGGGCCTCGCCGTGCGGAACCGTGACGAACTCGATGTCGCTCATATCGACCTCGCGCATCCCGATCGCGAGGTCGGCCATGGTGTCGGGGGAGAATTCGTCGTCGGTGGTGATGGACTGGGTGACCGCGCTCAGGAAGTCGTACAGGTTGCCCGGGTTGGCGATCACTTCGCTGCTGGACGCCTGCTCCGCCATCGCCCCCATGAACTGTTGCTGACGTTCGATACGGCTGGTGTCACTGCCGTCACCGAGGGCGTAGCGGGCGCGGACGAAACCCAGCGCCTCCTCCCCGTCCAGGACCTGCTGCCCGGCATCCAACTCCAGGTGGGCCTTCTCGTCCGAGATCGGTTCGGGGATGCACATTTCCACCCCGCCCAGCGCGTCCACCATGTCCGAGAACCCGTGGAAGTCCATATGGATGTAGTGGTCGATGTGCAGCCCGGTCAGCTGTTCCACGTTGTTCCACAGGCAGGGCGGGCCGCCCAGAGTCAGTGCCAGCCCGATCATGTTCCGCCCCGCGTCCATACCGGGACGGTCGTCGCTGGCGGCGCATGCCTGGAGTTCCACCACGGAATCCCGGGGGATGTTCACCAGCGTTGCGGTTTCCTGCTCCGGGGTGACGTGGGCGATGATGAGTGTGTCGGGGCGTTCCCCTTCCGCGTCCCCGTACTCGGAGTTCTCCCCGGTGCGTTCGTCCGACCCGATGATCAGGACGTTCATCGACCCCTCGATCTGGCTGGGACGGTCCTCGAAGGAGTCGGTGTCGATCGCTTCCTGCGTGATGTTGCCGTACAGGTCGTGGTAGAGACCGTAGGCCGTCAGGCCACTCGCGATCACCGCGCCGGTGGTGGCCATCGAGATCCACGCCTGGGCCGACAGCCTGGGACGTGCTGAGCGTTTTCTGGGCATCGCGCCTACTGCTGAGGAGTCGGGTTCAGGTCAGCGCTCTGACATCGCTCACGGCCACGGACTGCCCGGGGGTGGCGTCGACGAACGCCGTGACGTGCTCCATGTCAAGGCGGCCAAAAAGTCCGCCGGGGTTGGAATCGGACACTAGCACCAGTGCCGAGGCGGATGTGACCGCGGCCAGCAGCCACGCGATCCCGGTGCCGGGCGCCGTGGGGGACTGGTACTGGGACTGGTACTGGGACTGGTACTGAGAGGTGATGATAGCCACCCGGTCCTGTGGTGTCAGCCCCCACCGCTGGGCCCGCTCCTGTCCGAGGGCGACAAGACCGGAGGCGGTGGTGTGCTCGCCGCCCCAGTCCAGCGCCGGTCCCGTGGCCGTGCCGCCAGCCGGGCGAGTGAACTGGTCGCCGAAGGAACGCACCTCGGTTGCGTAGTCCACGGCCGGTGGGGGACAGTCCGGCAGTGGTGCCCCCATCGGATGTAGCGAGGTCGCGACGATCTCCCGGGCCGGGGAGTCCAGGGCCTGCGTCAGTTGTTGCGGGCCGGTGACGACGATGTCCGCCTCCGGGAGCTCGTGCGTATCCGTCGGCACCGCCACCAGGCCCGTGTGCCAGCACGCCAGATACCAGACGATGCTCTGCCAGTGCACGGGCAGTGCCAGGGCGACCCGTTCCCCGGGGGCCGCGTCCAGACCGTCCAGAAGCATGTTGGCCGTCTTGGCGACCCAGTTGTCCACGGTGGCGTAGGACAACTCCACCCGGCCGCCGCTGTCGTCGTAGGCGGTGACAAACGGGCGGGAGGGATCCCGCGTGCGGGCGGAACGCCACAGCTCCGCCGGGGTCGCGGCGTCGGCCATCCCCACCACCTCCTCGCTCCTTGTGGTCCGCGTGTACTGTGTCCGCGTCCGCGTCCGCTGTATGCCCAACAGGCTGGACACTCTGGGCATGGTACTGCGCACCGGGAACCGGCCGGCACGCCGCCCGAGCACACCGGGGCGCCCGCGAGCGCTGACCGCGGGGCGGTCCCCGTCCGGAGCGGCCCGGTTACCATCCGGCCGTGATCCACTGCGATCCTTGCCACCATGTCCGCCGGCCGCCTGCTCGCCCGTGGCACCGCCCTGCCCGTCCTCGTGGTGGGGGCGTGGCTTCTGGTCTCGTTCCCACTGCTGCTGTTTGGCCAGCTCACGCCGGTTGTAGGGGTCGCGGTGGGCGCTCCCGTGGTCGTGGTGGTCGCCACGCTGGTGCCGCGGTTCGTCCCGGATCTGCCCGAGCACACCCCGTGGTGGGCGGTCCTGGGTGTGGGTGCGGTTACCGTCGCCTTCGCGGCCGTGCAGATGGCCTATCACGGTGAAGAGATCGTGGTTCGTCGAGACGCCGCCTCCTACGCCCAGTTCACGCACTGGATCGCCGAGCACGGCTCGCTACCCATCCCCCAACAACGGGAGCTCATCGCCGGCGACGATCCGGCCCTGAGCTACCAGAGCCTCGCGTTCTACCAGGTCGGGGAGGTGATCTGGCCCCAGTTTCTGGCGGGGACCCCGTTGACCCTCACCGTGGGCCACTGGCTCGGGGGCATTCCGGGAATGCTGCTCACCACCCCCGTACTGGGCGCCCTGGGCGTGCTGGTGATGGCGGGGCTCACCGCCCGGCTCGTCGGCCCGCGCTGGGCACCGCTGGCCGCCCTGCTCCTCGCGTTGAGTCTTCCCCACCAGTGGGCGAGTCGGGCCACCTACTCCGAACCGGTCGCGCAGCTGCTCATGCTGGGGGCACTCGTACTCGCGGTCGACGCCCTGCGCACCGATTCGGGCGTGAGTTCCCGCCGCACCCCCCCAACCCGCGTCTGTGCCCTGGTTCTGGGGAGTGCGTCCGGCTTGGCCTTCGGACTCGGCACCGTGGTCCGTATTGACGCCTTGCGGGATCTCCTACCGGTGGTGCTGTTCCTGGGCCTGTTGCTGCTGGTCCGTCGAGCCCCGGCGCTGGCGATGTCGGGCGGGCTCCTCGTGGGACTCGGCTACGGGGGACTGGCCAGCTACGTGCTGTCCCGGCCCTACGTCGAGTACCTGGCCGATTCGGTGGTGCCCATGCTGTGGGTGGCCGCGGGTGTCCTGGCCGGCACGGTCGCGATAACCGCCGCCCGGTGGCGGCGTGGGCTCCCCGGGTCGATACGCCCCACCTGGGTCGCGACCGCCGCCGCGGCCGTGCCCGTCCTGGTTGTGCTTGGGCTGGCGTTGCGGCCCCTGGTGTGGCAGGGACGTGGGCACGGCCACGAAACCACGGACGCCTACGTCGCCTACGTGCAGGAGCTCGAAGGGCTCGCGGTCGACGGTGCCCGCACCTACACCGAGATGAGTCTGTACTGGGTGGGCTGGTACCTGGGGTTGGCCACGGTGCTGTTCGCCACCCTCGGCGCCGCGCTCCTCCTGCGCCGGATCCTGCGCGGCGAGGCTCCGGACTGGGCGCTGCCCCTGCTGGTCCTGGGATGGTCGGTAGCGCTCACACTCGCCAGGCCAGCAATCACCCCGGACCATCCCTGGGCCAGCCGCCGGCTGCTGGTTCTGGTGCTGCCCGCCTTTGTCCTCCTGGCCGTGTGGGCATTGGCCCGGGGCGTGCGGGCCCTGCGCGAGCAGCCCGAGCGTGTGCCACGCCCGTTGCTCCCCCTGGCTGTGACACTGGGAGTCGTGGTGCTTGTGCTCCCCACCGCGGTGACCGCCCACGGAATCATGACCTACCGGTCGGACGTGGGCTCGGTGGAGCAGGCCGAGCGGCTCTGTGCCCAGCTTCCCGAACGTGCCAGTGTCCTCACGGTCGACGACGAGACCGGGAACTCCTACCTCCAACTTTTCCGCGGCATGTGTGGGGTCCCCGCAGCCCGGGTCACCACGACCGAGGCCGGTACGATACATCGCCTGGCCGCTGAGGTGCGTTCCCGCGACCGGGTTCCCGTACTCGCCGCGAGCAGCTCCCGAACCATCGCCCGTTACGACACGGCCGGCGACTATCCCACCCGGGCCTTCCGGCTGAACGCAGAGCAGGACCCCAGCACCCTGATGCGACCTCCCGCCGGCTCGTGGGACGTCAGCACCCGCGTGTTTCTCCTGCCGCTCACCCAGGGTTACGCTGACTAGCCGTGGAGCCCGCCGAGTCGACCGCCACCGAGCCCCCACACGTCAGCATCGTCCTGCCCTGCTACAACGAGGAACAGCACGTCCTGGCCGAGGTGGAACGCATCTGCGCCGCCATGGACGCCAGCGGCTACAGCTACGAGCTGTTGGCGATCGACGACGCCTCCAGTGACGACACCCTCGCCCGCCTGCGGGAGGCCGCGACCCACCACCGGCAACTCACCGTGGTTCCGTTTCGCCACAACGGGGGAGCGGGGACGGTGCGTCGCATCGGCACCCAGCGGGCCCGGGGCGAGGTGGTCGTGTGGACCGATGCCGACCTGACCTACCCCAACGAGCGCATCCCGGAACTCGTGGAGATCCTCGACCAGGATCCCGATCTCGAACAGGTGGTCGGGGCGCGGTGCCAGGAGTCCGGAACCCATCGGCTACTGCGCGTTCCCGCGAAATGGTTGATCCGTAAGCTCGCGGAGCATCTCACCAACAGCGCGATCCCGGACCTGAACTCCGGGCTGCGGGCCTTCCGCCGCACCACGGCGCTGCCCTACCTGCGGCTGCTGCCGCCGGGATTCTCCTGTGTCACCACCATCACCCTGGCCTTCCTCGCGAACCAGCACCCCATCCAGTACGTGCCGATCGCCTATGCCAAGCGGTCCGGACGGTCCAAGTTCCATTTCGTCGCCGATGCCTACCGCTACATCTTGCAGGTGCTGCGGATGGTGATGTACTTCAACCCGCTCAAGGTCCTGATGCCGCCAGCCCTGAGCCTGCTCGCCCTGGGTGTGGGCAAGGGCCTCTACGATGTGATCACCGACCCGGTCTACATCCGCAACAACACCATCATGCTCGTGGTCAGTGGCCTGGTCATCGGGTGCATGGCCCTGTTGGCCGACCTCATCGTGCGTTCCCGCAACGGAGCCTGACCCGGCCACGGATCCGGACCCGAGCCTGGAGAGCCGCCGTGCGCATCGCCCTGATCGGACCCACCCACCCGTACAAGGGTGGGGGCGCCCGACACACCACCGAACTCGCCCACCGCCTCGCGGCAGCCGGACACGACACGGTCCTGGAGTCCTGGCGCGCCCAGTACCCACGTTCGCTGTACCCGGGACAACAGACCGTGGCCGCCCCGGAGGCCCCGCCCTACCCCAGAACCCGGTGCGAGCTCGCGTGGAACCGTCCGGACGGCTGGTGGCGGACCGGACGTCGCATCGCGGACGAGGCCGACCTCGTGATCCTCACCCTGGTGTCACCGGTCCAGGTCCCCCCCTACCTCGGGCTGCTGCACGGCCTACGCACCGCCCACAGACCCCCCACCACGGTCGCCGTGTGCCACAACGTACTGCCGCACGAACGACGCATGTTCGATGTGCCGCTGGTGCGGGCGCTACTGCGACGGGTCGACACGGTCCTCACGCACTCCCCGGACGAACAGTCCCACGCCCGGCAGCTGTTGGGGGGACGAGCTGAATCCGTACACCATGCGGACCTGCCCCCGCACCTGCCCGACACGCACCGTGCCCCCGCCCCACGTACCGTGCTACGCCGGCTCCTGTTTTTGGGGATGGTCCGTCCCTACAAGGGCGTGGACCTCCTGGTCCAGGCCCTCGCCGCCGGCCCCGCGGACGTGTGTCTCACCGTCGCCGGCGAGTTCTGGGGCGGATCCACATACCTGCGTCGCCTCGCCGAAGGGCTCGACCTGGGGGATCGGGTCGAATTTCGTGCGGGCTACGTCCCGGCGGCCGAGGTCCCCCACCTCTTCGACCAGGCCGACGCCCTGGTACTGCCCTACCGCAGCGCCACCGCCACCCAGAACGTGTGGTGGGCCTTCGAACACAACCGCCCCGTCATCGCCACCCGGACCGGCACACTCCCCCGGCACGTGCGCGATGGGGTCGACGGTCTGATCTGCGAACCGAACAACGTCACCGACCTGGCCCGAACCCTCAACCGTTTCTACGAACCAGGGGAACCCCAGCGGCTGGCAGCCGCCGTACGCCGCGTGGATCCGGAGGTCTACTGGCAGCGCTACCTGTCCGCGCTCATCTGATCCGCCCACCCGGCCGCACCAGGGTCGCGGCAGCCGCCCACAGCAGGTCGGTCAGCGTCAGCACGAGGCGGGACAACGCCGCCACCACCAGGGCCGCCCCCGCATCCAGCACGGGAGCCAGGGACACCACCAGCACCAACTCCCGGACCCCGACTCCGGCCGGCGCCAGCACCACCACCAGTCCCAGGGTCCAGGCGAGGGCAAAAGCCCCGGCGGCCAGCGGCAGCGCGGTGACACCCACATCACCCACCGCCGCCATCAGCGTCCACACGTGTAGCGCCAGCGGTGGCCACGCCAGCACCGACCAGCCCGCCGCAGCCGTCAGGCCACGCCAACTCACCCGGGTGAGTTCACCAGCCGGTATCTGCCCCCCGGACCGCGTAAGCCGCTGTCCCCCACGAACCAGGGCGGTCACCAGGCGGGGATGGAGGGCCAGCACCAGTCCCGGGGCCAAGGCGAGCACCCACCACCAGCGCCGCGCGGCCTCCGGGGAGACCAGCGGGAGCGTGGCCGTCGCCACGGCCAGGTTCACGGCCAGGGTCACCACCACGGCCAGCACGGTCGCCGTCGCTGCCCGTGCACGTGGTACCTGCTGCTCCCGGGCCAGTTCCACCTGAGCCAGAAACGCCCATACCGACCCGGGGAGATACTTCCCGAGCTGCCCGAGGAACATGACCCGGCCCGCCACCGGCACGGACAGCACCGCCCCCACATCGGCGAGGAGCGCACGCCAGGCCAACATCTGCGCCAGCAGCCCGACGAGCGCAGCCGCCAGCGAAGCCATCAGCACCCACACCGAAAGCGAGGCGAGCGCCGCACTCGCCTCGTCCCACCGGGCGTACAGCGCGTATCCGGCGCAGAGCAGGACCAGCACGACCACGCTGGAGCGGATCCAGATGCGGGCGCGCGGACTGCTGAGCACCCGGCCAGGGTAGCCACGACCCGGCCCACCCGCCCGCACCGCGACAGGGGCGGGCGACCACCGGACGATTCGCGTGGGGCCCGCGGCCCCACGTCCAGGGGCCGACGCCACGAGGTCATAGGGTGGTCCGGGTGAGTCTCGACGATCTTGTGGCCTTCTCCGGACACCAACTCCACGTCTGTCGGTTCCGTGAAGCCCGCACGCTCCTGCGGTGGCTGGGCAACGACCTACGGGGGCAGGTTGTCCTCGACGTGGCTGGGGGAGATGGGTACTGGGCCGGGCAGGCCCGACGGCGTGGCGCCCGCACGGTTTCCGTGGACCTGGCCCTGCACAAGCTGCGCCGGGGGCGCCGGCTGCGCTCGTCCCCGGCTCTGGTCGCGGGAGACGCGTTGCGACTTCCCCTGTCCGATGCCAGCGTGGACGCGGTGCTGTCCGTATGCGCCCTGGAGCACTTTCCGGATGGCCCCGCGGCCCTCACCGAGATGGTGCGGGTGCTGCGCCCCGGAGGACAGCTGCTTCTCTCCGCGGACGCTCTGACCCGGCGGCACCGCTGGCCCAACCTCGCCCAGACGCATCGCCGTCGTTACGACGTGCGTCGCACCTACACGCACACACAGCTGCGTGAGCTTCTGACCAGCCGGGGTGTCGTCGTTGGCGAACACCGTTACCAGTTCCGCGGTCCCGGCGCCGAGCTCGGGTACCTGGCCGTGTCCGCCTGGGGTGGGCGTCTTGGCTTCAACGCGGCAGCGCCCGCGATTCCCCTGGTTGCCGCGAGTGACGCGATCCGCCGCAACGATCGGGGGAGTATCGTCCTCCTCCGGGCTCGGAAACCGTCCGAGACGGAAGGTGAACCCTCCTAGGTCGAGTCCTGGGGAGTGTCTGCCGGGCGGTTCGGTGTGCTGCACACCTGGGGCCCGCGCCGTGTCGGCCGTCG